>NZ_BNAW01000013.1 GCF_014654205.1 Amycolatopsis bullii
AGTGCGGCGGAACTCGACGCCGCGAAGGCGGCCCTCGACGCGTCGGCCAAGGCGGACCCCGCCCCGGCCGCGGTCAGCGGCTGGCGCGCCGATCCGCGGGCCGGCAGCGTCGTGGTCACCGTGCGGCCGGGGGCGCGCGGCGCCGACGTCGACGCCTTCCTGGCCCGGGCGGCCAAGGCGGGCCCGGTCACGGTGGCCACTGCACCGGCCGCGGAGCCGTTCTCGGCCGGGACCGTCGGCGGCGACCCGTACTACATCAACGGCAACACCCGCTGCTCGATCGGCTTCTCGGTGCAGGGCGGCTTCGTCAGCGCCGGGCACTGCGGCGGCACGGGCAGCTCGGTCGTCGGCTGGGACGGCTCGTGGATGGGCACCTTCGCCGGTTCCTCCTTCCCCGGCAACGACTACTCGTTCATCCGCATCGGCGGCGGCTGGTGGACCGCACCGGTCGTGCTCGGCTGGGGCACGGTGAGCGACGCGCTCGTCCGCGGCTCGTGGGTCGCGCCGGTCGGCACGTCGGTGTGCCGCTCGGGCTCGACCACGCACTGGCACTGCGGCACGGTGCTCGGGCAGAACGAGACCGTCAACTACGCCCAGGGCGCGGTCTACCAGATGACCCGCACCAACGTCTGCGCCGAGCCCGGCGACTCCGGCGGGTCGTTCATCACCGGCGACCAGGCCCAGGGCGTCACCTCCGGCGGCTGGGGCAACTGCGGCTCCGGCGGTGAGACCTGGTTCCAGCCGGTCAACGAGATCCTGCAGACCTACGGCCTCTCGCTCGTGACGGCGTAGGCGATCCGGCGGCGGCCGATGAATCCGGCGGCCGCCGCCGGTAGGTACCGGTGCGGCCGCGCCACCGGGGCGCGGCGAAGAGGCACCGGGAGCGATTATGAGCGTGATCGTCGTCGAGTTCACCACCCTGGACGGCGTCGTCGAGGACCCCGACGGGTCCGGCGGCACGGCCACCGGCGGCTGGGCGTTCCGCCACGGCCCGGAGGCGGTGGCCGGGGACAAGTTCCGGCTCGGGTCCCTGCTCGACACCGGCGTCCTCCTGTTCGGCCGGAAGACGTGGGAGCTGTTCGCGAAGCTCTGGCCGGGCCGCTCGGGCGAGTTCCCCGACCGCCTCAACGCCGCGGCGAAGCTGGTCGCGTCGCGAACCCTCCACGACGTGTCCGCGTGGCAGAACTCCGTGCTGCTGCAGGGAGATCTCGCCGGTGCGGTCGAGCGGGAAGAACGGGACGTCATCGTCATCGGCTCCGTCGGGGTCGCGCAGGAGCTGGCCCGCCACGGCCTCGTCGAGGAGTACCGCCTGCTCGTCTTCCCGAGTGTCGTGGGGGCGGGCAGGCGGCTGTTCGACGGCGTCGAGGCCCCCGTGGACTTCGACCTGGCCGCCACCACCCGGGTCGGGCCGGCGATCCTCAGCACCTACCGGAAGCGCTAGCTTCGCAGGAGGACCGGCAGCGGGTACCTCAGGAGGCGACGGTGAAGCGGGTCCGGTGGTGCCGCGGGTGTTCCGCCTCGTCGAGCAGGGCGATCGCGAAGTCCTCCATCGAGATCGCCGAGCGGCCGTCGGCGTCGGTGAGCAGGTCGTCGCGGCCGAGGCGGTAGTGGCCGGTGCGCTCGCCGGGCTCCAGGAGCAGGGGCGGGCTGGCGTAGGTCCAGTCGACGGCGGTGTCGGCGCGGTAGACGTCGTGCTGGGCCACGCAGGCCGCCGCGATCGGCCGCAGTTCGGCGGGGAAGCCCGGCGCGTCGAGCACCGTCGTCCCGCCGGGGGTGCGCAGGCCGGCGGCCCCGCCGACGGCGAGCAGCCGCACGCCGGTTCCGGCCAGCCCCTTCAGCAGGCTCCGGGTGGTTTCGACGAGCTCGGGTTCGCGGCCCGGGGCCGGGCGGGTCGCGGTGATCACGAGGTCCTGGCCGCGGGCGAGGGAGGCGACGTCGCCGGGGTCCGCGGCGTCGCCCGTGCGCACGGTGACCTCCGGTGGCAGGTCCGCGGCGCGGCGGGGGTCGCGCACGACGGCGGTGACCTCGTGGCCGCGGGCGAGGGCTTCGGCGACGACCCGGCGGCCGACGGCGCCGGCGGCGCCGAACACGGTGATGCGCATGGAACTCCTTCGATCGATTGCTTAGCGCTAAGAATCATAGCTTAGAACTAAGGAACTCTGGTCGAAGGGTTCGCCCGGATGACGCGGTGATGCCCCGGGACTTGGCTTCGGGGAAAGGTCGGATCCGGGGGCATCACCGCCCGCGGGACGGCTGACACGGTGTCCTGCGGTGGACCCACCCTACGAACCGGCGGTGCCCCTGACCAGGGCCTCGATGCGGTGTCGAAGGTTTGTCGCCCGGTCGGTCACCGGGTCTACCGAGAGTGGGTCACGGTGAGCGTTTCCCCGGTCCCGGGCTCGTCCGGCGGGCGGTCGGCGTGGCGGTGGACGATCTTCCACTCGCCGTTCTCCCGCCGGTACACGTGGGTGGCGCGCAGGGTGTACGTCGTGGGCCGGCCGTTGATCGACACCGTGTTGTGCTCGAAGCCGATGGTGTAGGCGAGGTCGCCGCTCGCGCCGGCCGCGACGACCTCGAAGCGGTAGTCGCTCGAGTCCGCGAACTGCGCCGCGACCCGCTTGAACGCTTCGCCGACTTCGGCCCAGCCGGTGCGGATCGGCAGCCAGGCCCCGAACAGGCTCACCGGGTCGGCCTGCGACCACAGCGCGGCGCGCGGCTCCGGGTCGCCGTCGTGGATGGCTCGTTCGGCGGCGGTCTGCCGCGGCAGCATGTCGGCCAGGAAGGCCTCGGTTTGCGTGGGCATGACAACTCCAATACAGTCGTGCTGTTTTCAATACAGTGAGGATGTATCCGATGAGCGGGCCCGTCAAGCGCCAGTACGACTCGAGTCGCCGCCGGGAGCAGGCGAGGGAGACCCGGCGGCGGATCCTCGGCGCGGCGCACGAGCTGTTCGTCACGCGCGGTTACGGCCGGACGACCATCGCGGACGTCGCCGCCGAAGCCGGTGTGGCCCCCGAGACGGTCTACGCGGCGTTCAAGAACAAGCCCGCGCTGCTGCACCGGGTCTGGGACGTCGCCGTGGGCGGCGACGACCGGGACGTCCCGCTGCTGGAGCGCCCCGAACTGCGCGCCGTGCTCGCCGAACCCGACCTGCGGGCCCGGTTCGCCGCGCTGGCCGTGTTCAACACCGCGGCCATGCGGCGGACCGCGCGGCTGCACCTGGCGGTGCGCGGAGCCGCGGCGAGTGAGCCCGCGGCGGCGGCGATGCTGGAGGAGATCGACCGCCAGCGGCTGGCGGCGATGGCCGAGCACGCCCGGGCCGCCGCGGGCACCGGGCAGCTGGCGGTGCCCGAAGACGAGTGCCGGGACGTGCTGTGGTCCACGACGGACGGCACGCTGTGGCACCAGCTCGTCGAGCGCCGCGAGTGGTCCGACGAGAGGTACGCGGCCTGGCTCGGCCGGCTGTGGGCGGCGGCCCTGCTGCCTTGACCGCCCGCAGGGGCGCGCTTACCCTTAAGTTGAAACTTCAACCGATTCGCGCGCAGCACGGAGCCCCGATGTCGATCTTCCGCCTGAACCACGCCGTGCTCTACGTCCGGGACCTGGCCGAAAGCGTGGCGTTCTACCGGGACGTGCTCGGCTTCGGGTACATCGACGGCGGTGACGCGCACCGGGGCGCGGCGTTCCTGCGGGCGCCCGGGTCGGTCAACGACCACGACCTCGGCCTCTTCGAAATCGGCGCGGACGCCGCGGATTCCGGGGCCGGGCGGACCTCGGTGGGCCTCTACCACCTCGCGTGGGAGGTCGACACCCTCGGCGACCTCGAGCGGCTCGCCGCCCGGCTCACCGAAGCGGGCGCGCTGGTCGGCTCGTCCGACCACGGAACCACGAAGTCCTTGTACGCCAAGGATCCCAGCGGGCTGGAGTTCGAGGTCGTCTGGATCATCCCCCGCGACCTGCTGACCGAAGAGGACCGGGCGAAGAGCGCGTCGACCGGTCGTCTCGACCTCGCGGCGGAACTGGCGAAGTACGGTCCCGACGCGCGCAGCGGCGTCGGGATCTCCCGTCCCTCCTAGACCGTGGCGCTCGCCCGCGTCGGCTCGGCGGCCCGCTGCCGGACCGAAAGGTTGCCCAGCGCGAAGCGGCCCGGGCCGACGAACGCGACCAGCAGCAGTGACCAGCAGAACAACGCGGCCGCTTCGCCGCCGTTCTGGATCGGGAACAGGCCGGTCGGCAGGTGGACGACGAAGTAGGCGTAGGCCATCGAGCCGGAGCCGAGGATGGCGGCCACCCGGGTGCCGAGGCCGACGCAGACGAGCACGCCGCACACGAGCTGGATGACCGCGGCCCACCAGCCGGGCCACGCGCCGACGGGGGCGGCGGACTTCGCGCCGAACAGGCCGAAGAGCGTCTTGAGGCCGTGGCAGGCGAACAGGAAGCCGATGACGATGCGGTAGAGCCCGACGACGTGTTCGCGGGCTGGGTCCAGGCGATGCATGGTGCCTCCGGGGAGCGGGAGAGGGGGCGGCATCGAACCGGCCGGCGGTGCGGCCGGCCGCGTGCGAATTGCGAGTCACCCAGATATACCGCTCGTGGAGAGTTGCCACAAGCGGCAAATGTCGTGTAAGCGGGTTTCGAAAACGTTTACTCGCTGGTCGCCCTGGCGCTACAACCTTGTGGGGCAAGGGAAAGCCGCCGTACGGGTGATCTTCGCCCAGTGGTCCAGACCGCCAGATAATCGCGGCCGATCTTTCGCGATTATTTTCGAGTCTTTCGATGTGGCTGCTTAACGGGCGACTTAACAAAATGGGTGGACCCGAATGCCGTATTCGGCGCGGCCGAATGAGGTGTTGATTTCGGGTTGGTGGCCTGGACGAACATGTTCGTGCCGAACGTGCTCGTGACGAACATGTTCGCTATAGTGGGGGCATGACTCCGGGAAGCACGTACAACCGCCGGGAGCGCCCGGCGAAGCCCGCGTTGACGCGCGAGGGGATCGTGGCGGCCGCCGTCGCGGTGATGCGCGCCGAAGGCGTCGAGCGCGTCACCATGCGCCGGCTGGCGAAGGAACTCGACACCGGGCCCGCCTCCCTCTACGTCTACGTCAAGGACACCGACGAACTGCACGCCGCGGTGCTCGACGAACTGCTCGCCGAGGTCGCCTTGGACGGCGAGGGGGACTGGCGCGACCGCCTGTGGGCGGTGCTGGACTCCTACCGGTCGGTGCTGTTCGCGCACCCCAGCCTGGCCAGGGTCGCCCTGGTCACCCGGCTGAGCGGTCCGCACTACCTGGCGCTCGTCGAGGCGGTGCTGGCCCGGCTCGACGAGGGCGGCATGGCACCGGGGCAGGCCGCGTGGGCGGTCGACGTCCTGCTGCTGACCGCCACCGCGGCGGCCGCCGAACACGGCAGCCGCCGGGAACGGCCCGGCGCCGCCCGCGAACACGAGGCGCTGACGGAGTCCTTGGCCGGCGTCTCTCCGTCGACGCACCCGCACATCGCCGCGCTGGCCACCGACCTGGTGTCCGGCCCCGGCCCCGCCCGCGCGAGGTGGGCGTTCGACGCGCTGCTGAACGGCGCGCTCGCCACCCCGCGCCCCGTACCCGAGGAGACGTCATGACCCCTTCCATCACCATCGTCGGCGGCGGACTGGGCGGCCTCACGCTGGCCCGGATCCTGCACACCCGCGGGATTTCTTCGACCGTCTGCGAACTCGAAACCTCGCCGGCCGCCCGCGACCAGGGCGGCACGCTCGACCTGCACGAGGAGTCCGGCCAGCGCGCGCTGGCCGAAGCCGGGCTGACGGCACAGTTCCGCGCCGTCGTCCGCGAGGAGGGCGAGGCACTGCGCATCATCGACCGCCACGGCACGGTCCGGTTCGAGGAAGCCGACGGCGACGGGACGCGGCCGGAGATCGACCGCGGCGAGCTCAAACGCATCCTGGCCGGGTCGCTGCCGGAGGGTGTGGTCCGCTGGGGTGCCAAGGTGGCCACGGTGGCGCCGGGGCGGCTCACCCTGGCCACCGGCGAAGTCGTCGAGTCGGATCTGGTGGTCGGTGCCGACGGCGCCTGGTCGAAGGTCCGGCCGCTGCTCTCGGACGGCGTGCCGCGCTACTCGGGACTGTCCTTCGTGGAAGCTCACCTGTCCGATGTGGACACGCGGCACCCGGCCGTGGCGGCGCTGGTGGGCCGGGGGTCGATGTTCGCGCTCGCGGAAGGGAAGGGGCTGATCGCCCAGCGCACCGGCGGCGGCCGGATCCGCGTGTACGCGGCGGTTCGGACCGCCGACGCCGGGGCGGTCACCGAGCTGGCCGACCGGGACCGGCTGCTCGAGGTCTTCGCCGGCTTCGCCGACGGCCTGCGGGCGCTCCTCGCAGACAGCGAGGGTGCCCTGATCCCGCGGCCGATCCACGCCCTGCCGGTCGGCCACCGCTGGGCCCGGGTGCCGGGCGTGACGCTCCTCGGCGACGCCGCCCACCTCATGTCGCCCTTCGCCGGCGAGGGCGCGAACCTCGCCATGCTCGACGCCGCCGAGCTGGCCCTCGCCCTGGCGGACCACGACGACGTCGAAAGCGCTCTTTCGGCCTACGAGATCGCGATGTTCCCCCGGGCGGAAGCAGCCGCCCGGGATTCGGCGGACAACCTCGAAGCCTGTTTCGCCGCCGGCGCGCCCGACGCGATGGTCGAGCAGATGACGCGCTTCGCCGCCCAGCACTGACCGGACTGATTCCCTGACGGAAGGAAAACCCGTGGACTTCGACCTCCTCGACACCGGCGGCGGCGACCGCGCCGTGCTCGTCCTGCACGGCGGCGCCGGACCGCGCAGCGTCACCCCGATCGCCGAGCACTTCGCGCCGCGCGCCCGCGTGCTGGCCCCGACGCACCCCGGCTGGTCGGGCACCCCGCGCCCGGACGCGTTCACCGGCGTCGACGACCTCGCCCTGGCCTACCTCGACCTCCTCGACGACGAAGACCTCGCGGACGTCGTCGTGGTGGGCAGTTCCTTCGGCGGCTGGGTCGCGGCCGAACTGGTGGTGCGGGACCGCGGGCGGCGCGTCGGCCGGCTCGTCCTGCTCGACGCGATCGGCCCGGAGATCCCGGGGCACCCGGTGCGGCTGCCGCAGCCACCGCCCGGCGTGCCCGGCCCGGACCCGGCCGACCTGGCCGCGCTGCGGACCTACGCCGGCCCTGACCTGGCCGACCCGAAGCTGCTGCGCCGCCTCGCGCGGGTCCGGACCCCGGCCCTGCTGATCTGGGGTGAAGACGACGTCGTCGTCCCGCCGGCGTTCGGCAAGGCCTACGCGGCCGCATTCGCCGACGCCCGGTTCGAGGTGGTGCCGGGCGCCGGGCACCAGCCGGCGCTGCAGGCGCCGGACCGGACGTTCGACTTGATCGACGAGTTCCTCGGTTAGCTTGAGGTGCCACCCCCTAAGGTGGCTCCATGGTGGACGAAGAAGTCGTCTCGGAGCGCATCCGGCAGATCGCCGCCACCCTCGAGGGCCGCGCGGGCGAACTCACCGGTGAACTGGTCCAGCTGTACGCCACCGATCTGCCGCAGCTGGTCAACGACGACGAGCGCATGGTGAGCCTGCTGTCGGCGAGCGTGTACCAGAACATCGAGACCGCGCTGCAGATCTTCCGGCACGGCATCGATCCGGCCGGTATCGAGCCGCCGGCCGCGGCGATCGAGTACGCGCGCCGGCTGGCGCAGCGCGGCACCCCGGTGTTCGACCTGATCCGTGCGTACGACCTCGGGCAGGCCGCGATGCTCGACTTCGGGTTCCAGGAGTGCACCCGGCTGGTCGACGACGCCGCGCTGCTCGGCGCCATGATGCGCCGGCTGCTGCGGGTCGCCTACGAGTTCATCACCCGGGTGGTGCGCCAGCTCGTCGGCGTCTACCAGGACGAACGCGACCGCTGGCTGCTCAACCGCAGTGCCGCGCGGGCGGCGAAGGTGGCGGACCTGCTCGACGGCAACGGCGGCCCGCCCGACGTCGACGCGGCCGAGGCGGTGATCGGCTACCGCCTGCGCGGCACGCACGTCGGCATGATCGTCTGGCACGCGTCGGAGGCCTTCGTCGACGACGCCCTGTCGTTGCTGGAGTCGGTCGCGGGCGCGGTGTTCGAGCGCGTCCGCGGGCAGGGCCGTCCGCTGTTCGTGCCGCGGGACGAGGCCAGCGCCTGGGTGTGGCTCCCGCTCGCCCCGGGCGCGACGATCGGCCGGGAACACCTCGACGCGGCGCTCGCCGAGGCCGAAGCCGGCGTGCGGGTGACCGTCGGCGACCCGGGCACCGGGGTCGCCGGCTTCCGCGACACCCACCAGCAGGCCCGCCGGGTGCACGCGCTGGCGCTCGCCGCCGGCGAGCACTGCGACCGCGCGCTGACCTTCCGGGAGGTCGGCACGGTGGCGCTGATGACGAGCGACCTGAACGCGGCCCGCCTGTGGGTGGCGAGCACGCTCGGGCCACTGGCCGCCGACGACGAGAACGGCGGCCGGCTGCGCGAGACGCTCCGGGTGTTCCTCTCCTCCGGCGGCAGCTACACCGCGGCGGCCGCCGAGCTGACCATGCACAAGAACTCCGTGCAGTACCGCGTCCGCAAGGCACAGGAACTGCTCCCGCGCGGCCTCGGCGAAGGGCGGCTGGACGTCGAGCTGGCGCTGGCCCTGTGCCGCCGGCTGGGCTCGGCGGTGCTGTCCCCGGCGTGACTTTGGTGCCCGGGACCACCGGGACCCAAGATCGTTGGGTCGTCGACACGAAGCCCGGGCCTTGATCTTCGCTTACCGTGCTCGCATGGGTGAAAACGGTGGAATGCTCGCATTGGTGCGGCTACGCCGAGGCGTCGTCGGCGAGAGCAGACGCGTGTGCCACCTGATCCCCGTGCCTGCCGGACCGGTGCCGGAGCACCTGACCGCCCTGTGCGGCGAGTCGATCTTCCCGGGGGAAGCCGAAGTGCTGGACGGGCTGCGCGGCATGCCGTGTCACGCCTGCCTGATGCGGAACGCGCCGTCGGCACCGGGCTTGCTGGCCAACGCGGGCTGAGCTCACCGCGGGACCCCGCCGCGCGCCGCCGTGGCAGGATGGCGTGATCATGGTGATCGACGACGAGCCGGTGGTGGTGCTGCTGGCCCACCCGCGGCCCGGCAGCTTCAACCACGCACTCGCCGACCGGGTCGTCGCCGCGCTGACCGCCGCCGGCCGTCCGGTGCGGTTCCACGACCTGTACGCCGAAGGCTTCGACCCGGTCCTGACCGCGGAGGAGGCCTACACCAGCGGAACGCGGGCGGAGGAGTTCCTCGCCGCCGAACCGGATCCGCTGGTGCGGCGGCACCGGGAAGAACTGGCCACCGCGGGCGGTCTCGTCGCGATCCACCCGAACTGGTGGGGCAAACCACCGGCGATCCTCAGCGGCTGGCTCGACCGGATCCTCGTGCCCGGCGTGGCCTACCGCCTCGACGACGCCGGCGGCGCTCCCGAGTCGCTGCTGTCCCTGCGGCGGCTGCTGGTGGTCAACACCTCGGACACCACCGCGGAGCGGGAGCGCACGCTGTTCGGCGATCCCCTGGACGCGATCTGGCGGCGCTGCCTCGCGCCCTACCTCGGGGAGCCGGAGGTGGGCCGGCTGGTGCTGCGGGTGGTGGCCGACGCCGACGCGGCGCAGCGGGCCGCGTGGCTCGGCGACGTCGAGGCGGAAGTGCGCCGGCTCTTCGGCTAGCTTCCCCGGAGGGCGTCGAGGACGAGCTTCGCCGCCTGCGCGATGAGCCGGTCGTCGTGGTCGGCGTTCTCGGCCTGGCGGCTGGACATCACCGCCAGCACGATCGGCGCCCGCCCCGGCGGCCAGACGACGGCGATGTCGTTGCGGGTGGCGTAACTGCCGGTGCCGGTCTTGTCGGCGACGGCCCAGCCCGCGGGCGCGCCGGCCCGGATCAGGGCCGCGCCGGTTGTGTTGGCGCGCATCATGTCGGTCAGCACGGTCTGCTTTTCGGGGGGCAGCGCGGAGCCGATGGCGAAGGCACGCAGGCTGCCGGCCATCGCGCGCGGGGTGCTCGTGTCCCGGACGTCGCCCGGGGCGAGGTCGTTGAGGCCGGGTTCGATCCGGTCGACGTGGGTGGTCGTGTCGCCGATCCCGCGCAGCGCGGCGGCCAGCCCTGCCGGGCCGCCGAGCTCCCGGAACAGCAGGTTCGCGGCCGTGTTGTCGCTGTAGCGCAGTGCCGCGTCGATCGCGTCGCGCACCGGGAGGCCGGTGGCGACGTGCTTTTCGGTGACGGGGGAGTTCGGTTGGAGGTCGGCGCGGGTGTAGGTGAGGTTCTTCGCGAGCCCGTCGAGGCTGGTGCGCTGCAGGACGGCCGCGGCGGAGAACGCTTTGTGCGTCGAGGCGTAGCCGAAGCGCTCGTCGGCGCGGTGGGCGATCTCCCGGCCGGAACCGGTGTCGAGGGCGTACACGCCGAGGCGGGCGTCGAAGCTGCGTTCGAGCGGGGCGAAGTCCGGCTGCGGGGCCGGGGTGGTCGCTGCCGCCGACGTCGTCGGCGGGGCCGGTGCCGGCGCTTGTGCGGCGCACGCGGTGAGCGGGACGGAGGCCAGCACGGCGAGCACGGCCCGGCGGGCTCGAGGGAACGGCACGGGGACTTCCTTCCGGATCTTGAGCGTCCTCCGCAGTCTCACGACGTTCGTTCATGCTGTCCAAGACGGAAGTGCACTCTTCGATGCGGATTCGGCATAAGATGAGCTCGTGGACCTGGTCGGCGGCTGCAGGGCGTTCGTGAGCGTGAGCGAAACGGGGAGCTTCACGGCGGGCGCGGCCCTCGCGCGGATCCCGCAGCCGGTCGCCAGCCGGCGCATCGCCGCGCTGGAACGGCACTTCGGGGAGCGGCTCTTCGATCGCTCCACCCGCCGGGCGCGGCTCACGCCGTTCGGCCGGGACGTGCTGCCTTCGGCGCGGCGGCTCGTGCAGCTGGCCGAGGCGATGGAACACGACGCGAAGCGCGCCCGGCTGCGGCCGGTCCGGGTGGCCGTGCCCGCGACCTGCGGGGTGCGGGAGCTCGCCGGGCTCGCCGCCGAAGCCCGGGCGCTGGAGGTCCACCTCGAGTTCCGTGCGGCGGGGCCGGGTGAGCGGGCCGAGCTCGTCCGCACGAGCGAGGTGCGGGCCGCGCTCACCGCGGTCCCGGCCGAGGAAGCCGTGTGGTCGGTGCCGCTGGGGGTGGCCGCGGTGGACCTCGGGCCGAGCCGGGTCGTGCACCTGGAGACGCTGCGGACGGGCCGGTCCGCCGGCGTGCGGCGGCGGGTCTGGATCCAGCCGGAGGACGACGTCCCGCACGTGCGCGACCGGGTGCTGCGGGTGCGGGACGCGGTGGGCCTGTCCCCGGCACAGGTGTCGGTGGCCGATTCGTTCACCGCGGCGGCCGCGGAGGTGTTCGCCTCGGCGGATCTGCTGCTGTGCTCGGTGGCGCAGGCCGAGGAGCTGGGGTTGTCGTGGCGGCCGATCGGCGAGCTCGGCCTGGCGCGCGGCTTCGGTGTCGCGGCGGCGCTGGCCGAGGACGCGGACCGGCTGCGGACGACCCTGCACGCCGCGGTCGGGCGCTGCCTCGGAGCGGGCCGGTGATGGCCGCCGACGGCGTGGCGCGCCGGCTCGCGGCCCCGGGGGCCGGCCGGTGATGGCCGAGGCGCTGGTCCGCGACTTGCGCGCGGAACTCGACGAAGGTGGCCTGCGTGGCTCGTTCCTGGTCCGCGACCTGCGATCGGGCGCCGAGCTCGGGATCGACCCGGACCGCGAATACCCGATGGCGTCCCTGGTCAAGGTCCCGCTGGCGGCGGCGACCCTCGAGCGCATCCGCCGCGGCGAACTCGACGCGGCGACCCAGCTGGAGGTGGCGCCCGGCCGGGTTACCACCCCCGGGCCGACCGGCCTGACCCGCTTCCACCACCCGGCCCGGGTGGCCCTCGGCGACCTGCTCTACCTGAGCACGTCCCTGAGCGACGGAACGGCCGCGGACGTCCTGTTCGGACTGACGCCGCCCGCGGAGGTCACGCGGATGCTGGGGGAGTGGGGACTGGGCGGGATCGCGGTGCGTCACCTCCTGCGCGACCTCGTCGAGACCCCGGCCGAGCGGTTCGACCCGGGCGAGGCGGACCTGGCCCACGCGCTCGCGATCGGCGCGTCGACGGCCGGCCGGGGCCACCGCCTCCCGCAGCTCGACGTCACGCGCGCGAACTCGGCGTCGGCGCGGGCGCTGCTCTCGCTGCTGCAGGCGCTGTGGACACCGTCGAAGATCGACCGGTCGGTGGCCGGCGGCGTGCGCGAGCTGATGGCGAACAACCTGATCCGCCACCGCTTGACGCCCGACTTCGCTTCCGACGCGGCCCGGTGGTCGTCGAAGACGGGAACGCTGCTGAACCTGCGGCACGAGATGGGCGTGGTCGAGCACGCGGACGGCGGCGTGTTCGCGGTGGTGGCGCTGACGGAGTCGAGGGTGCCGGCGGTCCTCCAGCCCGAGGCGGAGGTCCTGATGGCCCGGGTGGCCCGAGCCCTGCGCGACAAGGTGCGCGGAGGCTGAGAAAACCGCTTGGGCGGCCGGGATCGGCGACTTACGCTCCGGCGGTGTCCTTCACCAGACCCGAACCGCCGTACTACGCGGTGATCATCACGAGCACCTTGGCCGCGGACAACCTGGACGGTTACGCGGAGATGGACGCGCGGATGGGCGAGCTCGGCCGCGCCCAGCCGGGCTACCTGGGCCGCGAGTCGAAAACGGACCCGGACGGCCACGAGCTGACGGTGCTGTACTACCGCGACGCCGAGTCCATCGCGGCGTGGAAGCGGCACCCGGAGCACCGGGAGGCCCAGCGCCGGGGGCGGGAGGAGTGGTACGCGGGGTACCACATCGAGGTGGCCCGGGTGGAGCGCGCGTACGGCTTCGAGCGGGAGTAAAGGAGCCTGGCGCCCGGCCGCTCGCTCAGGTCTGGCGGCTGGAGCGGCTCGCGGCACCCACCCGCCCGGAGCAGACCGGTCCGCGGCACCCGGCCACCGCCAGGCTCGCGGCCGGACCAGCGGAGCCTCGCCACCCGCGGCCACCCGCCCCAGCGCACAGCCTCAGGCCGGTGCCTCCACCCCGAACTCCACCTCCGCCGTCTCCACCGTCCCGGCGGTCCGCCCCGGCGCGGTCTGGTACTTCCAATACAGGTTCGTGTGCGCGATGACCTGCGCGGGCGGCGGGGCCCCGTACGCCGACAGATCCTCCGTCGAGTGCGCGTCCGACACCAGCGTCACGTCATACCCGCGGGCCAGCGCTCCGTGCAGCGTCGAGCGGATGCACGCGTCCGTCTGCGCGCCGGCCACCACCAGGGAACCGATTCCGCGGCTCGCCAGGACCTCCTCCAAATCCGTGTCCTCGAACGAGTCGCCGTACAACTTGTGCACCAGCGGCTCCGCTTCGCGGCGGACCAGCTCCGGCACGTACTCCCACGTCTGGCTGCCGCGCGGCAGCTCGTCGCTGCTGTGCTGGACCCACACCACCTCGGTGCCCGCCGCCCGGGCTTTGTCGACCAGCGTGACGAGGTTGGCGAGGACGGATTCGCGGTCGTGCGCCGTCTCCATCACGCCGTTCTGCACGTCGATGACGAGCAGCGCGGTGTGCGGACGGTCGGTCAATGTCGTCATGGCGTCACCCTAGCCAGCGGCACCGACAATTTCCGGAAGTAGCATGCGCCGCATGGACTACGGGATGCTCTTGCTCGGTGTCGTCGCGCTCGTCGCGGTCGTGGGACTGGCGTCGTCGGCCACGGACCGCAGGCTCGCCCGGGTCGATCGCCGCCTCGCGCGGGTGGAGCGGAAGCTCGACGCGATCGCCGGGCACCTCGGCGTCGCCACCGACGAGCCGGAACTCGCCGAGGTGGCCGAGCTGCTGCGGCAGGGCAAGAAGATCCAGGCGATCAAGGCCTACCGCGAGCGCACCGGCGCGGACCTCAAAGAAGCCCGCGACGCCGTGGAGCGGCTGGCCTAAGGTGCCCCGCCGATGTGCTTGGCGGACACCGCTTCCCACACCGCGTCGAAGTTCTCGTAGCGGTCGGTGTCCGGCAGCCCGCCGAGCGAGCCGAGCACGGAGTCGCCGCCGCCCGCCGCGGCCGCCCGGCGCAGGAGCTCGTCGCGGCCGCACGGGTACTCGGTCTCGGCCAGGTGCTGTTCCAGGCTGGTCCGGTCGTGCATCGCCCACCTCCTGATCGTTCTCCGCCTCGCTTACCCGTGGCGGCCGGAGCGGAAACTCACCCCACGACGATCGTGTGCTCCGACCGCGGCTCGAGGGAGCCGATCACCGGGTGGCCCGGCAGCTCCCCGGCCACCAGCAGGCCACCGGATGTCTGCGCGTCCGCCAGCAGCAACGCCTCCTCTTCCGGGATCCGGGACAGGTCCGCGTGCGGGCGAACCCAGTCGAGGTTCCGCCGGGTGCCGCCGCTGACGTACCCGTCGCGCAACGCCTCCCGCGCACCCTCGAGGTACGGGACCGCCGCCGGATCCACCCGGGCCGTCACGCCGCTCGCGCGCGCCAGCTTGTGCAGGTGCCCCAGCAGGCCGAAGCCCGTCACGTCGGTCGCGCACACCGCCCCGGCGGCCAGCGCGGCCCGGGACGCCGGCGCGTTCAGCGTCGTCATCGCGTCGATCGCCTGCTCGAACCGTTCGCCGGTGGCCTTGTGCCGCGAGTTCAGCACCCCGATGCCGAGCGGCTTCGTCAACGTCAGCGGCAGGCCCGCCCGGCCCGCGTCGTTGCGCAGCAGCCGCGACGGATCCGCGACGCCGGTCACCGCGAGGCCGTACTTCGGCTCCGGGTCGTCGATGCTGTGCCCGCCGGCCAGGTGGCAGCCGGCCTCGCCGCAGACGTCGAGGCCGCCGCGCAGCACTTCGGCGGCCAGTTCGAACGGCAGCGTTTCGCGCGGCCAGCCGAGCAGGTTCACCGCGACCACCGGCGTGCCGCCCATGGCGTAGACGTCGGAGAGCGCGTTGGCCGCGGCGATCCGGCCCCAGTCGTAGGCGTCGTCGACCACCGGGGTGAAGAAGTCCGTGGTGGCGATCAGCGCGGTGTCCCCGGAGATGCGGACCGCGGCCGCGTCGTCGCCGGTGTCGAGGCCCACGAGCAGCTCGCCCGGCGGCGAAACGGGCGCGGCGCCGGTCAGGCCGGCCACGGCCGCTTCCAGTTCGCCCGGCGGGATCTTGCACGCGCAGCCACCGCCGTGCGCGTACTGCGTCAGTCGGAAACCCACCGGTTCATCCTGCCTGCCGGGCGCGGACTTGGCAGGATGGCAGCCATGGTGCAGGGAGGCGTATCCGGCCTGGTGACCGGCGCGGTCTTCAAAACCGTCGAACGGCAGGTACTGCCGCTGGCGGGTTCGATTCCCGTCCGCCTCCGCCATGCCTGACCCGCGCCGCGCGATCCCGCGGACCGACGCGGTCCTGGCCGAGCCCCGGATCGCCAAGGCCGCCGGGACGCTCGGCCGGGACCTGGTGAAAGCGGTGGTCAACGACGTCCAGCGGGCCGCGCGAGCGGGTGAGATCGCCCCGGAAGCCGTCGCCGACGCGGTGCTCGAGCGGCTCCCGGCGAGCGCGTCCTCGCTGCGGCCGGTGCTCAACGCGACCGGCGTCGTCGTGCACACCAACCTCGGCCGGGCCCCGCTTTCGGCCGCCGCGCTCGAGGCCGTCACCGCGGCCGGCGGCGCCACCGACGTCGAGTTCGACCTCGCGACCGGCGACCGGGCCCGCCGGGGCCGAGGGGCCCTCGCGGCGCTGCAGGCGGCCGTCCCGGACGCCGGCGCGGTCCACGTCGTCAACAACAACGCGGCCGCCCTGCTGCTCTGCGCCCTGGCGCTGGCCCCGGGCCGCGAGATCGTCGTCAGCCGGGGCGAGCTGGTCGAGATCGGTGACGGCTTCCGCATCCCGGACCTCCTGGAGTCGGCCGGCGCGCGATTGCGCGAGGTCGGGACCACGAACCGGACGTCGGTCCGGGACTACGCCGCGGCGATCGGCCCGGACACCGGCTTCGTGCTCAAGGTCCACCCGTCCAACTACCGCGTCATCGGGTTCACCGCGGAGGCGGAGCTCGGCGAGCTGGCCGGGCTCGGCGTGCCGCTGGTCGCCGACATCGGCTCCGGCCTGCCGGCCCCGCACCCGCTCCTGCCGGGCGAGCCGGACGCGGCGAGCGCGCTGCGGGCGGGCGCCACGGTCGTCACCGCGAGCGGGGACAAGCTGCTGGGCGGCCCGCAGGCCGGGCTGCTCTTCGGCGAGAAGGACGTCGTCGAACGGCTGCGGCGGCACCCGGCCGCGCGGGCCCTGCGCGTCGACAAGCTGACCCTCGCCGCCCTCGAAGCGACGCTGCGCGGGCCGGTTCCGCCGGTGCGCGCCGCGCTCGAAGCGTCCGTCGAGGACCTGCGGCGCCGCGCCGACACCCTGGCCGGGAGCCTGCGGGACTTCGGCGCCGAAGCCGTCGCATCGACCGCGGCGGTCGGCGGCGGGGGCGCGCCCGGCGTCGAACTGCCCAGCGCCGCGGTCAGCCTGCCCGCGCGGTTCGCGGCGGCCCTGCGCACGGGCGATCCGCCGGTCGTCGGCCGGGTCGTGCGCGACCGCTGCCTGCTGGACCTGCGGACCGTGCGGCCGGAAGAGGACGCGCAACTGCGGGAAGCCGTCCGCCGATGCGGGTGATCGTCACCGCCGGGCACGTCGACCACGGGAAGTCCACGCTCGTGCGGCGGCTGACCGGGATGGAGCCGGACCGGTGGGCGGAGGAACGCCGTCGCGGCCTCACCATCGACCTCGGCTTCGCGTGGACCCGGATCGGCGAGGAGGACGTCGCCTTCGTCGACGTGCCGGGCCACGAGCGGTTCGTGCCGAACATGCTCGCCGGCGCGGGACCGGCCCCGGCGGTGCTGTTCGTCGTCGCCGCGGACGAGGGCTGGATGCCGCAGTCGGCCGAGCACCTGGCGGCGCTGGACGCGTTCGGGGTCCGCCGCGGCCTGCTGGTCGTCACCAAGGCCGACCGCGCCGACCCGGCCGCCGCGGCCGCCCTCGCGCGGCGGGAGATCGCCGCGACCTCGCTGGGGGAGGTCCCGAGCGTCGCCGTCAGCGGGACCACGGGTGCGGGCCTCGACCGCCTGCGCGCGGCGATCGGGGACCTCACCGCCCGGCTGCCGTCACCCGATCCGGACGCCGACGTCCGGCTGTGGATCGACCGGGCCTTCACGGTCTCGGGGGCCGGCACGGTCGTCACGGGCACCTTGGCCGCCGGCACGATCGCCGCGGGCGACGAGCTCCTGCTGGGGTCGGCGCGGGTGAAGGTCCGCGCCCTGCAGGCGCTCGGCGAACCCCGCGACCGCGTCGGCGCCGTCGCCCGGGTCGCGGTGAACCTGCGCGGCACCGCACGGGGCGACGTCGGCCGCGGCGACGTCCTGCTCACCCCGGGCCGGTGGCGCACCACGGCCGAGTTCGACGTCCGGCTGCGCGGCGCCGGGGCCGCGGACCTGCACCGCGAACTGGTGCTGCACCTGGGCACGGCGGCCGTGCCGGTGCGCGTCCGTCCACTCGGGACGGACACCGCGCGGCTCACCACGGCCACCCCGCTGCCGCTGCGCACCGGGGACCGCGGCCTGGTCCGCGATCCGGGCGAGCACCGGATCGCCGCCGGGTTCGACGTCCTCGACGTCGATCCGCCCGCGTTGTCCCGCCGGGGCGCGGCGCGGGCGCGTGGCCGCGAGCTGACCGAGCCCGACCTCGCGCGGGTTTACCTGCGCCGCAAGGGTTTCGTGCCTGCTGCGGACTTCGCGGCAATGGGCCTGCGTCCGGTGGGGGAGCGGCTGGGCGAGTGGTGCGCGGACGAGGAACGGCTGACGGAGCTGCGTGCACAGGCGGCCTCGGTGGTGAGGGCGTGGGACAGCACGGCGGCGGGCGTGCCGGTGGAGGCGTTGCGTCAGCGGCTCGGACTGCCTGCGGCGGAGCTGGTCGTCCCCGTGGTGCGGGGCACCGGCTTCGAGGTGGCGGGCGGGCTGGTCCGCCGTCCCGGCGCCGGGCTCGCTCCGGCGGTGGAGAAGGCGCTGGGGGTGGTGGCGAAACGGCTCGCGGAGCACCCGTTCCGCGCGCCGGAAGCGGACGAACTACGGGCACTGGGCCTCGGCCGCCGCGAGCTGGCGGCCGCGGTCCGCCTGGGCCGGCTGACGGTGGTCGCCGACGGGGTGGTGCTGGGGGCGGACGTGGAGAAGCGAGCGGTGGAGGAGCTGTGCCGCCTGCCGCAGCCGTTCACGGTTTCGGAGGCCCGGAAGGCTCTCGACAGCACCCGCCGGGTGATGATCCCCCTGCTGGAGCGCCTCGACGCCGCTGGGCTGACCGAGCCTCTGGGCGACGGGACCCGCCGCACGACAGGCTAGGACTTCGCGGCAGCGCCGGGCATCCGCCGGTGCTGCGGCTCGGCCTAACGCGGCTGTTCCCCGACGAGCGACTGCGTCCCGATGACGCCCAGCAGGGCCAGCCGGTCGGCCGCGTCGGTGCCCGGCTCGGCCGAGTAGACCATGAGCCGCAGGTCGCTGCCCGCGACGCTGAGGACGTCGCAGTCCAGGGTCAGCGGGCCGACGTCCGGGTGGTCGATGGTCTTGCGGGCGGACTCGTGCTGTCCGACGGCCCCCGATTCCCACAGCTCGGCGAACCGCGGGCTGTGCCGCCGGAGGTCGGCGACGAGCGCTCGGAGCTCCGGGTCGTCGGGGTAATGGCCCGCGGTCCGGCGCAGGTCGGCGACCAGCGCCGCCTGCAGCGCGTCGCGGGACTCCGGGGTGTCGCGCACCCGGGTGTTCGGGCTCAGGAAAGTGCGCCGGACGCCGTTGAGGTCGTGCCCTTCCCCCATGAGGGCGGTGTAGAGCGAGTTGACCAGGAGCTGGTTCCAGGCCGCGTCGAAGACGGCGACGGGGGTGCCGTCGAGCCGGTCCAGCATGCGGTGGACGCCGGGCGGGATGTGCCGCGGGACCGTGCCGGGCCCCGGGGGCGCGAGGCCGGCCAGCCGGAACAAGTGTGTCCGTTCGTCCCGGGTGAGGCGCAGCGCGCGGGCCAGCGCCTCGACGACCTGCGCGGACGGGCTGGTGGCGCGGCCCTGCTCGAGCCGGATGACGTAGTCGGCGGAGATGCCGGCCAGCTGGGCCAGCTCCTCGCGGCGCAACCCGGCGGCGCGACGGCGGCTGCCCGCGGGCAGGCCGGCGGCCTGGGGTGAGACGCGGTCGCGCCAGTGGCGCAGCGCCGTGCCGAGTGCGGTGTTCGCCATGCCCTCGATTGTGCAAGCACGGCGGCCCGTTGTCCTGGTACTGCCGGTCCCAGGAAAACCGGACCACTTCCCGCACCCGGCGGACCGGCCGATCGTGGTGGCAGATCCCGCGAAAGGAACGAAACCGTGAACCAGCTCGCTCTCGTCACCGGCGCCACCTCCGGCATCGGCCGGGCCTTCGCCGAACGCCTCGCCGCGGACGGCTACGACCTGATCGTCACCGGCCGCCGCGAAGACCGCCTCGCCGAGTTCGCCGCCGCCCACCCGGACGTCCGGGTCCGCACGGTGGCCGCCGACCTGTCCACCGACGACGGCATCGACACCCTCGCCGCCCTCTGCGCGGCCGAGCCGTTGACCATGCTCGTCAACAACGCCGGTGTCGCCCACTACATGCCGCTGGCGCAGCTGCCCGCCGCCAAGGCCGGCGAGCTCGTCCACGTCAAGGTCGGCGCGCCCACCATGCTCACCCGCGCGGCGGTCGGGGGCATGCAGGAACGCGGCGGGGGGAGGATCGTCAACGTGGCCGGGATGATCGCGTTCAGCGGCCCTGCCGACGCTTCCGTGCTGCCCCGCCGGGCCGTCTACGCCGGCTCCCTGGCCTATCTCGTCGCCCTGTCCCAGACCCTGAACGCCGAGCTCGAGGGCACCGGTGTCCGGGTGCAGGTGCTGTGCCCGGGCGTCGTCGCCAGCGAGTTCCACGAGCGCCAGGGCCTGGACCTCAGCGCGGTGCCCCGCATGGCCGCCGCCGACGTCGTCACCGCGTCCCTGCGTGGTTTCGAGCTCGGCGAAGTGGTGACCGCGCCCGGTGTCGAGGAGGCGGGCCTGCTCGACGCCGTCTTCCGGGCCGACCTGGCCGCCTTCGGGGGCCAGAGCCCGGAACTCGCCTCCCGCTACCGCTGAATCCCGCCGAAGAACTCGCCCAGCGCGGCGGCGAGGGCCTCGGGGTTCTCCTCGGCCACGTGGTGCCCGGAGGCGATCGCGTGCCCGCGCAGGTCGGTCGTCCACGGCCGCCAGACGGCCAGGACGTCGCCGTAGAGGTCTTCCATGTCGTCGTCGCTGGACCAGAGCACCAGGGCGGGGCAGGTGATCCGCCGCCCGGCGGCGCGGTCGGCGTCGTCGTGGGCACGGTCGACACCCAGGCCCGCGCGGTAGTCCTCGAGCATCGCGGTGACCGTGGCCGGGTCGTGGATCGCGCGATGGAAGTCGGCGAAGTTCTCCGCGCCGAGCCGCTCGGGGGTGTTCCTCGTGGCGACGTCGTACCAGGCGCCGGGGTCGGCGGTGATCACCCGCTCGGGTTTTTCCGGCTGGGCGAAGAAGAACCAGTGGTACCACTCGCGCGCGAACCGCGCGTCGCAGCGGTCCAGGGCCTCGGCGATCGGGACGGCGTCGAGGATCGCCGCGCCGCGGACGACGCCGGGGTGGTCGAGCGCCAGGCGCGTGGCCACGTAGGCGCCGCGATCGTGACCGGCCACGAAGAACCGCTCGTGGCCGAGGTGGCGCATCAGCGCGACGCAGTCCGCCGCCATCGCGCGCTTGCTGTAGGGCGTGTGGTTTTCGTCGGTCGGCGGCTTGGTGGATTCGCCGTAGCCGCGGGTGTCCGGGCAGACGACGGTGAACCGCTCGGCGAGCCGCGGGGCGACGCGGTACCACGTCGTGTGCGTCCGCGGATGGCCGTGCACCAGCAGGACCGGCGGCCCCGAGCCGCCGTGGCGGACCCGCAGCGTCACGTCACCGACGTCGACGCGCTCCAGCGTGAAGCCCTCGAACACGTCCTGCCCCCAGACATGAGCCCGCTGCCGCGCCCCGGCGTCCGGGGCGCGGCAGCGGAACACGGGTCACTTCTTGTCCGTGACGCCCTTCACGGCGTCCTTGATCTTCTCGCCGGCCTGCTTGAGCGAGCCCTTGGCCTGCTCGGACTTGCCCTCGGCCTGCCACTGCTCGTTGTCGGTGGCGTCGCCGACGGCTTCCTTGGCCCGGCCCTTGAGCTCTTCGCCCTTGTTTTCCAGCTTGTCGTTCATCAGGGTGCACCTTCCGTCGCGGCGACATTTCCGGATCGGCCAGTCGCCAAAAGGGCCTCGATCCAGGGTTACCCACTGGTTCGAAAGCTACACATCGGCCGGCAGGTGCCCGCCCGTCCGCTCGATCCGCTGGATCGCCGGCTCGGCGAGGACGCCGTGCACGATCACCGACACCGCGACGGCGAGCGCGCCGACCCGCCACAGGACGTCCTGCTGCGGCACCGGAAGCCGGTTGAGCGTGTAGGCCAGGTAGTAGATCGTGCCGATGCCGCGGACGCCGAAGAACGCGATCGCCGCGGTGGCGGGGCGTCCGGGCGACGGCGCCCCGAGCAGGGACAGCCAGGCCACCAGCGGCCGGACCACCAGCACGGCGATGACGGCGAGCACGACTTCGAGGGGCTGCAGCCCGCGCAGCAGGCCGTCGCCGATGGCCAGGCCCAGCCCCAGCAGGGCGAGCGGGACGAACAGCCGTTCCAGCTGGTGGCCGAAGGCGTGCAGGACGCCGTGGTACTCGTGCTCGCGTTCCTGCGTGCGCACCGCGACCGCCGCGACGAACACGGCGACGAACCCGTTGCCGTGGACCACTTCCGACAAGGCGTAGGGCACGAACGCGAGCGCGAGCAGGACCAGCCCGTCGGCGTACTCGGCCAGCCGCAACCGGTCCGATGGCGTCCGGAAGATCGCCCAGCCGAGCAGCCGTCCGGTGACCAGGCCGGCCACGACGCCGATGACCAGCGGCAGCAGCAGGTCCACCAGTACCCACGACAGGTCCATCCGGGGCTGCCCGCTCGCCAGGGCCAGGCCGAGCACGATGAACGGCATGGCGAGGCCGTCGTTGAGCCCGGCTTCGGTCGTCAGCGTGAAGCGGATTTCGTTGTTGCGGGCCAGTTCCGGCTCGACGTCGGGGTGCGGGATGCCGATGTCGCCCGCCAGCACCGGGTCGGTCGGCGCCAGTGCCGCGGCCAGCAGCAGCGCGACGCCGGGGGCGAGCGCGAGCCACCAGTGGCCGAGCAGGGCGATCGCGAGGATCGACACCGGCATGGTGATGGCGAGCAGCCGCCAGGTCGAGCCCCACCTCTTCAGGCCGAACGAGCGGTCGACGGACAGCCCCGCCCCGGCGAGCGCCACGAGCATGCCCAGCTGGGCGAAGGATTCCACGCCGTCCAGGTGGGCGGCCGGGTCGCTCCAGCCGTTGCCGTAGGGCTCGGGCAGCGGCAGCATCCCGAGCACGATCCCGGCCACGAGCATCACCAGCGGCACCGAGAACGGCCGGTCGGCCACCAGCTTCGGCACGATGGCCGCGGCGAGCGCGAGCACGCCGGCCACTCCGAACAACACCGTCAACGACGACAACGAACTCCTCCTGCGCACTCGTTCCCGCGCCACTGCGATCGGCCGGGTACCCGGGAGCCGGGTAGCGTGGCAGGAAGAGGCGCGCCGCGGCCCGGATTCCCGGCGCGCGAGCGGCGAAACCGATGAGGAGGCCGCGGTGACGGCGACGAACGGGGCGGGTGCGCCGTGCCGGTTCTGCGGCAGGCGGCGCGACCCCCGGGTGCCCGGCCGGAACGGGCCGATCTGCGTGGACTGCGTGCGGGCCGGCCTGCGGGTGGTGCGCGACGGCGCGGACCGGGAGAGCGGCGCGGGTGACGTGCTGGCGGCGGTGACGTCGCCGCTGGCCGCGGTCTGCGACTTCTGCGGCCGCCGGGAGCGCCGGACGTTCCTCGGGCTCCGGCGCCCGCTGCTGCGGGTGGACTGTGCCGCGCGGGACGCGGTGATCTGCGTCGACTGCCTGGACCACGCCGGGGACGTGCTGAACGTCGCCCTGCGCGGCTGAAGGCGTTTCCGGGCCGGCACCCGCGGGTAACCGGGCGCCATGACGTCCACTCGGGAACACCGCACGCACCCGGAGGCCGCTTCGGTGGCCGAAACCCTGCGTGTCGCGCTCGAAGTGGCCCTGCCCACGCTGGCCGGCGGGGTGATCAAGCGCCGTCCCGCGATGATGGCGGTGGCCGGGAAGCTGCAGTTCGACCGCCGGGCCGTGCGGCTGCTGCGCCGGCTGCGCGACCGCCACCACGGGCACCCGCTGAAGCTGCGCGTGCCCGGCCGGTCCGTCGGGCTGGCTCTGTCCGGCGCGGACGTGAAGCGGCTGCTGGCCGGCGCGCCGACGCCGTTCAGTCCGTCCACAGTGGAGAAACGCGCCGCGCTGGGCCACTTCCAGCCGCACGGCGTCCTGATCTCGGACGCGGCCGAGCGGACGGCTCGCCGCCGGTTCACCGAAGCCGTGCTCCAGCCCGGCCGTCCGCTGCACGAGCTGGCGGCACCGTTCGCCCGGGCCATCGCCGAGGAAGCGGCCGTGCTGCCGCAGTCGGCGACGCTCGACTGGGACACCTTCAACGTGACGTGGTGGTGCCTGGTCCGGCGCGTGGTGCTCGGCTCGGCCGCCCGGGACGACACGACGCTCACCGACCAGCTCGAACGCCTGCGCCTCGATGCGAACTGGGCGTACGCGCACCCCAAGCGCAAGCAGCTGCGCGAGGAGTTCCGGCGCCGCCTGGCCGAGCACCTGAAGCGCGCCGAGCCGGGCAGCCTCGCCGCCGTGATCGCCGCCGAAGACGCTGCCGACGCCCCCGATCAGGTGGCCCACTGGCTGTTCGCGTTCGACGCGGCCGGCATGGCGACGTACCGGACGCTGGCGCTGCTGGCGAGCCACCCGGCGGAGCTGGAGCGCGCCCGCTCGGAGCTGGACGGCCTCGACCTCACCGAGCCCCACCAGCTGAGCTACCTGCGCGCGTGCGTGCTGGACGCGGTCCGGCTGTGGCCGACCACCCCGATGATCCTGCGGGAGACGACCGAAGAGACGTCCTGGGGCCCGGCGGGAACGACGGTGCTGATCTTCACGCCGTTCTTCCACCGGGACCCGGACCTGCCCTACGCGGACCGGTTCGAGCCGGACCTCTGGCTCGACGGCCGGGCGGCGGAGAACCCCGCCCTGGTCCCGTTCAGCGCGGGCCCGGCGATCTGCCCGGGCCGGGACCTGGTCCGGTTCTGCGCGAGCACGATGCTGGCGAACCTGCTGCGCGAGCACCGGTACGAGCAGGCGTCGGGACCGGTGCTGTCCCCGGAACGCCCGCTGCCGGCGACCCTGGACAACTTCCACCTGAAGCTCAAGCCGGTCGGCTGAGCCGGTTCCGCCGCACCCGGACCACCACGACGACGCCCGCGACGCCCAGCAGCACCAGCGCGATCGGCAGCGCCGTCGGCAGCCAGGGCCAGGCGTCACCTTCGAACACGATCCCGTCGGTGGGCAGTTCCAGCACCTTCGCCGTCCACTGCGCGGTCGCCACGTCGGTGTGGCGGGACAGCCCGCTCACCGCGGTGTCGTAGGGGAAGCCCGGCCGGTCGTGGACGTACTCGGGGGCCGGCGCGCCGGGTGGCGGCGTGATCCCGCGCGTCGCGCCGGGGACGAGCAGCCGGTCGAGCCGCGCCGAGGCGAGGGCCGCGCGGGGCAGGAACGTCAGCCCGTGCCGGGACCGGATCGGGCCGCCGTCGATGCCGACCGCGAGGGTGCGCGAGGACAGCGACTGGCCTTCGGTGTCGAACACCGACGCGAGTTCGACCTCGCCGACGCCGTTCGCGAGCAGCACGCCGATCTCGTCGGGGTGCCAGCGGAACCCGGCGTTGACGATCGCGGCCGCGTCCGGCAGCCCGGCCGGCGCGTGCACGGGCACCGCGGTGCCGTAGCGGTGCCAGCCGATGGCCGCCGCGGCGTCGGCCGCCACCGCGGGCCCGGCCAGGCGCTCGACCCAGTGGAGCGTGCCGTCGATGCCGGAGAGGATCCCGGCGGTGGTCACGACGTTCCCGTCGTCGACGAACCGCTCTCCGCGCACCCACCGCACCGCCGGGTACTCGGCGGCCCAGGCGTCGACCTTCAGCCAGTGCGCGGTGGCCGGCCGTCCGTCGAGCAACCCGGCGGAGGCGAGCACCGCGCCGCCGTTGCAGACGCTCAGCAGCTTCGAGCCGTGGGCGGCCTGCTCCCGCAGCCACCCGGTCACCGGCTGGGTGGTGGGCTCGCCGACGTCCGGGAACGCGGGCACGACGACGAGGTCCGGCGCGGCCCCGCCGAGCCGGGCGGCCAGGCCGGCGAAATCGAGGTCGGGCACCACGTCGAGGCCGCCGGTCAGCGGCTTCGGCTCGCGGTGCGACGCCACCGTGTAGACGTTGAACCGGCCGGTCGCGGCCAGGATCTCGTAGGGGGCCAGCGCGTCGGAGACGACGGCTCCGCGGTCGCCGATGACGACCACCGCGGTCGGCTTGGCCGGGTCGTGGGCGACCGGGGCCGCGGCGGGGACGGGCCGTGCCGGGCCGGGGGCGTAGAGGGCGTCGAACGCTCCGAGCGCGGAGACGGTCGCGCCCACGGCGGGGACCACCAGCACGGCGATCACCGCGGCGAGGAGGAAGGCGATGCGCTTGAGCATGATCAGTGCCAGTACTCGGCGCGGCGCCACACCATGGCGGCGAGCATCAGCGGGAACATGACGACGTGCCCGGCGACCATCAGCGCCGTCCCGGAGAGCGCGCCCAGCCAGTGGGGCACGAGCAGTGCTGCGAAGGGCAGGTACATCACGGCGGCCATCTCGGCGATCCGCGGCCACGAGTGCCGTCGCAGCGCCATCGCGAGCACCATCGCGACGGTCATGTTCGTGGCCATCACGAGTGCGTCGGCGTCCGGGCGCTCGAGCCAGGCGGCGGGCCACAGCGGGCCGAGCGCCACCATGCCGATGAGCATGGCGGCGACCATTTCGACGTAGTGGCCGGCGAAGCGGGCGAGCTTGCGGGTGGTGGTCCGCGGGGGTGTGGTGGTGGTCATGGTTCCCTCCAGGTTGTTCTGGAAGGAGAATCGCGGGTTCCGGGCGTGCGGCCAGGTGCCGGAAGTCATGACCGGGGGTCATGGTCTACAGCAGGCCGAGGTCCCTCGCCCGCAGAGCGGCCTGGGTGCGGTCGCGCGCCCCGAGCTTGCCCAGCACGTTCGTGACGTGGTTCTTGACCGTGCCTTCGGCGAGGAACAGCGCCGCGGCGATCTCGCGGTTGCTGCGGCCGTCGGCGAGCAGGCGCAGCACGTCGAGTTCACGCTCGGACAGCGGCACCACGAGCGGCTGCGGCCGGGGTTCCGGCGCGTCCGGCAGCTGCGCGAACCGGGCGAGCACCTTCGCCGCCACCGAGGGCTGCAGCACCGACTCCCCACGGGCCGCGGCCAGCACCGCCTCGACCAGCCGCGCCGAGGAGACGTCCTTCAGCAGGTAGCCGACGGCGCCCGCGCGCACGGCGGCGAAGACGTCTTCGTCGTCGTCGAAGGTGGTCAGCGCGATGACCCGGATGTCCGTGTGCTCGGCCCGCAGCCGCCGGGTGGCGGCCACGCCGTCGAGGACCGGCATGCGCAGGTCCATCAGGACGACGTCCGGAGCCAGCGCAGCGGCTTGGCGCAAGGCTTCGTCGCCGTTGCCGGCTTCGCCGACGACGTCGATGCCGTCGTGCGTGGCGAGCAGGGTGGCGAGTGCTTCGCGGAACAGGGCCTGGTCGTCGACGAGCAGGACGCGGACCGGCGTCATCCGGGGATCTCCATGGTCAGGGCGCTGCCGCGGCCGGGGGTCGAGGTGAAGGCGAGCTCGCCGCCGAGGTGTTCGGCCCGCTCGCGGAGGCCGACCAGGCCGAAGCCGGTCGGCGCCGCGCCGTCGCTGCCCCGGCCGTCGTCGCGGACCTCGACCCGGACCGCGCCGGCGGCGTAGCCGAGGACTACGTCGGCCGTCGAGGCGCCGGCGTGCTTGCGGACGTTCGTCAGGCCTTCCTGCGCGGCCCGGTAGAGCGCTTCGCGCTGCTCGTCGGCCAGCGGGCGTTCGGTGCCGGTCACGGTGAGCCGGGCCGTGACGCCGGTGGCCGACGTCTCTTCGGCGAGGGCTTTCAGCGCCTCCGGCAGCGGCGGGACGGGCCGCGGTTCCCGCAGCGTCCGCACCGAGCGGCGCACCTCGGCCAGCGCGGTTTCGGCCTGCTCCTGCGCTTTCGCCAGTACGTCGTCGGCCTTGGCGGGATCGGTCGGCAGCACCGCCCGCGCGGCCTTCACCTGCATCTGGACGACGGTGAGCGAATGCCCGAGGCCGTCGTGGATGTCGCGCGCGACGCGGTTGCGCTCCTGCGCCGTCGCCAGCCGCTCCGCCTGGGCGGCGTGGTCACGGAGTTTCGCGTAGGCCTCGGCGAGCTCGCTTCGCGAGCGTTGCTCCCGCAGCGACAGTTCGGTGATGATCGCGGCGAACAGCACCGACATGAGCGTGCCGATGCCCTCCCGCAGTCCTTCGCCCAGCGACATCCCGAGGTGCACCAGCGGGATCACGGCGATGACGAGGGCGATCGCGGGCCGCGGCAGGCGCAGCAGCACGCACTGGCTGACCAGCACGACCAGGTACAGCGTCGTCCCGACCCCGGCGTCGATGGTGAAGAGCACGAAGGCCAGGGGGAGCTGGACGGCGACGTAGGCCGCACCCCAGGCGAGCTGCTCGTGGCCGCGCACCCAGCCGAAGACCGCGGTGGCGAGCACGGCGAAGACCGCGCCGAGCGCGAGAGCGAGCCAGGGTTCCCCGGAGCCGAGGACCCCGAGCACGATCGAGAGGAAGGCGCCGCAGGTCAGCACCCCGAGGGCCCGGTTCATGCGGTCACTGTGGAGGGTGCGGGCGCTCGGGGTCAACCACGAAAGCGTTCACACGGCCGTTCGGCAGCCCCGCGCTTACGCTGGACTCGACGGCCAAGCCGATTCGGGGGTTTGACATCGATGTCAGTGCTCTGGGGCGTGTCCTTCGACGCCACTCCGCTGTCCGGGGTCGTGGTCGAGTTCCTCAAGACGGCGCGCCGCTTCGCCGCCCGCGGGCACCGCGTCCACCTGGACCTCGGGTACGACATCAAGGCCGACAAGGGCGCGTTCTTCCGGCCCTACCGCGACGAAGCCGAGCTGCTGCCGGAGTGGGTCACGCTCGACCGCGTCGAGGGGGTGGCGGAGATCCGCGGCTACGACCGCGAATTCGTCGAAGCGGTGCTCGCCCAGGTCGTCCAGGCCGGTGACGACGCGCTGCGGCCCGAACTCGACCGCATCGCGAGCGAGCTGGCGGACCGGATCGTGGCCACCTGGGAACGCCTCGGCGTGACGATGGTGATGGTGGAAAACGGGACCCTGCCGGAAAACCTCGCCTACACCGAGGCGCTGTACGCCGCGATCGAGCGCTACGGCGCCCGCCACCGGCTCGGCCGGTTCGTCTTCTGGCGCGACCACGACCTGATGTGGCAGAGCGAACCCGGGATCGCCAAGTACGGCACGTTCCCGTACCCCGGCGTCCCCGCACCGCGGAACTCCCCGTACATCCACTACTTCGCCCTGCACGAAGAGGCGCTGGCGCGGACCCTCGAGTGGGTGCCGGGCCTGGCCACCATCGACGTCCTGCCGAACTCCTTCGCCATCGCGCCCGCCCGGATCGACGAGCGGAACGCGGGTTTCCGTCGTGACCACGGCATTCCCGACGGCGTCCCGCTGCTGGCCCGGATCACGCGGGTCATCCCGCAGAAGCGGATCGACCGCGAGCTCCACCTGCTGGCCCTGCTGCCGGACGCGTGGCTGTTCGTCGCCGGTGACGTCGCCGAGACGCCCACCGAGCACGCCCGGCTCGCCGCCCTCGCGGACCGCCTCGGCGTGCGCGAGCGCGTCGTGTTCGGCGGCTGGCTGACCCCGTACGACACGAGCGTCCCCGGCCGGTACTCCGTGCGCGATCTCCTCGCCCACGCGACCGTGGTGTCGTTCCTGACCTCCTACGACTACGAGAGCTACGGCAACCCGGTCAGCGAGGCGATCGCGTCCGGGACGCCGTACATCACCAGCGGGTACGAGCTGTACGACGTCGTCTACGGCGGCTTCCGGGCCCCGGTGCTGGACATCCGGGTCCGCGACCTGCCGGACGCGGCGTTCGCCCGCGAAGTCGCCGAGCTGATCACCGACGAAGGGAAACGGGCGGAAGTGGTGCGGGTGAACTCGGAACTCGGGCAGGCGCGGTTCGGCGCGCGGGTGGTCGACGACCTGGTCGACCGGCTGTACCCGCCGCCGATGGGCGCGGCGACGCGGCTGAGCGTGGTGCTGCCGGTCTACAACGAAGCCGCGAACCTCCCGGAGGTGCTGCGGACGCTGCACGACCAGCGCGCGCTGGACAAGGACCGGTACGAAGTCGTGCTCGTCGACAACAACTCCACCGACGACACCGTGGCCATCGCGCACGCCTTCGCGGCCGAGCACCCGGACCTGGCCCTGCACGTCATCCACGAGCCGGAGCAGGGCGTTTCGTGTGCGCGGCGGGCCGGGATGGACTTCGCCGCCGCGCGGAGCCGCAACCGGCCCGACAGCGACCCGGGGGAGCGGTTCTACCTCGTTTCCGCCGACGCCGACTGCCGGGTCGACGCGCACTGGCTGAGCGAACTGTTCGCGGCCATGGAGTCGAGCAAGGCCGCCATCGGCGTCTGCGACTACTACTACAACCCCGCGCACTTCACGGGACGGCCCCGGCTGTGGGATGCGATCCAGCGGACGCTGCGCTGCCGCGCCGTCACCTTCGCGCTCTTCGGCGGCTTCCCCGACGGCAAGGGCTTCGCCGTCGAGCGCGACGCCTACGAGCGCGCCGGCGGCATCGAGATCTTCTACCAGCTGCAGGACGGCAAGTTCGTCAACCACCTCTCCGACGACTGGGACTTCGGGATCAAGGTGGCCAACGGCGGCGACCCGATCACCTACGCGCCGCGCTCGCGCGTCGAGATCAACCCGCGGCGGGTCGACCACGCCATCGACGAGGTCATCGCCGGCCGCGCGTACGGCTCGGACGGCATCATCGTGATGCGGGACATCCGGCCGTCGGCGCCTTCGGAGCCGGTGGATCTCACCGAAGCCGAGGCGAAGCAGGCGTGGGAGTTCTCGATCAAGGACTTCACGCCGAAGAACACCGTCCTGCCGGTGCTGCTGACCCCCGCGCTGCTGGAGGACGACGCCGTGATCGCGTTCTTCGGGCCCGATCTCGCCGCGCGGCTGGCCCGGCGGATCACCGAGATCCGGCACGAGATGCGCGTCGTCGACTTCACGCCGATCCACGCCTACAAGACACCGTCGTACCGGCTGTACTTCGAGTTCGCCGACGAGCTGTTCGCCTGCCTGCGGCGGCACGTCGGCGAGGACATCGGCCACCCGCCGCCACTGCCGCCGTGCCTGGCGGAGGTCCCGGCCGCGCGGTTCGCGGAGTTCGTCCGCTACTACTGCGAGGACCGCGAGTCGGGCGAGGCCCACAACTACTTCGGCAACGGAGGGGTGTTCTGATGACCTTGGGCTACGAAGAAGCGGTCGGCTCGCTGCACGCGATCGACCCCGCGTGGCCGCGGCCCGCGGTGCTCGACGTCCTCGAAGCGCCCGAGAACCGGCACCTCCTGGACTTCGTGCAGGAGGATCCGTTCGGGGCGCACGTGTTCCCGGGCAACGTCCCCGGATCGCCGTCGGAGTTCCTGCGCGATCTGGACGCGCAGCTCGCGTCGTCCGGTCCGATCCACCTGTGGTCCTACATCCCCACCTGCGCCTACCGCTGCCGGTTCTGCCAGTACCCGGTGGTGCTGGTGAAGGGAAAGATGGAGAAGGCGGCCGACTGGGTCGACCTCAACATCGCCGAGGCGAAGCTCTGGCTGGACGCCGTACCCCACCTGGCCGGCGCCGAGGTGGGGGAGTTCAACGTCTTCGGCGGCACGCCGTCGCTGCTGCCGGAACCCGAAATCCGGCGGCTGCTGGAGTTCTACCGCGCGAACTTCGGGTTCACCGCCGACACGACCATCCGGTTCGAGGGCGACCCCAGCACGTTCACCCCGGCCAAGCTCGAGCTGCTGCGGGAGCTGGGCTGCACCAAGCTGTCCAGCGGCGTCCAGTCGTTCGACGACCACGTGCTCGGGCTCTGCGGGCGCGAGCACACCGCGCAGATGTGCGTCGACTTCGTGCGCAACGCCCGTTCGGCGGGCTTCGAGTGGGTCAGCATCGACCTGATGTACGGCCTGCTCGACCAGACGCTCGACAGCGTCCGCCGCGACCTCGACGTCGTGCTGGAGAACGAGGTCACGGCGGTCGTGTGCACGAAGCTGCACCTGGCGTCCTACAGCGACACGCGCACCGGCGTCACCGGCGAGAAGCCGGCCGCGTGGCAGCTGCCGTCCTACCGCGACAAGCTCGTGCGCGACGGCCACCGCTGGCCGACGCTCGGCGAGCAGTACCAGATGCGGGAGCTGCTGACCGAGGGCCTGCGGACGGCCGGGTACACCGAGCACCCGACGATGTACTTCGCGCGCGACGGCCTCGGGCCCGAGAAGTGGAAGTCGATCATGGTCGACCAGGACAAGCAGGAAGCCGAGGTGGCGATCGGGCTGGGCGGCAGCTCGAGCTGCCGCGCGTCCGAGGCGATCACCGACGTGAACTCCCGGCGCTACACCGAAACCGTGAACGCCGGCCGGATCCCGCTGGGGTCGGCGACGCGGTTCACGCCCGAGGCACAGGAGGCCCGGGCCGTCAAGATGGCGCTGACGACGTTGCAGCCGCTGCGGGATTCCCTCCATCGCCAACGGTTTCCGGGACGTTCGCTGTTCGCGGAACCGTGGCTGGGCAAGTTCCGTTCGCTGGCTTCGCGGGGCCTGGTCCGGTTGGGGCCGGACGTCGTCGACCTGACCCCGGCCGGGGAGGTGCTCGTCGAGGCGATCATCACCACCGAACTTTGAAGATCACTGCATCGGGTGACACGAGCCTCGCGGGGAGCGAGTGCGGCAGGCAGCATGGATTCCGGACCTGTTGCCGACGTGATCGGAGCCCGGATGAACCGGACCGTGGCGGGCGCGGCCGCGCTGGCGGTGCTCGCGACCGTGGTGGTCGCGACGCCGGCCCGAGCCGACTACTCCCTGGCGGACACGAACTACGCGGGCACCCAGATCGCCCGCCACGAAGGCGTCCACGGGACTCCGCGCGCCGACGCGGCCGAGCAGACGCTCGGCCACGACGTCAGCGGGCACCAGGGCCCGGTCGACTGGGCCGCCGCGGCCGGGGCCGGCGCGAAGTTCGCCTACGTCAAGGCGACCGAGGGCACCGGGTTCGTCAACCCGCAGTACGGGCAGCAGTACGACGGCGCGCACGCGGCGGGCATCATCCGCGGCGCCTACCACTTCGCCCGCCCGGACGTCTCCGGCGGCGCCGAGCAGGCGGAGTACTTCATCGCCAACGGCGGCGGCTGGCGTCCCGACGGCACGACGCTGCCCGGGGCGCTGGACATCGAATACAACCCGTACGGCGACGTCTGCTACGGCAAGAACCCGGCCGACCTGACGGCGTGGATCGCCGACTTCACCCGCACGTACCTGGCGAAGGTCAAGCGCAGCGCGCTGATCTACACGAGCACTGCGTGGTGGAAGCGCTGCACCGGCAACACCCCCCGGTTCGGCAACACCGATCCGCTGTGGCTGGCGCGGTACGGCCCGGACGTCGGCGAACTGCCGGCGGGGTGGGACAAGCAGAGCATCTGGCAGTTCGCGCGCAGCGGCGGCCTGCCGGGGGACCAGAACTACTACAACGGCCCCCTCAGCCGGGTGCAGGCGCTGGCGAAGGGTTAGCGCCGCCGGTGGCGCAGGTCCGGCCACGGCGGTCATGTCCGCCATCGAATCGGAATCGGCCGTCGCTGACAAGAACGGACAGAATCCTGTCGCTTCCGTGACCGGCTGCTTACGATCGGCGGAGGAACCGTTCGTCGTTCGTCCTTTGTGGACTCTGGAGGCGCCGTGCGCAGGACCGTCCTTCTCGCGGTGGTTTCCGCGGCCGTCTTCTCCTTAGCGCCGGGGGCCGCCGGGGCGGGGCACGCCTGGTTCACCTCGTGGGCGCAGTCGCAGGACGGACGGGCCGACACCGCGGTCACCGGCCGGTCGCTGCGGATGATCACCCACCTCAGCCAGGGCGGCGACGCGGTGCGCGTCCGGTTCCAGAACACCTTCGGCAGCGGGCCGCTGACCATCGGGCACGCGACCGCCGGGCCGAGCGCGGGCGGCGCCGCGGTGAGCTCCCTGCGTGACCTGACCTTCGCCGGCCGTCCCGCGGTGACGATTCCCGCCGGTGGCGAGGTCTGGAGCGACGAGGCGAGGCTCGTGACGCGCCCGGACTCCGACCTGGCGGTGAGCATGTCGGTCGAGGGCACCGTCGTCCCCGGCCGCCACGGGGTGGCGTTGCGCGACAACTACCTCACCCCGCCGGACTCGGGTGACCACACCGCCGACGTCTCCGGCGATGCCTTCACGGCCACGGTCGGCTCGACGTACGTGGTCAGCGCGGTCGACGTGCACAACGTGGCGCTGCGCGGGGTCGTCGTCCCGTTCGGCAGCTCGGTCGTCGACGGCATCGGCAGCACGCCCGGCGCGAACCGGCGGTGGGCCGACGACCTGGCCCGCCGGATCGTGGCCGCGTCCGCACCGCTCGCCGTCGCCAACGCGGGCGTCTCGGGAACGACGAGCGCCCGGTCGTGCCCCGGGATGCCGCCGTCGGTCGCCGGGCTGGACGCGGCGAGCCGGCTGGACCGGGACGTCCTGGCGCTGCACGGCGTCACGGCCGTCATCTACTACTACGGGACCAACGACCTGGCGTACGGCTGCGACGCGGCGACGATCCTCGACAGCTACCGCGCGGTGTTCGCCCGGCTGCGGGCGGCGGGGGTCTCGGTGTTCGTCACGCCGAGCACGCCGCGGCCGGGTTACGGCGATCAGGCGAACCTGGCCCGGCACGAGATCGCTCTGTTCGTGAAGCGCTGGAACACCTGCGGCGGCACGTGCTCGGGCGTCGTGGACTTCGACACGGTGCTGGCGGATCCGCTGAAGCCGAACAGCATCCTCCCGGCGTACGACAACGGCGACGGCATCCACGCGAACGCGGCGGGCCAGCAGGCCCTCGCGGACTTCGTCTCGGTGCCGATGCTCACCCGATCCGGCCAGGTTGGCCACACGATGGGGTGACCCGGCGAGTCGGAGCGGCGGGACTGTGCGTGCCGGTCAGCAGAGTACGTCCGGTGATGAACGAGTCGATGGACGACGCCGGGTGCTGCCTGCTGTCGGTGGCCTGGAACGTCGCCCCGCTGGCCGAAGGACCACCCGGTTCCCGCCGCGCCGACCTGCGGCGCACGGTGGTGGCGGTGTGCCGGACGGCGGGCCACGGCGCCCGCGACTGGGCCGCGCGGCACGGGGCGGGGACGGAGGCGGAGTACCGGCCGTTCCTGCAGCTGGCGGACGTCGCGTACGAGATCGCGACGCTCTTGTTGCTGGTGGAGGACTTCCTGGTGCCGGACCTGGAGCGCGAGCACCGCCGCTGGGCGGAGATCGAGGAGCTGACCGGTCGGCTGACGGAGCTGGCCGAGTGGACGGCAGCGTTCCTCTTGTCAGGCGCACCCTTACGTCTGTAAGGTCAAACCTGACAACGGAGGTGTTCCATGGTGATCGCGCGCTGTTCGTTCTGTGCCAAGCCGAACACGGAGGTCGACACCCTGATCGGCGGCCCGGGTGTCTTCATCTGCGACGGCTGCGTCCAGCTGTGCGTGTCGGCGATCGAAGGCAAGCCGGCGGACGTGCCGATGATCGCGCCGTGGGAGCACGACCTGCCGCTCGAGCAGGTGCTGCAGAACCTCACCCCGGTGTCCGCGGCGAGCACCCAGGTCCAGGAGAACCTGGCGGCGTGGGTGGGGAAGGCCCGTTCCCTCGGTGGCACGTGGTCCCAGATCGGCGAGGCGCTGGGGATGACCAGGCAGTCGGCGTGGGAGCGGTTCGCCTAGGGTTTCCGGCCCACCCCGGCGTAGAGGCCGTCTTCCTCGGGATCGACCACGGCGGAAAGCCGGTCCGGTCGCCAGTTCGCGGAGGTCGTCAGCCCGGGTTCGACGAGCTCGAACCCCTCGAAGAGCGCGAGCACTTCGTCCTTGGTGCGCGGGTAGATGTGGTCCTGGGTCTTGCGCATGGTCTCGGCCACGCGCGGATCGCTCAGGACGGCGAAGTCGTTGGTGAGGTGGCTGAGGGCGAGGTAGCTGCCTTTGCCGAGGGCGTCGCGATAGGTGGCGAAGACCCCGCGGACCTCGGGCAGGTAGTGCCCGAGGGTGATGGCGAGCAGCCCGACGGGCTCGTCGAGATCCAGCAGTCGCTGCACCGGTTCGGACTTCAGGACGGCGTCGGCGTTCGTGGCGTCGGCTTCGAGCGCTTCGGCGTGCGGGTTGCCGTCGAGCAGCATCCGGCTGTGCGCGACGGCCACCGGTTCGTAGTCGACGTAGACGACCTTGGCCTGCGGATCCACCGCCTGGGCGACCTCGTGCACGTTGCCGACCGTGGGGATGCCGGACCCGAGGTCGAGGAACTGCCGGACGCCCTGGTCGAGCATGAACCGCACCACCCGCCGGAGGAACGCCCGGTTCCTGCGGGCGACGGCGGCCACCTGCGGCTGGATGGCCTCGAGCTTCTGGGCCACCTCCCGATCGGGAGCGAGGTTGTGCGCCCCGCCGAGCAGGTAGTCGTAGATCCGGGCGGCACTGGGCCGCGAAAGATCGGCTCCGGCCGGGATCCAGTCGGCACCTTCCTGATCGGTCATGGCGTTCCCCCTTCGAGTCGGCGCGTCCACCTTACTGCGCATGGCGCCCGGAACCAGGACGGTGGGCGGCGACAGCGCCGGCTGTCTCCAAGACGCGCGACTCGCACGAACGAGTCAACGAGGCCGCGGTCGGCGGGCCGGGGACGGACACGATGGTGTTCCGAGGTGGAGCACCGGACGGACGGCCCAGTATTTTCTGCTCGCGCGCGGCGAAACACCGTCGCAGTCCCCTCGTCAAGCAATTCCCTTTGAGGAGTTTCCCCGCATGCTGAAGAAGATCTTCGTCGTGACCACGGCCCTGGGAGCCGGCGCCTTCCTGGCCGGTGGCGTCGCCGCCGCCGACACCGCGTACGACTCCACCGGCCAGTTCAGCCTGCTGAACCTGAACAACACCGACGCGCTGCACAACGTCAGCGGAACGGTCGGGTTCTGCGACAACAACGTGAACGTCCTGGGTGTCCAGGTGCCGGTCCAAGACGTGGCGAACGGCCTCGGCGGCGAGGGACGCAACCCGGACAACTGCGCCGGCACCGGCCAAGCCGACGGCGGTAGCGGTCAGGGCCACTGAGCCGAGCGCCTCACCGCGCACCGCGAGCAGGCGCACGGGCGCCCGTTCGCGGTGCGCCTGACCTGCAGCGAGTCACTGATCGTGGCACCTTTCCGGGATTAGGCGCAGTAATTGCCCGGTGTGCCCGATCCCAGGAGAAGGACCGACGCCGCGAGCACGATGGCGACCAACGCCGAAACGATCTTTCTCATCGCAAGCCCTCCTCGTTGTGAAAAGGGAGTCTTCCCGCTGAGGGCCACCCAGTCCCGAGAACGGCAGTGCGGCAGCTCGACGGCACGCCTTGAACTTCAGAAGCCAGATCCCTACCTCATCCGGGTGTACACCGCCGGGTCATCGCGATGTCGCACCGTAGTCATCCTCCGAACTTAGCGTGTGCGGGCCATAACGGTCTTTTCGGAAGAGGTGACACATGGCTCGTCCCTTCGACCCCGCCGCGGGGTCGGCGCCGTCCCGCCGGCAGGTCCTCCTGGCCGGTACCGCCGCGCTCGGCGCCGCCGCGCTGTCGGGCATCCCGGCGGCGGCCGCCGAAGGCGCGGGGCGCGCGCCGGTCCGGGCGCCGTTCACGCTGGGGGTCGCCTCGGGCGACCCGCTGCCCGGCGGCGTGGTGCTGTGGACGCGGCTGGCGCCCGAACCCCTGGCCGCCGACGGGGGGATGCCCGCCCGGCCGGTCCCGGTGACCTGGCAGGTCGCCGAGGACGAGCGGTTCCACCGCGTGGTGGCGGCCAGCGCCGAGCTCGCCCGCCCCGAGCAGGCGCACGCGGTGCACGCCGAGGTGTCCGGACTGCGGCCGGGGGCCGAGTACTTCTACCGCTTCCGGGCCGGAGGCGAGCTGAGCCCGGTGGGCCGGACGAAGACCGCGCCGCGGCCGGGCGCGCGGACCGACCGGTTCGCGTTCGCCTTCGCCAGCTGCCAGAACTACCCCGAAGGTTTCTACACGGCCTACCGGCACCTGGCCGACGAGGATCTCGACCTCGTCGCGTTCCTCGGCGACTACATCTACGAAGGGGGCGCGCAGGGCACGATCGGCCGTGCGCACGCGCCGGCGGCCGAGATCTGGACGCTCGCCGACTACCGCACCCGGCTCGCCCAGTACAAGAGCGACCCGGACCTGCAGGCGGCCCACGCGGCCTTCCCGTGGGCGGTCGTGTTCGACGACCACGAGGTGGAGAACAACTGGGCGGGCGACATCTCCCAGCCCGACACCGAACCCGACCAGGACCCGGCGGTGTTCCGGCAGCGCCGCGCGGCCGCGTTCCAGGCGTACTACGAGCACATGCCGTTGCGGCGCGCCCAGCGCCCGTCCGGCCCGGACATCCGGATCCACCGGCGGCTGACGTTCGGCGACCTGGTGGACGTGCACCTGCTCGACACCCGCCAGTTCCGGGACGACCAGGAGGTGACGCCGGCGGAGCGGCTCGACCCGGCCCGCACGATCCTCGGTTCCGCGCAGCGGGAATGGCTGCTGCGCAACCTGGCCGGCCGCACCGCCCGCTGGAACATCCTGGCCCAGCAGGTGTTCTTCTCCGCCCGCGACTTCACCGCGGGCCCGGAGACGAGCTTCAGCGACGACGCGTGGGACAGCTATCCGGTCGAGCGCGACCTCGTCCGCGACCACTTGGCGAAGGCGAGCAACCCGGTGGTGATCACCGGTGACGTGCACGCAAGCTACGTCGCCGACATCAAGGCCGACTTCTCGAACCCGGCATCGGCGACCGTGGGCACGGAACTGGTGGGCACGTCGATCACCTCCGGCGGCGACGGCGTCGACCAGAACGCGGGCGACGCCGTGCAGCTGAAGGAGAACCCGCACATCAAGTTCGTCAACCGCAAGCGCGGTTACGTCCGCAACGTCGTGACCCGGACGGAGTGGACGGCGGACTATCGCGTGGTCGACTACGTTTCCCGGCCCGGCGCACCGGTCACGACCCGCGCGAGCTTCGTCATCACCGACGGCGAGGCCGGCGCCGTTCCGCGGTAGGCCGGTGCCGGCCCGGGGCGGGGCACCCCCGGTTCAGCGCAGCGACCAGACCTGGTTGGCCCGGGTGCCGCTGCCGTAGCAGTCCCAGATCTGGATGCGGGTGCCGTTGGCCGTGCCCTGACCACTCGCATCCAGGCACTTCCCGGACTGCGGGTTGGTGATGGTGCCGTTCCCGTTGACCTGCCAGTTCTGGGCTCCGGAGCCGTTGCAGCCCCACAGCTGATTGCCCTGGTCGGTGCAGTCCCACAGCGGGACGGGAGTGCCGTCGTTCGTTCCGTTGCCCTGGAGGTCCAGGCAGCGGCCGCTGCCCTGGCCGACCCTGGGCGTTGCTGCGCGGCGCTGACGGCCGGTGCGACGAGACCGGCGAGGGCGAGTGTCGCCACGGACAGGGCATGCCTCAGCTTCATTGCTGTCTTCACGTCGATCGGCGCCGCCGCAGGTCCCCGAGACGGCGCACGCACGCGCTCGTCTTCGGCACAGTGGCCTTCGCCGCCGTGGCTTGTCGCCCCACCCCCGGCGTTCGGCGCCGACATCGCCTGTTCGGTCACCGTCCCCGCGGGAATCCGGCGTTGTCCGATCGCGACGGAAGCCCGGTGATGATCAGTGCCTGCAGGGTGTTCCGTTCAAGGCGAACCCCGTGGGCGCGGGGTTCGTGGCGGCGTACGAGCCGTTGAAGCCGATGTTGGTCGTCGCAGACGCCGCTATGGCCGGGTTGTACGACGCCGGGTGGACCGTCACCCGGTCGCCGGACTGCGTGTATTCACCGTCCCAGCCGTGCGTGACCTGCTGGCCCGCGGTGAACGTCCAGGTGAGCGTCCACGGGGAGACCGCCGAACTGCCGGTGTTGGTGATCCCCACCGAAGCGGTGAACCCGCCGGGCCAGGAATCGGTGATCGTGAACCGGACGGTGCAGGAAGCCGCCCGCACCGGAACGGGGACGACGGAGGCGGTGGTCGGCGCCGCCGGCCGGGGCGGCTCGGGCGCCGGGGTGGAAACGGGCACGGCCGTGAAGGTCACCGGACTCGTGGCGGAAGCGGACGCCGGTGGCGCGGGCGGGGTGTCGGCGAAGGTCGGGGCCGGCGGCTGCAGGGACAGGGGCGGCGCCGCGACCGGCTCGGGCGAAGAGGGTTTCGGCGTCGCAGCGATCGCGGTGGCGCACACGGCCGCGACCACGGCGGCCGCTCCGACGCTCAGTCGCAGAACGTCCCGCGTGCTCCGCTTTTCCCGGCCTCCGGCGAGCCCGGCCCGGTTTCCGGGATGCAGCCGGTGCCGGACGGCATGGTCCGGCACGGCGTCGGCGCCCGTCATGCGCACCAACAGTTCGTCGACGGTCACCCGCCGGCGCTGTTGCCGTGGGGAGGGAGACACGCGGGTACCTCCTCGGCTCCCGATCGTTCAATCCGCCGAAGCCGCTGCTGCCGGTTGCGGATATGCCGGAAAGGGATTCACTTGCGAAGGCGCCAGCGTACCCTTTCCGCTCATCGGGCACACTCGTTCAACCCCACGCGGGTGATATCCGGCACTGAGCGAATATGTCGAAACCGCGTGAGATGGGGATGTCGAGTGTTTTCGCTTCTCGCCGGCGCCGAGAACCACACGGGAAAGGGTCCTCGCGGCGGGTCACTCCGCGGTCGGCTGTTGTCCAGTGCTGCCGGATTCCTCGCAATACGTGAAGCGGATCGTGGTTGCGAACGTGTATCGGAATTGGCGGCCTTCGGCGATTCGAAAGATTCGAACGTGCCCCGGTGATCGTGGAGCGCAGTTCGCCCGCCGCCGCGGCCGGCCCGGCACCATGGTCTCCCCTGAGGCGGGGAACCCGGAACGGGCGTGGCGGCAAAGAGGCGGTGACACGGTGTACTTCGACCTGTCGCCGTTCAGCGATCCGTCGTCCGGCCACTATGGACAATCAGTGGCGGACTTGGCCGAAACCGTGCTGTACCGGGGAGACGAGCGGATCGGCGGCCAGCCGTGGACGGGCTACCACGAGTTCGACGTGCCACCGGGGGAAAGCCGGTACCGGCTGCACAGCGAGTCGGCGCGGAGCAGCTCGGCCGGGCTGTCCACGAAGGTCACCGCGGACTGGACGTTCCGGTCGGGCACCGTGCCGCGAGCGCAGGTGCGGCCGATCCCCATGATGGCGGTGCCGCCAGGGCCCGCCTTCGTGTCGCTGCGGGCCACCGCGACCGACGGTGCGGGCAACACCGTCGACCAGACGATCATCCGCGGGTATCGGCTGAGGTAGCGCGGCAGCTGTGCGGTGCCCGGGTCGTCGTCGAGGTTGTCGTGGGGGCCGGGTGTCCGGCGGTGAGGCGGACGGTGAAGCCGGTGTCGTCCCGGTGGAGGGTGACTTGGCTGCAGATCTGGTGGGTGATCCAGAGTCCGCGGCCGCCGATGTGGCGGTTGGCCGGCAGCAGCCCGGCGAACGGGTCGCTGAGGCCGGTGCCGGTGTCGTGGACGGTGACGACCATGTGGTCGGCGTCGGCCCAGATCCGGAACCGGACCGGTGGGCGGCCGTGGCGCAGGGCGTTGTCGACGATTTCGCTCACCGCCAGGACGAGGTCGTCGATGTCGGCGGCGGGCAGGTCGGTCTTGTTGAAGTCGGTGACCGCGCGGCGGGCGGCCGGCGGCTGGGGGTTGGTGAGGTCGACCAGCGGGGCGGTGCGCTCGATCGGAAAGGGCGTCATCGGCCGGGGAGCGGCGAGGAAGGCCGGTGGGTCGACGTAGCCGGGGTTGGTGTGGTGGCCGCCGGGGGTGGCGAGGTAGGGGTGGGTGCGGGCGACGTCGTCGAGCACCTGCCGCGGCGTGGTGCGGGTGTCGTAGGCGCACATGCTGCGCAAGGGGAATTCGTCGTAGGCGTGGTTGACGGCGGCTTCGTAGCGGGCCCACCAGTCCCAGGAGGTGTCGATCGCAGCCGGCGGGATTTCGCCGAAGATGCGGATCCCGGTGGCGCCGTCGGCGACGAGCCCGGCCATCAGGTCGCGGTAGGACTTGATGGCGGACGCGGGCCGGACGTACACGTCGTCGATGGTCAGGAACTGCGTGTCCGCGGACGAGGGGAGCGCGTCGCGGACCAGCTCGGCTCGCTCCGGTTCCAGGGACACGACGGTCGGCTCACCCGCGGCGATGCCGGCGGTGAGGAACGGCACGGCGACGGCGAGCAGTTCTTCATCGCTGGTGTAGTGGACAGCGGCGTGGTCGTAGCCGCGCTCGGCGGTCTCCGGGTCTCTGCTGTTCACACGCGCTCCACGCGGACGTTGGTCAGGCCGAACAGCTCGAGCAGCCGGGCCGGTGTGCTCAGCCGGGTGCGCAGGACCACCGTGGTGTCGTTGTCCTCGGCGTAGCCGGCGATGTCGAACAGGCTGCGGTGGTCGATGAAGGTCAGGTCGGTGGCGTCGATCGCGATCGAACCTCCGGCCGGCCGAAGCCGGGCGCGCTGCAGCGCCAGTGGCCACAGCGGGCGGGCCTGCATGTCCAGCTCCCCGGCCAGCGCGGCGGTGCTTCCGTCGCGGGTGTGGCCGTGCAGGTGGAACGGTGCCGGCACCTGCCGGGCTTCGGGATGCATGCAGGCCAGCTGCGCGACGGTTTCGTCGCCGAGTTCGGCGGTGTCGTAGCCGCAGATCGCCGACATCGGGTGGGCGGCCATGAAGTGGTCCACGAGGTGTTCGTAGCGGGCGAAGGCGTCCAGCTGGGCAGGGGTGCGCACGAGTGGGGTGACGTCGGCCGCGACCCGCAGCCCGGTGTACCCCTCGGCCAGCGCCTGCGCCGTCGCGGCGGCGTAGAGCTCCACCTGGCCGGCGGGGTCGACCACGGCACCGGTGGCGTAGGTCGAGTCGGCCGAGGAGATCCGGACCGCGCCCGTGCGCAGGCCTTCGTCGAACGGGCCGGCCGCGCGCATCTGCGCCGCGATGAGCTCGGGGTCGCCGGGAGCGACGTAGAGCACCCGTTCATGTGCGGCGAGGCCGTCGGCCAGGAATTCCCACGCCGGTACCGTGAACTCGTCCCGTCGCTGGTAACCCCAGCAAACGTGGTCGTGAACCGGTGCGGTCTGCATGTGCACGCGGCCGAGAGTACGCCGTTGACCTTCATGACGTGCCGGGCAGTGGACGACCGCGGATGCCGGGCGTTGTCCTGACGCGTTACTGCCGTTCACCGGCGCTGGTGCCGGTGCTGGTGGTGCACACGAGACGACCCCGCCGGCCCTGGCTTTAGAGCCGGCGGGGTCTAGGTCCGCGCGGAACTCGTACGAGTCAACCAGACCTAGCACCCCCGTTACCCAGCTCGCGCCCGTCGAAACCTGCCACTCGTCGACCGGTGCTGCCGTCGCGCCGGATTGTTTGGCGGGTTGTGTCGGATGCGCGGTCGCTCGTTCGTGGCAGTGATGAGCTCGGCGCCAGGCCGGGCAGTGGGGAAAGGGGCTTCACCATGGCGGGTACTTCTGCACGCGAGATCAAGCCGTTGCGGTTCGGGGTCGTGGCGCCGGTCACCGTCGGCCTGCCGGCGTGGCGTGACCAGCTGCGTGTTCTGGCCGACACCGGTTATTCGACGATCTTGATGCCCGATGTGCCGCAGTGGCAGCCGGCACCGGGTCCGGCGCTCGCGATGGCGGCGACGATCACCGGCTTGCGGGTGGGCACCTGGGTGTACGCGTCTCCGGTCCGGCCCGCGTGGATCACCGCGTGGGAGGCCCACTCGCTGTCCGTCCTCACCGAGGGTCGTTTCGAGATGGGCATCGGCACCGGCCGGCCCGGGATCGCCGGCCAGCTCCGTGAGCTGGGCCTGCCGGCCACTCCGGCGGGCCGGCGGTTGAGCCAGGTGCGTGAGGTGGTCGCGGCTCTGCGCGACCTCGACGGCCCGGACCGCCACACGCCGGTGGTCATGGCCGTGGGCGGCCCGAAGGCACAAGCGCTCGCCGCGGAAGTCGCCGACTCGGTCACCTTCGTGATGCCCCAGGTGGAGACACGGGCCGAGACGATGCAACGGGTGGAACAATTCGAGAACCGCCGCGGCGTGGAACTGGCGTTGCATGTGCCGGTGGTCGGCGATTCGGTCGCTGCGTTCATGGCGGGACCTGACACCGACGCCGCCGCCGTCCGAGCCGCGGACTCGCTGGCGTTCCTGCCCAGTGATCCTTCTGCCGCTGCTGAGGAGATCCAACGGCGACGGGAGGAGATCGGGTTCTCCTACTTCGTGGTCGGCGCCGAGGCCGCCGGTGCTCTGGCGCCGGTCGTTGCCGAGCTGGCTGGACGGTGACCGCGAAGGCATGCGCCCTGAGTGCGGCACACTTGATGATCTGATTGTGCTGGTCGCCACCGCGGTGTTCCTGGTGTGCTGGGTGTTCGCCCCACGGCACGGCATCCTCGCGGTTCCGCCCCGGAGGTGCCCGGGGCGGAACCGGCGAAGGGACGTCAGCTGCCGTCCTGCACTCCAGCTTCAGTTCCGGTGGCCGGCCATCCCGTGGGCGATCGTGAGCCCGATGAGTCCGAGGAGGCCGAGGCTTCCGAAGAGAACGACGGCGGCGGCGCCGTTCATCGGGATGTCGTAGGTTCCGCTGCGTGCGTGGCAGGTCACGGAGATGGCCGAGCGGAAGGTGACTTCGGCCCAGCCGGCACCGGCTGAGCCGAGACCGCGGGTGCAGGCGCGGGCGGCTTCGACGAAGTTGAGGACCGCGCCGGTGACGACCGCGACGAGCATGGCGGCCGTCCACACCACTCCGGCCACCCGGAGCGCCCGGCTCCGATCCACCCGCGGCCGGCGCGGGCGCGAGCCGGGTGCGGCGCTGTCGGAGTCGACGGTGTACTCGCGGGGTTCGTCGTTCATCGGCTCATCCCAGGGGATTGAAGCCGCCGAAGAACTCGTCGTCGTCCTCCGGCCCGCGGCGTCGGCGGTCCCGCTCGGTTTGCTGTTCGGTGGCGGTGCGTTCGACGCGTGCCTTCAACGCGGGTGCGTTTTCCAGTTCTGTGGCGAGCTCGGCGACGTCGAAGTCGAGCAGGGTGGCGGCTTTCCGTGCTGCTGTGGCCGCGGTGGCGATCTCCTCGGTCAGCCATTGTTCGCCGCCTTCGTGGAGCACGCCCGGCGCGAGGTGCACGCGTTTGAACCGGCCGAGCATGTCGACCGAGACGGTGACGCCGCCACCGCGGGACGTTCCCTTGAATTCGCTAAACAACGCCAGTTCCGGGTTTTCTTTGATCTTGCCCAGCCGGCTCTTCATCTGCTCGGCGGTCTGCGCCGGGTCGACTCCGGGTTCAGGCACGGCCATCCTCCTCGATGTCGCGTCCGCGTGCGGTGATCACGGCTTGCCGGCGTTGGCCGAGTTCATCGTCTGGTCCGCCTGCGCGGAGGCGGTCTCGAGCGCTTCGATCTTGGCTTGTTCGTTGCTGTGGATGGTCCACCAGATCGAGACCGCGCCGACGATGATGCTGATGATCCCGATGATCAGCCCGACGATCGCGCCGACGCCGGTGACGCCGACGATGATGGCGGCGATCACGCCGATGATCGACAGGATGAGGCCGATGATCGCGAGGATGTCGGCGAAGCTGCTGCCGAAGATCTGGTCCCACGCGTCGGCGATCTTGACCAGGGCCTGGCCGACGTCCTGCGCGGGACGTTCCATGTCCAGGAGCGCTTTCTTCGTCTGGTTCACCCGGTGCACGTAGGCGTTGTTGGCGTCACCGGTCCACGCCGCGGTCTGTTCGGCGGCCTTGGACAAGCCGCCGATACCGGCGTTGATCGAGGTGCCGACCAGGTCGGCGCCGTCCTCACCGCCCACGCCCCAGACATCCTTGCCGACCGAGCGCAGCCGGTCGGTGTCGATGTCGCGGACCAGCCGCAAGGTGTGTTCGAGTGAGGGCAGCGACTGCCCGTGGTCCCGGGCGAACGCGTCGATCTTGCGTGCGTCCGCGAGGACGGAGTCGTCGATCAGCTCTTTCAAGGCCATTTCGAGCTCCCCTCTCGTTCCGAAGCGGCGGAAAACGTGGCGGACCGGCCTACTTCGGTTCGTGCTCCTTCATCCACTTCTCGACCTCGTCCTCGGTGGCCTGGTACTTCTCACCTGCCTTGGCGACGCCTTCGGCCGTGCCGATGATGGTGACGTGCGCGCGCGCGAGGAACCGGTCCATCGCGTTCACGACGCCGGGGTACTTCGTGTTGCAGAATTCGGTGAGCTTGAGGACCTTTTCTTCGACGGTGTCCTCGACGTTGCCGTACGAGGCGACTTCTTCCACCGTCAGGAACCCTTCCAGGGTCGCCTTCTGCCGGAAGTCGGTCATGTCCAGGCTGTCGCTGGCGGCTTCGAGAAGTTTCTTCAGCCGGGGAATTTCGTCCGGATCGAGCCCATAACCGCCGCCCATTGCCGTCCCCTCCCGCGTGCCGGTCGCCACTACGACGCGATGCCGTGCGGCACGGTTCCCTCGATCGCACCATGCCACAATCCAGCCCGATGCGAAAGTCGACGTTGTTCGCCATTCGCTGCGGTAAATGCGCGTGGATGTTTTACCTCGCAGCGCTGCGCCGGGCGACGGCGCCGGTGGCCGAAGTCGACGTGACGTGGGCCCTGTTCACGGTGTTGTTCACTGACGGGCAGCGGGCGAGCCTGCCGGCGTTGCGGGAGGGCCGGCGGCTGTCGGGGCGGGCGCTGGGGCTGGTGCTCGGCATCGCCGTTCCGGCGCTCGTCACCGTGGCCTGGCCTGGCCTGGCCTGGCCGTAGCGGCCCCGCTTCAGCTCCGGTGCGCGGAACGCGAACAAGGCGTTGAGGCCGAAGACCACCAGCCCGGCACCGTCACCTGCCCGTTCGCGTTGACGGCCTTCGTGTCCGCGTGCACCTGGGAGTACGCAATGATCTGCGCCGCCACCATCGCGAACCGGACCGGGTACGCGCACAGCACGGCCAGCAGCAGGGACGCCGACGTCCGGCGACTGCAGTACATGCAGCGGCTGATCGACCGCGGGGATGCGGGCCAGCTGAGCCCGCTGCCGACCTCCCGCGGCGGCGCCCAACCCGTCCTCGACACCCTCGCCGCGTACTTCGCCGCGGGGGAGAACACGACCGAGACCGCCCGGAAGCTGTTCCTGAGCGTCCGGGCGGTCACCTACCGGCTCGACCGCGCCAAGCGTCTGACCGGCTACGACCCGCGGGATCCGGCGCACCGGTTCACCCTGGAAGCCGCGGTCCTCGGCGCGCGCCTCCTCGGCTGGCCGGCGCGCCCCTTGCAGTCGGCCGGCGCGCGCCGAATCGCAAGGTATTCGTCAGGTTCGGCGCCCCGGATCTCCGGCATGCTGTGGACGGCCCGCCGGCATGAACGGCGGGCGACGCTCCGCGACGACCGGGTGCGAGCGGGGAAGCAACGGCCCGCACGCGGTCGCCGGCGCATGGGCTCGTACGACGGCGGCGCACAGTGCCGTGCACGTCGTCGTACGGCACAGCTTTCGCAGCAGAAGAGAGGAAGCAGGTGCTGCAGCGCGGACCTCGGTCCTGGGAGGTCGGCTTGGCCGGTTACCTGCGTGCGGTCTCCGCGGCCGTCGGCGTGCTCCCGGGTGGTGTCGGCCGGGACTTCGACCCGCCCGCCGCCTACTTGGCGCTGGACCGTCGCTGTGCTCTGGCCCCGGAACGTGACCTCGTGCTCGTCTGGTCGGCGGAGTCCGGCTGGGAACTGGTGCTCGAACACGCCGAGCTGGGACCGGGAGAGGTGCTGGGCCGGTTCGGGGACCCACTCGTCCCCGAACCCGCTGAGGTGGCGCGCTTCGTCGACGAGGTCGCGGCGGGGCGGCGGCAAGGTGGGCGACCGGCATGTGGTGCCGTATCCGACCTCGCCGACCTGCTGCAGCGTTACACGGTCCTGGCCTTGCCGCCGCGACCGTGACGATGATCAAGCAGCGTGTGCTACGCCGAAACGTCATCCGACGCGGCTCGGGAGCGCCGCCGCGCGCGTCGCCGGGCCAGCAAGCTGCCGGCGACGACGAGGACGACCAAACCGGCCACCAGTGGCGCCGGTCCGATGTGGTCGATCCCTTCGGCGAGCCACCCTTGCAGCTTGCCCGCGCCGTCCGTGATCGGATCCTCCGCCGAGCCGGTGCCGTGGAACAGGCGCAACTCGTAGATCCCGTAGTAGCCGATGTAGAGCCCGGCCAGTACGAGAATCGCTCCACCGATGCGGTGGACGTACGGCAGTACCCGCCGGACTCCGGTCATCACCGCGCTGCTCGCCAGGGCGACCGACACCGCCAGCACGCCGACCACGAGCGTCATTCCCAGCCCGTACACCAAGTACGCGGCGACGCCGGTCAGTACCGAGCCGCTGCGGAACGTCGCGCTCGTCACGGCCAGGAACGGCCCGATCGTGCAGGACAGCGACACGACCGCGTACGCGGTGCCGTAGCCGAACATCGAACTCAGCCGCGCGGTCGGCGCGCCCGTGCGGGGTTGCGGGATCAGCAGCGTGATCTCCTTGCCCGCCACCATCCACGCGCCGAGCCCCGCCATGACGGCACCGACCACGACCGTCACGGCCGGCAGGTACTCCTGCACCGACGAGCCGAGCGGCGCCACGACCAGCCCGAAAGCGCCGAACACCACGAGGAAGCCCAGCGCCATCAGACCGGTGACGGCCAGCGCCCGCCACACCGCGGCCATCGTGGCCCGTTGCTCGCCCGCGACCACCAACGTCAGGTACGCGGGCAGCATCGCGAAGCCGCACGGGTTGACCGCGGCGACCATTCCGGCCGCCAGCGCGAAGCCGAGCGCGTCCAGGTCCAGCACGCCCGTCACGCCTTGCTCAGCGTGCCGACCCGCTCGGCCAGCGCCGGCTCCGACAACTGCTCCTTGACCACGTCGACGGTCCCGTCCGGCTTGATGAACGCGTAGGCCGGCTGGTACGTCACGCCGAACCGGGTCCAGATCGAGGCGTCGACGTCGGCCAGGTGGACGAACCCGCCCAGTGCGTGGTCGGCGACGAACTCCTTCATCGCGGGCAGTTCGTCCTGAGCCGCGACACCCACGAACGTGACCCGGCCCGCGGCGGCGCGCGCCGAGGCCGCGACCCGTGGCGCCTCCGCACGGCACTTCGGGCACCACGGCGCCCAGAACCACAGCACGGCAGCCTTTCCGGCCAGGCTTTCGCCCGCGAAGCGCCCGCCGTCCACCGTCTGGGCGGTGAACTTCAGCTGTTCCGGCACCGCAGCGGCCGTCGGCGGGGTAGTAGCGGCCACAGACGTCGACGTGCTGGTGGCCGTGGGTGAGGCGCCCGCTCCCGCGGGCGAATCCGTCGCTGCGCCGCACGCTGCGAGCGGAGCTGCCAGGACCAGGGCGAGAAGGCCGGCTGCGGTCCGACAACGGTACATCGGTTGCTTCCTTTCCACGGTGGACGCCGATCGTGGCACACGTCCCCTGCGGAAGAGGATGTTTCGGACATTACGGAGTTGTGACGGGCTGCGTCGCCGCCTTCGGTCACGCCGCGGTGGGCTCGTCGACGGGATCGATGTCCTTGTGGCCGTGGTGAGGGATCACCCGCTAAGCGTTGCAAAACGCAATAGTGTCCTCAGCTGACAGTGTGACTGTCAGGCGTGTCCCGCTTCCGGTCAGGCAGCCGATCGGCAGGTGGCTGCGGGAGAGCCGCTCCGGTGCGTGCGGGGTGCTGTTCACCCGGGTGGGCTGCCTTCGATGACCGCCTCGTCGATGCGGCCACCGAACCGCTACCGGAACTTCTTGCCGCGGAGACGGCACTGGACCGCGCCGCGTACGCGCCGGCGGTATCCGGGCACGGGGTTCTGCCGGTCGACGCGCGGCCTGGACGCCCGGCTCGTCGCCGTCGGCCGGCTGTGGTGATCTCCCGGTGTCAGGTCCACACGGCCTCGGGAGCGACGGCGGATGCGGGTGGCTCGCCGCCGGCTTCGGCGAAGGCGGTGAGGACGTCGACCAGGCCGCTGCGGGCGTCGTCGGGCATCCGGGCGACGATCTTCGCGATCTCCTTGCGCCGCCGGGCGGTGACCTGGCGGACCACCTTCGCGCCTTCGCGGGTCAAGGCGAGCACGATCTCGCGGCGGGAGACCGGGCTGTGCTGCCGGTCGACCATGCCGACGGTGACGAGCCGGTCGACCATCCGGCTCGCGGTCGACGGCGTGACCTGCAGGTGCTCGGCCAGGTCGGCGTGCTTGAGCGGGCCCCGGGTGTGCAGCACCACCAGCAGCCGGAACTGCGGCAGCGTGATCAGGTCGCCGGCCGCGGCGATCGACCGGGCCGAGACGGCCACCAGCAACCGGGACGCGGTCAGCACGGCGTCGGTCACGGCGTCGACGTCCGTCGTGTCGAGGGCGGGAGTGCTCCGAGGCATGTCTCCCAGTGTGCCGCACCGCCAGCAAGGGACGGTGTGCGGAATCATTCAATTGGTGGGGAAAGACTTCGGCGGATCGGTGAACCGGTTGCGGCCGAGCCAGCCGATCGTCTTCCGGACGGCCTCGCGAGTGCCGTCGAACCTGATGGCCCGATCGGCGAGTGCTTCTTGCCACGTCCGGTGCCCCAGCCACACGCCCGCGAGAGCGGAGACCGTGCAGTCGATGCGGGCCACGGTCGGCAGCCGGGGGTCGTTCTCGGTCGAAGAAGCTCCTGCGGGCGAGAGGACCAGCCACCACCAGCGCGGCGGGGGCACCTCGCTGAACCGCAGGTGCAGCGCGATGCGTTCGCGGGGGAGCCGGGCCGCGTCGATGCCCCGGCAGATGTCCAGGAGGAGCAGGCGCGGTTCCAGGTTCCCGCTGCGCGGTGGTGGCATCCAGCGGCGGCCCCAGTACCCGAGGTGCTCGACCACCGGGGCGAGGTCGCGGCCGGCGGGGGTCAGTGCGTAGCGGACTTCGCCGGTGGCCGGCAGCCGGGTCACCACCCCGGCGTCGGCGAGCTGCTTGAGACGCCGCGCCAGCAACGCGGTGGACATGCCGGGCACGCCTTCGGCGATCTCGCCGGTGCGGCTGCTGCCGTGCAGGAGTTCACGGACGATGAGGAGTGTCCACGATGGATCGAGCACCTCGGCTGCGGTGGCCACCGGGCAGTGCTGTCGATAGGCGGTCACGAACGCTCGAGGGTGCGCAGGACGCGGAACCGGGCCAGCCGGTGCAGCATCTCGCCCATGGCTTCGGGCACGATCTGGCCTTCGAGATCACTGCGGGCCGACCGGACGATCGCGGTGATGTCGGCCGCCGGCAGCAAGGAAGCGAACTCGCCGGTGAGCCAGCTGTCGACCTCGGCGGTGATGTCGTCGGCCTGGGAGGTTTCGACGGTCATGTCCTCATTGTGCGGGCGCCGGCGTGGGCTGCACCTGACGACTGGCTGACGATTCGGGCGGGCACGGCGACGGCGGGGCGGGCCTGCTCGTCACCGTCGGGGTCGCCGTGAGCACCGGGGTGGTGATCGGCTCCGGCTCGTCTTCCGTGGTGACACCACAGCTCGTGACGCACAGCAGGGTCAGCAGCGCGAGGGCGGGTTTCACGTCGTGGCCTCCGGGAGTTCGACGACGAAGCGGGCGCCGCCGCCGGGCCGGTCCTCGACCCAGACGTGGCCGTCGTGGCGGTGGACGTGGTCGGCGACGATGGCCAGGCCGAGACCGCTGCCGGTGTCCTGGTCGCGGCGGGCGGCGTGCAGGCCGCGGGCGAAGCGTTCGAAGATGCGTTCGCGCAGTGCGGGCGGGACGCCGCTGCCGGCGTCGTCGACTTCGATGCGGGCGCGGTCGCCGCGTCGGCGGACGGTGACCGCGACCGCGCCGCCGCCGTAGTGGTCGGCGTTGTCGAGCAGGTTGGCCACCACGCGATCGATCCGGCGGCGATCCGCCGAGACGAGAGGCGGGTCGGCGTCGATCTCGAGCCGGACGTCGGACGGCGGGCGGCTGTCGACGACGTTGCGGACGAGCTCGCCGAGGTCGACCAGTTCGACGGCGCCGCCGGCCTCGTCCTGGTCGGCGCGCGAGATCTCCAGCAGGTCGACCACCATCCGCTGGAACCGCCGCAGTTCCGAGCGCAGCAGCCGCAGTGCTCGCTGCGCCGGTTCCGGCATGGCGTCCTGCCGACGTCCGAGCACTTCGCTGACGTTCACCATCGTCGTCAACGGTGAGCGCAGTTCGTGGCTGACGTCGGAGGCGAACCGCGCGTCCCGGCGGACGCGTTGCTCGAGCTGCCCGGCGGTCGTGTTGAAGCTCGCGGCCAGCGGGGCCAGGTCGGGGTCGGCCTGATCGGGGAGGCGGGCCGAGAGGTCGCCCCGCGCGACGCGTGACGCCGCTGCGTTGAGCGCGGTGAGCGGGCGGAGCGCCCGGCGGGCGGCCCAAGCGCCGAGGCCGACGCCGAAGAGCGCGGCGACGACGGTACCGGTGATGAGCAGCGTGCTGAGGTAGCGGAACGCGCGGTCCAGTTCCACGAGCGGATAGAGTTCCACGTAGATGCTGCCGTCGCGGCCGACCGGCGTCGCGACGCCGAGCACGGGGATCCCGTCGGCGTTGAACCGCTGTCGCGCCGCCACGCCGTGGTGGGCCCGGTCGACCAGGGCGTCGGGCACGGCCGCGGGATCGATCGCGCGGCCGCTCGTGAGCCATCCGGACGGCCGGGACAGCAGGACCGACGAATCCGGGCCGGTGGCCAGTCCGGTGAGCAGCTCTTCGAGGCCCTCCGAGTCATCGGCCAGTGCGGCGTCGACGAGGCGGACGTTGACCTCGGACTGGCGGGTGACGCTCTGCTCGCGCTGGTCGAGCATGTAGCCGGTGGTGAGGTTCCAGGTGGCCACCGCGAGCACGGTCATCACCAGTGCCAGGCCGATTCCGAACGCGGCGGCGACGCGCCAGCGCAGGGACAGCCGGCGGATCACGGCTCGGGGGCGATGCGGTAGCCGCTGCCGCGGACGGTGAGCACCAGGCTGGGGGAGTCGGGGTCGGGTTCGACCTTGCGGCGCAGCCGTCTGATGTGGACGTCGAGCAACCGGGTGTCGCCGAAGTAGTCGTGGCCCCACACGCGCTGCAGCAGCTGCTCGCGGGTGACGACCTTGCCTTCGGCCGCGGCGAGTTCGGTCAGCAGGCGGAACTCGGTGCGCGTGAGGTGCACGGGGACGCCGTCGCGGTGGACGGCTTCCTCGTCGGGCCGGATCTCGAGCCCGCCGAGGCTGAAGCCGGCCGGACGTGCCGGCGCGGCCCGGCGCAGGAGGGCACGAATCCGGGCCGCGAGCTCGCCCGCCACCAGTGGTTTGGTGACGTAGTCGTCGGCGCCGGCCTCGAGCCCCGCGATCACGTCCTGGGTGTCGGTGCGGGCGGTGATCACGATGATCGGCAGGTCGCCGCGCTCGCGCACGGACCGGCAGACGGTGAGCCCGTCGATGCCCGGCAGCATCAGGTCGAGCAGCACCACGTCGACAGCGGTGGAGTCCAGCAGATCAAGGCCGTCCTCGCCGGTGGCGGCCGCGAGGACGTCGAAGTCCTCGTCGGCCAGCGCGAGGCTCAGCGCTTCGCTGATCATGGCGTCGTCCTCGACGAGCAGAACACGCGTGGGCACCTGCAGAACTCTAGCAGTAACAAACTGTTGCGCTGACGAACTGTTGTGCCGGCGTGAGGTCACTGGACAGGGCGATCGTAAGGCAGTCGTCAGTTGAAACCTCCGCTTCCCGTGTCAGGGTGGAACCCCAACGAGGAAGAAGGACGGTGAGCACGACATGAGAACCGACTTCGCGGTGAAGGAGACCTCCGGAACCTGGGTGCTCCCGGAAGTCAGGCGGTTGCGCCTGGACGCGGAACGGGTCCGGGAAGTCGCGGGGGCGCACCGCAACCTGGCGGCCGAGCTGGAGACCGGCACCGAACCCGACGGCCGGAACCGGGGCAAGGCGCAACGCGTGCTCGCGGAAGTCGCCTCGTGCCACGCGATGGCGTATCAGGAACTCGCCGCGGCCGCCGAAGCCCGTGGCGAAGCACGGCGACACCCGCGTCACACTCCACAGTGGACACGGTTGGTGGAGGAGTCGTTCGCGGCGATCCGCCGAGCGGAAGCCCACCACGAACGCGCTGCGGCCCAGTCGGCGAGCGCGGCCGGCGACGAGGCGGCAGCCCGCCGGCACTCGGCAGCCGCGGAACACGCGGACCGGCGTGCCTCGGCACCGATGCAGCCGCGCGCCTGACCGCAGGATGCGGCGTTCCCCGAGTCCGTGCAGTCCTGGGGGACAGCTGTGCCCGGATACCGGTGTGGCGACTGGTCGTCACTCCGCCATCCAGGTGATCAACCACCGATCAACAGAACTCAACATTCTGTCCGTTGAACTATGCGTAAGACTGTTGACTTCGCTTGGTGGATAGGTAACGTTCTGCGCGTCGAAGAACGGGGTGGTTCACGATGTCGCAGCAGCCGTCCGAGTACCGGCGCGCCCTCAGCCGCCGCACCTTCCTGGGTGGCGGAGCCGCCTTGCTGAGCACGCTCGCCCTGCCGGCGACGCTCTCGTCGCTGGCCTGCCCGGCCGCGGCCGCCACCCGCGACTGGACCGCGCCGCCCAACGGGTTTCCCGAGTGGAACAACAACATCGGCATCTTCGACATCGGCAGCGAGCCACCGCACGCCACGCTCATGCCGTACGCCGACCTCGGGCAGGCGCTGGCCGGCGACCGGACCCGCTCGCCCTACCGGCAGAGCCTCGACGGCGATTGGAAGTTCCGGCACGCCGAGCGGCCCGACGCGCGGGACCCGGAGTTCTACCGCGAAAACGTCGACGACAGCTCCTGGGCCACCATCCCGGTTCCGTCGAACTGGCAGCTGCACGGCTACGACTTCCCGATCTACGTCAACATCACCTACCCCTGGTGGGGTGCCAACGGGCAGAACGAAAACGCGCAACCGCCGTTCGCGCCGACGAAGTTCAACCCCGTCGGCCAGTACCGGCGGACCTTCCAGGTCCCCGCCGGGTGGTCCGGCCGACGGACGTTCCTGCACTTCGAGGGCGTGAAGTCGGCGTTCTACGTGTGGGTCAACGGCACGCTGCTGGGCTACCGGGAGGACTCGCGGACGCCGGGGGAGTTCGACATCACCGACCACCTGCGGCCGGGGACCAACCAGCTCGCCGTGGAGGTCTACCGGTTCCCGGACGGCGACTGGCTGGAAGACCAGGACATGATCCGGCTGTCCGGCATCTTCCGGTCCGTTTACCTGTTCTCCACGCCGGCGGTGCACCTGCGCGACTTCCGGCTCGACCCGAAACTCCGCGACGGCTACACGAACGCCGACCTCGCCGTCACCGCGAGCGTCCGCACCTACGGGATCGCGGACAACCGCACCTACACCGTCGAAACCCAGCTGTACGACGCCGACCGCCGGCCCGTGTGGCCACAGCCGCTGCGGCAGCAGGTCGGGCTGGGCTCGGTACCGGCCGGGCAGGACGTCACCGTCCAGGCCGCGCAAAGCGTTCGCGCGCCGAAGCTCTGGTCGGCGGAACAGCCGAACCTCTACACCGCGGTGCTCGTCCTGCGCGATCCCGCCGGAAGGGCCATCGAGACGCTGTCCGCCCGGGTCGGGTTCCGGGAGTTCGCGCTCACCGGCGGGCTGATGCGGATCAACGGGCAGCCGGTCAGCCTGCGCGGCACGAACCGGCACGAGGCCCACCCGGCCCGCGGCGGCGCGCTCACCCGCGCCGACCTCGTCGAGGACATCCGGCTGATCAAGCGGCTCAACATCAACGCCGTCCGCACGTCCCACTACCCCAACGATCCCGTCTGGTACGACCTGGCCGACGAGTACGGGCTCTACCTCGTCGACGAGGCCAACCTGGAGACCCACGGCGTCCGGGATCGCTTCCCCGGCTCGAACCCGGACTGGACCGATGCCGTCCTCGCCCGGGCCAAGGCGATGGTGCACCGCGACAAGAACCACCCGAGCGTCGTCATCTGGTCGCTCGGCAACGAGGCGGGCTCGGGCGGCAACTTCACCGCGATGTACGACTGGATCCGGTCCTGCGACACGACCCGCGTGATCCAGTACGAGGGCGACGACCGGCCGGGCATCAGCGACATCCGTTCGCAGATGTACCCGACCCCGGCCGCGCTCGAGAAGCGGGCACTCGACACGGCCGACACCCGGCCCTACGTCATGATCGAGTACGCCCACTCGATGGGGAACTCCACCGGGAACTTCAAGGAGTTCTGGGACGTCATCCGCGCGCACCCGGTGCTGCAGGGCGGGTTCATCTGGGACTTCGTCGACCAGGGGCTGTACTGGCCCACACCGAAGCGCAAGCTGCTCACCGAGTCCGGTCCCGCCGCCCTCACCGCGGAACTCGCGCCGGCCGCGACGTTCGACGCCGGGCACGGCCTGGCCGGCGCCGCGGTCTTCCCGCCCGCGCGCAGCGTCGACCTGACCGGGTCGCTGACGCTCGAAGCGTGGGTCACCGCGGGCGCCGTCGGCGGCCACCAGCCGATCATCGCCAAGGGCGACCACCAGTACTCGCTCAAGCAGAGCGAAGGCAACCTCGAGTTCTTCGTGTACTCCGGCGGCTGGATTTCGGCCACCGCACCGCTGCCCGCGGACTGGGTGGGCCGGGAACACCACGTCGCCGGCGTCCTCGACCACGACGCGAAGACGCTGACGCTCCACATCGACGGCACAGCCGTGGCCCGGACGACCACCGACCGCGTCCCGGACAGCACCACCGCCCAGCTCGCGCTCGGCACCGACTACGAGAACCCCGAGCGGGTGTTCGGCGGCCACATCCGGGCCGCCCGGGTCTACGCGCGGGCACTCACCACGGACGAACTCGCCGCCGACCGGGCCCCGCAGGACCCGGCCGTCCGGTTCTGGTTCGACGCCGCCACCGCGGCTTACGCCGAAAAGCAGCCCGCCGAGCGGACCTACCTCTCCTACGGCGGCGACTGGGGCGACAACCCCAACGACGGCAACTTCTGCGCCAACGGCATCGTCACCGCCGACCGCCGGATCAGCGGGAAGGCCGTCGAGGTCAAGCACGTCTACCAGGCGATCAACGTCTCCGCCGGCGCCGGCCTGCCGACCGGGCAGGTGACGATCACCAACGAAAACCTCTTCACCAACGTCAATGCCCACGACGGCACCTGGGCGCTGGTGAACGACGGCAAGGTCGTCCAGCGCGGCCGGCTCACCGGCGCCCAGCTCGACGTCCCGCCGCGCTCGAGCCGGACGATCACCGTGCCGCTGCGCCGTCCGGTCCGGCCGGCGGGCGAGTACTTCCTCCAGTTCTCCTTCACCACCAGGAAACCCACGATCTGGGCCGAACCCGGGTTCGAGGTGGCGAAGCAGCAGTTGCCGGTGGACTTCGGCAGCCCCGCCGTGCCGCAGGTGCCGCTCGCCCGGGTACCGGCCGCCACCGTGCGCCAGACCGACCCGAGCGTCGAGATCACCGGCGCCGGGTTCAGCGTCTCGATCGCCAAGGACACCGGGCTCATCACGGCCTACGAAGCCCACGGCGTCCGGCTCGTCACCGCCGGGCCGATCCCGAACTTCTGGCGGGCGCCGACCGACAACGACATCGGCAACGGCCACCCGAACCGCGTCGCCACCTGGCGCTACGCCGGCGCCGACCGGCAGGTCACGGACGTCACCGTGACGCCCGGCCGGGCGGTGGTCGTGACGGTCCGCGGCACCCTGCCGACTTCGGTGCCCTCGGCGTACACCACCACGTACACGGTGTTCGGCCACGGCGAGATCAAGGTGGACCAGTCGGTGCACCCCGGCGCGTCCGGCCTGCCGTACCTGCCCGAAGTCGGCACGATCCTGTTCGTGCCGGGGGAATTCGACACGCTGGACTACTACGGCCGCGGGCCGGAGGAGAACCACTGGGACCGCAACACCGGGTCCGACGTGGGCGTGTACTCCTCGACGGTGGCGCGGCAGTGGACGGGCTACATCCGGCCGCAGGAGAACGGCAACAAGACCGACGTGCGGTGGATCGCGCTGACCAACAAGCGCGGGGTGGGGCTGCTCGCGAGCGGGGAGCCACTGCTGGAGGTCAACGCGTCGCACTTCACCCCGGAGGACCTCTCGAGCGGCGCACTGCACGACTACCAGCTGACGCCGCGCCCGGACGTCGTGCTCAGGCTGAACCACCGCCAGATGGGCGTCGGCGGCGACGACAGCTGGGGCGCGCAGACGCACGACGAGTACAAGCTGTTCGCGAACCGGGACTACCACTACACCTACCGGCTGCGCCCGCTCCTGCGGCGCGACCAGGCCATGGAGCTGTCCCGGATGCCGACCGCGTCATCGTGAGAAGCCCGGGTGCAGGGAGCTTTCGCTCCACCGCCTCAGCCTAAGACGAAGTAGCGCAGCCACAGGTACGGCGCGGCGATCAGCACCGTCAGCAGCGTGACCTGCGCGCCCTTGCGGGTGAACTCCCAGAACGAGATCGGGCTGCCCGCCCGGGCCGCCATGCCCAGCATCACCACGTTGGCGCTGGCGCCGATCGCGGTCATGTTGCCGCCGAAGTCCGCGCCCAGGGCCAGCGACCACCACAGGGCCTCCGAGTGCGCCGGATCCGGGATGTCCTGGGTCAGCGCCAGCACCAGCGGGCTCATCGTGGCCACGTACGGGATGTTGTCGATCACCCCGGACAGCAGCGCCGACACCCCGAGGATGAGCATCACCGCGACCAGCGCGTTCCCGCCCGTCGCCTGCGCGGCCAGCTCGGCCAGTCTGCCGATGACGCCGGTCTTGACCAGTGCGCCGATCATGACGAACAGCCCGGCGAAGAACAGCAGCGTCTCCCATTCGACGCCGGCCAGGTAGTCCCGCGGTTCCACCCGGGAGAGCAGCACCAGCACCCCGGCACCCAGCAGCGCGACGACCGACGGCTCGACGTGGATCAGCGAGTGGCCGACGAAGGCGGCGAACACCGCGAGCAGCACGACACCGCACTTGAGCAGCAGGCGGGGGTCGCGGATCGCTTCGCGTTCGTTGAGCCGCATGACCGACGCGGCGCGTGCCGGGTCGACGGCGAACGAGCCGCGGAACACCCAGCGCAGCGCGAGGGTGAACGCGACCAGCTCGATCGCGACGATCGGGGTCATGTTGAGCAGGAAGTCGTTGAACGACAGGCCCGCGCGGCTGCCGATGATGATGTTCGGCGGGTCACCGATCAGGGTGGCGGCGCCGCCGATGTTCGAGGCCAGCACTTCGGCGATGAGGAACGGCGTGGGCCAGATGTCGAGCCGGTCGCAGACCAGGAGGGTGACCGGCGCGATCAGCAGCACGGTCGTGACGTTGTCCAGGAACGCCGACGCGACCGCCGTGATGACGACCAGCAGGACCATGATCCGCAGCGGCGAGCCCTTGGCGCGCTTGGCCGCCCAGATGGCGACGTACTCGAACACGCCGGTGCGGCGCAGCACGCTGACGATGACCATCATCCCGAACAGCAGGAAGATGACGTCCCAGTCGATGCCGGTGTCGTGGGAGTAGAACGCGTCCGCCGAGTCGGTCACCCCGAACGCCAGCACGATCCCGGCGCCGGCGAGGGCGACGGCGGTCTTCGGCAGCTTCTCGGTGGCGATGAAGACGTAGGCGATGACGAACACCGCGATGGCGAGGACGGTGCTCATCGCACCGCCGTCGCGGTCAGCGGGGGGTGAGGGCCAGTTCCAGCAGCCGGGACGCGGAGATCACGCCGAGCAGCCGCTTGTCCTCCATGACGGCGACCAGCGGGCAGCGCAGGCGCGCCATGATGGCCGCGACCTCCACGATCGTGTCGTCGGCCTGCACCCGCGGCAGCTCCGAGGGCTTCTCGGGCAGCAGCGTGCGGACGGTCTTGCCGCTCAGCTTGTCCGCGACGCGGTCGGCCATGGACTCGTCCAGCACCCCGGCCAGGGACGGGTCGTCGCGTACGTAGCTGGGCACCAGGAACTGCACAACCTGCGACGCGGGCAGGATCGACTGCGGGCACCCCGCGGCGTCGGTCACGACGATGCCCGGCAGCCGGCGCTCGGCCAGCATCCGCGCCGCGTCCAGGGCATCGGAGTCCAGGTCGACGACCGGGTACTCCTCGGCCATCTCCACAGCATGCATCCGCCCAGCGTACGACCCTGCGGCGTGGTTCGTGGCGCACCAGCCGGTCCTCCTGTCGGTTTCTTGACGCCCGGTGGACAGGGTGTCCGGCGGTTCGAACCACTCCACGCGCCAAGATGCCGCAAAGATCCACGCGAAGCAAACCGCCGACCGCGTCATCGCACGAGCGAGCTCGACGACGTGCGGCACGGATCGCCGGACGGCCGGCGAGGTTGCCCGTTGATGGCCGTGCAGCGAGACCTCGGGCGAGACGCTGGAGAGCTCTGCCCAGAGCGTGCCGGCCGCACGTCTCGCGGCGGCCCCGGACGGCTCGGTTCCGCCCGGCCGGGCTGAAATGCCGGGCAATGCATCTGGGGCCACTACGTCGAGCAGCTGGGCGCGAATGCGGGTTTCGCGCTTGCGCGGTGTCACCGAGCGCTGTGCTGGACCGGAACGACACCCACGACCACAGCAAAAAGCGGGCCCCCCGCAGCTGTGAGCTGCGGAAACCCGCTGTCCGGTCGGGCTGACTGGATTTGAACCTGCGACCCCTTGACCCCCAGTATCTGGGGCCCGAACGCTGTGCTCACCGGTGTTTTTCCAGTTCAAGTAGGAGCATAGCATATCAGGTTTTGAAGTCTAGTTGAATGGCTGTTCTGACACCGCTCGACTCCGTTTAGTAAAGTGACTTTCGGCCGGTGGACGCTACTTCTGCTGCCGGAGCCGTGACTGGTGTCGACGGTTACGTTCATAAGCTGAGTGGGCGATGCGGCACAAGGTGCATCTACAGCGGTGCTTGCTGTACCGGGGATTGGTTCCGTGAGACGGCAGGATACGGACAGCATCAGTTCCCGCTATCTGCTCACGTTCGTCCGGGGATAGCCCTCCCCATAGTCCCCATGGATCGTGATGGGTCAGGGCTGACGCCAGGCGAGGTTCTCGGACTTCGCAGCCGGCGCAGACGGCGCGACAGCATGCAAGTTGCTCTGGATCGGGTGGAGTGCCAGTCGATGCCACTGGGCCTCGTTGTCGTCCATAGGGCGTGTCAGTTGTTGGTTCCCCTGCGGCGTGCACGGGAGCTGAGCAGCGCCAAGCGTTGAAAGTGCGCTCTCTTCGCGGCATCTGCGCGCTGCCTCCGGGTCACTTCATCTAGGACGCCGTCGGGGTCAACCAAGCGCTCGAATTTCGCCAGCGCGGCTCGGCGTGCTGGTGCCGTTCGCTCTGTCCGGTCTTCGGTGCGGGACCAGGATGTGTGTGCGGCGATACGTGCTCGAATGGATCGCTGGGCCGGGGTCAGCCCTTCGTCCTTAGACGACTGGTTTCCATTATTCGCTCCCGCTGATGTCGATCAACCCGGGGGGAGGACGCTCGTCGGCCCCTGAACGGAGTTTACGTTGCTTATCTACCGCCGCGAGGTCGGCGCGGTTACAAGGGACTCCCAAGTTCGGTAAATATTCGACTTCTATGCGCCTGGCAGCTTTCGGTGCCAATGCGGCATGGAATCGGTTGAATCTTTCATATTTGGTAGGGGCATGGAGACGGAGGGTCATGCTGGCGAGCTTGTCACTTTGTGGATCGCTCTTCGGCCGACGCTACCCGACCCCGGAGATGCCGCGGGTGCGTACCGGGACTTGCGCGACCTCGGGGCATGAGCGGGTAAGCCGGCGCTTCTCGCAGCAGCCACACCGGCCGCCTACCTGCTTGGGATTATGTCGCTGGGGGTCACGCGCTCGACACCACCCTAACGCCGATTCTTCGCCGCTCGGATCGATCGCTCGTTTCGCGGCTGGAACCTAGCTTCCGCGGTCGGCGTCGGGTGATGGACGCGCTCCGCGACGCAGCGGTGAACAAACTCTGCGCCCGATTCCTCGAAGACGAGGATTTCCGGGAAGCGGTGGTCCACCATGTCAGCGTTCTGAAGGGCGAGACGCAGCGCTACGGGGGCCGGCTGCCCCGGGTCCTGGGCAACGCGCGAGTAGACGAACTTCGGCGCGGCGCTACGGACGACTATCTGTCGCGATGGAATTTGCTGAGCACAATCGCGCGACTCGACGGCTACGTGGATTCAGTCAAGGAGGATTTGGACTACCTCGGGCCCCGTCTTCTCGGCAAGGAGGAGCAACTCTACGGCGAGTATGACCGGCTGAACGCCGAAGGCTCCTTCCGTGTAGGCATGTTCCTGCCGCTGGCCGCACTCGCGGTCGTTTTTAGCCTAAGATTGAGTCCTTGGTGGCTGGCCGGACTGGCCTTGCCGGTCACTCTGCTCTATCTCGGCTCGGGTTCATGGGCTGAGGCCGAAAAGAACCTGGCGGTCGCGCTGGCAGCGGAACGGGTCGACAGTCCAACGCTGGAACGGCTCCGGACGGCTCGCATCGAGTTCCTTCCGTACCACGAAGTGGTGCTAAACGTGCCTTGGTCGTACCACGTGTGGACTCGAGGGGCCGAGTACCTGACGGTGAAGCCAGAACGAATCGCCAAGGTTGCCCCGAGGTCGACCAGTTCAAAGTCAAGGTAAGTCAAGCGCCATGCTGCCTGTATGTCCAAGCGGTGACGGCAAATATGCTGATTGTCAAGGGAAGTCAGCCGTCACCTGGGAGAAGACCATGGCGCTGTTCGGCAGGAATCGATCCGACACTGAGAAAGATGCCGTTGCCCCCCCGCTGATCCCGCATAAGGAGCTGCCGCGGCCGGACGAGCCAGTCCCGTTCTTGAGGCCGGTGGCCGTCGAGGCATCCCCGGCTTTGTCTTCTTGTGTCGGAACACCGACGCCGGCGCCGAACCATGTGGCGTCGGCGTAGAAGAGTAGTGACGGCACGGCGAACGGCTGGTCGAGGTGGTAGGTGAAGACCTGGCCGAGCAGGAGATTGTTGTTGTCGTCGGTGATCTTGGCGAAGATGTGCCAGTAGTCGAGCAGCACGTGCATCTTCGGCGCACGCAACGCGGCCACAAGCGCCAGCGCGCCGGAACGGCGGCGAAGACCCACAGCGCGCGACGCCGAGCCGAGGCGCGGAAGGGCGCGGGCCTTCGTGGTCGTGCCCGGGATCGGGTGCGGTGACGTCCGGGGCGTCGAGCGCGATTTGAGGCATGGGTCTCGTGCCGAAAGGCTGCATGAGGTCCGGCGACGGCGGACCGGCAGTGATCGTAGCCGGTGAGCCCTCGTCGGCAGAGGGCGGTGACCAGGGCTAATACCGGATCAGTCACCGGCCGGCAACTGTGTGCTTCATCTCACTCGGCGGTGTAACGACGGTGTGAGGTTCCGCCGATGCAGGGTGCGGGCGAGGGACGAGAATTCCCGAACCTGGGGCGACCCGGGCACGACGTGCGCGGAGTGCCCGGCAGTATCCCGCGGCGGCAGTCGTGCTCCGCGGGCCATTGGGGGTGGCCGTGGCGGATGCCGGGTCGCCGGGGGAGGAACTGGCCGTGCTGCGGTTGTCGCGTCCTGTCCATCTGGTCCGCTGGGTCAGAGCGATCGTGCTCGCCCTGACGATGACGCTGCTCGTCGGCAGTGCCGAAGCCGTCGCGACTCCGCCGGCCGGGCCGAAGCCGATCGATCCGCGCGACGTCGGGCTGCTGTCGTCGGCCGCGCCGGCTCCCGTCGTGCCGCAGGCGCCGTCGAAGGCGGATTTCGCCGCGTCGAGCCGGTTGGACGGCGGCGCGGGAACGCACTTCGATCCACAACGGTCGACGCCGGTGTCGCGGTCGATGTTCGTCACCGAATACGCCAACCCCGACGGCACGCATTCGGTGCGGCAGTCGAACCAGCCGCTGAACGTCCAGGACGAGAAGGGCCAGTGGCAGCCGGTCCAGACCACCCTGGCCACCGACCCGGCGACCAAGCGCGCCGACGCCGACAACCACCCGCTGAGCCCGTCGCTGGCCACCAAGGCCGACGACGGCGCGGTGCTGCAGGTCGAATCCGGCGGCCACACCGCCGGCCTGGCCCTCGACCAGGCCGCTCCGGCGACCGCCGCGGTGAAGGGTGATTCGGTCACCTACCCGGAGGTCGCGGCCGGGACGGACCTGGACTACGAGGTCACGCCGGGCGCGGTGAAGGAGACGATCAAGCTCAAGCGCCCGCCGGCCGACGGCCGCTCGTCGTGGAAGTTCAAGCTCACCACCGGTGACCTGACGCCGAAGCTGGAGAAGAACGGCTCCGTCACCCTGGCCGACAAAGCGGGCGCGGCGAAGATCGTGCTGCCGCCGATCGAGACCTGGGACTCCGCGGGCCACGGCGACACCGCCCCGGCGATGACCGGCGGTGTCTACACCCTCGACAAGGCCGGCGCGGACTGGTGGCTGACCGTCGCGGTCGACCCGAACTGGTTGCGCGACCCCAAGCGCGTGTACCCGGTGTTCGTCGATCCGACCTTCACCTACGGCGTCACCGAGTCGCACTCCTACCGTTCCGACGGCACCGTCTGCGACGCCTGCGGTCTGCGGATCGGCAACAGCCAGGCCAACGGCGACACCTACAACCGCAGCGTCTTCCACATGGACTACTCGCCCCTGTTCGGCAAGACCGTGGTCGGCGCGCGGATGGACCTGACCCGCAACACCAGCGTGGTCGGCTCGCTCAAGACGTGGAACGCGAACCTGTACCACGCGTCGGCGTTCAACTTCAACGGCGTCGGCGGCTACATGACCAGCGCGCTGGTCGGCGACGTCGGCAGCTTCGTCGGCGAAGGCCTGACCGGGTTCATCCGCGACCGCGTCAACGCCCGCGACGGCTCGGTCTTCTTCATGATGATCGGCGCCGAGAACCCCGGCACCTGGACATACAAGAACCTCAACGCCACGCTGACGGTCGACACCGGTTCCCCGGCTCCGGCGACCACGCTGGTGGCCCCGGCCGACGGCACGGTGTCGACGTCGCTGACCCCGACGCTGTCGGTCAACCCGGTCACCGACCCGGACGGTGAGCAGGTCAAGTACTGCTTCCGCATCGCCACCGGCGCGGACGCGAAGTCCGGTGTCGTGGTCGAATCGGGCTGCCTGACGACGCCGACGTGGACGGTCCCGGCCGGGATCCTGCAGGACGGCGTCGCCTACACGTGGCAGGCGATGACCTACAGCGGCGCCACGACGATCACCCCGACGTGGATCGGGCACCTCAAGATCGACCAACGGATCGGCGACCACGGTCCGGCGCCGACCGACGAGGCCGGTCCGGTGACGGTGAACCTGGCCAACGGCAACGTCTCCACGAGTGAGCAGGCCCCGTCGTCCCTGACCGTCGGCGGCAGCGCCGGCGTGAGCTTCACCTACAACTCTCAGCAGGTGGAGAACAAGGGCCTCAAGGCGTCCTACTTCGCCGACCTCTCGCACAACGGCATCATCAACGACGCGCAGCAGCCGGTGCTGGTGCGGACCGAGCCGCAGGTCAACGTCGACTGGGGCACCGACTCGCCGTTCGCGCCGGCGTTGCCCGCGGACTGGTTCGTCGCCCGCTGGGAAGGGTTCTTCCAGGCCCCGGTGACCGGGACGTACCAGTTCGCCGGGGTGCACGACGACGGCGGCACCGTGTGGATCAACGGCGCCAAGGTCTACGAGGTCAACAACGCCAGTGACCTGAACTGGACCCAGGCCACCGGCGTCTCCCTGACCGCCGGGCAGCGGATTCCGATCAAGGTCGAGAACGCGGAGGCGACGGGCGCGGCGAAAATGCGGCTGTTCGTCCGCACCACCGACAACACCACCGTCGCCCCGCAGATCGTCCCCGCCGACTGGCTCTACACCTCCGACTTGCCGGTGCTGCCGCAGGGCTGGACGCTGTCGGCCGACCTGGACGGCGACGGGTCGAGCTACACCGAAGCCAAGGTTACCGATCAGAACATCGTGCTCACCGACGCCTCCGGCGCCAAGCACACCTGGACCAAGAAGAGCACCGGTGGCTACACGCCGCCGCAGGACGAGGACGGCGTTCTGGCGCTCGATGTGGCCGGCAAGGTCACGTTGACCGACGGCGGTGAGGTGTTCGTCTTCCGCGCCGACGGAAGGCTCGAAAGCCAGTCCGCGAGCACCGATGCCCGGAAACCCGCGGCACTGCAGTACGTCTACGACGGTGCGCCGTCGAGGCTGCGCGAGATCAAGGACCCGGTCTCCGGGCGGTCTCACGTCCTGCACTACAACCGCGCCGGAGACGACTGCTACGGCGGCGTCACCCCGCCGCCCGGCGCCCAGGCGCTGGCGCCGTCGCAGATGCTGTGCCGGATCAGCTACTGGGACGGCACCGAGACCCGGCTCTGGTACGTCGGCAGCCGGCTGGGCCGGATCGAGGACCCGGGTTCGGAGATCACCGACTACGGCTACAACTCCGCCGGACTGCTCACCGGCGCCCGGTCGAGCCTCGCGAACGACTGGATCGCCGCCGACCCGGCCAACCGGAAGGCCAACGAAGGCGATCTCACCACCGTCGTGACCTACGACACCGGTGCCAAGCCCAAGGCGACCAACGTCAGCTTGGCGGTCGCCGCGGTCGGCAAGCCCCGTGAAGGCACCGGCTACCGCTACGACCCGGTCAACCGCACGACCTATGTGGACACCGCGGGGCTCTCGCCCGCGGTCGGGTTCTCCGGCAAGGTCACTTACGACGACGCCGACCGCACACTGTCCACAACGGACAGCGCGGGCCGCGTGTCGACACAGGAGTGGGGGCCCAAGGACCTCTCGCTGTCCACGACCGACCCGGCGGGCCGCAAATCCACGACGGTGTACGACTACGCCGACCGCCCGGTCGACTCCTACGGACCGGCACCCGCATCCTGTTTCACCGGTCAGCTGCCGAACGGGACGTGTTCCGGGGGCATGGCGCACGGCCACAACGGCTACGACGAGGGCGTCAACGGCCTGGCCGTCTCGTGGTATGACAACGACAAGCTGTCGGGCGCGCCGAAGACCTACACCACCGGCCTCGGCACCGCCGACGGCTCGTTCGTGAAGAACTGGAACAGCGACGCACCGGGCACCGGCCTCCCCGCGGATCACTTCTCGCTCCGCGCCGCCGGTGACATCGTCTTCCCTGCGGCTGGGGACTACACCCTGAGGCTGCTCGCCGACGACGGCGTGCGGGTCTGGATCGACGACCAGCTGGTCATCGACGACTGGATCAACACCACGCCGAAGTGGCGCCAGGCCGTCGTGCACGCCGACAGTGCCGGCCAGGCCAAGCGGATCCGCATCGACTACTACGAATTCGATCTCACCGCGCAGCTGGAGTTGCACTGGACGACCCCGTCCGGCACCCAGCAGCCGGTGCCCGGCACGCAGCTGCGGCCGCGCTACGGGCTGAAGACGTCGACGACGGCCTCGGAGTCCGACGGGGTCGCAGACAAGACGGCCACCACCAAGTTCGGCGAGAACGGCCTCGACCCGGTCTACGGGCTGGCGACGTCCGGACTGGCCAGCCCCAACGGGCTGAAGGTCGCGGGTTCGGTGTCGTACGAGCCGCCGGGCGCGGGTTACCTGCGCAAGACCGCCAAGACGATGCCGTCCGGCGCGAAGACAACTTATGCCTACTACGGCGACACCGAAAGCCGCGTCAACCCGTGCGCGCCCGGCAGTGCCGCGGTCAACCAGGGCGGCTTGCCGAAGCTGATCACGTCTCCCGCGCCCGCCGCGGGCCCGGCCCGGGTCGACGAGCAGGTTTACGACGCCTCCGGGCGGGGCGTCGCCGAGTCCTCCGGTGGCGACTGGACGTGCACCACCTACGACAGCCGTGACCGGCCGCTGCAGGAGAAGGTGCCCGCGACCAAGGACGCTCCGGCCCGGACTGTGACGCACGACTACGCGGTCGGCGGCGACCCGCTCACGACGTCGCTCAGCGACGACAAGGGCACCGTGACCACGGTCGTCGACCTGCTCGGCCGGGTGGTCGGCTACACCGACGTCAACGGCGTGCGCACCGGCACGAGCTACGACCAGGTCGGCCGGGTGACGTCGTCGACGGTGACGCCACCGGACCCGGCGGACCCGCCGCGCACGGTGTCGTTCACCTACGACGACGCCGGCCGGGTCCTCACCCAGAAGCTGGACGGTCAGGTTCTCGCGACGGTCGGCTACGACAACGGCGGCGAGCTCGGCTCGGTCACCTACGGCAACGGCACGTCGCTGGCGTCGGTCACCAAGGACAACGGCGCCCGGCTGCTGTCCTTGGGGTGGAAGACCAGTGACGGCAAGGACATCGTCTCGAAGGTCGGGCGCACGTCGGCGGGGACGATCGTCGACGAGTCCCTCGCCGGTACCGACGCCCGTCCGAACGCGCCGAACTACGTCTACGACGGCGTCGGCCGGCTGACCGAGGCCTACGTGGCCGGGCACCACTACACCTACGACTTCACCTCGAGCGCTTCGGCGACGTGCCCGGCGGGCACCCAGGCGAACGCCGGGCTGAACACCAACCGGATGCGGCTGCTGGACGAAACCGCGGCCGGCACCGCCGAAACCCGGTACTGCTACGACGCGGCCGACCGGCTGCTGGCCACCGAAGGCGCCACCGCGCTCTCCGGGTTCGGCTACGACACCGACGGCAACACCACGGGGTGGACCGCGGCCGACGGCAGCGCGACGACGCTGGCGTGGGACGGGTCCGGCCGCAACATCGGCGCGAAGACCACCGGGGCGGGAGCAGCGGACATCGCCTACACGCGTGACGCGACCAACCGCATCGTCCGGCGCGACCCGCGCGACTGCGACAACAACACCGTCGTGCGCTACGGCTACACCGGTGACGGGGACAGCGCGGACCTCACGCTGAGCACGGGCGGCCGGCTGACCACGCTCTCGCTGACGCTGCCGGGCGGGGTGCTCTACACGTCGAAGGTCGGTTCCGACGGGGCGTTCACCCCGGCGTTCGACCACCCGTCGATCCGCGGCGACCTGGTGCTGTCCACCGATGCGGCCGGGCACCAGGCCGGTGAGCTGCGCACGTTCGACCCGTACGGCCAGCCGCTGACCACCGCGGGCGCGGTCGACACCCAGAACGTGCCGGACAACTCGCCCGGCTCGATGGACTACGGGTGGCTCGGCCAGTACCAGCGGCCCTACGAGCACACCGGGGCGTTGTCGCTGGTCCAGATGGGCGCCCGGCCCTACAGCCCGCTGCTGGGCCGGTTCCTCTCGGTCGACCCGGTCGAGGGCGGCTCCGCCAACGACTACGACTACGTCGCGGGCGACCCGATCAACGCGATGGACCTCGACGGCAACTCGTGGTTCAGCTCGATCGTCTCAGCGGTCACGAAGGTCGCCGAGGTGGTCTCCTGGATCCCGGGCCCGATCGGCGCGGTGGCCAGCGGGGTCGCCGCGGTCGGCAACGCCATCCAGGGCAACTGGGGCGCGGCCGCGATGTACGCGTTCGGCGCGGTCACCGGCGGGCTGGGCGGTGCCGTCGTCAAGGCGGCGAAGTTCGTCGGCAAGGCGGCGAAGTTCGTGGGCCCGGCGGTGAAGTCCGCCGGCAAGGTCGCCTCGGCCGCCAAGAGGTCCGCGTCGATCGCCACTAAGGCCACGGCCAAGTTCTTCCGCAACGGAAACAACTACGTGCGGATCGGCAAGCCGAACAACCTGTCGAGGTGGCGCGTGTCACTCGGCCCGGCGCCCAAGCACTACAAGAAGCTTGGCCGGCTCGGAAAGGCCCTGAACCCCGTCCACGTCCACCTGGAATGGCGCAAGGTCGGCATAGACTTCAACTGGTTCCACAAGTCGCATTACAAGAAGTGGTGAGCACATGACATCCGGAGCGGGGCACCGGCTCCTCGCGTTCCTCGGCGAACTGCGGGCGACCGCCGGGTGGACGGTGGTCGTCACCGACGAGGTCGGCGCCTTATCGAGGTGGCGGCTGAGCGGGTCGACGTGGCAGGCCACCGTGACGGTGGAGCCGCAGCGCTGGCTCGGCCTGGAGTTCGAGGCGCGTGACCCGGTGACCGGCAAGCGCACCACCTACGACCTCGACACCGACCTGTACGACATATCGAAGGATGAGCAGCGTGAATTCGCGGAGGAAATCGAGCGTGACATCATCGAATTCCTTGACAACCTGAGAAAGGGAGTCATGCTGCGCGGAAACGACGGGTCGAAGTTCATACTCGTTTTTCCCTTGAACGGCTCCTATGTTCGCGTCGTCCAGGGTCGCTTGACGACCAGTGCCTCCACGCACGCCGATCTCGTCGGGGCCAGGACCGGCGGTGACTATGTCCCGGTGGAATGAGGAGCAAGGCGACCGGCCTCACTGTCGATGGTGATCATGACCGGCGGCGGGCCAGCATCAGCCCGGCAGCGGCGCTGCAGTTCGCCGCGGAAGCGCCCGCGTCGTGGTCGCCGACGTCAACGCCGCCGGCGCGCAAGCGGTGGCCGAGGAGATCACCGCCGCGGGTGGCACCGCTGCCGCGGCGGTCGGCGACCTGAGTGAGCAGCAGGTCGTCGACCGGCTCGTGGCCGTCGCCGTCGAGCAGCACGGCGGGATTGACGTGCTGGTCAACAACGCCGGGGTCATCGACGCCATGACCGCCGCGGCCGGTCTTGGGCTGGACGGGGATGTCGCGCCACCGGATGTAGGCGGCGATCGCGGCGGTGACCGTATTCAGCCAGGATCCGCAGGTCGGCTGGAACAGCAGTTCGACCTGGTTGCCGGGGGCCCACTTGCGGACGTCCGGGAAGCGGTGCGGCGGGAAATTGCCGATGACCAGGTACAACTTCTCGCCGGCCGGGCATCTGAACACCTGGTGGTGGCCCGTCGGGGCAGCCGAGCGGCCGTGCTCCCCTGCCCCTTCGGCTATGGTGACTGGGTGTCCATCCTCTGTAACGTGGAGTTGCATGCGGACCCAAAGGAGTAGCTCCCCGGAGGTCGCTGCCAGCCAGGGAAGCGCACCGGTACGGCAGCTGCCAGGGCTCATCGGACTGCAGCAGGCGGCGGGCAACCGCGCCGTGTCGGGACTCCTGGTACGCACCCGACAGGCTGACGCGGGTCGGCCTGGCGACGTCCCGGTCCAGCGCGTACTGTCCTGGTGCGGCAAGCCGGTGGCGGCCTACGAGGACGTCCCGGAAGAAGACCGGAACCAGATCACGACTGCGCTCGAACGCGATTGCGGCAAGGCTTTTGGCGAGTTTGCGCGGATGGTCATCGGGGCGATGATCGACGACCCTGGGCGCTACAATGTGCCCGACAAAGGGGCCGCGGGAATTATCGTCAAAAATATCAAGGAGATGCTCCATGCCTATTCCATGCAAGATCTGTCCAAGATCTCGTCGAATAACAACCTGCTCAGAATCGTCGAGCGACTGCTGGAAAACGAGAAGCACAGGGGCGACCTGGAATCGAAAAATTTGAAGACATCACGTGCTGGGCTTGTCTCCGCTCGCAATATTCGTAAATTCAACGAGCTCCTGAACAAGAATCCCAAATTCGTCGACTATCTGAAAAAAGCCGGAATCAAAATCAGTTTCAGCTCCTCAGATGCTCGTAATCTCGGCAGCCTTTACGTGCACGACAGCAAGACGGTGCATCTCTCACCTGAGGCAGATGAGGCGAGTCCGGGCGTCTTCCTCCGTTTGTTGCTACACGAAATGGGGCATGCCTCATTCGAGCGGATGCTGATGAACACCGACCTTCGCATCCTGAACGAGGACGGTCGGGTGTTTCATGACGCCTGGACCGTGCTGCGCCGGAATGACGGGCGGTATATGTTCGGACTCGACCTGGGCTACGTCGGAACGCCTGATGCGCGGAAGGTGTATCAGGCGCAAAGATTCGAGGAGTTCTGCGCCGAAAGCTTCATGTATAGAGTGACCGAGTCGGACCTGCTGAAACGGCACGTGAACGAGCTCAACGAGCCGAGCAAGGACGTCCCTCAGGACATCAGGGACGCCTGGAGCAAGGCCATCGTGATCCTGGACAAGTACGCGCCTCTGATCCTGGGCTGACGGATAGGTCTCGCCCGATGGTGGACACCGTGTCGCATGCCTCGGCTACCTGATCTGCTTCAGGATTCCGCTCGGCGCCATCGCTGTTTCGAGATACCGTCGACTGCTCGCGTTTCTGTAGTCATGGATAGATATTTGTGGTGGCGACACTCTCCTTGAGTTCGAGGGCTGATGACCGCTGAAAGAAAAGGAGAAAGAGGGCAGCGAAGACGGGCCTGGAGTACCTCGATGACATTCCGGCCGCGATCCGCTGCGGTCCGCGCGACCGTGCCGGAGCCGCCGGCAGATCCGAACGCGCTGCTGACCGCGGAGGAGGTGGGTGGGGGGTGTCCCTAATGACTACCGAACGAGTTGATGGGGCGCCTTTGACCGGCCGTCTGATTCGGCGGCGGGGGTGCCTGTCGCTCGTTCGGGCGGGTGGGGCCGGAGCTGTTCGGGTGGACGTCTCGGGTGTCCTGGGCTTGGAGCCCTCCTGATAGAGCGGCGCGATCGACGTGTCCGCGTCCCACTCGTTCGCCTGATCGGGCAGCTTGTTCGTTGTTCGAGCCCGTTCGCGCGGAGGACACCTCAGTGACCGGGAACCGCCCGAGTTCTCTGTTGAGACCGGTGCCCGCGCGGATCGCTGGGATCGCGAACGGCTCAATCGGAGGTCAGGCCGCAGAGCCTCGTCATTAGGGCGCCGCGCGTTCTCGTCAGGGTCTCTGACCAGCGCAAACAGCTAGCCGAGGGGAAAGTACGGGAGTGAAGGTGTTCTGCGGGATCGACTGGGCCGAGGACCATCACGACGTCGCCCTGGTCGACGCCGATGGTGCTCTGGTGGCTAAGCGCCGCATCGACGACTCGGCCGAGGGCTTCGCCGAGTTGCTGGCCATGCTCGCCGAGGCCGGTGACACCGCGACCGACCCGATCCCGGTGGCGATCGAGACCCCACGCGGTCTGCTGGTCGCCGGCCTGCGCCAGACCGGGAGGCGGGTCTACTCGATCAACCCGATGGCGGTGGCCCGTTATCGCGAACGACACTGCCTGTAGCGGAAGAAGTCCGACCACGTCGATGCGATGACCTTGGCGAACATCCTGCGCACCGACGCCCACGCGCATCGGCCACTGCCCGCTGACAGTGAACTGGTCCAGGCCGTCGCGGTGCTGTCCCGCGCCACCCAGGACGCCATCTGGCGGCGATCCCGCGCCACGCAGGAACTGCGCGCCGTGCTGCGCGAGTACTACCCCGGGTTCCTCGCCGCGTTCGCCAAAGGCGGTGCCACCAACCTCGCGAGTGCCGAAGCGCGCGCGATCCTGGCGCTAGCGCCGACACCCGCCGCCGCCGCGAAGATCACCAAGGTGCGTATCGCCGCGGCGCTGCGCCACGCGGGTCGCCAGCGCGGCATCGACGCCCTGGCCAGGCAGGTCCTCGACGATCTGCGCCAGCCGCAGCTGCGGCAACCGCAGCTGGTCGAGGACGCGTTCGGCCACCAAGCCCTCGCGCCGCTGGCCACCCTCAACGCGGAGTGCGCCAGCGCCGACCAGCTCACTGAATCCACCACCACAGCGTTCCCTGCAGCACCCGGACTACGCGATCATCACCAGCTTCCCGGGCCTGGCCGACCTGTCGGGCGCACGCGTCCTGGGCGAGATCGGCGACGATCGTGCACGCTTCACCGACGCCGCTCCCTCAAGGCCTATGCCGGATCGGCACCTGTCACCGGGGCTTCGGGCCGCAGCATCTCCATCACCCGCCGGACCGTGAAGAACGACCGCCTCAACGCCACCGGCTTCGTCTGGGCCTTCGCCAGCATCGGCCGAGCCGGCGCACCACGCGACCACTACCACCGCCGCCGAGCACACGGTGACCGGCACGCCGCCGCCCTGCGGCACCTGATCAACCGCTTCCTCGGACAGCTCCACCACTGCCTCCAGACCGGCCACGCCTTTGACCCCGCTAAGGCTTTCGACCCGCTCCCGGCACGCCAACGGAGGCCGCTGCTTGACAGTTAGCAAGATCGGAGGTCTATCAGCGGTCGATCGATGCCACCAGGCCCGGTGACACCCCCCCGGATCATGGGCTCGACTGAGGGCGCAAGTCATGCCGGGCCTGGCGACCACAGCTCCCTAATCAGGATCCACTAAAGGTAACTGTGATTCTGGGGCAGCGGCCGGCGTGGTCTGGTTGCTGTCAGGCTCGGCGCCGGCTGCTCCGGCATGACTCGAAAGGTAACTGGCGACCGTGCTGATCTGCCGTGCCCCCGAGATGTCTGCCGGAGCGTCGGCGTCGGCCTGGCCCACCTGATTGGCTTGATAGCAGCTCGTCCGCCGCACGCGGCGTGACTCGTCACAGTTCTGCCACACGGGTGACCTCTACCCATGCCGACGCCGAGCACACGGCTTGTCCCGCTTGGAGAAGAGGAACCACAACCGCATGACCATGTTCGCAGAACAGGTCGACGGAGTCATCGGGGTGGACACCCACCGCGACACCCTGACCGCGGCCGTCGTCACCCCGATCGGCGCCGTCCTCGCCCACGCCGACGTCACTGCCGATGCCCGCGGCTACCGGGAACTACTCGAGTTCACCCGCCGACACGTACCTGGCGCCCGGTGCTGGGCGTTGGAAGGCGCCAGCAGCTACGGCGCCGGCCTGGCCGCGTTCCTGGACACCGAAGGCGAACGCGTCGTCGAGGTCTGCCGCCCGAAACGCCCGGTCCAGCGCGGCGGCCGCAAGACCGACAGCCTCGATGCGGTGCGCGCTGCCCGCGAAGCACTGGCCAGCGAACAGCTGATCCATCCGCGCCGCCGCGGACAGCTACACCTCCGACGATAGCGTCGGCCTGCTCAACCTGGGCGGCACCGAGGCATTGCACAACGTCGACGGCGCGGTCGGGTTCTGCGACAACATCTTCAACATCCTTATCGTCCAGGTCCCCCTGCACGGCGTCGCCAACACGGGCGAGTCCCCCGCGACTGCGCAGCCGACACCCACGCCGACGGCGGCCTGGGTCGCTGACGAAAAGGAGTAGCTGAGGGGGTGCCGTGCTACGGCACCTCCTCAGCCTTGCACGTTAGCTCGCGGGCACGAGCGTGAGCTAATGGGCGTCTGCCGGACGTAGGGGTGAAGATCGCGTGGAAGCGGTACGGGTAATAGCCGCTACCTCGGAAGCTGACGGAAAAGTCGTTGGCCGCCGCAATTCGCCGGAGTTCGGGGAAGTCGTACCAATGACCGATCCGGGGGGCGATCAGTTCGTGGGCGTAGTTCAGCATCGTCGCCGGGAGACGTCGTCGGTGGAGGCCGTTCTCCACTCCGCCGCTCAGGTCGCCCCTGGCCTGGGCCCAGCGCATGCGGGCCCACGGAAAGCCGCTGACGACGACCAAGCCGTCGTCAGCGATCATCGAGCGCGCGGCCGCGAGGTGGTCGGTGAGCTGGCGTCGATCCCAGTACTGGACGACGTGGCTCGAGAAGACGAGGTCGAACGTCTCGGCCGCGCGGAAGGTGGATCCGTCCGCCGCGAGGAGCTCTGCTTGGGGAAAGCGTGCGTGGAACTCGGCCACCATGGCGGATGAGAAGTCTATGCCGAGGTACCGGCGTACCTGGTGGAAACCGAGGTGCCGGAACATCGCGCCGTTGCCGCAGCCGATGTCGAGCACCCTGCCGACCGGTGGCTCCGGGAACAGGAGCCGGAGTTCGGCGGCGAGCAACCGGTAGCCGGTCTCGCTTTCGTCGGTGTGCAGCGGGATCGTTTTCGTGGCCCAGAACTCCTGCCAGCGCAGGCGCCGGCGGCGCAGGGGGTACGCGGTGGTCGTCATCGAAGCTTCCCTCTCGGTGTCGACTGGGACACGGCAGCCACGCCCAGCACGACGACCATGGCCGTCGCCACGAGGAAGGCGGCGCGGTAACCGGCCGGGTCGTGTGCGTCGGAGGCGACCGCCGATACGACGGCCGCGTAGACGGCGACGCCGATCGCACCGCCGGAAAGGTGGTTGGCCGTTTCGTAGATCCCCGAGGCCAGGCCCTTGTCTTCGGGCTCGACGTCGGCGACGGCCTGCTGGGTGGTGACGACGAAAACGATGGTCAGGGCCACCCCGAGCACCACCATTGGTGGCAGCAGGTCAACGAAGTAGTTGGCGGGGACGGGGCAGCGGGCCAGCCAGAGCAGGGATACCGCGGTGAGTGCGAAGCACACCGCCAACATCGCACGGGGGGAGTACCTGGCGACTGGCCTCGCCACGAGCGCGATCGTGAACGCGACGGCGTCGATGGGGAGGATGGCGAAGGCCGCGTGCAGCGCGCTGTACCCCAGTCCGTTCTGCAGGTACAGGGTGCCGGCGAAGACGATCGAGGTGAAGGCGACGCCATTGGCGCCGATGCCCAGGGAGCCGGCCCGCAAGCTGCGCACGCGGAGGATATCGAACCGGAGCAGCGGGGCCGGCGCCCGGCGCTCCCGGAGGACGAACCCGCCGAGCAGCAGCACGCCCGCGAGCAGTGACAGCAGCGGGCGTGACGCGCCGATGCCGTCCTGTTCGACGCCGACCAGGCCGTACAGGACCGCGCCGAGCCCGGTGCTCGCGAGCACGGCTCCGCCGAGGTCGAGCCGGATGCGCTGCCGGCCGGTCTCGGGCAACACCAACGGGACGGTGGCTCCGGCGATGATCGACGGTACCGTCATCCCCAGGAAGAGCCAGCGCCAGCCGAATCCGTCGATGACCGCGCCGCCGATGACGAGCCCGCTCATGACGCCGATCGTGGTCATGGCCGCCAGCAGCGACAACGCGCGGGCCCGCGCGGGGCCGGGCGGATACATGCTCCCGATCAGCGCGAGTGCCGCCGGCACCGCGGCTGCGGCACCCAGCCCCTGCAGGAGGCGGCCCGCGACCAGCCAGCCCAGTGCAGGAGCCAAGCCGGCTACCGACGAGCCGATGGCGAAGACCAGCATTCCGCCGGTGAGCAGCAACCGGCGTCCGTACAGGTCACCGAGCCGGCCGCCGACCAAGATCAAACCCCCGAAGACCACGCCGTAACCGGTCAGCACCCACTGCGTGTCGATCGCCTCGGCCGCGAACGTCTGCTGCACGTGCGGCATCGTGATGGCCACGGCCAGACCGTCCGCACCGATGAGGAAGTGCGCGGCACACACCACGAGCAGGCCGGCTTTGGCGCGGTTTCCGTCCCGTTGCGTCGAAGTCGTCGTCATCGCTTCCCGATACCCCGATGGTCGGTCGCCGGCGGAGCGTCAGACCCACTGGCGGTGGGCCGCGTGGACACCGGCCTGGAACCGGCTGACGGAATCCAGTTTGTCGAGCAGTTCGGAGACCTTGCGCCGCACGGTACGCACCGAACAACCCAGCTGCCGAGCGGCATTCTCGTCTTTCACCCCTTTGGCGAGCAACTGCAACAGCGCCTGATCCTCGCCGGTGAGATCGGTCTGCTGCTCGTCGGTGACGGCGCAGGTTTCCTGCCCGTGGATCCACCAGGTTTCGAAAACGCTGTGCAAAACCCGGGTCAACGGCTGTCCGCGCACGAGGAACGAAGTGGTGACGGTCTCGCGTGGCGTGGTCGCGACGATCACGGCGACCCGCCGATCGAACACGTGCAGTTCGATCGGGGGGTCCACCACGGTACGCACGGTCGCGCCGTTCACGGTGGCGAGGCGCTGCGTCACCTCGCGTCCGGCGAACGCCGTCGGGCAAATGATGCGGACACCGATTCCGCGGCGGACGGCACGACCGATCACCATCTCGTCGTCGGCCACGCGGGACATGGACTCCGGCACGTGCGTCCACATCCTGAGCACCTCTTCACGGGCGTGGCTGGCCAGCTCCAGCAGCTTGACCTGGGCGGCCTTCCTCGTGGAGAACTCCTCGATGGGCGGACCGCTGGCAGGGGAGTCGGAGAGAAGGCACTCCCCGAGGATGCGGGTCAAGTCCTGGCGAAGATCTGCGGCTGCCCGGCGGCGGTTCAGGTACTCGTGCTCTATCTGCTCCTGGAGTATCTCGAAGACGAGTTCGGGGCCGCCCGGAGATATTTGAATCTCGGACTCCTCTTCGCCTACCACGAGACCCATTTCCGATAGCCTGCGCAAGCTTCGCCGCACGATTTCGCCCGGTTCGTCGATGGCATCCGCCGCGTCGTTCATGGTGCATCTCAAATGGCTGGCCACGAAGCGGTAGACGTCGAAATCAACTCTGGAGAGTCCGATATCCTTGCGCAAGAGAGTCGCCCCCACCCCGGATCTTGCTACCCTACTGCACTCCATTGATCAGGATTAAAGTGATCATGATGGTCGCCTTTGTCCACGGTAGCAAGATCCGCATCGACCTGCAACGAATAGCGGCGATGTTTAGTTCGAGGGCAATTGGGTAAGGGTGACGCTCCGGTGAATCCGCTGCGCGTCATTTCACACGATACGGCGGTACGGCTGGCCGTTGACGGTGATCAGGTCGGGCGTACCGTCTGCCGACGCTACGCCGACCGACACGTGGTCGTCGATGACGTAGGGCGTTCTCGGCCACGGCAGCGCTCCGAGGTCCTCGTCGGTCGGCGGGCCGGCGAACAGCCCTGGTCCGGCGGCGCGCAACGGCACCGTCCGGCCGTCGTACCGCAGGAGCAGGTCCGTGCCATTCGCGACGAGTTCGGCCACCACCGGACCGAGAACCTTGGCGTATCGCCCGGCGACGCGCGCGGCCTCTGCTGAGGTCACCGGCGTCGTGGGCGGGTGCACCGGCCCAGGCGGCAGGCCGAGCAGCTCGTCGAAAACCCGGTCAACGATGCGATCGCGGGTGGTGAAGAACCGCGGCTGCTCGTTGTACTCGTGGTTGTAGAGAACGACAACGCCGACGCCCTGGTCGGGAGCGAAGGTCAGCTTCGCGCAGTACCCGCGCAGCACACCCTCGTGCCCGATCCGTCGAACGCCCTTGTAATCAGGCTCGATCAGGGAGGCCAGCCCGTAGTGCAGGCCCCGGCTGAGCCGCACGTCCGCCTGCGGCGACCACATGGCTTCGACCGTCCCGGGCTGCAGCACCCGTCGGCCGTCGAGCCGGCCGCGCCCCAGCAGCATGCGCATCACCCGGCTCATGTCGGAGGCGGTCGAAAACACGTACCCAGCGGGGTGAAAGCCGGTGTCGTCGCCACCGTCGTGCCGGACGACGACCCGGCCGTCGGGACCGGTCCGATGCCGTTGCGCCAGCGGATAGGTCATCGCCACCGTCGGATCGAGCACCGTGCGTGCCAGGCCGAGCGGTTCGAGCGCTTGCTCGGTCAACAGGCGCGCGAACGGCACGCCCGTGACCACTTCGGCAGCTCTGCCGGCCAGGTTGAACGCGAGGTTGCTGTAGAAGTACATCTCGCCGGGTCCACCCACCAGCGGACAGCGGGGTAGATCCTCCTCGACGAAGGCGGCCAGGCCTTCCGGCGCCCGGCGCTCGGTCCGCCACGGGCGCTCGATGGCGCCCTCGGACAGCCCGGAGGTGTGGCTGAGCAACATCCGGAGCGTCACGCGTTCGGTGTTCGCCTGCCGACGCAGCCGCAACTCCGGCAGGTAGTGGCGGATCGGCCGATCCAGCTCCAGGTGGCCCTGCTCGACCAGCCGCAGCAGCGCGATCGTGGTGACGACCTTGCTGACCGAGGCCAGCCGGAACAGGGTGTCACCGGTGACCAGCTGCCCCTCGTCGACGGCTGTCACCCCGAACCCCACGGACACCGTGGGCGCATCGCCGGCCACCACCGCGACCGCCAGGCCCGGCACGCCCCGCTGCGCCATCTCCGCCTCGATCCACGGTGCCCAGCGGGTGAGGTCGAACGAGCGCGTCTTCGTCGATGTCATCGTGGCCTCCTTCGTCAGTGCGCCGTGGCGAACCGCGTGGTCAGCTCGGCCAGCTCGGCGCGGTGCTCGACGAGAACCTTGTGGAAGGCCTCCGCGTAGCCGTTCATCAAGTCGACCCCGTTGGGTGGCCCAAACGAGCTCGTGCTGGATCCCAGCACGAGTCTGCGCCGGCAGATGTCCCTCGTCACCGGGTACGCGTCGGGGTCGTACCGGGTGCCCTGAGCGGCGTGACCGCAGGTCCACGGACATCCCCGTCCGTAGCCCCGCATCTCCTGGAACAGGGTCTGCCCCGGCACCGGCATCCGCTGCCACTCGTCGAGCGGCACGCCTTCGGCCCGCATCGCAGCCTTCACCGCGCACCGGAAGGCATCGACCGGCACGTCGAGACCGAGGGCTTCGGGCTCGACCATCAGCGGGAAGAAGAAGTACACGTGGGTGCTTCCCTCCGGCACGGTCGGCGGGCGCACCCCTGGTACGTCCGTGAGCGACTTGGCGAGGTAGTTCCCGTTCTCGGAGCGCACCTCCGACATGGCGGGGAGGCGTTCCAGCTGAGACCGCGCGAAGGCTGCTGCGAGCGAGTGCAACCGGTAGTTCCAGCCCATGATCCTGGCGTTGTAGGCCCTCGTCTTGCCGCGGATTTCGTCGCCGAACATGAGCACGCGGAGCGCGTTCTGGTGCCACTCCTCGTTGTTCGTGGTGAACAGCCCGCCTTCGGAGAGCGCCGAGAGGCACTTGGACCCGTTGAGGCTGCAGCCGGCGAGGTCACCGAGCGAACCCACCGCCCGGCCTCGGTAGGTGGCACCGTGCGCTTGTGCGCCGTCCTCGACGATGATCAGGTTGTGCTTGCGGGCGATCGCGTGCAGTGCGTCGTAGTCGGCGGGCAGGCCGTTGAGGTCGACCGCGATGATGGCGCGCGTGCGCGGGGTGATGTGGCGCTCGATCTCGGAGGGGTCGATGGTGTAGGTCACCGGGTCCACGTCGACGAAGACCGGTACCGCGTTGGCCTGCAGCACGCAGGTCGCCGACGCGAGGAAGGTGTCGGCGGGCACCAGCACCTCGTCGCCGGGGCCGATCGTCGTCGCGGCAACGGCCATGTGCAGTGCGGCGGTGCCGGAGTTCGCCGCCACGGCGAATCGCGAACCGGTGTGTTCGGCCCAAGCCGCCTCGAGCTCCTGAACGTCGGTCATGGGCCAACGCCACGGCGTCGAGCGGTCAAGGGCGCGTAGCACCGCTTCGCGGTCGGCGTCGGTCACCTCAGGCCAGGGTGCGATGGCGTTCTCGTCGAGGACCGGAGTGCCGCCGTTGATCGCTAGCATGCGACCTCCTCTTCCTGCCGCGACCGCTGCTCGGGCCGGAAGATGGTGTCGACGGTCGGGAGGACCGGGTCCGGGCCGAGTTCGGCCGCCAGAGCGCGAATGCCGTCCACCAGCTCCACCTGGGGCTGGTACCCCAGCGCGCGCAGCTCCGCGGTGTCGGCCACCATGCGGTAGCTGTCGTCGCTGATGCTTGCGACCACTTCGATCTCGGGGCGGCGGCCGGTCGCCTCGCCGATGGCGTCGATCAGCCGGCGCAGCGAAAACTCCCGACCGGAGCCGATGTTGACCACCCGACCGGCCTCGCTCCGGTCTGCGGCCACGATCAGACCACGGACCAGGTCGGCGACGTGCACGAAATCGCGGGTCTTGTGGTCGAGATCGCCGACCACCCGGATCGGCAGCGCGTTGAGGTGCCAACGCAGGTACTGGGAAACTTCGCCGCCTGCGCGGTGCGGGTTCTCGCCCGGCCCGTAGATGGTGAAGGCCCTGGCGATCACCGCCGACAGGCCGTGGGTGCGCACGAACGCCCGAACGGCCGCCTCGCCCGCCAGCTTGGACGCTCCGTACGGCAGGAACGGCGACAGCTGGTGGTCCTCCCGGACGGGAACCGTCTGCGGCTCTCCGTAGACCATCGCCGTGGACAGGTAGACCAGCCGGGCTTTGGTGTTCAGCAGGGCCTCGGCCACGTTGAACGTGGTGACGGCGTTGGACTCGAAGTCGAACCTCGGCCGGTCCACCGATGTCGTCCCACTGGCGTTGCCGGCGAGGTGGAAGACAAGGTCCACGTCCGAGAGCGCGCGCAGGGTCTGTCGCGCGTCCCGCAGGTCGACTGTTCTGATCGGGCAGGGGAGTGTGGTGTCGTCCGGTGCCGCGGCGTCCACAATCGACACCCGGTTGCCCAGTGCGGCCAGCGTCCGGACGAGGTGCCGGCCGACGAACCCGAGACCACCCGTGACCGCGATGTGTTGGTAGCTCGACAGTTCACTTATCCGTGTTGGCATGGAACAACCGTGCCCGCTCCCGGCGCCGGCGAACAATGCGCTGCCCACTTCGTGCCAATGCCCGGGCAGGCACGTTGTGGACACCGGATTGAACGGGCGGTGGGGGCGTACTTGGCTGGAAACCGCAACCACTTCACTCGCCAACCCGTTGGAGGACCGCCGTGTCGTACGACGCCAAGTTCGAATCGATCCTGCGCCGGCATCTCCGGTACCTGCCTTCGGAAGGGATGCTCGAGCCGGACTCCTCGTTGCACGGCCTGGGACTGGATTCCATGCGGTCGGTCGAGCTGTTGTTCGATCTGGAGGACAGCTATGAGGTCACCCTCCCCGACGAAGCGCTCACGGCCGAAACCTTCGCAACACCGCGATCGCTTTACGCGGTCGTCGCGATCGCGGTCGGTGCCTAGCGCGCCGGCCGCGACGGCAACGGAAGAGGGGACGGGCAATCCATGGAATCACCTCAGCTCGAAGCATTCGTCACCGTCGTCGACGTGGGAAGCTTCACGCGGGCCGCGGCGAGGTTGCAGCTTTCCCAGCCCAGCGTCACGGGCCGCATCAAGGCACTCGAACACGACGTGGGCGTCCGGCTTCTCGAACGCCGGCACAGCGGGATCAGACCGACGCCCGCCGGCGCGGAACTCCTCCCTTACGCGAGGGAGATCGTCGCCCTGACCGCCCGGGCGCGAACCGCGATCGACTCGGAGGGGCGCCCGCACGGCCGGGTGCGCATCGGGACGATCGACTTCCTGACGACACACCGGTTGCTGCCGCTGATCGAGTACTTGTACCTGCGGTACCCGGAAGTGCAGATCTCGATGAGCAATCCCGCAGACGGCGACGCGGCCGGCGCCGTGCGGGACGGCAAGCTCGACTGCGCCTTCGTCGTGGACGTCATCCACGACCGGGAGGATCTCGACAGCCGGGTGCTGTGCCCGGAGTCGCTGGTGCTCGTCGGCGGGGCCGACCACGCGCTCGCTCGGCGGACACCGGTGACCGACGAGGACCTCCGGGCGGCGACCCTCGTCCGCGCCGACAACGCCGCCCAATACCACGAGCGGTTCGAACGCACGATCGGCCTCGAAGAGACGGCGAACCGTCCCCGGCTGTTCGAGCTCGACTCGATCGAGGCCACGAAACGCAGTGTCGCCAACGGTGTCGGTATCGCGCTGCTGCCGGCTGCGGCTGTCCGGCGGGAGCTGGCGGACGGGAGGCTCCACGAGATCGACTGGACACCGTCGTTCAAGTCGTTCACCCAAGTGGTGTGGCGGCGCGACCGCGGTCCCAACACCGCACTCGACGCGCTGGTGTCGGCCGCGGTGCAGGTCGTGCGGGAGCAGGTCGCCGAAAGGATCCCCGTGCCGAGGTAGTACGTCAGCCGGTCCGCTCCATCAGAGCCTCCCGGCTCACCTTGCCGTTCGTGGTGACCGGCAGGTCGCTCACCACCTGAACCCGTTCCGGCACCATGTAGCCGGGCAGCGTCCTCGTGCAGAAGGACCGCAGTCCACGCTCGTCCAGCTCCACGCCCGTAGCCGGCACCACGAATGCGACGAGTCCGGTTTCGCCGTCGAGCTGCTGCCCGATCACGGCCGCGGTTTCGACTCCGCCGAAGTCCATCAGCTTGCGCTCCACCTCTCCGAGTTCGACACGGTTGCCGCGGATCTGGACCTGTGCGTCGGTCCGCCCGCAGAAGTGCAGGTCGCCCGTCGCGTCCCGATAGGCGAGATCGCCGGTGCGGAGCACTTTCTGGCCCGCCCTGCGGTCGTGCGGGTCCGGCACGAGCGCGGCGTCGGTAGCTGCCTCGTCGGCCCAGTACCCGGTGAACAACGCAGGGCTGCGCAGGTGCAGCGCACCCACGACGCCGGTTTCGCCGATCGGCTGTCCCGACTCGTCCACGATCAGCAGTTCCGCGCCCTTGTGGCCCCGGCCGATGGACAGGGGCCCCGGGTCGGTCGGCAGCGGCTTCGGCACGTCAGCGAATGAACACGCCATCGACTCGGTGCTCCCGTAGCAGTTGACGAACCGCGCGCCGGGTAGCAGTTCGGTGAGCCTGCGCAGTTCCTGGTGGGGGAACTCTTCACCGCAGAAGAGGATGCCGCGAAGGTGATCGAGCGCGCGCAGTGCCTCGGGTGTGTGCCGCAACGCCTGGCGCCAGATCGACGGCACGCCGTTCACCTGGGTGGCACCGGTGTCGCCGAGCACGCGGACGAAGCGCCTCGGCCAGCGCAGCAAGGCACGCGGCACCGGTACGACGGCCGCGCCGCTGCCGAGCGCCAGGCCGATGTCCAGCAGCGAGAAGTCGAACTGCAGAGGCGATGTGCTCGCCACCCGGTCGGTGGGGCCGACGATGCCTTCCGCCGCCATGGCGAGGTAGAAAGCGACCACCGCGCGATGGCTCATGACCACGCCTTTGGGGCGTCCGGTGGTGCCGGACGTGAAGATGATGTACGCCGTGTCGCAGGTGGTGAGTTGCTGCCGCTGCCGGGTTCGCGGCGCAGGACGGCGCTCGACGTCCAGGCCTTCCGGGCCGAACCGCCCGACGCCGATCCGCGACGGGACCGCCACCCGCTCCTGCTCCGACGCCCGCAGGCACAGCGCCGGCGCGCATTCGGCGACGATGGCCAGCACGCGCGTTGCCGGTGTTTCGGGACTGATCGGGACGAACGGCAAGCCACGTCGCCCGCAGGCGATCAGCATCGCGATGGCGGACGCCGAGGTGTCCGACTCCACCACGACCCGGTCACCGATGTCGAGCCCCAGCTCGGCGAGGTCGGCCGCGTAGCGCTCGGCCAAGGCTGCGAGCTCGCGGTAGGAGACGGCTCGCGGGCTCCGATCGCCCGTGTATTCGATGACAGCGGGCCGGTCCGGTGTGGTGCCGGCGGCGGCCAGCAGGAACTCGTCCATGCGTTCGGCCGGCCGGTGCTGGATGGCGGTGGTCATGGGTTTCGTCCTTCGGTGGTCGTGGTCGGCGGGGCTGCGGCGGCGGTGTGGGGCCGTCCGTCCAGCAGCACCAGGGGTGGTGCCGGGCAAATCCGGGTACTCAACGCGGTGCCGACGAGCAGCGTGTGGTCGAGGACCGTCATCGCCTCCCGCACCCGGCACACGACGGTGGCGGCCGCGCCGGGCAGAACGGGTGCCCCGTCGCACAGTGCGGACGGCACCCCGTCGAACCTGTGCCGGGGATCGCCGGTGGCGAACCGGTCGACGAGGTCCGCCTGCCGGCGCGACAGCACGTTCACCGCGAAGACGCCGGCCGAAAGGAGTTCGTCGAGCGTGTGCCCCGTGCTGCGCAGCGACACGAGCAGGGTCGGGGGCCGCAGCGACAGCGACAGCACCGCGGTCGTGGTGCAGCCCACCGGTCCCTCGCCGCCCAGCGCGGTGGTGACCGATACACAGGTCGCGAACCGGGACATGGTTCGGCGAAAAGTGCGCTCGTCCGCGTGGCGGAGCACAGGAGGCGTCGTCGGAACGACCATCACGTCATCAGCTCCTCGATCACCGCGTCCGCGGCGTCGCTCACTATGGACAGGACCACCTCGGTCGTCCCGCCGCCGATCCCGAACAGCGCGGCCTGTGCGCTGAGCGCCTGAGCGCCGCTGCGGGCGAACCCGTCGGCGCCTTGGAGATGCGCACATTCGCGAGTCACCGTTTCGACGGTCATCGCGGCGGTGGCCTTGAGCATCGCGGCCGATGTGGTGTCGTACTGGTCGGTCACCCGGCTGGCCAGTTCGTCGGTCAGCGCACGCAGTTGCCGGGTGAGGACCAGGCAGGTGGCGAACCGCTGGCGGACGGTGTCGTGCCGCCACGGTGATTCCCGGCCGGCACTGGTGAGCGCCCGCCGGGTCCCGGCGAGGACCCTGGTGCACAACGCGACCCCCCACAGCGCTCCGGCCAGCCGCTCGACCGCGATGTGCGCGGCGAAGTTCAGCAGTCCCCGGCCCGGACCGCCCACCAGGTTCTCCCTTCCGAGCTGCACGTGGTCGAGCCGGACGTGCCCGGTGCCGGAGCCGGCGAACAGGTCGGTGTCCGCCGGCTCGACGTGCACCCCCGGGGCGTCGGCCGGCACGAGCACCCAGGTGAAGTTCGTGAAGTGGGACCCCGGCCGGTGCCTGGCGAGCACCAGGATGTGGTCGCAGTGGGTGGCGTTGGTGATCCACCGCTTGGTGCCGTGGACCACCACGGCGTCGTCGCCGAGGTGCAGTTCCGTACCCATCGCGGTGAGGTTCGAGCCACCGCGCTCGTCCGTCGCGCCCAGCGCCACGACCGTGTCGCCGGCGAGGGCGTCGGCGAGCACGCTCCGTGCTTCACGCCCCCCGGTCGTCAGCAGGGGTAGCGCGGTCGCGAGCTGGACGCAGACCGCGAGCGTCGTGCCGACCGGAGCTGCCGAGTCCACCGCGGTGAGCAGTTCGCGCAGGCCTATCGCGTCGACGCCGCAGGAGGGGTCGCCATCGTGGTAGGCGGTGCGGAGCAGGTCGGCCAAGCCGAGCCGGGCCCACAGCAGCCGGCCGTCCACGGCGGCGGGCAGGATGCCGGCGGGGAGCGCGGTCATCGCGGGCTCACCGGTTCGCGGGTGCCTCCGAACACTTCGGGATCGGCGTTCAGGGCCGTCTCGACGTCCGTCAGCAGCTGCTCCGGCGCCGGTCGTCCGGAGCCCGTCCGCCGCATGGCGAGGAAGGCCCGGCCCGCCAGTTCGTCCCAGTGGCCGAGGTGCGCCGCGACCTCGTCGGTCACCCGCTCGCCACGGTGGGCCCGGTAGGCGACGTGAAGCTTCCGCGCGCGGGTCAGCAGCCAGGTCTCCACCGCCAGCCGCTCGAAGGCGGTCCGCCGGTCGGGATGCCGGCGGTAGGCGTCGACGTAGTCGGTGGCGGCCATCGTCCCGACGTGTGGGAGCGGCATCGGAACGTCGGCGGCAGGGGCGGTGAGCAGCACGAACGACGCTGCGGGCAGCGTGGACCAGTCGGTTGTCCAGCGGCCCGGCTCGGCCTTGCCCCACTGGGTGTGGTTGGAGTAGGCGTCGACAACCGTGGCGCGGTCGCCGTCCGCTTCGACGAGGAAACTGTGGTCCATGTGCCGGCGGCCGGAGTACGGGAGCCAGGGCATGTCGAAGGAGTCGGCCACGACGTAGAGCACGCCGTGCCGGCCGGACAGCTCGCGGAGCGGCTCGCGCGTGCCGCCGTGCCACGTAGTGGTCCGTACCAACCCGAGCTGCCTGGTGGCCTCGAGGACCTGGTCCAGGAGCGGGGGCTCCACCGTGGGGAGGCCAGCGGCGCCGGGGTGAGGCCGGAAGCGGAGTGTCGCGCCGAGCGCGAGGTGGCTGTCCGGTCCGTGGAAACGGTCGGCGAGGACGGCGAGGTTCGACTGGACGCAGTCGAGCAACTCGGCTCGCACTGTCTGCTCGGTGGTCAGCATCACGAATCGAGTCTATGAGCGCGGCCGTGGGACGGTGTCGTTCTTCCGATAGCAGCAACCTATTGCTCGATAACAGGATCTGAACCGCCGCCGATTTTCCCGCCAGAATCCACCGTACGGTGGAGGACGAGACAATTCGCCGCTTCGAACCGTTCGGTCGGCACGACGTTGTTCTCGTTCAACGGCTCTGGAGGAAACTCGTATGACCTTGACGATGGCCCACTCGGCTGAGGCTTCCCGGTTCCGCGCACAGGGCCCGCGCCAGCTCGACGAGATCGCGAAGCGTTACGGTCTGCCGGCGCACCTGCGTGAGGACGTGCGGCTGCTATCGCACGTCCTTCCGTTCCGGGTGAACGACTACGTACTCGACGAGCTGGTCGACTGGCGCCGGGTGCCGGACGATCCGATGTTCCGGCTCGTCTTCCCGCAGCGCGGAATGCTGCCGGAAGTCGACGAGCGGCGTCTGGCCGCACTCGCGGGCGATGGCGGTGCCAAATTGGCGATGAAGGCCGAGGTGCGCAGAATCCGCGCCAACCTCAACCCGCACCCGTCCGGGCAGAAGGAACTCAACGTGCCGAGCCTGGACGGTGAGCAGGTTCCCGGAATGCAGCACAAATATCGCGAGACGGTGCTGTACTTCCCCGGCCAGGGCCAGAGCTGCCACGCGTACTGCACGTATTGCTTCCGCTGGGCCCAGTTCGTCGGTGACGCCGATCTCCGCTTTGCCGCCCCGGGACCGCTGCGGCTCGTCAGCTACCTGCGCCGTCACCCGGAGGTGACCGACGTCCTGGTCACCGGCGGAGATCCGATGGTGATGTCCACGGATCGGCTGCGCGACCACCTCAATCCCGTGCTGGGCGTCGACAGCGTGCGCACCATCCGGATCGGCACGAAGTCCCTCGCCTACTGGCCGCACCGATACGTGCACGATGCCGATGCGGACGACGTCCTGCGGCTGTTCGAGCGGGTGGTCGCCACCGGTCGGCAATTGGCCGTGATGGCGCACTTCAGCCACCCGCGGGAGCTCGAAACCCCGGTCGTGCGCGAGGCCATGAGGCGCATCCGGGCGACGGGGGCGTCGATCTACTGCCAGGCACCGCTGGTCGCCCACGTCAACGACGACGCCGAGACGTGGCGCCGCCTGTGGTCGGTCCAACACGCGGCGGGCGCGGTGCCCTACTACCTGTTCGTGGAACGCGACACCGGGCCGTACGACTACTTCAAAGTCCCGCTGGGCGCTGCGGTGGACATCTTCCAAGACGCCTGGCGCCGGCTGCCCGGACTCGCCCGCACGGTCCGCGGCCCGGTCATGTCGACCACGCCGGGGAAGGTCATCGTCGACGGCGTCACGGCGACGCCGGAGGGACGGTTCTTCCAGCTGCGCATGCTGCAGGCCCGCGACCCGTCCCTCGTCGCCCGGCCCTTCCGCGCCTCCTACCGCAGCGACGCGGCGTGGCTGTCCGACCTCGAGCTCACCGCCGACACGCCGGACGACATCCGGGCGGCCATCGGCGGCTACACCCGGGGGAGGGGCATCGCATGAGCAGCGGCGTGATGTCACCCAACCTGGCTTTGAACGAAGAGGTGGAGACGCGCCGCGCCGCCGGCGAGTCGATCGTGCACCTCGGCTTCGGCGAGTCCCGGCTGCCGCCCGCCCCGGAACTGGTCGCCAGCCTGAAGTCGAGTGCGGCCCGCAACGCGTACGGGCCGGTCGCGGGACGCGCCGGGCCCAGGTCCGCTGTGGCGGGCTACTTCACCCGCAGGCGACTGCCGACCGGCGCAGAGCAGGTTGCGGTTGCGCCGGGGAGCAAAGCCGTCCTGATGGCGCTCCAACTGGTCGTGCCGGGGGACCTGATCATCCCGATCCCCAGCTGGAACACCTACGCCCCGCAAGCGAAGCTGGCCGGCAAACAGGTCATCGGGGTGCCGATCCCGGCGGAGTGCGGCGGTGTCCCGGACCCCGCACTGCTGCGGGACGCGTTGCGCACGGCCCGCTCGGCCGGTCACGACCCGAAGATCCTCGTGCTGACCCTGCCCGACAACCCGACGGGGACCTGCGCCTCCCCGGACGTCGTCCGCAGTCTGTGCGCCATCGCGGAAGACGAGGATCTCCTCGTCGTCTCCGACGAGATCTACCGCGACCTCGTGCACGATCCGGCCACCACGCCGTGGTGCGGACCTGCCGAGCTGCTGCCCGAGCGCACCGTGGTCACGACCGGGCTGTCCAAGAGCCTCGCACTCGGAGGGTGGCGGATCGGCGCCGTGCGATTCCCCGTCGGCGAGTTCGACTCCCGGCTCCGTGCGCGGTTCCTCGCTGCGGCGAGTGAGATGTGGTCGACCCTGGCGGCGCCGATGCAACAGGTCGCCGAGTACGCCTTCGCCGAGCCCGCGGAGCTGCGCTGTCACCTCGCGTCCAGCGCGCGGCTGCACGGCGCGGTGGCGCGCGCGGTGCACGGCCTGCTTGTCGAGGCCGGCGCGACCTGCCGGCCGCCGACCGCCGGCTTCTACGTCTACCCGGACTTCGAGCCGTTGCGCGAACGCCTCTTCTCACGCGGCGTCACTGACTCCGCCTCGCTCCAGCGGTACCTGCTCGACGAGTACGGCATCGCGGTGCTCGCCGGTCACCTGCTCGGTGACGCCCCCGGAGCACTCCGGTTCAAGGCCGCCACCGCGATGCTCTACGGCGACACACCCGACCAGCAGTGGGAGGCCTTGTCGTCGGCGGAACCGCTCCGGTTGCCGCACATCAGCGATCTGCTCGACCGGATCGGCTACAGCTTCCGCAAGTTGGCGTCCTGAGGGGCCGGACAGCAAGGAGACACCGTGGCACCACACGAGCTGCACGCGATAGTCGTCGACACCGTCGCCGCGGTCCTCGCGATCGACTCCGAGTCCGTCGGCGACTCGCTGGCCGCGCTGCCGACGTTCGACTCCTTCAGCATGATCGAGATCGCCGAACGGCTGGAACAGCGGCTGGGTGTCGAGCTCGATGCGCACGATCTGACGCCGGCCAATCTCGGCCACGTCACCCGGTTGTGCCGTCTGTTCGAGCGAACAGCGGCTGCGGCGAATACGTGAAAGGAGCAGGCGTGCTCACGAGAACTGAAGAAGTGACGGATCTGGTCGCGGAGGTCGCCGCGACGGCCCGGGAACACGCGGAGGCCACCGACCGGGACGCGGCCTTCCCGGTGGCGGCACTCGACGCGTTGCGCCGCACCCGGCTCCTCGGCCTCACGGTGCCGCGCGAGTACGGCGGCATGGGCAAATCGGTGCCGGACCTGCTCGCGGTTGCTGGTGCGCTGTCGAGGGAATGCATGTCGGTCGGCATGATCTTCGCGATGCACTGCCAGCAGGTCGCCGCCGTCGTCGATCACGGGAGCGAGCAACTGCGGGCCGACGTGCTGCCCCGGGTGTCGAGTGGGGCGGTCTACCTCGCCTCGGTGACCACCGAGGCCGGCAGCGGCGGGCACCTCCTGTCCTCGGACTCGGAACTCGTGCGCGATCGGTCGGTGCTGCGCGTGGAGCGCTTCGCGCCGGTGGTGACCGGTGGCGCGTACGCGGACGGGTTCCTCATCACCATGCGCGCACCGGATTCCGCTTCCCCCGCGGCGGTGTCCCTCGTTTACGCGGACCGGTCCCAGGTCGAGGCCGTGGTGACCGGGCCGTGGCAGCCGATGGGGATGCGGGCGACGCACAGCGTTCCGATGAAGATCGTCGGCGAGCTCCCGGACCGCCAGGTGGTCGGAGCGCACGGGCAGTTCCGCGAGATCGCGTTGCGCACCTTCGGACCACTGGCGCACCTGGGCTGGGCGTCGTGCTGGCTGGGGACGGCCGACGGCGCGCTGGCCCGCACTGTCCGGCTCCTGCGCGCCGAGCGGGGCCGCCGGAACCTTAGTTCGGACCTGCTGCTGCGCAGGCTGTCCCGCGTGCGGCAGCGGCTGGACACCGTGCACGCCCTGATCCAGCACGCGAGCCAGGTCTGGCTCGCTCGCCCGGACGACGTCGTCGAGTCGCCATCGCAGTTGCTGCTCAACGCGGTGAAGATCACGAGCTCGGAGCAGTGCTTGGCCGCGGTGGACGAGCTGGTGGAGCTGGTGGGGTTGCGGCACGGCTACCTGCGGGACTCCGCGCTGCGGCTCGAGCGAGCGCTGCGTGACCTGAGGTCCGCTACGCTGAACTACAGCAACGACCGGCTGCACGCGGCCGGTGGTGCCCTCGTCTTGATGGACCGGGACGTCCAGCATGTCTAGCGGCCGGGGGACAGGCATGGCGGTGACGCCGCTCCACGAATGGTTCACCCGCTCCGCCGAGGCGCACCCCGACCGCGTCGCCCTGGAAGCGGCCGATGCGGTGCTGACGTACCGGGAACTGCGCTCGGCCGCAGACGGCCTCGCCAAGGCGCTCGCCCGAGCGGGCCTCAAGCCGGGCGATCGGGTCGCCCTCCTCGCCCGACGCAGTCCCATGACCTACGCCGGTTACCTCGCCACGCTCCTGGCCGGCGCGGTCGTCGTTCCGCTCAACCCCGCGTTCCCCGAGGCGCGCAACGCCGCCGTCACCGCGCGTGCCGGCGCTCGGACCGTGCTCGACGACGGCGCGCTGTCGCCTGTCCTGCCTCCGAGCCCCGGCACGGTCGAGGCGGACACGGCCTACATCCTCTTCACTTCGGGATCGACCGGCACCCCGAAGGGTGTGCCGATCACGCACGGCAACGTCGCGTCCTACCTGGAGTGCAACATCCGCCGGTACCGCGCGGGTCCCGGCGACCGCCTCACCCAGACCTTCGACCTGACGTTCGACCCGTCGGTGTTCGACATGTTCGTGTCCTGGGGCTCCGGTGCCACCCTCGTGGTGCCGACACCCGAGGACGTCCGCGACCCGGTCGGGTTCGTCACCAGGCGGGGCATCACGCACTGGTTCTCCGTGCCGTCGGTCGTCTCGCTGGCGCGCCGGATGCGGCGCTTGACGCCCGGTGGCATGCCGGGACTGCGCTGCAGCCTGTTCGCGGGCGAACAGCTCACCACCGATCAGGCGTCCGCCTGGTCGGTCGCCGCGCCGGCGAGCCGGATCGAGAACCTCTACGGTCCGACCGAGCTGACCGTCACCTGCACCGGCTACCAGCTGCCCCCCAACCGTGCGAGGTGGCCGGGAACCGCCAACGGCACCGTGCCGATCGGCGTCTGCTACCCCCACCTGGAGCACGTCGTGCTCGGCGGCGACGGCTCGCGGGCGGCCGAAGGCGAGTTGTGCGTCCGAGGTGGACAACGCTTCGGCGGCTACCTCGACCCCACGGACAACATCGGCCGCTTCGTCCGGTTCGACCCCCTCGACGACCGCCCGGCCGACGTGGTGGACGACGTGTCGGTGACCCCCGATTTCTGGTATCGCACCGGTGACCGGGTCCGCCTCACCGACGACGGGGGCCTCGTGCACCTCGGCAGGCTGGACGCACAGGTACAGGTGCACGGTTACCGCGTCGAGCTCGGCGAGGTGGAAGCGACGTTGCGCGGACATCCCAAGATCAGCGACGCCGTCGTCCTGCCGAACGACACCGAGCTACGCGCGGTCTACACGGGCGCTCCGTCGACCACCGGCGAACTGTCGGAGTGGCTGCACCGGCGATTGCCCGCGTACATGATCCCCCGCCGCTACCACCACGTCGAAGTTCTGCCGCTCAACCCCAATGGGAAAATCGACCGCCGTGGACTGGCCGCGATGACCCTGCCGCCGACCTGAGGAGCGAACGACGGGGCAGCGTCCGGAACCGTCCACGGTGGAATTCCGGCCCGGAACCGCAGAGGGGTGCCGCGCGGCCCCGATCGGGCTCCGCGGCACCCTTCTGACACCTTTCGAACGGTGGCGCGTCAGCGGGGCTGGTGACACGTGACCGGAGGACCTTCGTGTGGGGGAGGGCCTCCGGATTCGATGTGGATTGCGACGTCTACACCGACCAACGGAGGCTCTCGTGCCACGCTAACGCACCCCTGATCCCTACTGCCAGACTGCGCCTGGCCCGCTGTGTCGTCGAGGACGGCTGGCCGCTACGACGGGCCGGGGAGCGGTTCCAAGTGTCGGTCTCTACCGCCGCCCGCCGGGCCAGCCGCTACCGCACTCTCGTTGGAGCGGTACAACCCCGGGGAGCCGTCTCGCGATCTCTTGTCACAAAAGGGGAACTGGCGCCGCCGAGGCGGGCATGATCGGATTCACGCTACCGGAGATCCGACGTCTGCTCGCCAAGCTGGTGTTGCGTGTCGCCGGCGCCGCCGACCACATCTGGGTCTGGTCCCGCTGGCGCCGTCGACGAAACACCAAGCATGGCTCAGCCACTACAAACGACGCGGCTACCCACTCACCTAACTGCCGGTGCAGTACTAGCCCGCGGCTCCACGCTGCTGGACTTGCACGGCATCGGCGCGGCCGGCGCCGCTCGGCTACTAGCCGACGTCGGTGATACTTACCGGTTCGGCAACCGTGACCGGTTCGCTCTCAGGAACGGCACCGCGCCGTTGGACGCGTCATCCGGGGAACAGCAACGGCATCGCCTGTCCCGGGCCGGCAATCGCAGAATCAACCGGACACTGCACATCATGGGCGTTGTCCAACTTCGCAATCCGGCCGCCGGGCGGGCCTATTTCGACGGCAGGAAGGCTGCGGGCAAGACGTCGATGGAGGCGATGCGTTCGCTCAAGCGGCGCTTATCGAACGTTGTCTATGCCCGCATGCTCGCCGATCAGAAACGGCGCGAGGTGGCAGGTCCGGGAGGGCAGTCGGGGACGACTCTGCAATCCGGCGTGACCGGCCTGACCCTGGACACCGGCCCTTCGGACAAGTCACAACCCGAACCTGCCAACCGCCAGCCTGCCCTCGCCAAGGCTCCCCTTGACATAAAGGGGAGCCATGAGCGGACATTGCGCATCTGCCTGCCTGTCGTGCTAGTAGATAAGGGCTGCCGGGTATTTGCGTGCGTACAGTTAGCGTATCGCTCCGTGCAAAATTAAGGCGCGGCGGCAGATCTCGCAGGTGTGAATCAATCAGTTGGCGCCGATGGAAGGGCCTCCGCAATCCGTTGGACTGGCGCTTTGAAGTCGATTGAATCACTGGAATAGTACGGAAGATAGAATATCCGACTCGGAGCTCTCGGTGCTCGACATCGAGTGCTGAACAGCGTATCTTGCACTTGGCGAGCCAGTATGAGTAGTCTATCGTGATCTGCTACTTTGTCGGGCTTGGCTGCTGCGTTTATAACCTCGTCTTCGGTGTGAACACATACACGCTCGCGTTCGCTGGCTACTGCTCGCTGTTGCCGAAAGGTATCGAGTCCGAGCAGCAAGCCGCCCAAGGAAGGGATGAACCAGCGTACGACAATTTCCGTAACGGTCAAGCTTAGGCTCGCACCGATCACGACGCCCAAAGCTGTCCATGCCGAGACAAGGAAAAGCACAACATTGGCATATCTTCGGCGAATCCTGGATCCCCATCCCAGATTCTGTATTTGGCGAGCGAGGACGTCGAACGGTCTGGGCAGTTTTGGCATCTCGTCCCAGTCTTCGGCGATTCGTCGGCCCTTGAATCCATTGCTCAACCGACTGGCGTCCTCCATGCGCACTGGACGGCCAGCGACCACGGTGTTCCACGGGAGCTGGAACAGTTCTACTTCGAACTTCTCCTGAAGCTTGGCAGCACGAAGTAGTTCACCGTCCACCCATGAAGCCAGTCCGATCGAGTAAATGGCGGCCCATAGTGCTCCTACAATGGTCACCCAGGTCACCTGGAGGGCGGTCACTGTCACCACTGCGCCGCTTACGGCAATAATCGAAGACACGGCAAGTCGGAGTCCGGAAAGTATCCTGACCCGCTGATGTGAGATGGACATCGCCTTTAGTGCAGTCAGCTGCGCAGGCGTGATGTCAGCCTTCGTGAACAAGGGTGGGGGCTCCGACACCCGGACATCCTAGCTGTTCGTCTCGTCGGCAGCCATACTGCCGATGAGCCGGGTAGTATTCGAGCTGATGAGCAACGGCGACGAACAAGGCGTCTCTGACGTCGGTCGGTATCTGGGCGACCCAGTGGTCGTCCGAGCGCTTGAGGCATGGGCGCACGATCACGCGCATAGTCTCGAGGTTCCCGACGAACCCTGGCGACGTCGAGGTGGAAGTGGTGCCCTTCTTGCGCGACTTAGAATCACGCCTACTGTTGAATTCGGCGGTTCGGTGGAAGTGATATTGAAGGTGTGTTCCAAGGGGAGCCCGGCGGGCGAAGCGCGTAATTACGAGCGGGCCTGGCTGTCGTCCCCAACGTTTGCTAGTCGGCATCTAATTCGGCAGCTATTTCAGTCTCAAACGCTCGAGGATGGTCGAGTGTTGATGTTCCTTGACTCGTCTGAAATGGTCTCGAATAGTCAAACGATTGGAGAAATGACGCCCGCGTATCAGCAACTGGGTGCCGCTGAGGCGATACGCTCGATCCTATACAGCTGGAATGAACCTACAGGATGGAAGCACGGGAGAACATCTGCAAGCGAATTTCTCCGTCTCGAGCTGCGAGGGGCTTTGAATCGAGGGCGCTCGGCATATCGTTGGGCTGATCGGGCAGGGCTTATGGCGGATGACGTGGACTGGTTTGGAGTGCGAATCGGAAAGTCTGGCGGGTTGCCAAATCCGATCCATTTGCTCAACGATGGTTCTGCTCTTAGCGAGATCGATGTCGAATATGTCCTCGGATACTCTCACGGGGACTTGCACGTCGACAATATAGTTGTTCCTCTGATTGACGGCCGTCCAGATTTCAGTCAAATCCGACTAATTGATCTTTCAGGGTACAGTTCCTCTGCGCCGTTGTCGCGCGACGTGGCAACACTGCTCCTCTCTTTGATCCTTCCAACGGTCCGCGCGAAGGCGAGCTCGAGCGGCGATATGCCTGCCCTGGTCAGGGTGTTGATTGACAGCGATTTGTCTCATGCTGACCTCGATGGATCAGCTATCGCTCAATCGGTGCATAGAGTTCGTGCCGCGGTAACGAGAGAGCTAGATAATGAACTCAAGCGTATATTTCAGCTCCAGTACTTGTTATCTTTGTTGGCGCAGGCTATCATCTACACTTCGTATAGTAATGTTGGAGAAGTTGGTCGACGATGGTACTTCGGTCTCAGCTTGGAGGTTGTTAGAAAAGTTAATGAAATGGTCGATTTTGATTCGGAGTGAGTGGCATTCAGAGCGATTAGATACTTACTTTGGGTATCGGCCGATGTGTCCAATGCTTCGTGTCTGCATCAGCCATGGCCTGGCCATAGCGGAAGGCGTCCGATCTTCGGCATGAGCGTGCGTCCCGCGGCGTCGCTGCTGCAAGCAGAGAGGTTCAGTGTACGAAGGTGATTGGGTAGCCCGGCGCGCCGCCGTCGAGCAGGTGGTCGTCGTGGCCTTTCAGGAACCAGGTGAAGAACGACGTCACCAGTGCTCGTGTCGCTGCCACGGCGCGGTGTCCGTCGACCGTTCCGACTGCCGCTGCCAGTAGCTCGGCCGGTACCCGGCCCGCCAGCTGGGGGAGCAAGGCCTCGGCGTCGGTGAAGGACGCGTGCCCGGAGTCGTCCAGGGTGACGTCTGCCTTCCAGCCGTGCTGGTGCTGCCAGAACGCCGCCCACGACGGCTCTCGGTGGATATCGCTTCCGCTTGCTGCCGAACTGCTGCCCAGCAGCAGGAACGGGCGGTGCAGGCCGTGTTGGGCGACCTCGCTCAGGTTCGTGCCGTCCGGCTCCACCGAGTACTCCAGCGTGCCGTCCATGTCGACGGCGGCCTTGATCCGGGGATCGGTGTACATCATGTTCGCGGCCGTGAAGCCGCCTGCGGACTGCCCGAACATTCCGATCCGGTGTAGGTCCATGCCCTCGCTCAGCCTGCCGGGCAGGCTCGGCAACCGGTCGAGCACCAGGCCGGTGTCGGCCGTGCGCGCGTTCATCAGCTTCCTGAAGAACGCCGGTGTGGTGCCGGTGCGGTACGCCTGGTCCCAAGCGGCCAGCAGCGGGCCGTTGCCGGTCACATGACCGTCCGGGAACTGGACCGCCGGCCCGTCGCCGGTGTGGTCGACGGTGACCACCACGAATCCGTGCGATGCGAGATCCTCGACCAGCGAAATGTTCCAGTCTCGCGGGTCTCCCGCTCCGGGGGAGTACAGCACGACCGGGAACCGCCCGGGCGCCATCGCGGCGTCGCGCACGGAGTAGGTCTTGGTCGAGGCCCAGTCGACAAGGCCGGCCGGCAAGCCGAGGTTGCCCCCGGCCACCGCGGCCACCGGTGCCGGGAACTGGTGGGTGACCGGGGAAGCTGGGCCGTGGACCGCCGGGTGGAAGACGCTGATCATCAGCTCGCGGTAGGGCTGTGCTGGTACCCATGGATCGGGCCGAGTGGCGTCGACGAGGCGGAAGCTCGATTCGCCGACGGAGTAACGGCCAGTCGGCGCGGGAAGTGTGAGCGTTAGGCCCTCGGCCGCGGACGCCGCGGGAGCTGAGACGGCGAGCACGATCCCGGCCAGGGAAGCGGCGACGAAACGAGAGCTGCGCATCCGGGGTTCCTTCGGCGGTGGTGACGGGGACAGGACCCGAGCTTTCCGTCTCGCCGCCTCGTCGACCACCAGGCCGGCACGCGTTTCCCACCCCGGAAAACCGGAATCCTCAAGGGTGGACAGCCTCGTTGACAACCGGCGGTGTCCGCGGAGGGTTCCGTCCGCTCGTCGGCATGAGTGACTTCCGGCCGGGTCCTGACCGGCGCCGAGTTGGCCGCGTTGCCGGGCGCGGAGTTCGAGGAGACGGTGGCGGGCACGCAGGTGTTCGCGCGGGTGTCGCCGGGGCAGAAGCTCGACCTGGTCCGGGCGTTGCAGCGGCGGGGGCACGTGGTCGCGATGACCGGCGACGGGGTGAACGACGCCCCGGCGTTGCGCCGCGCGGACATCGGCGTCGCGATGGGCAAAGGCGGCACGGACGCGGCCCGTCAGGCCGCGGACATGGTGCTGACCGACGACGACTTCGCCTCGATCGAGGCGGCCGTGCGGTGGGCCGCGGCGTGTTCGACAACCTGCGGAAGTTCATCGCGTGGACGCTGCCGGCCAACATCGGCGAGGGCATGGTGGTCCTGGTGGCGATCCTGCTCGGTGCGACGCTGCCGATCGTCCCGGTGCAGATCCTGTGGATCAACATGACGACGGCGGTGTTCCTGGGCTTGACGATGGCGTTCGAGCCGACCGAGCACGGGATCATGGGACGCCCGCCGCGGCCGCCCGAGCGGCCGTTGTTCACCGCGTCCCTGCTGCGGCGGGTGGTGCTCGTGTCACTTCTGCTGGTGGTGGCGGCTTTCGGTGCGTATCGCCTGCAACTGGGGTTCGGGGCTTCGCTCGCGGAGGGGCGGACGACGGCGATCAACGTGTTCGTCGGCGTCCAAGCGGCTTACCTGCTCAGCTGCCGGTCGCTCGATCGGCCGGTGCTGCGCGCGACCCTGAGACCGGCTCAGCTCACTGCCGCAGTGGGGGGACTTGCCTCGGCTCGCTGTGGACACGGCGCATCCAGGGGAGGTGTTCCTCGGCTGTCTCGGTCAGGGTGTCCAGCGTGCAGAAGATCCAGCCCCTGTGCACGGTATGCAGCCAGCTGGTCATCGTCTCCCGGCCGCGATCCTCGTCAGGTCGAGTACCCCGTCCGTCCGGTTGCGAGGTCCGCACCGATGAGCGCTTCGCCTAGAGCCTGTTTTGATGTGCTGACCTGCGGAGGTTCTGGCCGGCGTTGTCAGTGCGGCGTGTCCTGGATCAAATAGACGAGGTCTCCGGTAGACCGATCAACGACCAAGCTGATCAAGAACACCGGAGACCTCGTGCCCAGCCTAGCGGCGACGGGGCGAGCCGACCTGACCGACGCGCAGTGGGCATGCTGGAACCGCTGCTGCCTGTCGGCAAGAAACCCGGCCGCCCACCGACATGGACAAAGCGCCAGCTTCTGGACGGTATCCGCTGGCGGGTCCGCGTGGGCTCGCCGTGGCGTGATGTCCCGCCCGCCTACGGCTGCTGGCAAACCGTCTATGGGTTATCCGGCGCTGGCAGCGTGCCGGGGTGTGGGCGCTGATCCTGGCCGGGTTGCAGACCCGGGCGGATGCTGCCGGGCTGATCACCTGGGAGGTGAGCGTGGATTCCACGATCAACCGGGCGCACCAGCACGCCGCAGGCGCCCGCCTCGAGGGCGACTTGCAGAAAGAACCACCCGGTGGTGTCGGTGAGCCCGAACCGGCCGACCACGCGCTGGGCCGGTCGCGGGGCGGCTTCACGACCAAACTGCATCTGGCCACCGAGCAAGGCCAGAAACCATTGTCGTTGCTGGTGACCGCCGGGCAGCGGGGTGATTCGCCGCAGTTTGAGGCGGTGCTGGCCAGGGTCCGGTCGCCCGGATGGGTGGTGGGCGAGCCCGGAGCAGGCCGGATCGTGTCTTGGCGGACAAGGCTTACAGTTCCCGCGCCAACCGGGCCTATCTGCGGCGGCGTGGGATTGCGTGCACGACTCCTCAGCCCGCTGATCAGGCCCGGCATCGCCGCAACCGCGGCCGGGCGGGTGGTCGGCCACCGGCGTTCGACCCGGAAATCTACAAGCAACGGCACGCGGTCGAGTGCGGCATCAACCGGCTCAAACGCAACCGCGGCGTCGCCACACGGTTCGACAAACTCGCGGTCCGCTACGAGGCAACCGTGCACATCGCAGCGATCAACGAGTGGCTACGACATTGAAACATGCTCTAGCGCTGACTTCGGCGCGTTAGGCGGAAGAAGTCGCTCAGGGGCAGCTGGTCGGGGCCCGTTCCATGGCCCGCTGGTCAGCGTGACCAAGATCCGGTGATGGCGCGAGGTGTTCGGGCGAGACCTACAGCCGTTCAGATCACTCACTGACGATCCTGCATCACCGGCAGCTAAACATGCTGGAACGCCTTCGCCTCGGAGGTCTACCCATCGTCCGCGTGGCAGCGTCCACGACCTGTTGACAAGTGACGACCTTATGCGGGACGCCCTGCGGTACACGGATGCACGGTTCCGGACGCGGCGAGCATTGTAGGCTGAGCGGGAGCGCCGACGCTCGATTGTGCCTTACCGGCGTGCTCGGTGCCGCCTTTTTCCCGTCTGTTTCAGGTGATCGTGGCACACGAAGCCTGGCTCGCCGCGTTTCGTGCGTTTGCACCGCGTTCCGTCCTCGGTCACACCAGTGCACCGGTAGACCCGGTTCGAAGAGGCCTGTGGTGTTCCGCTGGCTTGAGCCGTCTCCTTCGACCATGGCCAGCGACGATCACTGGCGCGCACGCGTTCGGTCAAAGGGTTGTCGCGGTCGTCGTCGTAGACCACCAGTCCTCCCTCCACCTCACGGAACGGTGAGAATGCCCTTCTTGACGGTAGGAGACCTGCCCCTGGCAGGTCCATGACAGGTTGCCGACCCTCGTGTCAGACGGGCTTCCGCTGACGGAGTGGCTACGCATCGCCGTCGGGACGATGTGATAACTGTCAGGGGTGGGCACATCGCCGCCGCGTCGCCCGACCACCACGACGCGAGAACCATTGGTGGGAGTGCTCCGGAGGTGGGCCGTTGGAGGGCAGGGCCCATGTCGCCGTCCTCGACCCGTTGCCCCTCTTCCAGCGTGGCGTGGTCGAAGCGCTAACGTCGGATGAGATCGTTGTCGAAGTGCCGGCCGACATCCGGGCGTGGGCAGTCGAAGGTGGTCAGCGGGTCGTCATCCTGACGCTCGCGGTACCGACGGACTGGGAGCTGCTCGAGCAATTGGGCCGGGGAACCCTGGTGATAGCGGTGCTGGAAGAGCGCACCGGACCGTCGTCGATCAGGGCACTCCGGCTGGGTGCCGGATCGGTCGTCGCGCGAAACGCGACGGCGGACGTGCTGCGGCGGGCGCTCGACGCGATGCTGGCCGGGGACGTGGTCCTGCCGAGACCGGTCGTCCAAGCCCTGATCTCTTCGTCGCGGACCGCGGAGAGCCCTGCGCCGCTGCGGATTCTCGAGGACGCGGAGGTGCTCTGGCTGCGCCAGCTCGCGTCGGGGGCGACCGTCGCGCGGTTGGCGGCGGCGGCTGGATATTCCGAGCGGGCGATGTATCGGCTGCTGAACCGGATTTACGACCGGCTGGGCGTCACGAACCGCACCGAGGCGCTCATCAAGGCCAACGCCTACGGCTGGCTGGACGACGGCTCGTAGCGCCCGGGGTCAGCGGCCGCTGGCCGCCATGATCGCGGGCTGCAGCCTTGCGTCGTTGAACAGCGTCAGCAGTTGGACGATCAGTTGCGTGATGCCCGGGGCACATGTCACCTGCCGGGCCTGGCGGAAGAGTGTGATGGCCGCATCCAACGGCGGCTCGTCGCGCAGGAGGTGCTCACCACACCGGGCCAGGCCCTCCATGTCGAAAGCGCCGAAATCGCGGTTGTCCTTCCGGCTGCGCACCGCAGCCTCGAGCCGCAACTGCCGGAAGCGGCGCTGAGCCGTCCACGGGGAGCCCCGGCGGTACTCCAGCACACCGTCGAGGGCGAGCGTGATCAGTGCACGTCCCGGCAGCCTGTCCCTGGTCGCCTGGTAAACGTGATCCACCGCATCCGGCATTTCGTCGTCCGCCAGGGAGCAGATGGCCAGGATGGTGTACATCTCCCGCTGCAAGGGAAGCTGTCCCAGCAGCAAGGCCTGCTCGAGCCCGTTTTGCGCGTGTGTTCTCGCTTGCCGGAGCCGGCCTTGCCAGAGTTCGAGGTTGGCCAGTGCAACCTGGTGCCAGCACCGCGTCGCCCAGCTGTCGATGTCCCTCGCATGTGCGCCGGCTTCGTCCAGCGCCGTCTTCGCCCGGTCGAAGTCACCGAGTTCCGCGTACCGGGTCCCCAATTTCAGGACGACGTCGGCAAGCTGGCGGCGGGCGTCTCGCGTCGATCCCTGCTCCAGCCGGGCGCGAGCCCGGTCGGCTGCTTGCTCGAGGCAGTCGACTGCCTCGTTCAGCCGGCCCCGGTGACGGTGGCATTCGGCGAGACCGGCCAGCGGGACCGCCTCGGCTTCCCATTGGCGGTATTTGCGAGCGAGTCCCAGGGCCTTCCGGTAAAAGAATTCGGCTTTGGCCATCTCGTCCCGGCGCTGCAGCACCGCGCCGAGAGACACGTACAGCTTCGCCCGGACGGCGGGCTCGCCGTCCACGTCCAGGTAGGAGATGGCCTGGCGGCAGAACGCTTCGGCCGCGGGGAGATCGTCGCCCCGGAGGGCGATTTCACTGAGGGCCTGCAGATTGACGATCTCGGACAGGTCATCGTGCAACACCCCGCTGAGCTGCTCGCGCTGGCGGCGAAGGACCCAGCGGCAGCCCCAGTTGTCGAGGTGATCGTCCACGTTCTCGACCGCGCGGAACGCAGCGTCGAACTCTCCGGCTTGGATGAGGAGATCGATCTCGTTGAACTCGGCCGTGAGATCGCCGAGCTCCCGCACCTCGTCCTCGTGCCGCCGCTGCAGCGCGAAGTAGGACGCCGCCCGCAGGACGATGCTGCGGCGGTCCCACTCGTCGTCGGCGACCGGCTGCACCGACTCCAGCGCTCTGTCGTCGTCCGGCGGTTGCACGTAGTACAGGTTGTTCGCAGTTCGCCGCACCAGGTGGCGGGCCTGGAGGCGTTTGAGGCTCTGTTCGACCTGCTTCGCTTTCTCGCTCGGCAACATGAACGCCACGGCTTCGGCGTCGACCGGGGTGCCGAACGCCGACACCGCCTGAAGGACCCGCCGCGCCTCGGGGGTGAGGCCGCCGATCAGGTGCCCGGTGAGAAAGTCGAGCGCATCATCGGGGGCGACGTTGGCCAACGCGGCCACGATGTCCGTGAGAGTGGTCAAGGAGCTGTGTTCGCTCTCAGGTGAGCCCTCCAGGATTCCGTGGACCACCTCCGCGGCTCGCGGTCGCCCGCCTGTTCGCTCATAGAGTGCATCGACCTCGTCATCGGGCGGGTCCAGCAGCCCGAACGCGTCGTGGGGGTCGAAACTGGCCAGGAGTTTCTTGAATTCCTCCGGAGGCAGCCCTTTGTCGAACCTCCGCACGAACGTCCGGGTCAGCCACCGCCGGGGGCGCGCGAACGGTTGCTCCCGCGTCGCGATCAGGATCTTCACCGCCATGCGGCGTTGCCGGGAGATGGCCTCCAAAGCTTCGTCGAGTTCCGCGTCCATCAGTTTTCCGGTGGTGGCGTCGAGAAGGACTTCGTACGAGTCCAGGACGACGATCAGCTGCTTGTCCTGGATCAGCTCGAGAAGGAGTTCCAGCTTGCGGGAAGTGGAGATGTCGGTCCGCTCCAGCTGGACCTTCGCGGGTGCCCGGGGAGGTTCGATCGCCTTTTCGAGCAGCTTGGCCAGGTCATGCGCGGTGAAGGAATGCGGGCCGTAGGCCTGGCGGTACTCGAGGCGTACCCGGTGCGCATGCGACACCTGCTCGAGGACACCCTTCACCAAGCGTGTCTTCCCGATGCCTTCCGGTCCGACGACGAGGACGATCGGGACCCGGTCAGCGCGCACCTCCTCGAGGACGGCCGCGGCTCCTTCCTGGTCGGCGATGGCGGCTCCGCCTCGTGGAAGAACGAGGGCCGTGGGTGCCGGGACCGGTGCTTCCGCGGCCACCTGGGCTTCGGCGTACAACTCCCTCAGCCGGGCCTCCAATGCCGCCGCCTCTTCTTTGGCAATGGCCAGTTCGGAAGGGGGCAGCCTGCGAAAACTGTCGCGCTTCACGCGCAAGTGCTCTTGGAGCTGTGCTATCTGACCCTCGGGTCGGCGCAGGCTTTCGATGCGCCGAAAAAGATCTCGAAGGCCCTGCTCGCGGTTTCCCGTGAAGTCGACCGAGGGGAGGCGATCGACCAGTGGGTGATACTTGAAACCATTGCCGAGGCGCAGCGTGATGATCGGCTTCCCGTATTCACGAGCGTAGTGCAGCTCATCCATGCAGGCATTGCTTTCCGGCGTGTGCTCCGCACGCACGAAAAGCAGGAGATGGCAGATGCTGACGGCTCGGGGCAGACGTTTCTCGAAGGTGTTGACCGGCACCAGGTCATGGGGGGCGAACCACGAGGTCACCGGCGATCCGGGCTTGGCGAGCGCATCGACCAGCCAGCGGGCGAATTCCGTGCTCTCTTTGTTGTCGTCGACGTACGAGATGAACGCTCGCATGATCGCCTCCCCTCTCCCGGCGAGCGCGCTCGGCGGCCTGCTCTGTCATGGTTACGCCCGCGCTGGCAGGATTCTGACAGATGGTCGGCGCGGAAACCATGGTGCGCACTGCTGGCCGGTGAGGCTGCCGGGCAACGGAGTACGTCCGCTGCGCCGAGTGGAGTACGCCCGGCTTGACCTCCGACCATGAGAAGATCGGTCCGTGATACTCAGAGGGCTTGCCTTGATGCTGTCGACCCGGCGAGGCTTGGGGTTGTTCGCCGGAACAGCGTTGGTCACCTTCGGTCTGCTGGGCGGCTTGGTCCAGCTTTATGCAGCTCTCTGGCCGAAGAATGACATCAACCAAGCAGTCGTCATCGTGGTGATCGCCGCCCTGATCGTGACAGCTGCGACCTGCCGGGCGTGGCCGCGCCGCTACCTGCGTCGGGACTTCGACCGTCCGGAAATCAGCGTTGTGGTGAAGGTCGGTGACCTCTTCGAGCAACCCGGGCATCTGGTCATCGGCTTCAGCGACACCTTCGACACCGACACGACGGACGGCAAGATCATCAGTCCCGACAGTGTTCAGGGGCAGTTCCTGCACCGAGTGTACGACGGGGACCAGGGCCGTCTCGACCGCGAAATAGTGAGTGCGCTGGTCAATACGAAGAAGATCGGTGAGGAGCGGCTCTCGGACAAAGAGGGGAAACTCAGCCGTTATCCGATCGGGACCGTGGCGACGCTCGGGCGGCCTGCTCGGCGGTATTTCTGCGTCGCTTACACGTACATGCAGAACAACCTGATCGCCAAGGCCGGCGTCGATGACCTGTGGGAGGCCCTGAGCCGGGTCTGGGACGCCGCGCGGCAGTTCGGCCAGCGGAAGACGCTGGTAGTCCCGGTCATCGGATCGGAGCTCGCACGGATCAGCAGCCTGGATCGGGACAGCTTGCTCAAGATGACGATCCTGTCGTTCGTCGCCAGTTCGAGGCAGCAGGACGTGTGCAAAGAACTCGTCGTCGTGGTGCACCCTAAGGACTACGATAAGACTGACATGCTCGAACTGCGAGCGTTCCTCCGGACGCTGTAGCGCCGATCCGTGGCCACTGCTCTCCGCGGCGATGGCCGAGGCCGGCGCGTGTAGGTTCGGAAGCATCCGATTCGGGATAACGCGTCAAATTTCGTGAGAGCGCGAAACGTTTCGGCCCGGGCGCCGGTCGTCGCGCGCGCTGGTCATCGATCGAGTGGCGGACGTCTGGACGTTGGTGTCGATCGCTTCGCCAAGCATCCAGCGAGATTGTCCGCGGTCCTTCGTTCTGCGCCCGATAACGGCCCTAGCGGCTCAGGTTGGGTATCAGCTGTGAAGACTCTCAGAGGTTGAGGCGTGTGGTTAGCGTGCAAGATCGTCTTCGGACACTCAATTACCCCATAGAGTCGCGAGTCGCGGCGAGGTCAGAGTAACAGCAGCTGGTCGCCGACGGTCTTGTCTGTCGTGGCAAGTGTGCAGCGTGGACCGCATGCCTTGACTACTTGTGTCGGGCCGCCACACATGATCGTTAGGTCGTTCGTTCTCAGGTAGTCGGCGATCGCGGATCCGTCGTCGCCTACGGTCTCGGCGAATCGGGCGCGGAGATCGTTGAGTAGGTGGTCTTCGCGGGCGTAGACGTTCTTGGCGAGTTCTGGTGGGCGGTTGCGGGCGCTGGTGTGGCCGTGTCGGCAGCGGTAGCCAGGGCGGCCGTTAACCCAATGCGAGTCCAGCCGGCGTCCGCACAGCTGACATTGTACGAGTCCTGCCAGCACGTACGTCCTGGTATGGCCGTGTTGGGTGGGTCGGGCTGCGCGCATGCCCTGGACCTCCAGGAACGTCGCCTCGTCCACGAGCGCCGGATGCGCCACCTTCTCGGACTGTGACCAACCTCGTGTCGCCGACGGTCGGGCTGGAGAACCGTGGTGGGCCGGGCAGGTTGTTCTGGCGCCGTGCTGGTTCCACACCTGCCGCCCCGTGTACCGCGGGTTTTCGAGGATCCCGACGACGGTCCGGACGATCCACTCGTGCCTCGTCCGGTGTCGGTTACGGTCCCGGTTGGCGATCGAGGGGCACGGGACGCCGCGGTCGTTCAACTCCCGCGCGATCCCGGCCACGCTGCGTCCGGTGGCTCGTTGCTGGAAGATCCACCGCACCCACGGTGCGGTGGCCAGATCGGGTTCCAGGCGGTGCAGGCGGCGGCCCCACCTCGCATGGGCCCGGTTCGGGTGCGGACCGGCATCGGCCAGGCGGTAGCCGTAGGGTGGCCGGCCGCCGAGGAACCTGCCTTGAACACGGGCCTGGATGTGCATCGCAGCCAGCACGCGGTGCCGAGCGCGCAGCACCTCGCGACGCGACTGGGACCCGAGCAGCAGTATCAGTGCCTGGTGCACCGGGTCGTGGAGGTTCACTGGACCATCCGCTTCGGGGAGCCACAGTTGGATGCCTTGCTCCCGGAGCGTGGTCAGTACGGCGTTGAACTGCTCTCCGTAGAACGCTCGCTCGTACTCTCCGATGACGACGGCATCGAAGGAGCGGTTCGGGTGCTCGGCGTCCGCTATCAGGTGGGCCGCGGCCGGCCGTTGACGCCAGGGAAGCCGACGTGAGCATCCTTCGTCGAAGTACTCCGCCACGATCACGCCGCGGCCGCGGATTGTCTCCTCGGCGACCTCGCGCTGCCACCCCAACGACGTCGCCCGGTCCTGGAACTCCACCGTGGACATCCGCCCGTAGAACGCGAACCTCAGCCCATGGCTTCTGACAGGCTGCCGGCGGCGCCGGACGCCGGCTCGACGCGGGGAAACCGCAGATGTCAAGGCGGCCGCGTCCACAGTTTTGGTCATCGTGCACCTCGGTGCTTGAGGCGGGTTCGGGTCGAGGGCGGAACGCGGTTGCCCGGTTCTGATGACGAGCCGGGAGCTGATCGGCACCCGAATGGCCGCATTGCCGGTCGTTTATCCGTGTTGCACGGCAAGCGGTCGACCTTCGCCCTGCTACGAATCGCCCCGATGGGTAGCGGCGTTGACGAGCACCACCGCGCCGTGGTCGGCCGCCGGTCGCAGCTCCGGCCAGGGCGGTGGCAGCAGGAACCGTTCGAACGCCGGTTTTTCGCGGATCCGGCCCAGCAGGGCGTCGTGCTCGGCCCATCACCGCCGCCGGTCCTCAACCCGGACGTCGAGCTGCCGGTCGTCGGTTCCCATGGTCGGGGGCAAGGTCAAGGCGATGAGCAGGGCGCTCCACCGGTAACCGCTGGGGCTGTCGACCAGCAACAGCGCAGGGTCGCTATCGTTCACATCGCCGATCAACACGGGGCGGTGGTGGCGTTGACGAGTACGGCGGCTCAGCCTGGTGTGTCCGGAGCGTGCCCGGTGGCGATGGCGGCGAGCTGCCAATGGTCGGCGCGGCTGCCGACGAGTTCGGCATCGAGCCCGGCGAGCGGGTCCAGTTCGGTCACTGGCAGCGGGGTGCGGGCGAGGATGAGCGATTCGCTACGACGGAGCGGAACTTCAGGTGATCGCGGACTACCTCGACCGAATGGTCGATATTCTCCGTAAGTAGGCCGGGAGGCTGACCAATCGCTGAATGACCGGCTGAATGGCGTGGGGAGCGGGAAGAGATGGAGAATCCCTATTCGACAGGTGGGGGAGGCGTCGTTCTGGAGCACCAGTATGGCGCGGTCCTGCTCGGACATCTTCTGCTCGGCGACCCCCTACCGGAGTTGGGCGATGATGTGGTTCCGACAATGGTGCGATTTCAGGGTTCCGCGTTCAGTGCCGTTGACGACCTGATCGTGACCGGCGAAACGCCGGATGGTCGAAGCCGGCAGGTATCGATAGGCGTGCGACGCGCGCCGTTATTCCGGCCAAGCCACAAGGCCACGAGCGCATTGCTCGTACCGTATCTCCAGGTGGTGACCGACCACTGGGACGAGGTCCGTACCGGCCGCTGGCGCCTCGCGCTGGCGGTGGCCAGCCCGAACAAGCATGTGCAGGAGATACGCGAACTGGCGACCGTCGCGCACGGTCAGCCGGACCAGGCCGCGTTCCGTGCGGCTGCCTCGGAGCCGAGACGGGTGGCTAAGCAAGTCCGCGACAGGCTGCGTCTTCTCGCCAAGCTAGTCGCGAATGCTGCCGCCAGCGCGAAGGTGGACCTTGAGAAATGTTCCGAGCAGGAGCTGACGTGGCGTGTTCTCCACAATCTCTGGTTACGAGAGCTACGGCTGGAAGGAGTCGACCAGACCGACCGGACCGGCATGGTCGCCCGCCTTCGGACCATCGTCTCCGCGGTGCCAGCCGCAGACCGTCTCTTCACTAAATTGGAGACGTTGTCCCGCGAATACGCTCCCGCGGGAGCGACGGTTACCCGGCTCATGGTGCAACAACGTCTGGCCGGCACCGCGATTGACATCGGCTGGTCGGACGGGACACCGGTCGGACACGGGTCCGGTTCGCCTCTGCGCACTCGGTACCGCAAGCAGGTCGAACGCATCGCTCCAGTTGAGCTGCTCGACCGCGAAGCTGAACTGGCCGAACTGGCGAGTTTCTGCACGGAGGGCCACGAAGGACGGTACATCTGGTGGCGGGCGGACGCATGGGCGGGCAAGTCGGCACTGATGTCGTGGTTCGTCCTGCACCCGCCGCCAGGGGTGCGGCTCGTGTCGTTCTTCGTCACCGCGCGGCTGGCGGGACAGAACCATCGCATCGCGTTCATCGACGCGGTGCTGGAGCAGTTGGCCGCCATTCTGGGGCGGTCCCTCCCGCATACCGATTCCACCCGTGAATACCACTTGCTCAGTATGCTGGACGAGGCGGCGGAAACGTGCCTCCGGCACAACGAGCGCCTGGTGTTGCTGGTGGACGGTGTGGATGAGGATCGAGGTGTCTCGACCGACCCTGACGACTACAGCATCGCTGGGCTGCTCCCGGTCGTGCCGAACCACGGCCTGCGGGTGGTGGTGGCGGGACGGTACAACCCGCCGATACCCGACGACGTGCCGGACAACCACCCGCTGCGGGATCCGTCGATCGTCCGGCCGTTGGCGACGTCGCCGGCCGCGACGGTGATCAGAGGGGAGGCGGAACGGGAGCTGCGTCGCCTGCTCGCCGGATGTGGGCAGGACCTCGTCGGCTTGCTCGTTGCCGCGCGGGGTGGGCTGACCGCCGGTGACCTCGCCGAACTGACCGGGCGGCACGTCCGCGAGATCCAGGACGAACTCGACACCGTTGTCGGCCGAAGTTTCTCCTGGCGGCCCGGAAGATGGCGCGACACACCCAGCTACCTGCTCGCGCATGAAGAGCTGTACGAGATCGCCCTGGACTTCCTCGCCCCGTCGATCGCCGGGTTCCGGGCGAGGCTGCACACGTGGTTCGACGGCTACCAGGCAAGGCGCTGGCCAGCGGACACGCCGGAATACCTGCTACGGAGCTACTTCGACATGCTGGCCGACAGCGACGACATGGCCAGGGTTATCGCCTGCGCGACGGACCACGTCCGCACGGACCGCATGCGTGGCCTGTCCGGCGGAGACCAGGCGGCCCTGGCTGAGATCGACCGTGCGCAGGACCTCGTCCTTCGCCGCCAACCTTCCGATGTCGGGATGCTGGCACGACTAGCGGTACACCGCGATCGGCTCACCACACGCAACTCGAAGGTTCCGGTCATGCTGCCGGCAGCCTGGGCACTGCTGGGCCAGCCGGCGCAAGCTGAAGAGCTAGCCGGCTCGATTCCCGTATCGTGGGCGAGTTCCGCGGCCATCGCGTTCCTCGCAGAGGCGATGGCTGACGTCGGCGCTCTTGATCGCGCTCGTGAACTGGCAGAACACGTGGCTAAGCTGGCGGTGGACGCACCGCCGCCATGGCCAGTCGAGGGAGAGGTGCTCGCAGCTGTGGTCCGTTCGATGGTGGCTGTCGGCGACCTCAGTCGCGCCATCAGTCTCTTCGAGTCGCTCAGAGACAGCAGCGTTGCCAACAGCTCGCGGATAGAAATGATGCCGGCACTGATCTCGACAATGTTCGATCAACTGGACATCACCCATGTTGACCGGTTTGTGACATCAATTCCAGACGCTGTCGTAAGAGCCCGAGCATTGCTGCACCTCGCCGACATTTCCTCTTCCGCTGACTATCTCGCACAAGCCGTCGATCTCGCACAAGCCGTGGCGCTCGCGCCACGCGGCCACCGCTCTTCATTCCTGGTGATGCTTGCCGTCACCGCCGCGAAGCTGCTCGGACGCGAACGGGCCGAGGAACTCGTGCGTTCGCTGGTAGGCGACCCGTCCACACCAGACGCCACCACGATCCCGGTCGCGGCGATCGCCGCTCGGACAGGCCACCTCGACGAGGTCATCACCACGATCGTCAACCTGAGCGACGGCGACTTCGATCGCGCGATGTTTTCCCTTGTGCCGTTTCTGCCATGGAGCGATCCACGCACGAGCCAACTCCTCGAACGGGCGCGTCAAAGCGGAGCCCAGAGATACCTGGCTAAAATGCTGACCGCAGTCGGCGCTTTGGATCAGGCACTGGAGTTGGCGTCTGAGCCGGAGGACCCGGATTTGCTTGCTTCGCTCGCGCATTGTGCGGCCTGGCAGGGACGAATCGACCAGGCGAGACAGTTGATCGCTGACCTTTGGGCGAGAATTGGGGGCGATCAGGACTCGTCCTGGTGCACGAGCGGCTGGAGCAAGCTCAGCGAAGCGGCCGCGAACGCGGGAGACCTGCTTCTGGCCGAGCACTTCGTCGGACTAGCGCGACAACTCGTGAAATACAAACCCGAAGCAATCCGGCCGGATGCCATAGAGGACTTCGTCTACGCGCTCGACCGACTCGAACACATCGACGAGGCCACCGAACTGGCCGAGATGATCACGGACGACAACTCGGACCTCCACAGGGCACTCACCGTCGAAGTGGAAATCACCGGCTGGGAGTCGGACGAAGAAGTCGAGGAGTTACTGAACCAGGGGCCAAGTCGACTGCCGCACCCGACCCGGATCCCGGAAGGATCCGCCGTGGACCTGCTGACGACCAATTCCTGGACAGAAGCCCTGCCAGTCCTGGCCCGAGACCACCCCGATCTACTACGGGTCATAGCCGCCGAACTGGACCCGGTATCGATACCGACGACCTGAGACTTGTCGCATCCGGGCCAAACACTACGCCCGGCCGTCCGGGTCTCGGGCGGCCAGGCGAGCCGTTCGCTTGAGACTCGCAGCACACTCAGCGGCATGGACGCCGGCCGGGCCGCGCCTGCACGGCCTCCAAGGCCATCGTCGTTCGTCTGGTCCTTAGGCAATCCTTGCGGATGGATGCTGACCAACCGCGTCGCCACCTCATGGTGTTGAGCCAGCCGCTTCCCCCGGATAGGGCAGACGTGATCGAGTCGACCGATGTCAACATCGGAGCTACCGCGACAGTGGCGCGTAACCTGGCGAGCGCACCTTAGAGAGCTCGAGGGCCTCTCGGGGCAGCCGTAGGGCCATGATGACGCTGCCGGTAACCAGAACCCAAATCCTTGGTTGGTTCGTCCACGACACGCCGACCCTGGCTGCGCTGCTGCCGGAGAAGCGCAGGCGCCCTCGGCCCTCCGGTGTCCGGCCAGCAGGACTGCCTACGTCCCCGCGGTAGGTAAGGCATCGCAGGTCAGCCGCTGTTGCGCGTCTATAGGCTCGGGCGGTGAAGCCTACGGTCCGGGAGGGGGTTGCAAGGCGATGAATCCGGTACTTCAACAGGTCTTGACCGTGGTCGGCGTTCTGCTTGGTGCAGCTGCTTCCTTCACGGTGACGGCGACGAACGCTGACCATCCGAACACCTCGCTCTACTGACCGTGATCACGGCCTAGCAGGCATATTGCCAGGTAGATCGGATGATTGCCACATCTCCGCCACGAAACTCCGACGTTTGCGCTCTGGGCTCAGCCGAGCACTCGGGCTTGGATGATTTCAACACATCCGGCAATCAGGGGAGAGACGTGACCAGGGGCGAACGCGTCTCGCGGCCTTCGCGCTTGTACGTGACCTGGCACCGCAGCGTGGCCGACAACCTGGACCACGCTGTCATCGACGAAAATCTTGCCGACAGCATCGCGCTCCAGACGGGCCGCTACGACTCGCTGTGCGGCCGCGAAGTGCTATTCGCCTCCTGCCTGGTGCCTCCGGGCCGTCGGTGCGGCGCGTGCAACGCGCTGGTCCGGCTTCGCTCGACCCCCGCCGACGACCGAACGCATGTGCCACGGGAAGCCGTCGCCTGTTCGGCCGCCTTCAGACTCCGGCTGTCCCGCCGCCGCGCCCGCCTCAACGCGTGCGGGATACGGTGGCCCGGCACGCCTAGCAAGCGCAGGAAACCGTCCAGCACGGCCGCCGGGCCGGCGGGTGGGTTGGGCGGGGTCGGGGTGGAAAGCCGCGCAGGTTCACGAACAGGACCCCGTCGAACGAGGTCTGCGGGCGAGCACGTGCACGGCGTGGACGGCGAGTCATGTAGAGACCTGAGCACTTGTCGCGCATTTGGTTCCGGAAACCGCGTGGCGCGTCAAAGAATATTCTTGATCTTGCCCATCAGAGATCGCAGGAACTTTCCCCAGTCGTCGCGCAGATCCAGGAACCGGGTGGGGTCTGTGTCCATTGACTCTGCCTTCGCATAGGCGATAATTAGGAGAGTTAGGGCCTCCATGGTTCGACGCGCCGTGCGGGTTGCCTCGTCTCCGCTGACACTGCCAGGTGGGGCTTCGGCAATGACCCTGATTGGCTGCCATAGTTCCTGATAGAAGGGGTGGCGAAGATTGAGTCGAACGATGATTTGGCGGCTCAGGTGTTGGATGTCAATGAAGCTCGCTCCAGGGAAATCCACTGTCTCTACCACAAATGGAAGATCTTCGATCTTCTCAAGGTACTCCTCTTTATCATCTGGTTTCTCGCGGCCTGTGTCCTTGGCGAGCTGGTCAAGAACTTCTTTCTCCTTGTCTGGCCCGGGTCCCGCAGCTTTGCTCTTGGGCAGCGTGCGGTCTGCCTTTCTCACCGCATCCAGAATTTCGGAGTGCTCGCCTGCGCGCTCCTTGGTCTTTCGCGACGCCTCGCCCCAGAGGGTCTGGATTTCTTCCCGGGCTTGGGGGATCCATTTGGCAAGGTGGCCGCGGATGAGTGCGCGCAGGTCACCGTGAGGCTCAACTCCGCGTTTGACGTTGCGAACACCCATATATTCGTCTAGTTCCGGGTTGAAACTCACTTCAATGCCAATAAATCGATCCGGATCCTCAACGCCGCCTGGCAAGATTTTTGGAACCGTGGTGTAGTTAATTTCACGGTCAAGTCGCACGAACGACAGTGAGCCCAAGTTGTCTGGCACCCGCAACTGGTCGGCAAGCTGATCACCGCCCATACCGCGGCGGCGTACAACCTCGGGCGGGTAAACCGACACACGGAGTCGGACCTTGCTGCCGGCAAAGACAAACACCTCGTCGGCAAAAATCTTTGACTCATAGTGAGGCTTCGAGTCGAAGCTAGGGTCGACGTCCTTCCTTCGGTAGTGCTTGCTGAGGACCTGATCGGCCCATGTTCCATCCATGAGAAACAGTGGGTCATGTGGCAAGAGCTTGGTATTGTTTACCGAAATCACGATGCCCCCGTGCAAGAAATGCCGGAACATTCGCGATAGCTCTTTCTCAATGTCGACGCGAAGCTTGTTCGCGTCTTCCGCATAGCGGCCTTCCTCTAGCCGGTCAACCTTAGACCAAACTACGAGCGTGCCTGTACCAGCTGGAAGCAGGTCATGAAGTTCATCGGGAACGGGCCGTTCTGCTGGTGCTTCGATGTCAGCTGATTTACCGTCTGCGGCCATCTTCTCGGCCTCTTGTAGGTCGAAGTAAACGTGCATCCAAGGTGCTTCTGTGGCGGTGCGGCTCCACACATCGAGCCGCTCACTGAAGTTCAGTGCGGCCAGTTTGGCGCCGACGCCATACTTGCCGATAGTGGTGGTGGACATGTACCTCGTCGAGTAGCCAACCTGCGGGTAGTGATGGAGAATGTCCAGGTCCATGCCGATGCCGTCATCGGCGATGGCGATGCGGTGGATGTGCCTTCTTCCTCGCCTGTTCTGACCTTCATCAAGGCGAACTTGAATCGTGTTCGCCTTCGCCTCCAAGGCGTTGTCGACGACCTCGCCTATGGCGCCGGCGAGGCTGTAGCCGGAGTCGCGCAATGAACGGAGTGCCTGCCCAGTCAGGATGACTGGGATACGGTCAGCCATTGCAGTTCCTTTCGTGCTTTATCGCGAGCACCCAAGCTGGGTGCTGCATTTCTTGTTTGATCGCATCGCTTGCGGGCGAGTGGTTAGAGTTGCCTGCGCTCGGATTATTTCCGAGAGTCTTGCGTGCCGGTGCTGCAGCAGGAAATCGCAGTGCGCAGTACCTGCGAGCTTGGCGCGTTGAAGCGTGTTCAAGGACACGGTACGTACGTTCATGTCGCCAGCCCGCTCGTGTCGAACAGTGCCGAGGCGATGGTCCGGATCTTGCTCCGGGTACGGTCGACTGTACGAGTTGACACGCCTAAGTGGCGCGCGGTCTCCGGCACGTTCTTGCCGTCGACCATGCTGTTCAAGACAGACAAGGCGACTTGGCCCAGGTCGGCCTGAACCTTGGCCCGCAGTCGCCGCTCAAGATCGCGGGCGACTGCCACATCCTCTGGCGTGATGGACAACACGATGGCGGTGCCCGCTACTTTGCCTGCAGGACCAGAAGTGTGAGCCGACTGCGGACGTGTCGCACGGTTCTCGGTCGCACGCGAGTATGTAGTGGCGTCTACGCGGCCGCCAAATGCAAGGTGATCAGGAGCGATCAACGCGGCGATCGCGGCGAGCCCGCGGGCCTCCACGTCAGCCGTACGGCAAACCGCCACGCGGGCATCATGAAGGACTTCGTGTTCAAGGAAGGCAGACACGCTCTGCTTCCGGCGCGGTGACAAAGAGTAGTCAATAGCGCGCTCAATGACGGCTGAAGCCCTGCTTCCAGGGTTGGCCTCAGAAGCCATCCCAGTGCCGGCGGCTCGCACCAAGCGTGTCTGGAGAGACTGAATTACAGCTATTTTGGCGTCATCAAGGCGCAACTGATCCACTTTTGACTCCTTTAGCCCGTTCGCCCCGTCCGGTGGCAAACCAGCGATGTCGATGTCAACCATAGTACGTGGAGGAGGTGAAAGCGCTGCTCCTCCACAGACGTACTGGGCAGAGAAGCGGGAGACCACGACAGCGGGGGAGGAAGTGAGCCCACATGACCCGGGCGTCAGGGCTCGTTCGGTCGCTCTCGAGCTGATTCGCTGTGAGCCGTAACCTAGATCGATCAGTTGCTGCCATGGCTGCAGCCGTGGCAACGACGACGAGATGGGTCTTACGACTCTGTGGTGGCGCGCGTTAGACGAGTTCGGCTTGGCGTTGACGCAGTATTCTGGGCTCGAGCAGGTCTCTCCGTATGTGTTGAACCCGCGGCTGGTCGGCAATAAGCGCGGCAGGCATGGTCACTGCGGTATGCCTGCTGTGACCGTCCCAGGCGGTCGGGCGGCCTACTGAATCGTTCAAGGAGGAGCGTTGGGGCGGCGATGACCGTTATGGCTCGCGAGCACGTATTACGTCGCGGAGCTGCACTTGCGGCTCGCCCGGGTAGGCGACCCTCTCCCTGCGGGGGCAGTCGCGGTACGCCGGTGTCCGATTGAGCTCGCTGTGATGCGAGTACTCGATCCGACGCTCGCTCGGAACCAGGCCCTAGATCGCTGGTTGTAGCTGATGCGGTCTTCCTTGTGTGAGGCGTGTAGATAGTGAGCAAGATCGTCCTCGGACACACGCACTATCTACACCCGGGCTGGTCGTCGCATAGACGGCCAGCTCTTTTGGTTCGTAGCGTAGCTCCAGGTTCAGCTGCAGCGGCCCTTTGGTGAGACCGAACTCGCTGCCGTCCTGCCGTGGCCGGTAGCCGTCGACGAAGTCTTCGTAGGAGTAGGTCGGGTGGAACTGCACCAGCCGTACCCGGTCAGCGGATTTCGCGATCCACTCCGCCAGCTTCCGGGCGATGTAGGTCTTGCCGGTGCCCGGCGAGCCTTGGAAGATCACCTGCTTCTTCTCGTCGAGCAGTTGGATCACGCGCTCGAGGAACGGCTCGTCCAGATAGAGCTCGTCGGCGAGGTCGCTGAGGGACCGGTCGTCGGTCTCGGGCGGCCGGGCTGGCCGTCGTGTTTTTGGGAATCTCTGTTGGCGGCTGTACGGGCAGTGCTCCGCTGCCGCGGCGCCAGCCTCGGAGGGCGTCGGCTTCGGTCTCGGGCCACTCAGTGGGCGGATCGTAGGTCATGAGTGCCCAGAGCAGCGACTGCGCGTCGAGGCGATCGGCCAGGGGCTTGCCGTGCCGGCGGAAGGCGTCGATGACCTGGTCGAGGAAGACCAGGAAGACTTCGTAGCGTTCGCCCTCGGTCGCGGACGGCTCTGGCTTGGTGTGGCCGGTCAGCCGGTACGCGAGCTCGACGGGGTTTGCCCGCCACGGCGGGTAGGCGAACACGTCGACGGCACCGAGTAACACGGAGGCGCGACTGAGACCTGCGCAGAAACGTAGTCCGGCCATTACGGTGAGACACGAGAGCCTCCGATTGGCGTGGGTCCTAGACAAGCCACACCTCAACCGGAGGCTCTCCCCACGTCAACCACGACCTGCCGCCACCAACGTCCTGGCCAAGTACACCTAGGACGTCCTCTGGCTCTGCAGCTCCGGCGCGGTTTCGTCGTCGGCGTGGCCCTGCCGGTCGACGGCGGCTATTTCGCCCGCCGAGGTGGCCAGGCGACGACGAATTCGCCCGTCAGGCGAGCACGCCGGATGTAACCGGCCGACGACCACGACGCCCGGCGAGCAGGATATGCCGGTTAGCCCGGCGGCCGCCTTCAATAGCGAAGCTGTGACGAACGCGCGAAGCCCCTTACCTGGTGGCAGGGGCCAGTTCGCGGTCGCCCGCCGCCTGTCCGCGCCGGGAAGCGGCGGGAATGAACGCCGCGATCGCGAGCGCGGCCAGCGCCATGACGCTGCCCGTGCCGAGAATCAGGCGGAAGCCGCCCTGGGAAGGGACGGTCGCCGAGCCGAGCGAGACGGTCAATTGGGCCAGGATTACCCCGGCGACGGCGCTGGAAATCGACGTGCCGATCGAGCGCATCAGCGTGTTGAGGCTGTTGGCGGCCGCGGTCTCGGACACCGGAACCGCGCCCATGATTAGCGCGGGCATGGCGCCGTAGGCGAGGCCGATGCCGGCGCTGATCGTCGCGGAAACGAGCACCAGTTGCCACACGCTTGCCATGAGTACGACCCCGAGGCCGTAGCCCGCGGCGACCACGAGGGCGCCGGTCATTAGCGTCACCTTGGGTCCTCTGGTCGCCGTGATCCGCGCGGACACCGGTGCCGTCGCCATCATCAGCAGCCCGGACGGCATGAGCACCAGGCCGGTGACGAGCATGGTCTGGCCGAGGCCGTAGCCGGTGGCTGTGGGCAACTGCAGGATCTGGGGCAGCACCAGCGACATCGCGAACATGGCGAACGCGAACACCAGCGACGAGAGGTTCGTGAGCAGTACCTGCGGCCGCGCAGTGGTGCGCAGGTCGACCAGGGGCTGTCCGGCGCACAGTTCCCACCAGCCCCACACCAGCAGAAGGACCGCCGCCGCGCCGAACAGTCCCAGCGTCGTGCCGCTGCCCCAGCCCCACGCTGCGCCCTTGGAGATCGCGAGCAGCAGGCAGACCAGCGCGGCTGAGAGGCCGGCCGCGCCGACGACGTCGAAGCGCCCGCCGGTGCGCACGCTCGACTCCGGGACGCAGGCCAGCACGAGCGCGGTGACGATGACACCGAGGCCGGCCGAGGTCCAGAACAGCACGTGCCAGTCGGTGTTTTCGGCGAGGAAGGCCGCCGCGGGCAGGCCGAGGGCACCACCGACGCCGAGGGACGCGCTCATCATCGCGGTCGCCGAACCGAGGCGTTCGGCGGGCAGTTCGTCGCGCATGATGCTGATCCCCAGTGGGATGACGCCGGCGGCGAGGCCCTGCAGCGCGCGGGCCACGACCATCGGCACGAGTGTGTCGCTGAGGGCGGCGACGACCGAGCCCGCGACGAGCAGGCCCAGGCTGAGCAGCAGCATGCGCCGCTTGCCGTACATGTCGCCCAGCCGGCCCACCACCGGCGTCGCGACGGCGGCAGCGAGCAGCGTCGCCGTGATCACCCAGGCGGTGTCGGCCGGTGCGGCGCCCAGGAGCCCGGGGAGCTTCGGGAGCAGCGGGGTGACCAGGGTCTGCATCAGCGAGACCACGATGCCGCCGAACGCGAGCACCGGCACGACGAGGCTGGGGCGGGCGTGCGCCGGTGACGGCGGGGTGGACTGGGACATGAAGGGGCCTCCGGTCTCGGGAGAGCGGTCTGCCCGCAAATTAATTCAATCAGTTGACTTAAAGCAAGTCCTTGGTCATGCTGTGCGGCAGGAAACATTCACCGACGAGGAGTCGTTGATGACACCAAGCAACGCCACGCGGGAGCTGCCTCGCTTCCCGTTCGTCTCGGACGCTCCGCTCGAGCCGCCCACCAAGTGGGCCGAATACCGGGCGAAGTGCCCGGTCGCGCACGTGCAGCTGGCCAGCGGGGACGAGGCGGTCCTGATCACCCGCTACGACGACGTCCGGAGCGTGCTGTCCGATCCGCGGTTCACGCGGCCGAAGCCGGGGGACGGCGGGGCCAGGGTGGCGGACACCGAGTCGGGCGGCGTGTTCAACAGCGAGATGGCCGAGGTCATCCCGCAGCACGGCGAGGGCCACCTGAAGTGGCGCCGCATGATCGGCAAGTGGTTCACCGCCAAGCGGATGAACGCGCTGCGGCCCGGGATGGCGGCGATGGCCGAGCAGCTCGTCGACGAGATGGTGGCGAAGGGGACGCCCGGTGATCTCAAGGCCGGGGTCGCCTTTCCGCTGCCGGTGTGGGTGATCTGTGACATGCTCGGCGTGCCGGACACCGACCGGGACCGGTTCGCGCACTGGTCGGACGTCATGCTCAGCATGACCCGGTACACCCAGGCCGAGTTCGACGCCGCCCAGCGGGAATTCGGGCAGTACATGGGCGGGCACATCGCGCGCAAGCGGGCCGAGCCGGGCGAGGACATCCTCAGCGCCCTGATCGCCGACGCGGACGCCGAGGGCGAGGTCTGGTCCGACAAGCTGCTCATCGCCACCGGCATCGGCCTGCTCATCGCCGGGCACGAGACCACCGCGAACATGATCGCCAAGATGGTGGCGATGCTGCTCGCCGACCGCGGCCGGTGGGAGGCGCTGCTGGCCGACCCGGCGCTGGTGCGCACCGCGGTGGAGGAGTCGCTGCGGCTGGACGCCAACGCCGGCATCGGCATGCTGCGCTACCTCAGCGAGGATTTCGAGGTCGCCGGCACCGTGCTGCCCGCCGGGACGAGCGCGATGTGCAGCATGGCCTCGGCCAACCGTGACGAGAGCGCGTTCGAAAACGCGTCCGACATGGACCTGAGCCGCAGCCCGAACCCGCACCTGGCCTTCGGCGCCGGCGCGCACGCGTGCCTCGGGCAGCCGCTGGCCCGCACCGAGCTGCAGGTGGTCCTGGAAGTGCTGCTGCGCAAGCTGCCGTCGCTCGAACTGGCCGTACCGGCCGGCGAGCTGCGCCGCGTCGAAGGGCTCGCCGTCGGCGGCCTGCGAGAACTCCCCGTGCGCTGGTGACACCGTGATGACGAACAGGGCCGAGGGCAAGGCAGAACGGGCGCACGCGACGCGGGAGCTGATCTTGACCGTCGCGGAACGGCTCTTCGCCGAGCACGGCGTGCTGGCGGTGTCCAACCGGCAGATCAGCGAAGCCGCCGGGCAGGGCAACAACGCCGCCGTCGGTTACCACTTCGGCACCAAGGCCGATCTGGTGCGGGCGATCGCCCGCCGGCGTTCAGCGCAGGTCGAGGAGGTGCGCCAGCGCATGCTGGCCAGGCTCGGTGATGACGCGGACCTGCGGGACTGGATCGGGTGTCTGGTGCACCCGTCCGCCGAACACCTGGCCGCACTGGGCAGCCCCACGTGGTTCGCCCGGTTCATCGCGCAGGTGATGACCGAGCCGTCGCTGCGCGAGGTCGTCGCCGAGGAGACCCTGTCGTCGCCGTCGCTGATGCGGACCGTGGAAGGGCTCCTCCGCTGCCTGCCCGACCTGCCCGCCGAGGTCCGCGCCGAACGCAATGCCATGACCCGCCAGCTGGTGCTCCACACGATGGCCGAGCGTGAACGCGCGCTCGCCGAGGACGGCTTCACCCCGCGGGCCAGCTGGCAGGACGCCGCTTCCGGCCTCACCGACGCGCTCGTCGGGCTCTGGCTGGCGCCCGTCACGACACCGCAGAACGAAGGAAAGGCAGAACGATGAAGATCACCGTGGACGAGGACAAGTGTTGCGGCGCCGGCACCTGCGTGCTGATCGCGCCGGACGTGTTCGACCAGCGCGACGAGGACGGGATCGTGGTGCTGCTCGACGAAAGCCCCGGCGCGGAGCTCCACGCGATCGTCCGGGAAGCGGCCAGCGTGTGCCCGGGTGTCGCGATCGCGGTAAGCGAGGATGCGTGAACGCTCCTGGCGGCGTCTTGGTCGTCGGGGCGTCGGCCGCGGGGCTGGCGACCGTGGAAGCTCTGCGTCGCAAGGGGTATGAGGGTCGGGTGACCGTGCTGGGTGCCGAGGCGCACCTGCCGTACGACCGGCCGCCGCTGTCCAAGCAGGTCCTCGCCGGGAGCTGGGCGCCGGAGCAGGCGCAGTTGCGCACGCCGGAGGCACTGTCCGCGTTGGCCGCCGAGTTCCTGCTCGGCGACCCGGCGGCCGGGCTGGACGCGGCGGCCCGGACCGTCCACACCGCGGCGGGCCGGGAACTGACCGCGGAGGCGATCGTGCTGGCCACCGGCCTGCGGCCACGCACCCTGCCGGGGCAGGACACGCTCACGGGCGTGCACGTCGTGCGGACCCTCGACGACACCCTCGCCCTGCGCGCGGACCTGGCCCCGGGCAAGCGGACCGTGGTCGTCGGCGACGGCGTCCTCGGTGCGGAGATTGCGGCCACGCTTTGCGGCATGGGCGTGCCGGTCACCCTGGCCGGCCCGCAACCCGCTCCTCTGGCCTGCCAGTTCGGTCCGCTGGCCGCGGAACTGCTCGCCAAGCTGCATGCCGGCCGAGGTGTCCAGTTGCGGCTCGGCGCCGCCGTCACCGGCCTGGCCGACGAGGCGGGGCGGGTCGCGGGGGTGTGCCTGGACTCGGGCGAGGTGCTGCCGGCCGACGTGGTCGTTGTCGCGTTCGGCGCCGCGCCGGTGACGGAATGGCTCTCGGGCAGCGGGGTGCTGTGCGACAACGGCGTCGTGTGCGACTCCCGGTGCCGTGCCGCGGACGGGATCTACGCCGCGGGCGATGTCGCCCGCTGGCACCACGAAGGTCTCGACGTGTTGCTGCGCCTGGAGAACCGGACCAACGCGACCGAGCAGGCGGTCGCCGTCGCCGGGAACATCCTCGGCGAGGACCGGCCGTACACGCCCGTGCCGTACTTCTGGACCAACCAGTTCGACGCCCGGATCCATGTCCACGGCACGCTTGCCGCGGACGCCGAGGTGTCCGTTGTAGACGGTGATGTGTCCGCTGGCCGGTTCGTCGCGCAGTACCGCCGGGACGGCGAAGTCACCGGCGTGCTCGGCTGGAACATGCCCAAGCAGGCGCGTCATCGCCGCCAGGAAATCACCGGGATGCCGGCACTCGCGGGAGGAAAGCCGTGACCACCACCGAAACACCGATGTTCCCCGGGACCCGGGCGGCGTGCTGTCCGTTCGACCCTCCGCCCGCGATCCAGGCGCTGCAGGAACAGACCCCGCTGGCTCGGGTCCGGCTGCCGAACGGCATGACCCCGTGGCTGGTGACCCGGTACGCCGACCAGAAGGCGCTGCTGGCCGATCCTCGCGTCAGCTCCGACCCCCGCCGGCCGGGCTTTCCGAGCCCGCTGCCGAGCGGTCACCCGCGCGGAGAGGGCACCCCGATCAGCTTCATCCTCATGGATGACCCCGAGCACGCGCGGCTGCGGCGGATGGTGACCGCGCCGTTCACCATCAAGCGGGTTGAGGCCATGCGGGCGGGCGTGCAGCAGGTCGTCGACGAGCTGATCGACGCGATGCTGGCCGGGCCGAACCCGGTCGACCTGGTGACCGCGTTCGCGCTGCCGGTGCCGTCGCTGGTGATCTGCCGGCTGCTGGGCGTGCCGTACGACGACCACGGCTTCTTCCAGGACAACAGCAACGTTCTCATCAACCGCGAGACGACCCCGGAGGAGAAGGCGGCGGCGAGCAAGGCGCTGTTCGGCTACCTCGACGACCTGATCGGGGAGAAGCTCGTCCATCCGGGCGACGACCTGCTCTCCGGTCTGGTCGGGCGGATCGAGGCCGGCGAGCTGAGCCGGCACGACGCGGCCCAAATGGGCGTGCTCATGCTCATCGCCGGACACGAGACGACCGCGAACATGATCGCGCTCGGCACCCTCGCCCTGCTGGAGCACCCGGACCAGCTCGCTCTCCTGCGCGAGTCGGACGATCCGGCGCTGGTGGCGTCCGCGGTCGAGGAACTGCTGCGGTACCTGCACATCACCCACAACGGCCGCCGCCGCACCGCGCTGGAGGACATCGAGGTCGCCGGCCAGCTTATCCGCGCGGGCGAAGGCATCATCATGCCCAACGACATCGCGAACCGGGACCCCTCGGTGTTCTCCGACCCGGACACCCTAGCCCTCGCGCGCGACGACCGTCGGCACCTCGCGTTCGGCTTCGGCGTGCACCAGTGCCTCGGCCAGCCGCTGGCCCGGATGGAACTGCAGGTCGTCTACGGCACGCTCTACCGGCGCATCCCGACCCTGCGATTGGCGGCCGACCTGGCGGACATCCCGTTCAAGCACGACGGTTCCGTCTATGGGGTCTACGAACTGCCCGTCACCTGGTGACTCCTCGCCGCGGCTGGTCGTGAGTGAGAAGCAGCGTTCCAACACACGGGGTGGCGACGAGGGCGCCCTGAGCGTTGGGGATGCCGACGTGGTCGGACTGGCAGGTGCTCATGAACTCGCGGTACAGGCAGGAGGACTACCAGCCGTTGCGGCAGTTGGCGCAGGTGTTGTCCGAGGTGGCGAAGGAGCCGACGACGAACTGGCCGGGCTTGACGGCGGTCACCTCGCTGCTGATGCGGCGCAGTGCCTTGTGGTTGTTCATCAACGGTCTTTCCGGACCTGCACGGGCAGGGATGTCCAGGAGCGCAGGGTGTTGTTGGAATGGCGGTGTGGTTCGCCGACCGGCTCGATCCGTTCGACGCGGCCGGCCAGGGCGGTGAGCAGGGTCTCGGCTTCCAGGCCGGCCACGTGCTGGCCGACGCATCGGTGGATGCCCATGCCGAAGCCGACGTGGCCGGGGGGGGGGCGGGTGAGGTCGAAGCGGTCAGCGCCGTGCCAGCGGTCCGGGTCGCGGTTGGCCGCGGCGAGGAACATGAGGATCTTCGTGTCGGCCGGGATGGTGGTGCCGGCGATGGTGACGTCGGTGGTGGCGGTGCGGAAGAAGGTCTGCACCGGTGACTGCCAGCGGACGGCCTCGTCGAAGGCCGTCCGCGCCAATGCCGGGCTCTCCCGGAGGCGGTTCCAATCGCCGGGGTGGGCGGCGAAGGCGTACAGGCAGGCTGCCAGGCCGTGCACGGTGGTGTCGACGCCGGCGGTGAGCAGCGACCGCACCACCAGCGGGGCCTGTTCGCGGGTCAGCCGGTCAGTGTTGCTCCTCCATTGTGGGCGGAGGAGACCGCTGTTCGTCCTGTGCCTGGCGGTCCGCTGCCGGTGCGCACTCAAAAGTTGGAGCTCGACGCGCTGTTGCCCGATCCGGCGAGCGAGCCTGGCAGGCCGAGGGCGGGCGATGGAAGCAGCGCTGCCAGCGCCGATAGCTGGGAAACGGTTACTCGGAGCCTTGGAGCCGGCTGATCGCCTGCGGCGGACACCGAGATTTCTGAGTGGGGTAGAGATCAAAATTCTCGGTTCGGGACTGGATATGTGGCACGGCGAGCGTCGTCGCAGTGTCATCGGTGTGTATTCAGGGGTATCGGGTTGTCATCGACTCAAGATGCTCAGCCACTCACGCAGCAGTGCTGCTTCGGTGGTTCTGAATCCGGCGTCTACGACCGGGTCGGCGTCGCCGCCGTCGCCGATTGCGGCCAACAGCGCCACGGCCCGGTCGGCGATCATCGTTCGAGCATCGGCGGCCGGTTCAGTGCTGACGATCGAGTCAATGACGGTGTCACGCAGCGCGGTCAGCGGGGCCGGGTCGCGCTCGTCCTCGGGTAGCGCCAGCAGTTGCAGCACGGCGCCGGTCGTCGACGCTTCGATGGCACGCGCGGCTGTCTCGACCGGAATCCGCAGCCGGCCCTGCTCGCGGGCCCGCTCGAGCATGCGGCGCAGGATCACGCCGTTCTCCTGCACGGCGGCCGGACGACGGCCCGGGCGCAGGTTGCCGTACATGAGGGCGTAGAACGCGGGATTGCGCAGCCCGAACTCGACGTGGGTGATCCAGCCGCGTCGGACGTCCTCGATCGGGTCCTCGCTCGGTTCCAGTCCCCGTTTTTCGGCCAGGTAGCTCTCGAACCCGTAGCTGCCGAGGGCGTCGAGCAGGCCGTCCTTGTCTGCGAACAAGCGATACAGCGCCGGGGTCTGCACCCCGGCGGCGGTCGCGACCGCGCGCATCGAAATGGCGGCCGGACCGTGCTCAGTCAACAGTTCGGCCGCTGCCTTCAATATCGCCTGCTGCTGGTCGCGGCGTTCCCCACCTGCTTCGGGCGCGTCCCGGTCGCTGCGCATGTGTCAATGGTAACACCTAGTCGTTGACAGCGTCACTGACAGCGTTACTCTGTAACTGTTGACGCTGTCACTTCACCTCGGAACGGACTACGAACCATGTCCAGCATCACTGTCGGCATCGCCTACACCTCCGGCTACGGCCACACCCGCGAACTGGCAGACGCCGTCGCCCAGGGAGCCGCATCAGTACCCGGCACGCTCGTCGAGATGATCGACGTCGCCGCCGTCACCGACGACGACTGGCACACCCTCGACCGGTGCGACGCGATCATCTTCGGCAGCCCGACCTACATGGGCAGCGCCTCCGCTGCCTTCCACGCCTTCGCCGAAGCGACCTCCCACCGATGGATGACCCGCGCCTGGCAAGACAAGATCGCCGCCGGATTCACCAACTCCGGCTCGATGAGCGGCGACAAACTGCACACCCTGCAGTACTTCTCGATGCTCGCCGCCCAACACGGCATGCACTGGATCAGCCTCGGCCTCCTGCCCGGCTGGAACACCACCACCGCCAGCGAACACGACCACAACCGACTCGGGTTCTACCTCGGCGCCGGCGCCCAGACCTGGAACGACCAGGGCCCCGAGGCCGTCCACGGCGCCGACCTGTCCACCGCCCGCCACCTCGGCCGGCGAGTAGCCGCCCACACCAGCCGGTTCGCAGGTGCGCTCGACCTCAACGACCTCCCCGCCACCGCAGCCGGCTGAGGCCAGTCCAGGCGTATCACGGATTTCCGGCTGGCGTCGGCTGCGGCACGAGGGTCGAGCTTGGCGTAGATCTTTTGCAGGTGGAACTCGACGGTCTTGACCGAGAGCGTGAGCTGGGCGGCGAGCTGCTTGTTGGTCAGGCCCGTGGCGACCGGTTCGGCCACGCGCCGCTCCTGGGCAGTGAGCTGGGGTGACAACCTCGCGGAGCGGCGGCGGCCGCCGGCGACGGACAGTTCCGCGGGAGCCTGCTCGGCGAGGCGGCCGGCCTGGTGGGCTTCGGCGAGCCGCAGAGCCTCGGCCAGCGGCGCGCGAGCCGCCGCGGGCCGGCCGCGCCTGCGCAGGTGAGCGCCGCGGACGAGGAGCGTCTCCACCTTCTCCAGCGGCATGTCCAGCCCGTCGTGCAGGGCGAGTGCGGCGTCCAGGTGCCGGCCGGCTTGCTCGTGGTCGCCGCCGCGCTCGGTCAGCCAGGCGCGCCCGCTGGCCGCGGCGATGCGCGGCCAGCGGCAGGGCAGGGACGTCGCCGACCTGTCCAGCCAGCCGATCACCGCCTCCACTGCCTCGGCGCGGTCGGCCGCCAGATAGGCGGCGATCGCGTGCCGGGCCCACACCCCGGCGCAGCGGGTGGTACAGGCATCCGGGTCGGGGGGTGCGGTGGGATCACGCTGGACGGATGTCGCGGCCGTTGGGTCATGACGGCGGGTGCATCGGCATGCGGGACCGCTATCTCAAGACCGGCTTGGGCCCCAGCACACCGGACTGGGACTTCTCCCTCTACCAGGTCAGCGACGTGGTGATCAACCTCGGCACCAACGACAAGGGGCACAACGTGTCCGGCGCGCAGTTCCAGAGCGCGTATTTCACGCTGCTGCAGCGGATCCGCGCGAAGTATCCCAACGCGACCATCCACGCGATGGAGACGTTCAAGAGGTGGTATGTCACCGAGACGAAGTCGGCGGTGGCCGCCCGGAACACCGCCGGGGACAGCAAGGTGAAGTTCGTCGGCACCGAAGGCTGGCTCACCGCGGGTGACACCCCCGACGGCACCCACCCCAGCGACGCCGGGCACCGGAAGATCGCGGCCCGGCTCGCCGCGATCCTCGGCTGAACCGGGGCCGGCACCACAAACAGATTGACCATGCCTACGTTTGTCCACAAAGAGGGGGGCTGGTTGTGGACGCCGCGGTGTGGTTGGCCGGGCTCCGCGACCCGGTCAGCGGGGCGGACGAGCTTCCGGTGAGCCGACGCGGGATCATGCCTGGGCCCGCCAGGCGGGAGGGTGGCGGAGGCGGCGGCCGCGTGTCGCCTCCACCACCCGCCTGGTGCAGATCAGCTGACGTCGGACGCCGGGCTTCCCGCCTCACTGATCTCTTCCGCTGAACTGCTTTTGTAACGCAGGCCGTGTCCGAAGCGGAACAGGGGATCGGCCGTGTCGAACGGGACGTCGGTGCGGCTGGCTTCCACCGCGGCCATCGAGCGCGGCAGGTCCACCGGCAGTGATCCTTCCGGCCCGGCTTCGCCGAACAGGACTTCGACGAACGGGCGGTCGTCCGTGCCGAAGGAAGCGAAGACCGCGGCCGGCGCCAAGACGTCGGTGAGGACGGCGGGACGGTCGAGGTAGACGTCGAGGACGGTGGGGACCTGCCCGGCGATGGCCTGGATCCGCTGCTGGTCTTCCGGGCGGAATTCGAGGCTGCCCTTGTGCATGGACCCGATGAAGTGGCGGGCCGGGTCGGCGTAGTCGGGGGTGCGGGTACGCAGGACGGCGACGTCGGCCTCCGCGGGATCGGTCACCACCGTGGCGAAGCCCTCGAACACGCTCGGGTCGACGTCAGGAGCATAGACGCGGATTCCCCGCGACAACGGCAGCAGGGAAGCGTCGTTCTTCAGCAGCACCAGTGACTGCTGCTGGGCCCGCACGGCGAGCGTCTGATGGGCGGCGCTGCCGATGACAGTGTTCGCCCGCTCCGGGTCGGCCATCCGGGCGCCGTCGAACAGGCCGAGCCGGAACTTCTCCCGCAGCAGGCGTCGCACCGGCTGCTCGAGCTGCGCCTCGGTCAGCAACCCCGACGACAGCGCGTCGAGCAGGACGCTCACGTCCTTTTCGCCGCCGAACTGGTCCACACCCGAGTCGATCAGCCGGGCCGCGCGCTGTTCGTGGGTCAGGTGCTCGACACCCCACGCCTTCGCCGGGAACGTCTCGCCCATGCCGGTGATCACGCCGAAGTCGGTGCACACCACGCCGTCGAAGCCGAGGCGCTGCCGGAGCAGGCCGGTGATGATGCCCTTGTTGTAGGCGAAGCCGACTTCTTCCCACTCGGTCCCGACCGGCATCCCGTAGTAGGGCATGACCTGCGGCAGGCCGGCCTCGATGAGCGCGACGAAGGGGGCGAGGTGGTAGTCGAACCGGCCACCGGGGTAGATCTGCTCGCGGCCGTCGGAGAAGTGCGGGTCCAGGCCGTCCTTCTGCGGGCCGCCGCCGGGGAAGTGCTTGGCCATGGCGGCCACCGACTCGGCGCCGCCGTCTCCGTGCAGGCCTTGGCAGTAGGCGACGGCCACGCGGGTGGTGAGGTCGGCGTCTTCCCCGAAGGTCTGCGCGATGCGGGCCCAGCGGTATTCGGTCGAGAGGTCGACCTGCGGGTGCAGCGCGACGCGGATCCCGGCCGCCCGGTATTCGCGCCCCACCACCTCACCGAACTCGTAGGCGGTCTTCTCCGACCCGATCGCGGCGATCCCGAGCGCCTCGGGCCAGCGGGAAAAGGCACCGGCGGCCTGGGACGTAAGGGGGTTGTCGGTCGCGGAGTGCCGCGGGTCGCTGGCCAGCGTCACCGGGATGCGCAACGGGGACTCCAGCGCGATCTCCTGCAGGCGGTTGTGCCACTGGGCGATGTCGCGGCCGTCCCGGGGCGTGCCCTGGGCCAGGAAGTGGGTGATGCCGCGTTCCCGCAAGAGGGTGCCCGCGGCGGGCCGGCCCCAGCCGTCGGTGCCGTCCACGTGGCCGACCGAGATGTCGGCGTGGAAGATCAGCGCGGCCTTGTCCTTGCGGGTCATCCGGCCGAACAGGTCGTCGATCCGGTGCTCGACCGGGAGGCGCGGGTTTTCGTAGGGATAACGCGGTTCGATGTCCACGGGTTGCGTCTTTCGTGTCGCGGGTGGATGGCCTCAGTGGCTGCGCAGGTTCAGGCGCCAGCTCCAGGCGTAGGAGGTACCGGTCAGGCGGTGTTCGGGGCGGGTGTCTGGGCCCAGCAGGGCGGTGCCGACGCCGCGGTGGGCGATGTCCAGGTGCACGACGGTCCGGCCGCTGGGGGCGAGCTTCCACCAGTGATCCGCCTGTTCCAGCTCGTCGAGGCCGTAGCGGCTGACGTTGATGTGCAGGGGAGTGGTGTGGGTGGTCCGTACTGTTCCGGCTGGTCCGGTGAGGACAAGTTCGGTGGTGTCGCCGCGGGTGCCGTTCTCCTGGGGAACCAGGTAGGGGACGGCGAGGTCGTCGATGCTGCTCTTCCAGGCGCCGAGCAGGGCGCCGGTCCGCCGGTCGGGGTAGTTCTCCCACGGGCCGAGCCCGATCCAGCCCGCGTGGTCGAAGCCCTCGGCGAGTTCGAACTCGACGCCGACGCGCAGCCCGTCGGTGGTGCCCTCGGGGAGGGTGACTTCCTCGTCGATGGTCCAGTCGCCCTCACCGAGGACGGTGATGGTGCGACGATGCAAGACTTCGTCGCCGAACGCGGTCTCGTAGCGGACGATCGTGACGTCCTGTTCGGTCTTCGTCTCGGTGGGCGTGAGGCGGAAGAAGCCGGAGCGCACGAACCGCTGGTCGAGGGCGAAGGAGCTGTCGTTCTCGGTGAGCGCCCGCCACAGGCACAGCTTCGGCGGCACGCGCAGCAGCGGATGCCGCAGATCCCGGCTCCCGGTGCCCGCGGTGCGCGGCAACGCCGGGAGCCGCCGGGGAACGACGACCTGTTCGACGGCGACCTCGGTGCCCGCGGGCGCCCACACGGTGTCGTGCGCGGTCCGCACGGTGAGGGTCAGCGCCAGGGCCGTGCTGAGCGTTTCCCGCACGGCAGCGGGTATCTCGACGGTGGTCTCCTGGCCCGGCGGCAGCGAAGGGGTCGGGATCGGCACTTCCGAGAGCGGGCCGTCCGCCGTTTCCGCACGCAGGTGGAGGCGGAAGCCGCCGAGGTCGGCGAAGGTCTGCCGGTTGCGCAGCGTCAGGTGCCCCTCGGCGGCGGCGGCCGCGTCGGAGACGATCCGGACGGGGCTGAACACCGCGCGCGCTTCGAACAACGCCGGTTTGGGGGTGAGGTCGGCCAGGACGAGGCCGTTGAGCAAGGTCGCGCCGTCGTTGGGGTGGTCGCCGAAGTCGCCGCCGTAACGGAGCCGGCCGTCGCCGTCCGGGTCGAGAGCGTGGTCCTTGAACTCCCAGACGAAGCCGCCCTGCAGCCCCGGCAGCGTCTCGAACAAGCGCCAGTACTCGGCGAGCCCGCCGGTGGAGTTGCCTTGGGAGTACGCGTATTCGCAAGTGATCAGCGGACGGTCGGCGCGCGGGTCGGCGGAGTAGGCCTCCAGCGCGGCGAACGACGGATACATCGGGCACACGACGTCGCTGGCGGCGTGCCCGGCGTGCCAGTCGAGCGCGACCGCGCCCTCGTAGTGCACCGGGCGGGTCGGCTCGAAGCGGCGCAGCCAGGCGGCGGCCGCGTCGTGGTTGGCGCCGTAGCCGGTTTCGTTGCCCAGCGACCACATCAGCACGCACGCGTGGTTGCGGTCGCGCAGCACCATCCGGGACACCCGCTGCAGGAACTCGGGCAGGTAGCGGACGTCGTCGGCGAGGGTCGAGGCGAAGCCGTGGCCTTCGATGTCGGCTTCGTCGACGACGTAGAAGCCGATCTCGTCGCACAGGTCGAGGAAGACCGGGTCGTTCGGGTAGTGCGCGGTGCGGATGGCGTTGACGTTGCAGCGCTTGAGCAGCGACAGCTCGGCCAGCATCAGCTCGCGGGAGATCACCCGCCCGGTGCGGGGGTCGAAGTCGTGCCGGTTGACGCCCTGCACCAGGATGCGGCGGCCGTTGACCAGCAGGTCCCGGCCCTCGATCCGGACGCTGCGGAAGCCCACGCGCAGCGAGGTCGCGTCGGCGGCTGTCCCGTCCGGAGCCACGAGTTCGACGGTGAGGTCCTCCAGGTGCGGGGTCTCCGCGGACCAGGGCGGCACCGGGAGGTCGGTGAGGGTGAGCACGGCGGTGCCGGCGGGGGAGGCCGGGCCGCGCTGGCGGACGTCCAGGCCGGGGATGGCCCGGAACTCCGTCGGGATCGGCGCCTGGGCTGCGTTGATGCTGACCAGGTCCATGAAGTCCGCGGGCAGGCGTGGCTCGGGCCGCTGCGACCGATCGCCCCGAGACGGCGGCAGGGTGGGCGGGGTGACCCACGGCGAGACCGCGAGGGTGTGGTGCTGGCCGAGCACGTGGACGCGGATGGCCCAGTCGTTGCCGGTCAGGTGGTCGAGGCCGGTGGTGGCGACGGTGACCGTGAGGTTGCCGAGTTCCGTGCTGGGGTCGTAGCCGGCTACCGCGTGCACGTCGGCGAGCCGGATCTCGGGGACGGTGTAGAGGTACACCGACCGGCTGAGACCGGCGTGCCACCAGTGGTCCTGGTCCTCCAGGTAGCTCTCCGGCGACCACTTGGCCACGGTCAGCTGGATTGTGTTCGTACCGGGGGTCACGGCGTCGGTGATGTCGAACTCGGCGGCCAGGTGCGAGTCTGTGCTGGTGCCGATCGGCTGGCCGTTGACCTCGACGCTCAGCGCGCCTTCGGCGGCTCCGACGTGCAGCACGGTGCGACGGCCGGGTGCGGGCGAAAGCTCGACGGTGCGCCGGTAGACGCCCGTCGGATTGTGCGCGGGCACCTGCGGCGGCACCTCGTCGAACGGCATCACCACGTTGGTGTAGTGCGGCCGGTCGGCGTCCTCGCGCATGGTCCACAGTTCGGGGACCATGACCGTCTTCCACTTCGGGGACGGCAGTAGCCGGAACTGCCACTTGCCGTCCAGGGCGATCTCCGGGGCGCGGCGCAGCCCGTGCATGGGCAGCCTGTTCATGCCGGACGTCCTCCTGCTTCGCGACCTCACCCCGAACGCGGGCGAGTGCGGCCACCATAGCCCGGCCATCACCAAAATAGAATAGCGATTCGACATTAAGTTGCAAGCCGGGTTCGCTCTATGCTCGGTCCGTGACCAACCAGGCGAAGGCAGCGAACGGCGGCGGCCGCGGGCCCCGAGGGTCCTACGCGAAGTCCGCCGAGGTGCGGCAGAAGATCCTCGACGCCTGCGTCGAGGCGTTCGGCACCGGCGGGTTCCACGGGACCACCATGAAGGAGATCGCCCAGCGCGCCGGCATCAGCCAGACCGGCCTGCTGCACCACTTCTCCAGCAAGACGGAGCTGCTGACCGAGGTGCTCGCCACGCACGAACGGGAAACCGCCAAGATCGTCCGGGAGGCCGACGACCTGCACGCGCTGCAGGCCCAGCTGCGGGTGGTGCAGGCCAACGAGGCGCGGCCGGGGATGGTCCAGCTGCACAACATCCTCGCGAGCGAGGCCACGGCGAGCGACCATCCCGCCCACGAGACGTACCGGCTGCGCTACGACAACCTGCGCCTGCACCTGACCCGGATCTTCGCCGAGCTACGCGGCCGCGGCCGCCTGAAGGTGGACACGAAGCCGGAGATCCTCGCGAACCTGCTCGTCGCCGTCATCGACGGCCTGCAGATCCAGTGGCTGTACAACCCCGGGGCGGCCGACGTCTCGGCCGGCGTCGAAGCCTTCCTCGCCGGCGTGGTCGACGACGACGCCTGAGAAACTTCCCGTCTCGGTCTTCCCGGCGGCCGGAACCCCGTGTTAGCGTCCGCCCAATCTCGAAACCAGATTTGAGTTTCGAGATTGGGCCGGACAGGTTTCGCCGGCCGTCCGGTCAAAGGAGACCTCTCATGACTCTCTCTCAACCCCCCGCTGGGAACCCCGCTGCCACGGCCGATCCGGCCGCCGGCCTCCCGCCGTCGCGGCCCGCGGGCGCCGGCCGCAAGTACGTCTGGCTGATGGTGCTGGGTATCTTCGGCTCCTACGTCGCCCTGGTGACGCCGATCGCCATCTCGCTCGCCATCCGCGTCCAGCAGCTGGCACCCGGCCGCGAAGAGATCCTCGGCTACATCCTCGGCGCCGGAGCGGCGGCATCCGCGCTGGCCTCGCCGTTCATCGGGATGCTGAGCGACCGCACCCGGTCGAGGCTGGGACGTCGTCGCCCGTACATCATCGGCTGTACCGTGCTGGGGACCTTCGCCCTGGTCGTCCTGGCCGCGGCACCGAACGTGTGGGTCCTCGCCCTCGGCTGGATCCTCGTGCAGCTGGGCTGGGGCAACGTCGGCGTCGTCCTCGTCTACACCCAGGCCGACCGGCTGTCGGCCGAGCAGCGCGGCCGCGTCGCGGGACTCGCGGGCTCGACCCAGATGATCGCGCCGATCGTCGGCTCGTTGATCGCTTCGGCCCTGGTGTGGAACAACTTCCTGCTCTTCCTGGTCCCCGGAGCCGTCGGCGTGGTCTTCGCCGCGCTGTACGTCATCCGGGTCAACGACGACGACAGCCGGAACCTGCCCGCCGGCGACCGGCTCAGCGTGGGCGCCGTCCTGCGCAACCTGGTGTTCTCCCCGCGCCGCTATCCGTCCTTTGCCTGGAACTGGCTCGGCCGCCTGCTGTTCAACACCGGCGTCACCTTCGCCACGACCTTCACCACTTTCTTCTTCGCCGCGCGGCTCGGCAAGAAGGTCGAGGAGATCGCCGGGTTCGTCGCCATCCTGTCCGCGGCCGGAGTCCTGGCCGCGGCCCTCGGCGCGCTGGGCGGCGGCTGGCTGTCCGACCGGCTTCGCCGGCGCCGCCAGTTCGTCCTCGTCGCCGGCGTGCTGTTCGGCGCCGGCACGCTCACCCAGGCCTTCGGGCCGAGCCTGGCCGTCCTGTTCGCCGGCTCGCTGATGACTTCGGTCGGGATCGGTGCCTTCTCCGCCGTCGACCAGGCCCTGGTCCTGGACGTCCTGCCCGAACGAGACACCGACGCCGGCCGTTTCCTCGGCATCAACGGCTACTCGACGGCCATCCCGCAGGCTATCGCGCCGCTGCTGGCCTCGCCGATCCTGCTCATCGGCACTACCGGCACGGACAAGAACTACCTGCTGCTGTTCGTGATCGCCGCCGCTTGTGCGGTGCTCGGCGGGCTCATCGTCATCACCAAGGTGCGGGTAGTGCCCTCCCCGTCCGCGACCCCGGAAGCCACGGCATGACCATCGAAACACCCCTCGACATCCCCCGGACGCCGCAGGACCTGAGCTTGACGCAGAAGGCCGCGCTGGGCAGTGGACAGTCCTTCTGGATCACCAAGTCCGTCGCCGGGCTGCCGCAGGTGCTCCTGACCGACGGCCCGCACGGGGTGCGCAGGCAAACCGGCGCCGCCGACCACCTCGGCATCGCGCCCGCCGAACCGGCCACCTGCTTCCCGCCGGCCGTCGCCCTGGCCCAGAGCTGGGACACCGACCTGGTCGAGCAGGTCGGTGCCGCACTCGGCGCCGAAGCTCGCGCGCTCGGCGTGGACGTCCTGCTCGGGCCCGGTGTCAACATCAAGCGGGATCCGCGTTGTGGCCGCAACTTCGAGTACTTCTCCGAAGACCCGCTGCTGTCGGGAGAGCTGGGGGCCGCCTGGGTCCGTGGCCTGCAGAGCCGCGGGGTCGGTGCCTCGGTCAAGCACTTCGCGGCCAACAACCAGGAACACGAGCGGATGCGGGTGAGCGCCGACATCGACGAGCGCCAGCTGCGGGAGATCTACCTGCGCGCCTTCCAGCGCGTCGTCACCCGGGCCCATCCCTGGACCGTGATGGCGGCCTACAACCGGCTGAACGGGATCCCCGCCACCGAGCATCGGTGGCTGCTCACCGAGGTGCTGCGCGAGCAGTGGGGATTCGACGGCGTGGTGGTCAGCGACTGGGGTGCCGTCGGCGACCGGGTCGCCGCCCTCGCCGCCGGACTCGACCTGCAGATGCCCGGCGGAGACGGCGAACCCGACGAGCAGCTCGCCGAAGCGGTCCTAAGTGGACAGATCGACGAGCAGCTTGTCGACGTCATGGCCGCCCGCGTGATCGATCTCGCGCGCAAAGCGGAAGCCGGGCGGTTCGTGCCGAACGAGTTCGATGCCGACGCGCACCACGCGCTCGCCCGCGAGGTCGCCCGGCGCTGCATCGTGCTGCTGAAGAACGACGGCGATCTGCTGCCGCTGGCGCCGTCCGGGCGGGTCGCGGTCGTGGGCCACTTCGCCGCCGACGCCCGGTACCAGGGCGGCGGCAGCTCCCGGATCAACCCCACCCGCGTCGATGTCCCTCTCGACGAGATCCGTCGGCTTGCCGCGGACGTCACCTTCGCTCCCGGCTTCTCGCTCACCCCGGACGCCGATCAGGTGGCGCTGCGGGAAGAAGCCGTCCGTGCCGCCGCGAACGCCGACGTCGCCGTGCTCTTCCTCGGCCTGGCGGTTGCGCAGGAAGCCGAAGGTGCCGACCGGCCGGACATCGAACTTCCCGCCGACCAGCTCGACCTGCTCCGTGCGGTGGCCGCCGCCCAGCCGGCCACGGTCGTCGTGCTGTCCCACGGCGGAGTGCTGCGGCTGGCGCCGGTCGCCGACGTGGCCCCGGCCATCGTGGACGCCGCGTTACTCGGCCAGGCCGGCGGCGGCGCCGTCGCTGATGTCCTGTTCGGCGTGGCCAATCCCAGCGGGCGGCTCGCCGAGACCGTCCCGGTCCGGCTGCCGGACGCCCCGTCCTACCTCAACTACCCCGGCGAGAACCTGCACGTCCGCTACGGGGAAGGCATCTTCGTCGGCTACCGCGGTTACGACGCCCGGGACCTGGACGTCACCTTCCCCTTCGGTCACGGCCTGTCCTACACCACCTTCGACTACACGGATCTGCGGGTCGCGGCCGCACCCGACGGCGTCACGGCCACCGTCACCGTGACCAACACCGGCCCAGTCGCCGGTCGTGAGATCGTGCAGTTCTACGTCAGCGTCAACGGCAAGGTCCTCCGCCCGCCGCGCGAGCTCAAGGCGTTCGGCACGATCGACCTGCAGCCCGGCGAGTCCGGCCGCGTCGAGGCGTTCATCGCCCGCGAGGACCTCGCCTACTGGGAGACCCGCACCCACACCTGGACCATCGAGGGCGGCGACTACGAGATCGCCGCGGCCGCCTCCAGCCGCGACATCCGCCTCACCGCCCGGATCACGCTCGCAGGCGACGAGGTCCGGGTCCCGCTCACCGCCGACTCCAGCATCGCCGAACTGATGGCCAACCCGGTCACCGCCGCCGCGCTCGGCCCGATGATGCGGCGCGGCCAAGGCCAGCAGAGCGACGCGGCAGCCGAGGAACTCGGCATCGACACCGCCGCCACCATCTCCGGCATCCCCGTCGGCAAGCTCCGCTCCCTCAGCGGTGGCCAGGGCTTGACCCGCACCCAGCTCGACGCCCTGCTCGCCCGAGCCAACGAAGCCTGACCCGGAACGAAAGCGAAGGAGCGAGATGACCCGCGAGGTCCTGACCCACGGCTGGAGCGTCCGCCGGCGCGCGACGGCGTTCCAGGAACTGGGCAACGCCGGGGCCGACGACTGGGCCGAGGTGCTCGTCCCGCACGACGCCGTCGTCGGGCTCGAACGCGACCCGGACCTGGCCCGCGGGGAGACGACCGCGTACTTCCCCGGCGGCGCCTTCGAATACCGCCGGACACTGCCGGCGCCCGAGACGATGGCCGGACAGGTCGTGGAACTGGAGTTCGACGGCGTCTACCGGGACGCCATGGTCTACGTCAACGGCGCCCTGGCCGGGCAGCACGCCTACGGCTACTCGCGGTTCACCGTCCGGATCGACCCGTTCCTGCGGTTCGGTACCGACAACGAGATCCGGGTCGCCTGCCGCACGCACCAGGACAGCCGGTGGTACGCCGGGGCCGGGCTCCACCGCGACGTCACCCTCGTCGTGAAGGACCCGGTCCGCGTCGCCCGCGACGGCATCCGGATCACCACGTGCGACGTCGACACCGACCGGGCCGTCGTCGAGGTCGCCGTGACCGTCGAAAACGACTCTCTGTCGACGACGACGGTCGCGCTCGAGGCGGTGGTCGAGGACCCGCAGGGGCACGAGGCCGCCCGGGGCACAGCACCGGTCACGGTCCTGCCGGGAACCACGGCCACCGCTCGGCACCGGCTCGTCGTCGACTCACCCGCGCTGTGGGACGTGGACAGTCCCGCGCTGCACACCGCCCACCTCCGGCTGCGACACGGCGATCGGCTGCTCGACGAGGAGTCCACGACTTTCGGTATCCGCACCCTCCAGCTCGACGCGCGCCACGGCCTGCGGATCAACGGCCGGACGGTCAAGCTGCGCGGCACGTGCCTGCACGCCGACAACGGACCACTCGGTGCCGTTTCCCTGCCACGGGCCGAGGAACGTCGCATCGCCATGCTCAAAAAGGCAGGCTTCAACGCGATCCGCAGCTCGCACCACCCGGCCAGTGCCGCCCTGCTCGATGCCTGCGACCGGATCGGCATGCTCGTCATGGACGAGACCTTCGACATGTGGACCACCGGCAAGTCCGACTTCGACTACGCGTTCGAGTTCCCGCAGTGGTGGGAGCGCGACGTCGAGGCGCTCGTGGCGCGGGCGTTCAACCACCCCAGCGTCATCATGTACTCGATCGGCAACGAGATCCCCGAGACCGGCGACCGGTTCGGCGCCGTGTGGTCGCGCCGCCTGGCCGAAAAGGTCCGCTCGCTGGACTCCACCAGGTTCGTGACCAACGGCATCAACGGGTTCGTGGCGACGCTCGACACCGTCCTGCCGATGCTGCGAGCACAGCGCGGCGCGGCCGCGGAGCAGACGCCGGCCGAGGGCGGCGTCAACACGATGATGGACGCCTGGGGCGCGCTGCTGGCCCGGATCCAGAGCTCGCCCCAGACCACCGCGGCGACCGAGGAGTCGTTCGCCGTGCTCGACGTCGCCGGGATGAACTACGCCGAGGCCCGCTACGAGCTGGACCGCGAGCTCTTCCCCGACCGGGTCATCGTGGGGACCGAGACCTACCCGACCGTCATCGCCGCCAACTGGACCCTGGTCACCCGCAACGACCACGTCATCGGTGACTTCACCTGGACCGGCTGGGACTACCTGGGCGAGACCGGCATCGGCCGGGTCCACTACGCCGGCGCCGAAGCGGGGCGGTCCGGCTTCTCCGGTGGTTACCCCGAGCTCACCGCCTTCACCGGCGATTTCGACATCACGGGTCACCGCCGCCCCGCGTCGTACTACCGGGAGATCGTCTACGGCTTGCGGCAAGAGCCCTACATCGCGGTGCTCCGCCCCGAGTTCCACGGCCGGGAGGTGGCCGTGGCGACGCAGTGGGCGTGGAGCGACGCGATTTCCAGCTGGACCTGGGAGGGCTTCGAGGGCCGGCCGGTGGCGGTCGAGGTCTATGCCGACGCCGACGAGGTCGAGCTGCTGCTCGACGGCGTCGTCCTCGGCCGGGCCAAGGTGGGCACGAAGCGCGAGTACCGCGCTGACTTCGAAGTCACGTACCAGCCCGGCGTACTGATCGCCGTGGCGTACGCCGGCGGCGTCAAGACGGGCCGCACCTCGCTGACCACGGCCGGTGACGCCTTGGTTCTCGTGGCCGACGCCGACCGGACCGAGCTGGTGGCGGACGGCCGCGACCTGGCGTACCTCACCCTCCGGCTGACCGACGGCCGCGGAAACGTGCACCCGGGCCGCGACCGGCGCGTGGAGGTCACCGTCGACGGTCCGGCCGTCCTCGCCGGGATCGCCAGCGGCAACCCGTCCACCGACGAGCCGCTGACCGGGACCGGCTGCACCACGTTCGACGGCCGCGCGCTCGCGGTCGTGCGTCCCACCGGGCTCGGCGACATCACCGTCACCGCGCAGGCCGACGGGTGCGCCCGCGCGACCGTGCGCCTGCGCGCCATCGACTTCGAGACACCGACGACCAGGAGTTGTCCGCGATGACCGCATTCCGACCCGGATTCCTGTGGGGAGCCGCGACCTCGCCGCACCAGGTGGAGGGCAACAACGTCAACAGCGACTGGTGGGCCCGCGAAGGCGCCATGCCGGGCATGGAGCCGAGCGGCGATGCGGTGGACAGCTACCACCGTTACCGCGAAGACATGACCCTGCTCGCCGAGGCCGGGCTGACCGCCTACCGGTTCGGCATCGAGTGGGCCCGGGTCGAGCCGCGGCCCGGGCAGTTTTCCCGCGCCGAGCTCGCCCACTACCGGCGCATGATCGACACCGCGACGGAACTGGGCCTGACCCCGGTCGTCACCCTGCACCACTTCAGCAACCCCCGGTGGTTCGCCGAGGAAGGCGGGTGGACCGGCGACCGGGCGATCGAGCGGTTCAGGTCCTACGTCGAAGCGGCCGCGACCGTCCTCGACGGAGTCGAGTGGGTCGCGACCATCAACGAGCCGAACATGGCGGCGATGATGACGATGCTCGCGCACGCCATGGCAGCCGGGCAGGCCGGCGAGTGGCAGAGCCCCACCGTCGAAGGTGACGCCGATCGCGAGCGCATCGCCGCGAACCTGCCCGCACCCACCCGGGAGTTCTCCGAGCGGTTCGTCGAGGCCCACCACGCCGTGCGCGACCTGCTGCGCGAGCGGACCGGCGCGAAGGTCGGCTGGACGATCGCGAACCTCGCCCTGACCGCGGCGCCCGGCGGGGAACGGAAGCTGCCCGAGGTCCGCCACGCCTGGGAGGACCTTTTCCTGGAGGCGGCTCGCGGGGACGACTTCGTCGGGGTGCAGTCCTACAGCTCCCAGGCCGTCGACGAGAACGGCCTCGTGCCGCACCCGCCCCACCCCGACAACACCCTGGTGGGCACGGCCTACCGGCCCGACGCGCTCGGCATGGCCGTGCGCCACGCCTGGGAGGTCACCGGCGGGGTGCCGGTCCTGGTGACCGAGAACGGCATCGCGACCCGCGACGACGACCGCCGCCGGGCCTACACCGAGGAGGCGCTGCGCCACCTCGGCCAAGCGGCCGGGGACGGCGTCGACGTGCGCGGGTACCTGCACTGGAGCCTGCTGGACAACTACGAGTGGGGTCACTGGGGCCCGACGTTCGGGCTCGTCGCCGTCGACCGGGAAACCTTCGTGCGCACCCCCAAACCGAGCCTGGCCTGGCTCGGCGACGTGGCCCGGACCAATGGGGCGTCGCTGCTCCAGGCCGCGCCCTGACCAATCCGGCGCCGAGCTGTCCAGCCCCCCGCGGCGATCTGCGCCGCACCGACGTGCCGAGGAGCACTGTGACCACCCCCGCCTACCGTGACCCGTCGCTTCCGATCGAGGAGCGGGTCGAGGACCTGCTGACCCGTCTGACTCCGGAGGAAAAGGCCGGGCAGCTGACCCAGTTCTTCTACCTGGGCGACCTCGGCGAGGTGCCCGAGGATCTGGACGTCGACTCGCTGCCGCCCGAACACCGCGCCTACCTGGACCAGCCCCGGATGGTGGAGGCCGCTGTCCGCCGCGGCGCCGCCGGGTCGCTGCTGTTCGTGAAGGACCCCTCCACCGCCAACCGGCTGCAGCGCCTCGCCGTGGACGAGACGGCCCACGGCATTCCCCTGATCTTCGGGTTCGACGTGATCCACGGCCTGCGCACGATCTTCCCGGTGCCGATCGCGCTGGCCGCGAGCTGGTGCCCGGCGACGATCGAGCGGGTGCAGGCGGTCGCGGCCCGCGAAGCACGTGCCGCGGGTATCCACTGGACGTTCGCGCCGATGATCGACATCGCCCGCGATCCCCGCTGGGGACGCATCATCGAGGGCGCGGGCGAGGACCCCGTGCTCGGCGCGGCCGTCGCCGCGGCCCAGGTGCGTGGCTTCCAGGGCGACCTCGGTGCCGGCCGGGTCCTGGCCGGTCCCAAGCACTTGGCGGGGTACGGCGCGGCGCGCGGCGGTCGCGACTACGACGACGCCGAAATCTCCGACTCCGAGCTGTGGAACGTGTACCTGCCGCCGTTCCGCGCGGCCGTGGCAGCCGGAGCGGGCAACATCATGAGCGCCTACATGGACCTCAACGGCGTCCCCGCGTCCGGCAACCGCTGGCTGCTCACCGAGGTGCTGCGCGACGAGCTCGGCTTCGAAGGCTTCGTCGTCTCGGACGCCAACGCCGTGCGGAACCTCGAAACCCAGCACTTCGCGCAACACCAGACCGACTCCGCCGCTCGCGCGGTGACGGCCGGGTTGGACATGGAGATGACCATGTTCGACCCCGCCTTCGCCCACCTCCCGGAGGCGGTTGCCCAAGGGCGGCTGCTCGAAGAGCACCTCGACCAGGCCGTGCGCCGGGTGCTCACCGCCAAGTTCCGCCTGGGCCTGTTCGAGAACCCGTTCACCGACGAGGACCAGGCCGCCGAGACCCTCGCCGAACACCGCGAGGTCGCCCGGACCGCGGCCGAGCGCACGATGGTGCTGCTGAAAAACGCCGAGCGGACGCTGCCGCTCCAAGCCGGCGCGCTGACGTCCATCGCGGTCATCGGCGAGCTCGCCGACAGCAAGCGCGACACCCTCGGCCCGTGGGTCTTCGCCCACGACACCGCCGAGACCGTCACCATCCTCGAGGGGCTGCGTGCCCGGCTGGGCGATGCGGCGGTGCAGTACGCGCCAGGAGCGGGCATTCCCGCCCGCACTCACCCCTCCATGTTCGACCGGATGGACCCCACCGTCCTCGAAACTCCCGACGACCACGACGACGCTGCCGAGATCGCCCGCGCCGTCGAGCTGGCCGCGGCGTGCGACATCGCCGTCGTCGTGGTGGGGCAGCGGCAGAACCAGATCGGCGAGAACGCCTCGTCGGCTGGCCTGGACCTGCCTGGCCGGCAGCTCGAGCAACTCCGGCGGATCGTCGCCACCGGCACCCCGGTGGTCCTCGTGGTGATGTCCGGGCGGCCGCTGGACCTGCGCTGGGCCGACGAGCACGTGCCCGCGATCGTCCAGTCCTGGTACCCCGGCACCCGGGGCGGCGACGCCGTGGCGTCCGTCCTGCTCGGCGACGTCTCCCCGGCCGGCCGGCTGCCCTTCACCTGGCCGCGGCACGTCGGCCAGGTGCCGATGGTCTACGCCCACCACCGGACTTTCGCCCCGCAGGACCAGGACAAGCGGTACTGGGACGAGCAGGAGAGCACCCCGCTGTACCCGTTCGGGCACGGGCTGTCCTACGCCGACATCACCTACTCCGGCCTCCGGCTCGGCCGCGACACCATCACCGTCGGCGACACCACGACGGTGTCGGTGGACGTCACCAACGGCTCCGGCCGCGACGCCGAGGACGTCGTCCAGCTCTACGTGCACCAGCGGTACGGCACCTCGTCCCGGCCGGTCCGCGAACTCAAGGGCTTCGAGCGGGTGCCGGTGCCGGCGGGCGAAACGCGCACGGTGACCTTCGAGCTCGGGCCCGACCAGCTGCGCTACTGGAGCGCCGCGACGCGCGGCCCGGTGCAGGACGCGACCACAGTGGACGTCTGGGTCGGTGGCAGCTCGACGGCTGAGCTGTCCGCAGTCCTGGAGGTCAAGGCCTGAGCCGTCGGGCCACTACCGCCTGGCGAGCTCGCCGTCACGCGCCACGGGCTTCCGCCGATGGCACGGACTCCTGGCCTGTCAAGGCCGGTGTCGTCGCGTCCGGTCCCCAGCTGGTGAGCAGCCGCAGCGCCGTCGCGGACTCGGAGCCCGGCTCGGCGTGGTAGGTCACCAGCATCTGGTCGGGGTCGTCCGGCAGCGGGAACGTCTCGTACGCGAGCCGCAGTTCGCCCACCAAGGGGTGCCGCATCCGGATCGGACCGTGGCTCTTGCGGCGCACCTCGTGGGCGGCCCACAGCCGGCGGAACTCCTCGCTGCGCACCGAAAGCTCACCGATCAGCGTGGTCAGCCGCGGATCGCCGGGATGGCTGCCGGCGTGCACGCGCAGGATTCCGGCGACGGCGCTTGCCTTGGCTTCCCAGTCGATGAAGAGGTCTCGCGCGGCGGGGGACAGGAAGATCAGCCGCCCCCAGTTGCGTTCCTCGGGGCGCAGCTGGGCCCAGTTGCCGAACAGGGCCGCGGCCGGGCCGTTCCACCCCAGGATGTCCATGCGGAGACCGTTGACGTAAGCGGGCACGTCGGCCATCGAATCGAGCAGCTGCTGCACGGCCGGGCGCACCTGCTGAGCCTGCGGCGCGGACCGGGCCGCCCGCTGCCGGGTGGGCTTGACCAGCTGCGTGAGGTAGGCGTGCTCGGTGTCGGTCAGCCTCAGGGCGCGGCCGATGGCGTCCAGCACCTCCACCGACACGTTCGCGGAGTTGCCCTGTTCCAGGTGGGTGTAGTAGGAGACCGACACCCCGGCCACCTGGGCCAGCTCCTCGCGGCGCAGCCCGGGGACGCGCCGGCGGGTGCCGTAGTCGGGCAGGCCCACGTCGGCGGGTTTGAGCCGGTCCCGGCGGCTGCGCAGGAACTCGCTGAGCTCGGTACGCCGGTCAAGACCGGCGGCCGGCCGATCACCGGGGGCATCGGAGCTGGGCACGCCGTCCATTGTGCCTCGGCATCCGCCGGCGTTCCTGCCACTGCCAGAGGTAGGCATGGGGAAGGTAGCCGCGGCAGCGGCTCGCTGCGGCCGGCGCTGGACGGCAAGATCGGCAGCGTCCCGACCGGAACGGCAAGCGGCGTTGGTGAACGCGGCCGTCCGGTCTCAACGGGCCGTCTTCTTCGGCCGTAGTTGCGATCAGGAGATCTCTATGTCTCGTGTTTGGTTCATCACCGGAACGTCCCGCGGATTCGGCCGCGTCTGGGCCGAGGCGGCGCTCGGCCGGGGTGACCAGGTGGCCGCGACCGCCCGCAACACCGGCGCGCTCGCCGACCTCGTCGACCGCTACGGCGAGGACGTGCTGCCGATCGCGCTCGACGTCACCGACAAGTCCGCGGTCGAGCAGGCCGTGAAGACGGCACACGCCCACTTCGGGCGGCTCGACGTCGTCGTCAACAACGCCGGTTACGGTCTCTTCGCGATGACCGAAGAGGTCACCGAGCAGCAGGCGCGCGACCAGTTCGAGACCAACGTCTTCGGCGCTCTGTGGGTGACCCAGGCTGTGCTGCCGCACCTGCGGGAGCAGGGTTCGGGGCACATCGTCCAGGTGTCCTCGATCGGTGGCCTGCGCGCGTTCCCGAACCTCGGTGTCTACAACGCGTCGAAGTGGGCGTTGGAAGGGCTGGGAGAGGCCCTCGCCGCCGAGGTCGCCGGCTTCGGCATCAAGGTGACGCTCGTGGAGCCGGGCGGCTACGCCACGGACTGGGGTGGCAGCTCCGCCGTGCGCTCGGAGGGCCTGCCCGCCTATGACGGCGTGCGTGAGGCCGTGGCCGCGTTCTGGAGCGGGTCGGCGTACGGCGATCCGCAGGCGACCGCCCCGGCCATCCTCCGGATGGTCGATGCCGAGGAACCGCCGCTGCGGGTCTTCTTCGGTGCCGGACTGCTCGACCTGATGCGTGAAGAGTACGCGCGGCGCATCGAGGGCTGGGAAAAGTGGAACCAGGTCTCGGAAGCCGCCATGGGCTCCGGCTCCTGACCGCCACCCGCTGTTGTCACAGTCGCCGTGGCGGGGTCGCGAACATGCGCGACGCCGTCATCACCGGGCCGGATCTCGCGTGAGTTCGGGGAGTTCGGCTTGCTCGATCCGGTCGCGGAGGCGGAACTTCTGGATCTTCCCCGATCCGGTCAGCGGCAGTTCGGCGGTCGTGAACCAGCGTGCGGGTGTCTTGTGCGGGGCCAGTTTCGCGCGGCACAGGTCGTGCAGTTCGGCGACCGGCGGGATCTGGTCGGCATCGGCGGGCACGACCACCGCGGCGACGATCTCGCCCCAGGTCGGATCGGGCAGGCCGAGCACGGTCACGTCGCGGACGCCGGGATGGGTGAACAGCACCTGCTCGATCTCGGTGGCGTAGATGTTCTCCCCGCCGCGGATGATCATGTCCTTGAGCCGGCCGGTGACCGTGAGATAGCCGCGCTCATCGAGGACACCGAGGTCCCCGGTGTGCAACCACCCGTCCGCGTCGATGGTTTCCGCGGTGCGTTCGGGCATGCCGAAGTAGCCCAGCATGGTCTGGTAGCCGCGGGCGCAGATCTCGCCGGTCTGTCCCTTGTGGACGGTCCGGCCGGTCGCCGGATCCCGGACGGCGAGCTCCAGTTGCGGCAGGGGGCGCCCGGCGGTCGTGGCCTTGTCCTCCGGTGCGTCGTCGGGACTGGTCTGGGTGATCACCGGCGACAGTTCGGTCTGGCCGTACACGGCGGTGAACCGCACGCCGAACCGCTCCTCGACCCGGCGGACGAGCTCGGGCGGGACCGGGCTGCCACCGGAAAGCACCCGGGACAGCCGTGACAGGTCGAACCGGTCGAAGCCGGGATGGTTCAGCAGGGCGATGAGCATGGTGGGCACGCCGGCCAGCATGTCGGCGTGGTGCTGTGCGGCGGCGGTGAGCACGAGGGCCGGGTCGAACAGCTGGCATAGCACGTAGGCGGCACGCTGGTGGGCGCCGCCGAGCACGCCCATGGCGCAGCCGGCGGTGTGGAACAGCGGCATCGCGGACACCAGGACGCCCTGGTGCGGCAGCTGCGCCCGGTCGATCGAGAACCGGGCGTTGGTCACCAGGCCGCGATGGTGCAGCAGCGCGCCTTTGGGGAATCCGGTGGTGCCGGAGGTGTACTGGATCTGGGCGGCGTCGCCGGGCCGCACGGCCGGCAACGCACCGGTTTCCCGGTGCGAGCCCACAGCTTCCGGCCAGTCGCCGAAACATACGGTGGCGCGCACGTCCGGCAGGCCCGCGCTCGCCTCGCGGGCGATGGCGGTCATGTCACTGCCCCGGAACGTGGCGGTGTGGAACAAGCCGGCCGAACGGGACTGCTCCAGCACGTAGCGCAGTTCGGCCGCGCGCAGCGCGGGGTTCGCGGTCACCAGGACCAGACCGGCCAGCGCCGCGCCGTACTGCAGGATCGTCCATTCGGGAATGTTGGGGGCCCAGACGGTGATCCGTTCACCGGGGGAGAACCGGGTCAGCAGCCAGTGTGCGCACTGCTCTGCTTCGGCGAGCAGGCGGCCGTAGGTCCACTGGCGGTCGGTGCGGTCCGCGCCGGCCAGTGACGGCGCACCGGGCGGCGCGACCTCGATCAGCGCGATCTGCTCGCCCGCGTCGGCGGCGGCCTGGCGCAGGAGGTCGCCGGTGGTCAGCTCGAGCACCGGGTGGCTGGTGTTGGCGGGCCAGTACGCGAGATCGGCGGTGGCGGTCATCGGCGGTCACTCCCCGTTCAGTTCGGCCGAGGTCGGGATCGGGCCGCCGCCGTCGGGGATCGGCCGTCCGGCGTCCCGCCAGCGCACGGCGGCCGGAAAGCCGTGCTGGGCGGCGAACTCCTGGAACCAGCGGCCCTCGGGGGAGTGGCGGGTGATGCCGTCGAACAGGGTGGCCAGGATCTGGGTTCCGGACAGCCCCATGTTGTCGTAGGCCTGGTTGATCATCAGCTTCTGCATGGCGAGCTGGTTGATCGGGACTCCGGCGATGCGGTCGGCCAGCGCCTCCACGGCGTCGTCGAGTCCGGCGGCGGGGACCGCGTCCAGCACGAGTCCCCACGCGGCGGCGGTGGTCCCGTCGATGGTGTCGCCGGTCAGCAGCATCCGCTTGGCCCGTTCGGCGCCGAGCCGGTAGACCCACATCGCGGTGGTGGGGCACCCCCACACCCTGGCCGGCATGTAGCCGATGCGCGCGTCGTCGGCCATCACCACCAGGTCGCACGACAGCGCGATGTCACTGCCGCCGGCGACGGCGTACCCCTGGACCTTGGCGATGGTCGGCTTGAGCGAGCGCCACAGGGTGAAGAAGTCGTCGGTGTTGCGCTTCATGTGCCGGTAGTCCTGGATCGGGTCCCAGACCGGCGGCTGCGTGAGGTCACCGTGCTCGGCGTACTGCTTGAGGTCGTAGCCCGCGCTGAACGCCCGCCCGGCGCCCTGCACCACGATCACCCGGACCTCGGGGTCGTCGTTGGCCTGCTCGACCAGTTCGCGGAGCCGCCGCGCCAGCTCCGCCGTGATCGCGTTCAGCCGGTCGGGTCGGTTCAGCGTGAGATACGCCTTGCGGCCGTGCACTTCGTAGCCGATGAGATCACTCATGTGTCGCTCCGTTCTCGTCCAGCGGGCGGCCGGCCAGGATGGCCCGCGCGACCGACGCCCAGTCCTCGAGCAGCCGCTCGGTTGCGCCGCCTTCGCCGCGCAGCACGTCGGAGATCGCCAGGCCCCGCAGGAATTGCACGGTCAGCGACGCCACCATCGGGTAGCGGTCGCCGGTCACCAGGTCCGCGCCGAACACGTCGTCGACCACCCGGTACAGATCGCGGCGGGCCCGCTTTTCCTCGTCGCGCAGTACGTCCCGCAATTGGTGATCGGTGCGCGCGGCGGCCCACAGTTCCAGCTCGGCGACGAACGCGGGGCGCACCATCGACGCGCCCAGCACCCGGACCGCACGCGTCACCCGATCGAGTTCGGCCGGCAGGGCGGCCGCCGCCTCCCGCACCGCCAGTTCGTTGCGTTCCATCAGCGCCCGGATCGTGGCGCCCAGCATCGCTTCCCGGGTCGGGAAGTGATGCAGCAGCGCTCCGCGGCTGAACCCGCCGGTGCGTTGCACCTCGACGGTCGTGGTCGCGGCCAGCCCGCGGGTGACCAGCAGGTCCACCGCGACCGCGACGATGCGCTGACGCGTGGCTTCCCGCTGCGCGGCTCGGGTGCCGGGCGGTTTGGTGTCCGGAGGCATGCCGGCACCGTTTCACAGTCACATCTGACTGTCAATGCGGTGTCGAGGGGTGCTGTCCCGCAACACGACGGTGGTCGGCAGCCGCACGACCTCGCCCGGGTCGTTGCCGGCCAGGGCCAGCTCGATCGCGCGCAGGCCCATCGCGTGCATGGGCACGCCGACGGTGGTCAGGGCCGGGGTGACGTCGGTGGCGGCGCTGATGTCGTCGAAGCCGGCGATGGCGAGGTCGCGTCCGGGGACCAGGCCCGCGTCGCGCAGGGCGCGCATGGCGCCGATCGCCATGACGTCGTTGACCGCGAACACCAGCTCGAGGCCGTCCAGGCCGCGGTCGAGTAGCCGCGTCATGGCCGCGTGGCCGCCGTCCTCGGTGAACTCGGTTTCGATCCGGTCGGGCGCATCGAGTCCCGCACGGGCGAGGCCGGCGAGGAACCCGTCCGCGCGGTCGCGGGAGGTGCGTAGCGCGTCGGGTCCGCGCAGCACGGCGAACCGCCGGTATCCGTGGGCCACCAGGGCGGTGGCCAGCTCTTCGGCGCCGTGGTGGTTGTCGATGGTGACGGTGCCGTAGGGCAGGGCCGGCTGGCTCACCACGGCCACGCGTCCCCCCGCGGCTTCGTACGCCTGCAGTTCCCGGGCGAGTGCGGCGTGGTCGTCCCCGATGCGGCTGCCGCCGAGGATGATCGCGTGCGGGCGGTGGCCGCGCAGGGTCGAGACGATCTCCAGCTCGCGGTCCGGTGACCGGTCGGTGACCGCCATGGTCACCGTCAGCCCGGCGGCCTCGGCGCCTTCGATGGCGCCGGCGGCGATGGAGGAGAAGTACGGGTCGGCGAGGTCGTGGATGATCAGCGCGATCGTCTTCGTCGAGCCTCGGGCGGTGGCCTGCGCCGACAGGTTCGGCGCGTAGCCGAGTTTCGCGGCCGCCTGGAGCACGAGCGCGAGCTTCTCCGGACTGACGTTACGGGTGCTGCCGTTGAGTGCCCGCGACGCCGTGGCCGCGGAGACGCCGGCCTCCGTGGCGACGTCCCGCAGCGTGGGGGAGGAGCCGGTGGGTGCCTCGGTCATGGGGTGACGAACTCTTCCCTCGTTCTTGTGAAGCTCGACAATAGATGGTGGAATACGTTTTCCGGCAGTGGTCCCACGATGGCGTGAGGAGTACCACGTGTTCAGTATCTCCAGGCAAGCCGCTCCGGCGTTGCTCACGGCGGCATTGCTCGTCGCCTCGGCGCAGGTGATTCTCGCTGCCCCCAGCGCGTCGGCCGCCGGGGTGAGCTACTACGTCGACGCTGCGCAGGGCAACGACAGCGCGGCCGGGACGGACAGCGCGCACGCCTGGCGCAGCCTCACGAAGGTCAACCAGATGACCTTCCACGCGGGGGACCAACTCCTGCTGAAGGCAGGTGGGCGGTGGAGCGGGCAGCTGTGGCCGAAGGGCTCCGGCGCCTCGGGTGCGCCGGTCACGATCGACCGCTACGGCGACGGCGCGAACCCGCGGATCGACGGCGGCGGCGCGGTCGCCGACACCGTGCGCCTGGCCGACCAGGAGTTCTGGACGATTCGGCACCTCGAGGTGACCAACCAGGCGCCGTCGACGGGCACGCCGGGGGCGAACCTCCAAGACCTGCGGGGCATCCACGTCACCGGCACCGGCGGCCGGACACTGCACGGCTTCGTCATCGACGGTGTCAGCGTCCACGACGTCACCGGCGAGGTGAACTGGATCGGCGGCGACACGGCGGACAACGCTCCGGGGATCCACTTCAAGATGGGCTGGGACCGCTCCAAGAAGACCGGCGGCATCGTCTTCGACTCCACCGTGGCGAACATCGGGGCGCCACCGGCGGCGCCGACGGTGCTCGACGGCATCACGATCCAGAACTCGGTCGTCGCGAACACCTCGTTCGCGGGCATCGTGGTCAAGCAGTACTCCGGGGACGCCCCGGGTGCGGTGGCCATCGGCTGGGGCAGCCGCACGAGCGCGGGCGACACCAGGTTCACCCCGCACACGAACGTGGTCATCCGCGGGAACCACATCAGCCAGCCCAGTACCGCCTACGGCTGCAACGGCGTGTACCTGACCGGCGTCCGGCACGCGGTGGTCGAGCAGAACGTGGTGTACCGGGCCGGGACGTCGGGCATCGAGGCCTACTTCGCCGACGACGTGACCATCCAGTCCAACGAGGTCGCCGAGACGCAGCAGAAGGCCCACGGCGCGGACTCCAACGGCATCGACGCGGACAAGGCCACGACGAAGGTGGTCGTGCAGTACAACTGGTCGCACGGCAACGGCGACGGCATCTTGCTGTGCCAGTTCGTCTTCGGGGACGTCGTGGTGCGCTACAACGTGCTCGCCGGCAACACCCGGTACCCGCTCTACCTGCACTCGGACAAGGCGTCGAAGGCGAAGGTGTACGGCAACACGCTCTACAACGACCGCGGCAAGTACCTGGTCTACGGCTACGGGACCTCGCTGACCTCGTCGTATGACCTCACGGACAACATCCTGTACTCGAAGGTGGCGGGCGCGTCGCTGACCACCGGTTCGACGATCCGCTACGACAGCAACCTGTACGGCGGCGCGAGCCTGCCGGTGCCCTCGGGTGACGTCCACGCCGTCCGCGCGGATCCGCAGTTCACCGGGGCGCCGGACTACACGGCAGGGACACCGGCGTCCGGGCCGCGGCTCACCGCGGCGTACGGTCTGCGGGTCCGGTCCGGCTCGCCCGCCGTCAACCGGGGTGTGGTGATCAGCGGCAACGGTGGCCGGGACTACGCGGGCACCCCGCTGTATGCCGGCAAACCAGACATCGGCGCGTTCGAAGTGGGGTAGAGGATGCCGCACCCGGCACGGGACACCGTGACGCTGCACGACGTCGCCGCGGTCGCGGGTGTCTCGCTCGCGACCGCGTCCCGGGTACTCGGGAGCAGCTCCCGGACCGTCGCGCCGGAGCTGCGCGAGCGGGTGCTGGCCGCGGCCGAGCGGCTGCACTACACCGCGGACGCCTCCGCGCGGGCGATGAGGCGGGTCAGCGACTCCCTCGCGCTGGTCGCCGACGACGTCACCACCCCGTCGATGGCCATCGTGGTCTCGGCGATGGAACGCGCGGCCAGCACGACCGGGGCCTTCGTCACCGTCTCCGCGACCCACGGCGACCCCGAACGCCAGCTGGAGACCATCCGCCGGGTCAGGGCCCTGCGGCCGCGGGCGCTGGTGCTGACCTCCGGCCGCGTCGACGCCGGCGCGCTGTCCGGACGGCTGCTCGCGGAACTGCGCGCGTACGAGCACGACGGCGGCCGTGTGGTGATCGTGGGGGACACGGACCTGCCGTTCCATTCCGTCGGGTTCGACAACCGCGGCGCGGCATCCCGCCTCGGCCGGTACGTGGCCGAGACGGGGCACCGCCGCATCGTGATCATCGCCGGCGCCCAGGGGGAGGCCGCCCCGGAAGCCCGGACCGCGGGGCTGGTCGACGGCCTCCGGGCGGGGGGCGTCGCCGAGTCCGCCGTGCGGATCGTGCACTGCCCGGTCAGCCGGGAGGGCGGGTACGAAGTGGCCCGCCACCTGGCCGCCGAAGGGATGGCTGGGATCGACGCGGTCCTGGCGGTCAACGATCTGATCGCGGTCGGCGCGCTCCGGGCCTTGCGCGAGGCCGGCGTCGCCGTGCCGGACGACGTGTCGCTGACCGGGTTCGACGACATCGGGCCCGCGGTCAACGTGACGCCCAGGCTGACCACCATGGCGCTGCCGCTCGCCTACGCCGGAACCGAGGCGATCCGGCTCGCCCTCGGCGAACCCGGCGCGGTCACCCACGTGACCGTCGAAGGCCGGCTGGTGCTCCGGGACAGCACCGGGGACCGGGCCACGACCGCAGGCTGATGCGCTCTTGACGTCCGCTGTGCTCCCGGCCACACTGCTGGAATGCGTTTTCCGAGTCTCGGCGAAGAGACGACGGTATGAGCACCCTCGACGAGCTTCGCGGACTGCGTCGGCGCGGCGCGCGGTCCTCCCGGCGTGACAACAAGGCCGCGTTCGGGTTCCTGCTGCCGTGGTTCGCCGGGCTGGTGTTCATCACCGCCGGGCCGATCGCGGCGTCGCTCGGGCTGGGGTTCACCAAGTACAACCTGATCCAGCCGCCGAAGTTCATCGGGCTGGGCAACTTCGCCCGGGTCTTCACCGACGAGCGGCTGCACAACGCGCTGCGGGTGACGTTCACTTACGTCCTGGTATCGGTTCCGCTGCAGCTGGCGTGCGCGCTGGGGATCGCCATGCTCCTGGATCGGGGCATGCGGGGCCTGGCCTTCTACCGCTCGGCGTTCTACCTGCCGTCGCTGCTGGGGTCGAGCGTGGCGATCGCGGTGCTGTGGCGGCAGATCTTCGGCACCGAGGGGCTGGTGAACCGGGTGCTCGGCCTGGTCGGCATCAGCGGGCACGGGTGGATCTCCGACCCGGATTCGGCGCTGTCGACGCTGATCGTGCTCAACGTGTGGACGTTCGGGGCGCCGATGATCATCTTCCTGGCCGGGCTGCGGCAGATCCCGGTGGCGTACTACGAAGCCGCGGCCATCGACGGCGCGGGCCGGTGGACGCGGTTCCGGCGGATCACCCTGCCGTTGCTGTCGCCGATCGTCTTCTTCAACCTGGTGCTGCAGATCATCCACGCCTTCCAGTCGTTCACCCAGGCGTTCGTGGTGTCCGGTGGCACCGGGGGGCCGGCGGACTCCACCATGCTGTACACGCTTTACCTGTACCAGCAGGGTTTCGCGCGCTTCGACATGGGTTATGCCTCGGCGCTGGCGTGGTCGCTGCTGCTGATCATCGCCGGGATCACCGGCCTCAACTTCTGGGCGTCGAGGTTCTGGGTGTTCTATGACGACTGAAATCGCGACCGGGCCGGCCGCTACCGTCCCGCCTTGGAAGCCGGGGCGGGCGTCCCGGCCGACCGGCCGGAGTGTCCTGCGGGCCACCGCCAAGCACCTCGGCCTGGTGCTGCTCGCCGTGGTCATGCTCTACCCGGTGCTGTGGATGGTCGTCAGCTCGCTGCGGCCGAACGACGAGATCTTCCGCAGCCCCGGCTTGGTGCTGGATCACCTGCGGGTGCAGAACTACGCCGACGGTTGGACCGCGCTGGCCTCGCCGTTCGGCCACTACCTGGTCAACTCGGCGATCGTGGTGCTGGGCTGCATCCTCGGGAACCTCATGTCGTGCTCCATGGCCGCGTATGCGTTCGCGCGCCTGGAGTTCACCGGCAAGCGGTGGTGGTTCGCGGTCATGCTCGGCACGATCATGCTGCCGGTGCACGTGATCATCGTGCCGCAGTACATCCTGTTCTCCCAGCTGGGCTGGGTGAACACGGTCCTGCCGCTGATCGTGCCGAAGGTGCTGGCCACCGACGCGTTCTTCGTGTTCCTGATGGTGCAGTTCATCCGGAGGCTGCCGCGGGAGCTGGACGAGGCGGCGCGCATCGACGGCTGCGGGCACCCCCGGATCTTCCTGCGGATCGTCCTGCCGCTGATGAAACCGGCGCTGGCCACCACGACGATCTTCACGTTCATCTGGACTTGGAACGATTTCTTCAGCCAGCTCATCTACCTGACCGACCCGCAGATGTACACCGTCCCGGTTGCCCTGCGCTCGTTCGTCGACGCCACGTCGACCACTTCGTGGGGATCGCTGTTCGCGATGAGCGTCCTCTCCATCCTCCCCATCTTCCTGGCGTTCCTCTTCGGACAGCGCTACCTCGTCCGGGGAATCGCCACAACCGGGGGCAAGTAGCCCCGGAAAGGACTCCAGTCCATGCGCTCGAGACTCCTCCGCCGCGCCGTGTGGGCGGTGCTGCTGACGATGACGGCGTCCTTGCCGGTCGCCTGCTCGTCCTCCTCCGGCGGAGGCGACGAGCTGTCCGCCGGACCGGTGTCGCTGCGGTTCACCTGGTGGGGCGCCGACGACCGGCACAAGCGGACCCAGCAGGTGATCGAGCTGTTCCAGAAGAAGCACCCGAACATCACCGTGCGCGGGGAGTTCAAGGACTGGAACAGCTACTGGGACAGCCTGGCCACGACCGTCGCGGCCAACGACGCGCCGGACGTCATCCAGATGGACGAGCTCTACCTCGCGTCCTACGCCCAGCGCGGCGCGCTGCTGGACCTCAACACCGAGAAGACGCACCTGAACACCGCCGACTTCGACCCCAAGGCCCTGGCCACCGGCGCGATCGACGGGCAGCAGTACGGGCTGCCGGTCGGCCTCGGGTCGTACGCCATGGTGGCCAACACCGACCTGCTGGCCAAGTACGGGATCCCGCTCCCGGACGACACCACGTGGTCCTGGGATGACCTGAAGAAGGTGGCGGAGCAGGTCTCGAGGGCCGGCGGCGGCTCGGTGTGGGGCGTGCAGTCCCCGGGCTTCAGCGACGCCGGCGGCCTCCAGATCTGGGCCCGGCAGGCGGGCGGCTCGCTGTTCGACGACAAGGGCAAGGTCGCCATCCCGCCCGAGGTCCTCACCCGCTACTTCGCCTACCTGCTCGACCTGGCCCACGGCGGTGCCGCGCCGCCGCCCTCGGTCACCATCGAGAAGGCAGGCGGCACGCTCAGCCAGACGGCCGTGGCCACCAACGCCACCGCGTTCGGCTTCTGCTGGAACACCCAGCTGACCACCTTGAGCGCGGCGAGCGGCCAGAAGCTGAAACTGCTGAAGCTGCCCGGTGAGACCCAGGCGCACGCCGAGTACTACAAGCCGTCGATGTTCTGGTCGGTCTCGGCCCGGTCCCAGCACCCGGCGGAAGCGGCACTGCTGCTGGACTTCCTGGCCAACGACCAGGACGCGGCGAAGGTCATGCTGACCGACCGCGGGGTCCCGGCCAACACGAAGATCCGCGCGGCCATCGACGGCAGCCTGAAGCCCACCGACAAGGCCGCGGCCGACTACCTGAACCAGATCAAGGTCAGTGACCCGCCCCGCGTCACCCCGAACGGCGGCAGCACGGTCGAGACAATCCTCAAGCGGCACACCGAGGACGTCCTGTTCGGCCGGGCCGCCCCCGACAAGGCCGCCACGGCGTTCATCGCCGAGCTGCAGGCCGACATCGACGCCGCCAGGTAGGTGCTCATCGGAGGAGAAAGGAGCGCCATGCCGGCGCGGACCCACCTCAGCGCGATCGTCGGAACCGGAGCGATCGCGAACGCCCACGCCTCGGCGCTGCGTGCCGCAGGCGACCGGGCGCGCCTGGTCGCGGTCGTCGACATCGAGCACGACCGTGCCCGCGCGTTCGCCGACGAGCACGGTGTGCCCAGGGTGTATCCCAGTCTCGCCGCATTGCTGGCGCGCGAGGCCGTGGATCTGGTTCACCTGTGCACCCCGCCGCGGCAGCACACGCCCCTGGCGATCGAGTGCCTGGACGCGGGGGTCACGGTGCTCGTCGAAAAACCGCCGGCCCTGTCCCTCGCCGAGATGGACGAACTGGTCGCGGCGGAGCGGCGGTCGAGCGCCCACGTCGCCACCGTCTTCCAGCACCGATTCGGGGCTCCCGCGGTCCGGCTGCGGAGGCTGGCCGCGGCGGCCCGGCTGGGGAGGCCGCTGCTGGCCACCTGCGCCACTCTGTGGTATCGCGACGACGGCTACTTCGCGGTGCCCTGGTGGGGCTCGTGGGACAGCGAGGGCGGCGGGCCGACGATGGGGCACGGCATTCACCAGTTCGACCTCCTGCTGTCCGTGCTCGGCCCGTGGCGGGAGGTTCGCGCGCTGGCTGCGCGACGGGCTCGCGCCGTGCACACCGAAGACGTGTCGATGGCGTTGGTGACCTTCGAGAGCGGAGCGGTGGCCACGGTCGTCAACTCCCTGGTCTCGCCCCGGCAGACTTCCGCGTTGAGGTTCGACTTCGAGCGCGCCACGGTGGAGGTGGAGCATCTGTACGGGTACACGGAGACGGACTGGACGATGACCCCCGCACCGGGCCACGAAGATGTCCTGTCCTGGTGGGCCGACGCCGGGCCGAGCTCACCCAGCAGCCACGAAGGTCAGGTCACGGCGGTGCTCGACGCGCTGGACCGCGGCGACCCACCCCCGGTGACGGGGGCGGACGCCCGGAACACCATGGAGTTCATCGCCGCCCTTTACGCATCCGCCTTCACCGGCCTTCCGGTCCGCTGTGGACAGATCGCGCCGGGCGATCCGTTCTACCGGCGGATGGACGGGACGGGCGCGCCGTGGGCGGCGGTGGCGGCTCCGTGAACCCCGAAATCGTCCGGACCGGGGACGCCTTGGCGGTTCATGCCGGGGACGTCGAGCTCTTCCGCTACGTCGTGCAACCCGCGGCTTCGGCCTTCGAGGGGCCGAAGCCGTACCTGCACCCGGTGCGGACGCTCGCGGGTGACGTCGTGACGGCCTATCGGCCGCACGACCACCGGTGGCACAAGGGCATCCAGATGACCGCCACGGACCTGTCCGGGCAGAACTTCTGGGGCGGAGTGACCTACGTGCGCGACGAAGGTTACGTCGAGCTGCCGAACGTTGGCACCATGCGGCACGAGGACTTTGTCATCGCCGGTGCGGGGTTCACCGAACGGCTGACCTGGCACACCCAGGCCGGCGAGCACTGGGTGGACGAGGTGCGGGAGTGCACCGTCGTCGACGTCGACGACGAGTCGTGGACGCTGGGGTTCGCGACGGAGCTGACGAACGTGCGCGGCGAGCCGCTCGTCTTCGGCAGCCCGACGACCAGCGGGCGGGATCTGGCCGGGTACACCGGCCTGTTCTGGCGCGGGCCGAGGGAGTTCACCGGTGGGGAGATCATCGCCGCAGGTGGGCGGGGTGGTCCGGAGCTGATGGGCCAGGAAGCGCCGTGGCTGGCGTATGTCGGGCACCACGACGAAGTGGACCGGTCGTCCACCCTGCTGTTCCTCGACCACCCCGAAAACGCAGTCACGCGCTGGTTCGTGCGCAACACCCCCTTCCCGGCGGTAAACCCGTCGTTCGCCTTCTTCGACAAGCTGGGCCTCGCGCCGGGGGAAACCCTGCGGCTGCGGTACCGCGTCGTCGTCGGATGCGGCGCGTGGGACCGCGGCCACATCGAATCCTATGTGGAAGGTCACTCATGGTGAGAACCGTTGTCCGGACCGGGATCGTGGCCGCCGCGATGGTGCTGTTCGCACCGCTTGTCGTGGCGGCGGGGACTGGCGAGGCGTCGTCCGGACCGGGGTGCACGGCTGGCGCCGCGAGCGCGAAGGTGGCGGCCGCCGGGATCAAGGTGTGGATGGCGGGCGACTCGACGATGAGCGATCCCAAGTCGACCTGCCCGGTCGGCTGGGGGAGCCGGTTCGGCCGGCTGTTCACCGGCGACGTCACGGTCGTCAACATGGCGGTGGCCGGACGCAGCGTCCAGACCTGGCTGTACGAATCCAACGTCACCAGCCGCAAGGATTCCGCCGGTGAATGCGTCGTCAGTCCGAAGACGTACGCCCAGCGGTGGCTTGACATGCTCGACCCGGCCAAGGGCATGCACGCGGGCGACTACCTGGTCATCCAGTTCGGCATCAACGACAGCGACGCGAACTGCCCCAGGCACGTGGGCCGGGCCCGGTACCAGAGCCTGCTCACCGCCATGGCCCAGGCGGCGAAGGACCGGGGCGCCCACCCGATCCTGCTGACACCGGTCGCGGCGATCACGTGCAGCGGCAGCACCGCCGTCGGCAACCGCGGTTTCCTCACCGAGACGGCGGCCGCGGGCACCGCGAGCAGCAGCCCGGTCATCGACCTGCACAAGCTGAGCTACACGCTCTACAACACGCTGAAGCTGTGCCCGAACAACGGCGACTACACCAAGGGCGCCGTCGGGGCGTTCTTCTGCAACGACCACACGCACTTCGAGGCCGCCGGCGCCGACAAGATCGCCGGGATCGTGGCGAAGGCCTTGCGGGACCAGAAGATCCCCTTGGCGAGCTATCTCAAGTAGTCGGCGACTCCCAGTTCGACGCCACGGCAAGGACGAAGGGAAACGGCACCATGCGGCAAACCGTACGGCGGCTGGCCGGTGCAGCGCTGGTCATGGTCGTCGCGGCGGCCACGGCCGGCTTCGCGGCCGGTGGCTCGCCGCCCGCCACCGCGGCACCGGCCGGTGACCGGCTCGGCGACTACCTGTCGACCCAGCCGGACCCGGGCAGTTTCCCGCTGGTCGCGGCGGGGCAGGCGGCGCCGCTGGTGATCGACGCCGCGGACCACCTCGGTGTGGTCCGGGCCGTGGGCGATCTGCAGGGTGACGTCGGCCGGGTGACGGGCACGACGCCCAAGGTCCTGACGGGTGCCGTGCCGGCCGGGGCCCGCCAGGCGGTGCTGATCGGTACGATCGGGCACAGCGCGCTGATCGACGGCCTCGTCACGGCGGGGAAACTCGACGCGGGTGGGATCGCCGGAAAGTGGGAGACCACGCTGGAGCAGGTGGTTTCCCAGCCCATGCCCGGTGTGGACAGTGCGTTCGTCATCGCCGGCAGCGACCAGCGCGGCACCATCTACGGCGCCTACGACGTGTCCCGCGCGATGGGGGTGTCGCCGTGGAACTGGTGGGACGACGTTCCCGCCCGCCATCACGACGCGGTGTACGTGCTGCCGGGCCGGCACACGCAAGGCACACCGGCGGTGAAGTACCGGGGCTTCTTCGTCAACGACGAGAACCCGCAGACCGGCACGTGGGCGCCGAACGTGTTCGGGAAGGGAACGGCGCCGGGCCAACCGTCCGGGCTCAACCACCGGTACTACGAGAAGGTCTTCGAACTGGCGTTGCGGCTGAAGGCGAACTACGTGTGGCCGGCCGTGTGGGGCCGGGCGTTCGCCGAGGACGACCCGGAAAACCAGGCGACGGCCACCCGGTACGGGATCGTCATGGGCACGTCCCACGAGGCACCGATGACGTGCGGCATCGAGGAGTGGAACCGCCACGTCGTCAAGAACGCCAAGGGTGATCCGGTCGGTGACCCCTACGGTGGCAACGGTCAGTGGAGCTACCGGCAGAACCAGGCCGCCGTCACGGCGTACTGGACGAAGTGCTTCACCCGCATGTTCCAGCAGAAGTCCGACATGGTGGTGACGCTGGGCATGCGCGGCAACGGCGACACCGCGCTGCCCGACGGCTCCGGCATCGACCTGATGAAGAGCATCATCGCCAAGCAGCGGCAGATCATCGCCCAGGTGACCGGCCAGGACCCGAGCACGGTGCCGCAGGTGTGGACGTTGTACAAGGAGGTACAGAAGTACTGGGACGAGGGGCTGCGGGCGCCGGACGACGTGACGGTGGTGTTCACCGACGACAACTGGGGCAACATCCGCAAGTTCCCGGACCAGGCGCTGCCCGCGCGCGGTGGGGGGTACGGGCTCTACTACCACTTCGACTACGTCGGGGCCAGCCGCAGCTACAAGTGGGTCGACACGGTCAACCTGGCCGGCACGTGGGAACAACTGCACGCCGCCCACAGCTACGGCGACGACCGGCTGTGGGTGACCAACGTCGGCGACCTCAAGAACGAAGAACGGCCGCTGCAGTTCTTCCTCGACTACGCGTGGAACCCGGCCGCGATCCCGGCGAGCAGGCTCGGGGACTGGGAGCGTGGCTTCGCGGCGCAGAACTTCGGGCCGGACGCGGCGGCCGGGGTGGCCGACGTGCTGCACCAGTACGGGCACCTGCAGGCGATCCGCAAGCCGGAGTCGACCAACCGGCGGTTCACCCGGACCATGACCGGCTCGATCACCACCGATGACACGATGACCCCGTTCAGCATCGAGAACTACGACGAGCTGGCGCGGGTCACCGACGCTTGGCAACGTCTGGCGCAGCAGGCCCGCCAGGTCGGCCGGCGGCTCCCGGCCGCCGACCAGGACGCGTACTACGAACTCGTGCTCTACGAGGTGCAGGCGACGGCCAACCTGTACGCGCTGCGGCAGGCGCAGTTCCTCAACCGCCAGTACGCCGGCCAGGGCCGGGCGGCCACCAACGCCTACGCCGACCTCGCCAACGCGCGGCTGGCCGACGACACGGCGATGTCGAACTACTACAACACCACCCTGGCCAAGGGAAAGTGGAAGGGCTGGCAGACCCAGACCAAGATCGGGTACGGCGACAAGGCCCGCTACGGAAACAACGCCAGCTGGTCCGACCCACCGCAGCCGGACCAGATCTACCCGGCTCTGCAACGCATCACCGTGCCCCGCACCGCCGAAATGGGCGTGGCCGTCGCCGGCTCGACCAGCTGGTGGCCCAACGCCACGAGCCCGGCCGTGCTGCCCGCCCTCAGCCCGTACGGGACCGCGCCTGCTCCGTACCTCGAGGTGTTCAACCGCGGTACGACCGCGTTCCCGTACCGGATCACCGCCGCCGTCCCCTGGCTCACGGTCACCCCGGCGAGCGGAACGGTGAGCGACCAGATCCGGGCCACGGTCGGCGTCGACTGGTCCCGTGCCCCGCGCGGCACGACCCGGGTGCCGCTGACCGTCACCGGGGCCGGCCGCACCGTGCAGGTCCAGGCCGTGGTGGACAACCCGGCGGCCCCGGCGGCGTCCGGATTCGTCGAGGCGGGCGGATACGTGTCGATGCAGGCCGACCACTACACCAACGCGGTCGGCGAGAACGGGGTGTCGTGGCTGCGCATCCCCGACATCGGCCGGGACGGCTCGGGCATGCAAGCGACCCCGGTCACCGCCGCCGCCCGGACCCCGGGTGGAAGCGGGCCGCGGCTGGAGTACCGGATGAACCTCACGACCACCGGCTCGGTCACCGTCTGGACCTACCTGGCCCCACGCAACGCGACGCTGCCGGGTGGCACCGGGATGCGGTACGCGGTGTCCATCGACGACCAGCCGGCCCAGACCGTCGACGCCGTCGCCGCCACGGGCGCCAATGACCTCACCATGAACGCGTCGTGGGGGATGAACGCCGCCGACGCCGCCAACCGCACCGCCACCAAGTTCACCGTGACCGCCCCCGGCGCGCACACGCTGAAGTTCTGGCTGGTCGACCCGACCGTCGTGGTGCAGAAGCTGGTCGTCGACACCGGCGGTCTCGCGATCAGCTATCTCGGCCCGCCGGAGAGCCTGCGGAGCAACGGAGGGGGCCGGTGACGCGGCCGCGGTCCCGATCGGCGGTCCACTTGCCCATTCGGAGGAAGTCATGAAGCTCAGTCGTCGGTCCTGGTTCGCAGCGGTCGCCGCCCTCACCCTCGGCGCGGCCGGAGCCGTCCCCGCCACCACGGCGTACGCCGGTACTTCGGCCGGTGACCACTGGGTGGCGACCTGGACGTCCATGCCGCAGCTGACCGAGGCGTCCAACATGCCGCCCGCCCCGTACACGCAGGGCAGCCAGGTCATGGCCGACACCACGCTGCGGCAGACCCTGCACGTCTCGGTCGGCGGTTCCCGGTTCCGGCTGCACCTGAACAACGTCTTCGGGGGCGCGGTCCTGCCGATCACCGCCGCGTCCGTGGCGGTGCCGGCCGGTGGCGCCGCCGGCGTGAGCGGGATCCAGGCCGGCAGCGCCAAGGCGGTCACCTTCGGCGGCCAGAAGTCGGTGACGGTCGCCACCGGTAGGGAAGCGCTTTCCGACCCGCTGGACATCACCGTGGCGAGCGGAGCCAACCTCACGGTGACGCTCTACCTCGCCAAAGGACAGGCATCGAGCCGCATCACCTCGCACCCCGGTTCGCGCACCACCTCGTACCTGATGAAGGGCAACCACCTCACCGACACCACCCTGGCCGGCACGACCCGGGTCGACCACTGGTACTTCCTCAGCGGCCTGGACGTGTGGGCGCCGGAGCGCGCCGGTGCGGTGGTGCTGCTCGGTGACTCGCTGACCGACGGCCGCGGCTCCACCACCAACGGCAACGACCGCTGGCCGGACGCCCTGTTCACCCGGCTCCAGAAGCAGGGTGCCACCGCGAACGTCGCCGTCGTGAATGAGGCCGCGGGCGGCAATGCGGTGCTCAGCGGCGGGCTCGGCCCCACTGCGGTCTCCCGCTTCGACCGTGACGTCCTGAGCCAGAGCGGCGTCAAGTGGCTGGTCGTCTTCGAGGGCGTCAACGACCTCGGTGGCAACGGCTCACCCCAGACCGCCGCCAGCCTCATCGCCGCGTACCGGCAGTTCATCACCAAGGCCCACGCCGCGGGCATCAAGGTGTCCGGCGCGACGATCACGCCGTTCGGCGGCAACAGCTACGACAACGCGGCCAGAACCCACGAAGCGGCCCGTCAGACGGTCAACTCGTGGATCCGCACGAGCAACGAGTTCGACGCGGTGGCCGACTTCGACCAGGCCGTCCGTGATCCGGCCAATCCCCGCCGCCTCCGATCGGCCTACGACAGCGGTGATCACCTGCACCTCAACCCGGCCGGGTATCTGGCCCTCGCCGACGCCGTACCGACCACTCTGGTCACCCGGTAAGGCGTCGACGTCGTCTCGCTCACCCGAAGGGAACCCACATGCTTGCCCCCCTCCGCCGAACTCGCCGGCTCCTTCCGGCCGTAGCTGCAATCCTCCTCGTCGCTCCCGCGGTCGAGGCCGCCGCGGCGGCACCCGGCGTTCTCATCGACGAGACGTTCAGCGCACAGACCACCCCGGCGAACTTCGGCTTCCCGGCGGGAGCCGCCGTAACGGGTGGGGTCCTGGACGTCACCAAGGGAATGGGCAAGCACACCACCTCGGTCAAGGCGTTCGACGCGGCCGTGGCCGGGCAGCGAACCCTCGAGCTGGCGTTCGACTGGAAGACGGCCATCACGAGCAGCTCGAACAAGACCGGCATCGAGCTGCGGGACGACCACGGCGATCTGGTGTTCGCGATCGCCGCCACCGCCACCGAACTGCGGTACGGCTTGACGGGCCCGGTGTCCGACTCGGCGTCCGCGCCGGACTCGCTCGATCCGGCCTGGGTCAAGACCACCTTCGACCGCACCAAGTGGTACACCGTCCGCCTGCACCTGGACTTCACGCTGCAGACCGTGCAGTACACGATCGCCACTCGGGAAGCCGCCGCGACGGTCCTCGCCTCCGGCACGGCGAAGGTGACCGGCAAGAACCTCGCGAAGCTCGTCGCCTGCGACTACTACGGAACCGGCGTGCAGTCCATCGACAACTTCCGCCTCACGGTTCCGGCGGTCGCGGCGAACGGCCGGTTGAAGGGCAAGACGGTGTACGCGTTCGGCGACAGCATCGTCTACGGCCACAAGTACCCCCGCGGCTTCGTGAACTTCACGGCCGAACGCGAACTCATAAACCTGACCAAGTACGCCAGGAACGGCGCCACGATCGGCCCGGCCGGCGCCTCGGGCGGCCAGGTCGTCACGCAGGTGAACGCCGCCGCCTCGACCTCACCCGACTACGTCGTGTTCGACGGCGGCACCAACGACGCCGAGGTGATCCACGACGGCAACCGGTACCCGATCGGCGCGATGGCCGACGGCTTCGACCCGGCCAAGTTCGCCAAGTCGACCTACGCGGGCTCACTCGAAACCGCCCTGTCCGCGATGCGGGCCAAGTGGCCGGCCGCCCGGATTGTGTACGTAGCGGTGCACAAGCTCGGCTCCCGCGACTGGAACACGCAACTGGCCCTGCGGGCGGTGACCCTGCAGATCTGCCAGAAGTGGGGCGTGACGGTCGCGGACGTCTTCAAAGACACGTCCCTCGACACGCGCGTCGACAGCCAGCGGGTGGCGTACACCTTCAGCAACCTCGCCAACGGCTATCCCGGAACCGACGGCACCGGCACCCATCCGAACATCGCCGCGATCACCGCCTTCTACGCCCCGGTGCTCACCGCGGCATTGGTCCGGTCCTGACCATTCACCCGGCAACGACTTCCGAAGGAGGATTCTCATGAGAATCAGGCAGCTTGCGAAGGTGGTAGCAATCTTACTCCTCGTCATCGGTAGCGGGATCGGGACAAATGCCCTGGTGGCGCCGGCATCCGGCGCCACTACTTCGACCGGGCACAGCGCGGCCGGTCAGGCAGCAGGCGGCTGCGTTGCCGATCCCGCCCTGCGCGGCGCGACAGCAAGCCCCCTCTACACCGTCGCAGCGGACGGCGCGCCGCTGTTCGTCGAGAAGATGACCAAATTCGCCCCCGAGATGCAGGTGCACTACGCGCACTGTTCCCTGGCGGGACCGGGCACGGCGAAGTTCTCGGTCACCGTCGCCCAGAGCTTCGGCTCCTACACCGTCAGCCCCAAGAGCCGGAACCTGGCGGTCACCAAGAGCGGCAACACGATCACCTTCGACAGCGGCCCGAACTACCTGATCGTCCAGTTCGACGCCAAGGAGCTGCTGTTCATCCTGATCGACGCGCCCGAGTCGAACCAGCCCCGGGTGGGTGACGCCAATGTCAAGAACCTGGCCGATTACGGGGTCGACAACACGGGAGCGACGCTGGTCACGGCCAAGATCCAAAGCGCCGTCAACGCCGCCTCCGGAGCGACCCGGAACATCCTCTACGTTCCGCCCGGCCGGTACCAGGTCGGTGAGCTGTGGATGAAGAGCAACATGACCCTGTACCTCGCTGCGGGCGCGGTCCTCTACGGCTCGAACAAGCCGGGAGACTTCAACACGGGCAGCGGCGGCGTGAACATCGAGGGCGCCCAGCACGCGACCATCCGGATGTTCAAGGTGAGCAACGCGAAGCTGCTGGGCCGCGGTGTCATCGACGGGAACGGGAAGTCGCTGCGAGCGCAGGGCACCAAGCTGAACCTGCTGAAAATCGAGCAGAGCTCCGACATCCTGGTCGACGGCCTCACCGTCCGAGACCCCGGTTACTGGAACACGCTCGTCTACCGCAGCGACAAGGTGACCATCAAGAACTACAAGGTGATCAACTGCCGCCCCACCACGACGACGTACAACAACACCGACGGCGTGGATTTCGACGAGGCGACGAACGGCCTGTTGTCCAACGCGTTCCTCTACACCGGCGACGACAACATTGCCACGAAGAACGAGGACGCCACCGCCGGCGCCATCAACACCAAGAACATCGTCCACGAGCACGTCGTCTGCTACAGCAACTCGGCCTGCGCGAAGATCGGCACCAAGAACCAGGGAACGTCGATGGACGGCATCACGTTCCGAGACATCGACGTGGTGAAGGCGGCCCGCGCGATGGTGATCGACGCGTACGACACGGCCGTCATCTCGAACACCCGGTGGGCGAACGTCAGAGTGGAGAAGACCGACAGCCTGATCGACTTGAACGAAGACCGGCCACCGTCCTGGCGACCGGCGAAGAACACCGCGACGATCCGCGACGCCTATTTCACGAACGTCGCCTCGGACGTCAAGAATGTCGTCAACCTCCACGGACGTTCGTCATCGGTGAACATCAGCGGCGTGCACTTCAGCAACTTCACGGTCCAGGGGAACCCGATCACCAGCCGGACCGATGCGGACGCGAGCTGGAACATCAACGCCTACGTCTCGGGCATCACCTTCGGCTCCTGAGCTGCGTTGAATCGACCGCGTCAGGTGGTCTGGCCCGCGACGACGCGAAGCAGCGGTGCGCTGGCCGCGGCCCGTGGGATGCCGGTGTGGGTGAGTGCGGAGAGCAGTTCGGCGATGACTTCGTCGACCATCACCGGCATGTCGACGGCGATCGTGGTGAGCCGTGGAGCCCACAGCTGGCCGACGTCGGTGGCGTCGACTCCCGCGACCGCCAGCTCGTCGGGCACCGACCGGCCGAGCTCGGCGGCCGCGGCGAGGACGGCGAGGGCGACCTGGTCGTTGTAGGCCGCGACGCCGAGTGCGATATCACCGAGGTGACCGGCCGGTGGATCACCGGTCCGGCCGGGTGGGGACGCGGTAGCCGCGCACCGGGGACGGCACGGCGCGTGAGACGCGGACCAGGACGATCAGCCAC
>NZ_BNAW01000014.1 GCF_014654205.1 Amycolatopsis bullii
GCCGTCGCAGCAGCTGCCGATCCCGCCGTCGGCCGAGGAAACCCGCGCCGTCGCGCCGGTCCGCCGCCGTCCCGGCCCGCCGCAGCCGTCCCAGCAGGTGCCGGTGCCGCCCCAGCCGTCGCAGCAGCTGCCGACCCCGCCCGCGCCCGGTGGCCCGCTGTCGGCCCGGCTCGACGGCCTCAACGGCACCCCGGACGCCGACATCGACGTTCCGCCGCCCCCGATGGCCGGCGGCACGTTCGCGGCGCCGCCCGCGGCCCCCGGCCGTCCGCGCCGGGCGCCGTCCCGCCGTCCGGAGCCGAAGCGCGAGGACCACACCGAGCAGTTCTCGGCGGTCCCCGACGACGAGCCGCCCGCCCCGCCGGTGCCGCCGAAGGGCAAGAAGCCCGAGCCGCCGGAGCCCTCCTCGCCCGCGGGCCTGGCGAACTGGCGCAAGCGGCGGCAGAAGGAGCAGATGGAGGACACCGAGATCGGCGTCATGCCGGCGGTGCCCACCGACGCCCCGGACGACGGCTACCCCGAGGACGACTTCGACGAGCCCGACGGCTTCGCCCCGGAGGGCAGCGGCTACCAGGCCGCCTACGACGCGGGGCCGCCGACCGGCGCGTACCCGCCGCCGATGCCGTTCGCGCCCGGCGACCGGGCCTCGCGGGCGCCGATCCCGGACGACCTGGCGCCCTACGAGCGTGAGTTCGCCGACGACTACCCGGCGGACGGCCCGGACTTCGAGCAGGACGACTACGGCTACGAGCAGGGCGAAGGCTACGAAGACGACGAGTACGACGACGCGCCCGAGCCGGTCGCGGAGCCGGAGCCCGCGGCTTCGCCCGGCAAGCAGTGGCTGGCCCTGGCCGGCCAGCTGGCGATGGGTGTCGTCGGCGGGGCCGCCGTCTGGCTCGGCTTCAACTGGCTCTGGGTGAACATCCCGGCCGCCGCGCTGATCGCCGCGCTGCTGGTCGTCGTCGCGCTGGTGTGGATCGTGCGGAAGATCCGCCGCGCCGAAGACCTGCAGACGACGGTGCTGGCCGTGCTGGTGGGCCTGGTGGTGACGGTCTCACCGGCGGCGCTGCTGCTCGTCGGCCGCTGACCCCCCGGCGCCCATCGCGACGCGCGCAGGCAGGATGGCGCGCGTGACAGACGAGCAGCCGGTCCCCGTCGGACTCAGCACGGCGTCCGTGTGGCCCCTCAAGGCCGGGACGGCCTTCGAGCTGGCCGCCGAGCTCGGCTACGACGGCGTCGAGGTGATGGTCTGGGCCGACCCGGTCAGCCAGGACGTCTCCGCGCTGCGGCGCTGGTCGCGGCGCACCGGCGTGCCCGTGCTGTCGGTGCACTCGCCGTCGCTGCTGATCACCCAGCGGATCTGGTCGCCGGACCCGGCCGTGCGGCTGCGGATGTCGGTCGACGCCGCGCTCGAGCTCGGCGCGCGCACGGTGGTGGTACACCCGCCGTTCCGCTGGCAGCGCCGGTACGGGGACGCGTTCGGCGATCTGGTCGACGAACTGGAGGAGTCGAGCGGCGTCGAAATCGCCGTCGAAAACATGTTCAAGGTCCGGCCGCCCGGTGGTTCGAAGAATTCGCGCGTCTCCGCGTTCCGGCCGTCGATCGATCCGACGGACGTCGGGTTCCGGCACTACACGCTCGACCTGTCCCACACAGCGGCAGCCGAGATGGACGCGCTGGCGCTGGCGCAGCGGATGGGCGACGGCCTCTCGCACGTCCACCTGGCCGACGGCACCGGCCTCCCGAAGGACGAACACCTGGTACCCGGGCGCGGTGGCCAGCCCTGCGCCGAACTGCTCGAGAAGCTGGTCAGCAACGGTTTCACCGGCCAGATCGTGCTGGAGATCAACACCCGGCACGCCGTCACCGCGGCGCAGCGGGTCCGCGATCTGGCGGAGGCGCTGTTGTTCGCGCGGTTCCACCTCGGGCAATAACGCGCCGCGCCTCGCTACTCCCGAGTGCATTTCCGCCGGTCGAACCCGTAAAGTTCGGACCGTGAACCCGTCGCTCTCGTTGCTCGTCACCTACCCGGATTCCCGAAATGGCGCGGACCGTTCGTGAGCGGAATGGACGGCACCGCCGTGTCCTTCGACACGGCGAGTGCGGCGCGGTCGCTGGGGGACGGCACCTTCACCGCGGTGCTGCGTGCGGAATGGGCCATCGGCTCGCACCCGCACGGGGGTTTCCTGCTCGCCCTGCTGGCCCGGGCGGCCATCGCCGCCCTGCACGAGCGCGGTGAGCCGCACGCGGAGCCGCTGGTCGTCAGTGCGGAGTTCCTGCACGCGCCCGCGCTCGGCCCGGTGCTGCTGCGCACGGACGTCCGCAAGGTCGGCCGCCGCGCCACGGTGGTCGAGGTCCGCCTGGAGCAGCGCGGCCGCAGCTGCGTGGAAGCCAGGGTGACGACGGGACGGCTCCCGATGCGGCGCCCGGAGTGGACCGACGTGCCGTCGATGCCCGCCGAGCCCCCGCCCGGGGCGCTGGCGATGGCCGAGACCACCGAAGGGCCGTTCAACCTGGCCAAGGGATGCGAGGTCCGGCTCGATCCGGCGACCGCGGGCTACCTGACCGGGCGCACCGGTGAGCCGCCCCGGATGCGGCTGTGGGTCCGGCCCCGGCACAGCCTGGTGGACCCGTACTTTTCGCTGCTGGCCTCCGACGTGAACCCGCCGGTGGTGATGAACCTCGGCCGCATCGGCTGGGCGCCGACGGTCCAGCTGACGGCGTTGCTGCGGACGCGCCCGGCGCCGGGCTGGCTGCGGGTGGTGGTGGAGTCCAGGTCGGTACACGAGTCGTGGTTCGACTCGGACGCCACGGTGGTCGACGCCCAGGGCCGGCTGGTGTGCCAGGCCCGGCAGCTGGGCCTGGCCCCGGCGCCGGGCGGCTGACGGTGTGCCCGGAGGGGCCTCACGCGTGACTGGAGGGGCCTCACGCGTGACTGGAGGGGCATCACGCGTGAGGGGGGAGGCGGCACGGCGTGGCCCCGGCCCCGGGCGGTTGAGCGCGGGCCTCGACCCGGCACCGGGGCGACCGGGCGGGTTTGGCACGCTTGCCCCATGACGGTCATCGCGGTGCTGGGTGCGGGCAAGATCGGTGAGGCGTTGCTCTCGGGGCTGCTCCACGGCGGCCACGACGCCGGCGACCTCCTCTTCACCGAGCGGTACCCGGCGCGCGTCGACGAGCTGACCGGCCGCTACGGCATCCGCGGCGTCGAGGTCGAGGAGGCCGCCAAGCGGGCCGACATCCTGGTCGTCGCGGTGAAACCGCAGGACATCGAGCCCGTTCTCGACGAACTCGCGCCGCTGCTCGGGCCGTCGTCGCTCGTGGTCTCGCTCTGCGCCGGGCTGCCCACCTCGCTCTACGAACGGCGGCTCGCCGAGGGCGTCCCGGTCGTGCGGGTCATGCCGAACACGCCGATGCTGGTCAACGAGGCCATGAGCGCCATCTCCGCCGGGCGGTACGCGACCGCCGAGCACCTCGCCGTGGTGCGGGACCTGCTCTCGCACGTCGGGCAGGTCGTCGAGGTGCCCGAGGCCCAGCAGGACGCCGTCACCGCGCTGTCCGGGTCCGGGCCCGCGTACTTCTTCTACCTGGTCGAGGCCATGATCGACGCCGGGATCCTGCTGGGCCTGCCGCGCGCGCTGGCCGGGCAGCTGATCATCCAGTCGGCCGTCGGCGCGGCGAAGATGCTCGCCGAATCCGACGAGCACCCCGTGCTGCTGCGCGAGGCCGTGACGTCCCCGGCCGGGACGACCATCAACGCCATCCGCGAGCTCGAGAAGCACGGTGTCCGCGCCGCGCTGCTCGCCGCCATCGAGGCCGCGAAGGACCGGTCCGTGGAGCTCGGCAAGGCGCACGACGAGGACTGATTTCGCCGGAAAGGGCGATTGCCCGGATCTTGCACGCGCGGGTGCTTGTGCGTTAGCGCAGGTAGGGGCCCATCTCGGTGACAGGCGTCGCATTAGTCCCACCAGTCCCGCTACTCTCGATAGAGCACGTGCGTGTCGATACCACAGGTGGGGAAGCCTCGTGGCGCGACACGTGTCGAAGGACGCGGTAAACATGTCGCCGAACAAAAAGGAGGATTTGCCCGCCGTCGGGCAGGTCCAGTTCCTGACGGTCGCCGAGGTGGCCACGCTGATGCGGGTCTCCAAGATGACCGTCTACCGTCTCGTGCACTCGGGTGAGCTGCCCGCCGTCAGGGTCGGGAAGTCCTTCCGGGTGCCGGAAAAAGCAGTGCACGAGTACCTCCAGGGTGCCTACTACGACGTGGGCTGACCGGCCGCCGGGCACGCCGTGGCCAGCGGCGCGCAACGTTGCGACGTGCCCGCGACCGGCCCGCCGACCGCCCCGCCCGGGGTGACGGGTAACCTGGAAAACCGCTCGTGCCTGTGCGCTCCACCCGTTGGACGCTGCGCCGGGCAGCGTGACCGACGTCGACCTAAGGAGCGCCCATGGGCTCTGTGATCAAGAAGCGCCGCAAGCGCATGTCGAAGAAGAAGCACCGCAAGCTGCTTCGCCGTACGCGCGTCCAGCGTCGTAAGGCCGGCAAGTAAGCCTGCTGAGCGTCACCGTGGCCCGTCCAGTCTCTGGACGGGCCACGTCCATGTGGTGGGCAGGTCCGCCCGTTCGAGTGAGGCGTTCGTCGCTTTCCGGGGAAATCGGCGTCAATAGCACGTGAGACAGCCCGGAGCTACCACTGAAGAGCGGTAACATCTCAAGGGCGTCCGCGCGATGCTTCCACTGAGTGCAGGTTCGCGCGCCTCGGGTGACCGTCCACCCCCACATGCCCCACGCCGCAGGGAGTCGCATGCCGTCGAACATCGTGCTCGTCACCGGGGTCGCCGGGGAACTGGGCGGGAAACTCCTCGCCCGGCTGGGCAACAACCCCGACTTCGAGCGGGTCATCGGTGTCGACACGGTCCCGCCGGACAAGACCGTCCTGCAGCGCATGGGTCACGCGGAGTTCGTCCGCGCGGACATCAGGAACCCGTTGATCGCCAAGGTGATCAGCACGGCCAAGGTGGACACGGTGGTGCACGCGTCCTGCACCGCGCACCCGGCCGGCCCGGGCCGCCGCACGGCGATCAAGGAAGTCAACGTCATCGGCACCATGCGGCTGCTCGCCGCCTGCCAGCGCTCGCCGCTGGTCCGCAAGCTGGTGGTGAAGTCGACGGCGGCCGTCTACGGCGCCGGCGCCCGCTCGCAGGCGGTGTTCACCGAGGACTCCGAGCTCATCCCCACCTCGACCAGCGGGTACGCGAAGGACGCCGTCGAGATGGAGGGGTACGTGCGCGGCCTGGTCCGCCGCCGCCCGGACATCACCACGACGCTGTTCCGCTTCGCCAACATCATCGGCCCCGAGACCGACACCGTCCTCGCGCGCTACTTCGCGCTGCCGGTGGTGCCGACGGTCTTCGGCTTCGACGCGCGCATCCAGCTGCTGCACTCCGCCGACGCGCTGGCCGTGCTGGAACGGGCGACCTTGACCGACCGGCCCGGCGTGTTCAACGTCGGTGCGGAGGGGGTACTCACCCTTTCGCAGGCGATCCGGCGAGCCGGCCGGGTCGAGCTGCCGATGCCGCGGAGCGTGGTGCCGTCGGTCGGCAAGGTCCTGCGCGGCGCCCGCGTCGTGGACTTCTCCGCCGACCAGGTCCGGCTGCTGAACTTCGGCCGGGTCGTCGACATCGCCAAGCTGAAGCAGGAGTTCGGGTACACCCCGAGGTGGACCACGCGTGAGGCGTTCGACGACTACATCGTGGGACGGGGGCTCCGTCCGGTGCTCGACGGCGGCAAGCTGGCCGGACTGGCCGGCAAGGTGCTCGTCGCCGCCGCGACGGGGCAGAGCCGGTGAGCAGGCTTTTCGGGGGTCCGGGTGGCGGAGCCCCCGGCCCGGAGCGAAGCTCCGGTTGTCACAGCAGACCGCACGACGACTTCGAAAGCGAGGCGGGAACGGTGGGCGGTGCCGAGGCGCAGGTCATCCCCCTGCACGGACCGGGCCGGGAGAAGCCGGAAGCGGTGGCGGCCGAGCGGGACCTCCGCGAGCAGGAGGAGGCGCCGGTCGTCGCCTTCCCCGGCGGCGTCGGCCGGCCGGAGCCGGCCGAGCCCCTTTCCGACGCGGCTCGTTCGGCGCTCGGCTTCCTCCGCGGCAGGCTGACCGGCGACTACACGGTGGACGAATTCGGCTTCGACGCCGAGCTCACCGAGGCGGTGTTCCTCCCGCCGCTGCGCGCGCTGTACAAGAAGTGGTTCCGCGTCGACACGCACGGCGTCGAGAACCTCCCGGTGTCGGGCGGCGCGCTGCTGGTGTCCAACCACTCGGGCACGATCCCGCTCGACTCCCTGATGACGGCGGTGGCCGTCCACGACGAGACCGGCGGCCGTCACCTGCGCGGCCTCGGCGCCGACCTGGTGTTCCAGGTACCGCTGGTGGGGTCGTTCGCCCGCAAGTCCGGCCAGACGCTCGCCTGCCACGCGGACGCCGAGCGCCTGCTGCAGAAGGGCGAGCTGGTCGGGGTGTGGCCGGAGGGCTTCAAGGGCGTCGGCAAGCCGTTCGCCTCCCGCTACAAGCTGCAGCGCTTCGGCCGCGGCGGCTTCGTGTCGGCCGCGCTGCGGGCGGGCGTCCCGATCATCCCGGTGTCGGTCATCGGCGCCGAGGAGATCTACCCGAAGCTCGGCGACATCAAGGTGCTGGCCCGGATGCTGGGGCTGCCGTACTTCCCGGTGACGCCGTTCTTCCCGATGCTGGGCCTGCTGGGCGCGGTCCCGCTGCCGACGAAGTGGAGCATCGAGTTCGGCGAGCCGATCGCGACGGACTCCTTCGGCCCGGACGCCGTCGACGACCCGATGCTGGTGTTCCAGCTGACCGACCAGGTGCGCGAGTCGATCCAGCAGACGCTGTACCGGCGGCTTTCCCAGCGGAAGTCGGTCTTCCGCGGCTGAGCCGCGCGGTGCCCTATCCTCTCCGGGATGGCCACCCAGGACGCCCGTCCGTGGCACCCGGTCGTCCGCGCTCGTGCGGCGCTGGACGCGCTGGAGCGGCTCGTCGCGGGCATGGGCACCGCCGTGCTGGCGGTCGCCGCCTCGTTGTGGGCGCTCGGAACGGCGGTGCTCTGCCTGGCGGGAGTCGGCATCCTGCTGGTGCCGGCCGCCCTGCGCCTGGTGCGGGCGGTCGCCGACCGGGAACGGGCGCGGCTGGCGGTCGTCGGCCCGGCACCCGCGCCACGGGAACCGCGTCTCGCCCTCGCCCAGGCCGCCGTCCGGCGCGAACTGGGCTGGCTCGTCTGCCACAGCACCTTCGGGCTGGTCCTCAGCCTGACCGCCCTCACCCTGGCCGTCGACGTCATGCACGACGCGTCGTTCCCGGTGTGGTGGTGGTTCGTCTCGCCCGGCGACGCCACTCCGGCCCAGGGGTTCTTCACCGCGAAGGACTGGGGTGACGCCTTCGGGGTCTGCCTGTTCGGCGTCGCGACGCTGGTCGTCTCGGTGCTGATCATGCCGCTGCTGGCGCGGGGCCAGGCGTGGCCGGGACGGCGGCTGCTGGCGCCCGCCCGCGGGACCGACCTCGTGCTGCGCGTCGCCGAGCTGACCGCCACGCGCGCGGCCGCGCTGGACGCCCACGCCGTCGAACTGCGGCGGATCGAACGGTCGCTGCACGACGGGACGCAGAACCGGCTCGTCGCCGTGAACGTGCTGCTGGGTGCGGCGAAGCGGGCGCTGGCTCGCGATCCGGCCGCCGCCGCGGAGATCCTCGACCGCGCTCAGGACGCCGGCGAGCAGGCGCTCGCGGAACTGCGCGGGGTCGTGCGCAGTATCCTCCCGCCGGTGCTGACCGAACGCAGCCTGCCCGACGCGCTCACCGCGCTGGCCGCCGACTGCCCGGTGACCTGCCGGATCGACGCGGAGCTGCCCGGCAGGCCCGTGGTCTCCGTCCAGGTGACCGCCTACTTCGTCGTCGCCGAGGCACTCACCAACGTCGCCAAGCACAGCGGGGCGCGCACCGCGACGGTCCGGCTCCGCCGCGAACGGGACCGCGTGCACGTGGAGGTCACCGACGACGGCCGCGGCGGGGCGGCCGAGGACGCCGGGTCCGGGCTCACCGGCATCCGGCGCCGCGTCGAGGCCCACGACGGGACGTTCGCGCTGGCCAGTCCGGCCGGCGGACCGACAACCCTGAGGGTGAGCCTGCCGTGCGGATCGTGATCGCCGAGGACGACCTGCTGCTGCGCGAGGGGGTCGCGATGCTGCTGCGCGCCGAGGGCGTCGACGTGCTGGCCGCGGTGGCCAACGCCGAGGACTTCCTGGCCGCCGTGGACGAACACGCGCCGGATCTGGCCATTGTGGACGTCCGGATGCCGCCGACGCACACCGACGAGGGCATCGTCGCCGCCGTCGAGGCCCGCCGCAGGCAGCCGGGGCTCGCGGTGCTCGTGCTGTCGGCGTACGTCGAGCAGGCGTTCGCCACCGACCTGTTCACCGACGGCGGGGCCGGGCTGGGGTACCTGCTCAAGGAGCGCGTCGGCCGGGTCGAGGAGTTCCTCGACGCCCTGCACCGGGTCGTGGACGGCGGCACCGCCATCGACCCGGAGGTCGTCGCCCAGCTGCTGACGCGTGGCCGCCCGGACAACCGGCTGGAGCGCCTCAGCACGCGAGAGCGCGAAGTGCTGGCGCTGATGGCCGAAGGCCTGGGCAACGGCGCGATCGCCGAACGTCTCGTCGTCACCGACGGCGCCGTGCACAAGCACATCCGCAACATCTTCGCGAAGCTCGACCTCTCCCCGGCCGACCGCGCCGACCGCCGGGTCACCGCGGTGCTGCACTACCTGCGGGGTCAGGCGGCGGGTTCCCGGCCCGCCGGCCGATAGCCCAGCCGTCCCCGGGTCGCGACGAGCAGCACGAGCGCGATCACGGCCGAGGCGAGCAGGAACGCGTGTGTCGTGTCCCGAGGCGACAGCGACGGGAACATCTGCGACCAGGCGAGCGAGAAGAAGTTGTTGACGCTCGTGTGCAGCAGCATGGCGATCGGCAGGCTCTGGCCGGTGCGGTTGAACACCCACGTCATGATGATGCTGAAGGTGACGCAGGTCGCGACGAACTCGATCGGCGTCAGCCAGGTGACGTCCGGCCAGCCGCCCCACTCGCTGAAGAACAGGGGCAGGTGCCAGATCCCCCAGAGCGGGCCGAGGATCAGCGTGCCGCCGAGCGGCCCGTAGCGCTGCTGGAGGCGGGGGAGGGCGAAGTCGCGCCAGCCGGGTTCCTCCGCGAGCCCGGTCGTGACCATCTGCAGCAGCAGGCCCGGCACGTAGGCCACCAGCGTGGCCACGGCGGGAACCACGGGGCTCTGCTCGGACAGCGCCATCGTGGTGATCGTCAGCACGGCCGGCACGCTGAGCACCACCGTCACGTACCAGAGCCAGCTGACCCGCCACTTGAACAGCCGCCCGGCCCAGCGGCGGAGGCCGATGCGCCCGTCGGCGATCGCGGTGACGAGGAACGCCGAACCGATCGGGCCGAGGTACGCGCCGGGCAGGACACCGGCGAACTGCGAGGTACCGAGCAGCTCCGGGAACCGGAAGTGCAGGACGCCCAGTCCGTTCTCCGACAGGATGTAGGGCGTCCACGCGACCCAGCTCAGCAGGTTGGCCAGAACGAAGAACCACGTCAACGGGTGTCTGCGGACACTGTCCCGCAGTCCGCCTCCGCCGCCGGTCCGTTCTTCGATGTCCACTCGGGTCGCCACCGCACTGCCCTCCGCCGAAGCCGTTTCGTGATGGGGAAAGCACATCAGCCGGCGTCGGCCCGGTCATTCCCGCGCGCACCCGAAGAGGGGGTAGCGCAGGCGCTACCGGCGGGCTTTCCAGGGGAAGCCGGTGCTCAGTCGCTGACGTGGGCGGTGTGGTCGAGCCAGTGCCGGGCGAGCACGGCGTCGCCGTCCACATCGACGCTGCCGAGCGGGCTTCGCCTGGTCAACGTCCGCAGCAGGGCCGCGGCCGAGCCGATGATCGTCACGTCGGCCGGCCGGGCCGCGGGCTGCCAGGTCGCCCCCTCGGGGCGCCGCTCGACGAACCACGCGCCCTCGGCGGTGTCGGTGGCCCGCCACTGCAGGGTCTGCCCGGTGCCCCGGAGGGCCTGTGCGGAGTCGGGCCGCTTCAGTGCCCAGGTCGGCGAGGTCAGCATCCTGAGGTGGTTGGTGATGAGCGCGGCCGCGACGTCGGCTTCGACGTCGAGCGGCCGGCCCGCCGCGGCCGCCGCGTCGAACCCGTGGACGACCGCTTCGTTGAGCATGCTGGACAGCCAGAACTGCGTCCCCGACCGCTCGTCCCCGGCGGCGTTGAACACCGGCGCGTCGAGCGCGTCATCGGAACACGCGGTCGCGACCCGGTTCGCCGACTCCGCCAGCCACGCCGGCCACTCACGCGGGTCGGCGGGGAGCTCCGGCAGTTCCGTGGGCAGCCGGGTGGGGTCGGTGATGCGCTGCTCGATGATGTCCGCGACCCAGTGCTGGGTCTGGCCCAGGTGCCGCACCAGGTCGGTGACGGTCCACTCCGGAGCCGTCGGCACGGCGGCGTCGGGGCCGGCCGCGGCAGCCGCTTCCGCCAAGCGCCGGGTGTGGTCGACGATCGCGCGCCGGGTGCGGTCCGCGTTCAAGCCGGTCATCGTGATGTCCTCTGCGCTCGGGGCGCCCGGTGTGGGTGCCTTCACCCAGCGTCGAACGACCGCGGCGGGAATCGACCGGTGTCGGGCAGAGTTTTCAGCGGCGGCGGTAAGCCATCCCGGCCGCCACGGCACCGGCCAGCGCCCCGGCGCCCAGCACCGACGGCACGCCGATCTTCGCGGCCTTGCGGCCCGTCCGGAAGTCGCGGATTTCCCAGCCCCGCGCCCGGGCCACGTCCCGCAGCCCGCCGTCCGGGTTGACCGCCACCGCGGTGCCCACGACCGACAGCATCGGGATGTCGTTCGCCGAGTCCGAGTACGCCGTGCAGCGCTTGAGGTTCAGGCCCTCGCGGGAGGCCAGCGCCCGCACCGCGTGCGCCTTGGCGCGGCCGTGCAGGAGGTCGCCCACCAGGCGGCCGGTGTACACCCCGTCGCGGGTCTCGGCCACCGTGCCCAGTGCGCCCGTCAGCCCCAGCCGCCGCGAAATGATCGCCGCCAGCTCGATCGGCGTCGCCGTCACCAGCCAGACGCGCTGGCCCGCGTCCAGGTGCATCTGGGCCAGCGCGCGCGTGCCGGACCAGATCTTGTCCGCCATCAGCTCGTCGTAGATCTCTTCGCTGATCGACGTCAGCTCGGCCACCGTGCGGCCGGCCACAAAGGACAGTGCGCGCTCGCGGTGGGTCTTGATGTCCTCTTTGTTCTCACGGCCACCGAGCCGGAACTTGATCTGGCCCCACACGAACCCGGCCAGGTCCGACGACGTGAAGAACTTCCGAGCTGCGAGGCCGCGGGCGAAGTAGAAGATCGACGCGCCCATCATCATCGTGTTGTCGACGTCGAAGAACGCGGCCGCGGTCAGGTCCGGGGGCGCGGGCGGGGCCGGGGGTTCGGAAAGCGCGTGCGCGGCTTCGGCCGACGCTTCGCCCGCCAGCTCGGCGAGCCGTTCGAGCTCCTGACTCTTGTCCTTGCCACGCCAAGCTGACACGTACACCGCCTCCACGTCTCCTTTGCACAGCGTAGCGAGCCGCCCACTGCTTCGTCGCAGGTGTGGGCCGGACCTCAGCCGATGACGATCGGCGGCAGGCCCGGCAGCAGCGGCGGCAGGGAGATCAGCGGCGGCGGGGACGTCGTCGTGGTCGGCGCGGGCGGCCGGGTGGTGGTCGTCGGGCTGCCGTACACCGGGGGCGGCGTGACCCCGCCGCTCGGCATGGGGATGCCCGGGGTCGCCGCGGCGTCCGACGGCGGCAGCTGCGTGCCCGTCGGGGCCGGCGACGTGCTGTCCGACGGCGGGGGCGCGGCCGAGGACGACGCCGACGTCGGCTGGGTGCCCGCCGCCGGGGCCGGGCGCTGCGTGCACTCGCCGGTGGCGGGGAGCGGACCGAGCTCGTCGGCCGAGCCGGCGGTGATCCGGTAGCAGTTCATCCGCGCGACCAGGCCGCTCGTGCGTTCCTGGACCTTGCCCAGCAGGTCCCGGACGTCGCCGAAGACCGGCGCCGCGTCGGCCGGGAGGGGCTGCGCGGCCAGCCTGGCCGCCTGGTTGCGCGCCCACAGCCGGAGGTCGGACAGCGCCTGCGCGCCGCTGCCGTCGCTGGTCGCCACGGCGGCCAGCTGGGCGACGCCGGCCCGCAGGTCGGTGGCGAAGTCGTCGTACGCGGTCCGGTAGTCGGCCGCGCTCGCGTCTTCGGCCGCCAGCTCGCCGAGCTCGGTGATCCGGTTGGTGGCGAACTCGAGGTGCTTGCGCGCCTTCTCCTGGTCACCGAACGTCAGGCCCAGGGCGGTCGACTCGCCGGCGCGCTTCACGCTGTACAGCGGGTCGCCGGGCAGCGCGGTGCGCGAGAGCACCAGCGTCAGGCCCGCGAGGGCGAGGAAGAGGAACAGCGCGGCGGCCACCAGGTCGGCGGTCCGCGGCCGCCACCTCCGACGGGGGGTGGTGGCCGCCGCCGTCTCCAGGCGGCCCGCGATCTCCGCGCGGATCCGCTGCCGGGTCTCCAGGTCCGGCGCCCCGGCCGCGCCCAGGTCACGCAGGGCGCCGACCAGCGCGAGTTCGTCGGCGAACTCGTCGTCGCGGCGTACCGGCGACGGTTCCAGGGCACGCGCGAACCGCTCGCTCTCGGCTCGCTCACGCGCAAACCTCACGGCGCTGCTCTCCATCCCTGGCCTCGGCCGGTCCTGACACCGGTCTGCGTGGGGTAACGATCCAGAAGCCGCCAGGGTTACCGGTTTCCGCCGACGAACGGAAAAGTTCGCGGGTTCAGCGCAATCCGGTGGGCAGAAGTTGTGCCAATCGGCGCACGGCGCGGTGCTGGAGCGCCTTGATCGCGCCTTCGTTGCGGTTCATGATCTCGGCCGTCTCGGCCACCGACAGGCCCTGCAGGAACCTCAGGACAATGCATTCGCGCTGGTCATCGCCCAGCTCCGCGACGCAGCGCAGCAGCTCGGCCCGGGTGGCGCGGCTGATCGCCTCCTGTTCGGGGCCGACCTGGGTGGCCGCGCCCACGCTGAAGGGCGCCGAACCGGGCTCGGTCACCTCGTCGGTGACCACTTCGAGCTTGAACCGGCTCGACTTGACGTGGTCGAGCACGAGGTTGCGGGCGATGGTGACGAACCAGGCGCCGACGTCACGTCCCTGGTAGCTCACCGACGTGATGCGGCGCAGCGCCCGCAGGAACGTCTCGCTGGTGACGTCCTCGGCGAGGTCGCGGTCCCCGAGCCGGAACAGCACGTACCGGTAGACGACGTCGACGTAGCGGTCGTAGAGCCGGCCGAAGGCGGAGGAGTCGCCGTCCTGCGCGGCCCGCACCAGGTCCCAGGCTTCCGCCTTGGCCGCCTCGGCGCGTTCGTCGTCGGCCGCCTGCCTGCTCAACGGCACGGCCGACGTCCGGCCGAAGACGCGTTCGGCGAACATGAAGACGGGCCCGCGGCTCACGGCGGTCGGCAGGGTCATCGGGCGGCACCTCCGGCGGCGGCTTCGGCCCGGCGTTGGGCCACGGAACCCCCGGCACCCCGGCGAGCAGGGGCCGGCCGGCTCGCATGCCCCACGACCTCGTGGGCAGGCAAGTTCCTCACGGCGACTCCCTCTCTCCGGTCGCGGCGGTGATCATCGACACCGGCGCGACGCAGTGCAGCATACGTGTAGTTACCGCTAAGTAGGTAGTGGTTCCGGGGTTGCGCAGACGCGACGCTCGCGGTCAGCACCCATGACGTCGCTTCAGATGACAGACTTGCAACGGTTCACGCCGGGCGAGGAGAGGCAGGTCGCGGGTGAGTGCTCCAGAGGGGACGCAGCCGGGGGTCGGCGGGCTGCTCACACGGGCCGCGGCGACGTGGCCGGAGCACCCGGCCGTGCTCGAAACCGGCACCGGACGCGGCCTGACCTACCGCGAAGCCGACGCGGCCGCCCAGGCCCAGGCCCGCCGGCTGGCGGACGCGGGTGTCGCGCCGGGCGACCGGGTCGGGCTCCGGCTGCCGACGTCGGTCGACTTCGTGGTCGCCTTCTTCGGCGCGCTGCGGGCCGGCGCGGTGGTCGTGCCGCTGTCGCCGCAGGTGCCCGGCCCGGAGCTCGGGAAGCTGCTGGAGCACAGCGGCGCGAAGGTCGTCGTCCAGCGCGACGCGAACGACGACCTGCCGGACGGCGTGACCGGTCTCACGCTCGCGGGTGACCCGGACGGAGGAGGCGAGTTCGCCGACGCCGGCCGCTCCGGCGAGGACATCGCGGTCATTTCGTACACGTCCGGCACGACCGGCCCGCCGCGCGGGGTGATGCTGTCGCACCGGGCGCTGCTGGCCAACCTGGAGCAGATCAGCGGCGTCGAGGGCGCGCTCGAGCACGACGACCGGGTGCTGATCACCATCCCGCTCTTCCACGTCTACGGCCTCGGGCCCGGCCTCCTGCACGCTGTTTCCGCCGGTGCGACCGCGGTGCTCTCGGAGCGCTTCGAGGCCCAGCGCACGCTGGACGACTGCGCCGAACACCGCGTCACCTCGATCACCGGCGTCCCGACGATGTACGGCGAGTTCGCCGCGTTCGGCGCCGACGAGCTGCGCCGCGGCCTGGCCACCGTGCGGCGGATGACCTCGGGCGCCGCGCCGCTGCACCCGAAGGTGCTGACCGCGATCCGCGAAGCCACCGGCCTCGACGTCTACGAGGGCTACGGCCTCACCGAATGCGCGCCGGTGGTGACGTCGACGCTGGTCACCGGCTACCCGAAGCCCGGCTCGGTCGGGCGGCCGCTGCCCGGGATCGAGCTGCGGCTGGTGGACAGCGACGGCACCGACCAGGCCGTCCCGCTCGACCCGGACGACGTCGACGACGTCTTCGAGGCCGAGGGCGAGACCGGGCTGGTGTCGATCCGCGGCGCCAACCTCTTCTCCGGTTACTGGCCGGACGGGGACCACGGCCCCGACGACGAGGGCTGGTTCCGCACCGGCGACGTCGGCTACCTCGACACCGACGGCGACCTGCACCTGGTCGACCGGGCCAACGACCTGATCATCGTCAACGGCTTCAACGTCTTCCCGCGCGAGGTCGAGGAGGTCATCGGGCAGCTACCTGAGGTGGCCGAAGCCGCGGTCGTCGGCGTGGTCGACGAGCGCAGCGGGGAGGCGGTCAAGGCGGTCGTCGTGCCGTCGGCCGGGGCGGCGCTGTCCGAGCAGCAGGTCGTCGACCACTGCGCGGCCCACCTGGCCGGGTACAAGGTGCCGCACGCGGTCGAGTTCGCCGAGTCGCTGCCGCATTCGGCCACCGGGAAGCTGCGCCGCCTGCGGCTGCGGTAGGAAGAACGGCATGGCGCACGAAGTGACGGTGATGGGCCGGGACGGTTGCCACCTCTGCGAGGTCGCGGAGGCCGAGGTCGCCCGGATCTGCGGCGAGCTCGGCGTCGCGTGGAAGGCCGAGGACGTCGACACCGACCCCGAGTGGCGGGCCGAGTACGGCGACCGCGTCCCGGTGATCCTGGTCGACGGCGCCGAGCACGGCTACTGGCGCGTCGAAGAGGACCGGCTGCGGCGAGCTCTGCAGCCGTAACCGGCTCGTAAGGCAGATCGGCCAGCCGCTGCACGCTCGCGCTCCGAAGATGGAGGCGTGAGCACTCTGCAGGACGCGCCCCCGGAGACGCGCCGCCTTTCGCTGCCGGTCGCGACGCTGATCGGTCTCCTCGCGCTGGCCGCCGCCCTCGGCGTCGGGCACCTGGTGGCGGGCTTCGTCGGGTACACGGCCTCGCCGTTCATCGCGGTGGCGAACTACGTGATCGACCACAGCCCGACCGCCGTCGTGAAGTGGGCCGAGCGGACGCTGGGCACCTGGGACAAACCGGTGCTCAAGCTCGGGCTCGCCGTGGTGCTGGTCCTGTTCGCGCTGCTGGCCGGGCAGCTCTCGCGCCGGACGCCCCGGGCCGGGCAGGTGCTCGTCGTCCTCCTCGGTGCCGCCGGGGTCGCGGCCGTGTACGCGCGCAGCGACCTCGGGCAGGTTTCGCTGCTCGCGCCGGTCGCCGCCCTGGTCGCCGGCCTGATGGTGTTCACCTTCCTGCACCGAAGGGCACTTTCACGTGAAAGTGCCCACCAGGGGCCGCCGCTTCCGGGTGAAAGTGGCGCTTCGGGGGCGTCCAGGCGGAAGTTCCTGCAGGCTGGGGTCGGGGTGGCCGCCGGGTCTGGCCTCGCCGCCGTCGTCGGGCAGGTCGCCGGGACCAGCTCGAACGCCGAGGATTCGCGGGCCGCCGTCGGGCCGCTCGTCCCCGCGCGCACCGCGCCGCCGCTGCCGGCGGACGCCGACTTCGCAAAGCTCGGGTCCCCGCCGTTCATCACGCCGAACGCCGACTTCTACCGCATCGACACCGCGCTGGTCGTGCCGCAGATCCGCACCGAGGACTGGAGCCTGAAGATCCACGGGATGGTCGACCGCGAGGTGACCTTTTCCTACGCAGACATCCGCAACCGGCCGCTGGTCGAGCGCCGGGTGACGCTGACCTGCGTGTCCAACGAGGTCGGCGGGCCGCTGATCTCGAACGCCGCCTGGATCGGCGTCGACCTCGCCGACCTGCTCGACGAAGCGGGCGTCCAGCCGGGCGCGCAGCAGATGTTCGCCACCAGCGTCGACGGCTGGACGTGCGGGACGCCGGCGAACGTCGCCCTCGACCGGACCCGCGGGGCGATGCTGGCGATCGGGATGAACGGCGCGCCGCTGCCGGTCGAGCACGGCTTCCCGGCGCGGATCGTCATCCCCGGCCTGTACGGGTACGTGTCGGCGACGAAGTGGGTCGAATCGCTCGAATTCACCCGCTGGGACGCCCGGCAGGCGTACTGGCTGAGCCGCGGGTGGGCCGAGCAGGCGCCGATCAAGACCGAGTCCCGGATCGACACGCCGAGCGGCTTCGCCAAGGTGAGCGCGGGCAAGGTCCGGCTGGCCGGGACGGCGTGGGCGCAGCACACGGGCATCGCGAAGGTCGAGGTCCGGCTGGACCAGGGGGAGTGGCGGGAGGCGACGCTGTCGGCGGAGGTGAGCAAGGACACCTGGCGGATGTGGTGGATCGAGCTCGACGTGCCGGCGGGGACGCACCAGGCCTCGGTCCGGGCCACCGATCAGGACGGCTACACCCAGACGGAGAACCGCGCGGACCCGGTCCCGGACGGCGCCACCGGCTGGCACTCGGTCACCCTCGACGCGAGCTGAGCTCAGGGCACCCACCTACCGCAGTGAATGACTCATTCCTTGCGTCCGACGCCAGGAATGAGTCATTCACCGCACCGGGGCGCGACCGATCAAGGGCTGCCGCTCGCAGCGCGGGACCGGCCGTTCGCCGCGCGGCGAAGCTCGGCGCCCGCACGTCCCCCCGCGCGCCGGTCACGCGAACTGCCTTGCCGGACAAGGATTCTGACGCCGTGTCATGATCGCGTGGCCGGGGGAACGGCCTCCGACCAGTGACTTTGTGCGTGCGTTCACAAGTGGTCTACCGTAGGGCTGTCGCCCGGGACGGGCCGGTATCGAACCGGACTCCGGGTCCTGGGTCAAGACACAGTTCCGAATGGCGATGGCCGCCAGACGTGCACAGCGGGCAGGAGAACTACGGCGTGGTCACACAGCGGGGGAGGCGCGACGCGGCGGACTCCCCGGGCCGGGCGCCCCGGCGGCCCCGCCGTCCGGCCGGCCTCGACGCCGACAACGCCCCCACCGCCGAAATGCCCGCGGTACCCGCCGGTGAGCCCGGCCGCAACGGGGATGCCCCCGAGGCCGTCCGGGCGAAGTCCATTCCCGAGGCGGCCGTCGCGCGGCTGGCCGTCTACCTGCGCGTGCTGTCCGGAATGTCCGAACAGGGCGCGACGACCGTTTCGAGCGAGGAACTGTCGCAGGCCGCCGGCGTCAATTCCGCGAAACTGCGCAAGGACCTCTCCTACCTGGGTTCCTACGGCACCCGGGGCGTCGGCTACGAGGTCGGCGTCCTGGTCAGCCAGATCGAACGCATCCTCGGCCTGACCCGGCAGCACAAGGTCGCCGTGGTCGGGATCGGCAACCTGGGTCACGCGCTGGCCAACTACGGCGGCTTCCCGGGGCGCGGCTTCCCGGTCGAAGCGCTGTTCGACCTGGACCCGGACCTGATCGGCGTGCCGGTCGGCGGGCTCCCGGTGTCGCACATGGACGACATCCCGCGGATCTGCGCCGAGCGCGGCATCTCCATCGGCGTGATCGCCACCCCGCCCACCGCGGCGCAGTCGGTGTGTGACCGCCTGGTCGCCGGGGGTGTCCAGTGCATCCTCAACTTCGCCCCGGTGGTGTTGCAGGTTCCTGCTCACATCGAGGTCCGCAAAGTGGATTTGGCCGTCGAGCTGCAGATACTCTCGTTCCATGTGGCCCGCCGTGCGGACGACGCCGGGAATCAGGGCAATTCCGGATTACCCGGTGCGGTTCACCCGTCCGAAAATGGGAACGGCAGGCGGAACGGCTCGGGTCCGGACGGCGGACGGGAAATGGTGGTGCGCTCATGAGCGTTTTGGCGGTCGGTCTCTCGCATCGGAGTGCGGAGCTGAGCACGCTCGAGCGCGTCGCGGTGCCCGCTCCCGAAGTCGGCAAGATCCTGGACGAACTGCAGCAGGCCGAGCACATCAGTGAGGTCATGCTCGTCTCGACCTGCAACCGGATCGAGGTCTACGCGGTCGTCGAGACCTTCCACGGCGGCCTCAACGACGTCTCCGAAGTGCTCGCCCGCCAGGCCGGGATGGCCCCCGCCGAGCTCTACGACAGCCTGTACGTCCACTACGCCGGCGCCGCCGTCGAGCACCTGTTCTCCGTCACCTCGGGCCTGGACTCGATGGTCGTCGGCGAGACGCAGATCCTCGGCCAGATCCGGTCCGCGTACGCCACCGCCCGTGAGGCCGGCACCGTCGGGCGCACGCTGCACGAGCTGATCCAGACCACGCTGCGCGTCGGCAAGCGCGTGCACACCGAGACCGGGCTCGACCAGCTCGGCGCGTCGGTCGTCTCCGAAGCACTCGCCGCGGCCGGGGACCTCACCGGCAAGCACGCCGTCATCGTCGGCGCCGGCTCGATGGGCGCGCTGAGCGCGTCGCAGCTGCGCAAGGCCGGGATCGGTGAGATCACCGTGGCCAACCGCACCGACGCCCGCGCCCGCCGGCTCGCCGCGAACGTCACCGAGCAGGGGGTGCCGGCCCGCGCGATCCCCCTGTCCGGCGTCGCCGGCGCCGTGCGGGACGCCGACATCGTGATCTGCTGCACCGGCGCGCAGGACGCCGTCTTCACCCCCGAGCACGTGCTGCCGCGCGGCGGCCGGGAGCTCGTCGTGTGCGACCTCGGCCTGCCGCGGGACGTCGACCCGGAGGTCGGCGAGCTGGCCGGTGTCCGGGTGGTCGACCTGGCCACCATCCAGCGCCGGATGCGCGAGGCCGGGACGCCGACCACCGAGCGCCAGACCGCCAAGGCGACCGGGATCGTCCTCGACGAGGTCCGTGACTACCTCGCCGGGCAGCGCAGCGCCGAGGTGACCCCGACCGTGACCGCGCTGCGCCGCCGCGCGGCCGAGGTCGTCGACGCCGAGCTGCTCCGGCTGGACAACCGCCTGCCCGGACTGGACGGCGCGGTCCGCGAGGAGGTCGGCCGCACGGTCCGCCGGGTGGTCGACAAGCTGCTGCACGCGCCCACGGTGCGGGTCAAGCAGCTGGCCGCCGAGACGGCCGACACCGACTACGCGAACGCGTTGCGAGAACTGTTCTGCCTCGACCCGCAGGCACCCGCCGCGGTGGCGAGCCCGAAGCCCCCCTCAGAGAAGAAGTAGTAGTGACCAGAGTCATTCGCATGGGTACGCGCGGTTCCCAGCTCGCGCTCGCCCAGACCGGGACCGTCGCCGACGCCCTGCGCGCCACCGGCGCCGAGGTCGAGATCGTCAAGGTGACCACGCCCGGTGACCAGTCCTCCGCGCCGATTCCCACGATCGGGGTCGGCGTCTTCACGTCGGCGCTGCGGGAAGCGTTGCAGCGCAACGAGGTCGACGTCATCGTCCACTCGTACAAGGACCTGCCGACCACCCCCGAACCGGGCATCACGCTGGCCGCCGTGCCGCCGCGCGAGGACCCGCGGGACGCGCTGGTCGCGCGCGACGGGCTGACGCTGGGTGAGCTGCTGCCCGGCGCGAAGGTGGGCACGGGCTCCCCGCGGCGCACCGCGCAGCTGCGGGCGCTGGGTCTCGGTTTGGAAATCGTGCCGATTCGCGGCAATATCGACACCCGCATGCGCAAGGTGTCCGACGGCGAGCTCGATGCCGTGGTGCTCGCGCGTGCCGGACTGGCCAGGATCGGCCGGGCCGAGGCGATCACCGAGACCCTCGACCCGATCCAGATGCTGCCCGCGCCCGCGCAGGGTGCGCTGGCGGTGGAGTGCCGGACCGCCGACGTGGACCTCGAGCAGCTGCTCCGGTCCACTTTGGACGACGAAGGCACGCGGGCCGCGGTGACGGCCGAGCGTGCGCTGCTGGCCGCGCTCGAGGCGGGGTGCAGCGCGCCGGTGGGCGCGCTCGCCGAGATCGTCGAAGATCTCGACGCCGAGGGCAAGGTCGTGGAACGGATCTCGCTGCGCGGCACCGCCGCCGCGGAGGACGAGAACGGCGCGGTGGACATGGTCCGGGCCTCCGCGCTGGCCGACAAGGACCAGGCCGCCCAGCTGGGCAAGGACCTGGCCGCCGAGCTGCTGGACCTGGGCGCCGGAGCACTCTCCGGCCCTGCTCAGTAGCGCTCTCGCGAGCGCTTTTTCCAAGACGTAGGAGACCTGCGGCCAGGCGATCGGGCACGGCCGCCGCAAGAGGAGAAACGCACAGATGACCCCCGCGCGAAAGACCACCGGGCGCGTAGCGTTCGTGGGCTCCGGCCCCGGCGACGCCGGCCTGCTCACGGTCCGTGCCCAGGAGCTGCTGACCAAGGCCGAGGTCGTGGTGACCGACCCCGACGTGCCGCAGTCCGTGCTGGCCATGGCCGCCGAGGGCGCCGAGGTCCGGCCCGCCGTCGGCGAGGCCGCCGAGGTCGCCAAGGACCTGACCACCGAGGCCAAGGCCGGCCGGCTGGTGCTGCGGCTGGTCGCGGGCGACCCGCTGACCACCCCGGCCGTGGTGGCCGAGGTCCAGGCGGTCGCGCGCACGAGCGCCGTGTTCGACGTCATCCCGGGCGTCTCCCCGGCCGCGGCCGTCCCGGCGTACGCGGGCGTCGCGCTGGGCGGCACGCACACCGAGGTCGACGTCCGCGGCGACGTCGACTGGGCGGCACTGGCCGCCGCGCCCGGCCCGCTGGTGCTGCACGCCACATCGGCGCACCTGGCCGAGGCCGCGTCGGCGCTGACCGGCAACGGCGTCCCGGCGTCGACCCCGGTCGCGGTCACCGCGAACGGCACCATCAACACCCAGCGCACCCTCGACACGACGCTCGAGAAGGTCGCGAACGACGCCGGCGAGCTCGTCGGGCCGCTGATCGTCACGATCGGCCAGGCCGCCGGGCAGCGCTCGAAGCTGTCGTGGTGGGAGTCCCGCGCGCTGTACGGCTGGAAGGTCCTGGTGCCGCGCACCAAGGAGCAGGCCGGCGAGATGGCCGAGCGCCTGCGCGGCCACGGCGCGACGTCGCACGAGGTGCCGACCATCTCGGTCGAGCCGCCCCGGAGCCCGGCGCAGATGGAGCGCTCGGTCAAGGGCCTGGTCGACGGCCGCTACCAGTGGATCGTCTTCACCTCCACCAACGCGGTCCGCGCGGTGTGGGAGAAGTTCGAGGAGTTCGGCCTGGACGCGCGTGCATTCTCCGGCGTGAAGATCGCCTGTGTGGGTGAGTCGACCGCGGCGAAGGTGCGCTCGTTCGGCATCATCCCGGAGCTGGTCCCGTCCGGTGAGCAGTCGTCCGAGGGCCTGCTGGCGGAGTTCCCGCCGTACGACGACGTCCTCGACCCGGTCGACCGCGTGCTGCTGCCGCGGGCGGACATCGCCACCGAGACGCTGTCGGCCGGCCTGCGCGAGCGCGGCTGGGAGATCGACGACGTGACGGCCTACCGGACCGTCCGGGCCGCCCCGCCGCCCGCCGAGACCCGCGAGATGATCAAGACCGGCGGGTTCGACGCGGTCTGCTTCACCTCGTCCTCGACCGTGCGGAACCTCGTCGGCATCGCCGGCAAGCCGCACACCCGCACGCTGGTCGCGTGCATCGGCCCGAAGACCGCGGAAACCGCCGTGGAATTCGGGCTGCGGGTCGACGTCCAGCCGGAGAAGGCCGACGTCCCGCACCTGGTGGACGCGCTCGCCGAGCACGCCGCCCGGCTGCGCGCCGAGGGTGCCCTGCCGCCGCCGCGGAAGGCGAAGCGGGCCCGCCGCTCCTGAAGTTCCAACGCAGTGAATGACTCATTCCTGGCATCGGACGCCAGGAATGAGTCATTCCTGGCTCGTGGTTCGGCGCCGCTGATCCAGCCGGGGCCACTCACCGCTGGGGAGGCGCCGCTGGGCACCCTTGCGGAACTCCGGCAAAAGCCGCGGGAGTACCTTGGTAGGGGTGTTCCCCGAGCATCGTCCCCGCAGGCTTCGCACCACCCCGGCCATGCGCAGGCTGGTGGGCGAAACGACGCTGCGGCCACGCCAGCTGATCCTCCCGATGTTCGTCGCCGAAGGGATCGACGCGCCGCGGCCGATCTCGAGCATGCCCGGCGTCGTCCAGCACACCCGCGACACGCTGCGGAAGGCCGCCGTCGACGCGGTCAACGCCGGGGTCGGCGGCCTCATGCTGTTCGGCATCCCGGCCACGCGTGACGCGGAGGGCTCCGGGGCCGTCGACGAAAAGGGCATCCTCAACGTCGCCCTGCGCGACCTGCGCCACGAGCTCGGTGACGCCACCGTGCTGATGGCCGACACCTGCCTCGACGAGTTCACCGATCACGGCCACTGCGGCGTCCTGGACGCCGACGGCGCGGTCGACAACGACGCCACCCTGCGGATCTACGCCCAGATGGCCATCGCGCAGGTGGAAGCCGGGGCGCACGTGCTCGGGCCGTCCGGGATGATGGACGGCCAGATCGGCGTCATCCGCCGGGCGCTCGACGAGGTCGGGCACAAGGACGCGGCGATCCTCGCCTACTCCGCGAAGTACGCCAGCGCGTTCTACGGCCCCTTCCGCGAGGCCGTCGACTCGCAGCTCAAGGGCGACCGCAAGACCTACCAGCAGGACCCGGGCAACGGCCGCGAGGCGCTGCGCGAGATCGAGCTGGACCTCGCCGAGGGCGCGGACATGGTGATGGTCAAGCCGGCGCTGTCCTACCTGGATGTCATCAAGGCGGCGGCGGACATCTCCCCGGTGCCGGTGGCGGCGTACAACATCTCGGGCGAGTACGCGATGGTCGAAGCCGCCGCGGCGAACGGCTGGCTCGACCGCGAGCGGACGATCCTCGAGGTGCTGACGTCGATCCGCCGCGCGGGCGCCGACCTGATCCTCACCTACTGGGCCGCCGAGGCCGCTGCCTGGCTGGACTGACCCGTTAGAGTCCACGCGTGGCAGAGAACGACGACCTCACCGGTCTGACCGACGACGAACGGCGCAAGCAGGGCCGCTCGCCCGATCCGGTACTCCCCGGCGAGCGGGCCCCGAAGGCCAAGCCGCCGCGGCCGGTGGCCGTGTCGTTCTGGCTGTGGCTGGCCGGCGGTGTGATCCTGATCCTCGGGTACGTCCAGCTGATGGCGGGCAAGTCCGCGGTCATCGACCGGTACGTCGAGGGCACGAAGGACCCGAAGATCACCCCGCAGATGATCGCGGACGGCGTCACGGCGATGCTGTGGTTCCTCCTGGTCGGCTCCATCGTGTTCACGCTGCTGTTCCTGCTGTTCGCGTACAAGGCCCGCGAAGGCACCCGCTCGGCCCGGACGGTGCTCACCGTGCTGCCGATCGTGATGGTGCTGCTGATCTTCACGTTCGCGCCGGTGCTGACGTACCTGACGCTGGTCGCGGTGCTGCTGTTCGTGATCGCGCTGGTGCTGCTGTACCTGCCTTCGGTGAGTGGCTACTTCCCCAAGGCCGGCAAGAAGCTGTGAGTGACCGGCTGTACGCCGAGTCCGGCGTGAGCTGGGCGGCGATCGGCTGGGGTCCGGTGTTCGCCCTGGTGGGCGCGCTGGCGGAGCTGGCCACCGGCGGCCCGGTGCACGTGGTGGGCTGGCTGATGGTCGGGTTCGCGCTGTGCGTCATCACGATGCCGTGGGTGTACGCGCGTCGCCGCTTCCTGTCGCTGGAGGTGACGACCGAGCAGCTGCGGCAGGGCCGCGAGAAGGTGCCGGCCGCGGACATCGCTTCGGTGACGGACGTGGGGACACCGGTGGGCGCCCGGGTGCTCGGGGGCGGCTGGTCGGTGCCGCGGAAGTACGACTCGCTGCCGGTGCGGCTGGCCGACGGCACGGTCGTGCTGGCGTGGGCGAAGGACGTCGAGGCGCTGCGGGACGCGCTGGACCGGCTCGTCCGGGCGACCCCGCGCGAAGCATGAGAAAATCTCCGGTGTGATCGACCTTCCGCAGCCCACCGGGGCCGAGCTCTGGCCGCCGGAAGAACCCGGCCCGCAGGCGAGGCTGCACAAGCCGTGGCGGACGCTGGTCGCCGTCGTGGAGGTGCTGCTCGCCGGGCTCGCCGGCTGGGTGGCCTTCCTGTGCTGGCACGACAGCGTCGCCACCGTGGTCACCACCACCGACGACGGCGCGGTGCTCGAGTCGCACCGGTACTTCGGCGGGCTGCTCGCCGCCGCCATCGGGCTCGGCACCGTGGCTGCGCTGCTGCTGGTCGACGCGGTGCGTCAGCTCGCGCTCGCCATCCGTGCGCGGAGCCCCAAGCCCAAGGCCTGATACACAGCTCGCGCACAGGCAACGAACAGTCCATTGCTAAGCAGCGGCACCAAAGTTGCCGCATGACGCGCGTGCGTGCCTCGAAGGCATGGGTGATCAACGGAGCTCTGGTCGTACTGCTGGCCGGAGCGGGATTCGGGATATACCAGGCGTTCAGCCCCGAACCGAGCTCGGCGCAGGCGCAGTCGCGCAGCACCCCGGTCCGCCGCGCGACGGTCACCGAGACCGTCTCCGCCGCCGGGACGCTCGCCAGCAGCTACACCGGCGCGGCGAATTTCGCCACGGCCGGCAAGGTCACCTCGATCGACGTCAAGGTCGGTGACGTCGTCAGCGCCGGGCAGAAGCTCGCCACGGTCGACAGCACCCAGGCGGCGAAGCAGCTTCAGGTCGCGAAGGCGAATCTCGCCGTCGCGCAGGACAGCCTCGACACCGCCGAGACGGCCGAAGCCACCCCGGCCACCGGGCAGAACAGCCAGAACGCGCAGACCAACGCGGCCAACAACGTCACCTCGGCGCAGGCGAAACTCGACCAGGCCGAGCTCGACGTCCAGACCGCGCAGCAGGCGCTCGACAACACCGTGCTGTACGCGCCCGGCGCCGGGACCGTCACCGCCATCAACGGCGCGGTCGGGCAGCAGTCCTCCAGCGGCTCCTCGGCCACCTCGCAGTCGGCGAGCAGCAGCGGCAGCGGGCAGGGCGGCCAGGGCTCGTCGTCGAACTCCAGCTCGGCCGCGTCTTCGTCCTCCAGTAGCTCCGGATTCATCACCATCACGAACCTGACCGGCCTGATCGTCGACACCTCGGTCGCGGAGATCGACGTCAGCAAGGTCAAGGCCGGCCAGAAGGCCACGGTGACGCTCAACGCGCTGCCGGACAAGCCGATCCAGGCGACCGTGTCGAGCGTCAACCTGACCCCGACGACCAGCGGCAGCGTCGTCTCCTACGGCGCGCAGCTGGCCTTGACCAGCCCGCCGGACGGGCTGCGGCCCGGCCAGTCGGCGAGCGTGGTGATCACCGTCGCCGAGGCGGACAACGCGCTGAGCGTGCCGGCCGCGGCGGTGCAGACCGTGGGCAGCACCAACCTCGTCACCGTCCAGGAAAACGGGCAGAACGTCACCCGGCAGGTGCAGGTCGGGCTGCGGGGCGAGTCGACCGTCCAGATCACCTCCGGACTGACCGAGGGCGAGAACGTCGTGCTCACCGCGACGGCCGCCACCGGCACCAACGGCGGCACCGGACGCACGGGCGGCGGCACCGGCGGGTTCCCCGGTACCGGGGGCACCGGCGGGTTCCCGGGCGGCGGCCAGCGCGGCACCGGCACCGGCGGCGGCTTCGGCGGGCGCGGATGAACCCGGTGATCGCGGTCTCCGGACTGCGCAAGACCTACGGGGCCGGCGAGACGGCGGTGCACGCGCTGCGCGGCGTCGACCTCACCGTGTGGCCCGGCGAGTACGTCGCGATCATGGGCGCGTCCGGCTCGGGGAAGTCGACGCTGCTGAACATGCTCGGCTGCCTGGACGTGCCGACGTCCGGCCGGTACCTCCTGGACGGTTTCGGCGTGGGCAAGCTGAACGAACGGCAGCTGGCGTTGCTGCGCAACCGGAAGATCGGCTTCATCTTCCAGTCCTTCAACCTGGTACCGCGCACTTCGGCGTTGTCCAATGTGGAGCTGCCACTTGTCTACAGCGGACTTCGCCGGTCGGAACGGCGGCGGCGCGCGCTCGCGGCACTGGAGATGGTCGGGCTCTCCGATCGCGCCAAGCACCTGCCGAGCGAGCTCTCCGGCGGGCAGATCCAGCGGGTCGCGGTGGCGCGGGCACTGGTCACCGGCCCGGCGATGCTCCTGGCCGACGAGCCCACCGGCAACCTCGACCGGCGCAGCACCGAGGACGTCCTCGGCGTGTTCGACCGGCTCAACTCCCTCGGCCGCACGATCGTCGTCATCACGCACGAGGACGAGGTCGCCGAACACGCGCACCGGGTCGTCCGCGTCGATGACGGGCTGATCGTGTCGGACGAGGTCACGCGCGCGGTGGGAGCGGTCTCGTGAACCTCCTGGAGATCCTGCGGTTCGCCGTGCGCGGGCTCACCGCGAACAAGCTGCGCTCGGCCCTCACCACGCTCGGCATCACGATCGGCGTCGCCGCGGTGATCCTGCTGGTCGCGGTGGGCAACGGCGCGTCGGCGGCCATCGCGGCCAGCATCCAGGGCCTCGGCACCAACGTCGTCAACGTCTCCCCGGCCCGCGGCGGCGGCCAGGGCGCGACCGCGCGGCCGCTGACCGTGCAGGACGCGCACGCGCTCGTCGACCCCGTCGGTGCCCCGGACGTCAAGGCCGCGTCGCCGGTGGTCAACACGACGGCGACCGCGGCCTACGGGCAGACGTCCTACGACGTCTCCAGCGTCGCCGGCACCGAACCCGCGTACTTCACCACGACCAACCGCGAACTCGCCCAGGGGCAGCTGTTCACCAGCGAGGACGTGACGGCCGCGCGGAAGGTCGTCGTGCTCGGCCCGACGACGGCGGAGTCGATCTTCGGCACCGCCGACCCGGTCGGCAGGAACGTACTGCTGAACAGCATCCAGTTCACCGTGATCGGCGTGCTGCAGGCCAAGGGCAGCACCGGCCTGCAGAACGCCGACGACGTGGCCATCGCGCCGATCTCGGCGGTCCAGAACTCCCTCGCCGGTTACGGCAGCCTGAGCCAGATCGCCGTCCAGGCCACCAGCGCGGATTCCGTCTCGCTGGCGCAGTCCGAGATCACCGCGATCCTCAACGCCCGCCACGGCATCCGGCTCGGCGGCACCCCGGACTACCAGATCCAGAACTCCGAGCAGCTGCTCGCGACGCGGACGTCGGCGACCGAGACGTTCACTGTGCTGCTGGGCGCGGTCGCGGCGATCTCCCTGCTGGTCGGCGGCATCGGCGTCACCAACATCATGCTGGTCACGGTGACCGAGCGGATCCGCGAAATCGGCATCCGCAAGGCCATCGGCGCCCCTCGGTCGGCCATCCTCGGCCAGTTCCTCGCCGAAGCGACCATGCTCAGCCTGTTCGGCGGACTGCTCGGCGTCGCCATCGGGGTGATCGGCAGCCGGTTCACCATCTCCGGGATCAAGCCGGTCGTGGTGCCGTCGTCGATCCTGCTCGCCTTCGCGGTATCCGCCCTGATCGGGTTGTTCTTCGGCAGCTTCCCGGCGAACCGGGCCGCCAAGCTGAGGCCCATCGACGCCCTGCGTCACGAATAAGGAGCCCCCATGTCTTCCCCCACCGAGCGGGCACTTTCACGGGAAAGTGCCCCTTTGGAGCCGAGCGCCGAGGAGATCGTCGCCAGCCCGGCGGTCGACGGTGACCTGAACGCCGAGATGCGCCACGCGGCGAAGCCGTTCTCCCGCACCACGCTGGTGCTGGCCGGGCTCGTCGTGCTCGCGATCGCCTTCGGCGGCGGCGCCTGGACGCACGCCGCGTTCGGCTCCTCGACGCCCACCCGCCCGAGCGGTACCGCGGGCGGCAACCAGGCCCGGACCGGCGGCCAGCAAGCCGGTGCCGGGCAGCAGGGCGGCGGGTTCCGCGGCGGCCGCGGCACCACCGGCACGGTCGACCGCGTCGACGGCACCACCGTGTACGTCAAGACCGCGCAGGGCGACGACGTCAAGGTGTCCACATCGGACTCGACCACGGTCGGGGTCACCCAGCAGGGCAAGCTGTCGGACCTCAAGCCGGGCGCGACGGTCGTCGTCCAGGGCCAGGCGGGCGACGACGGCACGGTCGCCGCGCAGGCCATCACCCAGCAGGCCGCGCGCTAGTTGAGGACGACGATCGCGGCGTTGAGCGTCGTCGCGTAGAGGATCCAGCCGAGGTAGGGCACCAGGAGCGCGGCGGCGGCCTTCGACCGGCGGCCGAACAGGGCGATCGTCACCACCACGACGACGTCCAGCAGGAGGATGTCGGCCAGGGCGACCCTGGCCGCGCCGCTCTCGAAGAACAGCGGCGTCCAGAGCAGGTTGAACAGCAGGCCGATGCCGTAGGCGGCGAACCCGCGCGTTTCGCCGTCGGTCCGCCAGTACAGCCAGCCGGCCACCGCGATGGTGACGTACAGCACCGTCCACACCGGACCGAACAGGGACGCGGGCGGTGCCCACGGCGGCTGCTCGAGCCGCGCGTAGACCTCCCGCGCCGACGTCGCGGCCAGGCCGCCGACCACGGCCACGACGGCGACGACGCCCAGGAATCCGGCCAGCATGAGCCACTGGTTGCGGTGCGGGGCGCGTTCGGTCACCGGCTGTTCCCCTCCCGGGCGGCTGCCCGCCATCTTAGGCGGGTTTGGGAGACTGGACCGGTGAGCACTGGAACCGAGCAGTCCAAGGCGTGGTTCGACCGGGCGAAGACGGCCATCCCGGGCGGGGTGAACTCGCCGGTCCGGGCATTCAACTCGGTCGGCGGCACGCCCCGGTTCATGGTCCGCGGCGAGGGCCCGCACCTGTGGGACGCCGACGGCAACCGTTACGTCGACCTGGTGTCGTCCTGGGGCCCGATGATCCTGGGGCACGCGCACCCCGCGGTCGTCGAGGCGGCGCGCACGGCGGCGACGTCCGGGCTCTCGTTCGGCACGCCGACGATCGGCGAGGTCGAGCTGGCCGAGGAGATCATCAACCGCGTCGCGCCCGTCGAGCGGGTCCGGCTGGTCAACTCGGGCACCGAGGCCACGATGAGCGCGATCCGGCTGGCCAGGGGGTTCACGGGCCGGACGAAGATCGTGAAGTTCGCCGGGTGTTACCACGGTCACGTCGACGCGCTGCTCGCGCAGGCCGGCTCCGGCGTCGCGACGCTCGGGCTGCCGACGTCGCCGGGCGTCACCGGCGCGCAGGCCGCGGACACGCTGGTGCTGCCCTACAACGACCTCGACGCGGTCCGGAAGTCCTTTGAGGACAACCCCGGGGAGATCGCCGCGGTGATCACCGAGGCGGCGGCCGGGAACATGGGTGCGGTCGCGCCGGAAGACGGCTTCAACGCGGGCCTGCGTGAGCTCGCCCACGAGCACGGCGCGCTGCTGATCATGGACGAGGTGATGACCGGCTTCCGCGTGTCGCACGCGGGCTGGTTCGGTCTCGACGGCGTGGCCGGCGACCTCTACACGTTCGGCAAGGTGATGTCCGGCGGCCTCCCGGCGGCGGCCTTCGGCGGCCGCGCCGACGTGATGGCCAAGCTCGCGCCGGGCGGGCCGGTCTACCAGGCCGGGACGCTCTCCGGGAACCCGGTCGCGGTGGCCACGGGCCTCGCGACGCTGCGCGCGGCCGACCACGCCGTGTACGCGGCTCTCGACGCCAACGCGAAGCGCCTCGGCAACCTCTTCCACGCCGCTCTGAGCGAAGCGGGGGTTGCGCACAACGTCCAGTACGCGGGCAACCTGGTGAGCGTGTTCTTCGGTGACGCGCCGGTCCGCGACTACGCGGGCGCGCAGGCGTCCGAGACGTGGCGCTTCCCGCCGTTCTTCCACGCGTTGCTCGACGGAGGCGTGTACGCGCCTCCGAGCGCGTACGAGGCCTGGTTCGTCAACGCGGCGATGGACGACGAAGCGTTCTCGGTGATCGAAGCGGCTTTGCCCGCGGCGGCGCGCGCGGCGGCGGAGGCCGTCCAGTGACCACCGTCGTCCACATGCTGCGTCACGGCGAAGTGCACAACCCGGAGAAGATCCTGTACGGCCGTCTCGAGGGCTACCGGCTCTCCGAGCGCGGCCAGCGGCAGGCGCTGACGGTCGCCGAAGCCGTCGCAGGCCACGACCTCGTGCACGTCGTCGCGTCGCCGCTGCAGCGGGCCCAGGAGACGGCGGCCCCGATCGCCGCCGCGCACCGGCTCGACATCGCGACCGATCCCGGGTTGATCGAGGCGGGGAACCAGTTCGAAGGCCTGCACGTGGCGGTCGGCGACGGCGCGCTGCGCGAGCCGCGGCACTGGCCGAAGCTGGTCAACCCGTTCAAGCCGTCCTGGGGCGAGCCCTACATCGAGATCGCGCACCGGATGCTCGGCGCGGTCCACCGGGCCCGCGAGGCAGCGGACGGGCACGAAGCCCTGTGCGTGTCGCACCAGCTGCCGATCTGGACGCTGCGGCGGTTCCTCGAGGGCAAGCGCCTGTGGCACGACCCTCGCCGCCGCCAGTGCTCGCTGGCGTCGCTGACGTCACTGGTCTTCGACGGCGACGAGCTGCGCGAGATCGTCTACAGCGAGCCCGCGGGCGCCACCGACCCGAAGGTGACCGGCGCATGAAACGGCTGGTCGTGGGGATGGTCGCGGCGCTCGCCCTGGCGGGGTGCAGCACGGGCAAGGACGCGGTGGTCCAGGGGAGCAGCTTCAGCTTCGTCTCCCCGGGCGGCCAGGTCGACATCACCTACGACGTCGCCCAGCGCCAGACGGCCCCGGTGCTGGCCGGCGAGGACCTGATGAACGAGGGCAAGCAGCTGTCGCTGGCGGACTACGCGGGCAAGGTCGTGGTGCTCAACCTGTGGGGCCAGTGGTGCGGGCCGTGCCGCACGGAGGCGCCGGAGATGGAGTCGCTGGCCAAGCGGGGCGTCCAGGTGGTGGGCATCGACGTCCGCGACCCGGCACGCGAAGTGGCCCAGGACTTCGTGCGCGACCGGCAGCTGACGTACCCGTCGATCTACGACCCGGACGGCCGGGTGCTGCTCAAGCTGGCCGGCTACCCGCGCAACATCATCCCGTCGACGATCGTGCTGGACAAGCAGCACCGCGTGGCGGCGGTGTTCCTGCGGCCGGTGCTGGCCCAGGACCTTCTCCCGGTGGCGCAGCGGCTGACCGCGGAGGCCTGACCCGGTGACGGCCGAGGAGCTGTTGCAGGACCAGCCGCACCGCCGGGTCGTCCGCGTCGGCGACACGGTCCGCCGCCCGGTGCACCCGTGGACGCCCGCGGTCCACGCGCTGCTCCGGCACCTGGAGGACGTCGGCTTCCCCGCCGCGCCCCGGGTGCTCGGCATCGACGACGAGGGCCGCGAGGTGCTCACCTACCTCGCGGGCGAATCGGGCCCGCAGGGCTGGGCCCAGGTGGTCGGCGAAGCCGGCTTGGCCGCTTTCGCCCGGCTGTTGCGCGACTACCACGACGCGGTGGCCGGCTTCCGGCTCGCCGGCGAACTGACGTGGTGCACCGGGACCGGGACCGGCGAGGTGGTCTGCCACGGCGACTTCGGCCCGTGGAACACCGTCTGGCGGGACGGGCGGCCGGTCGGGATCCTGGACTGGGACTACGCCCGGCCCGGGCCCCGGCGCCACGACGTCGCCTACGCGCTGGAGTACGTGGCCCCCTTCCGCGACGACGCCGAATGCCTCCGCGCCCTCCGCTACCCCGAGCCGCCCGACCGGCGCCGCCGGGTGGAGGTGTTCGCCGAGGCGTACGGCCTGACGTCGACGGCGGGGCTGGTCGACGCGGTGCTCGACGTCCAGCAGTCCGGGCTCGAGGAGGTCCGCCGGGCGGCGGAGCAGGGGCTCCAGCCGCAGGTCCGCTGGGTGGCCGAGGGGTATCTCGACGAGCTGGCGGCCCGGGTCGCGTGGAGCCGGGCCCACCGGCACCTGTTCGAATGACGCGCGCTTCGAACCGGGCCGGACCACCGGGACCAAGGTCCTGAACTGCTGTGACCGACGTCCTGTGAAGCGGCCCCGGCGTTCTCACCAGGACCTCACTGCCTACCCTCAACGGGGTGAACTCCGTGACCGAGCTGGCGATCTCCGGGCCGCTGCTGCTCGCCGCGGGTGTCGCGCTGCTGGCCGGGGCCGTCTCCTTCGCCTCCCCCTGTGTCGTGCCGCTCGTGCCGGGGTACCTCGCCTACCTCGCCGCGCTCGTCGGGGCCGAGGCGCCCGCCGTCAGTGCCGACGAAGAGCGCAAGCAGGGGCGGTGGGCCGTCGTCGGAGCCGCGTTGCTGTTCGTGCTCGGGTTCACCGTCGTGTTCGTCGCCACGCTGGGCACGCTCGTCTGGCTCGCCGCCACGCTCGTGCTCAACCAGGACCTGCTGCAGCGCCTCGGCGGGGTGCTGACCATCGCCATGGCCCTGGTCTTCCTCGGCTGGATCCCCGGCCTGCAGCGCGAGATCCGCTCGCACCACGTGCCGCGCGGCGGGGTCTGGAGCGCTCCGCTGCTCGGTGCGATCTTCGGGCTCGGCTGGACGCCGTGCATCGGCCCGACGCTGTCCGCGGTGATGACGCTGGCCAGCGCCACCGGCGGCGCCGAGGCCCGCGGGTACCTGCTGATCACCGTCTACTGCCTCGGCCTCGGGCTGCCGTTCCTGCTCATCGCGCTCGGCGCCCGCTGGGCCGTGCGCGCCACCGACTGGGTGCGCCGGCACGGCCGCCAGGTGCAGATCTTCGGCGGCGTGCTCCTGCTGGCCGTCGGCATCCTGCTGGTCACCGGCGTCTGGGGAGATCTGATGGGCTGGCTCCGCAACGAGTTCACCGGCACCCTGGAGCTGCCGCTGTGACGACCACGGAAGCGCCCCCCAAGACGCCGCCGGGCCCGACGCCCGCGAAGCGCACCTTCGCCTTCCTGCGCAACACCTGGCGCGGCCTGACGTCGATGCGCACCGCGCTCGTCCTGCTGTTCCTCCTCGCGCTGGCCGCCCTGCCGGGCGCGCTCCTGCCGCAGCGGAAGCTCAACGCGCCCAAGGTCGACGAGTACATCACCGCCCACGGCTGGTGGGGGACGCTGCTCGACAAGCTCGAGTTCTACGACGTCTACTCCAGCATCTGGTTCTCGGCCATCTACCTGCTGCTGATGGTCTCGCTGGTGGGCTGCCTGACCCCGCGCAGCTTCGAGTACGCCCGGGCGATGCGCGCGAAGCCGGTGCTGACGCCGCGCAACCTGGCCCGGATGCCGCACTACCGGCTCGGCCGGGGCAAGGCCGACGTCACCGCCGAGATCGCCGCCGTCCACAAGCAGCTCTCCGGCTGGCGCCGCGTCGAACGCGAAGAGGCCGGCGGCGTCCGGACCATCTCGGCCGAACGCGGGTTCCTGCGCGAGACCGGCAACCTGCTCTTCCACTTCAGCATGCTCGGCCTGATCGTGTTCTTCGCCCTCGGCAAGCTCTACGGCTACGAGGGCCAGGTCATCGTCCAGGCCGACGGCGACAGCTTCTGCAACGCGGGCATCTACAACTACGACTCCTTCAACGCGGGCCTGCGCGTCGACGGCACCGACCTCGACCCGTTCTGCGTGAAGGTCAACGACTTCACCGCGCGCTACACCGAGTCGGGCCAGCCGGACTACTACCACTCGAACATCGAGTACCAGTCCGGCCCGGACCTCGAGACGGGAACCTGGCGCCCGTACGGCCTCGAGGTCAACTCGCCGCTGCGCACCGCGGGCGACCGCGTCTACCTGCTCGGCCACGGCTATTCGCCGAAGTTCACGGTCACCTTCCCGGACGGCTCGCAGCGCACCCAGAACACCCAGTGGCGCACGGTCGACCCGGCCACGATGCTCGCCGAAGGCGCAACGAAGTTCGACCAGCCGGGCATCACCGACGAGGTGCAGCGGCGGACCCGCCAGCTGGCCATCACCGGCCTGTTCGCCCCGACGGCGTTCCTGCACGGCAACGTCCTGACGTCGTCCGCGCCCGAGGCGAACGACCCGGCGGTCGCCGTCGACGTCCTGCGCGGCGACCTCGGCCTGGACTCCGGGCGCGGCCAGTCGGTCTTCGAGGTCGACCAGTCGCGGGTCGACGACGGCAGGCTGAAGAAGATCGCCCGCCAGAACCTCAAGGTCGGCGAGGAGATCAAGCTCGACGACGGCACGAAGGTCCGCTTCGACGGTGTCGGCCAGTGGGTCTCGCTGCAGATTTCCCACGACCCCACGCAGGGGTTCGTGCTCGGTTTCGCCATCGCGATGTTCGTCGGCCTCGGCGCTTCCCTGCTGGTCAAGCGCCGCCGGCTGTGGGTGCGGGTGAAACCGGGGACCGACGACGACCCGGGTACCGTGATCGAGGTCGCCGGGCTGGCCCGCACCGACCAGGCCGGCTACGGCGAAGAGTTCCACCGGGTCAGCGAACGCCTGATCAGTGGGCAGAAGGGCTGAGGCATGCCGATCAACGAGACGCTCTCGACCTACAGCGACTGGCTGTACACGACCGCCGCGGCGATCTACGTCGTCGCGCTGATGATGACGCTGGTCGAACAGGGTTTCGGCGCCAAGGGCCGGCTCGCCACCGAACGCGCCAAGCTGCGGGCCCGTGAGCTCGTCGGCGCCGGTGGACCGCCGGTCGAGGAGATCCCGGCCGCGCAGCGCGAGGTCGGCCGTCCCGAGCGGATCGGCCGGATGGGCGCGGCGCTGCTCGTGCTCGGCGCGCTGCTGCAGCTGACGGCTATCGTGCTGCGCGGCCTCGCCGTGCACCGCGCGCCGTGGGGCAACATGTACGAGTACGGCATGGCCGTCACCTTCATCACGGTGGTGACCTGGCTGATCGTCATGAAGAAGTTCCCGGTCCGGCACCTCACCGGTTTCCTGCTGCTGCCCGTCGTGATCCTGATGTTCATCAACGGCACGCTGCTGTACACGATCGCGGCGCCGGTGCAGCCCGCGCTGCAGTCGTACTGGCTGGTCATCCACGTCGCCGCGGCCATCATCGGCTCCGGCGTCTTCCTGGTTCCGGGCGTCGCGAGCGTGCTCTACCTGTTCCGCGCGGCCTACGAAAAGGACAACACGAAGTTCGCCCGCTTCGCCCCGAAGCTGCCCGCGGCCGACGTCCTCGACCGGATCGCCTACCGGACCACCATCTTCGCCTTCCCGGTGTTCACCTTCGGCGTGCTCTGCGGCGCGGTCTGGGCGGAGTCGGCGTGGGGCCGGTTCTGGGGCTGGGACCCCAAGGAGACCTGCGCGTTCATCGCCTGGGTCGTCTACGCGGCCTACCTGCACTCGCGGGCGACGGCGGGCTGGCGCGGGACGCGGGCCGCGATCATCAACATCGTCGGGTTCGCCGCGATGATCTTCAACCTGTTCTTCGTGAACCTCGTCTCGGTCGGACTGCACTCCTACGCCGGGGTGGGCTGAGCAGCCCGCGGGTCCGCCGACTACCGTCGACACCGGGGGCGGAGTGTCAGGCGGAGCGCGTGGAGGTTTTCACCGGTGACCGGACCCAGCGAAGAATCGGCTCCAGGCCACCCCGAACAGGCTGAACCGGCTGCTGCGGCGCCGCAGCAGCCGGGGCTGTTCGCCGACGATCGGACGGACTCGCACCCGCATCCCGAGACGTCGGGGGCGTTCGACGTGCAGCCGACCCAGGCGGTGCCGCCGCCCAACCCGGCGGTGTCGGGCCCGCACCAGGTGCCCAACCCCGCCGTGTCGGGGCCGCACCAGGTGCCCTACGGCTACGACCAGAACCTCCCGCCGCTGCAGCCGCAGTACGGCGACCCGGCGCAGCAGTACCAGGCCCAGGCCCAGTACCCGCCGCAGCCGCCGTCCGGACTGCCGCAGCCCCAGGGCGGCCGGCACGCGGCGCCGCAGCCCGGCCCGGGCCACGGCCACGACCTGTCGACCGCGCACCTGGTCAAGCAGACCAAGCGGCCGCCGCAGTCCGGCTGGCGCAAGGCGCTCTACGTCGGCTCCGGAAAGCTGGTCAACCCGGGGGAGAGCCCGGCGGACACCCGCCGCCGTGAGCTCATCGCCCGCGTCAACCAGCCGCTGCGCGGCTGCTACAAGATCGCGATGCTGTCGCTCAAGGGCGGCGTCGGCAAGACCACGGTGACGACCACGCTGGGCTCCACGTTCGCGTCCCTGCGCGGCGACCGCGTGGTGGCGGTGGACGCCAACCCGGACCGCGGCACGCTGTCGCAGAAGATTCCGCTGGAGACGACCGCGACGGTTCGCCACCTGCTGCGTGATGCCGCCCGGATCACCCGGTACAGCGACGTCCGGTCCTACACGTCCCAGGGTTCGAGCCGGCTGGAGATCCTCGCCAGCGAGCAGGACCCGGCCGTGTCGGAGGCATTCTCCGAGGACGACTACCGGCGCACGGTCAACCTGCTCGAGCACTTCTACAACATCGTGCTCACGGACTGCGGGACCGGCCTGATGCACTCGGCGATGAAGGGCGTCCTGGACGTGGCGGACGCGCTGGTCGTGGTGTCGTCCGGCTCGGTCGACGGCGCCCGCAGCGCCTCGGCGACGCTCGACTGGCTCGAGGCGCACGGCTACGGCGAGCTGGTCAAGCGCTCGGTGGCGGTGATCAACTCGGTGCGGCCGAAGGGCGGCTCGGTCGACCTCGACAAGCTGTCGGCCCACTTCGGCGCGAAGGTCCGGGCGGTCTGCAAGGTGCCGTTCGACCCGCACCTGGAAGAAGGCGCCGAGATCGAGCTGGACCGCCTGTCCGGCGACACCCGCCTGGCCCTCCTGGACCTGGCCGCGACCGTCGCCGACGGCTTCGCCACCCCGCTCTCGCAGGGCTACCGCTGAGCCTCGAGCGCAGTGAATGACTCATTCCTGGCGTCTGACGCAAGGAATGAGTCATTCACTGCAGCCGGGACGGTGTGGCGAAGGTAAAGGGGTTCCTAAAGGTCTTCGTCCCGGCGTTTGCGTTGCTGTTCGGCCAGCTGACGCAGGAAGTCGGGGTCGTCGTCCGGGGCGAGCGGGGCCCGGCGCGGGGCCGAGGTCACCCCGATCCGCTGGCCGGCGAACGACCGCCACAGGAGCAGGGCGACGACCAGCGCGCCGACCGCCGCGAGCAGAGCGAGCATGCCGGATCCTTCCGTATGGCTGCCTGTCCCCCGAGGTTAACCGGTCCGGCCGTGTGGTGGGCCTGAAGCCGGGCCGGTGGCGCACGAAGGCCGTGCCGGGGACGGGTGGTTCCCGTACCCGACACGGCCCTGGCGTCCGGATGGTTCAGGCGTTGCGAGCCGGTTCGCTGGCGTCGGTGGTCAGCTCGGCGAGGAGCTCGTTGACCTCGGACTCCCGGAACCGCCGGTGCCCGCCCGGCGTGCGGATCGAGCCGATGCGGCCTGCCGTCGCCCACCGCGTCACCGTCTTCGGGTCCACTCGGAACAGCGCTGCCACCTCGCCAGGGGTGAGCAGGCGTCCGCCCATCGTCGCGGTCATTTTCCGCCTCCTTAACGAACTCACTGCTATACCGGAGGCGTCCGGGCCCTTCTGCCCGTCGCGCCGGGGTAGCCAACAAGGCAATCGTTGCACTTCACCCGTCGGGTACTCGAACGGTTGTCTCTGAGTAAAGAGCCCTTAAAGGTCAAAACGGACAGGTTGTTTGTCCTCGGCAACTACCCTGCGGTGACCTGACGTGCGGAGACGGCCGTCTCCCGGCCGGTGGCGGCGAGGCGTGGTGCCAATGGGGGATTGTCCAACCGCATAGAGTGATCCCCGTGGATCAGTTGGACCGGAAGATCATCGCAGCGTTGCGCATCAACGGACGGGCCACCTACGCCGATCTCGGACGAGCCGTCGGGCTGTCCGCGTCGTCGGTGCACGAGCGCGTGGGCAAGCTGGAGGCCGCCGGCGTGATCACCGGCTACCACGCGGTCGTCGACCCGAGCTCGGTCGGCCTCGGCGTCACCGCCCTCGTCAGCATCCACCCGACCGACACCGCGACGGAGGACGACGTCGCCGACGCGCTCGCCGAGCTCGACGAGGTCGAGAGCTGCTACGCGGTGGCGGGTGACGAGGCCTTCGTCGTCAAGGTGCGCGTGTCGACCGTCGACGAGCTGGAGCGCACCCTCGGCAGGCTGCGCCGCATCCCCGGCGTCGGCCGGACGAACACGACCGTGGTGCTCTCGACGCGGTTCGAGGGCCGCCCGAACAACGCGGGCCTGCAGAAGGACCGGCCGGGCGGGGCGTAGCCTGCGTTGATGTGAGCGACGAGAAGCCTCCGCAGCTGGCCCGTGACCTGACGCTGTACCTGCTGGCGCGGTTCGTGCTGGTCGGGGTGATCGCGTGGGCGCTGTCCCTGACCGGCGTTCCGCTGCTGGTCGCCCTGCTGATCGGCCTGGTCGTCGGGCTGCCGCTCGGCCTGCTGCTGTTCCGCCCGCTCAACGCCCGCGTGACCGCCGGGCTGGCGAAGCGCAACGAGAAGCGGGCCCGCGCCCGGGCCGAGCTGCGCGCCCAGCTGCGTGGGGACGCCGCCGGGCAGCCGGAATGAGCCGCCCGCACAACCGCAGCTGGGTCCGCGAGGCCGTCCGGATCATCGAGGCCGACGCCAACCGCAGCGCCGACACGCACCTGCACGTCTTCCCGCTGCCCCCGGAGTGGGGCATCGACCTGTACCTCAAGGACGAGTCGGTGCACCCGACCGGCTCGCTGAAGCACCGGCTGGCCCGGTCGCTGTTCCTCTACGGGCTGGTCAACGGCCAGATCGGGCCGGACACCGTGCTCGTCGAGGCCTCCAGCGGGTCGACCGCGGTGTCCGAGGCCTACTTCGCGCGGATGCTGGGCCTGCGGTTCATCACCGTCGTGCCCCGGCGCACGTCGAAGGAGAAGATCGCGCTCATCGAGTTCTACGGCGGCGAGTGCCACTTCGTCGACCAGGCCCCGGCGATGTACCCCGAGGCCGAGCGGCTCGCGGCCGAGTGCGGCGGGCACTACCTCGACCAGTTCACCTACGCCGAGCGCGCGACGGACTGGCGCGGCAACAACAACATCGCCGAGTCGGTGTTCGCGCAGATGCGCTCGGAGCGCCACCCGATCCCGAAGTGGATCGTCGTCGGCGCGGGCACCGGCGGCACGAGCGCGACCTTCGGCCGGTACGTCCGCTACAAGCGCCACACGACGAAGATCTGCGTCGTCGATCCGGAGAACTCGTCGTTCTACGGCGCCTGGGAGACCGGCGCCCTGGACTACGGCACCGGCATGCCGTCGCGGATCGAGGGCATCGGACGGCCGCGCTGCGAGCCGTCGTTCGTGCCGGGCGTCATCGACGAGATGTTCCAGATCCCCGACGCCGGGTCCCTGGCGGCGATCCGGCTGCTGCGCGAGCGGACCGGCCACTGGGCGGGCGGCTCGACCGGCACCAACCTGTACGGCGCGTTCCGGCTCATCTCCCGGATGGTCGAGGACGGCCAGGCGGGCAGCGTGGTGACGCTGCTGTGCGACGGCGGCGAGCGGTACGCGCACACCTACTACAACGACGAGTGGCTGGCCCAGCAGAACCTCGACATCGCGCCGCACACGGCGTTGTTCGAGGAGTTCCTGGCGACCGGCAAATTCCCGGAGCTCTAGAGGTTCAGCCCGACCGCGGCCAGCACCGCCCAGGCGAGCATCGCGAGCCCGGTGTCGCGCAGGGCCGGGATGAGCTCGCGGCCGGTCGCGTCGCGGAGGATCGCCTTGACGGACTGGGGCAGCAGGGCGGCACTCAGCACCGTGAGCGCGGCCAGCGAGTGCGTGGTGAACTGCAGGATTCCGCTGAGCACGAACGGCACGGCGATCAGCGCCAGGTAAAGCCGTCGCGTGCCCTGGTCGCCCAGGCGCGTCGCCAGGGTGCGCTTGCCGGACTCGATGTCGGTCGGGATGTCACGCAGGTTGTTGGCCGTCAGGACCGCCGTCGAGAAGCAGCCGACCGCGACCGCGCACGCCAGCGCCGCCCAGCTCACCCGGCCCGCCTGGACGTACACCGTGCCGAGCACGCCGGCCAGGCCGAAGAACACGAAGACGGCGATTTCGCCGAAGCCGTAGTAGCCGTAGGGCTTCTTGCCGCCGGTGTAGAACCACGCGCCGAGGATGCACAGCGCGCCCATCCCCAGCAGCCACCAGTGCCCGCTGACGGCCACCAGGACCAGCCCCAGCACGCCGGCGAGGCCCAGGGAGACCAGCGCGGCGGTCAGCACGGCCTTCGGGGCGGCGACCTTCGAACCGACCAGCCGCAGCGGGCCGACGCGGTTTTCGTCCGTGCCGCGGATGCCGTCGGAGTAGTCGTTGGCGTAGTTGACGCCGACGATGAGCGAGAGGGAGACCAGCAACGCCAGCACGGACCGCCACCAGGAGAAGCTGTCCAGCGCGATCGCCGCGCCGACGCCCGCCACCACCGGCGCCACCGCGTTGGGCAGCGTCCGCGGCCGGGCCCCTTCGATCCACTCGCTCAAGCTCGCCATGGCGCCATTCAACGCCATGGTGATCAGGGCGCGGTGGGGAGGCCGGACCGGTCGCCGTCCAGGGCTTCGAGCTGCCGCTGGACGCGTTCGGCGTCGTGGGCCCGGTCCTGCTGCCGGTACATCTCGAGCGCTTCGCGCCACACCGCGCGGGCGTCGTCGTGGTGGCCGAGAGCGGCGTGCGGTTCGCCGAGGCGGTCGAGGGTGTCGGCCACCTGGAAGGTGTTGCCGCGGTCGCGGTAGAGGGCGAGGGCGCCCCGGTAGTGCCGGATCGCCGGGGCGTGGTGGCCGGTGTGGAACTCGATGTAGCCGAGGCTGTCCAGGGTGTCCGCCTCGGCGTGGGAATCACCGTGGTCGCGGTGCAGGGCCAGCGCGGCCGTGCAGTGGGCGCGGGCGGTCTCGAAGTCGCCGGTCCGGGCGGCGAACCAGCCCACCTGGTTGAGCTCGCGCGCCTCCCAGACCCGCCGGCCCAGGACGCGGAAGAGCTCCAGCGCGCGGGAGGCGTGCGCGAGGGCCTCGTGGTCGTCGCCCCGCAGCTGCCAAGCCCACGAAAGGCTGTGGTGGGCCAGGCTCTCTTCCGTGGCGTCTTCGTGGTGTTCGGCGAGGGCGATGGCCTCGTGGAGGTGCTCGACCGCCTCGTCGTGGCGACGGCAGTAGAGGAAGACGTCGCCGAGCAGGCGGTGCGCCCGGATGCCCGCGGCCGGGTCGGGCAGGTGCGCGGCAGCGTCCAGCGCGGCCTGCCACACCGCGAGCCGGTCGTGGAGCAACCCGCGCCGGCCCTGGAAGGTGTGCAGTCCCCACGCCAGGTGCCACACCGCGTCGTGCCACCCGAGCGCCGCGGCGGTGCGCTGGGCGGCCAGGAGGTTGGCGTGCTCGCCGTCGAACCACGTCATGGCGCCGGAATCGTCGGGCGGCGAGCCGGGTTCGGCGCCGGGTGCCGGGGCGGGGGCGGCACGACCGTGCGGTGCGGATCCAGCCGGTGGTCGGCCGCGTGCGCGGTGTGGGTGTAGAAGTCGATCACCCGGCGCAGCGCGGCCTCACGCTCTTCGCGCGGAAGGTCCCGCTCGGCGGTGGCCGTGGCGTAGTCGCGGATGAGGTCGTGCATCGCGTACCGGCCGCCGGCGCGGCGGGTCAGCAGCGAGGCCTCCTCCAGCATGCTCAGCACCTTGGCGGTCCGCCGCGGGGGCGTGCCGGCGAGCGCGGCCACGGCGGGCAGCCCGATGTCCGCTCCGGGCGCGATGCCGAGCAGGGCGAACAAGGTGCGCTGTTCTCCGGTGAGGGCCCGCAGCGACCACGACAGGACCGTCGGCAGGCTGACCGTGGGATCTTCGTGGTCGAGCGCGTCGAGGCCGAGGTCGCGCAGTTCGGCGGCGAACTCCGCGAGCGGGATGTGCGGCCGGGTGTGCGCGTGGCGGCTCATGATGGCCAGCGCCAGCGGATAGCGCCCGCACAGGCTGATCAGCGCTTCGGCCGCGGCCGGCTCGGCGGCGATCCGGGCCTCCCCGAGGCGTTCGGCCAGCAGGGCGTGGGCTTCGGCGTGGCTGAGGATGTCGAGCTGCAGGTGCCGGGCGCCGTAGCGGGTGATCAGCGGGGCGAGGTGCCGCCGGCTGGTGACGATGGTCGTGCCGGCCGGGCTGCCCGGCAGCAGCGGGACCACCTGGTCGGCGTTCGCCGCGTTGTCCAGCACGACCAGCACCCGCTTGCCGTCGACGAGCTTCCGGTACAGCGCGACCTGGGCGTCCTGGTCGGGCGGGATGCGGCTGGGGGCGACACCCAGCGCGCCGAGGAACCCGCGCAGCACGACGGACGGCTCGAGCGGCGCACCGGCGGGGGAGAACCCGTGCAGGTCGGCGAAGAGCCTGCCGTCCGGGAACCGCTCGCGGTGGGCGTGCGCCCAGTGCAGGGCCAGCCAGGTCTTGCCGACCCCGCCGGCGCCGGCCAGCGCGGAGATCTGCACCACGCGGCTCACGTCCGCCTCGGGACGGGACGCGGCGGTGAGCGCGGCGAGCTCGCCGGTCCGGCCGATGAACGACGGCGGTGCCGCGGGAAAGTGGTGCGGCACCGCGTCGGGCGCGGCTCCCGCCGCGGTCAGCTCCGGATCGCCGCGGAGGACCCGCTGGTGCAGCTCCCGCAGCGGCGGGCTGGGATCGGCGCCCAGCTCCTCGACGAGCCGTCGTCGCAGCTGCTCGTAGTGGGCGAGGGCGTCGGCCTGGCGGCCGCAGCGGTAGAGGGCCAGCACGACCTGGCCCGCGAGCCGCTCGTCGAGGGGATGCTCGCGGGTCCACGACATCAGTTCCGCCAGCAGTTCGGCGTGCCGGCCTTGGCGCAGCCGCACGTCGGCGTGGTCGAGCTCCGCCGCCCACTGCTCGGCCCGCAGATCACGGCGCAGCTCGTCGGCCCACTCGGTGCCGACGTCGGCCAGTGCTTCCCCGCGCCAGAGCGCGAGGGCCCGCTCGAAGAGGACAGCGGCGGTCTCGTCGTCTTCGGCCTCGCGCGCCTCGGCGACGAGCCGGCGGAACCGGTGCAGGTCGACCGCGTCGGGGTCGACGCGCGGGAGGTAACCGCCACCGAGCCGCTCGATCTCCAGCCCGCCGCCGGCCAGCAGGCCACGCAGCCGGGACAGGTAGCTGTACAGCGTGTCGCGCGCCCGCAGCGGCGGGTTCTCCGGCCACACGCGGTCGATCAGCTGCTCGACCGGCACCATCCGGTTCGCGTCGGCGAGCAGGGCCGCCAGCACCGACCGCTGCCGGACCGGCCCGAGATCCACCGGCCTGCCGTCCTGGCGCGCTTCGACCGTGCCCAGCAACCGGAACTCCACCCCTGCGCCCTCCCCGCGGCCACCGGCCCCGTGCCGGGCCGGCAGTGCATTCGACCAGCTCGTTCAAGCGGGCTGCAAGGTTTCACCACGATGCGTACGGCACGGTGGTGGACACACCGCGTGAGCGGTCGCGGGAGCGGGGCCGGGACCATGCCGTCGAGGGGGCGGCACGGTCCTGGTTCGCCCGGGTCAGTCGGTGGACGGCACCTGCAGGACGAGCGAGCCGCTGTTCGGGTCCGCGGTGGGACCGTCGGCCAGCGCCGCACCCGCGGGAAGGAGGACCCCCAGGGCGACGACGGTGCTGATCAGGGCGGTGCGAATCAGGCGCGTCATGGTGGGTAGCCAAGCGGCCGCGCGCCGTGAATGTCAAGGAAGTGCCGCCATTCAGCCGTTCGAAATCGATCCGAACCGATTCCGCACCGCGGCCCGGTCGACCTTGCCCGGTCCGCGCAGCGGCAGCTCGGCGCCGAATTCGATGCGCTTCGGGGTGGCCGCCGCGCCCAGCTCCGCGCGGACCGCCGCGCGCAGGTCGCCGTGCTCACCCCGCGGGACGACCAGCGCCACCACGGCCTCGCCCCACTCCGGGTCCGGCACGCCCACGACGCACGCGTCGCGCACCCCGGGCTGCGCGCAGAGGCACCGCTCGATCGCGTTCGCCGACACCTTCACGCCGCCGGTGTTGATCATGTCGTCGGCCCGGCCGAGGACCTCGATGCGGCCGTCTTCGTGCCGGACGCCACGGTCGGACGTCGTGAACCAGCCGTCCGAGAACGACTCGGCGGTCAGGTCCGGGCGAAGCCGGTAGCCGTGCGCGAGGACGTCTCCGGCGATGCGGATCCGGTCGCCGTCGACGTCGACGCGGACGCCGTCGAGGGGCAAGCCGTCGTAGACGCAGCCGCTGGCCGTCTCGCTCATGCCGTACGCGGGCACGATCCGGACTCCGGCGTCGGCGGCGCGTTCCCGCAGGGTGAGCGGGGTCGCGGCCGCGCCGACCACGATCGCGTCGAACGTCCTCGCCGCGGCCAGCCCCGCGCCGCCGTCGTCGAGCAGGCGGACCAGCTGGGTGGGCACCAGCGCCGTGTACCGCGGGCTGCCCTCGAGCTTCGCCGCCGCGGCCGCGAAGTCGTCCGGGCGGAAGCCGGTGCCGGTCAGCAGCACCGGGGTCGTCCCGGCCAGCAGCGACCGGACCAGCACCTGCAGCCCGCCGATGTACTGCGCCGGGGTCGCCAGCAGCCAGTGCCCCGGGCCGCCGAGCCGGGCGTGCGTGGCCTCGGCGGACGCGGTCAGCGCGCGGGCCGACAGCAGCACGCCCTTGGGGTCGCCGGTCGAGCCCGAGGTGGCGATGACCACGGCGGTGCCCGGTTCGGCGGGCTCGTCCGGGGTCATCGCGTCGCGCAGCGCGGGGTCGGTGAACGGCAGCACCGCCGGGCCGCCGCCCAGCGCGTCCGCGACGGCGTCCTTGAGCGTGGTCAGCGCGGACGGCGAGCCGTCGAGGTGGACCGGGAGCAGCTCAGTAGTAATAGGGGACGTCCTTGAAGTCGGGGTCGCGCTTCTGGAGGAAGGCGTCACGGCCTTCGACGGCCTCGTCCTGCATGTAGGCCAACCGGGTGGTTTCCCCGGCGAACAGCTGCTGGCCGACCAGGCCGTCGTCGGTGAGGTTGAACGCGTACTTGAGCATCCGCTGCGCCGTCGGCGACTTGCGGGTGATCTCCCACGCCCAGGTCAAGGCCTCTTTTTCCAGGTCGGCGTGCGGAACGACGGCGTTGACCGCGCCCATGTGGTGCATCTGCTCGGCGGAGTACTCCCGGCCGAGGAAGAAGATTTCGCGGGCGAACTTCTGCCCGACCATCTTCGCCAGGTAGGCCGAGCCGTAGCCGCCGTCGAACGAGCCGACGTCGGCGTCGGTCTGCTTGAACTTCGCGTGCTCGGCCGAGGCGAGGGTGAGATCGCACACGACGTGCAGGGAGTGCCCGCCGCCCGCGGCCCAGCCCGGCACCACCGCGATCACCGGTTTCGGCATGAAGCGGATGAGCCGCTGGCACTCGAGGATGTGCAGCCGGCCGGCCCGCGCCGGGTCCACCGTGTCGGAGGTCTCCCCGCTCGCGTACTGATACCCGGAGCGTCCGCGAATACGCTGGTCACCACCGGAGCAGAACGCCCACCCGCCGTCCTTGGGCGACGGGCCGTTCCCGGTGAGCAGGACACAGCCGACATCGGCGCTCATCCGGGCGTGGTCGAGGGCCCGGTAGAGCTCGTCGACGGTGTGCGGCCGGAACGCGTTGCGGACCTCCGGGCGGTCGAACGCGATGCGCACCACGCGTTTGCCGCCCCGGTTCTCAGCGGAACGGTGGTAGGTGATGTCGGTGAAGGCGAAACCTTCGACCTCGGTCCACGCGGCGGGGTCGAACAGCTCGGAAACTCGGGCGTCATCCACGTTTGCGAGGATAGGACCTGTGGACTCAGTTGAATCGGACGCGTCTGGAGCCTGCCGGAGATGAACCCATCCACCGCGCAGGCCAGGGTCATCGTCGACGAACTCGTCCGCAACACCGTTTCCCACGTCGTCCTCTGCCCGGGCTCCCGCAACGCGCCGCTGTCCATCGCGCTGTACGACGCGGCGGCCGCTGGGAAGCTCCGGCTGCACGTCCGCATCGACGAGCGCGGGGCCGCGTTCCTCGCCCTCGGCATCGCCGCGCGCACCGGACGGCCGGTGGCCGTGCTCTGCACGTCCGGCACCGCGGCCGCGAACTTCCACCCCGCCGTCCTGGAGGCCGACCGGGCCGGCGTCCCGCTGATCGTGCTGACCGCCGACCGGCCGCCCGAGCTGCGGGCCGCCGGGGCGTCGCAGGTCATCGACCAGCACCAGCTCTACGGCGACGCCGTCCGCTACTTCGACGAGCTGGCCGTCGCCGAGCGGCGGGCCGGGCAGAACTCGTACTGGCGCAGCCAGATCTGCCGGGCCTGGAACGCCGCCTACGGCGAGTGGCGCTGCGGGCCGGTGCACCTGAACATCCCGTTCCGCGAGCCGCTCGTGCCGGACCTCGACGACACCGGTGAGTGGTACGAGTCCCTGGACGGCCGAGCCGACGGTTCCCGCTGGACCGAGCTGCCGGACTTCGGCGCGCTGCCGTCGTTCGTGGTGCCCTCGGCGCGGCACGGCCTGGTCATCGCGTGCGACACCGGCGTCCAGGCGGCCAGCGAGTGGGCCGAGCAGCACGGCTGGCCGGTGATCTCCGAGACCGGCGGGATCGGGCTGTCCGGCGGCACGGCGATCTCGTCCGGGGTGTGGCTGCTGGCGGTCGAGGAGTTCATCCGCAGGCACAAGCCGGAGCAGGTGCTCTGCCTCGGCCGTCCGACGGTGTTCCGGCAGATCCAGCAGGTCCTCTCGGACGCCTCGGTCGAGGTGCTGCTGGTGCGCCCGGACTCGGACTGGCCGGCGCCCGCGCACAACGTCCGGCAGGTCGGACAGTGGTTCGACGAGCCGACCAAGCCCGCCGACCCGGAGTGGCTGGCGAGCTGGCGCCGGGCCGACGCGGCGGCCGCGTCCGCGGTGGCTTCGACGCTGGCCGAGGAGCCGTGGCCGTCGGGGTTGCGGGTGGCCACCGAGTTGGTGGACGCGCTGCCCCCGGACTCGCTGCTGGTCGTCGGCTCGTCCAACCCGACCCGGGACGTCGCGCTGGCCGGACGGCTGCGCCCGGACGTCCTCGTGCACCGCAACCGCGGCGTCGCGGGCATCGACGGCACGGTCTCGACGGCCATCGGCGCCGCGTACGTCCACCGCGGGCCGTCGTACGCGCTGCTGGGCGACCTGACGTTCCTGCACGACGCGTCCGGGCTGCTGACCGGGCCCGCCGAGCAGCGTCCCGACCTGACGATCGTGGTCCTCAACGACGACGGCGGCGGCATCTTTTCGCTGCTCGAGCAGGGGGCGCCGGAGCACTCGGCCAGCTTCGAGCGCGTCTTCGGCACGCCGCACGGCGCCGACCTGGGCGCTCTGTGCGCCGGTTATCGCGTCCCGCACGTCGTCGCGGAGACGTTGACGGAGTTCCGGGCGGCCTTGGCACCCGCCCCGGGGCTGCGGGTGGTCGAGGTGCGAGTGGACCGGACGCGCCACCGCGACCTGCACGCCCGCCTGCGCGCCGCGGTGTCCGAGGCCGTCTCCGCGCGCTGACGTCAACCGCTTTCCGGGTGGAATCCCAGCAGGCAAGAAACCTCCCTTCGGCTGTTCCTGGGTGCTTCCTGGCTGGCTACGTTCGAGCGCGCTGCTTCCTCACTCCTCTGGAGGATTTCGAATGCGTGCAAGAACGCGCACCGGTCTCGGTGCGCTCGCGGCCGGCGTCGTCTCGGTGCTGCTCGCCGGCACCGCGAGCGCGGCGCCCTCGCCCGGCGCCCCCGGCGTGGGCGACCCCTACTACCCGAACGCCGGCAACGGCGGCACGGACGTGCTGCACTACGACATCCGGCTGACCTACCAGCCCGCGACCGACCTCCTGTCGGGCACGACGACGCTGCTGCTCACCGCCACGCAGGACCTCTCGCGGTTCGACCTGGACTTCGCGCTGAAGGCCTCCAGCGTGCGGGTGAACAACCGCCCGGCCCAGTTCACGAACCAGACCGGCAACGGCGAGCTCGTCGTCACGCCGGCCCAGCCGCTGCTCAAGGGCCAGACCGCGACGGTCGTCGTCGCCTATGCGGACACGCCGTCGACCGAGACGGTGGACGGCCTCAACGCGTGGAAGAAGGGTTCCTTCGGCGCGCTGGGCATCGACGAGCCGCAGAGCTCGGCGTGGTGGTTCCCGGCCAACGACCACCCGACCGACAAGGCGACCTACGACGTCTCGATCGAGGCGCCGGACGGCAACGTCGCCATCTCCAACGGCTCGCTGGTCCGGACGCAGAAGAGCCGGGCGGGCTGGACGCGCTGGCAGTGGCGCAGCACGAAGCCGCAGGCCACGTACCTGACGTCGTTCATCGTCGGCAACTACGAGCTGGTCCAGTCGACGACCCCCGACGGCAAGCCGTTCGTCACGGCCTACGGCGCCGACCTCGGCGACTCGCTGTACGCGGCGAAGGCCAGCGTCGAGCGGACGCCGGAGATCGACGAGTTCCTGGCGACCCAGTTCGGCCCGTACCCGTTCGAGGCCGAGGGTGGCGTCGTGACCAGCGGGATCGGCTTCTCGCTGGAGAACCAGACGCGGCCGACGTACGGCGCCCGGAACTTCCGCGCGGGCTCGAACACGACGTTGATCGCGCACGAGAACGCCCACCAGTGGTTCGGCGACAACGTCTCGCTCGGCCGCTGGAGCGACATCTGGCTGAACGAGGGCTTCGCGTCGTACGCGGAGTGGCTGTGGTCGGAGCACGAGGGCGAGGGCACGGTCGCCGAGCTGGCCCAGTACACGTACGACTCGAACCCGGCCGACGGCGACCTGTGGAAGCTCGTCCCGGCCGACCCCGGAGCGGACAACCAGTTCGACAACGCGGTGTACGACCGGGGCGCGTTGACGCTGCAGGCGCTGCGGACGGCCGTCGGTGACGAGGCGTTCTTCAAGATCCTGCAGACCTGGCAGACCACGAAGGGCGGCAAGGACGGGCGGATCCTCGAGTTCATCGCGCTGGCGGAGAAGATCTCGGGCAAGCCGCTGCACGACCTGTTCCAGACGTGGCTGTACACGGCGGGCAAGCCGGCGGTGGGCCCGAACGGCGCTGCTCCCGCGGCGCTGCGGTCCGCTGCTCCGGGTTCCGTGAAGCCCCGGTCGTACGACCAGATCCAGCAGAACCACCGGTTCCTCGCCGCTTCACACGCGGGCTGAACCGGAGCGCTACGCTCGCGGCGTGAGCACGAGAGGTGAGCGGGCGAGGCGCGTCGGGTGGTGGGTCATCCTCGGCGTTGCCTCGCTCCTCACCGTGATGTGCGGGTGCTTGCTGTTCGCGGCGATCCGGAACGACAGCGCGATCTCGGCGCAGCTGGGGACGGCGACGGCCACGGTGGACTCGGTGGCTTTCGACCGGACGATCATCCACTTCGAGACGCCGGACGGGATTGTGCACAGTCCCGCCAACGGGGTGTTGTACCCGGATGGGCTGGCGGCCGGGCAGCTGGTCCGGATCGAGTACGACGCTTCTGATCCGGAGCTGGCTCGGGTGGCTGGGCGGTCGGCGGCTTTGACGTTGCTGCCGTTGGGGAGTTTTGTGTTTTTCACCTGGGTGGTGGCTGGGCCGGCGCTTTGGTGGATTCGGCGGCAGGGTAAGCGGGCTTCGGTCGCTTCGGCTGCCTGAGCTGGGGCTGCCGGGGCTGGGGTTTGGGCGGCGGTGAGTGGGCTGCCGGGGTTTCCCCCGGTCCTCGTCCTTTGATTGTTCAACACCGGAGAGCCGGCCTCAAGGGCGCCTTCGGCGTCGCTTCGCGATTCGCTTCGCTCACCCTTGACCCCGGCTCTCCGGTGCTGACTGCGGCTGGGACGAGGTCCGGGGGAGGTGCAGGCGCCGCCTCTTGACCAGGCGATCCCGCCATCGGGGCAGCTGTTGTCGTCGCCGCGAGGCAGGAGTGCGCCACTGAACCGGACAAATTGGCTCGGTGGGTGTTGTGGTGGCGCAGTGAATGACTCATTCACTGCGTCTGAGGTCAGGAATGAGTCATTCATGACGAACCTGGGTGCCGGATCTGCGGTCCGATGGACTCGGCGGCAGGAGTAGCGGGCTGGGGTCGCTTCGGCTGCCTGACCTGGGGCTGGCGGGGAGGTGCAGGGCGGCCCTCTCCTGACCAGACAAATCCCCGCCACACCCTGGGGGCCGTGCCCTGTTCCAGTCTATCGGTGGGCGGCTGCACGAACGGGTGGTGCGGCGAATCTGTGGATAGTCGGACCCGTTGTGGACAACTCAGCCCAGCCACCTCTGGCGCGTGATTTCGTACTCGACCTCGCCCTGCTCCGCTCCCTCGATCGGGTCGTCGTACTCGCCGGCCGAAATGAATGCGCGGGCGAACGTCATACCCACCGAGGCCATCGTTGCCCGGGAAGGGGTGTTCCCCGCCATCGTCTGCGCGAAAATCCGGTTCAGCCCCAGCTCCTCGAACCCGTACCGGAGCACCGCCAACGACCCCTCGCGGGCGTACCCCTGCCGCCACTGGCGGCGCAGCAGCCGATACCCCAGCTCCGCCTCGCCCTCGACGAACGGCTGATCCGGTCCGTGAGGCGGGCGCAGGAGCCACCACCCCACGAACTGCTCGCCCGCGAAACCCATCCAGAACCCGAAGCCCGGCGCGGTGGCCATCCGCCGTGCGTGCGCCCGGGAGACCTCCTCCCGAGTCGCGGCGCGGCCGCTCAAGTACCGCATCACCTCCGGATCCGAATCCAGCTCGTACTCCAGCTCCAGGTGCTCGTCGGACAGGGGCACCAGCGTGAGCCGGGGTGTGGGCAGCGTCGGCATGGCTCGATCTTCGCCCCCGGCGCAACCCGATTCAGCCCGCCGTCTCCTGCCACCAGCCCAGGACCTCGTCCGCCACTCCGGGGGCCGCCACCAGCAGGCCGTCCGTCGGCAACGCCGTGTCCTCGCCGTGCTTGTCCAGGACCACCGCGCCCGCCTCGATGGCCATTGCCACCGAGCCCGCCACGTCCCACTCGTGGTAGCTGTGCAGCACCGCCGCCGCCGCATGGCCCAACGCCACCTGGGCGATCGACAGCGCCGCGGACCCGAGCACGCGGACGCCCGCGTGGGCCGCCGCCGCTCGCTCGATGAAGCCGCCCATTCCCGGCCAGGGACCTGTGCGGGCTAGCTCCGTGCACACCAGCGAGCCCGCCGTCACGCAGCGGTCGGTCAGGTGCACCGGTTTGCCGTTCGCGCGGGCTCCGCGGCCGCGCGCCGCCGCGTAGATCTGGGCGCGGTACGGGTCCGCCACCACGCCCACCACCGGGCCCGCCGCGTCCACCAGCGCCAAGCTGTACGCGCACCACGGCACCCCGGCCACGTAGTTCGCCGTGCCGTCCACCGAGTCCACCACCCAGCGGTACTCCGCGACGTCCGCTCCGTGATCCGCGCCGAACTCGTGGCCGACCACCGGGATGCCCGGGAACTCCGCCGTCAGGACGCGGCGGGTGTGGCGCTCCAGGATCCGGTCCGTGTCGGTGACCCAGTCGAACGGCGAATCCAGCGTCGAAGGGTGCGCGCCGCGGCCGGCGGTCGCGGTGATCACGTCGGTGGCGTCGTTGGCCAGCCGCCCGGCCACTTCGAGCGCCCTCGACAGCAGACCGGGCTCGACGGGCCGCGGCGGCCGTGAGGACAAGAGGGTCATGCCTGCTTAGTCTGGGCCACCCGGGTTTCCGGCACACGACCTTGAGATGACATGTCGTAGCCGATCTGTTCCGGCACCGTTGGCCCGAGTGTCACACGAGCGCCAGCATCGGGTGCGATCGTCCATGACGTGCGAGTCGCCATAGTCACCGAAAGTTTCCTGCCCCAGGTGAACGGCGTGACCAACTCCGTCCTCCGGGTCGTCGAGCACCTGCGCGAACGCGCGCACGACGTGCTGATCATCGCGCCCGGCCCCGGTCCGGACTCCTACCGCGGGGCCCCGGTGGTCCGGATCCCCGCGCTCGACGTCCCCGGGGTCAGCTCCCTGCCGATCGGCCTGCCGACGCGCACCGTGCTCACCGCGCTCACCGCGTTCGGCCCGGACGTCGTGCACCTGGCCTCGCCGTTCGTGGTCGGCGCGCGCGGGCTCGCCGCCGCGAGACGGCTGCGCGTCCCCTCGATCGCCGTCTACCAGACCGACATCGCCGGGTTCGCCGCCGCGTACGGCTTCGGCATCGCCGCCCGCGCCGCGTGGCGCTGGGTGCGGCGGCTGCACTCGCGGGCCGACCGGACCCTCGCGCCGTCCAGCGACTCCGTCGAGCAGCTGGAGCTGCACGGCGTCCCGCGGGTGCACCGGTGGGCGCGCGGCGTCGACATCGACAGGTTCTCCCCGGCGCACGCCGACGCGGCGCTGCGGGCCGAGCTGGCCCCGAACGGCGAGCTGCTCGTCGGGTTCGTCGGACGGCTGGCCCCCGAGAAGGAGGTCGACCGGCTGGCCGCGCTGGCCGGGATGCCGGGAATCCGGGTGGTCGTCGTCGGCGACGGCCCCGAACTCGAAAGCCTCAGGGCGCAGCTGCCGGGCGCGGCCTTCCTCGGCGCGAAGTACGGCGAAGACCTTTCGAAGGCGTACGCGAGCTTCGACGTCTTCGTCCACACCGGCCCGCACGAGACGTTCTGCCAGGCGGTGCAGGAGGCGATGGCGTCCGGCCTGCCGGTGCTCGCGCCGGAGGCCGGTGGCCCGAAGGACCTCGTGCTGCCCGGCCGCACCGGCTACCTGCTGCCCGCCGAACGCGAGCAGTTCGGGCCGGCGCTCGTCGAGAAGGTCGACGCCCTGCGTGACGCCGCGTTGCGCGCGAGGCTCGGCGAGAAGGCACGCAAGGTCGTGCTCGGCCGGACCTGGCCCGCCGTCTGCCGCGAGCTGATGGACCACTACGAAGCCGTGCAGGGCCGGGCCGCCCGCGCGGCCTGACCATGCACATCGTCCAGCTCGCCAACTTCTACGGGCCACGCTCGGGCGGGCTGCGCACCGCGCTGCACCACCTCGGCGCCGGGTACGTCGCCAGCGGGCACGAGGTGACGCTCGTGGTGCCCGGCACCCGGTACGCCGACGAAGTCCTGCCCACGGGGGTGCGCCGGTTTTCCTTGCCCGCGCCGAAGATTCCGGGCACCGGCGGCTACCGGGCCGTCGACCCGCACCGGGTCCGCGCGGTGCTGCGGAGGCTCGAGCCGGACCGCTTGGAGGTCTCCGACCGGCTGACGCTGCGGGGGATGGGCGGCTGGGCGAGCCGCCACGGCGTCCCCAGCACGGTCATCTCCCACGAGCGGCTCGACCGCCTGCTGGAGCAGTTCCTGCTGCCCGCGCCGATGGCCCGCCGGGTCGCCGACGCCGCGAACCGGCGGATGGCCGCGAGCTACGACACGGTCGTCTGCACGACGGCGTTCGCGCGGGCGGAATTCGACCGGATCGCCGCCCCGAACGTCCGTCGCGTGCCGCTCGGTGTCGACTTGGCGACCTTCCGGCCCGCCATGCGCGACGACGGCTGGCGCACCGACCTGGCTTCCGGTGCGGACGCCCTGCTCGTCCACTGTGGACGCCTGTCGCCGGAGAAACACGTGGAGCGCAGCGTGGACACCGTCGCTTCGCTGACCGAGGCCGGGGTGAAGGTCCGGCTGGTGGTGGCGGGCGACGGGCCGCGGCGGCGGGCTCTTGAACGGCGGGCGCGCGGGCTGCCGGTGACGTTCCTGGGTTTCCTGCCAGGCCGTGGCGACGTCGCGCGGCTGCTGGCCAGCGCGGACGTCTCCCTGGCGCCAGGGCCGCACGAGACGTTCGGGCTCGCGGCGCTCGAGGCCCTGGCGTCCGGGACGCCGGTGGTGGTGTCGGCCTCGTCGGCGCTGCGGGAGATCGTCCGGCCCGGGTGTGGCGCGGCGGTGGACGACCACGCGCCCGCGTTCGCTTCGGCGGTGACGGACTTGCTGGACAGCCCGGAGGACTTGCGCCGAGCGGCCGCCCGGGCGCGGGCCGAGGAGTTCACCTGGCCCGCGGCCGTGGCCGGGATGCTGGCCACCTTCCGCTGAACGTCCCGGCGGACCGGTCTAGCCCACCCCGCCCCACCGCCACCCTCAACGGACGGGCTGCGCCCGGCTGTCTACATTCAAGTCATGTCACGCGCAAGCCTGGACAAGGACCCGCACGAAGTCGCCGCGATGTTCGACGGCGTCGCGTCCGGGTACGACCGGGCGAACTCGTTCATGACCTTCGGCTTCGACCGGCGCTGGCGCACCACCACCGCCCGCGTCCTCGACGCCCGCCGCGGCGAGAAGGTCCTGGACCTGGCGGCCGGCACCGGCGTGTCGACCGTCGAGTACGCCCGAGGGGGCGCCTGGTGCCTGGCCGCGGACTTCTCGTTCGGCATGTTGCACGCGGGCCTGCACCGGAACGTGCCGATGGTGGCGGCCGACGCGCTCAACCTGCCGTTCGCGGACGAGAGCTTCGACGCCGTGACCATCTCGCTCGCGCTGCGCAACTTCGTCGACCCGAAGGCCGCGCTCACCGAGATCGCCCGGGTGGTCAAGCCCGGCGGCCGGCTGGTCATCTGCGAGGTCTCGACGCCGCCCTTCGCACCCATCCGGTTCGTCCACCGGCGGTTCGTCCTCAAGCTGCTGACCTGGGTCGGCAGCCGGACGTCGTCGAACCCGGAGGCGTACAAGTACCTGGCCGAATCCATGCTGACCTGGCCCGACCAGCGCACCCTCGGCGAGATCATCGCGAGCGCGGGCTGGACCGACGTCGAGTGGTTGAACCTCACATTCGGGGTCGTGGCGATCCACCGGGCGCGCAAGCCTGCCTAAACTCGCGCGTATGAGTCGACGCACCGCAGACCAGGACGCCGAAGTCATCGTCGTCGGCGCCGGACCCGCCGGGTCCACCGTGGCCACCTACCTGGCCCGCGCGGGCGTCGACGTCCTGCTGCTCGAGAAGACCGAGTTTCCGCGCGAGAAGGTCTGCGGCGACGGCCTGACCCCGCGCGGCGTCAAGCAGCTCATCGACCTGGGCATCGACACGAGCGAAGAGGCGGGCTGGGTGCACAGCCGCGGCCTGCGGATCCTCACCGGCGACCTGACGCTGGAACTCGACTGGCCGGACCTGACGAGCTACCCGCCGTACGGCGTTTCCCGCACCCGCCACGACTTCGACGACCTCCTCGCGAAGCTCGCGGTGAAGGCCGGCGCGCGGCTGTACGAGCGCACCACCGTGACCGGCGCGCTCACGAACGCGACCGGGCGCGTGGTCGGCGTCGAGGCGAAGGTCGGTCCGGAGCGGACGCCGGTCAAGTACTACGCGCCGCTCGTCCTGGCCTGCGACGGCGTGTCCGCGCGGCTCGCGCTGAGCGTCGGCATCCAGAAGAACGAGAAGCGCCCGATGGGCGTGGCCGTGCGCCAGTACTACAAGAGCCCGCGCCACGACGACCCGTTCATCGAGGGCCACCTCGAGCTGTGGGATCGCTCCGACCCGCGGAACCCGAAGCTGCTGCCGGGCTACGGCTGGGCGTTCCCGCTCGGCGACGGCACGGTCAACGTCGGCCTCGGCATGCTTTCGACGTCGGCCTCGTTCCGGAACACCGACTACCGCGCGCTGCTGCGCCAGTGGCTCGACGGGACGCCTGAGGAGTGGGGCTACCGCGAGGAGAACGCGATCGGCAAGGTCGGCGGCGCCGGCCTCCCGATGGGCTTCAACCGCACCCCGCACTACCGCGACGGCCTGCTGCTGCTCGGCGACGCGGGCGGCATGGTGAGCCCGTTCAACGGCGAAGGCATCTCGGCGGCGATGGAGTCCGCGCAGATCGCCGCGGAGGTCGTCGTGCAGGCGCTGGCGCGGCGCGAAGGGCCTTCGCGGGAGCGGGCGCTGGAGGCGTACCCGCGTGCGGTCGGCGAGCTGATGGGCGGCTACTACGCGCTGGGCAACGTCTTCGCCAAGATCATCGGCAAGCCGAAGATCATGCACGCCTGCACCAAGTACGGGCTGCGCATCAACAAGCTGCTGCCGCTGGTCTACAAGGGCCTGTCGGGCTGCTACGACGCCAAGGGCGGCGACGGCGTAGACCGCCTCATCGCAGCCCTCGCGAAGGTGACCCCGAGCCCCCGCTGACCGTGCGCTGCCGGGCATCACGCGTGACGAGCGAGGCATCACGCGTGATCAGAGGGGCATCACGCGTGATCCGGCGGGCATCGGCCTGATGCCTGCCCAGTCACGCTTGATGCCCCTCCAGTCACGCGTGATGCCCGGCCAAGCACGCGTCATGCCCGTTGCCGCACGCGCTTTCTCGCGCGCGGACACTCGGGTGGCCTAGCAAGTTGGCCGTGCGGTCAGTGGGATAGATCACAGGTCAGCGCCCGTTTTGTCCGCCCGGAACGCGATCTTGAACGCCTTTCGCGCAGGTCGCGCGCGCGGTGTTGCCTACCCGTGACAACGATGGCGCCAGAACTTAGGCGACCCTTATAACACGGGGTACTAGGGACAAGAGTGTGAGTCGCGTCCTAGACTCCCCCCATGCCTTGTGAATCCCTTCACATCCACGACGAGTGGCTTGTGAACTATTTCACAAGCAGAGTTCGGTCCAGCCACGGGCCGTAAGGAGACCCTGACCCTCGGCGGTGTGACCCAGGTCCCTTAGGGTGCCGACGAGGCCCAGCGGTTCCCCACCACAAGCACAACCGCAGCGGCGCGGAAAGGATGGCGAAGACCCCGTGCTGACGTTGCTGACCCGGACCGACACGGTGCAGCTGGCCCAAGAGGCCCCGAGCCTGAAGCCCTACCTGCCCCTGGTCCTGTTGTTCGTGCTGGCGCTGGCGTTCGCCGTGCTGTCGGTGCTGCTCGGCCCGCTCGTCGGGCCCAGCCGGTACAACAGGGCCAAGCTCTCCGCCTACGAGTGCGGCATCGAGCCGTCACCGCAGCCGCTCGTCGGCGCCGGGCGGATGCCGGTCGCGTACTACATCACCGCGATGCTGTTCATCCTGTTCGACATCGAGATGGTCTTCCTCTACCCGTTCGCCGTGCAGGCGGACGCGCTGGGCACGTTCGGCCTGGTGGAGATCCTGCTGTTCATCGCGACGGTCGGCTTCGCGTACGCCTACGTGTGGCGGCGCGGCGGCCTGGATTGGAACTAGACCCATGGGCCTGGAAGAAAAACTCCCCAACGGCGTCCTGCTGGCCAGCCTGGAAGGCCTCGTCAACTGGGCGCGCAAGAACTCGCTGTGGCCCGCCACCTTCGGTCTCGCCTGCTGCGCGATCGAGATGATGACGGTCGGCGGTTCCCGCTACGACATCGCCCGCTTCGGCATGGAGCGCTTCAGCGCGACGCCGCGGCAGGCCGACCTGATGATCGTCGCCGGGCGGGTCACCCAGAAGATGGCCCCGGTCCTGCGCCAGATCTACGACCAGATGGCCGAGCCGCGCTGGGTGCTCGCCATGGGCGTCTGCGCCTCCTCCGGCGGCATGTTCAACAACTACGCCGTGGTCCAGGGCGTCGACCACATCGTGCCGGTCGACATGTACCTGCCCGGCTGCCCGCCGCGGCCGGAGATGCTGCTGGACGCGATCCTCAAGCTGCACGCCAAGATCCAGGACGAGCCGATCAACGCCCGCCGCGCCGCCATCCGCGCGGCCAGCGGGGCGCGCACCGAGCTCGTCGCGTCGTCGATCAAGTACGCGAAGAAGTAGAGCGATGACTGAGAACCCCCAACCCGGCGAAGAGCAGTCGAGCGCTGAGCGAGCCGAAACCGGCCTGACGGCGAAGGGACCGGGCTCGGCCGAAGCGGTCGTCACCGGCCGCGAACGCCGGGGCATGTTTGGCGTCCAGGGCAGCGGTGACACCTCCGGCTACGGCGGCGTCCGGCTCCCGGCGTACAGCCCGGCGCCGGCCGAGCGCCCGTACGGCGGCTGGTTCGACCAGTTCGCCGACGAGTTCTACGCCGCGCTGGCCGAGCGCAAGATCCCCGCCGAGGCGATCCTGCAGACCACGGTCGACCGCGGCGAGATCACCTTCTACGTCGCCCGCGAGCACCTGCCCGCGATCGCGAAGACGCTGCGCGACGACGGCGGCCTCCGCTTCGAGCTGCTGTCGTCGGTGTCCGGGGTGGACTACGGCGTCGACGTCCCGCAGCGGCTGCACGCGGTCTACCACTTCACGTCGCTGACCTACCGGCGCCGGATCCGGCTCGAGGTCACCCTCGACGTCGAGGACGCGCACGTGCCGTCGCTGGTCGGGACCTACCCGACCGCCGACTGGCAGGAGCGCGAGACCTGGGACATGTTCGGGATCGTCTTCGACGGCCACCCGGCGCTGACCCGGATCCTCATGCCGGACGACTGGGACGGCCACCCCCAGCGCAAGGACTACCCGCTCGGCGGGATCCCGGTCGAATACAAGGGCGCGGAGATCCCGCCGCCGGACCAGCGGAGGTCGTACTCGTGAGCACCGAGAACCTTTCCGACGTCACCACGGGCACGTCGACCACCAAGGCCGGCAGCGACAGCACCGATGACAAGGCCGGCACCGACAACGTCGGTTACGCCGACTCCCGCGACACCACCGAAGGCCGCGTCTACACGGTCTCCGGCGGCGACTGGGACGACGTCATCGCCGACGCGGCGCACGACGAGCGCATGGTCATCAACATGGGCCCGCAGCACCCGTCGACGCACGGCGTGCTGCGGCTCGTGCTGGAGATGGAGGGCGAGACCGTCACGCAGCTGCGGTCCGTCATCGGCTACCTGCACACCGGCATCGAGAAGAACTGCGAGTACCGGACCTGGACCCAGGGCGTCACCTTCGTGACGCGGATGGACTACCTGGCCCCGCTGTCGACGGAGATGGCGTACTGCCTCGGCGTCGAGAAGCTGCTGCAGATCGAGGCCCCGCGCCGCGCGCAGCTGCTGCGCGTGATGCTGCTGGAGATCAACCGGATCGGCTCGCACCTGGTCTACATCGCCACCGGCGGCATGGAGCTCGGCGCCACCACCGCGATGACGCTCGGCTTCCGCGAGCGCGAAGAGGTGCTGCACCTGCTGGAGCACCTGACCGGCCTGCGGATGAACCACGCGTTCATCCGCCCCGGCGGCCTCGCGCAGGACATGCCGGCCGACTACGTCGAGGTCGTCAAGGCGTTCCTCAAGACGATGAAGGAACGCCTTCCGCTGTACGACAAGCTCTTCACCGGCCAGCCGATCTGGCGCAACCGGCTCAAGGGCGTCGGCTACCTGCCGGTGGACGCGTGCCTAGCGCTCGGCGTCACCGGCCCGGTGCTGCGGTCCGCGGGCCTGCCGTGGGACCTGCGCAAGACCGAGCCGTACTCCTGCTACGACGAGTTCGACTTCGACGTCCCGGTCGACAACGGCGCCGACTGCTGGTCGCGCTACCTGATCCGGGTGCACGAGATGCACGAGAGCCTCAAGATCATCGAGCAGTGCCTCGAGAAGCTCGAGCCGGGCCCGGTCATGGTCGAGGACAAGAAGATCGCGTGGCCCGCGCAGCTGTCGATCGGCAGCGACGGCATGGGCAACTCGCTCGAGCACGTCAAGAAGATCATGGGCCAGTCGATGGAGTCCCTGATCCACCACTTCAAGCTGGTCACCGAGGGCTTCAAGGTGCCGGCCGGGCAGGTCTACTCGCCGGTCGAGTCACCGCGCGGCGAGCTCGGCGTGCACCTGGTGTCGGACGGCGGCACCCGGCCCGTCCGCGTCCACGTGCGGGACCCGAGCTTCGTGAACCTGCAGTCGATGCCCGCAATGGCCGAAGGCGGCCTGGTGGCGGACGTGATCGCCGCCATCGCCTCGATCGACCCCGTCATGGGGGGAGTGGACCGATGACCTCAACGTTCCCCGAACCGGGACCGAAGGACGCGGCGACGACGTATGCGGCGGCGTCGGCCGACACCGACGTCGTCGCCATCGCGCCGGACCCCGAGGTGGCCGCCGGCATCATCACCGAGACGCCCCTCGAGGACATCTTCGACGCGGACATCCACGCCAAGGCGCAGGAGCTGATCGCGCGCTACCCGATGTCCCGTTCGGCGCTGCTGCCGATGCTGCACCTCGTGCAGTCGGTGCAGGGCTACGTCAGCCAGGAGGGCATCGCGTTCTGCGCGAAGCAGCTCGACCTGTCCGACGCCGAGGTCAGCGCGGTCGCGACGTTCTACACGATGTACAAGCGCAAGCCGTGCGGTGAGCACCTCGTGAGCGTCTGCACCAACACGCTGTGCGCGGCCATGGGCGGCGACGCGATCTACAAGAAGCTCCAGACGCACCTCGGCTCCGAGGAGAACCCGCTGGGGCACAACGAGACCGCGGGCACGCCCAACGAGCCGGGCTCGATCACCCTCGAGCACGCCGAGTGCCTCGCGGCCTGCGACCTCGCGCCGGTCATCCAGGTCAACTACGAGTACTTCGACAACCAGACCGAGGAGAAGGCCGTCGCGCTGGTCGACGCGCTGCAGGCGGGCAAGAAGCCGGCCCCGACGCGCGGTGCCCCGCTGACGAACTTCAAGGGCGCCGAGCTGCAGCTCGCCGGGTTCTTCCCGGAGGACGAGGCGGCCTACCGCCGGGACGTCGACGGCCCGTCGCAGGCCGTCGAGACGCTGCGGGGCGCGAAGCTCGCGCAGGAGCGCGGCTGGGTCGCCCCGGTGGCCCAGGACGTTCCGCTGCCAGAAGTGGAGAAGAAGTAGTGGCTGACCCCATCACTCCGGTCCTCACCAAGCGCTGGCTGTCGCCGAACTCCTGGCAGATCGGGACGTACGAGGCACTCGAGGGCTACACCGCCGTCCGCAAGGCACTGGCCGGGACGCCGGAGCAGCTCGTCCAGCTGGTCAAGGACTCCGGCCTGCGCGGCCGCGGCGGCGCGGGCTTCCCGGCTGGCATCAAGTGGTCGTTCATGCCGCCGAACTTCGACAAGCCGCACTACCTGGTGATCAACGCCGACGAGGGCGAACCGGGGACCTGCAAGGACATCCCGCTGATGATGGCGGACCCGCACTCGCTCATCGAGGGCTGCATCATCGCCTCGTACGCGATGCGGTCCAACCACTGCTTCATCTACGTCCGCGGCGAGGCCCTGCACTGCATCCGGCGCCTCAACGCCGCGGTGCGCGAAGCCGAAGCGGCGGGCTACCTGGGCGAGAACATCCTCGGCTCCGGCTTCGACCTCAAGATCACCGTCCACGCGGGCGCGGGCGCGTACATCTGCGGCGAGGAGACGGCGCTGCTCGACTCCCTCGAGGGACGTCGTGGCCAGCCGCGGCTCAAGCCGCCGTTCCCGGCCGCCGCCGGGCTCTACGCCGCACCGACCACGGTCAACAACGTCGAGACCATCGCGAGCGCGCCGTTCATCGTCAACGGCGGGTCGAGCTGGTTCCGCGAGATGGGCCGCGAGAAGTCACCCGGCCCGAAGATCTACTCGATCTCCGGCCACGTCGAGAAGCCCGGCCAGTACGAGTGCCCGCTCGGCACCACCCTGCGCGAGCTGCTGGACATGGCGGGCGGCATGAAGGACGGCATCCCGCTCAAGTTCTGGACCCCGGGCGGCTCGTCCACCCCGATGTTCACCGCCGAGCACCTCGACGTTCCCCTGGACTTCGAAGGCGCGGCGGAAGCCGGGTCGATGCTGGGCACCACCGCCGTCCAGGTCTTCAACGAGACCGTGTCGGTGCCGTGGGCCGTGATGAAGTGGACGCAGTTCTACGAGCACGAGTCCTGCGGCAAGTGCACGCCGTGCCGCGAAGGCACCTACTGGCTGGCGCAGATCCTCGAGCGCATGGTCTCCGGCCACGGCACCGAGGAGGACATCGACACCCTCCTCGACGTCTGCGACAACATCCTCGGCCGGTCGTTCTGCGCGCTCGGCGACGGCGCGGTGTCGCCGATCCAGAGCGGCATCAAGTACTTCCGCGAGGAGTTCCTCGCGTTGTGCGAAGCGAACCGGCACGAACAGACCAAGCCCGAACTCGTGGGAGCGCAGGCATGACGATCGCCCCCGACAAATCCGAGACCACCGAGACGCCGGTCCCCGAGGGCCACGTCAAGCTGGTCATCGACGGCGAAGAGGTCATCGCCCCCAAGGGCGAGCTCCTCATCCGCACGGCCGAACGCCTCGGCACGGTCATCCCGCGGTTCTGCGACCACCCCCTCCTCGACCCGGCGGGCGCCTGCCGCCAGTGCCTGGTCGAGGTCGAGATGGGCGGCCGTCCGATGCCGAAGCCGCAGGCGTCCTGCACGATGACCGTCGCCGACGGCATGGTCGTCAAGACGCAGCTGACGTCGCCGGTCGCGGACAAGGCCCAGCAGGGCGTGATGGAGCTCCTGCTCATCAACCACCCGCTGGACTGCCCGGTCTGCGACAAGGGCGGCGAGTGCCCGCTGCAGAACCAGGCGCTGGCCCACGGCCGCACGGAGTCCCGGTTCGTCGACACGAAGCGGACGTTCCCGAAGCCGCTGCCGATCTCGACGCAGGTGCTGCTGGACCGCGAGCGCTGCGTGCTCTGCCAGCGCTGCACCCGGTTCTCCCGCGAGATCGCCGGCGACCCGTTCATCGAGCTCCTCGAACGCGGCGCCCACCAGCAGATCGGCACCGCGGAGACGGCGGACGTCCTGGACCTGGCTTCGCGGACGACCAGCGGCCAGCCGTTCCAGTCCTACTTCTCCGGCAACGTCATCCAGATCTGCCCGGTCGGGGCCCTGACGAGCGCGGCGTACCGGTTCCGGTCGCGGCCGTTCGACCTGGTGTCCTCGCCGAGCGTGTGCGAGCACTGCTCGTCCGGCTGCGCCGAGCGCACCGACTTCCGGCGCGGCAAGGTCCAGCGCAAGCTGGCCGGCGACGACCCGGACGTCAACGAAGAGTGGATCTGCGACAAGGGCCGGTTCGCCTTCCGCTACACCGGCGCCGAGGACCGCATCCGCCGCCCGCTCGTCCGGAACAAGGCGACCGGTGAGCTGGAAGAGGCGTCCTGGACCGACGCGCTGCGGATCGCCGCGGCGGGGCTCACCGAGGCCCGCGGCAACGGCGGCGTCGGCGTCCTGACCGGTGGCCGGCTGACCGTCGAAGACGCCTACGCGTACTCGAAGTTCGCCCGCGTCGCCCTGCGGACCAACGACGTCGACTTCCGCGCCCGTCCGCACTCGGCCGAGGAACTGGCCTTCCTCACCTCCCACGTCGTGGGCGTGACGCCGGAGTCCGGCGTCACCTTCGGCGAGATCGAGCGGGCCCGCACGGTCCTGTGCGTCGCGTTCGAGCCCGAGGACGAAGCCCCGATCGTGTTCCTGCGGCTGCGCAAGGCGGCCCGCCGGAACAAGACCCGGGTCGTCCACTTGGGACAGTGGACGACGTCGTCGGTGCGCAAGACGTTCGGCGAGCTGCTCGCCTGCGTGCCCGGCCAGGAGGCCGCGGCCGTCGAGGGCATCGCCAAGCACGCGCCGGACCTCGACGAAGCCCTGCGCGGCGAAGGCGCCGTCGTCCTGGTCGGCGAGCGCGCCGCCGCGATCCCCGGCCTGTTCGCCGCCCTGCACGACCTGGTCGAGCGCACCGGCGTCCGGCTCGCGTGGATCCCGCGCCGCGCCGGCGACCGGGGCGCCCTGGAGACCGGCTGCGTGCCGTCGCTGCTGCCCGGTGGGCGGCGCGTCGGCGACGACGCCGCCCGGGTCGCCGTCGAGAACGCCTGGGGCGTCCCGCTCCCGGCCACCCCGGGCCGCGACACGACCGACATCCTGCTGGCCGTTTCGGCCGGTGAGCTCGGCGGCTTGCTCGTCGGCGGGGTCGACCCGTACGACCTGCCGGACCCGGACCTCGCGCTGCGCGCGCTGGACACCGCCGGGTTCGTGGTCAGCCTCGAACTGCGGCACAGCGCGGTGACCGAGCGCGCGGACGTGGTGCTCCCGGTGGCGGCGTCGGACGAGAAGTCCGGCAGCTACCTCAACTGGGAGGGCCGCACCCGCCCGTTCGACACGACGCTCGAAGGCACCGGCGCCCTGCCGGACTGCCGGGTGCTCGACACGCTCGCCGTCGAGATGGACGCGGACCTGTTCACGCAGACGCCGGCCGCCGCGCGCGGCGACTTCGAGAAGCTGGGCCAGGCCTCGGCGCTGCGCTGGAGCCACGTCGCCGCCGAGGTCGCGCCGCCCGCGACGCCGGGTGACGGCCAGGCGGTCCTCTCGACCTGGCGCCAGCTGATCGACAACGGTTCGCTGCAGGACGGCGAGCCGCACCTCAAGGGCACCCAGCGCACGCCGGTCGCGCGGCTGTCCGCGGCGACCGCGGCCGGGCTCGGCGTCACCGTCACGGTGAGCACCGAACGCGGTGCGATCACGCTGCCGGTGGAGATCGCCGACCTGCCCGACGGCGTCGTGTGGCTGCCGGGCAACTCCGACGGCTCGGCCGTGTTCAAGACGCTCGGTGCCGGGCACGGCGCCGTCGTGAACCTCGCTGGAGGTGGGCAATGACCCCGCTGCTGACCGAAGCTGCCGTCGGCTCTGTGCCGGATGCGGCTACGCGGGCGGCGCTGCTGGCCGACGACCCGTTGTGGCTGATCCTGCTCAAGTGCGTGGTCATCCTGCTGATCGGGCCGATCATGACGATCTTCCTGATCGTCTGGGAGCGCAAGGCGGTCGGCCGGATGCAGAACCGGCCCGGCCCCAACCGGGTCGGCCCGGGCGGCTACCTGCAGTCCCTGGCGGACGCGATCAAGCTGCCGTTCAAGGAACAGATCATCCCGGACACCGCCGACCGCAAGGTGTACTTCCTCGCCCCGGTCGTCTGCGTGGTGCCGTCGCTGATCGCGCTGTCGGCCATCCCGTTCGGGCCGGTCGTGTCGATCTTCGGCGAGCGGACCGTGCTGCAGCTGCTCGACCTGCCGGTCAGCGCGCTGGTGATCCTGGCCTGCTCCTCGATCGGCGTCTACGGCATCGTGCTCGCCGGCTGGTCGTCCGGCTCGCCGTACCCGCTGCTCGGCGGCATGCGCAGCGCGGCGCAGGTGATTTCCTACGAGATCGCGATGGGCCTGTCGATCGTCGCGGTGATCCTGCAGGCGGGGTCGCTGAACCTGGCCGACATCGTCGGCAAGCAGCAGCCGGCGTGGTTCCTCTACCTGGTCCCGAGCTTCGTGATCTACCTGATCTCGATGGTCGGCGAGACCAACCGGGCGCCGTTCGACCTCCCGGAGGCCGAGTCGGAGCTGGTCGGCGGGTTCCACACCGAGTACAGCTCGATGAAGTTCGCGATGTTCTTCCTCGCCGAGTACGTCAACATGGTGATCGTGTCGGCGTTCGCGACGACGCTGTTCCTCGGCGGCTGGATGGCCCCGTGGCCGCTGTCGCTGATCGGGAACAACGTCCTCAACACCGGCTGGTGGCCGGTGCTGTGGTTCTTCGCGAAGATGTTCGTCCTGCTGTTCGGGTTCATCTGGCTGCGCGGCACGCTGCCCCGCCTGCGCTACGACCAGTTCATGCGGCTGGGCTGGAAGGTCCTGGTCCCGCTGAACCTGGTGTGGATCGTCATGGTGACCTTCGCGAAGGTGATCACCTGGAACACCGCGACCATCATCATCGCCGCGGTCGCGATCTTCATCGTCGCTTCGCTGTTCTTCTACGTCCGCGCCGCGGGCCGGGAAGAGGAGAGCGAGTCGATCCCGGTCACCGGCGGCGGCTTCCCGGTCCCGCCGCTGGACCTCAAGGTTCCGCAGACCACCCCGCGTCAGAAGGCTTTGGCCAAGGCCGAGGCGAAGGCGGCCCGCCGCAAGCCGGCGGCCGTCGGTACCGCAAAGGAAGGGGCACAAGATGGGGTTTCTTGATCCCGTCAAGGGCTTCGGCGTCACCTTCGGGATGATGTTCAAGAAGGTCGCCACCGAGGAGTACCCGGAGGCCGGCGCCCCCGCCGCCCCGCGTTACCACGGGCGCCACCAGCTGAACCGCCACCCGGACGGCCTCGAGAAGTGCGTCGGCTGCGAGCTGTGCGCGTGGGCGTGCCCGGCGGACGCGATCTTCGTCGAGGGCGGTGACAACACCGAGGAGGCCCGGTTCTCGCCGGGGGAGCGGTACGGCAAGGACTACCAGATCAACTACCTGCGCTGCATCGGCTGCGGCCTCTGCATCGAGGCGTGCCCGACCCGGTCGCTGACGATGATCAACTTCTACGAGCTGGCCGACGACGACCGCCAGCGGCTGATCTACACGAAGGAGGACCTGCTCGCCCCGCTGCTGCCCGGCATGGAGCAGCCGCCGCACCCGATGCGGCTCGGCGACAACGAGCAGGACTACTACGTGAACGGCCCCGAACTCGCACGCGGGGAGGGCGTCAAGTGATCTCCGCGGTTTTGGCGGCGGCGCCGAACGTGTCGGCCGGGGTCTCCACCGGGGAAGCCGTCGCGTTCTGGATCCTCGGGCCGCTGTCCCTGCTCGGCGCGCTCGGCATGATCTTTTCCCGCAACGCCGTCCACTCGGCGCTGTGGCTGGTGCTCACGATGCTGAGCCTGGGCGCGCTGTACATGATCCAGTCGGCGCCGTTCCTGGGCTTCACGCAGATCATCGTCTACACCGGCGCGATCATGATGCTGTTCCTCTTCGTGCTGATGCTGGTCGGCCGCGAAAGCTCCGACTCCGTCGTCGAAGTCCTCCGTGGACAGCGGCTGGCCGCGACGGTGCTCGGCATCGGACTGGCCGCCCTGCTGGCCACCGGCATCTACCGGGCGCTGGAGAACGTCACCCCGGCCGTCCCGCTCGACTCGACCACGCCGGCGGGCGGCGGGCCGAAGGGCCTCGGCCGGTTGATCTTCACCGACTACCTGTTCCCGTTCGAGCTGACGTCGGCGCTGCTCATCACCGCCGCGATCGGCGCGATGGTGCTGGCCTTCACCGACCGGCACGGCAAGGGCGGCAAGCTCTCGCAGAAGGAACTCGTGCTCCTGCGCTTCCGCGGCGAGCACGACCGGCCGTCGCCGCTGCCCGGCCCGGGTGTCTTCGCCACCGCCAACTCGGTGGCCACCCCGGCGCTGCTGCCGGACGGCTCGGTGGCCCCGGAGTCGCTGTCGGCGATCATCGAGTCCACCTCGGCGATCGAGCTGGCGAAGGAACGCAAGCTCGTCGCGGACGAGGGCCCGCACCCGGACGCGCACGCGCTGGTCGGCTCCGAAGCCGCTCCGGAAGGCCCGGAAGGGGAGAAGGCATGACCCCCACGTACTACCTGCTGCTGTCGGCGCTGCTGTTCGCGCTCGGCGCGGTCGGCGTGCTGGTGCGGCGCAACGCGATCGTCGTGTTCATGTGCATCGAGCTGATGCTCAACGCGGTGAACCTGTCGCTGGTCACCTTCGCCCGGATCAACGGCGGGCTCGACGGCCAGATCATGGCGTTCTTCGTCATGGTCGTCGCGGCCGCCGAGGTCGTGGTCGGCCTGGCGATCATCATGGCCATCTTCCGCACCCGGCGCTCGGCCTCGGTCGACGACACCAACCTGCTGAAGTACTAGGAGACCCCCGAGTGACCGCATCATCGTGGCTGCTGGTGGCCCTGCCTGGCCTCGGCGCGCTCATCCTGTTGCTGGCGGGCAAGCGCGCGAAGGCCTGGGGGCATTTGCTCGGCTGCGCCACCGTCACCCTCGCCTTCGTCTACGGGCTGATCCTCTTCTTCACGGCAGACACCGGCACCACGACCGACACCAAGGTCTACTCGTGGATCCCGGTCGGCCAGCTGCAGGTGGACTTCGGGCTGCGGATCGACGCGCTCTCGCTGACCTTCGTGCTGCTCATCACCGGCGTCGGCATGCTGATCCACTACTACTCGATCGGCTACATGGCCGACGACGAGGGCCGGTACCGCTTCTTCGCGTACCTGAACCTCTTCGTCGCCTCGATGCTGGTCCTGGTGCTGGGCAACAGCTTCGTGACGCTCTACATGGGCTGGGAGGGCGTGGGTCTCGCGTCCTACCTGCTCATCGGCTGGTACCAGGGCCGCCCGTCCGCCGCCACCGCGGCGAAGAAAGCGTTCCTGATGAACCGCGTCGGAGACGTCGGGCTCGCGCTGGCGATCTTCATCATGTTCAAGTACGCGGGTTCGACCGGCTACGCCGAGGTCTTCAAGGCGGTCGGTGACGGCAAGTTCTCGACGGGCGCGATCACCGCGATGGCGATCCTGCTCCTGCTGGGCGCCTGCGGTAAGTCCGGCCAGTTCCCGCTGCAGGCCTGGCTCCCGGACGCGATGGAGGGCCCGACCCCGGTGTCGGCCCTGATCCACGCGGCGACGATGGTCACCGCGGGTGTCTACCTGGTCGCCCGCTCGAAGGACATCTTCAACGCCACCGAAGACGGCCGCCTGATCGTCACGCTGGTCGGCACGGTGACCCTGCTGCTCGGGTGCATCATCGGCTGCGCGTACGACGACATCAAGAAGGTCCTCGCGTACTCCACGGTCAGCCAGATCGGTTACATGATGCTCGCCGTCGGCCTCGGGCCGATCGCGTACGCGCTGGGCATCATGCACCTGGTCGCGCACGGCTTCTTCAAGGCCGGGCTGTTCCTCGGCGCCGGGTCGGTCATGCACGCCATGAACGACGAGGTCGACATGCGCAAGTTCGGCGGCCTGTGGAAGAAGATGCCGATCACCTTCTGGACGTTCGCCCTCGGCTACGCGGCCCTGATCGGCTTCCCGCTGCTGTCCGGCTTCTGGACGAAGGACGCGATCATCGAGGCGGCGTTCGGCCAGGAAGGCTGGCGCGGCTGGGTGATGGGTGGCGCGGCCCTGCTGGGCGCCGGGCTGACGGCGTTCTACATGACCCGCCTGATGATGATGACGTTCTTCGGCAAGGCGCGCTGGAAGGAACTCAAGTCCGCCGACGGCCGCGAGTTCCACCCGCACGAGGCCAAACCGATCATGTGGGTGCCGATGGTGATCCTCGCGATCGGCTCGGTATTCGCCGGTGGGCTCTTCACGCTCAACAAGTCCTTCGTGACCTGGCTGGCCCCGGCGGTCGGCGAGGCTCCGGAGGAGCACTTCGGGATCAACAAGTGGCTGATGTCCGGCATCGTGGTCGGGATTTCCCTGATCGGCGCGGTCATCGCCTACCTGATCTTCCGCCGTGACGTCCCGGTCGAGCAGCCCCAGCGGGTCTCGTTCGTCACCCGGGCCGCGCGCAAGGACCTCTACGGCAACGCCCTCAACGAGACTCTGGTCGCCCGCCCGGGCACCTGGCTCTCGCGGGCGCTGGTGTACGTCGACAACCGCGGCGTCGACGGCGCGGTCAACGGCCTGGCCGCCGGTCTCGGCGGCGGGTCCGGCCGGCTGAGGCGGCTGCAGACCGGGTTCGTCCGGTCGTACGCGCTGTCGATGCTGGGCGGCACGTTCCTGCTTCTGGCGGCTCTCCTGCTGGTGAGGTTCTCCTGATGACCTGGTTGCTCATCCTCATCCTGGTGCCGCTCGCCGGCTCGCTGGTGCTGGCGTTCCTCAAGGGGAACGACCGCGCCGCGGTGCTGGCCGCGCTCGGGTTCTCGATCCTCGAGTTCCTGCTGGTGATCCCGTTCTGGCTCAGCTACTCCGCATCCGGCCCCCGGCTGCAGATGACGTCGAGCTTCGACTGGATCCCCAGCTTCGGCGTGCACATCGCGTTCGGCGTCGACGGCATCGCGCTGATCATGATCGCGGTGATCGCGCTGCTGGTGCCGATCGTCGTCGGCGGGCTCGGCACGCTGGACAAGCTCCCGGCGGGCCGCAGCGCGGGCGGGTTCCTTTCGCTGATCCTGCTGCAGGAGGCGCTCACGATCGGCGTGTTCGCCGCGACCGACGTCTTCCTGTTCTACGTGCTGTTCGAGATCATGCTGATCCCGATGTACTTCCTCATCGGCGGCTACGGCGGCGCGAACCGGCAGTACGCGGCGGTGAAGTTCTTCCTGTACTCGTTCCTCGGCGGCCTGATCATGCTGGCCTCGGCGATCGGGGCGTACTCGCTGGCCGCGGACAAGCTCGGCAAGGGCACGTTCGACTGGCTGACGCTGGTGACGGTGGTGCGCGACGCGCCGCTGTCCACGCAGATCTGGCTGTTCCTCGGGTTCTTCCTGGCGTTCGCGATCAAGGCGCCGCTGGTGCCGTTCCACACCTGGCTGCCGGACGCGGCGGGGGAGGCGCCGATCGGCGTCGCCGTCCTGCTGGTCGGCGTGCTGGACAAGGTGGGCACGTTCGGGTTCCTGCGCTACTGCCTGCCGATGTTCCCGGAGGCGAGCAAGACCCTCGCCCCGCTGGTGCTGGTGCTCTCGGTGATCGGCGTCCTCTACGGCTCGATCCTCGCGGCGGGCCAGCGGGACATGAAGCGGTTCATCGCGTACGTGTCCATCGCCCACTTCGGCTTCATCTCGCTCGGGATCTTCGCGTTCAACGAGCAGGCGATGGTCGGCTCGGCGACGTACATGCTGAACCACAGCCTGGCGACCGGCATGCTGATCGTGGTGATCGGCCTGGTGATCGCGCGCGGCGGGTCGTCCCGCATTTCGGACTACGGCGGCATGGCCAAGGTGACCCCGTTGCTGGCCGGGCTGTTCCTGCTCGCCGGTCTGTCCACTTTGTCCCTGCCGGGCACGAACTCGTTCGTTTCGGAGTTCCTGGTGCTCATCGGGTCCTTTGTGGACCAGCCGGTGTACACGATCCTCGCCACGGTGGGCATGGTCCTGGCCGCGGCGTACGTCCTGTGGCTCTACCAGCGGGTCTTCCAGGGCCCGGTCCGCGGTGACGCCCTGGTGGGTGTCGGTGGGGGCCCGGGCACGGCGATCGCGCCGGAACTGGGCGCCAAGAAGGCGATCCGCGACCTGAACGGTCGTGAGATCGCGATCCTCGCGCCGCTGGTCGTGCTGATCCTCGTTCTCGGCTTCTACCCGAAGCCGGTGCTCGACACAGTCACCCCGACGGTGCAGCAGACGCTGTCCGCGGTCCAGGGAGGCAAGTAAAAGTGCTCGACATCCTCCTGACCCAGGCGCAGTCGCCGATCACGACGCCGTCGATCAACTACCCGGCCGTGCTGCCGGTGCTGATCGTCCTCGGCGCGGCGTGCGTCAGCGTGCTGGTCGAGGCGTTCGCGGCGAAGCGGTCGCGGTTCGGCATCCAGGTGGGCCTGAGCCTGGCGTCGATCGTCGCGGCCGGCGTCAGCCTGATCATCTACGCGACGGGCGACGCGCCCGCGAGCGGCGTCACGACGTTCAGCGGCGCGATCTCGATCGACCGGCCGGCGCTGTTCCTCTGGGGCACGCTGCTGGCGCTGGCGGTGGGCGCGGTGCTGCTGATTTCGGACCGCGTGGTCGAGCCGGGCGGCGCGCTGGTCGCGCAGGCCGGCATCCGCCCGGGCACGGTCCAGGACCGCGCCCAGACGGCGACGGTCATGCAGACCGAGGTGTTCCCGCTGACGCTGTTCGCGCTCGGCGGCATGATGGCCTTCACCGCGGCGAACGACCTGCTGACGATGTTCATCGCGCTGGAAGTGCTTTCGCTGCCGCTGTACCTGATGTGCGGCCTCGCGCGGCGGCGGCGGCTGCTGTCGCAGGAAGCGGCGGTCAAGTACTTCCTGCTGGGCGCGTTCTCCTCGGCGTTCTTCCTGTACGGGCTGGCGCTGCTGTACGGCTACGCGAACTCGGTGAAGCTGGGCGACATCGCGGCCGCGGCGGCGGGCACGGACCGGTCGGACACGCTGCTGTTCGCCGGGCTGGGCCTGCTGGTGGTCGGCCTGCTGTTCAAGGGGTCGGTCGGCCCGTTCCACACGTGGACCCCGGACGTGTACCAGGGCGCCCCGACCCCGGTGACGGCGTTCATGGCGGCGTGCACGAAGGTCGCGGCGTTCGGCGGCATCCTGCGGGTGCTGTCGGTGGCGTTCTCGTCGACTTCCTGGGAGTGGCGGGGAGTCCTCTGGGGCGTGGCGATCATCTCGATGGTGATCGGCGCGGTGCTGGGCCTGACCCAGACCGACGTCAAGCGCATGGTGGCGTACTCGTCGATCGCCCACGCGGGCTTCCTGCTGGTCGGGGCGATCGCGATGACGAAGGACGGGTTGTCGAGCACGCTGTTCTACCTGCTGGCGTACGGCTTCACGACGCTGGCGGCGTTCGGCGTGATCAGCCTGGTCCGGGATTCCTCCGGCGAAGCCACGCACCTTTCGGCGTGGGCTGGGCTGGCGAAGCGGTCGCCGCTGCTGGCCGGGGTGTTCACGTTCTTGCTGCTCGCGTTGGCGGGCATTCCGTTGACGTCCGGTTTCGTCGGCAAGTTCGTCGTGTTCTCGGCGGCGTTGTCGGACGGGATGGCCCCGCTGGTGGTGGTCGCGCTGGTGTTCAGCGCGGTGGCGGCGTTCTTCTACCTGCGCGTGATCGTCCTGATGTACTTCTCGGAGCCGGCCGCGGACGGCCCGTCGGTCTCGGTCCCGGGCTTCGGCACCGGGACGGCGATCTTCCTGGGCACGGCGGTGACGCTGGTGCTCGGCCTGGTCCCGGCGTTCGCCCTCGGCTGGGCCGGTTCGGGCGGGTTCGCTTTCTGAGCGGTGTGTTCCCCGGCCGCCACTCCCTCCTTCACGAGGGGGTGGCGGCCTTCAGTTTGTGGCTGAGTTCTTCGGGGCGCCCGGGAACAACGCTGATGTACCCCTCGGCCCGCGTGATCCCGACGCGGCCGGCCTCGAGGTCGAGGTAGTTGACGGTGACGCCGGCGGCGTGCAGCTGCCCGACGCCGTAGTGGGGTTGCTGGAAGAAGGCGTCGAGTTCCTGCGCTTCGCGGCTGCGCGCGGGGGCGTCGTCGAAGATGTCGCTTTCCTGCGGCTTCTGGAAGTCTTCCTGGGGAAGCGAGAACGGCTTGATGTCGGCGGCCGGGTAGCCGGGCAGGTGCGCGACGAGGGCGTCGGCGGGGTGGCCGTTCACTTCGGTGAGTTCGACCTGATCGTGTTTGCAGACAACGCAGACCCCGCTCCGCCCTCTGGCCGCGACCAGAACCCCGATCTGTTCGGTGGTGTCCCGCGCGTGGGCGACGAATTCCCGGGTCGGCTGGTCGATGAGGTGCAGCAGGTCTTCGAATTCGGGCGTGAAGCCGTTGCCTTGGACGAAGCCGTGCGGACTGAGTTCTTCGAAGGCGGCCCGGTTGACTTGGTTCGCCGCTTGGGGCGGGATGTATCGGAGCCCCTTGGCGAAAACCGGGTGCGGGTCGCCGCAGCCGACTTGCCGCATGGCGGTGAGCAAGGTGTTCAGCGAGAAGGAGATCATCGCTTCTTGTTCTCACCGATGACCGGGGGCATGGGTTTTTCGGTGAAGCCGCCGAAGGTTTCGTCGGGATCGGGGTTTTGCAGGTAGGGAGCTTTCTTCTTTTCCCGGTCTTCTTCTTTTCCGCCTCGGCCGCCCATGGGAGCGCCCATGGGGAGGCCGTTCGCGCCTCGGGGGCCGGTGGAGCCGCGGGAGGGGGTGGTGCCGGGGAGGCGTTCCTCGGGGAGTCGGGCGCCGGTGCTGCTGCCGGGGAAGCGCCCGCCTGGGGTGCCGGTTCCCCTGCTGGATCCCGGCGTTCCTGGCGCTGTTCCTGTTCCTGTTCCCGGTGGGAAACTGCCACCGGTGTAGGGACCGGTCCCGGGTCCGAAGCCGCCGGGCCAATTGGTTCCAGGGCCGGTGAGGTTGCTGACGGGCTGCCCGGTGGGCCCGAATTCGTACCCACCCTGAGCGGCGGGCACGACGGGGCGGGGGACGTAGCTGTTGGCGTGGGTGCTGGAGTCCGGGGTTCCGGGCTTCCAGGCCTGGTTTTGCTGATTTGTCTCGAATTGTTGGTACTGCTGGTTCTGTTGGTTCTGCTGGTTCGGTGTCTGTTCCCGATTCCCACCGGTGATCCGGTCCTGCGTGGGCCGGAAGGTCTGCCGATCTTGGGCGGGCACCTCAGTCTGCCGCGGATTCCGCGCCCATTCCCCGGTATCGGTGGGCCCGCCGGTCCGATCGGAGGTCTTCATGGAGACGGAAGCCCCGAAGTCGGCAAGCTGCGCGTATTGGGCGGGCATCTGTCCACCGTTGGCGCTGCTGGCGGAGTGGTAGGCGCTGAAGGCGTCGATGTTGGCTTGGCTGTCCGCTTGCCACCCGGCAACTTTGGCGTTGTAGGAATCCCACTTACCGTCCCGGATGGCGCGGAGGACATCATCGGTGCCCAAAGCAGGCGGTTGAGCGGGGACGGGCTTGACGGAGTACTTGGCGGTCCCAAAGGCTTCCATCTGAGCCGCAACAGCGGTCTGGGCATTCTTCAGGTGAACAGCATCATCGGCGGCGGCCTGAACAAGAGGAAGAGTGGCATCGGCAGCGGCTTCTCCGGCGTTGCCTCGCCAGCCGGACATGGTCTTGGCGCGGAGCGCACTGATCCGCTGAGCCCGCTCAACCATCCGAGTGGTCAGCTGACTGGCACCGTCCTCGGCGTCGGCCAGCGAGCCGATGCCGTCGCCACCAGTGATCTGCTCGTAGATCTGCGCCGCTGTCAGTGGAGTCTCGTCAGCCATCAGCTTCCCTCCCGCAAAGTAGCCAATACCTTCGATCCCACGGTGCGAGCGGCGGCGCAAGGATCCACCTTGCCGATATTTCCGCGTGACTGGGTGACCGTTATATCGACGGTACTGTGGTCCGACGTGCCGATAGCAATGGAGCAGATACCGTCGGTTCGCTGGTCTGATGTTCCGTAAGCAACGACGGGGTAGTCGCCGATGGACTCCAAAGGTTGAAACAATTTGTAAGTACTGTCCTTGGCTTGGTAAACGCTGGTCAAGCCGAGTTGGTCCACCGTCGAAAAGATCAGGTTGACGGTAGCGCCGGTCAAGTCCACTGGAGCCCAAGTGCATGTCGGGCCGGCGGGGGCCTGCGCATCGGGCTTGGCTGTCGAGGCTCCCCCGAAAACCTCCGCTGCCTGATCTTCGGTCAACGTCGAGCAAGGTGCTGACCTGAAGCGCTCGGTGTCGATCGGTGTCTCCACCTTCGGGACACCAGGCCCGGGCACCTGTTGCGCCGTGTTCGGCCTTCCCGGTGAACTGGACGTGTTGACGGGAGAAGCCGTGCCTGTGGTTTGGGGCGAGCAGGCGGTGATCGACATCAGGGCGATGCCGCACAGCACGAGTAGCCGGCGCACTAGAGGATGCCCTTCGTGGTTTCGCCAATCTCGATGGCGTGAGCTTCTTCGGCTGTTGCGTACTTCCCCAGGGCCGTGACGTACTTCGCGGCCATGGCATCGCAATATCGGGCTCGTTGCTGCAGTGCTTCGGACAATGAACTACCGGATGCTCGGATCAGCTCGGCGTTGTTGCCGCTGGCGTATTCGAGCCCCGGACCGTTCGCACGTTTCAGTGCCTCAGCCTGAGCGAAGTCTGCTCGGAACTCATCTGCCAGTTCGCGCCACTCCCTGACCAGTTCGTGCAGGGTCTGCTCGTCGTACTCAAACCCAGCAGACCCACCACCATCCCCACCCCCATAAGACCCAGCCCGCGGCACCCCATGAGGCCCCGGAAGCTCCCAATCCGCCCCCGGGTCATAAACCGGCCCCTCAGCCACAACACACCGTCGTCATCAGCTCTCCCCTAGCTCGCAGTGTGCTCCACCCCGAGCACCCTGCGTATCCGGCGCATCGCACCCTACCAGGGTTCCCCAAGCCGAAAACCAAGGTCACGAGGGCCGCGGCCGTCCTCTCGGCGCTCTCCCAAGCCGCGGCCCTCGTGACGTCTAAGGGGTGGGGGAACAGCTCGTCTTCCCCAGCGTCACCGTTCCGGTGATGCCCGATGCCGGCAGGAAATCGATGCGCAGCATCGTCAATCCCACACTTCCGTCGCCCGGGAGGTCCTGGGTGTTGAACACCGCGTTCGCCAGGGCCGTTCCGTCCGCTTTCCGGATCGGCGACACGTAACCCACCGGGACCGGGCTCGGCGGGTTCGTGATCCCCGACATCCCGCCGAACGTCCAGTTCGCGCTCGTCTGCGTCTGCGTTCCGTCGCACGTCACCGTGAAGGTCGCCAGTTTCACGCGGGGGCCACCCGCCGAAACCAGCGCCGACAGCTCGAAGTTCTTGCCCGTCGCCGTTGACTTCGTGGTCGAACCGGTTGTCGTGCAGGATGACGTGCCGCCGCCGAAGGTGATGCCGGTTTTCGAAACCGGTTCGGCCGTTGTGCTCGAGGGGCCGTCCAGTGCGCAGTGACCCTGCGTCGGGATCGTGATCGTCGTGCCCGCCTTGGTGAACGAGGCCGAGCCGATGTCCGCCACGCCGGCGGGCGAAGCCGCCGATGCCGGCGATGCGCCCGAAGCGGCCAGGCCCGTCACCACCAAAGCCGTGACGATCGTGCTGCGCATCCGGTGTCCTCCTTGCCGCCTGGTGAGCGGCCCGGCTCGGCCGCTCTTCCACGACTGAATATCCGCCCGCCGGAGACGTCCGTTGCGCCCGGAATCTCCGATCACCCTTTCGAGGAGCGGGAACCACCCGGGGCGGTGTCATGTTCGTCACCGTTTCCGCAGGACAGCGGGTAAACGACCGCGCGCGGTAGCCACTACGCTCAAGGGGCAACCGACCGGTGCACGAGTAGAGCGGAGCCGACGTGTCTGTGCCTTCCCCAGCCCCCGGGGCGGGATCCCTCCCCGCTGCGCCGGGCGGCGCCCTCGACGACCTGCGGGCGTCGGTTGGGCTGCAGATCGCCGACGAAACCCTGCTGCGGTCGATCGCCGGCGGGCTGACCGAGGTCGAGAAGCTGCTGCGCGAGGTCGTCCGCAGTGACGTCCAGGCCGTCAACGACGCCGCGTTGCACCTGGTCGAGGCCGGGGGCAAACGCTTCCGCCCGCTGTTCACCCTGCTCTCCGCGCAGTTCGGGCCGAAGCAGGACGACCACGTCATCATCGCCGCCGCCGCGGTCGAGCTGGTTCACCTGGCCACGCTCTACCACGACGACGTCATGGACGAGGCCGACATGCGGCGCGGCGCCGAGAGCGTCAACGCCCGCTGGGACAACACCATCGCCATCCTCACCGGCGACTTCCTCTTCGCCCACGCCTCGCGCCTGGTCGCCGACCTCGGCACGGACGCCGCGCGGATCATCGCCGAGACCTTCGGCGAGCTGGTCACCGGCCAGATGCGGGAGACCGTCGGCCCCGGCCCGGGTGACGACGCCGTCGCGCACTACCTCACCGTGATCGCGCAGAAGACCGGCTCGCTGATCGCCACCTCCGGCCGGTTCGGCGGCATGATGTCCGGCGCCGCCGAGGAGCACGTCGAGGCGCTGCGCCGGTTCGGCGACATCATCGGCACCGCCTTCCAGATCTCCGACGACATCATCGACATCGCGTCGCCGTCCGACGAGCTCGGCAAGGCGCAGGGCACCGACCTGCGCGAAGGCGTCCGGACGCTGCCCATGCTGTACGCGCTGGCCGACCCGGAGACCGACCCGCGGCTCATCGAGCTGCTGTCCGGCCCGATCGCCGACGACGCCCTCGTCCAGGAGGCGCTCGAGCTGCTGCGGGTCAGTAGCGGACTCGATCGCGCACGCGTCACCCTTTCCGACTACGCTCAGCGCGCGCGAGCCGAGCTTTCCGCGCTCCCCGCGTCACCCGCCCGGGACGCGTGCGAGTCGGTCGCGGACTACCTGGTCGCGCGCACGCGCTGAAGCACTTAACAGGGGCAGGGATAGATGTCCATATTCGGACAGGTCTGGCTGTGGAGCCTCGCCGCGTTCTTCGTCGGCGCCATCCTCACCTGGCTGGTGCTGGTGCTGCCGCTCCGCAGGAGCGTCCGCCGGCTGGAGAGCTCGCTGGCGCAGGCCCACGCCGACGCCGCGCGCACCCCGGCGAACGCGGCCTCGGTGAACGCCACCGCCGAAGTGTTCCGGCGGCCCGAGCTGGAGCCGACCCGCCAGGAGACCTCCTACCCCGGCACGCTGGTCGCCGCGCCGCCGATCCACCGCGACGACGTGCACGACGACATCGACGAGGACTTCGCCGAGCTGGACGCCCAGGTCCCCTCACGGATGGCGCCGGAGACGGAACCCGTCCGCGCGCAGGAACCGGAGCCCGAGGAAGACGACCCGTACCGCAACGCGGCCGCCCAGTTCCTGACGCCGGAGGAGGAGCCGGAGCGCGCCGCCTCGACGCAGTACCTGACCCCGGTCGGGGACTCGTTCGAAGACGACGCGGAGCTGGAGTCGCCTGCCCTGTCGAGGCTCGAGCAGAAGCTCGACCCGGACCCGGCGGGCTCGCTGTTCCAGCGGCCGTCCGGCGAGGCGGCGGCCGTGCCGGACTGGTTCGACGACGAGCAGCCGTCCGAGCGCTCGGCGTTCGAAGAGCCGGTGGAGCGCACCCGCTTCATCACCGAGCACCCCGGTGCGGTGCACCAGGACGACGACGAGCAGCCGGACGAGGACGAGCCGCCGCAGTACGCGTTCGGTGGCGACATCGCCGAAAGTGAGCTGGACGTGCCGCCGGAGACGCCCGCCGAAGCGACGCAGGTGCTGCCGAAGCGGCAGCCCCGGGGGTCCATGCGTGGCGGGTTCGACGCGCCGCAGCCGATCCAGCCGTCGATGCGCACGGTGGAACGCCGCGAACCCGACCTGTCCGGCGCGCACAGCGGTTCGCTGTTCGAGCCGTCGGTGCAGCCGAACCAGGCGGGTGTCGTGGCGCCGGAGCCGCCCCCGGCCCGCCAGGCGGCGGGCGACTCGGTCCCGCCGGGCCCGTTCGGCCCCGGTTCGGCGATGCCGCGCCCGGGTGGCGGGGCACCGAGCGACAGCTTCGCCGTGAAGGCCAGCGTCACCGCTTTGCGGTACTGCACCGAGGAATCGGCGCAGTTCCCGAAGATGGTCGCCGAGGTCTGGTTCCGGACGGCCGAGGACGCCGAGCGCGTCGGGTTCCGCCCGCTCAGCTGACGAACGGTGCGCCAGGTCGCTTGACCTGAAACTTAAGACTCCAGTCCGAAGGAAGACAACCCCGGAAACGCCGAAGGCCGCCATGCCCCGGGCATGGCGGCCTTCGAAAAGCAGCGGTTACGCGACCGTCCAGGTGTCCTTACCCCGCAGCAGACCCTGCAGGTCCGGCGTGCGGGCCGCGCGGGCCTCCTCGACCTGGGCGCGGGCGCCGTCGTCGTAGGTCGGGCGCTCGACCTGGCGGAGGATGCCCGTCGGGACGTGGTTGAGGTTCTGGTCGCCCAGGCGCGACAGCGCGAACGCGTACGACGTGTCCGTGATCGACGGGTCGTGCACCACGATGTTCTCTTCGCCGATGTCCGCCACCTTGGCGACGTCCAGGCCGCCCCAGTCGCCGCGCTTGACGCCGAACTCCTGGTTCGGGCCGAAGCGGATCGGCTCGCCCGCGCGCAGCGGGATCAGGCGCGTCGCAGCCTCGTCGGCGTCCTTGAGGACGTCGAACGCGCCGTCGTTGAAGATCGGGCAGTTCTGGTAGATCTCGACCAGCGCCGAGCCGCGGTGCTGCGCCGCCGCCTGCAGGACCTCGGTCAGGCCCTTGCGGTCGGAGTCCAGCGCCCGGCCCACGAACGACGCCTCCGCGCCGATCGCCAGCGACAGCGGGTTGAACGGCGTGTCCACCGAACCCATCGGCGTGGACTTGGTGACCATGCCCTGCCCGGACGTCGGGGAGTACTGGCCCTTGGTCAGCCCGTAGATCCGGTTGTTGAACAGCAGGATCTTGATGTTCACGTTGCGGCGCAGCGCGTGGATCAGGTGGTTGCCGCCGATGGACAGCGCGTCGCCGTCACCGGTCACGACCCACACCGACAGGTCCGGGCGCGTCGTCGCGAGCCCGGTCGCGATCGACGGCGCACGGCCGTGGATCGAGTGCATGCCGTAGGTGTTCAGGTAATACGGGAACCGCGACGAGCAGCCGATGCCCGAGATGAACACGATGTTCTCGCGCTTGAGGCCGAGCGTCGGCAGGAACGACTGGACCGCGTTCAGCACGACGTAGTCGCCGCAGCCCGGGCACCAGCGGACCTCCTGGTCCGACTTGTAGTCCTTGGCCTTCTGCGGCTCGTCGGTGGCCGGCACAAGGTCCAGGCCGCCGAGGTGGGGTATCCCCAGGTCGATTGCGGTCATTTCGCCGCCTCCGTAGCAACGCCGGTGATGATCTCCGAGAACAGGTTCTGCAGCTCTTCGGCCTTGAAGGGCAGGCCGGCGACCTTCGTGTGCGAGTGGACGTCGACCAGGTACTTGGCCCGCAGCAGCAAAGCGAGCTGGCCGAGGTTCATCTCCGGCACCACGACCTTGTCGTAGCTGCGCAGGATGTCGCCCAGGTTGGCCGGCAGCGGGTTGAGGTGCCGCAGGTGGGCCTGCGCGATCGGCAGGCCGAGCTTGCGCACGCGCCGGCAGGCCGCGCCGATCGGCCCGAACGACGAGCCCCAGCCCAGCGCCAGGACGCGCGCCTTGCCGCCGGAGGGATCGTCGACGACGAGGTCGGGGACGTCGATGCCGTCGACCTTCGCCTGCCGCAGCCGGACCATCTTGTCGTGGTTGTCGGGGTCGTAGGAGATGTGGCCGGTCTTGTCGGCCTTCTCCAGCCCGCCGATGCGGTGCTGCAGCCCCGCGGTGCCCGGGATCGCCCACGCGCGGGCGAGCGTTTCAGGGTCGCGGACGTACGGCCAGAACTCGCCGGAGTCGTTGTCCGCGTTGGGTTCGGTCGCGAACTCGACCCGCAGGTCGGGCAGCTCGTCGACGTCCGGGATCAGCCACGGCTCGGAGCCGTTCGCGATCGCGCCGTCCGACAGCAGCAGCACGGGGGTGCGGTACTTCAGCGCGATCCGGGTCGCCTCGACGGCCGCGTCGAAACAGTCCGCCGGCGAGAGCGGCGCGATGACCGGGACCGGCGATTCGCCGTTGCGGCCGAACATCGCCTGCAGCAGGTCGGCCTGCTCGGTCTTGGTCGGCAGCCCGGTGGACGGGCCACCGCGCTGGACGTCGATGACGACCAGTGGCAGCTCCACCATCACGCCGAGGCCGACGGCTTCGGACTTCAGCGCGACACCGGGGCCGGACGTCGAGGTGACGCCGAGCGCGCCGCCGTAGGACGCGCCGAGCGCAGCGCCGATGCCGGCGATCTCGTCTTCGGCCTGGAAGGTGATGATGCCGAAGTTCTTGTGCTTGGACAGCTCGTGGAGGATGTCCGACGCCGGGGTGATCGGGTACGTGCCGAGCAGGATCTGCAGGCCGGAGCGCTGCCCGGCGGCCACGATCCCGTACGCCAGCGCGGTGTTGCCGGTGATCTGGCGGTAGGTGCCCTGGGTCAGCTTCGCCGGGGCGACCTGGAACGTCGTCGCGAAGGACTCGGTGGTCTCGCCGTAGTTCCAGCCCGCGCGGAAGGCGAGGATGTTCGCCTCGGCGATGTCCGGCTTCTTCGCGAACTTCTCGCGCAGGAACCGCTCGGTGCCTTCGGTCGGCCGGTGGTACATCCACGACAGCAGGCCGAGCGCGAACATGTTCTTGCAGCGCTCGGCGTCCTTCTTGCCGAGGCCGGTCTCGGCGAGCGCGCCCTGGGTCAGGGTCGACATGGCGACCCGGTGCACCTGGTACGGCGCCAGCGTGTCGTCGTCCAGCGGGTCCGTCGCGTAGCCGACCTTGGTCAGGTTGCGCTTGATGAACTCGTCGGTGTTGAGGATGATCGTGCCGCCGTGCGGGACGTCGCCGAGGTTCGCCTTGAGCGCGGCCGGGTTCATCGCGACCAGCACGTCCGGCCGGTCGCCGGGGGTGAGGATGTCGTAGTCGGCGAAGTGCACCTGGAAGCTCGAGACGCCGGGGATGGTGCCCTGTGGCGCGCGGATCTCGGCGGGGAAGTTCGGCATCGTCGACAGGTCGTTGCCGAACGCGGCGGCTTCGGACGTGAAGCGGTCGCCGGTCAGCTGCATGCCGTCACCGGAGTCGCCCGCGAACCGGATGACCACCCGGTCCAGCTTGCTGACCTCGGTCGGCCTGGTTGCGGCGAGCGAGCCGTGACCAGCGCCGTTGCCGTTCGCACTCGTGCTCATGGGTCAGGGATTCCCTCTCTCCCGACGGTACGGCTTCCGTTCGCCTGCCGGTGCCGCGGCTGCGTTCACCAGGTCTACTCACGAGGTTAGCTCGCCCTCAACACCGATGTTGGCGGTGTCCCGGGTGTTGGACGACCTCTGCGGTGCTCTTCGATGTCCCTTCGCAGGTCCGCCAGATACCTGTAACTGATGGTAACGGTCAGCTGCTGCGCCGCGCTGTGATGCGCGTCTCGCGAAGGTTAGGCCCCCGGCTTGAGTCACGGCCGAGAACGGATCCGGTCTCGCATCAGGGAAAGTCGTTCGGCGAACTCCGGGGACGCCAGCGAGGCCAGCTGGGGCCCGATTTCGACGTCGACCGCGTCGCGGTGTTCGGCCAGGCCCGCGGTGGTGCGGAGACTGCGCTTGGTGGCGATCAGCGCTTCGCGCGGCGCGGCCACGGCGGGGTGAGCGAGCTCACGCGCGGCCGCCAGGAGTTCGTCGTGGCCGCCGTCGACCACGCGCAGCGCCAGCCCGGCGCGGACCGCGGCCTCGGCGTCGAAGGGCTGGCCGAACAAGGTCATGGCGGCGGCCTGCTGCGGACCGGCCAGCCGCTGCGTCATCCAGGTCATCCCGCCGCCCGGGTGCAGCCCGAGTTCGAGGAACCGGGCGACGAACTTCGCGCGCGGCCCGGCCAGCCGCACGTCGGCGGCGAGGGCGAGGTTCAGCCCGGCCCCCACGGCCGCGCCCCCGACGGCGGCGATGGTCGGCAGCTCGCACCGCGCCACGGCGAGGAAGCCTTCGTAGATGGCGCGCAGGCCCATTTCGTCGGCGTTCGCCAGAGCGGCCAGATCGGCACCGGCGCAGAAGGCGGGCGGCGTCCCGGTGACGACGACGGCGTGCACCGACTCGTCCCGTTCCGCGGCCTCGACGGCCGCGGCGAGCTGCGCGGAGAGGTCGAGGGTCAGCGCGTTCCGGCTGCCGGGAGCGTCGACGGTCAGCAGGGCGACGCCGCCGGAGTGCTCGCTGACGATGCGGTCGGTCATGGCCTCAGGGTGGCACGGCCGGGTGGAAACCGGGGGCCGGAGGCCTCACTGCTCCGGAGTGGGCGGCCGTTCCAGCAGCCGCGAAAGCACCACGGTCGACACCGTCCGGTCCACAATCTCCAACCCCCGCAGCCGCTCCAGTGCCGTCTCCAGGTGGTGGATGTCCGCCGCCCGCAGGTGGACGATCGCGTCCGCCGCGCCCGACACCGTGTACGCCGCCACCACTTCCGGCAACGGTTCCAGCCGCGCGCGGATCCGGGCCGGCGTGATGTTGCCCTGGCACGTGACCTCGACGAACGCCTCCGTTCCCCAGCCCAGCGCCTCCGGGTCGACCACCGCCGTGAAGCCCCGCAGGACACCCGTTTCCAGCAGCCGGTCGACGCGCCTCTTCACCGCCGGCGCGGACAGGCCGACCACCTTGCCGATCTCCGCGTAGCTGGAGCGGGCGTTCGCCACGAGGCACGAAACGATTCGCTGGTCGATGGTGTTCACACGCAACATCTAGCACAGTTGTGCGCAGCGAACAGCGATTGATTGCGATATTAGGCGCACCTTACCCTGCAATCATGCAGGCGATGCGCGTACCGACCACTCGTCGATACCTCATGTGCCCGCCGCGCTTCTTCGCGGTGGACTACGTGATCAACCCCTGGATGGACCCGACCCAGCCGGTCAGCGCCGACGTCGCCGTCGCGCAGTGGACCGAGCTGCGCGACACCTACCGCCGCCTCGGCCACACCGTCGAGGAGATCGAGCCCCAGCCCGGCCTGCCCGACATGGTCTTCGCGGCGAATTCCGGCACCGTCGTCGACGGCCGCGTGCTCGGGTCGCGGTTCCGCGCCCCGCAGCGCGCCGCGGAGGCCGAGCACTTCCGCCGCTGGTTCGTCGAACACGGCTATCGCGACATCACCATGCCGGAGAAGATCAACGAGGCCGAGGGCGACTTCGCCTGGACCGGCACCCTGCTGCTCGCCGGCACCGGCTTCCGCACCGACCCCGCCGCACACGCCGAGGCTCAGGAAGTCCTCGGCGTCCCGGTCGTCTCGCTGCAGCTGGTCGACCCGCGCTACTACCACCTCGACACCGCGCTGTTCGTGCTCGCCGAGGCGACCGACACGACCCGCGCCCAAATCGTTTACTACCCGGAGGCCTTCTCGGCCGGTTCGCGCCGGGTGCTCGAGCGGGTGTTCCCGGACGCGGTGCTCGCCACCAGCGAAGACGCCGAGTGCTTCGGCCTCAACGGCGTGTCCGACGGCCGCAACGTCGTCCTCCCCGTCGAGGCCACCCGACTGGGTGAACTTCTCGCCGCCCGCGGATACGAACCCGTCTACGTCGACATCTCTGAGCTGCGGAAAGCCGGCGGCGGCCCGAAGTGCTGCACGCTGGAAATCCGCAAGGGCTGAATAACGGCAAAAAGCTGTAACTCCCCCGTTTGCCACCGCGATTAATCGAAGTAACAAATCGACTACTCGCGGTGGCAGGCGGTGGGAGTGGTGACGGTGATCCTGGCCGTGCACGGGGTGGGCCGGCCGGCCCGCCAGCTCGACCCCGGTGAAGACGAGCGCTGGCTGACCGTCGAGCAGTTCGAGCGCGTCCTCGACGCCGTCGCGGACCGCGAAGACGTCCGGCTCACCTTCGACGACGGCAACGAATCCGACGTCGAGGTCGTCCTGCCGCGGCTCGCCGACCGGGGGCTGACGGCGGAGTTCTTCCCCCAGGCCGGCCGGCTCGGGCAGCGCGGCTACCTCGACCGCGACGGGCTGCGCGAGCTCGCGCGCGCCGGGATGGAGATCGGCTCGCACGGCTGGGAGCCGCGCGACTGGCGGCGGCTCGACGACCGGCACGCCGACCGCGAGCTGAAGGACGCCCCGAAGCTGCTCGGCGACCTGTGCGGCCGGCCGGTGCGGCGCTATTCGCTGCCGTTCGGTGCGTACGACCGGCGCGTGCTGGCGCGGCTGCGGCAGGCGGGCGCGACCCGCGTGTACTCGAGCGACGGCGGCGCGGCCCGCCGCGACGGCTGGCTCCAGGCGCGCACCGAAGTCCCGCACGACCTCGACGGCGACTGGCTCGACGGCGTCCTCGCCGGCTCCCGGCGGCGGGCCGGGCGGTGGCCGAACCGCCTGTTCCGCCGCACTGCCCGCTGAACCCTCGTGAGTGGTAAGGCGGTTTCTGACCCGCCTTACCACTCACGACCCCTGGGCGAGCGGCGGTCGTTCCGGTCACCGGCACACGGGCTGCGGGCTCCCGCGCCGGTGAGCAGCCTTTTCGTCACTTTCGGCCACCTGATGGGAAATTCCCGGACCCGGAGGTCTTGAACGCGCCCGTGCCGGGGTGCATCCTGGTGCCCCGCCGCCGTAAGGAAAGTTTCCTAACTAAAGGGAGCCCCAGGAATGCGGAAACTGATCCTGCTCGCGACGCTCGCGCTGGCCGCGGCCGCGATGCCGTCGGCCCTCGCGTCGGCGGCGCCCGCCCCGGCCGCCTCGCCCGCCACCGTCGAAGCCGCCCCGACCGCGGCCCAGCTGCTCGCGAAAACCAGCGGCTGCAAGCAGATCTCGAACGGCAAGTACAAGACCGACGAAGACGCCTCGAGCAAGACGGTCGCCGTCTGCGACGCCAACGGTGCCGTTTTCTGGAAAGCCGACATGGACATCGACTGCGACGGCCAGCGCACCTCGCAGTGCAACGAGAACACCGACTGCTGCTTCCAGGACGACACCGCGTTCCACCAGTCCGACGGCAAGCCGCTCAACGCCGCGAAGCTGCCCTACATCGTCGTCCCGAGCTCCAGCAGCATCTGGAAGTACTCCTCCTCCGGGCTCAAGGGCGGCGGCTCCTGCGCGGTGATCTACAACGGCAAGGTCGAGTACGCCGTCATCGGCGACACCGGCCCCTCGCAGATCATCGGCGAAGCCTCCTACGCGACGGCGAAGGACCTCGGCATCAACCCCGACCCGTCCAACGGCGGCACCGACTCCGGCGTCACCTACATCTGCTTCAAGAACTCGACCGTCTCGCCGATCGAGAACCACGCCAACGCGGTGAGCAAGGGCCAAAGCCTCGCCACCACGTTCGTGAACAACAACTGACACCTATTCACGACCCGGCGGCGAATCGTGGTCGACGGCCACGGTTCGCCGCCGGATCGAGACGCAATTCTCACCCGGATCCCTTGCGTCTCACCGCAGTCTCACGCCTTCCCCCGTCCGCCGCAGTCGCGGTAACGATCCAGGGGCGCCCGCCGACCAACTTGAGGGTCGCGCGGAATAGCGGAGGTTTTGGCGTGAAGATCAGTGTCTTCGGGCTCGGTTACGTCGGCTGTGTCTCCGCCGCGTGCCTGGCGGGGCAGGGGCACCGGGTGGTCGGCGTGGACGTCAACCCGGTGAAGATCGACCTCATCACCCAGGGCAACGCCCCGGTGGTCGAGGAGCGGATCGGCGAGCTGACCGCCGAGGTGGTCGCGAGCGGCGCGCTGAGAGCCACGACCGACGTCGCGGAGGCTGTCGCCGACAGCGAGATTTCGCTGGTCTGCGTCGGGACGCCGTCGGCGCCGAACGGCAGCCTTTCCACGGTCTACCTCGAGCGGGTCGCCGAGGAAATCGGCGAAGCGCTCGCGAAGAAGAGCGAGCGGCACACCGTCGTCTTCCGCAGCACCATGCTGCCCGGCACCTGCCTCGACCTGCTGGTCCCGATCCTGGAGAAGTCCTCGGGCCGCACCGCCGGGGTCGATTTCGGCGTCGCGGTGAACCCGGAGTTCCTGCGCGAGGGCACCAGCGTCCGCGACTTCTTCGACCCGCCGAAGACGGTCATCGGCGAGATCGACCAAGCCAGCGGCGACGCCGTCGCGGCGTTGTACGAGGGCCTGCCCGGCCCGGTTTTCCGGGTGCCGATCCCGGTCGCGGAAATGACGAAGTACGCCGACAACTCCTTCCACGGCCTGAAGATCGGCTTCGCGAACGAGCTCGGCGCGATCTGCCGCGCGCTGGGCCTCGACTCGCAGCAGGTGATCGACGTCTTCCTCGCCGACACCAAGCTCAACATCAGCCCCGCCTACCTCAAGCCCGGGTTCGCCTTCGGCGGCTCGTGCCTGCCGAAGGACCTGCGCGGGCTCGTCTACGCCGCGCACCGCGCCGACGTCAGCGTGCCGATCCTGTCGCACGTGCTCGCGTCGAACGACGACCACCTGCAGCGCGCGTTCGACCTGGTCGCGCGCACCGGCAAGCGCAAGGTCGGGCTGTTCGGCCTGTCGTTCAAGCCGGGCACCGACGACCTGCGGGAGTCGCCGCTGGTCGAGCTGGCCGAGAAGCTGCTCGGCAAGGGCTACGACCTGAAGATCTACGACGCCAACGTCAGCCTCTCGCGGCTGATGGGCGCCAACCGCGAGTACATCGAGAGCCGGCTGCCGCACCTCGGCCAGCTGCTCGCCGGGTCCGTCGAAGAAGTCGTGAACCACGCCGACGTCCTGCTCGTGGGCACCAAAGACCCGGACGTGCTGGCGGCCCTGCCGCACGGCCGGGAGATCGTCGACCTCGTCCGCCTGCCCGACGCCGCCGAGCGTCGCCTTGAAGAGGGATATGCCGGCCTTGCCTGGTAAAGCGCTCATCCTCGTCGAGAACCTCTCCGTTCCCTTCGACCGGCGGGTGTGGCAGGAGTCCACGACCCTGCGCGACGCCGGGTGGGAAGTCCACGTGATCTGCCCGCAGGGCACGAAACGCGACACCGAGGCCGAAGCCGTCGTCGACGGCGTCCACATCCACCGGTACCCGCTCAAGGCGGCGACCGGCGGCCCGGCCGGCTACCTGCAGGAGTACGGCAGTGCGCTGTGGCACACGCTGCGGCTGGCCCGCAAGGTCGGGCCGGTCGACGTCGTGCACGCCTGCAACCCGCCGGACCTGCTGTACCTGGTCGCGAAGGTGCTCAAGCGCCAGGGCGCGAAGTTCATCTTCGACCAGCACGACCTGTGCCCGGAGCTGTACCTTTCGCGGTTCGACCGCGGCCAGGACCTCCTCTACCGCGGGGTGTGCGCGCTCGAACGCGCCACCTACCGCGCCGCCGACGTCGTCATCTCGACGAACGAGAGCTACAAGCAGGTCGCCCGGATCCGCGGCGGCAAGAAGCCCGAGGACGTCTTCGTGGTGCGCAGCGCCCCGGTGGTCGAGCGGTTCCACGAGGTGCCGGCCGAGCCCGAGCTGAAGAAGGGCAAGCCGCACCTGCTCGCCTACCTCGGCGTGATGGGCCCGCAGGACGGCGTCGACTACGCCCTGCGCGCGCTCGCGAAGCTGCGTGACGAGGTCGGCCGCACCGACTGGCACGCGGTGTTCGTCGGCTCGGGCGACGCGTTCGACGACATGGTCGCCCTCTCGGCCAAGCTCGGGCTGGCCAACCAGGTCGAGTTCACCGGCCGGATCTCCGACGAGGACCTGGTCCGCTACCTGTCCACCGCCGACGTCTGCCTGTCGCCGGACCCGCTGAACCCGCTCAACGACGTCTCCACGATGAACAAGGTCATGGAGTACATGGCGATGAGCAAGCCGATCGTCTCGTTCGAGCTGCGGGAGGCGCGGGTGTCCGCGGGCGACGCGGCCGTCTACGCCCCGGCGAACGACGAATCGGCGTTCGCGAAGCTCGTCGCGCAGCTGCTCGACGACCCGGAGGAGCGGATCCGGATGGGCAAGCTCGGCCAGGCCAGGGTCGCGGGTCCGCTCTCCTGGGAGAACTCGGCGAAGGCTCTGCTTGCCGCATATGAGCACGCTGTGAAGTCCTGATCGCCGTTCAGTCAAGAAGTCACCGGACGTGTAACCAATGCTGCCGATCCGACGACGGTTGGGGTAACCGGCCGATCAACTGAACCCGTTCGGCGTACCCGGCTCAGGAATGGAGATCCCACCGTTGACTGACGACACGGTGCGCCTGGCCCTGGTCGGGCAGGTCCTGCGACGGCGGTGGCGGCTGCTGGCCGCCCTCGCCGTCCTGGGCGCGCTGCTCGGCGCCGGGGCGTCGATCCTGTTCTCGCCCGGCTACAAGACGACCTCGGGCGTGCTGCTCCAGGGCCCGCGCCAGGCCGACGAGCTGCTGACCCAGGCCGAGATCGCGACCTCCTCGGTCGTCCTCGACCGCACCGCCGCCATGCTGTCGTGGCACCCCAGCGGCGCCGACCTGAAGAAGCAGGTCAGCGCGTCGGTGGCGCAGAGCAACGTCGTGACGATCACCGTCTCGGCCGACACCGCCGAGCACGCGCAGCAGCTCGCCGACCAGGTCGCGCAGCAGTACGTCAAGTACTCGACGCAGCTGGCCACCAACTCCGCCGACGCCTCGGTGCAGCTGGCCCAGGAACAGCGCGAGTCGCTGCGCGAGCAGGTCAAGCTGACCACGGACAAGATCAGCGATCTCGCCAAGAACGTCGGCGGCGGCCTGACCGTGGAAAGCGTGCAGGTGCGCACCCAGCTCGAGGGCCTGAAAACGTCGCTGGAGCAGGCGATCAACGACCTGAACCAGGCCGATCTCGCCACCGGCGTCGGCAACACCGTGGTGCTCGGCCCGGCCCAGCGCCCGACGTCGCCGGCGGCGCCGACGATGACCCACTTCGTCGCCGGGGGCGCGGTCCTGTTCTTCCTCGTGGGCGTGTTCGGCCACCTGTTCACCGCCCGCACCGACCGGCGGCTGCGGGGCGAGCCGCAGATCGCCTCCGCGCTCGGCGCGCCGATCCTCGCCGGGGTCGACGTCACCACCCCGGAGGGCGCCCGCGCGCCGGCCACCGGCTTCCTCGGCAAGGTGCGGCACCTGCTCGGCGGCGACCGGCCGTGGGTGCTGCCACCGGTCGCGACCTCGGCCGACGAGGTCAACCGCGACATCCGCTACCGCCGGGTGCTGGCCCGGCTGGCCACCGGCCCCGCCGACGTCCTGCTCCTGGTGGCCGAAGACGACGAAACCGGCCGCCTGGCCGCCGCCCAGCTCGCCGAGCTGGCCGACCGGCTGTCCGTGCCGCTGCGGATCTTCGAGTTCTCGCCCGACCGGCCGACGGTGCCGGACGCCGCGGCGAGTTCCGGGGTCCTGGTCGTGCTCGGCGCCGGCACGCGCACCGCGTGGCAGCTCGTCCGGCTCGCCGAGGCCTGCGCGGACGCCCGCCAGGAGATCGTCGGCGCCGTCCTCACCCACCCCGTCCGGCCGAGCGGGCCGGCGAAACCCGGACCCGCGGCGGAAGCCCCCGAGAAAGCCCTGGCAGGTTCGGCGTGACGACTCCTTCCCCGCAGGCCCAGGCCGCGCCGCTGGTCGATCTGCAGCGGCTGTTCGTCGCGATCCGCCGCCGCAAGCGGTTCTGGCTGGCCACCGCGCTGCTCGGGCTGATCGCGGGCGCCGTCCTCGCGGTCGTGCTGCCCGCACCGCCGACCGCGGTCGCCAAGGTGATCGTGGTCCACCAGGACGACTCGCCGACCGACAGCGGCACGCTGATGCGCACCGACGTCGCCGTGCTGCAGACGACCCAGATCGCCGAAGCCGCGTTGAAGAAGCTGGGCAGCACGGATTCGCCCGAAGACTTCATGAAGAACTACGCGGGCCTGGGGCTGACGAACAACGTCCTGCAGATCACCGTCAAGGCCAAGAGCGGCGAAGAGGCCGTGGCGCGGGCGCAGGCGCTGGCCGAGACGTTCATCGCCGACCACGTCAAGCGCAGCCAGGCGGCCGCGGCCGCCCAGTCGCAGGCCATCCTCGACCAGCGCAAGAACGCCCAGGACGAGCTGAGCAAGGTCGAGCAGCAGATCGTCGAAGAGGAGGGCAAGGGCCGCCAGGCCAGCCAGCCCGCCCTCGAAAACCTCTACAGCCGCCGCGCCGCGCTCACCGCACAGATCTCGGACTTCACCTCGCGCGCCCAGCAGGCCGGCATCGGCAGCCCGCAGGTCGCCGCGGGCACCCAGGTCGTCGACGCGGCCCGGCTGCTGCCCAAGGCGTTCCTCAAGACCACCGCGACCAACGCCGGCATCGGGTTCGCCCTCGGCCTGGCTCTCGGGCTCGCCCTCGTCGCCGTCGGCGCGGTCTCGCGGGACAAGCCGGTGCTGCGCCGGGAGATCTCGACGCACCTCGGCGCGTCCGTGATCGCGCAGCTGCCGTCGAAGCCGCGCGGGCCGGCCCGGCTGTGGCGGCGCTCGCGCGCGGTCGCCGAACGTCAGCGCGTCGCCACGACGCTGGTCCGCCTGATCAAGCAGGACCCGCGCGAGGTGTCGCTGCTGGAGCTCGGCGCCCCGAACGTCGCCGCCGCGCTCGGCCTGGACGTCGCCGGGGAGCTGGCCGCAGAAGGCGCCGCGAGCGTCCTCGACGACCTGCCCGGGGAAGACGTCCGCAAGCTCGCGCAGGAGACCCAGAGCGACGTCTCCGTGGTCGGCGCCGGTGACCCGCCCGGGAAGCCGGAAGAGCGCCGCGTCGGCGTCGGCACGGTGTCGCCGGGCACGGCGTGGACCGACCTGACGCACCTCGGCAAGGAGACCGTGCTGGTCGTGAAGGCCGGGCACGCGAACACGCTGTGGCTGCACACGGTCGCGCGGCAGCTGGCCGACCAGGAGATCCCGATCATCGGCGTCGTGCTGGTCGACCCGGACCCGCGGGACAAGTCCGACGGCACGCTGTGGGACGGCCTGCACACCGCCCTGCGCGGGCGGGGCCGCCCGGCGGCGCCCGCCCCGGCCGAGCGGGAAGACCACCTGGAGGAGCTGGTCGCGCGCGTCGCCGAGCGCGTCGTCACGGAGCAGCCGACACGCCGGTTCACCCCGGTCCGGCCGGTGCTCCCGCCCGCTCTCGCCACCCCGAGGCCACCGGCGGCGCCTCTGCCGCCACCGGGCGGCGTGAGCGTGCCGGACCACCTGAACGCGCCGACGAAGAAGTTCGCTCCGGTCAAGGCCCAGAAGCGGCCGACGCCGTTCAAGCGCGATCACGCGGAACCCAGCCACAAGGGCGAACTGAACGCCGACCTCGAACCCGAAAAGAGCGCGGAGGTCTCCTGACCTGACCCGCGCCGCGACCGAAGGGGAACGCACTCCATGTGCGGCATCGCAGGCACCTACCTCTGGCCGGACGGCGGGCCGCTCACCGACCGGCTGACCAAGACGCTGGCCCACCGCGGCCCGGACGGCTCCGGCCGCTACGAGCACTCGGCCGGCCCCGGCTCCGTGCACCTGGGCCACCGGCGGCTGTCGATCATCGACCTGTCGGAGACCGGCGCTCAGCCGATGGTCCTCGACGGGCTCGCGCTGAGCTACAACGGCGAGCTGTACAACGCGCCCGAGCTGCGGGCCGAGCTCTCGGCGGCCGGTGTCCGCTTCCGCGGGACGTCCGACACCGAGGTGCTGCTGCAGGCGTGGCGGCGCTGGGGCACCGACTGCCTGCCGAAGCTGCGCGGCATGTTCGCGTTCGCGCTGTTCGAGGAGGGCACCGGCGAGCTGTTCCTGGTCCGCGACCAGCTGGGCATCAAGCCGCTGTTCTTCGTGCAGCGGAACGGCGGCGTCGCCTTCGCCTCGGAGCTCAAGGCGCTCGCGGGTGAGCTCGGCGGGTCGCTGCAGGTCGACAACGCGGCGCTGATCGCGTCGCTGCTCTACTACTGGGTGCCGGACAGCCGGTGCGCCTACCAGGGCGCGGAGAAGCTGCAGCCGGGCACGTGGCTGCGCTGCCGCCCGGACGGCCAGGTCGACCGCGGCCGGTTCTGGTCGCTGCGGGAGATCGCCGAGGAGGGCGCGGCCTTCGACGGCGAGGTCGACCTGCACGCCGTGATCGCCGAGTCGACGGCCAAGCACCTGCTTTCGGACGTCCCGGTGGCGACGTTCCTCTCGGGCGGCCTGGACTCCAGCTACCTGACGGCGCTGGCCGCGCGGTCGCAGCCCGGGATTTCGGCGTACACCATCGGGTTCCGGGCCGAGGACGCGAAGTTCGAGGCCATGCCGGACGACCTCAAGTACGCCCGGATCGTGGCCGGGCAGTTCGGCGTCGACCTGCACGAGATCGAGATCGCGCCGCAGGTGCTCGACCTGCTGCCGAAGATGACCTACCACCTCGACGAGCCGATCGGCGACCCGGCGGCGATCAACTCGTTCCTGATCTGCTCGGCCGCGCGCGAGGCCGGCGTCAAGGTGATGCTGTCCGGGATGGGTGCGGACGAGCTGTTCGCCGGGTACCGCAAGCACCTCGCGAACCTGATCGCCCTGCGCTACCACAAGGTGCCGGGCGCGGTCCGGCGTCCGGTCGAGTCCATTGTGGACCGACTGCCGGTGGCGTCGGCCAAGCGCGGGTACCGGTCGGTCCGGTTCGCGAAGCGGTTCCTGTCCTTCGCGGGCCTGCCCGAGGAGACGGCGTTCCGGCGCAGCTACACGATGTACGACCGTGCGGAGCTGCTCGGTCTGGTGAACCCGGACCTCGCCGCTGACGTCGATTCGGTGTTGACCGAGCACGCGGACACCTACAACGACCAGGCCCTGGACGACTTCGTCAACCGGATGTGCCTGGCCGACTCGCGGATGTTCCTGCCCGGGCTGAACCTGACCTACACCGACCGCTCGACGATGGCGGCGTCCACCGAGGTGCGGACGCCGTTCGTCGACGTCGAGGTCGTGCGGGCGGCGTTCAAGATCCCCGGCAGCAAGAAGATCGTCGGCCGCGCCGGGAAGGTGGCGCTGAAGAACGCGGCGCTGAACATCCTGCCCAGCGAGATCGTGCACCGGCCGAAGGGCCTGTTCAGCGCGCCGCTCCGGGCCTGGATGAGCCGCGACCTGGCGCCGCTGGTGCGTGAAGTCGTCAACGAAGGCGTGCTCGTTTCGTCGGGCTTCCTGCAGCGGGAGGCACTGCAGCGCATGGTCGCCGAGGACGCCGCCGGCCAGGAGGACCGCGGCAAGCACCTCTGGCACGTCTTGACCCTCGAATACTGGTACCGGAACGCGATGTCTGGAGCGGGAGCGAAGTGAAGCAGGTAGTCCAGAACTACAAGAGCGGGGAACTGGCGCTCCTCGACGTGCCCGAGCCGGCCTGCAAGCCGGGTGGCGTGCTGGTGCGGACGGTGTACTCGCTGATCTCGACCGGCACCGAGATGATGAAGGTGTCCGAGGCCAGCATGTCCCTGGTGGGCAAGGCCAAGGCCCGGCCCGACCAGGTCGCGAAGGTCATGCAGAGCGTGGCCACCAACGGCCTTTCGGCGACCTACCGCAAGGTGACGTCCAAACTGGACTCCTACACCCCGCTCGGCTACTCGCTGTGCGGCATCGTCGAGCAGGTCGGCGACGGCATCACCGACGTGGCGGTGGGTGACCTGGTGGCCTGCGCGGGCAACGAGCACGCGCTGCACGCCGAGCTCAATTGGGTCCCGAAGAACCTGTACTCGCCGGTGCCCGCGGGCGTCGACCCGCGGCACGCGGCGTTCGGCACCGTCGGGTCCATCGCCATGCAGGGTGTGCGCCGCGGCGAGCCGCAGATCGGCGACGTCGCCCTGGTGATCGGCCTCGGCCTGATCGGCCAGCTGGTCGTGCAGCTGCTGGCGTCGTCCGGCGTGCGCGTCGTCGGCGTGGACCCGGATCCGGAGCGGTGCAAGCTCGCCGAGAGCCTCGGCGCGCTGACCTGCGCGCACCCGGCGTCCGGCATCGTGGACACGGCGGTGGACGAGCTGACCCACGGCGCGGGCGTCGACCAGACCTACCTGGCCGCGGGCGGCAACACGAACGACCCGGTGGAGCTGGCCGCGAAGCTGTCGCGCGACCGCGGCCGCGTGATCGACATCGGCAAGTGCAAACTCGACCTGCCGTGGAACGCCTACTACGAGAAGGAACTGGACGTCCGGTTCTCGCGTTCGTACGGGCCGGGCCGCTACGACCCGTCGTACGAGCTGGAGGGGCGCGACTACCCGATCGGCCAGGTGCGCTGGACCGAGCGCCGCAACCTCGAGTGCGTGCTGGACCTGATCGCGCGCGATCGGCTGGACGTCGAGCCGCTGATCACGCACGTCTCGGACTTCTCTTCCGCTGTCGACACGTACAAGTCGCTGAATGAGGGCGCGTTGAAGGCGGTGGCGGTGCTGTTCCGCTACCCGGACGGGGTCGCCCGGACGGAGCCGGTGGTGACGTCCGCGCGGGTCGCGGTGGCGTCCTCTTCGGCTGTCGCGTTGCCCGCGGGACAGCCGGTGCGCCTGGGCTTCATCGGGGCGGGCAACTACGCGTCGTCGATGCTGCTGCCGCACCTGGTCGAGCGCGCGGACGTGGAGCTCAAGCACGTCGCGACGACGTCGGCGCTGTCGGGCGCCAACGCGCGGCGCAAGTTCGGCTTCGCGGCGGCGTCGACGGACATCGACAACGTCCTCGGCGACTCGTCGATCGACGCGGTGTTCGTCGTGACGCGGCACAGCTCGCACGCCGAGCTGACCCGCCAGGCGCTGCTGGCGGGCAAGACGGTGTTCGTCGAGAAGCCGCTGGCCCTGTCTTCGGAAGAGTTGCAGAAGGTCCTCGACGCGATCGAGGAGTCCGGCAACGACCGGCTCCAGGTCGGCTTCAACCGCCGGTTCGCCCCGCTGCTGCACGAGGCCCGCGAGCAGTTCGGCCCGCGCGTCGGCCCGGCGAGCGTCCGGTACCTGGTCAACGCGGGCCGCCTCGACCACGGCAGCTGGTACAACCAGACGGAGTCGGAGGGCTCCCGTTTCGCGGGCGAGGGCGGGCACTTCATCGACACGGTGAGCTGGCTCCTCGACGCGGACCCGGTCTCGGTGTACGCGACGGGGGACTTGCAGGTGAACCTCGGTTACGCGGACGGCTCGACGGCGGTGATCACGTACGCCGAGACGGGCTCGTCGGGCTTCCCGAAGGAGACGTTGGACCTCGTCGCGGACGGCAAGGTCTTGAAGTTCGACGACTTCGTCCGCGCTTCGGTGTACTCGCGCAAGAAGTGGGCCAGTTCGCGTATCCCGAAGGGCCGCGACAAGGGCCAGGCGGCCGAGGTCAACGCGTTCTTGGAGGCGGTCCGGACGGGCTCGCCGATGCCGATCTCGGTGGCTTCCCTGGCCGCGACGACGCTCGCGACGCTGGCCGCGCAGACGAGCGCCGCGAACGCCGCGCCGGTGCGGATCGAGCTGCCGCAGAAGGCGGGTGCCCCGGCATGACAGGCATCGCGCCGATCCACTCGAGGCGGCTGTGCCCGGGTGTGCCGGGCACGGCGCCGGTCCGGCCGGCGCTGCTTCCGGCGGCGCCGAGGGTGGCCGCGGTTCGGTGGAGTGTGGCGGGTTCGGCGGTGGCGAGGTCGGCTTCGGTCCGGCCGGTGGCGCTGCCGTGCTCGGCGGTGGCGAGGGTGGCCGCGGTTCGGTGGAGTGTGGCGGGTTCGGCGGCGCTGAGGGTGGCTGCGGTCCGGCTGGCGGCACTGCCGTGCCCGGGCGTGCCGGGCACGGCGCCGGTCCGGCCGGCGCTGCTTCCGGCGGCGGGGGCGCGGCCATGATGGGACCCGGCTGGTACCTGCGCCGGCTGTCGCGGATGGGGCCGGCGGAGGTTGTCGGCCGTGCGCGGCATGCCGTCGTGCAGCGGCAGTGGCGGCCCGCGCTGCCAACCCCGCCCGACTGGCCCGCGCACCCGCGCTTCACCGCCACGTTGCCCGCCGGCGTGCTGGGCAAGGTGTCCGGCGAGGCCGTCGCACGGCTGCTGGCTACCGCCGACGAGCTGATGGCCGGCCGCGCAGAGTTCTTCGGCGTCGAGCGCACCGATTTCGCGGCGCCCGACTGGTTCCTCGACCCGAAGACCGGGCGTCGCGCGCCCTCGGACGTGTACGCGTTCGACGTGCCGTACCGGTCGGAGGACACCGTCGGCGACATCAAGCAGATCTGGGAGCCGTCGCGCCACCAGCACCTCACCGTGCTGGCCGCGGCGTACGCCCTGACCGGCTCTCCGGCCTACGCCACGCGCGCAGCCGAGCACCTGCGTTCGTGGTGGGCTGCCAATCCGCCGTTGCAGGGGCCGCACTGGGTGAGCGGCATCGAGCTGGGCATCCGGCTCCTGTCGTGGGTCTGGACGCGCCGACTGCTCGACGGCTGGCCGGGTGCGGCGGAGCTGTTCGAAGAGAACCCGGACTTCCAGCTCCAGCTGTGGCACCATCAGAACTGGCTTGCGACGCTGCGCAGCCACGGCTCGTCGGCGAACAACCACGTGATCGCCGAGGACGCCGGGCTGCTTGCGGCGGCGTGCGCGTTCGGCTGGTTCCCGGAGTCGGCGGGCTGGCGAACCGCGGCGATGCGCTCGCTGGACGTCCAGCTGGGGCGCAACACGTTCGCGTCCGGCCTCAACGCGGAACTGGCGTCCGAGTACCACGGCCTGGTGCTGGAACTCGGCCTGGCGGCGGCGGTCGAGGCCGACGCCGCGGGCACGCCGGTGCCGGACTCGACGTGGGACGTCCTGCTCCGGATGACGGACGCCCTGGCGTCCATTGTGGACAACCGGATGCGTCCGCCCCGCCAGGGCGACGCCGACGACGGCTTCGGCCTCATCGTCGACGGCGCCTCGACCGACCGCTGGGCATCGCTGCTGGCCTCGGGGGAGGCGCTGTTCGGCCGCCTCGACTGGTGGCCCCCGATCCCGGGCGACGACGTGCGGACACCGTTGCTGGCGTCGCTGGTCTCGCGCACCCCGCGAGCGGCGGGTGTCCGCCCCGGACGCCGCCCGGCGCACCTGCGGGACGCGGGGATGACGATCCTGCGTTCCGGCCCGGTGTGGGTCCGCTGCGACGGAGGCCCCCACGGCTTCCTGTCGATCGCGGCGCACGCCCACGCGGACGCGCTGTCGCTGGAGGTCCGCCACGATGGCGTGGATGTGCTCGCTGACCCGGGCACGTTCTGCTACCACGGCGAGCCGCAGTGGCGGTCGTACTTCCGGTCGACGCTGGGCCACAACACGCTCGAGCTGGCCGGCCGCGACCAGTCGGTGTCGGGTGGCCCGTTCCTGTGGACCCGCCACGCGGTGACGAAGGTCCTCGAGGTCCACACGCCGGACGACGGGCCGTCCCGCTGGTCGGCAGCCCACGACGGCTACGCCCCGGCGCTCCACCGCCGCACGGTCGAGCTGGACGGCGACGAGCTGCGGATCGTCGACGAGGTCCTGGGCGACGGTTCGCCGGGATCGGCACGGCTGGCGTTCCACTTCGGCCCGTCGGTGACGGTCATGCTCGACGGCACCACGGCCCGCCTCCGCTGGCCGGCCGCGCTCGATGCGCCGCTCGTCGGTGACCGTGGTTCCAAGGGGGGTAGCGCGCCTGCTGGTTCGGTTGTCGCCGGGGCCGATGCGGCTGATGGCGGGCGTTCGGCTGGTTCCGCCGCCGATCCGGTCGTCGGGCGGGTTTCCGGTTCTCTCACCGGCGCTGTCCGGACCGCCGTGATGGAATTGCCGTCCGAACTCGCGTGGACCGTGCACCGGGGGGAGACCGAGCCGCCGCTGGGCTGGTACTCCGCGGGGTTCGGGCGCAAGGAACCCGCCACCACCCTTGTCGGCTCCGGGTCGCCCGGTCACCTCACCACCCTGCTCCGCTTCAGTTAGGACCCGCCCGTGACAGCCCGCCGCTACCGACTTCGCCGCGCAGCTCCGCTGCTCGGCCTCCTGCTCACGGTCGCGGCGTGCTCGGGCGGTCCGGACACCGACGGCGGCCCGGCCCAGGCGACCGCGGCCCCCAGCGGGTCGGTCGCCGCCGTGTGCGACAAGCAGCCGGCCGGACCCGCGGCCGCGCCGGCGGGGGCCGTGGTCGTCGATCCCGCCGTGCCGGGGGACCTGGCGGCCAAGACGCGCTCGGCCGGGCCGGGCACCACCTTCTGGCTCAAGCCCGGCAAGCACATCCTCGGCGACGACAAGTACGACCAGGTGTCCCCGAAGGACGGGAACGTCTACGTCGGCGCCCCGGGCGCGGTCCTCGACGGCCGGAAGATCAACCAGTACGCCTTCACCGGGCACGCGGCCAACGTCAAGATCAACTACCTGACCGTGCAGGGCTTCGCCGCTCCGCACGACGAAGGCGTGGTCAACCACGACTCGGGCGACGGCTGGGTGATCGAACACTCGACCATCCAGGACAACGACGGCGCCGGGCTGATGGCGGGCGCGCGCCAGCAGGTGCGCGGCAACTGCCTGCGCCGCAACGGCCAGTACGGCATGAACGCCTACTCCGGCAGCACCCCGATCACCGCGCTCGTCGTCGAGGGCAACGAGATCGCCGGCAACAACACCGGCGACTGGGAAGCCAAGATCGAAGGCTGCGGCTGCAGCGGCGGCATCAAGTTCTGGGACGTCAACGGCGCCGACGTGCGCGGCAACTGGGTGCACGACAACCACGGCACCGGGCTGTGGGCCGACACGAACAACAACGACTTCCTCGTCGAGGGCAACCTCATCGAGAACAACGACAGCGCCGCGCTGATCTACGAGATCAGCTACAACGCGATCATCCGCGACAACACGATCCGCAAGAACAACTGGGTCGACGGCCGCCGCTACGCCGACAAGAGCGACAACTTCCCGACCTCGGCGATCTACATCTCCGAGTCCGGCGGCGAGCCGCGGGTCAAGGCGCGCACCGCGAAGATCGAGATCTCGCGCAACTACCTGGAGAACAACTGGTCCGGGATCACGCTGTGGGAGAACGCCGACCGGTTCTGCAACAGCCCGGCCAACACCTCCTCGGGCGACTGCACCCGGCTGGTGCCGTCCGTCAAGGAGTGCGCGGCCCCGGCGATCACCGGCGGCGCGCTCCGGTCCGACTGCCGCTGGAAGACCCAGCACGTCGACATCCACGACAACAAGTTCGTCCTCGACCCGGCGGTTGTGGGCTGCCAGGCCTCCTGCGGCCGGATGGGCCTGCTGTCGAACTTCGGCACCTACCCGGACTGGTCGCCGTACCGCGGCGACGACGTCCAGGAATCGATCACGTTCAAGCAGGACAACCGCTGGCACGACAACAGTTACGCCGGCCCCTGGACGTTCATCGCCCACTCGGCCGACCGCGTCCTCGAGATCGGCGAGTGGGAAGGCGCGCCGTACTCGCAGGACAGCGGGAGCACCTTCACCGCGCAGGGCGGGGGCTGACATGGCGGGGCATCCCGAGCCGGCCGGCCTCCGTGGCGACGCCGCACCCGAACCCGCCTCCTCGACGCCGAAGTGGGCGGGCGTGGCGTGGGCTCTGCTGATCCTCAACACGCTCGGCTCGACCGGCGCGAAAACGGTCCTCCCGCTGCCGCGGTCGGTCAGCCAGCTGGTGACCATGGGCTCGCTGATGACGGCGTTCGTGATCGCGCTGGCGCTGAACAAGCACCTGCGGATCCGCCCGAGCGCGTACCTGCTGCTGCTGACGGCGTTGCTGGGGACGAGCATCCTCTCCAGCGCCGACCTGCAGGAGGGCGCCGGCGCGCTGTTCCGGTGCTTCCGGCTCACGGTGTTCGTCTCCACGCTCTGGCTGCTGACCCGCTGGTGGGACGGCGGGTTCAGCTTCGTCCGGTACCACATCCGCACGTACGCGGTCGTGCTCGCGTCGGTGGCGGTCGGCCTGGTCATCTCGCCCGGCAACGCGATGCCGGAGGAGTACGGCGGCCGGCTCTCGGGCGCGATCTGGCCGCTGACCCCACCGCAGATCGGCCAGTACGCGGCCGTCATCTCCGGGCTCACCCTCCTTCTCTGGTTCGGGCGCCGCACGACCTGGCGCAGCGCGCTGGCGATCGTGGTGCCGGTGCTGGGACTGCTGCTGCTCACCCACACCCGCACGGCGACGCTCGGTCTCGTCGCCGGTCTCGTGGTGGCCTTCCTGTCGATGGTGCTGACCAGTGCCCGCGCCCGGAAGGTGTTCGCGTGGACGGTCGGCATCGGCGGGGTCGCCGGGGTGGTGCTCGCGGGCGCGCTGCAGACGTGGTTCCTCCGCGGCCAGAGCGCGGACAATTTCTCCAGCCTGACCGGCCGCGCGAAGGTGTGGGACGCCCTGCTGGAGGCCCCGCGATCGACGGCGGAGTACATCTTCGGGGTCGGGCTGACGGACAAGTCCTACGACGGCCTCCCGATCGACAACAGCTGGCTCGCGATCTACCACGAGCAGGGTTTCGTCGGGATCGCGCTGGTGGCGGGATTCCTCCTCACGTTGGTCGTGGTGGCCGTGCTGCGGCCACCGTCGCTGGCTCGCGCGTGCGCGATCTTCCTGATCACCTATTGCATTTCGGCCTCCTACACCGAAGCGGGGCTCGGCGACGCGTCGCCGTACCTGCTCCACCTGGCGGTCGCCGCGTCGCTGCTGGTCCGCGGGGTGCCGCAGTCCGACGAACAGGCATTCATCCCGGCGAAGGGGGCAGACGTGCGAGGTGCAGGCGCGTGAAGGTGCTCGTGGTGCACAACCGCTACCGGTCCGAGCAGCCGAGCGGCGAGAACAACGTCGTCGACGCCGAGGTGACCCTGCTCGCCGAGGGCGGCCACCAGGTGTCGTTGTTCGAACGCCGCAGCGACGACATCGCGGCGATGCCGCTGCCCCGCAAGGCCGCGGTGCCGCTGATGGTGCCGTGGAACCCGGCGGTGCGGAAGGAGCTCGCCGCCCGGCTGCGAGCCTCGCGCCCGGACGTCGTGCACATCCACAACACGTTCCCGCTGCTCTCGCCGTCGGTGGTCGCCGCGTGCGCGGACGCGGGGGTGCCCGCGGTCGCGACGCTGCACAACTACACGATGGTCTGCCCACCCGGCACGCTCCACCGCGACGGCCGCATCTGCACCGAGTGCGTCGGCGGCTCACCGCTGCCGGCGGTGAAGCACGGCTGCTACCGCGGTTCGAGCGCGGCCACGCTCCCGATGGCGGCGAGCATGGTCGCGAACCGGCGCCGGTGGTGGACGGGCGTGTCCCGGTTCTTCTGCATTTCGGCGGCCCAACGTGACCTCCTGGTGTCGGCCGGGATGCCCGGCGAGCGGATGGTGGTGAAGCACAATTTCGTCACCGACCCCGGCGTCCGCCGCACCGGCGCCGGCCGGCACGTGCTGTTCCTCGGCCGCGTCACCGAGGAAAAGGGCGTGGGCCTGCTGATGCGGGCCTGGGAGCGTCTCGACGGCGCCCTCGGGGTGCCGCTGGTCATCGCGGGCACCGGCCCGATGCAGGACGAGGTGGCGGCCTGGGCAGCCGACCGGCCCGACGTCTCGTACGTCGGCCTGCAGAACAAGGCGGAATGCCGCGCGCTGACCGCCGACGCGGTCGCGGTGGTCGCGCCGTCGACGTGGCTCGAGGCCTTCGGCCTGGTGGTGGTCGAGGCGATGGCCGCCGGTGTGCCGACGGTCGCGGCGGCGCACGGCGCGTTCCCCGAGCTGGTCGACGACGGTGTCACGGGTCTCCTGCACGCACCGAACGACGCAGCCTCGCTCGCCGATCGCCTGCGCGCGGTCATCGGCGACCGCAACGGCGACATGGGCGACGCGGCCCGCGTCCGGTACGAGAAGGACTTCACCCCCGCGGTCGGCCTGGACCGCCTGATCGCCGGGTACGAGGCGGCGATCGAGGCGTGAGGCAGCTGGTCCGGACGGCGCCCGCGGCCCTGCCGGCCGTGCTGCGCGCCCCGCTGGCGATGTCCGCCGCCCTGGCGACGGCGGTGCTCGTCGCGCTGGGCATCCTGCACTTCCGCGACTCGGGCCTGACCGGCATCGACGCGGCCCTCCTTCCTTCGATCGACGGGGTCCGGCCACCGTGGCGGCACGTCGCCCTGGTCTTCGACTTCGGTGGCGAGCCGGTGGGGTCGGTGATCCTGATCGCGCTCCTTTCGGGGGTGTGCTGGCTGCTCCGCCAGGTCCGGACGGCCGTGCTGACGGTGGCCGGTGTCGTGGTGACGGTGGCGGTGACGACCGTGCTGAAGCCGGTGGTCGGCCGCACCATCCACGGCGAGTTCCTGTCGTACCCGAGTGGGCACACGGCCATGGCGACGGCCCTCGCGCTGGTCATCGGGCTGTTGCTCACCGAGCGGATGGGGCTGGGGCGCGCGGCCGGGGTCGCGCTCTCGTTGGGGTTGGCGTTGGTGGCCGGGGTGGCGATGGGGTGGGCTGAGGTGGCGTTGGGGGCGCACTACCCGACGGACGCTCTCGGCGGGTTCTGCGCTGCGCTGGCCGCGGTTCCGGGGACTGCTTGGGTGCTGGATCGGGTGGCTGACCGGCTCTGAGGACGCTCGCTGGGGGATGTCCTGAGTGGGTGACCGGACCGGGTGGAGGCTGCTCGCCGGGGCGGCCGGTCGGCCTGGGGAGTGATCGCTCGCTGCCGGACTTGGCCGGGGATCAGTTCCCGGGTGGTGTGTCGGTTTCGGCGGGGCCCGTTCGTCGGTGGGGGACCTACCTGTGAAGGAGATCCCCGTGATCCAAGATCTGATCGCCGCCGAGCGGCGGGAACTGGCCGCGCTGCTCGGCGAACTGCCGTCGGCCGCGTGGGGCGCGCCCACCCTGTGCGCCGGCTGGGGCGTGGCCGAGGTCGTGGCCCACATGACCATGCCCTTCCGGCTCTCCACCGGGCGGTTCGTGTGGGAACTCGCCAAGTCCGGCGGGCGCTTCAACGCCATGGCCGACCGCGTCGCCCGCCGCGAGGCCGCCGAGCTCTCCCGCGAAGCGCTGATCGCCTCGCTGCGGGACAACGCCGACCACCAGTGGCGGCCGCCGGGCGGGGGCGCCGAGGGCGCTCTGAGCCACGATGTCATCCACGGCCTGGACATCACGACGGCCCTCCAGCTGGACCGCCGGGTGCCGCTCGAACGCCTGGAAGCCATCTTCGCCGCGATGAAACCGAAGCAGGTCAAGTACTTCGGCACCGATCTCGCCGGTGTTGCCCTGCAGGCCGATGATCTCGACTGGTCGTACGGGACCGGTACGCCGCTCATCGGGGCGGCCCAGGATCTTCTCCTTGTCCTCTGCAATCGGCGGTTGCCCGCCGGGCGTCTTCGGGGTGAGCCGAGCACACGGTTCACCATGGTCTGAGCAATGCGTCCACAGTGGAGGGACGAGGTCGTCGGAGCGGTCATGTCTTCGACGGTACCGAACACCCGTGCGAACGACAGTCGCTGAACCGGGTGAACGGACTGCCGAAATTCTCCGTTCGCGACTTTTTCCTTGTGGTGCAAAGGAAATCGGCGCAGCCGGCGGAAACGGCGGTGGAAATTGTCGGAGGCCGTCGGCAAGCTCGTGATCAGCAGCCGGCGGGTCCGCCGGTGAACGAAGAGCACTGATCCTGCGAGTAGGGCTTTGCCTGCCAGCCCGCAGCGTCGACCGTCTTGGAGGTGTCATGCGCCACGAAAGTCCACGGCCCGGAGTACGAGTTGTCGTGCCACCGGTTGGCCTGGCGGAAGGTGATGGCCTCTTCGATCACCGTTCCCTTGTAGGGCGACCAGTCCGGGAACGTCCCGAAGTTCGACAGCACGGCCATCCGCCCGCACAGGCTCGTGCAGCCGACGCGGCCCGCGTCGAAGCGGAAGGTGTTCCCGTGGATCTCCACCCGCTGCGTCTTCCAGCGGCAGTCGTCGTAGGCCGGGGCCTTCTCGATCGTGCCCGTCGTGCACGAAGACTTTGCCGCCACTTTGGTGCAATAGCCCGTCGAGGTGTTCGCCGGGCTGTTGCAGAAGCGGTCGGCGTTCTCCCACAGCGTGATCCCGGCCCAGTTGTCCTCGAACGTGTTGCCGCTGATGTCGACGGCCGACGTCCGGGCCCGCACGCGCGGATCGCCGCCCGACTCCGACAGGTACACCGTCGCCGCCGGGAAGTTGTCCCCGCGCGCCGCGAACACCCGGCCCTGGACCAGGGTGTTGCGGCGGAACGTGTTGCCGCGCAGCACCAGGTTGTAGCTGGTCTCGTAGAACAGCGCCTCGGCGTCGTTGGCCTCGAACAGGTTGTCCTCGACCAGGAAGTCGTTGTTGTTCGTGTCGGCCCAGAGCCCGGCGCCGTGGTTGCCGTGGACCCAGTTGCCGCGGATGTCGGCCCCGTTCACCGCCCAGAACTTGGCGCCGCCGCTGCACCCGCAGCCCGGCACCTTGGCCTCCCAGTCGCCGGTGTTGTTGCCGGTGATCTCGTTCCCCTCCAGCACGAGCCCGGTGATGCCGTCGCCCGCCTGGTAGGCGTTGAGCCCGTACTGGCCGTTGTCGCGCAGGCAGCTGTGCCGCACGACCTGGCCGGCGCCGGCCATCAGCCCGGCGCCCGCGTTGTCCTCGATGGTGGTGTTCTCGATGAGCCAGCCGTCGCCGGAGTCGTGGTTGACCACGCCCTGGTCCTGCAGCGCGGCGAACCCGCGGACGGTGAGGCCGCGGATCTCGACGTTGCGGGCCCGCTGGGTGAAGGCCGCGCGGTTGATCCCGCGGCCGTCGACGACCGCGCCCGGCGCGCCGAGGTACACGTCGCCGTCCTTGGGGACGACCTGGCCGAACTCGTCCTTGCCGAGCGTGTGGGTGCCGGGCCGGAGCCAGAACGTCGTGCCGGGCGGGTGCGCCGCCGTCTTGGCCGCCAGGTCACCGTCGACGGCCGGGTCGACGGTGACGGCTCCGGACGGTGGTTGCTCGTACGCGGCCGGTTGGTGGCCGCACACCGGTCCGGGCCCGTCGGCGGCGCCCGCGACAGCCGGGCACGCCACGGCGATCAGGAGCGAGCAAGCAGCGACGAGTACCGCACGAGATCTGCCCATGGCAGGAAGTTACGCACGATCGGGCCGGAAAACAGTCACCCTCAAGTGTCCTCATCGGACCCAACGGGTGAATCCGGCCCGATCGCGGAGGGATCAGGCGTATTTGCGGAACACGGGCTGCACCGGGCGCCCGCCCATCCACGGCGCCGGGTCGTTCGCGTCGAGGGCCTTCCGGTAGACCGTGCAGGCCTGAGCGACGACGTCGATGGTCTTGTCGATGTCCGCTTCGGTGAGCGCGGCACTGACCACGAAGGACGGTCCGAGCACCCCGCCGCCGATCAGCTCGCGCAGGAACAGCGTCCGGTACGGCTGGGACGGCCTGCCCTGCTCGTCGAGCGTGCCGAAGACCAGGTTGCTGGCCCGGCCGCGGACGACCACGTGGTCCTCGACGCCGATCCCGGCCGCCACCTCGCGGACGCCGGCGGCGAGCCGGTCGCCGAGGGCGTGCAGGCGGCCGATGACGTCTTCGTCGCGGTAGACGTCCATGACCGCCATCGCGGCGGCCAGCGAGTGGGTCTCCGCGCCGTGCGTGGTCGAGAGCAGGAACACCCGCTCGCGATCGGTGCGCAGGCCACCGATCTCCATCAGCTCACGCTTGCCCGCCAGCGCCGACACCGCGAAGCCGTTGCCGAGGGCCTTGCCGAACGTCGAGAGGTCGGGCGTGACGCCGTAGAGGCCCTGCGCGCCGTGGGCCGACCACCGGAAGCCGGTGATCATCTCGTCGAAGATCAGGACGACGCCGTGCCGGGTGGTGAGCTCGCGCAGGCCCTGCAGGTACCCCGGCGGTGGTTCCACCGCCGCGGCCGCCTCCAGGATCATGCACGCGATCTCGCCCTCGTGGCGCTGCAGCAGCTCCTCCGCGGCCTGCAGGTCGCCGTACGGGAAGGACACCGTCGCTTCCGTTGTCTCGTCCGGGATGCCGGCGTTCATCGGCGTGGTGCCGATGAACCAGTCGTCGGTGGAGAAGAAGGCGTGGTCGGCGCACTTGGCGACGAGCTTGCGGCCGGTGGCGGCCCTGGCCAGCCGGACGGCGGCGGTCGTCGCGTCCGAGCCGTTCTTGGTGAACTTCACCATCTCGGCCGTCGGGACGTTCTCGAGGAACCGCTCGGCGGCCTCGGCCTCGATGATCGACGGCCGGATGAAGTTGCTGCCCTTGTCGAGCTCGCCGCGCACCGCTTCGAGGACTCGCGGGTGGGCGTGGCCGAGGCTGACCGCTCTCAGCCCGGCGCCGTACTCGATGTACTCGTTGCCGTCGACGTCCCAGACGTGGCCGCCGCGGCCGTGCGAGATGACCGGGGCCATCCCCGCGGGATACTGGTCCGAGCCCTTGGCGTAGGTGTGCGCACCGCCGGGGATGACCCGGTGCAGCCGCTCGTCCGCCTTCGTGGAGCGGGGCAGGTTCGTTCCCATGTCGTGGCTCACCTCGTTGGTTTCAACGCCTCTCCGAGAGAGGGCGCCCGTTCGTCCCGGTCACTGACCATTGTGACCGACAGTGGCCACGAAATGTCCAATTCAGGGTCTTTGTACGAAATCGTAATGTCCTCTTCAGGATCGTGTGCCCGATCGATACGGTACGAAACGTCAGAGGGATCGGTGAGTGACTGGAATCCGTGCGCGCACCCCGCCGGGATGTACAGCGAAACCTGGGTATCGCCGGAAAGTTCGAAGGTTTTCACATTCCGGTATGTCGGCGAATCCGGTCGGAGATCCACCACGACGTCGAAGATGGCGCCGTGCGAACACCGCACCAGCTTCGCCTCGCCGGCCCCGCCGCGCAGGTGCATCCCGCGGATGACCCCCTTGCGGGACCGGGAAAGACTGTCCTGGACGAAGCCGTCCGGGTCGATGCCGACCGACGCGACGACGTCGCGGTCGAATGTCCGGCTGAAGAACCCCCGCCGGTCCGCGTGCGGGGTGGGTTCGAACAGATACGCACCGTCGATCTCGGGCACCGGAACGGCCTTCATCGCCCACCCCCGAAGAGGGCCGCCGAAAGGGCAGCGAACTGGTCCTTGAGCCGTTGCGCGTTCATCTCGTTCCGTTCCAGGAGCGTCTGGCGAAGTTCCGCCGAACGGTTCTCCAGTTCGGTGAATTGTTCGACGAGCCGGTCGAACCCGACGGTCTTCGCCCGCTGGGTGAAGCCCTCGAGGCCCATCTCCGCCATGAGGACGTCGTTCTTCGGTGCGTAGCCGATCGCCACGGTCGGTTTCGCGACCTTCAGGGCGCAGAGCACGTTGTGGTAGCGCGTGGCCACCACGCTGTCCACCGCGGCCATCTCGTGCATCAGCTCGTCCAGGGTCTCCGCCGGAGCCGCCGTCACCAGCGGGGAAGCGGTCTTCTCGATGATCTCGTCGACGACCTGCCGGTCGATCCGGTCGCCGATGAACAGCCGGACGGGTCTGTCCTGAGCAACGAGCCAGGCGACGAAACGGTTCATCGTGTCCACGTAGTGGCGGTAGATGCGGTCGGCGTCGGCACGGTCGTCGTTGCCGCCGTAGTAGGCCATCACACCGACGCCGACCGTGCCGGGCTTGCCGCCGGCGGCCGGAGTGGGGAGGGAGAACGCGAGGTCGGGGTAGACCTGGTCCGCACTCGTGTCGACGCCCATGGCACGCATGGCGTCACGCGAGATGTCGTCCCGGTAGGAGCGGTACGCGGCGAGCCGGCCGGACCAGCGGACCAGCGTCCGCGTCGCCCGGGCGCTGATCTCGTTGGCGCCGACGCAGACGAGCGCCACCTTGGTGCCGAAGAGGCGCCCGGTGGCGGAAAGGAGGAAGAGCGAATACGGGAAACCCCAGGGACGCAGCGGCAGCGTCGCTTCGAGGACACCCATGCCGGGCACGATGACGACGTCCTGCTTGCGGACCCAGGCGGCCGTGCGGCCGATGTCGACCAGCTTGCCGAGTCCCTTGAGGACGATCGACCGGAGGCCGGACGCTGTCTCGTACTCGGACTGGTTCCAGTGCAGCGGCGTCGTGTCGAGGCCGTACCGCTCGCGGACGATCTCCGGGCCGCCGACCAGGGCGCTCAGCTTCGCGTCCGGGTACTCGGCCCGCAGGTAGCCGAGCACGGCTTCGAGGGAACCGTCGTTGCCGAGGTTCCCCGAGCCGAGCAGGCCGAAGACGCCGACGCGCGGGGCACGCTTCACGCGAGCCTGCCTTCCCGGCCGGCCACGATTTCGTTGACCGTGGCGACGTCCGAGGCGGTGGGCGCGCGGTCCTCGACGCGCTCGCCGTGGCCGGAGCGGACCCGGCTGGTCAGCCAGGCGCCGAGGTGGCCGAAGCACTCCCGCTTGTCGGCGGCCGAGATCGGCGCGCGGCGGATCAGGTCGGCGAACCCGTACACGTACTCGCCGAGCAGGCGGACGGTGGGATTCCGGAGCCGGTTCGCGCGCCGCGGGTCCAGATTCGCGCACCGGCTCCGGATGGTCGGGTTGGCCCGCTCCGCGCGGCCGGGGTGGTCGCGGCGGAAGTAGAGCAGCTCGGGCACCTGGTGGAACGGGCCGTGCAGGGCCATCTCGGCCGAGTACGTCCGGTCGGCGTGGTGGTAGCTGTCGAGCGGCTTGACGCGGCGGAGGACGTCGGCGCGGATGACGCCGTAGAAGTCGTCGCCGCCCGGTTCAAACAGGATGCTGCGGAAGCGGTCGGGCGCGTGCGGGGACGCCGTGTTCAGCGTGTACTCCAGCCGCTGGACGATGCGGCCGTCGCCGTCGATGATCGCCTGGTCGCAGTGGGCCAGGATGATGTCCGGGCGCTCGTCGAGGGCCTCGACGCACCGCTTGAGCAGGTCGCGGGCGTAGAGGTCGTCGTGGGACACCCACTTGAACAGCTCGGTGCGCGAGACGTCGAACACGAAGTTGTGGTTCGGGGTCGCGCCGATGTTCTTCGGCTGGCGGACGTACCGGATCCGCGAGTCCTTCTCGGCGTAGCGGCGGCAGATCTCGTCCGTGCCGTCGGTGGAGGCGTTGTCCGAGATGATCAGCTCGAAGTCTTCGTAGGTCTGGCCGAGCAGGGCTTCCAGCGACTCGGCGAGGTACTCCTCGCCGTTGTACACCGGGAGGCCGAGGCTCAGCCGCGGGACGGTGGTCATGGAGTCCTCATTCCTTGATCGGCTCTTTGATCGGCTCGAACACCACGGTGGGCTCGTCGGCCCCCGGCGGCACGTACTCGCGCAGCCCGGCCCGCAGCTGGAACCACCAGACGACGGATCCACTGAGGGTGGCCGTCGCGACGCCCCACGCGGAGCCGGCCGCGCCGCCGAGGAACGCGCCCGCGATGCCGAAGGTGACGTAGAACAGGGAGGCGATCAGCTGGGACCGCAAACTGCGGGGAGCGGCGCCGAGGGCGCGCAGGCCGGCGGCCGCGCCCGTGGTGAAGCTCGCGCCGACGACGGCGAGGGTCACCGGGAGGATCAGCGGGGACGACGAGTCCCACACCGAGCCCATCACCCAGCGGCCGGCACTGTCGGGCACCAGGAGCAGCAGGCCGAGGCCCCAGCACAGCGCGGCGGCGGCCTGGCCGCCACCGAGGATCACGCAGAAGTGCTTCAGCCGGTGCGGCGCCCGCTGAAGCACCCGCGCACCCTCGGCGACGGTGACCAGGGACAGCCCCATGAGCAGGGCCAGGAACGGGCCGAGGAGCTGCTCGGCGCCGCGGACCGCGCCGACGGCGGTGATCCCGGCGATGGCGCCGAGGCCGTAGGCACGCAGCTGCGAGGCGCCGCTGTTGCTGACGTTCTCGACGAGGTACCGGACACTCAGGTCGCGCTGCGTCCGGAGCCAGCCGAGCATCTCCCGCGGGTGCGGGAGGATCCGCGTCTGGAACCCGCCGTAGAGGGCCGCGACCGCGCCGGACAGGCCCCAGGCCAGCACGAACGCGACCACCGTGTGGACCTGCGCGGCGACGTAGAGCGCCGGGATCAGGGCCACGCCCCACACGCAGTCGTTGACGAACGCCTTCTTGCCCTGCCCGCGTGCGAAGAACGCGAAGCGCCAGGCGTCCTGCAGGAGCAGGCCCGGCATGACGACGGCGAGCGCGACGAACGCGGTGCCGAGCGGGCCGCCCGCGGCCAGCCCGGCCACCAGGCTGACCAGCCCCGTCACGCAGCCGACGCCGATCGCGGTGCCGGAGGCGCTGGCGACCCCGAGGCGCCAGCGATCCTCGGCGACCGCGCTGAACCGCACCATCAGCGGGTCGGTGGCGAGCCCGCGCGAGACGTTGAGCACCACGCCGTAGGTGACCCAGGCGAGGCTGAAGATGCCGAACGCGAACGTGCCGAGCGAGCGGGCCACGTACAGCCCGACGGCGAAGTTGGTCAGGCTGGACACAGCCTGGTCGCCGAGGCCCCAGCTCAGCCGTCCGGCCATCGCGCGCACCGCGCCCGACCGGAGGATCGAGCGCGGCACCCGGCGATGGTTGGCCACGTCGCTCACTCCTTGACCAGACCGGCGTCGTGGAGGGCGCGGGCCGCGACGTCGACGATGTCGAAGGGCAGCCCGGCCCGCTCGGCGATGTCGAGCAGGCTGTGCGAACCGTCGGAGAGGTTGAGCACCCACAGCATCGCCATCTGGGCCTGCTTGGCGTCGCTGCGGCCGCCGAGCGAGTCGTACAGCCCGCGCTTGCCGAGCTGCGGCTCGCCGTACGGGCTGAGGTTGACGTACCGGCGGTTGCGGTCCAGGACGCCGAACGCGTCCTTCAAAACACCCAGCGTGTCCTCCATGGCCGCAGGCGACACGAAGCCGGGGTTGTCCGCCGAGGTGTGGTACTCGGGGTAGCCGGCGTACGGCGTCCGGGTCAGGGAGCCCACGCCGAGGTTGAAGCCCGGCGAGCAGAACTGGCGCTCGTCATAGCCGTACGGCGAGAAGTCGACAACTCGGTGTTCCCGCGAGCGAAGCACGTGCTGCATGACGCGGTCGATCTCGGCGTCGTCGCGGCGGGACTTCTTGTACGTCAACGATCCCGGGTCGCCCGCGCACGCCAGCACCAGGCCGTGACGCACCTTCTCGATCCGGGAAGCGTTGCGGGCCAGCCAGGTGATCGAGCCGATCGTGCCCGGCATGAACAGGAACCGGTACGTGTAGTGCGGCTGCGAAAGAGCGAGCTGCTGGGCCAGCGAGATGGCCACCGCGACGCCGGCGAGGTTGTCGTTCGCCAGCGACGGGTGGCACACGTGGCAGGACACGATGACCTCGTCGGTGACGCGGCCCGGAACGACGTGCTCGGCGTAGGTCAGCGAGCCGTCGGAAAGGGTCGAGTCGATGACGACGTCGTAGTCGCCGTCCGGCAGCGCGTCGAGCTTCTCCTGCGCGAGGCAGAATCCCCAGGCCGGGGCGTAGTAGCTGGTCCGGTAGGGCACCCACGACGGCTGGTCCGGCAGCGTGTGCAGGTGCTCCCGCAGCTCGCTCAGCGGCATCCGCTGCCGCACCGGGACGCTGTACCCGACGACGTGCAGGTTCAGCTCCTGGAAGTCGATCACGCGCTCACCCGAGGGAGCGGCCACGTAGGCGTCCCGGATGTTCCACTCCTGCGGGATCGTCCAGTCGAGCACCGCCGTCCCGGTCGGGACCTCGTGCCGCTCCAGCGCGATGTGCTCGCCGATGATGTCCAGGGTCCGCCGCACGCCGTCGCCGGTGATGCTGCGGCAGATCGGGTACAGCCGCTCGACCAGGGCGTGCAGTTCCGCCCCAGTCCGCAGCTGCGGGGCCGCCACTACTTCCGCCGCAGGGTGGTGTCGACGCGGCCGGCTTCGCCCTCGCTCTTCAGCCAGGCCAGCCGGGTGAACAGCTGCTGGAACGACTCCCGGGTGAGCCCGAACTTGCGGTAGGCCTCGATGAGCTCGACGGCGCCGTCCTTGACCGACCAGTCGCAGGTGAAGCCGGGGATCGCCGCGCGGAAGCGCGAGAAGTCGACCCGGTAGGAGCGCGGGTCGGCGCCCGCTTCGCCGGTGATGTTCAGCGTCGAGCCCGGCACGGCCTCGACGACCTCCTGGGCGATCTCGGCGACCGTGACGTTGTTCTCCTCGGTGCCGATGTTGAAGGCCTTGTTGTGCACGGCCTCCTTCGGCGCCGTCAGGGCCGCCGTGAACGCGCGCGCGATGTCCTGGGCGTGCACCAGCGGCCGCCACGGCGTGCCGTCCGAGAGCACCAGTACCTCGCCGGACAGGTGGGCGTGCGCGGTCAGGTTGTTCAGCACGATGTCGCCGCGCAGCCGCGGCGAGTAGCCGAACGCGGTCGCGTTGCGCATGTACACCGGCGTGAAGTCGTCGTCGGCGAGCTCGTGGACGTCGGCTTCGACGCGCACCTTCGACTCCGCGTACGGCGTCACCGGCCGCAGCGGCGCGTCTTCGTCGACGAGGTTGTCGCCGCCCGCGCCGTACACCGAGCACGTCGACGCGTAGAGGTACCGCTTGACGCCGGCGTCCTTCGCCAGCTTCGCGAGCTTCACCGACGCGTGGTGGTTGATGTCGTAGGTCAGCTCCGGCGCGAGCGAGCCCAGCGGGTCGTTCGACAGCGCGGCCAGGTGGATCACCGCGTCGAACCCGGAGACGTGCTCAGCGGTGACGTCCCGCAGGTCGACGACGTGCCCGGCCGGGTCGGCGGGCGCGGGCCCGAGCAGGCAGTCCTCGAACAGCCCGGAGTCCAGGCCGGTGACTTCGTGGCCGGCGGCGGCGAGCACCGGGGCCATCACCGTCCCCAGGTAGCCCTTGTGCCCCGTCAGCAACACCCGCATCGGATTCAGCCCTTCAGATCGAGAGTGAGTTTCTTGACGAAAAACGCTTCGGCGTACTTCGCGGCGGCTTCGATCCCGCGGATCCGCGCCAGGCCGAGGAACGCCTCGCGGTCGTACCAGGGCCGGTGCCGCTGCGACGCGTAGTGCTCCTGCAGCAGCCGGACCTTCTCCTCCGCGAGCTCGTCGGACAGCGGCTGGTACACCGACGGGCTGCCGAGGTCGCCGTCCCACTTGACGATCTCGTAGCCGAGCGCCAGGTGGTCGCGGAACGTCGTCGGCACCAGCTTCGCCAGCCCGCGGTGGTCCTGGTGCGCGTCGTCGGTGCGCGGCGCCAGGACGAGGTCCGGGTCGGTCCGCCGCCGCAGCTCTTCCAGGGCGTTCTTGGCCTCTTCCCAGTGCGCCGGGAAGCGCCCGTCCGGCAGCTTGAGCACCGTGACCTCGACGTCCGCGCCCGGGCAGAACGCCGCCAGCGCCGCCCGCTCCTCGTCCTCGCGGGGCGTGCCGCCGCCCGAGAGGACCAGGGCGTCGACCCGCAGGCCCGGCCGGGACTGGCACAGCGTGAGCAGCGTGCCGCCGGCGCCGATCGCGATGTCGTCGCAGTGGGCGCCGAGGGCGACGACGCTGCCGAGCCGTCCCGGTCGGAGCCCGATCACGCGATGCTCGCCGCGGGCTGCTTCTCCCACAGCGCCCACGGCCGGTCGCCGTGGCTGTAGGCGTAGTCCAGCGCCGCCCGTTCCTTGACCGTGTCGGTCGGCTTCCAGAACCCGCGGTACGGGTAGGCCAGCAGCCGGCCCCGCTTGGCCAGTTCGGCGCAGCCGTCGGCGACCAGGTCGCCGTTTTCCGGAATGTGGTCGAACACTTCCTGGCGCAGCACGAAGTAGCCGCCGTTCTCCCACAGCGGCATTTCGCTCACCGCGGTGATCGAGCCGACCATGCCGCCTTCGTCCATTTCGACGCAGTGGAACGAAGACTGCGGCGGGACGACCATCATCGACGCGCCGGCGTCGGACTTCTCGAAGCGGTCGATCATCTCGGGCAGCGGCACGTCGGACAGGACGTCGGCGTAGTTCGCGAGGAACATCTCGTCGCCGTCGAGGTGCTCACGCACCCGCCGCAGCCGCTCGCCGATCGGCGACTCGATCCCGGTCTGCACGAAGGTGATCGTCCAGTCCGCGATGTCGGTCGAGAGCAGTTCGGCCTTGCCGTTGCGGAGGACGAAATCGTTCGAAATCGTTTCCTCGTACGACAGGAAGAAGTTCTTGATGTGCGCCGCGCCGTAGCCGAGGCACAGGATGAATTCGGTGTGGCCGAAATGCGCGTAGTAGCGCATCACGTGCCAGATGAGCGGTCTCGGACCGACCATCGCCATCGGCTTCGGGATGTCGTCGGCCGCGCCGTTGCGCATCCGCATCCCGTAACCACCGCAGAAGAGGACGACCTTCACTTCACTGCACCTCGACGATTTCCAGGTGGGGGATCGGGAACACGAGCTTTCCGCCCCAGGTCCCGATGTGGGAGAGCTGTTCGGTCAGTTCCTCCCGGAGGTTCCACGGGAGGACGAGCACGTAGTCGGGCCGGTCCGCGTCGATCCGTTCCGGCGGCAGCACCGGGATGCGCGTGCCGGGGGTGAACCGGCCGTGCTTGTACGGGTTGCGGTCGACCGTGTACTGCAGCAGGTCCGTCCGGATGCCGCAGTGGTTCAGCAGGGTGTTGCCCTTGCCCGGGGCGCCGTAGCCGACGACGGTCTTGCGATCGTTGCGCGCCTCGATGAGGAACTTCAGCAGGTCCAGCCGCACGCGGGTGACGCGCTCGGCGAACTCGGTGTACCCGGACAGCTCGTGCAGCCCGGCGGACTTCTCCCGCTCCAGCACGTCGGTCATCCGCTCGCTGGGCTCGCCCGCCACCTCGGCCGGACGCGCCCAGAGCCGGATCGATCCGCCGTGCGTCGGCAGCAGTTCGACGTCGACCACGGTCAGGCCGCCGGTCGCCAGGGCCCGGCGCGCGGATTCGACCGTGTAGTACTGGAAGTGCTCGTGGTAGATCGTGTCGTACTGGTTCTTCTCGATCAGCGTGAGCAGGTGCTGCACCTCGATGGAGACCCAGCCGTCGTCGGCGACGAGCGCCCGCAGGCCCTTGGTGAAGCCGAGGACGTCGGGGATGTGCGCGTAGACGTTGTTCGCGGCGACCAGGTCGGCCGGCCCGTGCTCCTCGCGCACGCGAAGACCGGTTTCCTCGGAGAGGAAGGCCGTCAGCGTGGGCACGCCGGCGTCACGCGCCGCCTGCCCGACGTTCACCGAAGGTTCCACGCCCAGACACCGGATCCCGTGCCCGACCACGTGCTTGAGCAGGTACCCGTCGTTGCTCGCCACCTCGACGACGAACGACTTCTCGCCGAGCCCGAGCCGCTCCACCGCGCCGTCGACGAAGCGCTTCGCGTGCTCGACCCACGACGTCGAGAAGGACGAGAAGTAGGCGTACTCGGTGAAGGTGTCGTCGGGGTCGATCAGCGGCGGGATCTGGGCGAGCCAGCAGTCGGTGCAGACCTGCAGGTGGAGCGGGAAGGTGGCTTCCGGCTCGTCGAGCTGCTCCGCCGCCAAAAATCGCTCACACGGGGGAGTCGCGCCGAGGTCGACGACACTGGCCGTGTTTGTCGAACCGCAGAGTCGACATGTGGTCATCTACCAGGCTCCTTGGCTCGCGGTCGCGATGTGCACCCAACACGTCGACCGGCGCCGGGAGGTCGTTACAGCGACGCGTGAGCCGCTGGTGGACCGATTCGGAACCGCAACCTGAATAGCCTAACTGTGGCCGGAATCACGAACCGTACCCGATCGAACCCGTAACGTCCACAGTGGACGTCCTTCTAGGCTGGCGGGATGACATCGGAGTCCACACCCCGGCTGAGCGGGTTCACGGGCGTGGTGCTGACGGCCCGGTTCCTCACCGAGCTGATGCTCCTGGGTGGCCTGGCCCTGGCCGGCACCCAGCTCGGAAGCGGGGTGGCGCTGGCGATCGCCGATGCGGTCCTGCTGCCGGCGGCGGCCGCCGCGCTCTGGGGCCTGTTCCTCGCTCCGCGGGCCCGCCGCCGCCTCCCGGAACCGGCCCGCTTCCTGCTGGAATTCGCCCTCTTCGCGGTCACCGGCGTGGTGCTCGCGCTGGTGGGCTGGCTGGTCACCGGGATCGTGGTGGCCGTGGCCGGGATCGGCATCGCGGTGCTGACCCGGGTCGTCGCCAAGGAGGGCTGAGCCCTCCCCGCCGCCCGGCGGAGAGGGCTCGAAGCCGGTCAGATCTTCTCGGCCGCCGGGATGACGTCGGTGGCGAACTTCTCGAGGATCGCCGGGCGGTGGACGTGCGGAACCATGCCCAGGGCCACCTGGATGCCCAGGCCGTTCAGCCGCTCCAGCTCGGCCAGCAGCTCGCCGGACTTCTCACCGTTCTCGCCGATGTCGAGGATGTGGTAGACGGTTTTGGTGATCGAGTCGTAGTCGCGGCCCTCGTTCTCGCAGTGCTGCCGCAGCACGTCGAGCTTGCGCTCCAGCTCCGGCCCGTTGAAGAGGTTGCACTGGTCGGCGTACTTCGCGACGAGCTTCAGCGTCTTCTTCTCGCCGCCGCCCCCGATCATGATCGGCGGCCGCGGCTTCGACAGCGCCTGCGGCACGTTGAGCAGCCGGGCGGCGTCGAAGTGCTTGCTCTTGAACGGCGCATCGCCGTCCGCCCACATCTGCAGCACGTACTGGAGGTTCTCCTCCAGCAGTTCGAACCGCTCGCTCACGGAGGGGAACGGGAAGCCGAGCCCGCGCGACTCCTCCTCGTTCCAGCCCGCGCCGATGCCGAGGATCGCGCGGCCGCCGGAGAGCACGTCCAGCGTCGTGATGGCCTTGGCCAGCAGGCCGGGGTGCCGGTAGAGGACGCCGGTGACGACGGTGAGCAGCTTGGCGCGCTCGGTGTGCGCCGCGATGAAGCCGAGGGTCGTGTACGCCTCGAGCATGTCGTTTTCGGTCGGGCCGACGCCGCCGATCTGGAAGAAGTGGTCCATCACGGCGATGGAGCCGAAGCCGGCCTGGTCGCCGGCGCGGACGACGGCGGCCAGGTCGGCGCCCAGCGCGGACGCCCCGTTCGGCCAGGTGAAGTCCGGGATCTGCAGTCCGAGTTTCATGTCTTCCGACCGTATACCTGGAGTGGCCCCAGGTGCGGGGTCAGAAATCCCGGACCAGGAAGATCCGGCCGTGCAGGGGATCGGTGACCCACACCGTGCGTGTGCGCTGGTCGACCGCGACCTCGCCGGGGTTGACGCCCAGCGACAGCTCGCCGCTCAGCGTGCCCGCCGTGCCGTCGACGCGGGAAAGGCCGTTCTGGCCGCCGTTGGTGTACACCGTGTTCGTGCCCTGGTGCACGGCCAGCGCGGAGGATTCGCTGCGCAGCAACACGGTCTTGCGCTCGGCGTGCGTCGATGCGTCCACAATGGACATGTGGTGGATGCCGGAGTTCGCGACGTAAACCGTGCCGCTCGCGTGGTGCACCGCGACGCCGGTCGGGTTGCGCCCGACCTTCACCGAAGCGACGAACTTCCCGCTGTCGATCGAGAACAGCTCGACCGAGTCGGTGGCGGCGCTCGCGCAGTAAGCCAGCTTGCGCCCGGGGTCGACGCCGATGCCGGCGAACCCCGGCTTCGGGCCCGGCACGAGCGCCGCCAGGGTGCAGCTCACGCCGTCGAGCACGGCGAGCGTCCCGGTGGTCCCGCTGGCCGCGTAGACGCGGTTGGCCTCCTCGTCGACCGCGAGCGCCGAGGCGCCGGCCCCCGCACCGATCACGCTCACCAGGTCGTGCGTGCGGCTGTCCAGCGCCACCACGGTGCCCGCCGGCGGGTTCGCGACGTAGATTCGGCCGGCCTCCGGATCGACCGCCACGTCGCCGGGCGCGCCGCCGACGTCGATCACGTCGACGACCGCCACGCGGCGGGGATCCACCGCGGAGACCGTCCCGGCCTGGGCGTCGGTGATGTACCCGAGGCCGGTGACCGGGTTCACCGCGACGCCGGCCGGCGCCCCGCCGACGTCGAGCGACCGGACGTCCGCCGCGCGTGCCGTCGCGGGAAGGGCGAGCGCGCCGAAACCCGCGGTGACCAGGGCGAACAGGGTCCGCCGGGGTAGCCGTGCACCGCCCATCGGCGCCTCCGCTCCTGATCAACTCCCGCCCGAGCGTAACCCGCGCCATCGCCACGTGAAGGAACTTCGCGTCCCCCGATCGCGTTGTTTCGACTGGGTAATCCACTTCCAGAGTGGACGGAGGCGAGCGCGCGTGCACGGGCACCAGAACGGACTCAAGACGGCATTGCTGCTCGGCCTGCTGTCGGCGATCATCGTCGCGCTCAGCGGGCTCTTCGGCCGCGGCGCGCTGGTGATCGGCCTGCTCGTCGCGCTCGGGATGAACGCGTTCGCCTACTTCAACTCCGACAAGCTGGCCCTGCGCGCGATGCGGGCGCGGCCGGTTTCGGAGGTCGAGCAGCCCGCGATGTACCGGATCGTCCGCGAGCTCGCGCAGGTCGCCCGGCAGCCGATGCCGCAGCTCTACATCAGCCCCACGGTCGCGCCCAACGCGTTCGCGACCGGCCGCAACCCCCGGCACGCGGCCGTGTGCTGCACCACCGGCATCCTCGACCTGCTCGACGAGCGCGAGCTGCGGGCCGTGCTCGGCCACGAGCTGTCGCACGTCTACAACCGCGACATCCTGATCTCCTGCGTGGCGGGCGCGCTGGCCAGCCTGATCAGCGTGCTCGCGAACATCGCGCTGTTCTTCGGCGGCAACAACCGCGACGGGAATCCCCTGCTCAGCCTGCTGCTGATCTTCGTCGGGCCGATCGCGGCGGCCATCATCCGGATGGGGGTCAGCCGCTCGCGGGAGTATCAGGCGGACGCGTCCGGCGCCGAACTGACCGGCGACCCGCTGGGCCTGGCCTCGGCGCTGCGGAAGCTGGACGCCGGGACGCGGGCGCGGCCGCTGGTCGCCGAGCCGCAGCTGGTGTCGCAGTCGCACCTGATGATCGCGAACCCGTTCCGCCCCGGCGAGGGCCTGAGCAAGCTGTTCTCGACCCACCCGCCGATCGCCGACCGCATCGCCCGGCTCGAAGAGATGGCCCGCCGACCGTTCTAGGCCGACGCCCCCGCCGCCACGGCGACGGCCTTCACGTAGTCGCCGTAACCGGACTTCGCGAGCTTTTCGCCCAGCGCGTAGCACTCGTAGGCGGTGATGAAGCCCATCCGCAGCGCGATTTCCTCGAGGCAGGCGATCCGCACGCCGGTGCGGTGTTCCAGCACCTGCACGAACTGGCCGGCTTCCAGCAGCGAGTCGTGCGTGCCGGTGTCGAGCCAGGCGAACCCGCGGCTGAGCTCGACCAGCGTGGCGCGGTCCTGGCGCACGTACGTGAGGTTGACGTCGGTGATCTCGAGCTCACCGCGCGCCGACGGCTTCAGCCCGGCCGCGATGTCGACGACCTGGTTGTCGTAGAAGTACAGGCCGGTGATCGCCTTGTTGGAGCGCGGCTTCAGCGGCTTTTCCTCGATGGTGATCAGCTTGCCGGTCTCGTCGACCTCGCCGACGCCGTAGCGCTGGGGGTCCTTGACCGGGTAGCCGAACAGGACGCAGCCATCGAGTTCGCGCACGGCCTGCTGCAGGCGGCCGGAGAAGCCCTGGCCGTAGAAGATGTTGTCGCCTAGGACGAGCGCCACGTCGTCGTCGCCGATGAAATCCGCGCCGATCACGAAGGCCTCGGCCAGCCCGTTCGGGCTCGGCTGCTCGGCGTAGGAGAACGAGACGCCGAACTGGTCGCCGTTGCCCAGCAGCCTGCGGAACATCGGCAGGTCGGTGGGGGTGGAGATGACTAGGATCTCGCGGATCCCGGCCAGCATCAGCACCGAGATCGGGTAGTAGACCATCGGCTTGTCGTAGACCGGCAGCAGCTGCTTGGACACCGCCTGGGTGATCGGGTGCAGGCGTGTCCCGCTGCCTCCGGCCAGCACGATGCCCTTCATGGACGGCCTCCCTTTCGGCGTTGCTGAGACCTCCCCACCCTACGGGCCGCCGCTAGGGCCTGTATCGAAGTAGTCTCCGGCGGCTTGAGCTGGAGTTGACCGTGCTGGGCGTGTCGGCGGCCGAGATAGGTGAGCCACTATCCACATCGCAGCCATCGACGAATGGCTCTGACCGACTTCGATACAGGCCCTAGAAGGCCGGTCCCTTGCCGAAGTAGGCCTTGCAGCCGGCGTTGTTCTCGGTCGCGATCTCCAGCACGTTCCGGCCGTCGTCCACCGGCAGCAGGGTCGAGGAGTAGTTGGGGCACCAGTTGTTCCAGATGCCGCTGATGTGCACCGGGGCCGGCAGTTCGTACCAGTGGCCGCTGCCGAAGTCGTCGTTCGCCAGCAGGACCTGGCCGTTCTGCGGCTGCGGCACGCCCTTCGCGTCGGTGTAGATCTGCCCGACCATGACGATCCGCACCCCGTTCGGGCCGCCGGGGAACAGCGTGATCGTCTGCGCGTGCTGGAAGTAGTTGCCGTTGGCGGTGTCGACGCGGGTGCCGGGGTCACCGGGGTCGCCCCAGTTGGCGCCGTCGTCGGAGATCTTGAAGTACGGGTCGCAGTAGCGGTCGCGGAAGTTGCAGATCTCGTAGGCGAAGTAGTAGCGGCCGTCGGGCAGCCGGCGGATGATCGGCATGCCCGGCCGGACGCGGTCCGGCGGGATCGCCACGGTGAGCTGCTTGGTGCCCCAGTTCACGCCGTCGGTCGAGGCGACCCGGTTGAGCACCTGCGCGTACTTCGGCGCCTGCGTCTCGTCGGCGAAGTGGAGCCAGAGCGTGCCGCCGGCGTCGACGGTGAACTCGGGCTCCCAGATGCCGTCGATGTTGTGCGACCGGGCGGCCTCGGACAGGAAGCTCCACGAGCGGCCGCCGTCCTTGCTGGCCCAGACGCGGATCCCGATGCGGCGCAGCGGCCCGGCGTCCTGCCGGTAGGAGGCGGCCCACAGCAGCGTGCCGGCGCGGAGCCTGCCGACGCGCACCGGCAGTTCGTAGACGGTGCCGCAGCACATGCCGGACCGGCCCTCGGGGTCGCGGATCGCGCCGATTTCGTGGAACGACTCGCCTTCGTCGGTGCTCTCCAGGACGGGTGTGAACTTGCCGTCGGCGTCTTCGCTGGTCAGGGTGGCGATGATGCGCCCGCGGCCGTGCTCCAGCCGGATCAAGCGCGCGTACGCGCCGAAGCCGGGGACGAGCTGCTTGCGCTCGGCCGCGCTCGCCGGGGTCAGCAGCGAGGCGACGGCGGCGAGCGTCAGCACGAAGGCCAGCGAACGGCGCAACTCGACCCCCTCCACGCGGTGTCCGCGCGATTACAGCACGACCGGGCGACGGTCACCGGGCGCATTCACGCGTTCGGGTAACGCTCTCGCTGCCGGAGCCGAAAGATCACCGGAGGGGCCGCGGTGGTCCCGAGGGGGAAAGATGAAGATCCGGCTGGGCGGCGCGCTGCTGCTCCTGGTCCTGGCATCGGCGTGCGCGCCGTCGAGCGGCTACGGCGAGATCGTCGCGGAGCCGACCTACGAGCCCGCCCTGCCGACGCCCACGTCGACCGCGCCGCCGGTGCCGCGCGAGGTGCCGACGGAGACGCACTCGGGCTCGGAAAGCGGCGAGTTCCAGACCACGTGGCCGGCGGACCAGGTGGGCTTCTTCACGTTCGACTGCCCCAAGTGCACGGCCAACGTGATCGTCGACACCGACGGCGGCGACCACAGCCTCGTCAACGCCATCGGCGCCTACAAGGGCACGAAGTGGATGAACACGCAGCCGGACCGCCCGGTGAAGCGGGTGACGGTCCACGCGAACGCCCCCTGGACGGCGACGATCTCGGACCACCGGAGCCTCCCGATGGCGGAGAGCGGCAAGGACACGGCCGGCAAGGGCGAAGCGGTGCTGAAGCTCCCGGCGGGCGTGAGCCGCATCAAGTTCACGGCGAAAACCCGCGGCAACATCGGCCTCTGGGTGATGGCGACGTCCATCATCGACCGCGACCTGATCCTCAACCAGATCGGCGACGTGCAGGTCGAGCGGGACGTCGAGGGTCCGGCGTACCTGCAGGTCGTGGGTTACGAGGCCGGCTGGACGGTGACGCCGTCCTGAGCGGGCACCCGGCGACCGGGTGCCCGCGGCGGCGTCACCGGTAGTTGGTGAACTGCAGCGCGATCTCGAAGTCCTTGCCCTTCAGCAGGGCGATGACCTCCTGCAGCTGGTCCTTCTTCTTGCCCGACACCCGCAGCTGGTCGCCCTGGATCTGGGCTTGGACGCCCTTGGGGCCTTCGTCGCGGATGAACTTGGCGATCTGCTTCGCCTTGTCCGACGCGATGCCCTGCAGGATCTTGCCGGAGATCTTGTAGATCTTGCCCGACAGCGCCGGCTCGCCGGCTTCGAAGGCCTTCAGCGAGATGTTGCGCTTGATCAGCTTCTCCTTGAACACCTCGACCGCGGCCAGCGCGCGCTCCTCGGTCTCGGACTCGATCGTGAGCGCCTCCTCGCCGGCCCAGTTGATCGTCGTGCCGGTGCCGCGGAAGTCGAACCGCGTGCCCAGCTCCTTGCTCGCCTGGTTGAGCGCGTTGTCCACCTCCTGGCGGTCGACCTTGCTCACGACGTCGAAAGAGGGATCCGCCACGTGTCCTCACACCTCGTACTCGCTTGTCAGGGGCCACCCAGCCTAGCCCCTGTCACCCGACGGGTATCCCGGTTGACCCCTGCTCGGGGGCGTTGGGTAAGCTTCTGTCCGGCCGGTGAGACCGGCCTGGGCGGGTTACCCGAGTGGCCAAAGGGGACTGGCTGTAAACCAGTTGGCTTACGCCTACGGGGGTTCGAATCCCTCACCCGCCACCCGACGAAAAAGGGCTCCGTGAACCACGGAGCCCTTTTTCGCGTGAACGGCCGGTTTCCCTTGCGGGAGAGGGAAACGGCCGCGGCGGCGCTCGGGGTTACGCCGCCTGGGAAACCGGCGTCGAAGCCGGGGTCAGTGCGAGGTCCAGGACCTCGCGGACGTTGGCCACCGCGTGCACGTCGAGCTGGGAAAGCACCTCGGCCGGGACGTCGTCCAGGTCCGGCTCGTTGCGCTGGGGGATGATCACCGTCTTCATCCCCGCGCGGTGGGCCGCCAACAGCTTCTGCTTCACGCCGCCGATCGGCAGGACGCGCCCGGTCAGGGACACCTCGCCCGTCATCGCCACGTCCGCGCGGACCACGCGGCCGGAGAGCAGCGAGGCCAGGGCCGTCGTCATCGTGATGCCGGCCGACGGGCCGTCCTTCGGGACCGCGCCCGCCGGGACGTGGACGTGGATGCCGCGGTTGCGCAGGTCACCCACCGGCAGCTCCAGCTCCGCGCCGTGCGACCGCAAGTACGACAGCGCGATCTGCACCGACTCCTTCATCACGTCGCCGAGCTGGCCGGTCAGCTGCAGCCCGGACGCGCCGGACTCCTGGTCCGCCAGCGACGCCTCGATGTACAGGACGTCCCCGCCGGCACCCGTCACCGCCAGGCCGGTCGCCACGCCCGGGGTCGCCGTGCGCTGGGTCGACGCCGGCAGCGACGACTCCGGGATGTGCCGCGGGCGGCCCAGGTAGGCGTCCAGATCGGCAGCGTCGATCACAACCGGCAGCGAGACCTCGTCCAGCGTCACCTTGGTCGCGACCTTCCGCAGCACCTTGGCGATCGTCCGGTTCGCGTCGCGCACGCCCGCCTCGCGGGTGTACTCGGCGGCGATCCGGCTGAACGCCGCGTCCGTCAGCACCACGTCCGCGGTGCCCAGGCCGGCGCGCTCCAGCTCGCGGGGGAGCAGGTGGTCGCGGGCGATGGTGACCTTCTCGTGCTCGGTGTAGCCGTCCAGCGTGACGAGCTCCATGCGGTCCAGCAGCGGGCCGGGGATGGTCTCCAGCGCGTTGGCCGTGGCCAGGAAGACGACGTCGGACAGGTCCAGCTCGACCTCGAGGTAGTGGTCGCGGAACGTGTGGTTCTGCTCCGGGTCCAGCACTTCGAGCAGCGCCGCGGTCGGGTCGCCGCGGTAGTCGGCGCCGACCTTGTCGATCTCGTCGAGCAGCACGACCGGGTTCATCGAGCCGGCTTCCTTGATGGCGCGGACGATCCGGCCGGGCAGCGCGCCGACGTACGTGCGGCGGTGACCGCGGATCTCCGCCTCGTCGCGGATGCCACCCAGTGCGACCCGGACGAACTTGCGGCCCATGGCCTTCGCGACGGACTCACCCAGCGACGTCTTGCCGACCCCGGGAGGGCCCGCGAGGGCGAGCACGGCACCCGAACGACGCCCGCCGACCGGGCCGAGACCCGATTCCGCACGGCGCTTGCGCACGGCCAAGTACTCGATGATGCGTTCCTTGACGTCGTCCAGGCCCGCGTGGTCGGCGTCCAAAATGGCCCGTGCCGCGGCGATGTCGTAGACGTCCTCGGTGCGCTCGTTCCAGGGCAGCTCCAGGACGGTGTCCAGCCAGGTGCGGATCCAGCCGCCTTCGGGGGACTGCTCGGACGTGCGGTCCAGTTTGTCCACTTCGGCCAGTGCGGCCTTCTTCACCGCGTCCGGCAGCTCGGCGGATTCGACGCGGGCCCGGTAGTCCGTCTCGTCGGCGGTGCCGTCGAGCTCACCGAGCTCCTTGCGGATGGCTTCGAGCTGGCGGCGCAGCAGGAACTCCTTCTGCTGCTTCTCCATGCCCTCGGCGACGTCCTTGCGGATCGTGTCGGTCACCTCGAGCTCGGCCAGGTGCTCCTTGCTCCACTCGAGGGCCTTCTCGAGCCGGGCGCTGACGTCCAAAGTGGACAGCAGCTCGAGCTTCTGGTCGGTGGACAGGTACGGCGCGTTGCCGGACAGGTCGGCGACCGCGGAGGCGTCCTCGACCTGCTGGACGGCGTCGATCAGCTGCCAGCCGCCGCGCTGCTGGAGGATCGAGATGACGACGGCCTTGTACTCGGCCGCGAGCTTGGCGGTCTGGTCGTTCGTGGTCTCGGGGGCGTCCTCGGCGTGCACCCAGCGGGCGGCGCCGGGACCGTCGGCGATCCGGCCGACGACCGCGCGGGCCGTGCCGCGCAGCAGGACGGCGGCCTTGCCGCCGGGCACGCGGCCGATGCGCTCGACCGTGGCGACGGTGCCGAACTCGGCGTACTCGCCGTGGACGCGGGGAACGATCAGGACTTCGGCCTTGGTGGCCGCGGAGGACCGGATGCCGGGGAAGGACGCCTGGCTCGGCGTCTTGGCCTGGGCGGACTCCACCGCTGCCCGCGTCTCGGTGTCGGTCAGGTCGAGCGGGACGACCATGCCCGGCAGCACGACGTCGTCATCGAGCGGGAGCACGGGCAGGAGGCGGGTGTCGGACATGTGCACTCCTCGTGTAGTTGAGTCTGCCTAGCTCAACTCTCCGATGGGTGCGTTTGTTTCCGATGGTGCGTTCGCCCACAGCGATCGCGATAACCGCAGGTCAGCGCCCTGGTTTCGCCGCGACGGCGCACCACGCGAACGGCCGGGCCTCCGCCTCGAGGGCGTTGATCTTCCGGTCCGGCCGCCAGTCCGGCAGGTGCACGATGCCCGGCTCGAGCAGCGGCCAGTCGCCGAAGAGCGGCTCGATTTCTTCGCGGTTGCGCAGCCAGACCGGGTTGCTCGTCTTCCGGTACTGCTCGACGAACCAGCGCAGCCCTTCGAGCATTTCGCCGGTGCCGTCGCCTTCGCTCATCTGCGAAATCGCCAGCCAGCTGCCCGGCGCGAGCGCGTCCCGGTACGTCGCCAGCAGCCCTTCCGGGTCGTCGTCGGGCCCGACGAAGTGCAGCACCGCCGCCATGATCAGGCAGACCGGCTGCGAGAAGTCGATGAGCCGCCGCGTCTCCTCGGCACGCAGCACCGACTTCGCGTCCCGCATGTCGGCCTGGACGATCCCGGCCCACTCGGTCGCCATGCCCTCTTCGAGGATGAGCGTCGCGTGGGCGACGGCGACCGGCTCGTAGTCGACGTAGACGACCTTCGCGTCGTGGTCCTCGGGCAGCTCCGCCTCGACGACCTCGTGCACGTTCCCGGCCGTCGGCACGCCCGAGCCGAGGTCGATGAACTGGCGGATCCCGGCCCGCAGCGCCGCCCGCACCGCACGGTTCATGAACTCGCGGTTCTGCTTCGACCCCGGCCGCACCAGCGGCCACTGCTGCTCCATGCGCCGGCCGAACTCGCGGTCCACGGCCCAGTTCTGGGTACCGCCCAGGTACCAGTCGTAGATCCGGGCCGCGGACGGCTTCTCGGTGTCGACACCCTCGGGCGCTCTCGGCGCGGAATCCCGCTGGTCGGTCACTTCAGGCTCCCCTCGCTGGCGGCGAGGGTCAGCCTATAAGCCCCGGCCGGACCGGGTAATCCACCAGTAGTTCACCGAACAGCCGGTCGACGCTGCCAGTACGTCCACAGCGGGCGGTACCCCTGCGCGTACCAGAACGGCGTCGAGAGCGGGTTCGCCGCGGCGTGGTGCAGCAGGACGACGTCGGCGCCTTCTTCGTCGAGAACGTGGTGGGCGTGCGCGGCCAGCGCGGTGCCGACGCCGGACGACCGCGCCGTCTCCGCGACGGCCAGCGACGACAGGTAGCCGACGCGGTCCGCGGCGACGCGGTCGCTGATCCAGCCGGTCTCGCCGGGGTGCTGGACGTTCACCATGCCGAGCGGACGGCCGTACAGCTCGGCGATCCACAGCGGCGGCTCCGGCCGGTTCAGCTGCTCCGCGAGGTCCTTGGCCATGATGTCCTCGACACCCTTGCGGAAGTTGACCGTGCCGTACTGCGCGTCGAAGGTGTGCAGTTCCAGGCCCAGCTCGACGGCGGTGTCGAGGTCCCCCGGCTCGGCGCGGCGGATCTTGACGCCGGGTGTGCCGCGCGGGCCGGCCGGGATCATCCGCTCCGCCGGGCGGACCGCGATCACCCGCAGCGGCGCGAAGCCGTGGTGCAGCATTTCGCGCGTTCCGGCGGCGTCGCGGCTCGCCCGCGGGACGATCGCCGCCGTCTCCGTGTCACCCGGCTCGGCGACGGCGCGCAGATGTTCATCCCATCGGGTGAGGAGGGCGTCGAGGGCCTCGGCCGGCCGCGGGCCGGCGAGCTGAAGGTCGAGGCGGTGCTCGGTCAGCGCCCGCCACGGCGCGTTGGGTGCGTCCTGGTCGACCTGGATGCGCGAGGCGAGGGCGGAGGCGGCGGAATCACCCGTCGCGACCTCCAGCACCACCGCGTTTTCCGCTGCTTCGAAGGGAGTCGAGCCGGGGAGGAGGGAGTCCACCGCCGCGAGCCGCGCCGCGTGTTCGGTGGCAATCACGTCGCTGTGCATGACGCCATTGAAGCGCTACCCGCCGCCGTGTGCGTGGAGAACCGCCTCGATTACGACACCTGCCCTTTCACCCCTTGGTCCACGCAGGTCAGCGCGTTCGAGGCATTGTTAACCCTGGGGTGATCTCCTACTGTCTCGAAAGGGACACGGGTACGCCCTACGGGGTACGGTATGGCCCTTGTCCACACCCGAAGTCACGGATCAGCACCGGTGGACAAGCCGGGAGGGAAGGTCGGATGCCGGACACCAACGCCCACGGTGACGCCGTCGCGCAGGCGCAGCCCGGGCCGGGAGCCGCTTCCGGGGCACCACCCGTCTCCGCCGAAGCCCGCACCGACGAACGCCGCTTCCGCGTCTACACCTTCGCCGTGCTGAGCCTCGGGCTCGTCGCCGCGTTCGCGGTCGGCTCGTGGCTGCCGTTCCACTGGGACGACCGGCTGCTGTGGGTCGGGCCCGTGCTCGCGGTCGCTTTCCTGCTCGCCGAGCAGCTCGGCATCAACGTCGACGTCCGCAGCGGCATCTCGTGGACGATCTCCTTCACCGAGATCCCGCTCGTCATCGGGTTCTTCGTCGCGCCGTTCGAGGTCGTGCTGGCCGCGCACCTGGTCGCCGGCATCGGCACGCTGCTCGCCCGCAAGGTCGCCGGGCGCGTCCTCTACAACGCGGGCGCCTTCCTGCTCGAGATCACCGGTGCCTTCGCGGTCGCCGGGCTGGTCAAGCACGCCGTCGGGACCGGCGACGAGATCCCGTGGGTCGCGGCGCTGGCCGGCACCCTGACCGCGCCGCTGGTGAGCACCCTGCTCGCGCTGGCCGCGGTCCGCGTGCTGCGGCGCCGCATGCGGGTCAGCACCGCCGTCCGGCTCACCGGGCGGATCCTGGTCGTCGGCTTCGTCAACGCCTCCGTCGGCCTCTCCGGCTACCTCGTCATCTCCAGCACGCCCCAGGCGTGGCCGCTGGTGCTCGCCGTCTTCCTCGGCCTCACCGCGCTGTACTGGGCGTACTCCGACCTGCTGCGCGAGCAGCGGGACATGGAGGCGCTCTCCGACGTCAGCCTGATGGTGGCCCGCTCGGGCCAGCAGGCCGCGGCGCGCCCGGCCAGCCGCGCCGACGAGCTCGTCGGCGGCGTCGACGTCCGCGAATGGGCGACGATCGCCGAGCGCATCAAGGACCAGCTCGCCGCCGGCCGCGTGGTGCTGCGGCTCCGGCTGGAACCGAAGGACACCATGCGGGTCGTGGTCGCGGGCGACGACCTGCCGGCCGCCGACCCCGCCGCCGACGACCCGCTGCTGCGCCTGCCCGGCGCGCACGTCCGGCACTTCCGGATCACCGAGGCCAACCCCGACGTCCGCGCGGCGCTGCTCGACCGCGGCGCGCAGGAGGCGCTCGTCGTCCCGCTGCGCAGCGCGAACCGGCTGCTCGGCGTGGTCGAGGCGCACGACCGGCTGTCCCGCTGGCGCGGCTTCGGCAAGTACGACGTCCAGCTGCTCGGCACCATGGCCAGCCACCTCGCGACGGCGCTGGACAACCGGCGCCTGCTGGCGACGCTGCGCCACGACGCCTACCACGACCCGCAGACCGGGCACCTCAACCGGCCGGGCTTCCAGCAGGTGGCGAAGGAGCCGCTGCGGGACTTCGCCAACGCCGTGGTGCTGCGGATCGACCTCGACGTCTTCTCGACGGTCAGCGACGCGCTCGGCTACGCGTGGGCCGACCGGATGGTCGTCGCGGCGGGCCGCCGCATCCGTGACGCGCTCGGCCCCGACGTCCCGCTCGCCCGGCTCGAAGGCGCGTCCTTCGCGGCGCTGCTCGTCGGCTGCCCGCCGGAAGACGCCCACGCGGCGGCGGTCCGGCTGCGCGAAGAGCTGTCGGCGCCGTACCCGGTCGACCGGCTGTCGGTCGAGGCGAACGCGATGATCGGCTACGCGACGACGTCCGCGGAGGAACCGGGCGACGTCGTCGACATCGAAGGCCTGCTGCAGCGGGCGGACGTCGCCGTCCGCGCGACGAAGGGCGGCGAAGAGGTCCGCGGCTACGTGCCGAGCATGGGCCAGATCTTCCTGCGCCGCTTCCAGATGGTGACGCAGTTCCGGCAGTCCCTCGAGGACGGCCAGGTCAGCGTGCACTACCAGCCGAAGATCACCCTGCCGAACCGGCAGGTGCAGGGCGTCGAGGCGCTGGTCCGCTGGGTGCACCCGGAGTTCGGCAGGCTCGGCCCGGACGAGTTCGTTCCCGCCATCGAGGCGGCGGGCCTGATCGGCGTCCTGACGGGGTTCGTGCTCGGCGAGGCGCTCAAGCGCTGCCGCAAGTGGCTCGACGAGGGCCTGCGGATCTCGGTCGCGGTCAACCTGTCGGTGCGGAACCTGGCCGACGAGGACTTCCCGAACAAGGTGGCCCGCGAGCTGGAGCACCACGGCATCCCGCCCGAGCTGCTGACGTTCGAGCTGACCGAGTCCGGCGTGATGTCCGACCCGCAGAAGGCGCTGCCGATCCTGCGCGAGCTGCACTCGCTGGGCATCACCCTCGCCGTGGACGACTTCGGGACCGGGTACTCGTCGCTGGCCTACCTGCGGCAGTTGCCGGTCGACCAGGTGAAGATCGACAAGAGCTTCGTCCTCGGCATGGGCACGGACCTCGGCGACCTGGCGGTCGTGCGGTCGATCGTCGAGCTGGGGCACTCGCTCGGGCTGACGGTGGTGGCCGAGGGCGTCGAGGAGGACGTGGCGCGCGACCAGCTGGAGGCGATGGGCTGTGACGTCGCCCAGGGCTACCTGATCTCGCGGCCGCTGCCGGAGGACCGCCTGGAGGCGTGGCTGCAGGCCCGCACCGCACGCTCGCCGGGGCGGCACTCGGAGACGGTTTTGACCCTGCTGACCTGAGGTTTTGCGGTTTGGGGACCCCGGTTGCACGGCCGGGTGACGGGGGTTGCTAATCTTTCCAAGTCCTCGCGAGAGGCCAGGCCCCTTTAGCTCAGTCGGCAGAGCGTCTCCATGGTAAGGAGAAGGTCTACGGTTCGATTCCGTAAAGGGGCTCTCGACCTCAGCCGCGTCACGCCTGCGTGTCGCGGCTTGGGTCATGTAAGGGCGGTGTAGCTCAGTTGGCAGAGCAAGCGGCTCATAATCGCTGTGTCGCCGGTTCAAGTCCGGCCACCGCTACGCGGTAACGACGGGGCTGGCCCCCGGGACCTGAGAGAGAAGGAAACGCTGTGGCTGCCACCGACGTGCGACCCAAGATCACGCTGGCGTGCGAAGAGTGCAAGCACCGCAACTACATCACCAAGAAGAACCGGCGCAACAACCCGGATCGCCTGGAGATGAAGAAGTTCTGCCCGAACTGCGGTACGCACCGGACGCACAAGGAAACCCGCTGACGTAGCGCGTTCACACCAGCTCGAAGAAGCCGCCCTGGACCACCAGGGCGGCTTCTCGCTGTTGGTAGCCTCGTCGCCGTGCCCTTGGACCAGTCGTTCACCGGGCGGAGCTATCCGCCGCAGACCAGTTACGAAGTGAGCCGGGAGAAGATCCGGGAGTTCGCCGACGCGATCGGCGACGCGAACCCGGTCTACCGCGACCCGGAGGCGGCCCGCGAAGCCGGTCACCCGGACGTGATCGCCCCGCCGACGTTCCTCACGATCATCAACCTCGCCTCGATCAACGCGATCGTCACCGACCCCGAGCTCGGCCTCGACTACTCGCGGATGGTGCACGGCGACCAGGGCTTCACCTACACGCGCCCGGTGTACGCGGGCGACGTGCTCGAGGTGACCACCCACATCGACGGCATCATGGCCCGGGCCGGCAACGACTTCATCAACCTGCGCGCCGACATCACCGACGCCGCCGGCCAGAAGGTCTGCACCACCCGCGCGCAGCTTGTGGTTCGAGGGGAGACTTCGTGAACACCGGAGACGAGCTGCCCGCCCTCGAGGTCCGGATCACCCGCGAGCAGCTGGTCCGCTACGCCGGGGCGGCGCTGGACTTCAACCCGATCCACTGGAACGAGGCGTTCGCGAAGGACGTCGGCCTGCCGGACGTGATCGCGCACGGGATGCTGACGATGGCGGTGGCCGGCCGAGTCGTCACGGACTGGCTCGGCGACCCGGCCCGGCTGGTCGACTTCAGCGCCCGGTTCACCCGGCCGGTCGTGGTGCCGAACACGCCCGAGGGTGCGCTGCTGGAGATCACCGGCAAGGTCGCGGACGTCAAGGACGACGGCATCGCGCGGATCGACCTCGTGGTGAAGTTCGACGGGAAGACGGTGCTGGGGAAGCCGCAGGCCCTGGTCCGCCTCTGACCAGGGCCCGCTAAGGGAGCTTCAGGATCGCCAAGACCGCGTCGGCCATGCCCTGCTCTCCCCGGGTGTTCGGGTGGAACGGGAGGCCGGGCGCGGCGGGCAGCAGGCCCTCCACCCAGCGCTTGTCCGGCGCCGCGCAGACGTCGTGGCCCTTGCCGGGGGCGGCCGTGTCCGCGTACCCCGCCCGGTGGGCGTCCGCCTGGTCCTCCAGCATCTTGTTCAGCTTGCCCAGCGCGCCCCGGAAGTAGTCGAGGTCGCCCGCGCCGAACGGCAGGGACGGCCAGCACCCGGTTCCGTCCGGCAGCACCGTCGGGTAGCCGACCACCACCACCTTCGCCTTCGGGGCCCGCTCGTGGATCCGGTCGAGGAGCGCGCCGACCTTCGGGGCCGTCGTGTCGATGCGCTCGGCCAGCTGGTCGTGGCCGCCCGCGGTCAGGCGATCCCGGCACGGTGAGGTGTTCTGGTGCGTGGTCGCGCAGCTCGACGCGTACGCGGTGAAGCCGACGTCGTTGCCGCCGATGCCCACCGTCACCAGCGTCGTCTCGGCCGTCACCGCGTCCAGCTGCGGCGGGTTCGTGCCGTTGCCCGTCTTCTGCGCCTGGCTCAGGTGGTCCGTCGTCGCGCCGCTGCAGCTGACGTCGGCGAACTGGGCCGGCTTCAGCTTCGCCGAGACGAGGTGCGGGTAGTTGTCGTCCGAGCGTTCGCAGCCGGCCGGGGCGCCTACCTGGCGCCCGGTCCGCGGCGACGACGTGTACGAATCCCCGAGGGCGACGTAGCGGCCCGAGCCGCCTCCGGTGTCCACCCCCTCGGGTGGCGCCGAGGACGAGCCGTGCTGCCACTTGTAGTACCCGAAGGCCAAGAGACCGACCACGAGCACGAGCACCAGGCAGCCCCCGCCGCCGCTCTTCTTCGCCACTTCTTCGTTTCTACCGAACGCGGCGCGCCGCCGACCTAGTCAATCCGGGTGATCCGCTGCGCGAGCAGGTCGTTGACCAGCCCGGCGCCGGTCTCCGGGTCGTCCACGCTGACCAGCACCGTCCGGCCGTTCTCCAGGGAGAGCGCGAGCGCCGGACCGCCGCGGATCTTGTACGCCGTCGTGCCGGTGACCGGGTTGAAGCGCAGGCCCAGCCCGCCGTCGCCGAAGGTCGACAGCTCGCGCGTGGTCGCTTCGCGGATGCGGTCCAGCGCCAGGTGCCGCCAGGGGACGCCGAGGAGGCCGAAGCGGATCGTCACGCCCTTGGCGTCCACGGACGCCGACAGCCGGTACGTCAGCGCCGTGACGACGAAGCCGACGAAGGCGATCCAGACGGCCGTCGGCCACGGGAGCCCGGTGGGCAGGAGGGCGATCGCCACCGGGATCAGCGCCAGAGCCCAGAGCATCGCCGGGTTCACCGCCCGGCCCGACCAGAACGCGCGCTGCCCCGGCCGGAGCCCGACGCTCGGCCGGTGCCCCGGGGTCTCCCGGACCGGCGGCGACGGCAGGCCGCCGATGCGCGCCGCCACGACGCCGAGGGCCGCGGCGCCCAGGAGGAAGGGCACGACGCCGAGGCCGCTTCCGGCCGCCTGCCAGTCCGGGGCGTCGAGGTTCGCCACGAGCACCGTGAGCAGGACGGCGGCCGGCATGGCGGCGAACCCGGCGCCCACCCCGACGGTCGGGCGCGGCAGCGGCCGCCCGCGGCGCAGCGCGGTGACCGCCGTCGTGGCGAGGAGCAGGACGGCGACGGCGCCGAGGCCCAGGCTCACGCCGGTGAACGCCCCGAGCGGGGTGTGCCCGTTCGGCTCGCTGCCCCAGTGCGTCGCGACGGGGTCGGGCAGCCGGTCCGCCCACGCGTTCTCCAGCGCACCGGCGGCGGCGAGCGCGGCGCCCGGCAGCGCGGCCGTGGCGAGCAGGACCCGGATCAGCTTCGTCATGAGTACTTCTCCTTCAACACCCCGGTGAGCTCGTCGAGGCCGACGCCCGCGCGCTTCGCCTCGCGGACCAGGTCCTCGGCCAGCTCGGCCAGCCGCGCCCGGGAGGACGCGCCGCCGATGACGACGGCACCCCGGCGTCGCCGCAGGTCGATCAGGCCTTCGTCGCGGAGCAGCGCGTACGCCCGCAGCACGGTGTGGACGTTGATCTCCAGGGCGGCGGCCAGTTCCCGGGCGGGCGGCAGCTGCTGCCCGGGGGCCGGGTGGCCGTCGGCGAGGGACCGGCGCAGCGACGCGGCCACCTGTTCGAAGAGCGGGACGGTGGAGCTCGGGTCGATCTGAACGAGCATAATTCTAACTATAATAGAACAATGAGCCGCTGCGCGAGAGCTGCGTCACAGTGGACGCGGATCAGCCGGCGATCAGTTCCCCGGCCAGTTCCAGGGCGTGGTCGACGTCCTTGGCCACATAGTGCAGGTCGACGAGGACCTCGGTGATGCCCAGCTCGCGAGCCACGTCGAGGCAGGGGAGGACGTCGGCGGCGGTCTCGACGGCGGTGCCCGGCCGCGGGTTGATCCGCAGCACGCGGCGCAGGGTGCCCGGATCGCGTCCGGCCTTCGCCGCCGCTTCGATCGCCACCGACCAGAGGCCGGTCAGGTACTGCTCCGGCATCCAGCCGGCGAGCCAGCCGTCCGCGCGGCGGCCCACCCGGGCCAGCGCCGGCGGCGAGAACCCGCCGAGCAGCACGGGCGGGCGCGGGTCCTGCGCCGGACGCAGGCCCACCGTCGACGGCGCGATCCGCCACTGCGGGCCGGTGTGCTCCGCCGGGTCGCCGGTCCACAGCGCGTCGAGTGCGTCGAGCAGGTCTTCGAGCCGCTGGCCCCGGCCCTCCCACGGCACGCCGGTGGCGAAGTACTCCTCGCGGAGCCAGCCGAGCCCGAAACCGACGTCCAGCCGTCCCGAGCTGGCCAGGTCGAGCGAGGTCAGCGCCCGGGCGAGCAGCACCGGGGAATAGACCGGGCCGGTCAGCGCGCTCATCCCGAGCCGGGCCGTGCGGGTCACCGCGGCCGCGGCCGCCAGCGTCGTGAACGGGTCGGCGAAGGTCTCGAACTCCCGCGGGTAGGGGTGCTCCGGCGTCCCGCCGCCCGGGTACAGGTCCGACGGCTCGAGCGGCGTCAGGATCCGGTCGCCCACCCAGAGCGAGGTGAAGCCGAGGTCCTCCGCGGCCGTCGCGAAGCGCCCCACGGCAGCGGGGTCGGCGAGGGCGCCGTACTGGGGGAGCGCGAGCCCGAGCTGCAGCGGAGCACCCGCCGGACGGGGGGTGGTCGTCATGGCGGACATCCTGGCATGATCAGGAGGTCGGCGGGGAGTTTTCCGCAGGCCGGCCGGGGTGCGGTGGTCGATCGGGGGGCGCGGTTGCGGGCTCCCGCGAGGCTTGCCGTAGACTTCGGGACTTGGAACGCACTACGGTCATCCCCGCCTGGATGGTGGGGACGATGGAATGCGTCCACCGGGGCCCCGAGCGATCGGGGCTCCACAGGGGTGTAGCTCAATTGGCAGAGCAGCGGTCTCCAAAACCGCAGGTTGCAGGTTCAAGTCCTGTCACCCCTGCGTAACGGAACTGGTGGAGCGGAGGAGTGGTCGTGAGCGACAGCGACGCCAGCGGCGGCGAGCAGGAGCAGGACGGCACCGGGCAGAAGCCCGAGAGCCCGTCCCGTCCCGTCACAGCCGCTGCCCGGCGTGAGCGCCGTGCGACCGCTCGTCCGGCGGGGAAGTCCGCGGCACGTGCGGACGACAAGACCCGCCCGGCCGGGAAGTCGGGGGAGAAGACCGCCCCCGACGCGAAGGGCGCTCCGACTCCGAAGCGGGACCAGAAGCCGAAGAAGGCCTCCGTGTTCGCGCGGCTGGTGCGCTTCATCCGCGAGGTCTGGGCGGAACTGCGCAAGGTCATCTGGCCCAACCGCAAGCAGATGGTCACCTACACCGCGGTCGTGCTGGTCTTCGTGGTGTTCATGGTGGCCCTGGTGAGTGGCCTGGACCTGCTGTTCAAGTGGGGCATCGGCCACATCTTCGGCTGACGCGCCCCCGGCGCGGTGCCGATGGGGCCCCGGGCCCCGGCAATGATCAACTGAGAGGACGGAACGTGACCTCCGACAACGGCACAGCAGCCGGTCACGACCTGACCGAGCTTTCCGACGAGCAGGTGCACGCGGCACTCGGTGACGAAGAGTCCGCCCACCTCGAGCCCGTCGACGTGTCGGACTCCGAGGTCGACGACGACGCTGCCGCTACCGGCGACGACGACGCTTCCGCCGACGACGTGATCGACGAGACCGGCGCCGAGCCGGCCGCGGACGACGAGGACCCGGTCGCCAAGCTGCGCGCCGAGCTGCTCGCCGCGCCCGGCGACTGGTACGTCGTGCACTCCTACGCCGGGTACGAGAACAAGGTGAAGACCAACCTCGAGACCCGCACGCAGACCCTGGACGTCGAGGACTACATCTTCCAGATCGAGGTCCCGACCGAAGAGGTCACCGAGATCAAGAACGGCCAGCGCAAGCAGGTGCAGCGCAAGGTGCTGCCCGGCTACATCCTGGTCCGGATGGACCTCAACGACGCCTCGTGGAGCGCGGTGCGCAACACGCCGGGTGTCACCGGGTTCGTCGGCGCCACCTCGCGGCCGTCGCCGCTGACCGTGGACGAGGTGCTGAAGTTCCTCGCGCCGCAGGTCGAGAAGGAAGCCCCGGCCAAGGCCAGCAAGGGCGAGGCCGCCGCGGCCGCGCCGCTCGGCGGCCCGGCCGTCGAGGTCGACTTCGAGGTCGGCGAGTCGGTCACGGTCATGGACGGCCCGTTCGCGACGCTGCCGGCCACGATCTCCGAGGTCAACGTCGACGGGCAGAAGCTGAAGGTCCTGGTGTCGATCTTCGGCCGGGAGACCCCGGTCGAGCTGTCGTTCAACCAGGTCTCCAAGATCTGACGGCCGGCCGTTCCGGCCGCAGTCCCCGTGTCCACGGCAGGTACGCGGGGAACGTAGTACAGGACAGGAAAAGAAATGCCACCCAAGAAGAAGAAGCTTGCGGCGATCATCAAGCTGCAGATCAAGGCGGGTGCGGCCAACCCCGCGCCGCCGGTCGGCCCCGCGCTGGGTCAGCACGGCGTCAACATCATGGAGTTCTGCAAGGCCTACAACGCCGCGACCGAGTCGCAGCGCGGGGACGTCGTCCCGGTCGAGATCTCCGTGTACGAGGACCGGTCGTTCGACTTCAAGCTGAAGACGCCGCCGGCCGCGAAGCTGCTGCTGAAGGCCGCGGGCGTGGAGAAGGGCTCCGGCGAGCCGCACAAGACCAAGGTCGCCAAGGTCACCTGGGACCAGGTCCGCGAGATCGCCAAGACCAAGGAGACCGACCTCAACGCGCACGACATCGACCAGGCCGCGAAGATCATCGCCGGCACTGCTCGTTCGATGGGCATCACGGTCGTCGACGCCTGATTTCCTGAAGTACCCGTGGGAGAGCCAGGGCTGGCTCGTCACCACACTGATCCGTTGAATTGAGGAACAGCAGACATGCCCAAGCACAGCAAGGCTTACCGCCAGGCTGCGGAGCTCATCGACAAGGCGCGCCTGTACGCGCCGCTCGAGGCCGCGAAGCTGGCGAAGGAGACGTCCAAGACCAAGATGGACGCGACCGTCGAGGTCGCGATGCGTCTCGGTGTGGACCCCCGCAAGGCTGACCAGATGGTCCGCGGCACCGTGAACCTGCCGCACGGCACCGGTAAGACCGCCCGCGTCATCGTCTTCGCCGTCGGCGACAAGGCCGCCGAGGCCGAAGCCGCCGGCGCGGACGCGGTCGGCACCGACGAACTGATCGAGCGCATCCAGGGTGGCTGGCTCGACTTCGACGCCGCGATCGCGACGCCGGACCAGATGGCCAAGGTGGGCCGCATCGCCCGCATCCTCGGCCCGCGTGGCCTGATGCCGAACCCGAAGACCGGCACGGTGACCCCCGCGGTCGAGAAGGCCGTGAAGGACATCAAGGGCGGTAAGATCAACTTCCGCGTCGACAAGCAGGCCAACCTGCACCTGGTGATCGGCAAGGCTTCCTTCGACACCGAGAAGCTGGTCGAGAACTACGCGGCCGCGCTGGACGAGATCCTCCGCGCCAAGCCGTCGTCGGCGAAGGGCCGCTACCTGAAGAAGGTCACCTTCACCACCACGATGGGCCCGGGCATCCCGGTCGACCCGCTGCGGACCCGCAACCTCCTCTCCGAGGAAGCTGCGGTCTGAGTCTGAGATCACCAGAAAGGGCGTCTCCGCAAGCTGCGGGGGCGCCCTTTCTTCGTGTCTTATTGACGACATGCCGACTTTCGCGTCGTTCGACGGGCTCCGGTTGCACTACACGGTGTGGGAGGGCGACGGCGCCCACCGCCCGGTCCTGCTGCAGCACGGTTTCGCCGCGGACACGAACGCGAACTGGATCTCCACCGGCGTCGTCGCGGCGCTGCGGTCGGCGGGCTTCACGGTGATTTCGCTGGACGCCCGTGGCCACGGCCGGTCCGAAAAGCCGCACGACGAGTCCCGCTACACCGAGGACGCGATGGCCCGGGACGTCTCGGCGTTGCTCGACGAGCTGCGCCTCGACGAGGTGTCGATGGTCGGCTACTCGATGGGCGCGATCATCGCCCTGACGGCGACGGCGGCGGACAAGCGCATCCGCTGCCTGGCCACGGGCGGCGTCGGTTCGGGCATCGTCGACTTCGGCGGCGTCGACCTGCGCGTGGTGAAACCGGCGGACATCGCTTCGGCCCTGCTGGCGGAGGACCCGGCGCTGGTCCCGCCATCGGGAGTCCCGTTCCGCCTCTTGGCCGACGCCACGGGCGGCGACCGGCGCGCGCTGGCGGCGGTGGCGCTGGCTTCGGCTTCGGGGGACGGGCACCTGGACCTGTCGTCGATCGGGGTGCCGACGCTGGTGCTGGCGGGCGAGCAGGACCAGCTGGCAGCCGAGCCGGAGCGACTGGCGGCGGCGATCGCGGGGGCGCGGTTGATGCGGATCCCTGGCGACCACATGACGGCGGTGATGTCACCGGCGTTCGCGGAGGCCCTGGTTTCGTTCCTGTCCGCTCCGCACCCGCGCTAGCGGCTCGTCGGCGTCGGCGCCGGGCAGGGCGTCGGCTCGTTGGTGTGCTCGACGATCAGCCATTGGCCCTTCGGCACCTTCGCCACGGTGAACGCGCCCAGCGCCGGGCCGCCGACGATGCCGAACTGGCACGAGCTGATCGTGAACCGGTCACCCGGGATCGGCTCCGAGACGTACGAGGGCATCGATTCGGCGTACTTGTTCTTGTTGGTGACCTGGCGGTTCAGCTCGTGCACCGCGACCTGGCAGTCCGCGTAGCCCAGGTCCTGGGCGAACTTCTGCTGGATCGGCTCGTCCATCCGCCCGCACGCCTGCGGGACGAGGTTCTGCGCGATGGCGTCGTAGACCTCGCGGACGGCTTCGTACGGACTGGTCGAGAGGATGTGGTTGGTCTGGTACTTCCCGCCGCCCTCCTGGGCGAGCTGGGCGGAGGACTTGCCCGAGTCGTTCGGGAAGAAGTGGTTGTACAGCCAGGTTCCCGCGACGCCGAGGATGACCAGCGCCAGCACCCAGGCGAGGACCTTCTTGCCGAGCCACGTCACCCACTTCGGAGCGCGACGGCTCTCGGTGGGGACCAGCTGGTAGCCCGGCGGGATCATCGGCGGCTGGGCGGCCGGCTGGGACGGCGGCGCCTGGACGACGCCGGCGTCCGGCGGGGGTGCCGGCTGGGTGCCCTGCTGGGCCTGGGTGAACCGCAGGTAGTCCTGGAACTGCTGGAACTGGCGGAACTGCTCCAGCTCCGCCGGGTCGACCGGCGGCTGCGCCCCGCCCGGCGGCGCGGGCGCGTTCGAGCCCGCCGGTTCGATTTCCGAGCCCGGCTTTCCGTCATCGCGCTGCTCCGCCACGTGACCATGATGCCCCACTCCACCGCGGAGGTGGGGGTCGGAGAAGGCATGTCGACTTGACAAGGTATTCTCGATGACGGTTCTACCGAAGACCGCTGGTTTTCCCCGCCAACACGGGGAACGAAGGTCCCGCATCACGCCGGGCGGCCCGCGCAGGAGGAACGAGGCCGGGCACCCGAGTGCCCGAAGACGCCCCGCGCCTGCTTGCGCGAGGGCGTTTCGTCGTCTGAGGGGCTCCTCGAACAGCCAGTGGAAACACTAGCCAAGAGAGGAGGCGACCATGGCGAAGCCCGACAAGGTGGCGGCCGTCGCCGAGATCGCGGAGAGCTTCCGCACCAGCTCGGCCACCGTCGTTACCCAGTACACCGGCCTCTCCGTGTCCCAGCTGTCCCAGCTGCGCCGCGCTCTCGGCACCAGTGCCAAGTACCGGGTCGCGAAGAACACCCTGGTCAAGCGGGCGGCCGAGGACGCCGGCATCCAGGGTCTCGAGGACCTGTTCGTCGGCGCGACCGCCATCGCCTTCGTCGAGGGTGAAGCGGTCGACGCCGCCAAGGCGCTTCGCGACTTCGCGAAGGACAACAACGCGCTTGTGATCAAGGGCGGCTACATGGACGGCAAGCCGCTGTCCGTGGACGAGATCAACCGGATCGCCGATCTCGACAGCCGTGAGGTCCTGCTCGCCAAGGCGGCGGGCGCGTTCAAGGCGAAGCTGTCCCAGGCCGCCGCGCTGTTCCAGGCGCCGGCGTCCCAGGTCGCCCGCCTGGCTGCCGCGCTGGAGGAGAAGCAGCGCAACGCCGCCGGTACCGAAGCAGCCGAAGCACCCGCCGAGAGCTGAACCACCCCCACCCCGAACGCCTAGTTCGTTTTTTCTGAGAGGAAGCCATCATGGCGAAGCTGAGCACCGCCGAGCTGATCGACGCCTTCAAGGAGCTGACCCTCCTCGAGCTGTCCGAGTTCGTGAAGGAGTTCGAGGAGACCTTCGACGTCACCGCCGCCGCGCCGGTCGCCGTCGCCGCTGCCGCTCCGGGTGCCGCCCCGGCCGCCGCCGCCGAGGAGCAGGACGAGTTCGACGTCATCCTCGAGGGCGCCGGCGACAAGAAGATCCAGGTCATCAAGGTCGTCCGCGAGGTCGTCTCGGGCCTGGGCCTGAAGGAGGCCAAGGAGCTGGTCGAGGCCGCTCCCAAGGCCCTCCTGGAGAAGGTCGACAAGGAGGCCGCCGAGGCCGCCAAGGAGAAGCTCGAGGCCGCGGGCGCCAAGATCTCCATCAAGTGATTTCCGGCGCGCAAGCGCCTACGCTCCACCTCGCGAAAGGGCGGGCATCCACTGCGGATGTCCGCCCTTTCCGCGTCTACGACTTCCTGAGCTGGGCGCCTCCGGGAACCCCTAGGAGCGGTGTCCGGATCTCCCCGGGGTCCCTAAATCGTGGTTCCGGGGCCGCTCGGACCTGCGCAGTTGCCCCGAATGGGCTACCGTGCTGCCCATTGGCGATCACGGCGGGGTGACGATGGGTCCGGGGCTGGCCAGAAAAGAAAACTGGTGAGTAACCTGTTCGCACTCAGCTCGTTGCACCTGGTTGACGCGGGTTCGTGGGCGCCACAGGCCCACACTCGCCGCCGGCGTGGGTGGCAGGGTGTGGCAGCGGGCGCAATGACGCGGAACAGCTCCTGGAGGTGCGATGGGTGCCGAGGTGGTCATCGAAGGTCTGACGAAGTCCTTCGGTAGGCAGACCATCTGGCGGGACGTCACGTTGACGCTCCCCCCGGGCGAAGTGTCGGCCATGCTCGGCCCGTCAGGGACCGGCAAGTCGGTTTTCCTCAAGTCGATGATCGGGCTGCTCAAGCCCGACCGCGGCCGCTGCGTGATCAACGGTGTCGACATCGTCACCTGCTCCGAGCACAAGCTCTACGAGATCCGGAAGCTCTTCGGCGTCCTCTTCCAGGACGGCGCCCTGTTCGGCTCGATGAACCTCTACGACAACGTCGCCTTCCCGCTGCGCGAGCACACGAAGAAATCCGAGACGGAAATCCGCCGGATCGTCCTCGAAAAGCTCGACATGACCGGTCTGAACGGCGCCGACAAGAAGCTGCCCGGTGAGATCTCCGGCGGTATGCGCAAGCGCGCCGGCCTGGCCCGCGCCCTGGTGCTCGACCCCGAGATCATCCTGGTCGACGAGCCGGACTCGGGCCTCGACCCGGTCCGCACCACCTACATCTCGCAGCTGTTCCTCGACGTCAACGCGCAGATCGACGCGACCTTCCTGATCGTCACGCACAACATCAACCTGGCCCGCACGGTGCCGGACAACCTGGGCATGCTCTTCCGCAAGGAACTGGTCATGTTCGGCCCGCGCGAGGTGCTGCTGACCAGCGAAGAGCCGGTCGTCAAGCAGTTCCTCAACGGCAAGATGCAGGGCCCGATCGGCATGTCCGAGGAGAAGGACTCCGCCCAGATGGCCGCCGAGCAGGCGATGTTCGACGCCGGCCACCACGCGGGCGGGGTCGAGGACATCAGCGGGGTGCCGCCGCAGATGCAGACCACGCCGGGCGTGGCCACCCGGATGGGTGCCATCCGCCGCAAGGACCGGGTCATGGAGATCATGCACCGGCTGCCGCCGGCCGCGCAGGAAAGCATCATCGAGTCGCTGAGCCCCGAGGAGCAGCGCCGCTACGGCGTGCGGCCGCACCGCGGGCAGCCGCAGCAGGTGGGCGCGCGCCCGCAGGGTGACGGCGTCCCGAACCAGCACCACGGGCAGCTGCCCGCCGACCAGGTGGCCCGGATCCCGGGCGGCGGCCAGCCGCCGAGAACCGGCACGCACCGGATGCCACCGACGAACAACGGGCCAGGTGGCAGGTGAGCTCTCCCGCAACACAGGCGAAGATCCCCGGGATCGGCATGCTCCGCGAGACCGGGAACCTGTTCGCTCTCGGCCTGGACATCGTCCGCGGCCTGTTCCAGCGCCCGTTCCAGCTGCGGGAGTTCATCCAGCAGTCGTGGTTCATCGCGAGCGTGACGATCCTGCCGACGGCCCTGGTGGCCATCCCCTTCGGCGCCGTCATCTCGCTGCAGTTCGGCTCGCTCGCCCGCCAGCTGGGCGCGCAGTCCTACACCGGCGCGGGCTCCGTGCTCGCCACCGTGCAGCAGGCCAGTCCGCTGGTCACCGCGCTGCTGGTGGCGGGCGCGGGCGGCTCGGCCGTCTGCGCCGACATCGGCGCCCGGACCATCCGCGAAGAGATCGCCGCGATGGAGGTGCTCGGCGTCTCCGCGGTCCAGCGGCTGATCGTCCCGCGCACCCTCGCGATGATGCTGGTCGCGCTCCTGCTCAACGGCATGGTCAGCGTCATCGGCGTGCTCGGCGGCTACTTCTTCAACGTCGTGCTGCAGGGCGGGACGCCGGGCGCGTACCTGGCGAGCTTCTCCGCCCTCGCGCAGCTTCCCGACCTGTGGGTCGGTGAGATCAAGGCGCTGATCTTCGGGTTCATCGCCGCCGTCGTCGCGTCCTACCGGGGCCTCAACCCCTCCGGCGGCCCGAAGGGCGTCGGGGACGCGGTGAACCAGTCGGTGGTCATCACGTTCCTGCTGCTGTTCGTCGTGAACTTCGTGATCACCCTGATCTACCTGCAGATCGTGCCCGGAAAGCTGGACTAGCGCCATGACGTTCCTCCAGGGCGCGAAACGCGTCGTCAACCGACCCCTGCAGACGCTGGACACCCTCGGTGACCAGATGTCGTTCTACGGCCGCGCGCTGCTGTGGACCCCGCGGACCATCCGCCGCTACACCAAAGAGGTCCTCCGGCTGCTGGCCGAGGTGAGCTTCGGCTCCGGCTCCCTCGCCGTCATCGGCGGCACGGTCGGCGTGATGGTCGGCCTGACGCTGTTCACCGGTGTCCTCGTCGGCCTCCAGGGCTACTCGGCGCTGAACTCGATCGGGACGTCGGCCTTCACCGGCTTCCTGACCGCGTTCTTCAACACCCGCGAGATCGCCCCGCTGGTCGCCGGCCTCGCCCTGAGCGCCACCGTCGGGGCCGGGTTCACCGCGCAGCTGGGCGCGATGCGGATCTCCGAGGAGATCGACGCACTGGAAGTCATGGGTGTGCCGAGCCTGCCGTACCTGGTGACGACGCGGATCATCGCCGGGTTCGTCGCGGTCATCCCGCTCTACATCATCGGCCTGCTGAGTTCCTACCTCGCGTCGAGACTGGTCGTCATCTACATCTACGGCCAGTCAGCGGGCACGTACGACCATTACTTCGACCTGTTCCTGCCACCGCAGGACGTGCTCTATTCGTTCATCAAGGTGCTGCTGTTCAGCGTCCTGATCATCCTGTCGCACTGCTACTTCGGGTACCGGGCGACCGGTGGCCCGGCCGGTGTCGGCGTCGCGGTCGGCAAGGCCGTCCGGCTGTCCATCGTCACGGTGTCGATCATGAACTTCTTCATCGGGTTCGCCATCTGGGGAACCGACGTCACGGTAAGGATCGCGGGATGAGGACGCTCCGACGCAGGCTGCTCGGCCTGCTGCTCATCGCCGTGATGGTCGGCGGGGTGGCGCTGTCCATCGCGCTCTACGACAAGGCGTTCACGCCGGTCGTCACGGTCAAGCTGCAGGCCGACAAGATCGGCAACCAGCTGATCAAGCAGTCCGACGTCAAGGTGCGCGGCCTGATCGTCGGGTCCGTCCAGGACATCGTCGCCACCGACAAGGGCGCCGAGCTCACGCTCGCGCTCAAGCCCGAGTCGGCGAAGCTGATCCCGGAGAACGTCTCGGCGCGGTTCCTGCCCAAGACGCTCTTCGGCGAGCGGTTCGTGTCGCTGGAGATCCCGAAGGACCCCTCGGCGAAGACCCTTTCCACCGGTGACGTCATCCCGCAGGACCGCACGTCGAACGCGGTCGAGCTGGAGCAGGCGTTCTCCCACCTGATGCCGGTGCTGCAGGCGGTCCAGCCGCAGAAGCTTTCGGCGACGCTCACCGCGATCTCGACGGCGCTGCAGGGCCGCGGCGACCAGCTCGGCGACACGCTCTCGCAGCTGGGCACCTACATCGGCGAGCTGAACCCGCACGAGCCGGAGCTGCAGCACAACCTCAAGGCGCTCGCGGAGTTCTCCGACCACCTGAAGGACGCCGCCCCGGACCTGGTGCAGAGCCTGGACAACCTGAGCACGACGACCCGGACCGTGGTCGACGAGCGGCAGCACCTGTCGGACCTCTACGGCAGCCTGACCCAGGCCTCGGTGGACCTGCAGACGTTCCTGCAGAACAACAAGGACAACATCATCTCCCTCGTCGACACCGCCCGGCCGACGGCCGAACTGCTGGCGAAGTACGCGCCGGAGTACCCCTGCGTGATCTCCCAGATGGCACAGAACGTGCCGCTGATCGACCAGGCGCTGGGCAAGGGCACCAACCAGCCCGGCCTGCACGCGACCATCGAGATCATCGTGCCGCGCGCGCCCTACCAGGCCGGCAAGGAAGAGCCTCGGTTCGACGACAAGCGCGGTCCGCGCTGCTACGACATCAAGGACATCCCCAAGCCGTTCCCGTCCGAGCCGCCGGACGGCGCGTTCAAGGACGGCACGCTGCACCAGGCCGCGCCGAAGAGCGTCGGCGAGGGCCTCAACCCGGCCAAGTTCAAGGCCGACGCGGCCGGCAACGGCGGCAGCGGGGGTGATCTGGCGTACTCGACGGCGGAGCAGGGCTTCCTGGCCGACCTGCTCGGCCCGCAGCTGGGCATGAACGCCGCCGACGTCCCGGGCTGGAGCTCGCTGCTCGTCGGCCCGCTGTACCGGGGTGCGGAGGTGACGGTCAAGTGAGGGGCCTGCTCGCGCCGCTGATCAAGCTCGGCATCTTCGTGGTCGTCACCGTGCTGTTCACGACGATCCTCGGGATCAGCATCGCCAACATCAACACCACCAGCACCAACGCCTACAAGGCGCGCTTCACCGACGCGACGCTGCTGCTGCCCAACGACGACGTCCGCATCGCCGGCGTCCGGGTCGGGCAGGTCAAGGACGTCAAGATCGTCGACAAGCGCCAGGCCGAGGTCGAGTTCGAAGTCGACGCCGGGCGGACGCTGCCCGCCGGGGTGACCGCGCAGATCAAGTTCCGCAACCTGGTCGGCCAGCGCTACGTCTCCCTCGGCGAGGGCGAGAACTCCGGCGGCAAGACCCTGGCCCCCGGCGGCACCATCCCGCTGGAGCGGACCACGCCGGCGCTGGACCTGACCGAGCTGTTCAACGGCTTCAAGCCGCTGTTCACCGCGCTCAACCCCGAGGACGTCAACAAGCTGTCCTACGAGGTCATCCAGGTCCTGCAGGGCGAAGGCGGCACCGTGGAGAGCCTGCTCTCGCACACGGCCTCGCTGGCCACCACGATCGCCGACAAGGACCAGGTGATCGGCGAGGTCATCGACAACCTCAACTCGGTGCTCGACACGGTCAACGCGCACACCCCGCAGCTCAACGACCTGATCGTGAAGCTGCAGCAGCTGGTGTCCGGGCTGGCCGCCGACCGCAAGCCGATCGGCGACGCGATCGAGAGCCTCGGCAACCTGGCCGAGACGACGTCCGGCCTGCTCGGCGAGGTGCGCGAGCCGCTGAAGAACGACATCAGCGCGCTGGGGACCCTCACCCAGTCCCTGAACAAGAACGAGCCGGAGCTGGAGCACTTCATCCAGTTCCTGCCGACCAAGGTGAGCACGCTGACCCGCACCGCGGACTACGGCTCCTGGTTCAACTTCTACGCCTGCGAGTTCTCCGGGAGTGTCAGCTTGCCGCCCCTGATCAATGACGTGGCCCTCCCGTTGATCCCGGCCAACCGGGCGAGGTGCTCGGGATGAAGTCGTTCCAGAAGCGCAACCCCGTGCCGATCGCGCTGGTCGGGATCGTCGTGCTGGCGCTGGCGTTCACCGCCGCGCTCAACTCCGACGACCTGCCGGTGATCGGCGGCGGCACCACCTACAGCGCCGAGTTCAGCGAGGCCTCCGGGCTGCAGAAGGACAACGACGTCCGGATCGCCGGGGTCAAGGTCGGCAAGGTCAGCGACATCGAGCTCGACGGCGCGTCGGTGAAGGTGTCCTTCAAGGTCAAGGACGCCTGGCTGGGCGACCGGACCAGCGCGGCGATCAAGATCAAGACGCTGCTCGGGCAGAAGTACCTGTCGCTGGACCCGCAGGGCGAGAACGCCCTGAACCCGGGCACCGGCATCCCGCGGGACCGCACGATGGCGCCCTACGACGTGCTCGACGCCTTCCGCGGGCTGTCCCAGACCGTCGACAACATCGACACGAAGCAGCTGGCGCAGAGCTTCGACACGATCTCGCAGACCTTCGCCAACACCCCGGAGGACGTGCGGGGCGCGCTGTCCGGGCTGTCGAAGCTGTCGGACACGATCGCCTCCCGCGACCAGCAGCTGTCGAACCTGCTGGCCAACACGCGCGAGGTGTCGCAGACGCTGGTCGACCGCGACGCCGAGGTGCAGAAGCTGCTGACCGACGGCAACGACCTGCTCGCCGAGCTGGCCAAGCGCGAGGACGCGATCACCGCGCTGCTCAACGGCTCCCGCGAGCTGGCCACCCAGCTGCAGGGCCTGATCGACGACAACTCCCAGCAGCTCGACCCGGTGCTGACCCAGCTCGACCAGCTGACGTCGATGCTGCAGCGCAACCAGGACTCCCTGGCCGAGGGCCTCAAGAAGTTCGCGCCCTTCATCCGGGTCTTCACCAACACCATCGGCAACGGCCGCTGGTTCGACAACTACATCTGCGGCCTGCTGCTGCCGTCGTTCGGCCCGATCAACGAAGAGGGGTGCTACACGAAATGAGTGACACCCGCTTCGGCCAAGCCCTGACCCGGGGCTTCACCATCGCGATCGTCCTCGCGCTCGTCGTCGCCGGCGGGATCTGGTGGACCCTCAAGGACGCCGGCCGCAACCACCTGACCGCGTACTTCGCCGGGGCCGTCGGCCTGTACGAGGGCAACAGCGTGCGGATGCTCGGCGTCGACATGGGCACGGTCACCAAGATCACGCCGATGGGCAACCAGGTGAAGGTCGACTTCGAGTACGACCGCTCGGTCGCCGTCCCGGCCGACGCCAAGGCGCTCATCGTGGCGCCCTCGCTCGTGTCCGACCGGTACGTCCAGCTCGCCCCGGCCTACACCGGCGGCCCGCGGATCTCCGACGGCGCGGTCATCGGCCTCGACCGCACCGAGGTGCCCCTGGAGGTCGACCAGCTGGCCTCGAGCCTGGCCCGGGTCAGCGAGACCCTCGGCCCGAACGGCGCCAACAAGTCCGGGTCGCTGTCGAACCTGCTGAACACCGCGGCGGCCAACGTCGACGGCAACGGCCAGGCCCTGCACGACACGATCACCAAGCTCGGCCAGGCGGCCGGCACCCTGTCGGGCAACAAGGACGACCTGTTCTCCACGGTCGAGAACCTCGGCAAGTTCTCGCAGACGCTGGCCGACTCCGACAAGCAGGTGCGCACCTTCGAGAGCCAGCTGGCCGACGTCAGCGGCTACCTGGCGTCGGAAAAGGACAACCTGGCCGCGACCGTGCAGCAGCTGGGCACCACGCTGACCTCGGTGCAGGCGTTCATCGACGCCAACCACGACCGGCTCAAGTCCAATGTGGACAAGCTGGCCGGCATCACCAAGGTGCTCGTCGACCAGCGCAGCTCGCTCGCCGAGATCCTCGACGTCGCCCCGGTCGGCCTGAGCAACCTGGTCAACACCTACAACGGCGCGGCGGGCACGCTCGACGCCCGGCCGAACCTCAACGAGCTGACCCAGCCGCCGCTGGTGATGATCTGCCGTCTCCTCAAGCAGGTCGGCACCAACAGCATCCCGGACGTGCTCGGCAACGCCTGCGAGAGCATCGCCGGTGTGGTCGACAAGGTGATCCCGCTGCCGTCCGTGGCGCAGACCGTGCAGGCCCTGCAGTCCGGCCAGCTGCCGCCGCTGCCCCTGCCCATCGCCGGGCAGCTCTACGGAGGTGGCCAGTGAAGAAGCTCCTGACTGTCGGGGCACTGGCCACGGCGTCCGCGCTGGTGCTCTCCGGGTGCGCCTTCAAGGGCATCTACGACCTGCCGCTGCCCGGGGGCGCCGACCTCGGCGACCACCCGTACACGGTGAACGTCGAGTTCCGGGACGTGCTCGACCTGACCCCGCAGGCCGGGGTGAAGGTCGACGAGGTGCCGGTCGGCCGGGTCGAGAACGTCGGGCTCACCAAGGACGGCTGGCACGCGCTGGTCACGCTGCGGGTCAACGGCGACATCAAGCTGCCGGCCAACGCGATCGCCAACGTCAAGCAGTCCAGCCTGCTCGGGGAGAAGTACGTCGAGCTGGCTTCGCCGGGTGACGACCAGGCCCGGGGCAAGCTCGCCGACAACGCGACCATCCCGCTGGCCCGCACGAACCGCAGCGTCGAGGTCGAAGAGCTGCTCGGGGCGCTGTCCCTGCTGCTCAACGGCGGGGGGATCGACCAGCTCAACACCATCACCAAGGAGCTCAACAACGCCACCTCCGGCCGCGAGCCGGACATCAAGGCGCTGCTGGACAACGCGAACCAGCTGGTGACGAACCTCGACAAGCAGTCGAAGAACATCACCCGGGCCATCGACGGGCTGAACCGGCTCTCCTCGACCCTCAACGACCAGAAGGACAAGCTGGTCGGCGCGGTCGACAACCTCGGGCCCGGGCTCGGCGTGCTGGAGCAGCAGCGGGGCCAGCTGGTCACCATGCTGCAGGCGCTGGACAACCTCTCCGGCGTCGCGACCGACACGGTGAACAAGTCGCAGAAGGACCTCGTCGCCGACCTCAAGGCGCTGACGCCGACGCTGCAGAAGCTCGGCGAGGCGGGCAACGACCTGCCGCAGGCCCTGCAGCTGCTGCTGACGTTCCCGTTCAGCGACCAGGCCGTCAACGGCGTCAAGGGCGACTACTTCAACCTGTTCGCGAAGGTGGACCTGAACCTGAAGACGATCGTCGACAACCTGGGCAACAGCCGGCAGAACGCGCTGGCCGGGCAGCTGCCGCTGGCCGGGCTGACCGGCGGGGTCCAGGGCACGCCGGCCAACCAGCCGCCGCCGCTGCCGATCCCCGGCGCCGGCCAGCAGTCCGCCCAGTCCAAGCCGGGCCTGGGCAACCTCTTCGGGCTCCTGTCGGGAGGTGCGGGCTGATGCTGATCCGCCGGACGAAGATCCAGCTGATCGCCTTCGCGGTCATCTCCGTCGTCGCGATCGTGTACGCGCTGATCCGGTTCGCCGGGCTCGGCAGCGTGTTCGGCAACGACGGCTACACGGTGAAACTGCAGCTCAGCGAGTCGGGCGGCATCTTCACCAACGCCGAAGTCACCTACCGCGGCTATAACATCGGCCGGGTCGGCGAGATGCGGCTCACCCCGACCGGGCTCGAGGCCGACCTGAACATCGACCCGTCGGCGCCGAAGGTGCCGGCGGACCTCGACGCCGTCGTGGCCAACCGGTCGGCGGTCGGCGAGCAGTACGTCGACCTGCGGCCCAAGGCGGACCAGGGCCCGTACCTGGCGGCCGGTTCGGTGATCCCGGCGGCGAAGACGACCACCCCGGTCAGCACCGAGCGGCTGATCGGCGACCTCGACTCGCTCGCCGCGTCGGTCCCGGTCGACTCGCTGCGCACGGTCGTCGACGAGTCCTACGACGCCTTCCGCGGCACCGGCGGCGACCTGCAGAAGCTGCTGGACACCGCGCGCAGCTTCACCGCGACCGCGCAGGAGTACCTGCCGCAGACGATCCAGCTGCTGGACGCGGGCGGCCAGGTGCTGGACACGCAGAACGCCGAGGCGGCGAACTTCGCGTCGTTCAGCAAGAGCCTCAACGAGCTCACCGGCACGCTGAAGAACTCCGACGGCGACCTGCGCAAGCTGATCGGCATCACGCCGCAGGTGGCCGCCCAGGTCAGCCAGGTGCTGGCCGAGTCCGGCCCCGGCTTGGGCGCGCTGACGGCGAACCTGCTCACCACGGCCAACCTGACCGTGACCCGGCTCGACGGGATCGAGCAGGGCCTGGTCACGTACCCGGCGCTGGCCGGCGCGGTCAGCAGCGTCGCGCCCGGCGACGGCACCGCGCACCTCGGCCTGGTGCTCAACCTGTTCAACCCGCCGTCCTGCACGAAGGGGTACATCCCGTACTCGCAGTTCCGCACCGGCAACGACCTGACCCCGAGGCCGGCGAAGGAAGACGCGTACTGTGCCGAACCGAAGGGCAGCCCGATCAACGTCCGCGGGGCGCAGAACGCGCCGTACGGCGGGGTGCCGGTCGCGCCGTCGGACAGCGACGTCGCGGCCAACGCGAACCGGCCGGCCGAAGAGCTGGCCGAGGAGCGGAACACCCGGGGCGTTCCGGGCATCGTCGGCAGCCCCGGCGTCAGCCTGAACAGCCTGGGCTCGCTGCTCGGCCTGTCCTGACGTGGATTTGATGACCGTTACCTACTCTGGAGTGTCATGAGCACGGAGGAGCCGGCCGCCACGGCGGTGGAGGACGAGGAGTCCGCGACGCCGTCGAAGGACCCCGCGCGGACCCTGGTGCTCGGCGCCGGCGCGCTGGCGCTGGCCGCCCTGATCGCCGCGGCGTTCTTCGGGATCCAGTGGTGGGCGGCCGCGGCCGACGACAACGCCGGGCTGGCGGCCTCGCGCGAGGCCGTGGTCAAGGCGGGCACCAACGCGCTGAAGGCCTACACCGAGGTCGACTACACCGACCTCGACGGCTTCTTCGCCCGGCAGAAGGCGGTGTCGGACGACAAGATGTCGCAGCAGATCGACCAGTCGGCGCCGACGTTCCGCAAGGCGCTCTCCGACGCCAAGACGAAGGTCACCACCGACGTCCAGGACATCGCCGTCGAGGAACTGGACGACCACGAAGGCAAGGCGAGCTTCCTCGCCGCCATCGCCACGACCGTCACCCAGGGGGACAAGAGCAGCGCGAAGCCGTTGCGCCTCGAAGTCTCGATGACCCGGGTGGGCGAGGAATGGAAGCTGTCCGGCATCGACAGCGTCCCGCTCGTCGCGGCCGGCCAGTAGTACAGAAGGAGCCTGTAGTGCCCCCCTCCCGCCGCCAGCCGCCGCGCAGCACCCCGACGCCGTCGCGGCGTCCCCGCGTGGCCGGCCTGCGCAAGCCCTCGGTGGACGAGTCCGCCGCCGAGCGGACCGGCCAGCAGCCCGCCGTCCCGCCCGCCGAGCCGCGCAAGCCGCGGCCGAGGCCGGCGCCGCGCCCGGTGCCCCGGCCTGCCCCGGAGCCGGTGGAGTCCACCAGCGGGCAGCTCGACACCGCGCCGGCCGAGGACACGCAGGTGTTCGCGGCGGTCGAGACCGAGCCCCGGGTCGACGCGCTCACCGGGGAGCCGGCCGCCGACGAGGAGGTCGCGGAGCGGCCGGCGCCGCGGCGGAAGAAGCGGGACACCGGGATCGCGAAGCCGACCGAGGAGTCCGAGGTCCCGGTCACCGAGGGCGAGTCCGCCGCGGCTGCGGGCCCGAAGGTGCCGAAGCCGTACCTGGTGGCGGGCGCGCTGGTGCTGGTCGCGCTGGTCCTGGGCGGGCTGGCGTTCTGGTTCAAGTCCGAGGAGGTCAAGGTCTCCTCGGCGACGAGCAACACGGCGCTGCTGGACGTGGCGAAGACGGCCCAGGTCAAGGACGCGGTGTCGAAGGCGGCCGAGGCGCTGTTCTCCTACGACTTCAACAACATCAAGAAGACCGAGGACGCGGCGAACGACCTGCTCGCCAACGACGACGTCAAGAACAAGTACAACTCGCTGATGGGCGAGGTGAAGCGGCTCGCGCCGCAGCAGAAGATGATCGTGACGTGCAAGGTGACGCGCGCGGCGGTGATCATGCTCAACGGCGACCTGGCGAAGGTGATGGTCTTCGTCGACCAGACCTCGACCCGCACGGACACGAAGAAGACGACCGCGGGCACGGCCCAGCTCCACCTGAACGCCCAGCTCCAGGGCGACAAGTGGAAGATCACCGACATGGACACCTACAACGCCCCGAAGGTCCCGGCGGCGTCGCAGGCCCCGTCGCAGGCGCCTTCCTCGGCGCCGGCTTCCCCCTCGCCGACCAAGTAGCTCGCAAGACGCGGCGGGGGCTGTCGCCGGACGCAGTGAATGACTCATTCCTGGCATCGGACGTCAGGAATGAGTCATTCCTGACGTCCGAACCCGCCGCCGCTCCGGTGCGCCTGACGGGAGGCGTGGCGGGCCACCAGGCGGCTCTGAGCGGTCGGCACCGAGTCGTGGCGGAAGGCCCTCACAGGCCGCCCGCAAGCGCTCTCTCGCGCCCGAACCGGCCCTCCCCGGACACCGGATCCGCAAAACCCGTTCTTCGACACGCCCGGCCCCCATCCGGCCCGGTGGCCTTCGCCATACCTCCACCGGCCCCGGGAAACCCCAGGTAGAGCCGCCAAGGTGGCGTTACCGGCCGGTAGCTGGAATGATATTCGGCCGCTCACGCTCCGCTGAACCTCTTCCACGCTGCGCCAACCGGCGGGACCCCCGTGTGGCATCTTGACTGGAAGCGCCGGTGGGTTCACGCTTACTCCCAACGGCGAAACCGGGGCCCTTGCGGGAGGGACCACCGGGTCGCCCGGAGGCATACCTGAAGACGTTGCGAAGCAGGCTGGGCCCCATCGGGAGCGCCCCCTGGACAGGCCGCGACGTTCGGGCTAGACTGTCTCTTTGCGCTGCCCTCTTTCAGGCTGCCCGGAGCCGGTAGTTAGGATAGTGGGCACACGGCACCCTTGACAGTCGCTCATAGCTGTTGCTATGGCGGCCGTCACCGCTCATTGTCCCCGGAAGGACGCATCTTGGCAGTCTCTCCCGCGAACCAGGCCACTGCTGCGACCACCTCGGCTGAATCTCGCTCGGAGGCCACGGGAATCCCCGGCGCGCCCAAGCGGGTTTCCTTCGCAAAGATTCGCGAACCCCTGAACACCCCCAACCTGCTCGACGTCCAGATCCAGTCGTTCCAGTGGTTCACCGGGGACGAAGCGTGGTTCCAGCGCCGTGTCGAGGAAGGTGAAGAGAACCCGGTCGGCGGCCTCGAAGAGGTCCTCAACGAGATCTCCCCGATCGAAGACTTCTCCGGTTCGATGTCCCTGTCCTTCTCCGCCCCGCGCTTCGACGAGGTCAAGGCCTCGATCGAGGAGTGCAAGGACAAGGACATGACGTACGCGGCCCCGCTGTTCGTCACGGCGGAGTTCGTCAACAACAACACGGGTGAGATCAAGAGCCAGACGGTCTTCCTCGGCGACTTCCCGGTGATGACCGACAAGGGCACCTTCGTCATCAACGGCACCGAGCGTGTCGTGGTGTCCCAGCTGGTCCGCTCGCCGGGCGTCTACTACTCCAAGGACATCGACAAGACCTCCGACAAGGACGTCTTCAGCGTCCGGGTCATCCCGAGCCGGGGTGCCTGGCTGGAGTTCGACGTCGACAAGCGCGACACCGTCGGCGTCCGCATCGACCGCAAGCGCCGCCAGCCGGTCACCGTGCTGCTGAAGGCGCTCGGCTGGACCACCGAGGCGATCCGCGAGCGCTTCTCCTTCTCGGAGACGCTGCTGGCGACCCTCGAGAAGGACCACACCGCCGGCACCGACGAGGCGCTGCTCGACATCTACCGCAAGCTGCGCCCGGGCGAGCCGCCCACGAAGGAGAGCGCGCAGACCCTGCTGGAGAACCTGTTCTTCAAGGCGAAGCGCTACGACCTGGCCAAGGTCGGCCGGTACAAGGTCAACAAGAAGCTGGGCCTGTCGACCCCGATCGACAACGGCACGCTGACCGAAGAGGACATCGTCACGATCATCGAGTACCTGGTCCGGCTGCACGCCGGCGAGGACAAGATGACCGCCGCGAACGGGACCGAGATCCCGGTCGAGACCGACGACATCGACCACTTCGGCAACCGCCGCATCCGCACCGTCGGCGAGCTGATCCAGAACCAGATCCGGGTCGGCCTGTCGCGCACCGAGCGCGTCGTCCGCGAGCGCATGACCACGCAGGACGTCGAGGCGATCACCCCGCAGACCCTGATCAACATCCGCCCGATCGGCGCGGCGATCAAGGAGTTCTTCGGCACCTCGCAGCTGTCGCAGTTCATGCAGCAGACGAACCCGATCGACGGCCTGACCCACAAGCGCCGCCTCAACGCGCTGGGCCCGGGTGGTCTGTCGCGTGAGCGCGCCGGCATGGAGGTCCGCGACGTCCACCCGTCGCACTACGGCCGGATGTGCCCGATCGAGACGCCGGAAGGCCCGAACATCGGCCTGATCGGCTCGCTCTGCTCGTACGCGCGGGTCAACCCGTTCGGCTTCATCGAGACGCCGTACCGCAAGGTCGTCGAGGGCCGGGTCACCGACCAGATCGACTACCTGACCGCGGACGAAGAAGACCGGTTCGTCAAGGCCCAGGCCAACGCGCCGATCTCCGACGACGGCACCTTCATCGAAGACCGGGTCATGGCCCGCCGCAAGGGCGGCGAGGTCGAGCTGATCGATCCGCTCGACATCGACTACATGGACGTGTCGCCGCGGCAGATGGTCTCGATCGCGACGGCGATGATCCCGTTCCTCGAGCACGACGACGCGAACCGCGCGCTGATGGGCGCGAACATGCAGCGTCAGGCCGTGCCGCTGCTCCGCAGCCAGGCGCCGTACGTCGGCACCGGCGTGGAGCTGCGCGCCGCGATCGACTCCGGCGACATGCTGGTCGCCGAGCAGTCGGGCGTGGTCGAGGAGCTCTCGGCCGACCTGATCACGGTCATGCACGACGACGGCACGCGGAAGAGCTACAGCCTCTACAAGTTCCGCCGCTCGAACCACGGCACCTGCTTCAACCACCGCCCGATCGTCAACGAGGGCGACCGGGTGGAAGCCGGCCAGGTCATCGCCGACGGCCCGTCCACCGAAAACGGTGAGGTGGCGCTCGGCAAGAACCTGCTGGTCGCGGTCATGCCGTGGGAAGGCCACAACTACGAGGACGCGATCATCCTCTCCGAGCGCCTGGTGCAGGACGACGTGCTGACGTCGATCCACATCGAGGAGCACGAGATCGACGCCCGCGACACGAAGCTGGGCGCCGAGGAGATCACCCGGGACATCCCGAACGTCTCCGAAGAAGTGCTGGCGGACCTGGACGAACGAGGCATCATCCGTATCGGTGCCGAGGTCCGCGACGGCGACATCCTGGTCGGCAAGGTCACGCCGAAGGGCGAGACCGAGCTGACCCCGGAGGAGCGCCTGCTCCGCGCGATCTTCGGCGAGAAGGCCCGCGAAGTCCGCGACACCTCGCTGAAGGTGCCGCACGGCGAGACCGGCAAGGTCATCGGCATCCGGGTGTTCTCCCGCGAGGACGACGACGAGCTGCCCCCGGGCGTCAACGAGCTGGTCCGCGTCTACGTGGCCCAGAAGCGCAAGATCCAGCCGGGCGACAAGCTCGCCGGCCGGCACGGCAACAAGGGTGTCATCGGCAAGATCCTGCCGGTCGAGGACATGCCGTTCATGGAGGACGGCACCCCGGTCGACATCATCCTGAACACCCACGGTGTGCCGCGACGGATGAACATCGGCCAGATCCTCGAGCTGCACCTGGGCTGGCTGGCCTCGCAGGGCTGGACGATCGAGGGCGACCCGGACTGGGCGAAGAACCTTTCGCCCGAGCTGCGTGACGTCGCGCCCGGCACGAACACCGCCACCCCGGTGTTCGACGGCGCGAAGGAGGAGGAGCTCACCGGGCTGCTCGCCAGCACGAAGCCGAACCGCGACGGCGAGCGGATGGTCAAGGAGAACGGGAAGGCCAACCTGTTCGACGGCCGCTCCGGCGAGCCGTACCCGTACCCGGTGTCCGTCGGCTACATGTACATCCTGAAGCTGCACCACCTGGTCGACGACAAGATCCACGCCCGCTCCACCGGTCCGTACTCGATGATCACGCAGCAGCCGCTGGGTGGTAAGGCGCAGTTCGGTGGCCAGCGCTTCGGTGAGATGGAGTGCTGGGCGATGCAGGCGTACGGCGCCGCCTACACGCTGCAGGAGCTGCTGACGATCAAGTCGGACGACGTGGTCGGCCGCGTAAAGGTGTACGAGGCCATCGTCAAGGGCGAGAACATCCCCGAGCCGGGCATCCCGGAGTCGTTCAAGGTGCTCCTCAAGGAGCTCCAGTCGCTGTGCCTCAACGTCGAGGTGCTCTCCAGCGACGGTGCGGCGATCGAGATGCGCGACTCCGACGACGAGGACCTCGAGCGCGCCGCGGCCAACCTCGGCATCAACCTGTCCCGCAACGAGTCGCCCTCGGTGGACGACGTCGTGCACTGATCGCGAGCTGAGCGAGGGGGACCGGCCTCCCGCAGGGCCCCCTCGCTCGCCCGCCAACCCCTCTAGCCGAAACAACCCCAAGGGGATCTAGACGTGCTGGACGTCAACTTCTTCGATGAGCTCCGCATTGGTCTCGCCACGGCCGACGACATCCGTCAGTGGTCGTACGGCGAGGTCAAGAAGCCGGAGACCATCAACTACCGGACGCTCAAGCCCGAGAAGGACGGCCTCTTCTGCGAGAAGATCTTCGGCCCGACCCGGGACTGGGAGTGCTACTGCGGCAAGTACAAGCGCGTCCGCTTCAAGGGCATCATCTGTGAGCGCTGCGGCGTCGAGGTGACCCGCGCCAAGGTGCGCCGCGAGCGGATGGGCCACATCGAGCTGGCCGCCCCGGTCACCCACATCTGGTACTTCAAGGGTGTTCCGTCCCGCCTGGGCTACCTGCTGGACCTGGCGCCGAAGGACCTCGAGAAGATCATCTACTTCGCTGCTTACGTCATCACCGGCGTGAACACGGAGCTGCGCCACAACGACCTGCCGACCCTCGAGAACGAGATCGGCGTCGAGCGCAAGAACCTCGAGACCAAGCGTGACGCGGACATCGAAGCCCGCGCGCAGAAGCTCGAAGCCGACCTGGCCGCGCTCGAGGCGGAGGGCGCCAAGTCCGACGTCCGCCGCAAGGTCAAGGAGGGCGGCGAGCGCGAGATGCGCCAGCTGCGCGACCGCGCCGGCCGCGAGCTGGACCGCCTCGAGGAGGTCTGGACGACCTTCACGAAGCTCGACACCCGCCAGCTGATCGCCGACGAGCTGCTCTACCGCGAGCTCGTCGACCGCTACGGCGAGTACTTCACCGGCGGCATGGGCGCGGAGGCCATCCAGAAGCTGGCCACCGAGTTCGACGTCAACGCCGAGGCCGAAAGCCTGCGCGACACGATCCGCAACGGCAAGGGGCAGAAGAAGCTCCGCGCGCTGAAGCGGCTCAAGGTCGTCGCGGCCTTCCAGGCCACCGGCAACGACCCGCGCGGCATGGTGCTCGACGCCGTCCCGGTGATCCCGCCGGACCTGCGCCCGATGGTGCAGCTCGACGGTGGCCGCTTCGCGACGTCGGACCTGAACGACCTGTACCGCCGGGTGATCAACCGGAACAACCGCCTCAAGCGGCTGATCGACCTCGGCGCGCCCGAGATCATCGTCAACAACGAGAAGCGGATGCTGCAGGAGGCCGTCGACGCGCTGTTCGACAACGGCCGCCGCGGGCGTCCGGTCACCGGCCCGGGCAACCGGCCGCTGAAGTCGCTGTCCGACCTGCTCAAGGGCAAGCAGGGCCGGTTCCGCCAGAACCTGCTCGGCAAGCGCGTCGACTACTCGGGCCGTTCGGTCATCATCGTCGGCCCGCAGCTGAAGCTGCACCAGTGCGGTCTGCCGAAGGACATGGCGCTCGAGCTGTTCAAGCCGTTCGTCATGAAGCGGCTGGTCGACCTGAACCACGCGCAGAACATCAAGTCCGCCAAGCGGATGGTGGAGCGCTCGCGGCCGCAGGTGTGGGACGTGCTGGAAGAGGTCATCACCGGCCACCCGGTGATGCTGAACCGCGCGCCGACCCTGCACCGCCTCGGCATCCAGGCCTTCGAGCCGCAGCTGGTCGAGGGCAAGGCCATCCAGCTGCACCCGCTGGTCTGCGAGGCGTTCAACGCGGACTTCGACGGTGACCAGATGGCGGTGCACCTGCCGCTGTCGGCCGAGGCGCAGGCCGAGGCCCGGATCCTGATGCTGTCGGCGAACAACATCCTGTCGCCGGCGTCGGGCCGTCCGCTCGCCATGCCGCGGCTGGACATGGTCACGGGTCTGTTCCACCTGACCCGGCTCAACGAGAACGCCGAGGGCGCGGGCAACGCGTACTCGTCGCCGGCCGAGGCCATCATGGCCTTCGACCGCAAGGCGCTGAGCCTGCACGCCCCGGTCAAGATCCGCATCACCGACCGGCAGCCGGCCAAGGCCGACGAGCCGGCGCTCGCGGAGAAGGGCTGGGAGCCGGGCAAGGCGTGGCTGGCCGAGACCACCCTGGGCCGCGTGCTGTTCAACGAGCTGCTGCCGGCGGACTACCCGTTCATCAACGAGCCGATGCCGAAGAAGCGGCAGGCCGCGATCGTGAACGACCTCGCCGAGCGGTACTCGATGACCCAGGTCGCGCAGACCCTGGACAAGCTGAAGGACGCCGGTTTCTACTGGGCGACCCGGTCGGGTGTCACGGTGGCGATCTCCGACGTCCTGGTGCCGGAAGGCAAGAAGGCCATCCTCGACGAGTACGAGGGCAAGGCCTCCCAGGTGGAGAAGCGCTACCAGCGCGGTCAGCTGTCGCACGCCGAGCGCAACAACGAGCTCGTCAAGGTGTGGACGCAGGCCACCGAAGAGGTCCACAAGATCATGGAGACGGCGCTGCCGGACGACAACCCGATCGCCATGATCGTGAAGTCGGGCGCCGCCGGTAACATGACGCAGGTCCGGTCCCTGGCCGGTATGCGTGGCCTGGTGTCGAACCCGAAGGGTGAGTACATCCCGCGTCCGATCAAGGCCAACTTCCGTGAAGGCCTGTCGGTGGCGGAGTACTTCATCGCGACGCACGGTGCCCGGAAGGGCCTGGCGGACACGGCGCTCCGCACCGCCGACTCGGGTTACCTGACCCGGCGTCTGGTGGACGTCTCGCAGGACGTCATCGTCCGCGAGATCGACTGCGGCACCACCCGCGGCATCATGATGCCGATCGGCGAGGACATCGGCGACGGCAAGGTCCTGCGCGACCAGCACGTCGAGACCTCCGTGTACGCGCGGAACCTCGCGACGGACGCGGTGGACGCCAAGGGCAACGTCGTGCTGAACGCCGGCGACGACCTGGGCGACCCGGCCATCGAGAAGCTGCTCTCCAGCGGCATTTCGAAGGTCAAGGTCCGCTCGGTGCTGACGTGTGAGTCGGCCGTCGGTATCTGCGCGACCTGCTACGGCCGCTCGATGGCGACCGGTCAGCTCGTCGACGTTGGCGAGGCGGTGGGTATCGTCGCCGCCCAGTCGATCGGTGAGCCGGGTACGCAGCTGACGATGCGTACGTTCCACCAGGGTGGTGTCGCCGGTGACGACATCACGACCGGTCTGCCCCGTGTTCAGGAGCTCTTCGAAGCTCGTGTCCCGAAGGGCAAGGCGCCGATCGCCGACGTCGATGGCCGCGTGCGCATCGAGGAGAGCGAGCGGTTCTGGAAGATCACGCTGATCCCGGACGACGGCGGCGAAGAGATCGTCTTCGACAAGCTGTCCAAGCGTCAGCGGCTCGCGAACACCCCGAACGGCCCGCTGGGCGACGGTGACCACGTCCACGTCGGCCAGCAGCTGCTCGAGGGCACGCCGGACCCGCACGAGGTCCTGCGGGTCATGGGGCCGCGCGAGGCGCAGATCCACTTGGTGGACGAGGTCCAGAAGGTGTACCGGGCGCAGGGTGTGTCCATCCACGACAAGCACATCGAGGTCATCGTCCGGCAGATGCTGCGCCGGGTGACGATCATCGACTCCGGGGCCACGGACTTCCTGCCGGGCGAGCTGCCCGAGCGGACCAAGTTCGAGGCGACGAACCGGGCCGCGGTCGCCGAAGGCGGCGAGCCGGCTTCGGGCCGTCCGGTGCTGATGGGCATCACGAAGGCGTCGCTCACCACGGACTCGTGGCTGTCGGCGGCGTCGTTCCAGGAGACCACGCGAGTCCTGACCGACGCGGCCATCAACGGCCGCTCGGACAAGCTCGTGGGCCTCAAGGAGAACGTGATCATCGGTAAGCTGATCCCGGCCGGTACGGGCATCAACAAGTACCGCAACATCCAGGTGCAGCCGACCGAGGAGGCCCGGGTCGCGGCGTACGCGATCCCGTCCTACGACGACGGCTACTACACCCCGGACGTGTTCGGGACGGGTACCGGTGCCGCGGTGCCGCTGGACGACTACGACTTCGGCCGCGACTTCCGCTGAAGCTGATTCGACGAAAGGCCCTCGCCGGGTTTCCGGCGGGGGCCTTTCGCTGTTTTGCAAACGTCACCCAAACGGGTACTCACGCGGCTTTCACATCGCTAGAGTTACCCGTGTTCACGCGGTTCGGGGGTTCACGCGTTTTCGACGGGTAATCAGGGGTGACTGTTCGTGAACATTTCCAGGATCGCGAGACCTTTCGCGCGCGGTTTTGCCGCGTTGACGGCTGCGGCCGTGCTGACCAGCGTGTTCGCCGGCCCGGCCGGAGCCGAGGAGCCGACGCCGACCACCACCGCGCCGGCCACGTCCGAAGCGTCGTCCACCGCGCCGTCCACCTCGGAAGCGCCGGCTCCCGAGCCGAGTTCCGCACCGAGCGCGACCGAGCCGGAGAGCAAGCCCGCGGCGGCGCAGCCGCAGGCCGCTGCCGACGAGCGAGCGAAAATCACCGCCTCGGCCGAACTCGACAAGGACCTGTACCAGTCCGACGAGGACGTTCCCTTCACCTTCACGCTGACCAACACCGGATCCGTCCCCGCCAAGGGCCTCCGGGTCAGCCAGGACATCGGCAAGCCGGCCGACCTGGTCGTCTACGCCGACGACAACGGCTGGGGCAAGCTCTCGTGGCCGGGCGTGGACCTCGACCCGGGGAAGAGCTTCGTGCTGAAGACCACGGGCAAGATCCGGGACATCGCCCAGGCCGAGGTGGTCCTCGAGGGGAACGTGTTCGACAGCGACGGCCGCGGGGTCGCCGACTTCAGGGACACGGCGACGGTCAAGCAGGTGCCGGTGCCCGCGGGCGGCACGGTGTACGGCGACCGGAACGGCAACGGCGTCTTCGACGACGGCGAGCAGCTGACCGGAATCCCGCTCGCGCTGCAGTACGTCAACGGCCCAAACCGGTATGAGGCCACGAGCGGTCCGGGTGGGAAGATCGACTTCGGGCAGATCCCGTCGGCCACGTACTACCTCGGTGGCGTGCCCGCCGGTGAGTGGCTGATCCCGTTCCAGCGCATCCGGATCGGTACGGGCTCGAAGGACCTGCTGATCCGCGCGGTGCCGCCGCTGAACGGCGCGCTGAAGGCGTCGATGGTGTTCACCCAGGACAGCTACCAGCCCGGCGACCTCGCGCACCTCACCGTGACGCTGGCCAACTCCGGCCCGATCCCGCTCACCGGCATCGTGGCCGCGTGCGACCGGTACGGCTCCGACGCCGCGTTGAAGGCCGGCGCCGGGTGGGGAGACCTCGCCACCTTCGCCGACGGCGTGACCATCGCTCCCGGCCAGACGCGGACCTTCGACGTCGCCGAGCGGGTGCCGGACGCGGCCCGGAACGCCGGCGTCGTCACGGCGGACTGCGACTTCGGTTACCGCGAAGTCGGCATCGAGGAGCACCCGGTCGCGAGCGCGCAGGCGGCGGTGCCCGGGGGCAAGGCGACCTTGGTCGGCGACGTGGCCGTCTACGACGACCGGGGGCAGGTGAAGCAGGGCATCGCCGGGGTCAAGGTCGTGCTGGTGTCCGACCGGCACTGCCCGGTCACCGCCGAGCAGACGACCGATGCGAAGGGGCACTTCGAGTTCCACGACGTGGTGCCCGGGCCGCAATACCGGCTGTTCTTCCTGCCGCCGGCGGGGTGGCGGATCAAGGAAGAGAACCCGTGGTCGATCTTCGTCCACGGTCCGGCGGACCACCCGGTCGAGCTCCGGGTGCAAGCCGAGCAGGGCGACGCTCCGCTGCCCTCGGTGCCGGTCGACCCGGCGGACTGCACGGCCGGTGCCCCGACCTCGACGGCACCCGCCGCGGCGGGTGGTTCCGGCGGTGGCCAGAGCGGCGCCTCCGGGCTGGCCAGCACCGGTGTGGACGCCATCGGCCTCGGCGCGCTCGCGCTGCTGGCTCTCGCCCTCGGCGGCGGCCTCCTGTTCGGCGCCCGCCGGCGCCGGCACACGTTCTGACGGGAAAGCGCACCCTCGGTCCACTGTGGACCGAGGGTGCGTTCCGGTACGACTTCGATCTGATCAGGGGTGACTGTTCGTGAACAAATCCAGAACCGCGAGACCGCTCGCGCGATGCTTCTCCGTCGTCGCGGCCGCGGCCCTGCTGGCCGGCGTGTTCGCCGGCCCGGCCGGGGCCGAGGAGCCGACGCCGACCGCCACCGCGCCGTCGACGTCCGAAGCGCCGCCCACCTCGGAGGCACCGGTCCCGGAGCCGAGCTCCGTGCCGAGCTCCACCCAGCCGGAGAACAAGCCCGCGGCGGCACAGCCGCAGGACGATCCCGGTCCGCAGCCGGACCTCGACGTTTCCATCGAGCACGCGGACTCGTACCCGACCAACGCGGACGTCCACTTCACCATCAAGATCCACAACCCGCGCAGCGTGCCGGCCGAGAAGCTGCGGGTCGCCCAGTGGATCGGCAAGCCGGACGACCTCGTGGTCCCGTTCGCCGACGGCTGGGGACCGCTCAGCAGCGACCGCGGGGTGACGCTGCCGCCGGGCGAGACCTTCACCCTGGCGGTGGTCGGGCAGATCCAGGACATCAGCCAGGACCACGCGAACCTGCGCGGCTTCGTCTACGACAAGGACGGCCACGGCGTGGCCCCCAGCTTCGACATCCCGTTCAAGCTCGAGAAGACGCCCGGGCACGCGTCCGGCGTCGTCTACGGCGATGCGAACGGCAACGGCACGCTCGACGCCGGCGAGGAGCTGACCGGCGTCACGCTCACCCTGCGGTACAACACCCTCATCTACCAGGCCAAGAGCGGCAAGGGCGGGCACTTCGACTTCGGCGAGATCCCGGCGGCCAAGTACTCCCTCGGTGGCGACGTCATCGGCGGCTGGCTGTTCCCGTTCCGGAACGTCGAGGTCGGGCCGGACACGAACCTGGTCGTCCGCGGCGCACCGCCGCTCGACGGCAAGCTCGCGGCCTCGATGGCCTTCACCCAGGACAGCTACCACGTCGGCGACCTCGCGCACGTCACCGTGAAGCTGACCAACTCCGGCCAGGTCCCGCTCACCGGCATCGTGGCCGAATGCGATCGCTTCGGGGCCTCGTACGCCCTGCAGGGCACCGGGCCCGGCTGGGGCGACCTCGCCGGTGACGGGGTGCGGGTCGGGCCGGGAGAGACGCGCACGATCGACGTCACCGAGCAGGTGCCGGCGGGGGCCCTCGACCGCGGGCTCGTCACGGCGAGCTGCGACTTCGGCTACCGCGGTGTCGACCTCGACAACCACGCGTTCGCCGGTGCGCAGGCGGCTGTGCCGGGCGGCAAGGCCACCGTGGTGGGTGACGTGGCCGTCTACGGTGACCGCGGCGAGGTGAAGCAGGGCGTCGCCGGCACCAAGGTCGTGCTGGTGTCCGAGGCGCACTGCCCGGTCACCGCCGAGCTGACGACCGACGAGAACGGGCACTTCGAGTTCCACGACGTGCTGCCCGGCCCCGACTACCGGCTGCTCCTGCTGCCGCCGAAGGGCTGGAAGGTCAAGTACGAGAACCCGCTCGACATCTACGTCCGCGGCCCGGCGGACCGGCCCGTCCGGGTGCGGGTCGACGCCGAGGAAGGTGACGCGCCGCTTCCGGAGGTGCCCGCCAACCCGGCCGACTGCACGGCCGGTTCCCCGGCGGGCGGCGCGCCCGGCGCGGCCGGCGGGACCGGCGGGACCGGCGG
>NZ_BNAW01000015.1 GCF_014654205.1 Amycolatopsis bullii
GGGGTGCGGGCGGGCGCTGGTGGCTCGGCGGCGCAGGAGGGCGGGCGCCGCGCGGCGGGGTCCACGCGGGCTCCAGCGGCGGGGGTTCCGGCTCGAACCGGTCCCCGTCCTGCCATTCCGGCTCGACGGGGTCGTAACCGTCTTCGGCCACGACGGGCGAGTGGGTGCCCTCGAAGCTCAAGGGGTCCGGGAGGGGTTGCTCCGCCGCGCGGCGGCCTCGGTAGCCACCGAACGCGGGGCGCGGGGGCTCCTCGTCGGAGAAGCCCGGATGGCCGCCCTGGTAGCCCCCGGGCTCACGGCGATCGTGGTCATCGCCCGCGTACTCCGGCGACCGCCCGCCCTGGTAACCCGCGGACTCACGGCGGTCGTGGTCATCGGCGGCGTACTCCGGCGACCGCCCGCCCTGATAACCCGCGGGCTCACGCCGGTCGTAGTCATCGCCCGCGTACTCCGGCGACCGCCCGCCCTGGTAACCCGCAGGCTCACGCCGGTCGAAGTCATCGCCCGCGTACTCCCGCGACCGCCTGCCCGGGAGAGCCCCGGGCTCCGGCGCGCGCCTGGCCCGGCGGCCCGTGGGCTCCTCGTCGAACTCCGGCGCCGGCTCCGGAGCGGCGTAATCGTCCTCGTCGTCGGCCGAGGAGCCCCACTCGCGGGTGTCCTCGTCGGTGTAGCCCTGCGCGTCCGGCTGCGGGCGCGACGGCTTGCGCTTGGGCATGATCATCGACAACGTCGACATGTCGAACTTGCTGGGCGAATCGAAGCCCTCGCGCTCGGTGCCGCGGTGCAGGGCGTCCCAGCCGCTGGAGTCCGGATCGTCGAATCCCGAAATCCTCATCTCGCCCTACCCACGCACGCCGCCTTGCAGCTGGGCGCGCAGCTCGGGGGTGATCTGCTGGCCGACCCGCTCGACGAGCAGGGTCATCTCGTACGCGACCGTGCCGATGTCGCACGTCGGCGCGGCCAGCACGGCCAGCGACGAACCGTCCGAAACGGACATCAGGAACAAGTAGCCGCGCTCCATCTCCACCACGGTCTGGTTGACGCCGCCCGCTTCGAAACAGCGCGCGGCCCCCGCCGTCAGGCTGATCAGCCCGGACGCGACCGCCGACAGCTGTTCGGCGCGTTCCTGGGGCAGCCCTTCCGACGGCGCCAGCAGCAACCCGTCCGCGGACACCAGAACGGCGTGCGCGGCACCGGGTACCCGGCGGACGAAGTCCGTGATGAGCCAGCCGAACGAACCCTGGCCGGAAGCCGTCACTCCTGCTCCTCCTTGCTCGTGCGGCGTCGCCCGCCGCACCCCGGAGCGCCCGGCACGGCCGGTCGGCGACGCCACGGTAAAGCGTATTCGCACCGCCGGTGGTGTCGAGTCCGCCACCGGCCGGCCGCTGCGCACCCTACGTGCGGGCCCGGCGAAGTTCCGCGGCAACCCGGCCGACCTCCCCCATCCGGGGGACGTCCCACGGCTCGTACCCCTAGGATATCGGCGCAGGTCAAGCCGGGTCATGGTGCTCCACGGGCACCACGCCCAGGGACCGGACAGGCTGCTGCTCCTCCGGACGGTGACCGCACTCCCCGAACTGGGTGAAGCACGCGGAGTTCACTCCAACGGCCGCATCCGGATCGGGCGTCATGGGCTATCCCGCGCGCAACGCCGAATCGTGTGCGATCGCGTGCTGGACGACCGAGATCAGCACCTGCTTCGCGGATTCACGCTCGCGCGCGTCGCACGCCATGATCGGGACCGACGGCGCGATGGTGAGCGCGTGCCGGACGTCCTCGATCTGGTGGTGCAGCAGCCGGTCGAAGCAGTTGATGGCCACGACGTAGGGCAGCTTCCGGTTCTCGAAGAAGTCGATCGACGGGAACGCGTCGGCCAGCCGCCGCGTGTCGACCAGCACGACCGCGCCGATGGCGCCGACCGCGAGGTCGTCCCACATGAACCAGAACCGGTGCTGACCCGGCGTGCCGAACACGTACAGCACCAGGTCCGAGTCCAGCGAGATGCGCCCGAAGTCCATCGCCACGGTGGTGGTGGTCTTGTTGGGCGTGGCCGAGGTGTCGTCGTGCCCGACGCTGGCCTCGGTCATCATGGCCTCGGTGGTCAGCGGGTCGATCTCGGAGATCGCCCCGACCAGCGTTGTCTTCCCCGAACCGAACCCGCCGGCGACCACGATCTTGGCCGACGAGGTCGGACCCGTCACCTGCGGCGCGTTCGCGTCGGAGTCAAATTCTCCGAAGCCCACTGAGCACCCTTTCCATGAACTCGATACTCGGGCGGTCGCCCACGGTCGGGCTGCTGGAGTGCACCAGCACCAGCCCGAGGCCCGCCACGTCACCAATCAACACCCGCACCACGCCGAGCGGCAGGCGCAGCAGCGCCGCCACCTCGGCCACCGACCTGGTGTCGAGGCACAGGTCGCAGATCGACCGGTGCTCGGGCACCCGGACCCGGTCGAGCATCCGGCCCTGTTCGCTGGTCGAGATCAACGCCTCGATGGCCAGGTCGAGCGTCGCCTTCGTCCGGCCCCGGGTCCGGAAGTACGGCCGGACCAGGCCGGACGTCTCCATCTCCGTCGGCGGCGGCTCGTCGACGTACTCCTGGCTGGCCTGCCGCGGCAGCGCCGCGGCGAACTCGCCGGAGTCCGGCCCCGAGCCGAAGTCACGCTCGGTCGTGTACGCCGCGAAGTCGCGCGCGTCGTACAGCGGCCCGCTCGAGCCGCCGAACAGCTCCGCGCCCGGACCGCCGAGGAGGCGGTCGCGGTACTCGGTGCCGCCGGCGATCGGCCGGATCGGTTCCTGCCCGGCGTTGCTGTCGGTCAGCCAGTTCGGCGGCTCCCGCACGGGGTCGCTGTCGGAGGCCTGCACCCGGCGCGCCCGCCACTCGCGGTCGACGCGGTCCCGGAACGACTGCCAGTCCTCGCGGTTTTCGTCCGATTGGTCGGACCACCCGCCGGAGAAGTCGTCACCGAGCCGGCCATCACCCCTCAAGCGCCCGTCGTCCACGGCTCTCTCCTCGGTTCCCAGGTCCTCAGCGGCGGACGGCCGCACCCTGCAGTTGGGCCCGCATCTCCGGAGTCAGCTGCTGGCCGACCCGCTCCACCAGCAGGGTCATCTCGTAGACGACCAAGCCGATGTCACTCTCCGGCGACCCCAGCACCGCCAGACACGAACCGTCGGAAACCGACATGAGGAAGAGGAAACCGTTGGCCATCTCGACCACGGTCTGCGCCACCGTGCCGCCCTCGAACACCTTGGCCGCGCCGCGCGCGAGGCTGGTCAGCCCCGACGCCACCGCGGCCAGCTGGTCCGCCCGGTCCTTCGGCAGGCCTCGCGAGGCCGCCAGGAGCAGGCCGTCGGCCGACACCACGACCGCGTGGGCCGCGCCGGGCACCCGGTGCACGAAATCCGTGATCAGCCAAGCGAAGCTGCCGGCATTGTTCGCCTTGGCATGCGCCTGGCCGTTCGGCTGCGCGGAGCCACCCGGCTGCATTGCACCCGCCCGTGTCACTTTCACTCCTCACTGCTGTCTGTGGTGTTGCCACGCCCCGGAACCCCGCTGCCTTCCAGCCTGTTTTCGGCCGGGAGTTCCTTCAAGGCGTGCCGTCCCGAGGTGTAGCCCCGCTGGAAGCTTGCCATCCGGCTCCGCGCCGCGGACGCCGAGCGGGTGATCGCACCCGTTCCGGGCATACCCGCGGTGTTGTCCGCGAAGCTGTTCTGCGGCGGCGCGTCGACCGAAGGGCTGCTGATCGACCCCGGCACCAGGTAGGCGTTCGGGACGCGCTTGGGCAGCCCGGCCGGGGTGATCTCCTCGTTCTTGGACTCCAGCAGCGACTGCGCCGCCTGCCAGCCGTCGTCGGAAGCGCTGTGCCAGCCGTCGTCGGCGGGCAGCAGCGGGTGCCGGGTCGCGGCGGTCGGCTGCAGCTCGTCCCGGGCCGGCTCGGGCACGGCGGGCGGCTGCTCGTCGGCACCGGTGAGCGGCGGCAGGTTGGGGTCTTCGCCCTCGCTCTGCGGCGGCACCGGGTCGGCGGCCGAGTCGTCACCCTCACTGAACCAGCGTGACAGCACCGACTGGTAGATCGGCAACCGCCGGGTGGGTACATCGTCTTCGAGCGCCGACGAACCGACCTCGTTGCTCGCGGGCGGGGGCGCCGGGGGCGGCTCCTCCGGCGGCACGAACTTCGGCTCGCGCTTCGGCAGCACCAGCGGCGCGAACTGCGTGTCGGCGGCCCGCGAGCTCGCCCCGTCGCCGTTCGACGACGGCGTCAGCGGCGCCAGGTCCTCGGCGGTCGGCCAGGCCGGCGTCTCCGGTTTGGGCAGCTCCGGCGACAGGAACGGGCCTGCCGCACGGCCGCCGCTGACCAGGTCGTCCAGGCTGATCGGCTGGTCGAGCGGCACGAGGCCGCCCTGGTTCGCGATCGGCTCGGGGGCAGGCGGAGGTGCTGCCGGGGTCGGCTTCGACGGCGGCGGGGGCGTCTGCGCGAACGACTGCGTCTGGTCGAAGTCCGAGCGCGCGGCCGGGATCGGCGGGATGCTCGGCATCGACATCGACGTCTCGGACCGGTTCGCCGGCGGCGGGGTCTGCCGCTGCATGCCCGGGCGGAGCTGGGTGAGCAGCTCGGCCGGGACGACGACCCGGGCGATCACGCCACCCTCGATGTCCTCGTTCTCGCGCAGCCGGACCTCGATGCCGTGGCGCTTGGCCAGCCGCGAAACCACGTACAGGCCCATTCGCCGGGTCACCGACACGTCCAGGTCCGGCGGGTCGGCCAGGCGCGCGTTGACCTCGGCCAGCCGCTCCTCGCTCATGCCGACACCGTGGTCGGTGACCTGGATGGCGAGCGCCTTCCGGCGGGTCACCACGGCCCGCACGATGACCTTCGTCTCCGGCTCGGAGAAGTAGGTCGCGTTGTCGAGCAGCTCGGCGAGGACGTGCACGAGGTCGTGGATCGCCAGGCCCTGGACCGCGACGTCGGGCACGATGCCGACCTCGATCCGGGCGTACTGCTCGATCTCGGACACCGCGGCGCCGATGACGTCGGCGGCGGGAACCGGCTTGGGCACGGACTTGGCCAGGCCGGCGCCGGAGAGCACCAGCAGGGACTCACCGTTGCGCCGCAGCCGGGTCGCGAGGTGGTCGAGCTCGAACAGGCTGGCCAAGTGGTCCGGGTCCTGCTCGTCGGCTTCCAGCCGGTCGATCACGCCGAGCTGGCGTTCCACCAGCCGCTGCGACCGGCGGGAGAGGTTCACGAAGATGCCGTTGACGTTCTCGCGCAGGAGGGCCTGCTCGGCGGCCATCTTGACGGCCTGTTCGTGGACGATGTCGAACGACCGCGCGACCTCGCCGATCTCGTCGCGGGAGGTGACGGGCACCGGCTGGACGGCCTTCTTGGAGGCGCCCACCGGGTCCGGGTCGTCCAGGATCGCCTGCACGGTTTCCGGCAGCCGGGTGTAGGCGACGTCCAGCGCGCTCTTCCGCAGCACCCGCAGCGGGCGCAGCATCAGGCGGGCGACGACGAGCATCAGCGCGACGGCGAGCGCCAGCGCGGCGAGCACCACGGCACCGCCGATCCACGCCGAGTTGACCGCCTGCGTGGCCAGGTCGTCGGCGCGGGTCTTGAGCTGGGCCAGCAGGTTCGACTCGACCGCGTGCAGCTTGTCGGCCGACACGGTGCTGTCCTTGCCCAGCGCGGTGGTGTCGATGTTCGGCGGGTCACCCAGCTGGGCGAAGGAGAACGCCGACGTCTGGATCCGGCGGCGGTCGTCGACCTCCGGGCCGGAGTAGGTGTCGTTGTAGAGCTGGCGCTGGTCGTCGTCGGCGTTCGCGAGGAAGGCCGCGACGGAGGCGTCCGCGCTGGAGGCCGACGCGCGCGTCTGGTCCAGGAGGTCGCCGGGGAAGCTGCCGCGGAACGCGGCGATCTGCAGCTCGGCGTCGGAGCGGGTGGTGAACTCCTTGGCCTCGCTGATCGACTGCGTGCTCGTGCCGAGGCGCAGCACGTCCCGGTCGGTGACCGCGGTGGTCACCTCGCGGCCGAGTTCGATGAGCGAGTCGATGACGCCCGAGTAGGCGGTGAGCACCGTGATGTCGGGCAGGCTGTTCTGGGTGTTGAACGCCGCCCGCAGCGGGCGCAGGGCGTCGAGGCGCTGGAGACCGCGGGTGTAGCGGTCGTTGGTCGCCTGGTCGTCGTAGTCGAGGGTCTGCTTCGCGGCGCGCAGGTCCTGGACCTCGCGGTCGACCTTGGCGATCTGCGAGTCGAGCCCGGTCTGCAGCAGCTGGTTCTGCGAGGCGATCCGCGCGACGGCCAGCGAGCGTTCGTTCTGCAGCTCGTGCACCACTGTGGTGACCTTGACGGCGAACGCCACCTGGTCGGCGGTGCGCTGGAACTCGGCCGCCTCGCGGGCGTCGTCGATCACGCGCACCGCGCCCAGCGCGAGGGCGGTCAGCGTCGGGATGATCAGGACCGCGGCCAGCTTGGACCGCAGCCGCCAGTCGCGCATGCCGGAGAACAGCCCGGCCTTCCGGCCCGGATCCGCTCCGGGCGACTGCGCGGGGGCCCCTCCCACCCCCGCGGCGTCTTCGTTCGGCACCGCCGCTCCACCATCATCGTTCGTGCTCGGGAAACCCTGGTCGGTCCAGCGCCCGCCAGGGCGCATCGCGTTCTCCTCAGCCACTCGTCTGCACGCTCCCGGCGTTCCGGCGCTCCGGCCCATCGGAAGGAGCCCAGCGCAAGACGCTACCCGTACGGGTGAAAAGATCGTCTCCAGTGTCGCCACTGGGAGTTCCTGAACCCCGTCCGGACGGACGGAATCGGTTCAGCTCGAGCATCACGGTCGGGTCCCTGCGCTGGTCCTGCATCGGTCTGTTGGTCGCCTAACCCACCGGCGCGGCGGTTGTGCCCGGCCAGGCAGTGGTCTTTGCGGGGAAGATTCTCTCAGGAAAAGCACAGTGTGTGCTGGTACACCGAAGTGGGACTTCTTGATCGGCCATCCAGGCACTCTCTCTCACTACATCGGAGGTTGATACCTCCCCGCAGGTGCAGAGGGTAGCGAACGGCCGGGGAAGATGTAACCCTCCCGACAGGACCCGCTCAATCTTGCACAGCGTTCGCTCAGTCGACGCACAGCAGTCATCGCTGATTCAGGAACCTCACCCTACGCTGGGTGAACGGCTACGGCGAGTGGAGCAGTGGGTCTAGACCAGAGGCCGAAAGAGTGACGTGCGCCACTCGGTCAGGTAGTCATTCCACCCATTGTGAGCAAGCTGTCACGTTCTCTACAGTGGCCCGCGTGACTCCCGAGAATGAGTCACGCACTTCCACTGAAATCGGTTCCCCAACCGTCACTTTCTTCAAGGAGCAGGCCTTGCTTGGAAACGCCATGAGCAGTGGCCGGGTTCGCACTCGCCGCGCCGCGCTCGGGCTCGCCCTCACGGTCGCAGCCGCCACGGCCCTCACCGGCTGCAGTGCGCTCGGCTCGGACGACTCGAACGCCTCGTCGAACGGGGGCGGCCTGGAGAAGTCGAAGATCAAGGTCTCGATCATGCCGACCACGGACCTCGGCCCGTTCTGGCTGGCCCAGGACGGCGGCTACTTCAAGGCCGAAGGTCTCGAGGTCGAGCAGATCGTCGCCAAGAGCGGCCAGGAGTCGATGCAGAAGGCGATCTCCGGCGAGGCCGACATCGCCCTCTCGACCTACACGCCGTTCTTCGTCGCCAAGAGCAAGGGCGCCGCGGACGTCACTCTGGTCGCCGACGGCACGTCGGTGAACGCGAAGAGCAACGCGATCGTCACGGTGCCGAACTCGTCGGTGAAGACGGTCAACGACCTGAAGGACAAGCGGATCGCGATCACGGCGATGAACACCGCGTCCGACATTCTCACCAAGTCCGTCATGAAGGACCACGGCGTCGACTTCAGCGGGGTCAAGTGGACCCTCATCCCGCTGCCGAACATGGCGGCGGCGCTGAAGGACAACCAGGTCGACGCGGCCTACATGCCGGAGCCGATGCTCACGCAGGCGGCGAAGACCGTCGGTGCGACGCCGGTCATCGACATCAACACCGGCGCCAGCCAGGACTTCCCGCTGACCGGTTACGGCTCGGCGACGAAGTGGGTGCAGGCGAACCCGAAGACCCTCGCGGCCTTCCAGCGGGCGATGAAGAAGGCCACCAGCGACGCGATCAACGACCGCTCGAAGGTCGAACCGCTGCTGGTCAAGTACGCGAAGATCGACGAAGACACGGCCAAGCTGCTCACCCTGCCCGGCTACGGCTCCGTCCTGGACGCCCGGCGCCTGCAGCGGGTGCCCGACCTGCTGCTGCAGATGGGCGTCATCACCAGCAAGGTCGACGCCGCGCCGATGATCGCCCCGCAGGCGACCAACTGAGAACCTTCCTGACGTGAAGAAACTGCTCCGCGGCCTGGCCGGCCTGGTCGGCTTCCTCCTGCTCTGGGAGGTCGTCGTCCAGGTCGGCCTGGTCAGTAAAACGTTCACCCCGCCGCCGAGCGTGGTCCTGGTCACCGTGTGGGACCTGCTGGGCGACCCCGAGTTCGTCCGGGACGTCGTCGCGACGATGCTGGCCTGGCTGATCGCCATCGCCGTCGCGATCGCCATCGGTGTACCCGCCGGGCTGCTGCTGGGCAGCGTCCCGGCGTTGCGGACGGCCACCGCCGCGATCGTGGAGTTCCTCCGGCCGATCCCGATCACCGCGCTCGTTCCCCTGGTGCTGCTGGTGATCGGCTCCGGCCCCGACGCGAAGATCATGCTCGCCGTCTACGCCTCGCTGTGGCCGATCATGTTCAACACGATCTACGGCATGGGCGAGATCGACCCGGTGCTGATGGAGACCGCCCGCGCGTGCGGGACCAGCCGGTTCCGCATCCTGTCGTCGGTGGCGCTGCCGCAGACCGCGCCGTTCGTCTTCACCGGCGTCCGGCTGTCGGCGACCATCTCGCTGATCGCCGTCGTGAGCGTCGAGTTCCTGGCCGGTTCCCAGCTCGGGCTCGGCAGCTTCATCATCGTCGCCAGCACCGGTTCGGTTCGGTTCGACCTGGTCCTGGCCGGCACGGTGGTCGCCGGGACGCTGGGCTACCTGATCAACGAGGGGCTCGAACAGCTCGGCAAGCGGCTGTTCCGGTGGAGCACCGTCGACCGGGAGGCGATCGCGTGACGGCGGCAACCCTTTCCGGCCGGGTGGGCAGGCGCGCGGCGCGCGGTGCCGCCGCGGTCCTGCGCAACTGGCTGCTGTTCGCGATCCTCGTGGTCGGATGGGAGTTCGCCGCCCGGGCCGGCGGCAGCAAGTTCTTCCCGCCGCCGACGGAGATCGCGGTCACCGCGGCGAAGCTGTGGTTCACCGGCCCCGCGTCGCACCTGTTCCTCACCGACGCCGTCTTCGACAACGTGTTCCCCAGCCTCGCCCGGACACTCGGCGGCTGGGCGCTGGCCGCGGTCGTCGGTATCGTCCTCGGCGTGCTGCTCGGCCGGTCCGCGACGGCGATGGACTACGTCGGCCCGCTGTTCGCGTTCTTCCGTTCGATCCCGCCGCCGACGCTGATCCCGGTGTTCGCGGTGCTGTTCGGGCTGAGCTCGGGCATGCAGGTCGGGTCGATCATCTTCGGCGTGGTGTGGCCGGTGCTGCTCAACGCGGTCGACGGCGTCCGCTCGGTCGACCAGGTGAAGGTGGAGACGGCGCGGTCGTTCCGCACGCCCAAGGCGTACTGGATCGGCATGGTCGTGCTGCCGGCGGCGGCCCCGAAGATCTTCGCCGGGCTGCGGGTCAGCCTGTCGATCTCGCTGCTGCTGATGGTCGTCTCCGAGCTCGTCGGCGCGTACAACGGCATCGGCCGGTCGCTGCTGAACGCCCAGCAGGACTTCGAATTCCCGACCATGTGGTCGTGGCTGGTGCTGCTCGGCATCCTCGGCTACGTCTTCAACACGATTTTCCTGGCCGCGGAGCGGCGGGTGCTGGCCTGGCAGCCGACCCGCCTCGGCCGCGACTGACGCTTCGAAAGGCCTCTCCCATGTCCACCATGCTCGAAGTGTCCGGCCTCAGCCACACCTACGGCACCGGCGCGAAAGCGCACACCGCGGTGAACAACCTTTCGTTCACCGTCGAAGCCGGGCAGCTGGCCAGCATCGTCGGCCCGTCGGGGTGCGGGAAGTCGACGCTGCTGCGCTGCATCGCCGGGCTGACGCGGGCGACCGACGGCACGGTCAGCCTGCACGGCGACCGCGTCTCCGGCGTCCCGGACGACCTCGCCGTCGTGTTCCAGGACTACAGCCGGTCGCTGTTCCCCTGGCTTTCGGTGCAGAAGAACGTCGAGTTCCCGTTGCGGTGGCGGCCGATCTCCCGCGCGGAACGGCGTGCGCGGGCGGCCGAAGCGCTCGAGCAGGTCGGCCTGTCCGGCGTCGGCGGCAAGTACCCGTGGCAGCTGTCCGGCGGCATGCAGCAGCGGGTGTCGATCGCCCGCGCGCTGGCCAGCCGCCCGGCGCTGCTGCTGATGGACGAGCCGTTCGCGTCCGTCGACGCCCAGACGCGCTTCGAGCTCGAGGACCTCACCCGGCGCGTGCAGCGGGAGCAGGGCAGCACGATCCTGGTCGTCACCCACGACATCGACGAGAGCGTGTACCTGTCCGACCGCGTGCTGGTGCTGTCCAAGTCACCGGCGTCGATCGTGGCGGACCTGCCGGTGGGCCTGCCCGCGGCGCGCGACCAGATCACGACCCGTGAGTCGGCGGAGTTCGTGACCCTGCGCGGCGAAGTGGCGCGGCTGCTGCACGGCGGGACGCCGGTGGAGGCCGCCACGGCCGCGTCCGACGCCGCGGAGTGGGAGCTGGCCGAGCGAGCTTCGGACGTCACCTCGGACACCGCCGAGACCAAGACCCGCAGCTAAGCCTCATCAGTGAGAAACAGTGTTAGAACACTGTTTCTCACTCACGAGCCGTCAGTACAGGGACTTGGACGACGTTGCCACGCGGACGTGGACGAGCGTCGGGCGCGGGTCGGCCAGGGCCGCGGTGAGGCCGGGGACCAGGTCGGCGGGCTCGGTGATCGTCACGCCGTGGCAGCCCATGCTTTCCGCCAGCGCCGCGAAACCGATGCCGCCCAGTTCGGTGCCCGGGAGCTTGGCGCCGCCGATCGCGTCACCGAGGATGCGGACCGCCGCGTACTCGGAGTTGTCCAGGATCACGAACGTCGCCGGCAGTTCTTCGCGCGCCGCCGTCCAGAGCGCCTGGATGCCGTACATGCTCGAGCCGTCGCCGATCACGCCGACGACCTTGCGGTCCGGCCGGGCCAGTGCCGCGCCGACCACGCCGGGGACGCCGTAGCCGAGCGTGCCGCTGGCCATCGTCAGGAAGCCGGTGTCGGTGGCTGTGATCGGCAGGTGGTCGTGCAGGATCCCGCGGTGGCTGGGCGCTTCTTCGACGACCAAAGCGTTGTCCGGCAACAAATCCGCGAGTGCCGAGTAGACGAACTCGGCGGTCAGTGCGTCGCCGGCCGGCTTCGCGGGACGCTGCCGCGGAGCGGGCGCGGGGCGGGCGCTGCGCTCGACGACGTTGAGCAGCGCGCGGATGCCCAGCTTCGGCGTGGCGCGGATGCCGGTGCCCTCGAAGGCCCGCGCGAGGACCTGTTCGTCGTCGCTGAGGATGAACAGCGGCGGCAGCGGAGCTTCCCCGCGCCCGCGGTCGACGTGGTAGGTGAAGGCGGGCGCCCCGAGCACGACGACGAGGTCGTACGGCGCCAGCGTGTCGGCGACGGCCCCGCGTTCGGGGTCGAGGAACCCTTGGAACAGCGGGTGGTCTTCGGGGAACGAGCACCGGAAGGACATCGGCGCGACCCACACGGCGGCGTTGAGCCGTTCGGCGAGGGCGACGGTTTCGACGACGGCCCCGTCCTGGTCGACCGCGCCCCCGACGACGATCGCGGGTCGCCGGGCGGCTTCCAGGGCGGCGTTGAGCTCGTCGACGGCCTCGGGATCGGGCGCGAAGCCACGGATCCGCGGGCGCGAGACGATGGGCCGTTCGGTGGCGGCGGACCAGTCATCGGCGGGAACGGACACGAAAACCGGCCCGGACGGCGCCTGCGTCGCGACGTGATAGGCCCGCGCGAGCGCGGCCGGGACGTCTTCGGCGGAGGCGGGCTCGATCGACCACTTCACGTACGGCTTCGGGAATTCCGGCGCTTCCATGGCCCCGAGGAACGGCTCGTGCGGCATGAGCGACCGGATCTGCTGCCCCGCGACGACGATCATCGGCGTCCGGTTGCGGTAGGCGTTGAACAGGCTGCCGAGGCCGTGCCCGACGCCGCCGGCGGAGTGCAGGTTGACGAGCACGGCTTGCCGGGTGGCTTGAGCGTAGGCATCGGCCATCGCCACGACGGCGGATTCCTGCAGGCCGAGGACGTAGTCGAAGTCGTCGGGCCAGTCGGTGAGGAACGGCACCTCGGTGGTGCCGGGGTTGCCGAACACCGTGGTGAGGCCGAGTTCGCGGAGGAGTTCGCGGGTGGCGTCCAGCACCGTGCGCTTGATCATGCGGACAGGTTAACGCTTAGCCTTGCGAAGGAAAGCCCCCCAAGCGGCCGAACTGACGGTCAGGGTGCCGCCCGAACGGTCCTTGGTGTCGCGGATCTGTGACACCGGCCCGAGCCGCACCTCCACGCAGTTGGTCTCGTCGGTGTAGCTCGACTTCCGCCACTCGCGCATCTCACTCCAGTTCGGTGATCACCCCCTGGATGAGCGCGAGGGATTCCTGCTCGCTCAGCGCCAGGACCGACATGGCTTCCACCGCCGCGCGGTAGGCGGCCACGTGGTCCCCATCGTAGACATGGGCGCTCCCGCGGATGTGCTCGATGTGCACCACGGACGGCAGGTCGGCGAAGTCGAAGATCACGAAGTGCCCGTACAGCCCCGGGTGGTACCCCGCGCCGGCCGGCACCACCCGGATGGTGACGTTGCGCGGCTGCGCCGCGCGCAACAACCACCGGAACTGCTCGGCCAGCACCGCGGGCTCGGCGATGCGCTGGCGGAAAGCTTCTTCGCCGAGGAAGAGCTTGAGCACCAACGGATTGCGCCGGGTGAGCACCTCCCGCCGCCGCAACCGGATCGCGACCTGCTGCTCGATCACCCCGGGCGGAAGCCGGTTGGCGGCCAGGATCGCCTCGGCGTAGCCGGGCGTCTGCAGCAGACCGGGCACCACGAACGGTTCCCAGTTCACCATCTCCGTAGCCGAGCGCTCGTACTCGGCGTAGGTCGATACCGCGGGCGAGATGCCGGGCACCGTCCGCTCCAGCCAATTGGGCTCCCGGGCGTTCCTCGCCAGCTCCAGCAACCTCTTCCGCTCCACCGGTTCCACCCGCAGCGCCCCGAGCAGCAGCGCCACCTGCTCGATCTTGGGCACCCTGGTCCCGCTCTCCCAATGCGAAAGATCCTGCGCCACCATCCCCACCAGGCGCGCGAGTTCGCGCACGCCCAGCTTCCTCGCCTCCCTCGCCGTCCGGAGGCCGAAGCCCAGCGCGCGGGACCTCGGTGTCGCTACCAGTGTTGCCATTCACACATTGTGTCATCGGCCACCGACAAAACCGGGAAACCGGGGCTGTCGCAAACTCGCGACAGCCCCGGCTCCCGACCCACTCAGCCGATCAGGCCGGACAGACCCGCCGCCTTGAAGGAACCCCAGCCCGTCACCTGGTCGTAGCCCGTCCCGGCGCTGAACCCGGTGGTCCCGTGGAGGGTGTTGTTGCCCGACGTCACGTCGTGGAACCCCGTCCCGTACGAAGACCCGTTGCCGATCGAGTAGAACTTCGGGTTCAGGTTGCCCAGGCTTCCGCCGTGCACCTGGTTCTGCAGGGCCGCGAAGGCCGCCCACAGCGGGGCCGCGCCCGACGTGCCACCGACCGTTCCCCAGCTGCCCGCGCTGTAGATGTAGTAGCCCGACGTCGGCGAGGCGTCCGCCGACACGTCCGGCACCTTGCGGTACGTCGTGCTCTGCGAGGACTGCCACGACGGCGCCGTGAACACCGTCGAGATGCCGCCGCCGGTCGAGCCGCCGCTGTTGCCGTCGTTCCAGACCACTTCACTGCTGTAGCCGTTGGACGACGTCACGCTCAGCTTCGTGCCGCCGACGCCCGACACGTTCGGGCTCGACGCCGGGAAGTCCACGCCGCGTGCCGCCGAACCCGTCTGGCGGTAGCAGTCGGTCGTGCCGTCGTCGCCCGCCGCCGCGAAGTAGGAAATGCCCTCCGCGGTACCCGTGGCGATCGCGCTGCTCACGCTCTTCGCCGCGCTCGACCCTTCGGCGGATTCGCAGGCGCCCCAGGAAATCGAGACGACGCTGACCTTCGCGTCGGACGCGATCTTCTGGTACATCGCCAGTTCACCCGCGCTCGAGTTAGGCGCCTCGTAGACGTAGTCGTTGGCCGCGGCGGCCAGCGCGTGCACGACCTCGATGTCGAGCTCGACCTCGATCTGGCCGTCGCCCGGGGAGGAGTCGTAGTTCGCGCCGCTGACGCCGACCGTCGTCACCGAGCCCGCGGACAGGCCGTACGTGCTGTCGTACTTGGTGATGTTGGCCTTCTGGTAGCCGTCGAACTCGACGAACCCGACGTTCACGCCGCTGCCGGTCGCCGACAGGCCACTGCTGCCGTACGCGGTCTTGAGCACCGGCGGGGTGACGGACTTGACGACGTTGGGCTGGGCGAGCGGCTTCGACGAATGCGTCCGCACCGCGTGGTCGTCGAGGCCGACGACACCACCCACGACGTCCGAGACACTCGCCGGCACGGCCGGGAGCGTGTCGTTGGCGAAGAAGTCCCGCCCGGACGCCTGGTCGTGGTAGGTCCCGATCCGGGTCCGGAAAGCCGACTCGAGCTGCGCCGCCGAGCCGGTGAACGTGACGGCCTGCCGGTTGCCCGAAACCTCGATCCCGGTCAGCCCGGCTTTCCCGAGAAATGAGACGGCCTTGTCGACGTCCGCCTGGGTCGGACCGAACCTGGCATTGAACTGCGCCGGGGTCAGGAACCGGTGGTATTGCGGGGACGCCGGATTCTGGACGTCGGAGAGAAATTTTTCGAGCGCCTGCTGGTTGTGCAGTTTCAGGGAGAGCGCGGCGGTGATCGGGCGGTCGGGCGCGACGTCGCCGGTGCGGGCGCTGTTGATCAGCGGCGCGGTGTTGTCAGCCAGCGTGACCAGGGGTTCCGACGCTGCGGCGGCCGGGACGGCCACGGCGAGGCCGAGCAACGCAGGCAGCGGCACAGCGGCCGCGACGAGCTTGCGCAAGCGCATGGGGAATTTCCTCTCGGCGGTGGGGACCGGGCCTGCGCGGAATGCTCGCCGCAGGTTGCCGAGAAGCATAAGAAGCCGTGATCACGCCGAGGAACCTACTTTTGTCTGGGCTTCGGCGGATCCCATTTTCATTTTCCGGCCGGTTTACCTTCCCATGAGAAACCGATTATTGTCCGGAATGCCCGACCATTTCGACGCGTTCGATGATCGCCCGCGCGTCCGCGTTGCCGGAGAACCGCCGGGCGGCACCCGCCAGCGAGTGCAGCCGCTGCCGCACCCGCGGCGACCGCAGTCCGCCGGCCAGCTCGACCGCCTCCTCACCGACCGCGACGGCGATGTCGAGATCGCCGTCCAGGGCGTGCACGGTGGCCAGCCAGATCAGGGTCAGCGAGCGGCTGCGTGTCATGCCGCGGGGATAACCCCCGATCGCGTCGACGAGCGCCGGGATGCCGTCGCGGCCGTGGCGGGTGTCGACCACCTGCGCCAGTTCACCGTGCACCGTTCCGACCATCGCGGCCATGTCCGGGGCCCCGAAGAACGCCGCCCACGGCGACGGTGTGCGTCCCTCGGCCTCCGCGAACTCCTGCCGGGCGCAACGCAGGTAGGTCAGCGCGCCGGTGACGTCGGCCTTCTTGGCGTGCGCCCACGCCTGGTTGGCCGACAGGATCGCCTGGGCCAGCTTGGAATGCGCCGAAACCGCCGCCTCCCGGCCCCGCGCGAACTCCAGCAGCGCCGCGTCGACCGCGCCGTAGTGCAGATGCAGCCGCCCGACGCGGTAACGGATGTTGGCCTGGAGGTCGTCGTTGCCCGCTTCGATGGCCAGTTCCAGCGCCCGCGCGAACGCCTCCAGCGCGGCACCCGGGCGGTCCTGGTCGAAATTGGTCCAGCCGGCCAGGTTGTACAGGTCGGCGACGGCGGTGTAGAGCCTCGCCCGGACGACAGTCTTCGCCTCGCCGTCCAGCAGGGCCACGGCTGCGGGCAGCCGCGATTCCACGGCTGCCCGGCACGACCCGCCGCCGTACCGGTAGTCCAGCACCCTGAGCTCGGCGATGCTGTCCTCGAGCTGCCGCACGTCGGCGAGGCCCACGCGCGTACCGCTCCGTTCGTCCTGCCCGTCACTGCCGGTCATGGCAGCCCTCCGTCCGTAGAGAGCTGCCGATCGGGCAGCTCCGCTCATTCCCCGCCGGGCCAGGCCGGAGCCCGCTCCTTCGAGGGACTGGCACCGGGCAGCACCCCGGTGGCGGTCAGCACCACGCCCGTGGCGGTTTCCGCGATCTTGACGACGGCCAGCAGCCCGGTCAGGGCGAGGGAGCCGCCGAGCCCCAGTTTCGCGAAATCGTCTTCGAAGGTTTCGGTTCCGCGTTGGCGCGGTATCGCGCCGGTCACGATTCGGCCTTCCGTCCGGCCACGGCCGCACCCGGACGGCATCCGCGGGGAATCAAGCGACCCCAGGTGGCGGAAATCCACCTGATGGTCGACGTCCTGGTTTCCTGCTGTCCACGCAACGAGTTCTCGAACTGAATACGCGCGCACACGGCGCCGCCTCCCGCACTGCAGATCGATTCCTGAAGATCGGCCGGATCGCGAAATGCGGGACCACCGTAGCCAGTGGATCGCCGGAAAATCAGCCACCAACCAGGTCAAAGCTGGAATTGCTCGTGCAGCCGCACGCGCAGACCCGAACCCGACACTGCACGCGGTGGATGCAATTTCACGTGCGGAACACGAATGGCGCAAGCACGCGAAAACATCGGCGGAAATCGTTCTACCCCGCCGATTCTCCGTGAAATTCGGACACCCGATCAGGATTTGACGAGATCGACCCAGGTGCGCACGGTTGCGGCGTCCACCGGCGCCTGCCAGCCGCCGGGCCGCACGGCGCTCCCGACGTGGAACCCGCGCACCCCGCCCGCGCGCAGGAGGTGCACCTGCTGGGCGCGCAGGCCGCCGCCGACGAGCAGTTCCGGACCGCCGTCGCGCTGCGCGAGCCGCTGCAGCACCGAAAGGCCGCTGGCCACGCCGTTCGGGTGACCGGCCGCGAGCACGGTGTCACAGCCGAGGGACGCCAGCTGGTCGTACGCGCGCAACGGATCGCGCGTGCGGTCGATGGCGCGGTGGAACGTCCACGGCAGGCCGTCGATCTCCTTGATCAGCGCCTCGCAGGCGTCGAGGTCGATTTCGCTGTCCACCGTGAGGAACCCGAAGACGAACTCCCGCGCACCCGCGTCGATCAGCCGGGCGGTGTCGGCGCGCAGCCCTTCCAGGTCGCCGACGGCGAAGGAACCGTTGTCCCGCACCATGACCCGCACCGGGAGGTCGGTCGCCGAGAGCACGTCACGCAGGGTTTCGAGCGAGGGCGTCAGGCCGTCCTGCGCCATGTCCGCAACCAGTTCGAGGCGGTCGGCCCCGCCCGCCTGCGCGCCTTCGGCGTCCGCCGCGTCCAGCGCGATCACTTCCAGCAGGGGCGTCTTCGAGCTCATGCCTCATCCGTTTCACTGGTTCCGGGTGTCGTCTCCCCTCGCGTGCCGCCCTCGCCGGAAGCCGCCTTGAAGGCTCGTCATCCGCTCGCGTACCGCTTCCGGGGAAAGAGAGAGTATCGGCCGCTGTTCCGGCACCGCTCCCGGGCTGGCCGCGGAATCCAGCGGCTGCAGGAACGGCCAGGTGTCCTCCGCGCCGTCCTCCTGCTCCAGTTCAGCCGGGGTGGGCCATTCGTACGCGGGCTCGATCGCGGCGGGCGGCGCGACCGGCGTCAGCCGCGGTTCGGTGTCTTCGTCGTCCGGGCCGGCCCCGCCACTTTCACGCGAAAGTGGCGCCTCGACGGGAGGGGCACTTTCACGTGAAAGTGCCCCTGGGGTGGGGGCGGGTGGCGGGGGCGGCGGCCCGGCGAGCGCGTGCCGCGGCTGGGCATCGACGGGCCGGGGCGCCTCGGCGACCGGACGCGGCTCCGCGGGCTTGCGCGGCTGCTCGGGCGCGGCGGAAGCGTCGAACCACCGGGACAGGACGTCGCGGTAGGCGGGCATCCGCTCGGTGGGGGCGTCGAGGTCCAGGTGGGCCTCTTCGTCAACGGTCGGCCACTCCGGCGCCTGCTCGCGGGCGACCACCGGGGCCCGGCGCGGCGGGCCGGCCTCGATCGACGGCGGCGTCAGCTCTTCCGGCTCCGGCTCCGGCTCGGGTTCCGGCGGCGCGAGCGGGGCGAGCGGCGCCAGCAGCTCCGGTTCCGGGGCCGCGGCAGGCTCGGCGGGCGGAGGCGGCGCCGGCATCGGCGGCAGCTCGACGATCAGGGCCGCGGGCACCAGCACGGTCGCGACCAGCCCGGACTCCTCGCCGGCGCTCAGGCTGACGTCGATGTGGTGGCGCCTGGCCAGCGTGGCGACGACGAACAGGCCCATCCGCCGCGACACCTCGACGTCGACGTCCGGCGGGTGCGCGAGCCGGGTGTTGGTGCGGTCGATCTCCGCCTGCGGCATGCCGGCGCCGTGGTCGACGATCTCGATCTGCCAGTCGCCGTCGTGGGTTTCGGCGCTCGCGACGGTGACCATCTCGTCGCCGGAGTAGCGGGTCGCGTTCTCCAGCAGCTCGGAGACGACGTGCACGAGGTCATTGACGGCCTCGCCGCGGACCGCGACCTGCGGGGCCGGGCCGAGCTCGATCCGCTGGTAGTGCTCGACCTCCGAAAGCGCGGCGCCGATGATCTCGTCGGCCGGCACCGGTCCGGCGTCCTCCCGTGCGGAGTCCTGACCGGAGAGCACCAGCAGGTTTTCGCTGTTGCGCCGCATCCGGGTCGCGAGGTGGTCGAGTTCGAACAGCCCCGCGAGGGTGTCCGGGTCCTGCTCGTCGGCCTCCATCCGGTCGAGCACCGTCAACTGCCGCTCGACGAGGTCCTGGCTGCGCTGCGAGAGGTTGACGAACATCGCGTTGACGTTCTCGCGCAGCATGGCCTGTTCGCCGGCGAGCCGGACGGCCTCGCCGTGCACCGCGTCGAACGCGCGCGCCACCTGGCCGAGCTCTTCGCGGGTGAACACCGGCACGGGCGCGACGGCGAGCCGTTTCCGCAGGTTCTCGGGCGCGGGTTCGGGGTCGGTGAGCAGGTTCTGCACGGCCGCGGGCAACCGGTGTTCGGCCACTTCGAGGGCCGTCCGGCGCAGGATCCGCAAGGGACGCAACAACGACCGGGCGATGACCACCGACAGCACGCCCGCGACGAGCAGGACGCCGAGGACCACACCGCCGTCCCACAGCGCGGCCGTGCGCGCCTGCGCCGCCAGGGTGTCGGTGCGTTCCTGCAACTGGACCAGCAGTGCCTGCTGCACCTGGTGGGCGAGGTTCACCGTGTGCGTGGCCGAGGTGTCCCACTGGTTCGGGTCGAGGCCCGAGAGGTTCTGGCCGTTTTCGGTGCGGGTGAGCGCGGATTCGACCATGTCGTTGCCGATGTCGACGACCAGGCCGATCACCGTGTCGTCGAACATCCGCTGCTGGTCGGGGGTGGCGAAGGTGCGGTAGTCGCTGCGCGCGGCGGCCAGTTCGGCTTCCGCGCCGAGCAGCGCGCGCGTGCGGTCGCGGTTGAGGGAGCCCGCCGCGAGCGCCTCGGCCATCACCGCCCGCTTGACCGACATCTGGTCCTTGATCCGGGCGAGTGCGTTGCCCGCCAGCCGCATCCGCGCGAGCTCCGGGTCGGAGACGTCGGCGGCGGCGGAGTCGCTGATGTCGAGCAGGCCGGAGATCAGCTCGCTGTAGGAGCGCAGCACGGCGTCGGCGGGGAACGCCGAATGCTCCGCGGAGAACCGGAGGCCGCCGAGCACGCGCAGCCGGTCGTCGGTCTGCTGCAGGCTTTCCGCGGCCTTCGCGTCGAGCCGCGGCTTGCTTTCCGCGAGCGTCCGCTCGAACGTGCCGATGCCCTTGTCGACGCGGGTGCGCTGGGCGGTGAGGTCCGCGGTGTCGCCCTGCCGGTTCTGGGCGACGAACCGGACGGTGAGGTCGCGCTCGCGCTGCAGCTCGTGCAAGGCTTCGGCGACGGTGCTGTCGACGCGGCCGCGGGTCGCGAACTCGGCCAGCTGCCGGGCGTCACGCAGGTCGGAACTGATCCGCAGGCCGACCAGCGCGATCACGGCCAGCGCCGGGATGAGGAGGACGGCGAAGAGCTTCGTGCCGAGGCGCCAGTTCCGCAACCGCCAGCGGCCGCCCGCCGGACGCGGATCCGCCGCGTCGCCGCCCTTGCGGGGACGCTTGTCGCGACGGGTCACCTGGTTTCCTTTTCCGCCGCGGGCGGGAACCCGCGGATCGAACGACACTCGAACCTACTGAACGGTAGCCCGCCCCATGAAGATCCGAAAGCCGCGCTGGCACGATACGGCCCTGCCCGCGATCGTATGGGGCGGGGACCATACGATCCAGCACGAGAACCAGATTCTCGCGGTAGGTGAAGGTTCATGATCAGACGCGGACGGCTGATTCCGCTGGTAGCGGCGCTCCTGGCGACCGCGGGGTGCACCGTGTTCTCGTCCGGCACCCCCGCGCCCCCGCCGCCGCTCGAGCGGACCACCCTGCGCGTCGGTGTGGGCAACGCCATCGACACGGCCCCGCTGCGGATCGCCGTGGCGGCCGGGAAGTTCGGCTCCGCCGGGCTGACCGTGCAGCTCGTCGAACTCGGCGCCGACGACGGGCTCGCGAAACTGGCCGCCGGCGACCTCGACGTCACCTTCGCCTCCGACATCGCAATGTTCCGCGCCGCGGCCGGCGGGACGGCGTTGCAGCTGCAGGGCGAGGCCTACACGTCCGGCCCCAACACTATGGCCCTGGTGACGCTGCCGGACTCGGACTACACCGTGCCGACGGGGAAGCGGTCGCCCAAGATCGCGGTGAACATGCTCGACGACGTCGGCGCGCTCGTCGCGCGTTCGGTGCTGGTCACCGCGGGTGTCGACCAGTCGAAGATCAAGTTCACGGCCATCCCGTTCGACCGGATGCCGCAGGCGCTGCAGGCGGGCGACGCCGACGCCGCGCTGATGATCGAGCCGTACATCACCCGCGCCGAGAAGGACCTCGGCGCGCACATCCTGGCCGACGGCGCCCGCGGTTCGACGCTCGACTTCCCGCTGTCGGGCTACGCGGCGGCGAAACCGTTCGCGCAGGCCAACCCGCGGACGCTCCGGGCGTTCCGCACCGCGCTGGGTGCGGCCCAGCAGAGCGCGACGGACCCGGCGGTCGTGCGTGACGCGCTGCCGAAGTTCTCCGACATCGACACGACGACGGCCGCGCTGATCTCGCTCGGCTCGTACCCGGCGTCGCTCAACGGCATCCGGCTGCAGCGCGTCGCCGACCTGATGCACAACTCGGGCCTGCTGGCGAACCGCCTCGACGTCCAGGGCCTGCTCCCCGACACCGGGTACTAGCCGCTATGACGTAGGTCACCCAGCGGCTAGATGTTCTCGCCCGTCTTGATCAGGCACACCGTGCGGGACGGCGGGCCGGCGTAGCTGAGCACCTTGTCGGCGCCCTCGCACTTGTCCTCGCGGTCGAAGCCGGACAGGATCTCGACGCGCTCCTGCGCCGCCGGGTCGGTGCAGGACACTTTGCCGATCGTGCTTTCGTCGTCGACGTCACGCAGGCAGTCGCCGGCCTTGACGTTCAGGGCCAGGCAGAGCGTCTGGCCGGCGCCGGAGCCGAGCCGGAACCGCACGTAGTCGCCGGAGGCGCACGCGATGGCCCCGTGGTAGGCGTTCTCGACCTTGTACGTCGCGTTGTTCGCGCTGCAGCCGACGCGGTGGTAGGCGAGCTTGCCGGCCCCCTCGCGCGTCAGGTACAGGCAGTCGCCGTCCGACGGCGGGCCGCTGCGGCCGGCCCAGTAGACGCCCACCGCACCCAGCGCGCCGAGGCCCAGCGCGGCGACGACGCACGCGACCAGCGTGATCCGCACCTTCGTGGTGAACCAGTGCGGGATCTGCTGCGGCCCCGGAACCGGCGGCATCGGCGTGGACGGCGGGTAGCCCGGCGACCGGAACGGGTTGTCCTCGAACGGCGGTGTGGTCAACGTGCCCTCCAGTGATCCCCTCGGCACCTCGTCCCACCGGCGGACCCGCGAACGGAGCGGACCGGAGCGAGGCACGTATAACAGTAGTTGTGACTGATGGCCCGCTGATCGTCCAGTCCGACAAGACCGTGCTCCTGGAGGTCGACCACCCCCAGGCCGATGACGCGCGGATCGCGATCGCGCCGTTCGCCGAGCTCGAACGGGCGCCGGAGCACGTCCACACGTACCGGATCACGCCGCTGGCCTTGTGGAACGCGCGCGCCGCGGGCCACGACGCCGAGCAGGTCGTGGACGCGCTGACGACGTACTCGCGCTTCCCGGTGCCGCAGCCCCTGCTGATCGACGTCGTCGACGTCATGGGCCGGTTCGGGCGGCTGCAGATCGCCAACCACCCGGCGCACGGGCTGGTCATGTCGACCACCGACCGCGCGGTGCTGGCCGAGGTCGTCCGGAACAAGAAGATCAGCCCGATGCTGGGTGCCCGGATCGACGAGGACACCGTCATCGTGCACCCGTCCGAGCGCGGGCGGCTGAAGCAGGCGCTGCTGAAGGTCGGCTGGCCGGCCGAGGACCTCGCCGGGTACGTCGACGGCGAGGCGCACCCCATCGCGCTGGACGAGTCGGACTGGCAGCTGCGCGACTACCAGCGCCAGGCGGCGGAGGCGTTCTGGGCGGGCGGCTCGGGCGTCGTCGTGCTGCCGTGCGGGGCGGGCAAGACGATGGTCGGCGCGGCGGCGATGGCCAAGGCGGCGGCGACCACGCTGATCCTGGTGACGAACACGGTCGCCGGGCGCCAGTGGAAGCGCGAGCTGATCGCGCGGACGTCGCTGACCGAGGAGGAGATCGGCGAGTACTCCGGGGAGAAGAAGGAGATCCGGCCGGTCACCATCGCGACCTACCAGGTGATCACCCGCAAGACCAAGGGCGAGTACAAGCACCTGGAGCTGTTCGACTCCCGCGACTGGGGCCTGGTCGTCTACGACGAGGTCCACCTGCTGCCGGCACCGGTGTTCCGGATGACGGCGGACCTGCAGTCCCGGCGGCGCCTCGGCCTGACCGCGACGCTGGTGCGCGAGGACGGCCGCGAGGGCGACGTCTTCTCGCTGATCGGCCCGAAGCGCTACGACGTGCCGTGGCGCGACATCGAGGCGCAGGGCTGGATCGCGCCGGCCGAGTGCACCGAGGTCCGCGTGACGCTGACCGACGCCGAGCGCCTCGAGTACGCCACCGCCGAGGCCGACGAGCGATACAAGCTGGCGGCGACGGCGTTGACGAAGACCCCGGTGATCAAGTCGATCGTGGCCAAGCACGCGGGCGAGCCGACGCTGGTCATCGGCGCCTACCTCGACCAGCTGGAGATGCTCGGCGACGAGCTCGACGCCCCGGTGATCCAGGGCGCGACCCGCAACAAGGAGCGCGAGGAGCTGTTCGACAAGTTCCGGCGGGGCGAGATCCGGACGCTCGTGGTGTCGAAGGTCGCCAACTTCTCGATCGACCTGCCGGAAGCGTCGGTGGCGATCCAGATCTCGGGGACGTTCGGCTCGCGGCAGGAGGAGGCCCAGCGCCTCGGACGGCTGCTGCGCCCGAAGGGCGACGGGCGGCAGGCGCACTTCTACTCGATCGTCTCGCGCGACACCGTGGACACGGAGTACGCGGCGCACCGGCAGCGGTTCCTGGCCGAGCAGGGGTACGCCTACCACATCGTGGACGCGGACGACCTGCTCCGGCCGCTCTGAGCCGGGTCAGCCGACGTCGGCGAAGTACTTCCTGACGTCGTAGTTCGCGATGAGCCGGGCCAGGCCGACCGGCGTCTGCCCGGAGATGTTGGCCCGGTGCGGATCGGCGCCGTGTCGCCGCAGCAGCTCGATGAGGTCACCGCGGCCCCGGTAGGCGAACACGGCGGCGAAGAGCGGCGAGTTCCCGTACTCGTTGACCGCGTCGACGCGGGCGCCCGCGTCCAGCAGCACCGTGGCGACCTCGACGTTTCCCTGCTGGGTGGCCAGGTGCAACGGCGTGTGGCCCTGCTGGTCGGCCGCGTCGGGGTCGAGCCCCGCGGCGAGCAGTGCCCGCGCCTGCGCGCCGTCGCCGTCCAGCGCGCAGTAGTGCAGCTCGGATCGCCCGTACCGATCGGCCACTTCCGCCCCTCCCGCCTCGATGGTCACCGTGGCCGCCGAGGTTACGAGCCCAGGTAACGCAGCACGGCCAGCACCCGGCGGCTGTAGCCGGCCGCCTGGGGCAGGTCCAGCTTGTCGAAGATCGCGTTCGCGTGCTTTTCGACCGAGCTCTGCGAGATGTACAGCAGTTGCGCGATGCTCGCGTTGGTGTGCCCCTGCGCCATCTTCTCCAGGACCTCCCGCTCGCGCTGGGTCAGCCGGCTCAGCGCGATCTCGTGGGACGAGCGGGCCACCAGCCGCCGCACGACCTCCGGGTCGAAGGCGGCGCCGCCGCCCGCCACCCGTTCCAAGGCGTCGAGGAACTCGCCGACCTGGGCGACACGGTCCTTGAGCAGGTAGCCGACCCGGCCGCGGTCGCCGCTGATCAACCGGGCGGCGTACCGCTTCTCGACGTATTGCGAGAGGACGAGCACCCCGATTTCCGGCCACTTCTCCCGGATCTCGAGGGCGGCGCGCAGACCTTCGTCGGTGTGGGTCGGCGGCATCCGCACGTCGGTGACGACGACTTCGGGCCGGTGGTCGCCGACCGCTTCGAGCAGCGCTTCGCCGTCACCGACCGCGGCGACGACGACGTGGCCTTCCTCCGCCAGCAGCCGCACCAGGCCTTCGCGCAGCAGGGTCGAGTCCTCGGCCAGGATCACCTCCACGGCAGCATCGCCCGCACGAGCGTCGGGCCACCGGCCGGACTCACCACGCCGAACAACCCGTCCGCGGCCGCCACACGCCGCGCCAGGCCCTCGAGCCCGTCGCCACCGGTGGTCCTGGCGCCGCCCGAGCCGTCATCGGTGACATCCACCACGATCTTCTCGTGGTCGCCGTGGACGTCGATGGCGATCCGCGTCGCGCCGGAGTGCTTGACCGCGTTGGTGACGGACTCCGACACCACGAAGTAGATGACGGTCGCCAGCGGGAGCAACGGTTCTGCGGTGAGCGTGTACCGCAGTTCGACAGGGGTCGTCGCTCGTTCGGCGAGGGACTCGAGAGCGGCTCGGAGGCCGCTTTTGTCCAGCCCGATCGGATACACCTGCCAAGCGACCTCACGCAGCTCGCGCAGCGATTCCTGCACTTCCTCGTGCGCTTGCCGGACCAGGTCGGCGTTCCCCGTGCGCCGGGCCCGGCCGAGCAACAGGCCCAAGGCGACCAGCCGCTGCTGCACGCCGTCGTGCAGGTCGCGCTCGATGCGGCGGCGTTCACCGTTCACCGCCTCGACGACCTCCCGGCGAGTGTCGAAGAGGTGGGACATCCGGCGCTCCATCACCGCCCGGCGGCTCGGGCGGAGGCATCGGCTGGCCACCCGCTCGTCCAGCACGGCGACACCGGCCATCCCCTGCCAGCAGAGGAACACCGCGATCACCGCCGCCGCGGCGATCAGCAGCCAGTCGACGACGGTGCCGATGCCCCGGCCACCGGGTGCACGTCCGGTGACCAGCTGCCCGCTGTAGAACACGGCCGTCACCACGCCGGCGCCGAGGCACGCCCAGACGCCCAGCCCGAGCAGGCCGACGGGGGCGCGCAGGAGGAGGTACCGCAGCGCGCGGTGGTCGTCGTAATCCTCACTGATGTAGTTGTCAAAGAACACCCGCTGCCGACGGCGTTCGACGTCGGTGAACTTCCGGGCGCCGCGCAAGACGGCCTCGCGCGTCGCGGGAACGACGAGCAGAGGCGCACTCACCACGACGTACAGCACCTCGGCGAGCGCGATGAGCGCGCCGAGGCCGACGCCTGCTGTCGTGTGTGCGGCCCGGATGATCACCATTCGAGGCTAGCCAGATCGGCGGCGGCGCGTACTGCGGTTTTCCGCAATCATCCGGGTGGTCTTCCGCAATGCCCTGACCAGCCCGAATTCCTAGGTTCGACGGCATGGACCTGTTGCTCACCACCACCACCGCCACCGCCGAACCGATGACCGGACTGGCCGGCTGGGCCGTCGGCCTCATCGACGCGCTCGGCGGCCCCGGTGCCGCGATCATCGTCGGGCTCGACAACCTGTTTCCCCCGATTCCCAGCGAGCTCGTGCTGCCACTGGCCGGGTTCTCCGCCAGCCGGGGCGCGTTCACCTTGCTCGGCGCGCTGTTCTGGACGACGCTGGGCTCGCTCGCCGGCGGGGTGATCGTCTACTGGCTCGGCGCCCTGCTCGGCCGCGATCGCACCCGCGCGCTGATGAGCCGCATCCCGCTGATGACCGTGGCGGACTTCGACCGCACGGAAGCGTGGTTCACCCGCCACGGCGGCAAGGCGGTGTTCCTGGGCCGGATGGTGCCGATCTTCCGCAGCCTGATTTCCCTGCCGGCGGGCGTCGAGCGGATGCCGTTCGGCCGGTTCCTGCTGCTCACCACGGCGGGCAGTCTGTTGTGGAACACGGCGTTCGTGGTCGCGGGCTACCTGCTCGGCGAGAGCTGGTCACTCGTCGACCGCTACGCGTCGGTGTTCCAGTACGTCGTGCTGGCGGCGGTGGCGCTGGCGATCGGGCTGTTCGTCGCAGGCCGCCTCCGCAACCGCCGCCCGGCCGGCCACCGCCGCGGGCCGGCCTGACGAAGTGCACCACCCCTTCGGCGCAGTGGCGTGTCTCAGCAACATCTTGCGTCACATGCGTCCCAGAAAGGCTCTGACCTGCAGATTCGCGGATTCACTCGAACGGATGAGCGGCCAAAACGCTGGAAATTGTCGGACCCTCGAACTACTGTTCGACGTGCAGCAACCGAACACAAGTTCGAGGGGACGTCCATGACGATCGCACCGCTCCGCCCCGGTACTCCCGCACCGCCGGTCCAGACTCTGCCACCGGGGTCGTGGCACGGCCGGCTGTGGGTGTCCGACCTGCCGCTGACCCGGCCCGAGCGCTACCTCGGCTGCGTGGCCGAGTTCGAGCGGTCCGGGCTCTGGCCGGTGCTGATCCCCCACGACCAGCGCTTCGCGGCGAACGGCGAGGACTGGATCGACGACCGCGGCCGGCTCGCCCCGGCGGGCCACCGAGTGGCAGCGGCCGACCCGGCGGCAGCCCTGTCCCGCTGGTGGGACGGCTCCTGCTGCGACGGCGCCTGCCTGAGGCCGTTCGGCGCCCGGTTCCCGGGGCTGGCCAAGCGCAGCCCGCGCCGGTCCGACCCGTTGGCCGAAGCGGGCAACACGGGCTCGATCCTGGCCACCCGCGAACCCCACCGCCTCGGCTTGGTCCAGACCGAGCGACCGGCCGACATCCCGGCCCTGCTCGGCTGGACGGGCATGATCAAGTGCACCGATCAGGTGGCCGAGCTGTCGGCGGTGTTGCGCAGCTGGGAGGACAGGTTCGGGGCCACGCTGGTGGTCCTGGGCTTCGACGCGATCGAGCTATCGGTGGCGGCCCCGCCGCGGAACCAGGCGCGCGCCCTGACGGTGGCGGCGGAGCATCGGGCATTCAGTTTGCCTACGTTTGCGGGGCAGCCGGGGAATCTGCGGGAGTACGCGTCCGGGTTGGTGCAGTCGCGGCATTGGCGGTTCTCCTGGGCGTGAGGGCGGTACAGCGGACCGCGGTCGGGCCAGGAGCTGGGGGCAGGCGGGCTGGGACCCAGGGACCAGCAGGCCGGGGCTGCGGGCGCGGGTCGAGACCAGAAATCGGCGGGTTGGGACCAGCGGGTTGGGACCAGCGACCGGCAGGCCGGGCCAGCGGGACGAGGCCAGGGTCCCGGGACCCGAGCGGCGCAGCGGCCACCAGCCGGCGGGTCGGGACCGGGGCGGCCGACTGTCAGCCATCGGCGGGTCGGGACCAGAAACCGGCGGCAGCCAAGGCCCGGCGGCCCGGAGCAGCGCAGCGCAGCGAAGCCGCCGAACCGGCCACCCAAAGAGCTGGGTGGTCATCCCGTCGCCTGAGGCCGTCAAATCACTTTGAGCCGGGCCCGCAACCACAAGACCAAAGCGAGACAACAGCGCAAGCTTGCGGGCCCGGCTCAAAGTGATAGGCCTCGCGCAGGCGACGGGATGACCACCCAGCGACCCACCCGAAAACGCGAGACAACAGCGCAAAGGGATGGCCATCCCAGAGCCTGCCCGTCCGGCGAGGACAGTCTTCTCCAAGGCGCGACAGACGGCTGTCCAAGAACCCGGGTCACCTGTCCCAACCCCCGGTCCGCCCGTCCGGACCGAGCCGCGTTTGGGCCCCCCGGAGAGCGGGAATCACCTCTCCCGGAAAGGCGGTGAGAGCGATCGCCGAGATCCGGATCGGGACCTCAGGGTGGCGCTATCCCCCGTGGCGCGGGGTGTTCTACCCACCCAAGCTCGCGCAACGGCGCGAACTCGAGTACCTCTCGCGCCGGATGAACGCCGTCGAAATCAACGGCTCGTTCTACTCTTTGCAGCGCCCGGAACGCTACCGGGCCTGGTTCGACGAAACCCCCGACGACTTCCGGTTCGCCGTCAAGGGTGGGCGCTTCATCACGCACATGAAGCAGCTTCGGGACGTCGAGACCGCGCTCGCGAACTTCTACGCCTCCGGTGTCCTCGCCCTCGGCGCGAAACTCGGGCCCTTCCTATGGCAGCTCCCGCCGCGGCTGTCCTTCGATCCCGATCGGCTCGCGAACTTCTTCGCCTTGCTCCCGCGCACCACGACCGACGCTGCCCAGCTGGCGACGAAGCACGACGACAAGCTGAAAGGCACGCCGTACCTCGAAGCGGAAACGAAAAGACCGCTGCAGCACGCCCTGGAGGTCCGGCACCCCAGCTTCGCCGAGCCCACCGCCAAGAAGCTCCTCGAAGAACACGGCATCGCCCTCGTGGTCGCCGACACCGCCGGCAAGTGGCCGTTCCTCGAAGACCAGACCGCCGACTTCGCCTACGTCCGGCTGCACGGCGACGAAGAGCTCTACGTCAGCGGCTACTCCGACAAAGCCCTGCGCACCTGGGCCGAAAGGATCCGGCGGTGGCACGACGGCGGGCGGCGGGACGTGCACGTCTACTTCGACAACGACGTCAAGGTCGAGGCTCCCCGGAACGCCGAATGCCTCGCCGACCTGCTCGGTGTTGCCCCGATCACGAGACAGTGAGCGGACAGTGAGCGCCGTCGGCTTGAGTGGGCGTGCGGGCCGGACCGGCTCGCGTGCTGCCACTGGGGGTCGGCACGTGCGCCGGTCCGGTTCCGAGAACAGCGCCGCTCAAACGCCCACCACGACCAGCGCCGCCAGCTTGGCGCGGACGTCGTCCGCGTCCGGGTGGCCCAGTTCCGTCAGCAGGCGCACCGAGCGGAGCCAGCACTCGCGGGCCTGCGCCGCGTCGCCGTGGCGCAGATAGACCTGGCCCAGCTGGGCCAGGACGTCCGCCGCCTCGTACTGCTCGTCCATGGCGAAGAACATCTCCACCGAGTCGCGGATGCACGCGATGCCCTCCTCGAGCCGGCCGAGGCCGATCAGGGCCAGGCCGCGCGTGTGCTGCGTGAACCGCGTGTCCACCGGACGCCCGTCCGGGCCCAGGATCGCCAGCGCCGCGTCGGCCAGGCGCAGCGCCTGCTCGTGGTCGCCCATCGACGTGCAGATGTCGCCCAGCGCCCGCAGCACGCTCGCCTCGAAGTGCCCCAGCCCCAGCTCGCGGACGATCGCCAGCGCCTGCACGCCGTGCTCGTACGCCCAGGTGCAGTCTTCGAGGTTGTGCGCCGCCATCGCCAGGTTGTACTGCGCCCGCGCCTCGCCTTCGCGCGCCTCGAGCTCGCGCTGGATCGCGAGCACCTGCTCCAGGTACCGCCGGGACTCGGCGTACTGCCGGGCGACGCCGTTGACGACGCCGAGCCCGCTCAGGATCCCCGCCTCGCCCGGCCGGTGACCGCTCGCCCGCGCGGCTTCGAGCGCCACCGCGAACACCGAGCGCCAGTCGTCGAGCCGCGAGCGCGTCACGAAGTAGCTCTGCAGCAGCCAGGCGAGCTTCCAGCAGACGTCGTCGCGGCCGCGGCGCCGCGCCAGGTGCACCGCGGCGATGAGGTTGGCGTACTCCTCGCCGAACCAGTCCAGCGCCTCGTGGTACGAACCGAACGTCAGCCCGCCCTCGAGGTCGTCGAGCTCCAGCAGCCGGTAGTAGCGCTCCGGCCGCATCAGCCGTGACGCGTTCAGCGCCGACGCCAGGTACCAGCCCAGCAACCGGTCCAAAGCGGCGTCGCCCTCCGAAGCCGAATCGACCTGCGAAGCGGCGTACGCGCGGATGAGGTCGTGGAACTGGTAGCGGCCCGGGCGCGGCTGGGCGAGCAGGTGCGCGGCGGCCAGGGTTTCGAGCATCGGCCGGGTCGCGGCGACGTCCAGCCCGGCGACCGCCGCCGCGGCCGGCGCGGTGAAGTCGACGCCGGTGAGCAGCCCGAGCAGCCGCAGCAACCGGGCCGTCGACGGCTGTAAGGCCTGGTAGGAGTAGGAAAACACCGACCGGATGTTGGTGCCTTCGCCGTCGGCGAGGTCGAACGAACCGAGCACGTCGCTGTCGAGGGAGCCGACGAACTCGTCGAGCGCCAGGCCGGGGAACTGCGCCGCGCGCACGGCGAGGATCCGGATCGCCAGCGGCAGCCCGCCGCAGTAGCGCACGAACCGCTCGGCCGCCGCCGGATCGCGGGCGACCCGGTCGAACCCGATCGTCGCCGCCAGCAGCGCGACGGCGTCTTCGTCGCCGAGCTCCTCCAGCGCGATCCGGTGCGCGCCGTGCGTCGCGACCAGTGCACGCAGCTGCCAGCGGCTGGTGATCACGACCAGGCAGCCGGGCCCGGGCAGCAGCGGGCTGACCTGTTCGGTGCGGTTGGCGTTGTCGAGCAGGATCAGCAGCCGCCGCCCGGCCGTGTGCGTCCGCCAGCTCGCCGCGCGGCCGTCGAGGTCGCCGGGGATCGCCTCGCACGGCACGCCGAGCGCGGTGAGCATCGTCTCCAGCGCCGCCGACGGCTCGACCGGCTCGCCGGGGCCGTAGCCGCGCAGGTTGAGGTGGACCTGCCCGCCGGGGAACCGGTCCGCGATCTCGTGCGCGAAGTGCACCGCCAGGGTCGTCTTGCCGATACCGCCCATGCCTTCGACGGACGCGATCGGCGTCGACGTGCCGGCGTCAGCCGCCTCCGGCAGCAGCGCGTGCAACGCCTTGAGGTCGCCCTCGCGCCCGGAGAAGGTCCGCAGGTCGGCGGGCAGCTGGCGGGGCACCTGCGGTTCGACGCCGAGCCGGTAGAGCGCGGGAGCGGTGTCACGGTCGGCGCCGGTGAGGATCGCCTGTCGGGTGCGCTGCAGCGACGGGCCGGGGTCGAGCCCGAGCTCGTCGGCCAGCACGCCGCTGATCCGGCGGTACACCTCCAGCGCCTCGGCTTGGCGGCCCGACCGGTACAGCGCGGTCATCAGTTGCTCGTGCAGCCGCTCCCGCAGTAGGTTTTCCCTGGTCAGGCGGGTGAGTTCGGGGACGACCGTGCCGTACTCGCCGACTTCGAGCAGCGCGTCCGCCCACAGCTCGCGCACGCGCAGCCGTTCCTCGGCCAGCTGGCCGGCTTCGTCGCGGTGCAGCGCGTCGGACTCGACGTTCAGCAGCGCCGGGCCGCGCCACTGCCCGAGCGCTTCGGCGAAGTGCGCGGCCGCCCGGCGGCTCTCGCCGCGGTCCATCGCCGCCTTGCCGCGGACGGCCAGCGCGCGGAACCGGGTGAGGTCGAGCAGGTCGTCGTCGAGCTCGATCCGGTAGCCGCCGCTCTCGGTGCGGATCGCGACCTGGTCGCCCAGCGCCCGGCGCAGGCGCAGCACGTACGTCTGGAGCGCGCCCTGGAGCGGCGGCGGTCGTCGTTCCACAGCCAGCGGCCGAGCTCGTCGACCGGCACGACCCGGTTCGCGCGCAGCAGAAGGCCGGCCAGCACGATCAGCGGCCGGCTGCCCCCGAGCGGTACCGGGCGGCCGTCGGCCGTGACCTCGGCCGGACCCAGCACGCGGAAATCGAGGACCACGGGGTCATTCTGTCCGGAAACCCGCAGTTCGGCACCTGTTTGCGCGGTCCGGCACAGTGGCATGATCGGCCTCGATGAAGGTCTACGCGATTCCCCTGCGCACCCGGTTCCGCGGCATCACCGTCCGTGAGGGGGTGCTGCTGCCCGGCCCGGCGGGCTGGGGCGAGTTCTGCCCGTTCGCCGACTACTCCGACGCCGAGAGCGTGCCGTGGCTGCGGTCGGCGCTGGAAGCGGCCGAAGCGGGCTGGCCCGCGCCGGTCCGCGACCGCGTCGAGGTGAACACGACGGTCCCGGTGGTCGAGCCCGCGAAAGCGCACGAACTGGTCCGCGCCTCCGGCTGCCGGACGGCGAAGGTGAAGGTCGCGGATCCGCGCGTCTCGCTCGCGGACGACTGTGCGCGGGTCGAGGCGGTCCGCGACGCGCTCGGCCCCGGCGGCGCGATCCGCGTCGACGCGAACATGGCGTGGGACGTCGACACGGCGGTGCGGGCGATCGCGGACCTCGACAAGGCGGCGGGCGGGCTGGAGTACGCGGAGCAGCCGTGCCCGTCGATCGAGGACCTGGCCGCGGTGCGGCGCCGGGTCGACGTCCGGATCGCCGCCGACGAGTCGATCCGCCGCGCCGAGGACCCGCTGAAGGTGGCGGTCGCCGGGGCGGCGGACATCGCGGTCCTGAAGGTCGCCCCCCTCGGGGGTGTGCGGCGGGCGTTGGAGGTCGCCGAGGCGTGCGGGCTGCCGTGCGTGGTGTCGTCGGCGGTGGAGACGAGCGTGGGCCTGGCGGCGGGCCTGGCACTGGCCGGCGCGCTGCCGTCGCTGGAATTCGCTTGTGGACTCGGGACGCTTTCGTTGCTGGAAGGGGACGTCTGCCCAGCATCACTGTCCCCTGTGGACGGTTTCCTCCCGGTTCCTCGTACCGCTCCGGAACCCACGGCGGCCTACGCAGCGTCACCCGAGGTCGCGGCGGCCTGGGAAGACCGGCTGAACCGGGTCCGCGCGCTGAGCTGAGCGCGCGGACCCGGCGTCAAGCCCGCCAGGCGGAGTCGTAGGCGTGCACCAGCCACTGGTTCGCCCAGTCGCGGTCGGGCTCTTCGGGCAGCGGTGAGGCACCGCGCGACAGCCGGTCGAGCCGGTCTTCCAGCTCGGCCGCGGCGGCGACGGCTTCGTCCTGGGTGTGCTTCCCGCGACGCAGATCACGCAGCCAGCTCAGCCACGGCTCGGCGATCGGCAGCGTCATCCGGCCGGTCTCCAGCAGCTCGACGCCCTGGACCCCGAGGCGGACCATGTGCATGGCGTACTTCGTGTCGAAGCCGTACTTTTCGATCAGCTCGGGCCGGTTGACCCGCAGCTGCCCTTCGAGCATTCGCTTGCGCTGCGTCCGCAGGTACCCGGCGAACCGCGGGCCGGCCTGCCGCGAGACGACCCGGTCGGCGTTGGCGCGCAGCTCGTGGCCGAGCTCGGTGATCCGCACGATCTCCGCGTCCGGCACGAAAAGCGGCAGCAAGATGGTGGGATTTCCGGTCAGGGCCAGGCGCATCCACTTGCGCAGCGAGTAGACGATGAGGTCGAGGTCGCCGGGGCCGGACCGCACGCCTTCGGGCTGGGTGCGGAAAACGTACTGCTCGAACCGCCGCAGCCCGGTGACGTATTCGGCGGGTTCGACGCACAGCCCCATTTCGTCGCGGTCATCCTGACCATCGACGGCGGTGCCGTGCAGGCCGGACCCGACCTGGCAGCGCAGGATGGTGCCCTGCTCGGCGATCGCGGCGAACTCGGGGTTGTCGTGCTTCATGGTCGGTAGTTGTAGCCCGCCGGCCGGGGCGGGAGCACCTGGTTTTCCCCGCGGGCGGGCCGGGAACGCCGCCCTTCCGGCCAAGTCACCCCTCATGGGCTGGGCCGTGGGTACCGGGGTCGGCAGTGGCCGGTGTCGCCGATCGTGCCCGCCGTTTCGCTGACCGGACTTTGCCGCAGCCCACCCTCCCGCAGAAACTCCCCCGCCGCTCCCAGGGGGGCGTCCCCAGGTTCAGTCTATCGGCCCGCCAGCGGCAGAAGCCCGAAAAGTCTGGTTCCGCCGACGGCTATCCACACCCGACTCGACTTGGGGACAACTCAGCCCGGAACCCGCGGCAGCGGCGGGCACCAGGGCGTCCCCGAGGGCAAGTTCAGGGTCGGGGTCCGGGCCGTTCCCGATGTGGGCAGGCCACCGCGGAAGACACCATTGAGCCATGACGAACAGCGTGTACACCCCGGAAACCACCAAGAAGCTCCGCCGCAGCCGGAGCGACAAGATGCTCACCGGTGTCTGCGGTGGGTGGGCCACCTACCTCGGCGTCGATGCCACCGTCCTGCGGCTCGGGTTGGTCGCCGCCGTGTTCCTTTCGGTCGGGATTGCCATTCCGGTCTACGTCGCCGCCGCGATTCTGACGCCCGAAGAGGACTCCTGAACCCGGGCGGGCTCCGGCTCGCAGGGGGAGCCGGGGCCCGCCGGAGGCCGGGGGTGCACTGAAGACGCTCGCGCCGGGGGGCGCGGGCCGGGGGACAAATCGAACGGCCCGGACGCCAGGGGACGTCCGGGCCGTTCGGTCGTGGCCGTTGGGCCGAGTGGCCCAAAACCACGGCGCGAATCCCGTTCGAGGGGTTAGGGTTCGCGCTCGTGGATCACGGAAACACCGCACCCAAGGTCGTCGTCGGGATCTTGGGTGGGTTGTACCTGATCGTCGGGCTGGGGTTGACCGCCTTCGCCGCCTACGCCGTGCTGGCTTCGGGGGACGCCGGTGGCGTCAAGGCCGCCAAGTTGGTGCTCTACACCGCCGCGGGACTGGCGATCTGGGTTCTGCTCACCGGGATCGGCGCCATCGTCGTCGGGATGGAAGCCGACGACAAGAGCACCGCCTGGCTCGGGGGCCTCGGCGTGCTCGCGCTCGGCGTTGTCATCGTCGGCGCCTACGCCGTCTGGTTCTTCACCAAACCATAGGAAAAGCCCGGCCCGCCGAAGCGGACCGGGCTTCCCGGAAAGCAGCCGGACTCAGAAGTCCATGCCACCCATGCCACCGGACGGGTCGGCGGGAGCGGCCGAAGCCTTCTCCGGCTTGTCCGCCACGACGGCCTCGGTGGTCAGGAACAGCGCCGCGATGGACGCGGCGTTCTGCAGCGCGGAGCGGGTGACCTTCGTCGGGTCCGGCACGCCGGCGGCGAGCAGGTCCTCGTAGACACCCGTGGCGGCGTTGAGGCCGTGACCCTGCGGCAGGCCCTTGACCTTCTCCACCACGACGCCGCCCTCGAGGCCGGCGTTGATCGCGATCTGCTTGAGCGGGGCCTCGACGGCCACCTTGACGATGTTGGCACCAGTGGCCTCGTCGCCCTCGAGCTTCAGGCCCGCGAACGCGGCTTCGGCGGCCTGGATCAGGGCCACGCCACCACCGGCGACGATGCCCTCTTCCACGGCGGCCTTCGCGTTGCGCACCGCGTCCTCGATGCGGTGCTTGCGCTCCTTGAGCTCGACCTCGGTCGCGGCGCCGGCCTTGATGACGGCCACGCCGCCGGCCAGCTTCGCGAGCCGCTCCTGCAGCTTCTCGCGGTCGTAGTCCGAGTCCGAGTTGTCGATCTCGGCGCGGATCTGGTTGACGCGACCCTGGATCTGGTCGGCGTCGCCCGCACCCTCGACGATGGTCGTCTCGTCCTTGGTGATGACGGCCTTGCGCGCCTTGCCCAGCAGGGACAGGTCCGCGTTCTCCAGCTTGAGGCCGACGTCCTCGGAGATGACCTGGCCACCGGTCAGGATCGCGATGTCCTGCAGGATCGCCTTGCGGCGGTCACCGAAGCCCGGGGCCTTGACGGCGACGGACTTGAAGGTGCCGCGCATCTTGTTGACGATCAGGGTGGCCAGCGCCTCGCCCTCGACGTCCTCGGCGATGATCAGCAGCGGCTTGCCGGACTGGATGACCTTCTCCAGCAGCGGCAGCACGTCCTTGACGGTGGAGATCTTGGAGCCGAAGAGGAGGATGTACGGGTCCTCGAGCTCGGCTTCCTGACGCTCCGGGTCGGTCACGAAGTAACCGGAGATGTAGCCCTTGTCGAAGCGCATGCCCTCGGTGAGCTCGAGCTCGAGGCCGAAGGTGTTGCTCTCCTCGACGGTGACGACGCCTTCCTTGCCGACCTTGTCCAGCGCCTCGGCGATCAGCTCGCCGATGGTGCGGTCAGCGGCCGAGATCGAGGCGGTAGCAGCGATCTGCTCCTTGGTCTCGATCTGGACGGCGGCCTTGTGCAGCTGCTCGGTGATGGCCTCGACGGCCGCCTCGATGCCGCGCTTCAGGCTGATCGGGTCGGCGCCGGCGGCGACGTTGCGCAGGCCTTCCTTGACCAGGGCCTGGGCGAGCACGGTGGCGGTGGTGGTGCCGTCACCCGCGACGTCGTCGGTCTTCTTGGCAACTTCCTTGACGAGCTCGGCCCCGATCTTCTCCCACGGGTCCTCGAGCTCGATCTCCTTGGCGATGGAGACACCGTCGTTGGTGATGGTCGGCGCGCCCCACTTCTTTTCGAGCACGACGTTCCGGCCCCGCGGGCCGAGGGTCACCTTGACGGCTTCGGCGAGGGTGTTCAAGCCGCGCTCGAGACCGCGGCGGGCGTCCTCGTCGAACGCGATCAGTTTGGCCATTGCGGTGTGGTCCTCCGGTATAGGGCGCAGCCGCCGCGCTGTCGTCAGCGGCGGCAGCAGGACTCTTTCCTCGGCCAGGCTCGGTGCCCGCGACGGACGACTGCACCCGGGTGGGGGTCAGCCTCACCGTCCCGACCTTTGGCACTCGACGGCGTCGAGTGCCAAGTTCGTGTTTAGCACTCTCGGGGGGAGAGTGCAAGAAGCCCAGCTCAGCGTCGCACGATCAGGAACTCGGCTTGATGCTGATCGACGGCGGCGGTGCGTTCAGCGAGGAGGTCGGGTTGGCCTGCGAGTCACCCGGGCCGACCGGGATGTTCGGCGCGGTGGTCTGGCTCCCGCCACCACCGCTGCCGCCGTCACTGAACAGGAAGATCGCGCCGACGATCAGCCCGGCCACGACCACCAGGCCGAGGACGACGAAGAGCCACTTCTTGCCACCGCTGCTCTTCGGCTGGTGGAACGCGCCCGCGCCGCCCGCGGGCATGGGCGGGCGCAGCCGCATCGGGTCGCCCGGCGGCCCGTAGCCCGGCGGCGGACCCTGCGGCGGCATGCCCTGCTGGGGGTAGCCGTATCCCGGCGGCGGGCCCTGGGGCGGCATGCCCTGCGGAGGTCCCTGCTGGGGGTAGCCGTAACTCTGGGGTGGCATGCCCTGCGGCGGCGGGCCTTGCGGGCCCTGCGGTCCGGGGCCCTGACCGTAGCCGGGCTGCTGCTGTCCTCCGTACGGGTGCACGGGGGCCCCCTCTCCCTGCGGTGCGCTGTTCTGGTGCGGCCCCTGTTGTACCTGACCAGGACGCTGCGGCGCGGGGATTCCGCCCGAATGGGACCCGGGCGGGCCCGGCGGGGTGTCCGACGTGGCGAGGGGGCCGAGCGCCCGGCGCGCGGCCGCGACCATCTCGACGCAGCTGGGGTAGCGGTCGGCGGGGTTCTTGGCCATGCCGCGGCGGATCACCTCGTCGATCGACGGCGGCAGCGCGACCGCGCGGGAGATCGCCGGCGGCTCGCCGTTGAGGTGTCCCTTGATCACCGTCGGGACGTCGCCCTTGAACGGCGGGCTGCCGGTGAGGCAGGCGTAGAGGACGCACGTCAGCGCGTACTGGTCGGTGCGCCCGTCCAGCGGCTCCCCGCGCAGGTGCTCGGGAGCCGCGTACGTGGGCGAGCCGAGGAAGTCGCCGCCGCGCGTCCGGTGCCCGGTCGCGCCGCGCCGGGTCAGCCCGAAGTCGGCGACGTACACGTGCTCGCGCGAGGTCTCCTTCTTCGTCACCAGCACGTTCGCCGGCTTGACGTCGAGGTGGACCAAACCACGGTTGTGCAGCGTGTCGAGCGCGTCCGCGACCTGGTCGAGCATCGTCAGGGCGCGCGCGGGCGCGATCGGTCCCCCCGAGACCAACCCGGCGAGATCGCCGCCGTCGACCATCCGCATGGCGATGTAGAGCATGCCGTCGAGTTCGCCGAAGTCGTACAGCGGCACGACATTGGCGTGGTCGATCGCGGAGGTGTTGCGCGCCTCGTCGACGAACCGCTCGCGGAACTCGGCGTCGGCCCCGAGGTGGTCACCGATGACCTTCAGGGCCACCTTGCGGCCGAGCCGCACGTCCGTGGCCTTGTAGGTCACGCTCATGCCGCCCTTGCCGAGCACCCCGTCGATGCGGTAGTTGCCCAGCCGGCGACCGGTGAGGTCCCCCGACACATCGCCTGTCACGCCCGCAGCCTAACGCCCCTGGTTCGGCGCCTGCCGGGGGTTCACCGATCAGCTGACCGGCCTGCTATGAAACTTTGCGGACGTCGGCTGCCTGGCTACGACCGTCGCGGCCGGACTGCACTTCGAACTCGACGCGGTCGCCTTCGTCCAGAGTGCGGAATCCTTCGGACTGGATGGCCGAATAGTGGACGAACACGTCCGGCCCCTCCGTGGATTCGATGAACCCGTAGCCCTTTTCCGAGTTGAACCATTTGACGGTGCCGACAGCCACGGCGCCCTCCCTCAGCACAAAGGATCCGCTGGCCCGAGCGGATGCCAGCGGCGGAGTGCCAATCACGCTACCGGAATTATTCCCCTCGGCAATGGGCAATTCGTCCGAAGATCACGAACCCGAAAGGCGTCTGTTCCGCGCGTGCACGAGCACCGTCCCGGGACCCGCGAAGTCGAGCGCGAGCCCTTCGCCGGTGCGCAGTGACTGCGGCCCGCCCGGATCGAGGGCCCGCAGCCGGCACTGGATCGTGTCGGGGTAGGCCAGCAGGTAGTCCGGCCGGACCGTGACCAGCTCCCCCTTGCCGAGCTCGAACGCGTCCACCGGGCCCGGCGCGGCCAGCACGAGCGGCCCGGTTCCGCTGTAGTGCTCGAGAAACCCCGAATCGGCGCCGAAGAGCTGCTGCAGCGGCACCCAGCCGGGGTCGTGCCGGACCGTCGACGGCCGCACCAGTACCGCGTCGCGGTGCACCGACCAGCCCGTGCCGCCACTCACCTCGAGCGGGTAGACGTCGCCGGGGCGCAGCGGCGCGAAGTCGATCCAGCCGCCGTCGGACGGCGCGGTGTAGACGACCGTCGTGCTCTTGCCCGCGCGCACGCCGCCGCGGCCCGCCGGCGTCTCGATGACGCCGAATCGGCTGGCGAGCAGGGTTTCCGGCGCGGCGCGCACGGCCTCCCCCGGGTCCAGCAGGACGCGGGCGACGCCGAAAACGGGCGTGTGCCGGGTCTGGACGCGCATCAGCGTGAGGGGACGTGGGAGACGATCCAGCCGATCAGCGCGGACGGGTTGCGCGTCTGCGTCATGATCTGGCCGGGACCGACGAAGTCGAACACCAGGCCTTCGCCGCTCTTCATCGACTGGATGATGCCCTGCGCGACCTTCCGGATCTGGTACTGCACGGTGTCGGCGTACGCGACGACGTGCCCGGTGTCGATGGTCACCATCTCGCCCTGCTGCAGGGTGATGGTCTCGACCGCGCCGTAGCAGCTGACGAGCAGCTGGCCCTGGCCGGTGGCATGGGTCAGGAAGCCGCCCTCGCCGCCCATCAGGTTCTTCATCCCGCCCCACTTGGTTTCGGTCTGCACGCCGTGCGACGACGCGAGCCAGCAGCCGCGGGTGACGGCCCAGCCAGTGCGGCCGTCGAGGGTGAGCACCTGGATGTCGCCGGGCAGGTTGGCGGCGACGTCGACCCAGCCGCCGTTCGGCGGCGCGGTGAAGGTGGAGATGAAGAAGGACTCGCCGGAGAGGAAGGCGCGGCCGAGGCCCTTCATGATCCCGCCCTGCGCCTGCGACTGCACCTGCACGCCGTAGCTGGTGGCCATCATCGCGCCGGACTCGACCTGGCACGGCTCGCCGGGCGCCAGCATCAGCCGGGCGACGGCGAACGAAGGCTGTTGACGGATTCCGACCTGCATGCGTGCTCCCCTGTGGCGTGCGCTTGTCGGGGCAGAGTCTTGCATGCGCCCGGAACACGGGGAGGATGGTCCGGTGATCTCCGTCGACGACTACCGCGACCGCGTCGCCGCGCTCCTCGGCACGGCCCCCGCGACCACGCTGCCCCTCGCCGCCGCGGCCGGCCTCGTCCTGGCCGAGGACGTGCGCGCCGGCGTCTCGCTGCCGCCCTTCGACAACTCCGCGATGGACGGCTACGCGGTCCGCGCGGCCGATGTCACCGCGTCCCCGGTGACGCTGCCGGTCGCCGACGACATCCCGGCGGGCCGGGTCGACGTCCGGCCCCTCGAACCGGGCACCGCGCAGCGGATCATGACCGGCGCGCCGCTGCCGCCGGGCGCGGACGCCGTCGTGATGGTCGAGGACACCGACGGCGGCACGGAAACGGTGACGTTCTCGGCGCCCGCCCGCGAAGGCGCGCACATCCGGCACACCGGCGAGGACGTCGTCGCCGACGAGGTCGCCCTGCACGCGGGCACCGTGCTGGGCCACTCGCAGCTGGGCCTGGCGGCCGCGGTCGGCCTCGCCGAGGTGCGGGTGCACCGGCCGCTGCGGGTGCTGGTGGCCTCGACCGGCACTGAGCTGATCGACGCGCCGGCCCCGCTGCGGCACGGCCAGATCTACGAGTCCAACAGCGTGATGCTCGCCGCGGCGATCCGCGGCCTCGGCTGCGAGGTCGAGGTGGTCCGCAGCGTCGTCGACGACGTCGAGGAGTTCCGGAAGGTCATCGAGCCGAAGCTGGACGGCACCGACCTGCTGGTCACCTCCGGTGGCGTCAGCGCCGGCGCGTACGAAGTGGTGAAGGACGCACTGACCGGACAGGGCGTCGAGTTCGCGAAGATCGCGATGCAGCCGGGCGGGCCGCAGGGCAGCGGGCGCTGGCACGGCGTCCCCGTGGTGGCGCTGCCCGGCAACCCGGTCAGCGTGCTGGTGTCGTTCGAGGCGTTCCTGCGCCCGGCGATCCTGACGGCGCTGGGTCACACCGACGTCTCGCGACGGCGGGTGCGGGCCCGGCTGACCGAGGCGATGAGCTCACCGTCCGGGCGCCGTCAGTACCGCCGGGGCGTGTTCACCCCGTCCGACCGGGAGGTCACCGGGATCGTCGGACCGCGCGGCGGGCCGGGCTCGCACCTGCTGGCCGCGTTCACCCAGGCCAACTGCCTGATCGTGCTGCCGGAGGACGTCACGTCGGCAGCGGTTGGGGACGAAGTGGACGTCCTGCTCCTCTGACCGGGAAGTCCCGCAGCTTCCGATACGGCGCCAGCAGCGGCAACGCGATGATCAGCACGGCGGACGCCACCCACAACGTCCCCCGGACACCGATCGCTTCGCCCAGCACGCCACCGAGCACCCCGGCCAGCGGGATCGTGCCGTAGGAGACGAGCGAGGCGCTCGAGGTGATCCGGCCGAACAGCTCGGGCGGACAGTACTGCTGCCGGAACGTCGTGGTCAGCACGTTCGAGGCGACGACGCCCGCGCAGACACCGAAGACCGCCAGCACGAACAGTCCCAACCCCCAGCCGGGGCTGCTCAGCGGACCGAGCAGCATCATCGGAGCCGCGAAGATCTCACACAGGAGGAAGGCGCGGGCCGCGCCGAAGCGCGTGCTCAGCCGGCCCGCGACCGCCGCGCCGAGCACCCCGCCGAGGGCGGCCAGCGCCAGGACCAGCCCGACGAGACCGGGACCGGCGCCGAGGGTGCGCGCCAGGAAGACGATCTGGATGGAGCTGTACCCGCTGAGCGCGAGGTTCGAGACGGCGGCGAACGCCATCATCGACCGCAGGTACCGGTCCCCGGCGACGAACCGCAGGCCCTCGGCGATCTGGGTGCGCAGCGGCGTCCGCTCGGCCGAGACCACGGTCTCCCTGGCCCGGATCGCTCGCACGCAGAGCACGGACACACCGAAGCTGACCGCGTCCGCCAGGATGCCGCTGACCGGGCCGAAGATCTGGGCGAGCAGCCCGGCCAGGCCCGGCCCCGCGACCTGCGTCGCGGACTCGCTGCCGTGCAGCTTGGCGTTGGCCTCCAGGAGTTGTCCCTCGGCGACGAGCGCCGGGAGGTATGCGCGATAGGCGAGGGTGAAGAACACCTTGGCGATCCCGCCGAGCAGGGCCGCGGCCAGCAGGTACGGCATGGTCAGCACGCCGAACGCGGCGGCGAGCGGGACGCTGCCGAAAACGGCCATCGAGACGATGTTGCAGACCTGCATCACCGGCCGCTTCGCCAGCCGGTCGACCCACGCGCCGGCGGGCAGCCCGATGAGCAGCCACGGCAGCCAGGCCACCGCCGTCAGGAGCGCGACCTGGAAGGTGCTCGCCTGCAAAGTGACCACCGCGACCAGCGGCAACGCCGTGGTCGCCACCATGCTGCCGAGCATGCTCGTGGTCTCGCCGGTCCAGAGCAGCCGGAAGTCCCTGTTCCCCCAGAGCCCCTTCACGGCTGACCCACCGAAGCCCTCGCGACGAGGAAGACGGGCCGCCGCTCCTGGCCGTCGTCCGGGATCTCCCGGAGCGAGTACTCGGTGAACAGCGCGAGGATCCGCTCGTCCAGTTCGCGGATCTCGTCGACGGACAGGCGCGCCCAGTCGTCGGTGGCGAACGCGCCCGCCGAACGCCAGGGCTCCGGCTCGGAGTCGCGCTGGTTCAGCCACTCGCGGTAGATGGCCGCCTGGTGTTCGAGGTTCAGCTGCTCCGCGGCTTCCGCGACCGGGTCGTCGGGGAAGTCCGCCGCGGCCCAGCGGATGCCGTCGGACGTGCGACGCCACCAGCGTTCCCGCTGGTCACGAGCCAGTTCCGGGGCCTCCTCGACGAGGTCGACGGCGGCCAGCACCTTGACGTGGTGGCTGATGTTGCCGACCGCCTGGCCGGTTTTCGCGGCGAGCACCGACGCGGTCGCGGGCCCGTCGAGGCGCAGGAGGTCGAGCAGGCGGCGGCGCAGCGGGTGCGACATCGCCGCGAGCACCTTGGAGTCCCGGATGTCCCGGATGTCTTTCTCACGCATGACACACAAGAGTAGTTGTACAAGAATTCTTGTGCAATGGCGCTTGTACAACTGCTCGCGTAAACTCCGGCCATGGGTTTCGTCGCATGGGTGATCTTCGGCGCGATCGTCGGCTGGGTCGCGAACCTGGTCGTCGGCGGGCGCACGCGGCAGCGCCAGGGTTGCCTGGTCAGCGTGCTCGTGGGGGTCGTCGGCGCGGCTTTGGGCGGGGTGGTCTACCGGCTCGCGACCGGCCAGGCGAAGACGTTCGACTTCGACTTCCCCAGCTTCGGCGTGGCCATCCTCGGCGCGGTGGTGCTGCTGGCGATCCTGCGGCTCGCGAGCGGTCTGGCCCGGCGTCCGAGTGACCGTTGGTAACTTTTGCCGGACGAACCGTGATCGACGGGCCGCCGGACGCTAGACTGCTTCGTCACGCGCGTCTCCCGGTGGCCGGGTGCGTGCGCCGTCGGGGGGCGGATGCACCCGGCCCCCTTCCTTCGCCTTCATCGCCTCGATGACGACGTCCACCGCCCGCATCGGATCGACCAGCGACGGCACCGGCACGTCGTCGATCTCCCGGCGCCACGCGCCCAGGAGCTCGCGAAGCCGGGCTTCGGCGGGATCGCGGCGGTCGGTCATCGGTCCTCACAGGTCAGGCGGGCAGCGCCCCGAACGGCGGCAACTACTGAGAGTCATCGCTGAAATCGACCTTCCGTTACGACGGGACGATCATTCCCACCCACCGCGGTGACCCCCTCCCGGAGGAGTCCGGCAGGGGCGCACGGACACCCTCACCTGGGGCAGCGGTAGCGTGGGGGCGCCCGTACGCGGCGGCCGGACCCCGGCGCCGATCCGTTCTTCCGACACGAAACCAGGGGACCCGACCATGAGCGGCACCCGGCCGGATTCCGCCGGCAACCCCGTCGCCCACGCCCTCCAGCTCGCCCGCGAGACGCTGCCGCCGATGCACCCCGCCGGTCGCCCGTTCGTGGCGGGCGGCGTCGCCGCGACCCTGCTCGCACGCCGGTTCTCCAAGCGCCTCGGGCTCGTCGGCGCCCTGGCGACCGTGGCGACGGCCGCGTTCTTCCGCGAGCCGAAGCGGGTCCCGCCGCCGCGTGACGGCGTCGCGCTCGCCTCGGCCGACGGTCTCGTGTCGCTGATCGAAGAAGCCGTCCCGCCCGCCGAGCTCGGCCTGCCCGCCGAGCCGCGGATGCGCGTTTCGGTGTTCCTCTCGGTGTTCGACGTGCACGTCCAGCGCGTGCCGGCGAACGGCGTGATCGAGCGGGTCGCCTACCGGCCCGGCAAGTTCCTGTCCGCGGACCTGGACAAGGCCAGCGACGACAACGAGCGCAACTCCGTGCTGATGCGCACCGAAGACGGCCACGAGCTCGTCGTCGTGCAGATCGCCGGCCTGGTCGCGCGCCGCATCCTCTGCGAGATCCGCGAGGGCGACAAGGTCGCCGCCGCGTCGACGTACGGCATCATCCGGTTCGGCTCGCGGGTCGACCTCTACCTGCCGCCGGGCTCGACGGTGCTGGTCAGCAAGGGCCAGCGGACGGTCGGCGGCGAGACGGTCATCGCCGAACTCCCCGCGCTTCCGAAGGGCTGATCGATGGTCCGCGTGACCACCCCGGGCGTCCGGCTGCTGCCGAACGCCATCACCGTGCTGGCGCTGTGCGCGGGGCTGTCGGCCGTGCAGTTCGCGCTGACCAAGAACTACGCGATGGCGATCGCTTCGATCGGCATCGCGGCGGTGCTCGACAGCCTGGACGGCCGGATCGCGCGGCTCCTGGACGCGACGTCGAAGATGGGCGCGGAGCTGGACTCGCTGTCCGACGGCATCTCGTTCGGCGTCGCGCCGGCGCTGGTGATCTACGTCTGGCAGACGGGCGCGGACCGGATCGGCTGGGTGGCGTCGCTGATCTTCGCCGTCTGCATGATCCTGCGGCTGGCCCGGTTCAACACGCTGCTCGACGACACCGAGCAGCCGCCGTACGCGAGCGAGTTCTTCGTCGGCGTCCCGGCGCCGGCGGGCGGCCTGCTGGGGATGCTGCCGCTGGTGGCGTACCTGCAGTGGGGCGAGGGGTGGTGGTCGTCGCAGTACGTCGTGTGGGCGTGGACGGTCGCCATCGCGGCGCTGCTGATCAGCCGCATCCCGACGCTGTCGCTCAAGACGGTCAAGGCGCCGCCCAAGGCGATCGCGCCGCTGCTGCTGGGCGTGGCGCTGCTGGCCGCGGCGATCATCCAGTTCCCGCTGGTCGCGCTGCTCGCGGCGATGGTGCTGTACCTGGCGCACATCCCGTACTCGATCCACCGGCACCGCTGGCTGGCGGCGCACCCGGAGGCCTGGACGGTCCCGCCGAGCGAGCGCCGCGCGATCCGCCGCGCCCGTTCCTCGCGCCGCCTCGGCCTGCGCCGTCCGCTGCGCCGCCGCGTCGCGGGCGCGGCGATGCGCGCGGTCCGCCTCCCCCGCGAAACGACCCGAGTCCCGCGCAGCACGTCGGACAACGGCCAGCGCCGCCGCACCTGGCGACAGATAGGCCTCCGCCGCAAGTAGTGTGATGCCCCTCCAATCACGCGAGATCGCTCCCCAATCACGCGAGTTACGCCTCCAAGCACGCGAGACACGCTCCTGATCACGCGAGTTCGCGGTCCGGCAGAGCATCTCGCGTGCTCCGCGGGGCATCTCCGGTGATTGGGCGGGCATCATGCGTGATTGGCGGGGCATCACCCGCGCGGCTCGCTAGGGTGAACGGCGTGAGCCACCCCCAGATCACGCTGACCGTCCGGCACACTCCGTCGGCGCTGGACACGCGCCGCGGTGTCGTCCGGCTGCATCCCGAAGTCCTCGACGCGCTGGGCCTGCGGGCCTGGGACGCCGTTCACCTCACCGGGGCGCGGGTCAGCGCCGCGCTCGCCGCTCCCGCCGACGAGACCGGCGTGCCCGGGGTGGTGCTCACCGACGACGTCACCATGTCGAACCTCGGTGTCACCGAGGGCTCCGAGGTCGTCGTCGCGCCGGCCGACGTCGCGGCGGCCAGGACCGTGACCGTCGCCGGGTCGCGGCTGGCCAGCGTCTCGGTCAGCCCGCACATGCTGCGGCTCGCGCTGATCGGCAAGGTGCTGACCGTCGGGGACGCCGTTTCGCTGCTGCCGCAGGACCTCGCGCCGTCGCCGGGGTCGGACCCGGCCGGCCTGCGCGGCCAGCTGTCGCGGGCGATCGGCGCGACCTGGACGAACGAGCTGCTCACCGTCACCGCCACCGAGCCGGCCGGCACGGTGGCCGTCGGACCGTCCACAGTGGTCACCTGGCGAGACGGCGCGCGGCCGGGAACCGCCGAGCCCGCCACGCCCCGGACGGCGACCGCGCTGGTCCGCTCCTCCGCCGTCACCGCGGCCGAGGAGTGGATCGACGCCGAGGTCGTCGAGGACGAGGTCGTCACCGAAGAAGAGCCGGCCGTCCCGCTGGCCGACCTGATCGGCGCCGAGGCCGCCGCGCGCAAGCTCGCCGAGTGGTTCGACCTCGCCTTCCACCGGCCCGAGCTGCTGGCCCGGCTGGGCGCGCCCGCCCACCTCGGCGTCCTGCTGTCCGGCCCCGAAGGCGTCGGCAAGGCGACGCTCGTGCGGTCGGTGGCCCACGACGCCGGCATCAAGATCATCCCGCTGGCCGCGCCGAACCTCGCCGTGCTGGACCCGAACGTCGCCGTGGCGCGCCTGCGCGACGCCATCCGCACCGCCGAAGGCCCTTCGGTCCTCCTGCTCACCGACGTCGACGCGCTGCTGCCGGCGACGACTCCCCCGCCGGTCGCCACGGTCGTGCTGGAGGAACTGCGGACCGCCCTGAAACGCGAACGCTTCGCCGTCGTCGCGACGACGGCCCGTGCCGAATCGGCCGACCCGCGGCTGCGGGCCGCCGACCTGCTGGACCGCGAGCTCGGCTTGGCCCTCCCGGACGCGAAAACCCGCCGTGAGCTGCTGAACGTCCTGCTCCGCGACGTCCCGCTGGACGCGGGTATCGACTGCGGCGTCCTCGCCGAGCGGACGCCGGGCTTCGTCGCCGCGGACCTGATCGCCCTGCGCCGGGACGCGGCGTTGCGGGCGGCGCTGCGGCAGCGTGACACCGACGAGCCGCGCATCTCGCAGCAGGACCTGCTGGACGCGCTGGCCACCGTCCGCCCGGTCTCGATGTCCACTTCGGACAACCTGGCCACCGGCGGGCTGACCCTGGACGACGTCGGGAACATGGTCGACGTCAAGCAGTCGCTCACCGAGGCCGTGCTCTGGCCGCTGCGGTACCCGGACTCCTTCGCGCGGCTCGGCGTCGAACCGCCGCGCGGGGTGCTGCTGTACGGGCCGCCCGGCGGCGGCAAGACGTTCCTCGTGCGGGCGCTGGCCGGCACCGGCGCGCTGAACGTCTTCGCGGTCAAGGGCGCCGAACTGATGGACAAGTGGGTCGGCGAGTCCGAGCGCGCGGTGCGCGAGCTGTTCCGCCGGGCCGCCGAGGCCGCGCCCGCGCTGATCTTCCTGGACGAGATCGACGCGCTGGCCCCGCGCCGCGGCCAGTCGTCCGACTCCGGCGTCGCCGACCGGGTGGTCGCCGCCCTGCTCACCGAGCTCGACGGCGTGGAGCCGATGCGCGAAGTCGTCGTCCTGGGCGCGACGAACCGGCCGGAGCTGGTCGACCCGGCGCTGCTGCGGCCCGGACGGCTCGAGCGCCGCGTCTACGTGCCGCCGCCGGACGCCGAGGCCCGCGCGGCGATCCTCGCCGCCAGCTCGAAGAACACGCCGCTGGCCGAGGACGTCGACCTCGCGGCGGTGGCGTCCACTCTGGACGGTTACTCGGCGGCCGACTGCGCGGCGCTGATCCGCGAAGCGGCGTTGACGGCGATGCGCGAGTCGCTGGAAGCCCGCGAAGTCACCGCGGCGCACCTCGAGACGGCCCGGAAGACGGTCCGGCCGAGCCTCGACCCGGCCCAGCTCGCCGCCCTGGAGGCGTACGCGAAGACCCAGACCGGTGATTAGCGGGGCATCACGCGTGATTGAAGGGGCATCACGCGTGATCAGAGGGGCATGACACGTGATGGGGCGGGCATCAGCGCGATGCCCGCCCCATCACGCATGATGCCTGCTCAATCACGCGAGAAGCCCGTCAGCTGCCCTTGTGGGCGCCTTGGTATTCCTTGGTCACGATGACGATCACGCCGGGGCTCGCGCTCTGGATGCCCTCGAAGCGGGGCTCGGCCTTGATGCCGAACTCCTGGGCGAGCTGCTTGGCCGCCGCTTCCTCGTCGGTGCCCGGGCGGTAGAACGCCGTCGTCGTCGGGATGATGCCCTGGGAGTAGTTGCCGACCTCGTTGACGTTCCAGCCGGAACCGCGGAAGTCCTCCGCCGCGCGGTCCGCCAAGCCCTTGATCGTCGAGTTGTTGAACACCCGGACGGTCACCCACTTGTTGGACGCCTGCTGGTCGCCGCCCGGCTGGCCGGGCTGACCAGGCTGACCGGGGCCGGCCGACGTCGGCTGGCCGGGCGCCGGCGAACTCGGCGACGGCGGCGTGGGCGACGAAGGACTCGCCGAGCTCGACGTCGACGCCGGAGAAGAAGCCGACGACGAGGCCGACGGCGATGTCGACGACGTGCCCGGCTGCGTCGGCGTGCCGCTCGGCCCGGCCTCGTTCGACCCGTCACCCCCGCCGAGCGCGGTGATCCCGCCGATGACGGCGGCGATGATGGCCACGCCGATCAACGCGACACCCGCGGCCTTCATCGGCCGGGACATTCCCGAAAAGACACTCATTTCAGCTCGATCCCCAGTCGCCGGGCGCCTCGCTTGCGCTGGCGGGCGGCACGCGTCTTGCGCAGCCGCTTCACCAGCATCGGGTCGGCTTCGATCGCCTCCGGCTTCTCCAGCAGCTTGTTGAGCAGCTGGTAGTAGCGCGTCGCAGACAAGTCGAAGCGTTCGCGGATGGCGTTCTCCTTCGCCCCGGCGTGCCGCCACCACTGGCGCTCGAAGGCGAGGATCTCCACCTCGCGTTCGGTCAGGCCGGGCACGGGCTTCGGCGGCGACGGCTGCGGCTCAGCCATCGACTCCGCGGCGTCCATCCGAGTCCCTCTCAATCGGGCGTCATGGCGAATCAGACCTAGCTCTTCCGCGGGCGCCATTCAACCACGGAAGCCACCGCCGACGTGGGCATCGACGTCGGCGCGTCACGGTCTGATGCAGGTCTACCAGAGGGGTCCGACTAAACTGGCTCGCCGTGACCATCCACCCCATCGTTATCGCCGGCGAACCCGTGCTGCACCAGCCGACTCGCGAGATCACCGAGTTCGACGAGAAGCTGCGCACGCTGGTGGACGACATGTTCGAGACGATGTACGCCGCCGAGGGCGTCGGCCTGGCGGCCAACCAGATCGGCCTCGATCTGCGGGTGTTCGTCTACGACTGCCCGGACGACGAAGGCGTGCGGCACAAGGGCGTCGTCGTCAACCCGAAGCTCGAGACGTCGGAGGTCCCGGAGACCATGCCGGACCCGGACGACGACTGGGAGGGCTGCCTCTCGGCGCCCGGCGAGTCGTACCCGACGGGCCGGGCGAAGTGGGCGAAGGTGACCGGCGCCGACATCGAGGGCAACCCGATCGAGGTGGAGGGCACCGGCTACTTCGCGCGCTGCCTGCAGCACGAAACCGATCACCTGGACGGGTACATCTACCTCGACCGCCTGGTCGGCCGCCACGCGCGCGCGGCGAAGAAGATGCTGAAGCACAACAAGTGGGGCGTCCCGGGCAACTCGTGGCTGCCGCCGAAGACCCCCGAGGACGACGGCGCCGTCATCTGACCCCCTCGTGAGTGAGAAACAGTGTTCTAACACTGTTTCTCACTCACGAGCGGTGCGGCAGGGCTGGGTCAGCAACCGAGGAAGTGGCAGCGGACCACCTGCGGCGTCTCCAGCACCGAGCCCGCCTTGACGTCCTGCGCGAGCCGGACGTACTGGGCGTGCGTCCAGGCCAGCGGGGTCGCCGACGTGTTCGGCGTGCCGGCCGGAAAGCCGGTCTGCCCGGACGGCGGGTTCTCGTCCCAGACCTGCTCCGGCATGGTCTCCGCCGAGCTGCTCACCCGGCCGAGGTCACGCAGCCGCCGCGCGGCCGACGACGGGTCGCCGAGCGCCAGTTCGTACTCGCCGCGCTCGCCGGCGAGCAGCGGCCACAGCCGGCCGAACGTCGTGCGGCTCTCCGCCGGGAACGTGTAGTCCCACGGCGAGCCGTCGGCCTGCTCGCCGTAGCCGTCCTTCGTGTAGCGGTGCCAGAACTGCCCGGTCGGCGTGGTGAACGCGATGTCGGAGTCCGTCACGCGCACGCTGTTGCGGATCACCGGGTCGTCGGCGCGGTAGATGCCGAGCCGGACGAGGTCGAGGAAGCCCGCGTCGGTGACCGCGCGCTGGTCCATCGTCACGCTCGAGTTGCCGAGGTTGTACGTCGTCCCGTTGTTCGCGTCGGCGTCCTTCGTCAGCCGGACGAAGTACGGGTCCTTCGACAGCGGCCCGTTCGTGGTGATCGTCTGCTTCGGCAGGTCGGCCTTCATCTTGTCGGCCGCGGCGAGGTACCGGGCCGCGTCGGCGGAGGCGCCGTTGTGCGAAGCGATGTCGGCCGCGCAGACGAGCCCGGCGATCACCGAGGCGATGGTCGACGGGGACCAGCCGTCCTGCTCCTCCCAGCGCTCCTGCTGGGTGTACGGCGACGCCTGCCCGTTCGGACCCCGGTAGCCGAGGATGAAGTCGGCGGCCTTGCGGACGCCGGGCCACAGGTCGTTCCGGCCGAGCTGCTGGGCCAGCACGATCGGGAACGCGGTCTCGTCGAGCTGGATCGACGTCCAGTACGGCACGCCGTCGACCCGGCTGTTCTGCGGCATGTGCCCGTCGGCCTGCTGCTGCGTGCCGAACATGTAGGTCACGGCCCGATTCGCGGCGGCCGTGTCGCCGCCGGCGGCCAGCCCGGTGGCGATCTGGTAGAGGTCACGCGGCCAGACCAGGTGGTAGGTGCCGGACGGCGACCACTCCGGGTCGTTGTTCCCGAACCGCCACGGCATGCTCGGCGACGCGATGAAGGCGCCGGGGTGGTGCTTGTCCTCGCTCGCGGCGAGCGTCAGCATCGACGCCTTGTAGAGGTCGCGCTCGGCGTCGGTCTTCAGCGACGACGGCGGCTTGCCGACCCCGCGCAGGTACTGCTGCCAGCCGCGGTCGTAGGCACGCGTGATGTCGCGGACGCCGCGTCGCTGCGACGCCTGGGCGCTGCGAAGCGCGTCCGCGGCCTTCGCGCCCATGCCGAGGGCGAGGGTGACGTGCCGGGTGCGGAGGCCGTCGGCGCTCGTCCGGCCGGTCAGCACGACGTTGCCCTTGGTCGCGGTGTCGTAGGTGGCGAGCTTGAAGGTCTTCGCGAGCTGGGTGTTGCCGTCGGACGCGCCCGCGTAGCCGACGCTCGTCTGCGTGAACGCGGGCTGCGCGGCGAGGGCGGCCGCGTTCGACGCGTCCTGCGCGGTGACGGCGTCACGTGCGCGCGCGGCGGAGTCGTCCGAACCGTCGTTGGTCAGGTCGGGGTCAGCGACCGCGTAGAGCTGGTAGGGCCGCCCGGTCAGCGACTGGAAGTCGACGTCCACCAGCACGGTCGTGGCGGCCGGGTCGGTGACGTAGGTCTTGCGGAGGCGCCAGCGGTGCTGGTCGTCGGTGATGGTCTGCTCGTAGGTCAGGCTGTCGTCGTCGGTCCGCCGGACCTGCTGCGACTTCGCCGAGTAGTCCGTGACGGCGAAGCTGCGGCCGTCCGTGACGACGAAGTCCAGCGAGCGCACGCTGGGCGTCGACAGGTCGGGGTAGTAGACCTCGGACATCCGGCCGCCCTGGAGGGTGAACCAGACGTTGCTCGACCGGTCGTGGGCCGTGCCGAACCCGGTCTTGTTCGCGGGCAGCCAGCTCGGATGGGCGCCGGGTGCGCCGGGAGCCGGCCCCTGGGCCGCCGCGGTCGCCGGGATCAGGCCGGTGACCAGCAGCCCGGCGAGGGCGCTGAAGATGAGTTTTCGCATGTCAACCCCACAGAAGATCGCTTCTGCACCGTTACAGAAGCGACTTGGCAGTCTGCCGCCGATCCTTCACCGGCGCATGGTCCGATCCGGTGAACCACTGACCGTCACTGGTCCGGTGAACCGGTTCACGGACAGCGAACGGACTTCCCGCACCACCGGGCGCAGACTTGTATTACTTGCAACGGTGTAATCGAGGTGCGCATGGACGACGCGATGGACGCCTACTCGCGCGCGGTCAGCACGGTCGCCAGGACCGTCACCCCGCACGTCGCCGGGGTGCAGCTCGCGCGCGGCAGCGGCTCGGCCGTCGTCTTCGCCGACGGCGGTCTGCTGCTCACCAACGCCCACGTCGTCAGCGACCACCGGCGCGGGGTCGCCACCTTCGCCGACGGCAGCGAAGTGCCCTTCGACGTCGTCGGGGCCGATCCGCTGTCCGATCTCGCCGTGGTGCGCACGCGCGGCGAGACGCCGCCGGCCGCCGTGCTCGGGGACGCCGATCGGCTCGTCGTCGGGCAGCTTGTCGTCGCCGTCGGGAATCCGCTCGGGTTCTCCGGGACGGTCACCGCCGGGGTCGTCAGCGCGCTCGGGCGGGCCCTGCCGGTGCGGCAGGGGCGCACCACCCGCGTCATCGAGGACGTCATCCAGACCGACGCCGCGCTCAACCCCGGCAACTCCGGCGGGGCGCTCGCCGACTCCGCCGGCCGGGTCGTCGGCGTCAACACCGCCGTCGCCGGGGTCGGGCTCGGGCTCGCCGTGCCGATCAACGCGACGACCCGGCGGATCATCGACACGCTCGTCGTCGAGGGCCGGGTGCGGCGCGCGTACCTCGGCGTCGTCGGCGTGCCCGCGCCGCTGCCGGATGACGTCGCCGAGCGCACCGGGCAGAACGCCGGGCTGCGGGTGCGCGAAGTCGTCTCCGGCGGCCCTGCCGACCGGGCGGGTCTCAAGGCGGGCGATCTCGTGCTCACCGTCGCACGCACCCGCGTGTCGGACGCGCAGGGCATCCAGCGGCAGCTCTTCGCGGAAGTGATCGGCACCGCACTGCCGATCACCGTGCTGCGCAACGGCGCCATGGTCGACGTCTACGCCACCCCGGCAGAGTTGGCCGGGTGACTTGAGTATCGCGCCCCGGCGTGGCATGGTCGGTGGCACAACACCAACGCGGGAGCTCGCGCCATGGCGGGCTGAGAGGGTGACTGGGGTTCTCCCGGTGTCACCGACCGCATGAACCTGACCGGGTAATGCCGGCGTAGGGAGTGAAAGTCGTTGACGGCTTTGGAAAGCAATGCTGCGCTGAACGTCACGACCGGTCCGATTACCGGCTCGCGCAAGGTGTACCACCAGACCGAATCGGGGCTGCGGGTTCCCGCGCGCCGGATCGACCTCTCGAACGGCGAACACTTCGACGTCTACGACACTTCGGGCCCGTACACCGATCCCGACGCGTCGATCGACGTCCACAGTGGACTGCACCGGTTGCGCGCCGGCTGGGCCGACGGGCGGGAGCACAACACCCAGCTCGGGTGGGCCAAACAGGGCGTCATCACCCGCGAGATGGAATACATCGCGGCCCGCGAACGGGTTTCGGCGGAGTTCGTGCGCGACGAGGTGGCCCGCGGCCGTGCGGTGATCCCGGTCAACCGCAAGCACCCCGAGTCCGAGCCGATGATCATCGGCAAGAACTTCCTGGTGAAGATCAACGCCAACATGGGGAACTCGGCCGTGTGGTCGTCGGTCGAGGAAGAGGTCGACAAGATGGTGTGGGCCACCCGCTGGGGCGCCGACACGATCATGGACCTGTCCACCGGCAAGCGGATCCACGAGACGCGGGAGTGGATCATCCGCAACTCGCCGGTCCCGGTCGGCACCGTGCCGATCTACCAGGCGCTGGAAAAGGTCAACGGGGAGCCGGAAAAGCTGTCGTGGGAGGTCTACCGCGACACGATCATCGAGCAGTGCGAGCAGGGTGTCGACTACGTCACCGTGCACGCCGGCGTGCTGCTGCGCTACATCCCGCTGACCGCCCGGCGCGTCACCGGCATCGTCAGCCGCGGCGGCTCGATCATGGCCGCGTGGTGCCTGGCGCACCACCAGGAGTCCTTTTTGTACACGCACTTCGAGGAGCTCTGCGAGATCCTCCGCCAGTACGACGTCACGTTCTCCCTCGGCGACGGCCTGCGTCCCGGGTCCATTGCGGACGCCAACGACCGCGCCCAGTTCGCCGAGCTCGAAACCCTCGGCGAGCTGACGCACATCGCGCGCTCGCACGACGTCCAGGTGATGATCGAAGGCCCCGGTCACGTGCCGATGCACAAGATCAAGGAGAACGTGGAGCTCGAGGAAAAGCTTTGCGGCGAGGCGCCGTTCTACACCCTCGGTCCGCTCGCGACGGACATCGCGCCGGCGTACGACCACATCACCTCGGCCATCGGCGCGGCGCAGATCGGCTGGTACGGCACGGCGATGCTGTGCTATGTGACGCCGAAGGAGCACCTCGGCCTGCCCAACCGCGACGACGTCAAGACCGGCGTGATCACGTACAAGATCGCCGCGCACGCCGCGGATCTGGCCAAGGGGCACAAGTACGCCCAGGAGTGGGACGACGAACTGTCGAAGGCACGCTTCGAGTTCCGCTGGAACGACCAGTTCAACCTGTCGCTGGACCCGGACACCGCCCGCTCGTTCCACGACGAGACGCTGCCCGCCGAGCCGGCCAAGACCGCGCACTTCTGCTCGATGTGCGGCCCGAAGTTCTGCTCGATGCGGATCACGCAGGACGTCCGCAAGTACGCGGAGGAACACGGTTTGTCCACTGTGGAGGCGATCGAGGCCGGCATGGCTTCGAAGTCGGCGGAGTTCACCGAGTCCGGCGGCCAGGTCTACCTGCCGGTGGTCCAGCCGTGACACCGAAGACCGCCCTCACCATCGCCGGATCGGACTCCGGCGGTGGTGCGGGCATCCAGGCCGACCTGCGGACGTTCTTCGCCAACGGGGTGCACGGCCTGGTCGCGCTGACGGCGGTCACCGTGCAGAACTCCCTCGGCGTGCAGGGTTTCACCGAAATCCCCGCCGACGTCGTCACCGCGCAGATCAAGGCGGTGGCCTCGGACATGGGCGTCAACGCCGCGAAGACGGGCATGCTGGCGACGGCGGAGATCATCCGCGCGGTCGCGAAAACCCTGGACGAGGTCGAGGTCGGCCCGTTCGTGGTCGACCCGGTCGCGGCCTCGATGACGGGCGACGCGCTGCTGCGCGAGGACGCCCTGGAGGCGATCCGCACCGAGCTGTTCCCCCGCGCGACGCTGATCACGCCGAACCTCGACGAAGTCCGGTTGCTGACCGGGGTTTCGGTGGTGGACGCGGCTTCCCAGTGCGCCGCGGCCGAGGCGCTGCTGGAGTTCGGCTCCCGGTGGGTCCTGGTGAAGGGCGGCCACATGACGGGCACCGCGGACTGCGTGGACCTGCTCTCGGACGGCCGCGAGTACATCTCGCTCAGCGGTCCCCGGTACGAGACCGAGAACACCCACGGCGGCGGCGACACGCTGGCGTCGGCGATCACGGCGTCGCTGGCGAAGGGCGCTTCGGTGCCGGACGCCGTGGCGGCGGGCAAGAAGTTCATCGAGCGCTGCGTGGCGGAGGCCTACCCGCTGGGTGCCGGGGTCGGCCCGGTCTCCCCGTTCTGGGCGCTCGGACCCTCGTGAGTGGTAAAGAGGGTTAGAACCCGCCTTCTCACTCACGACCAGCCGCGGCAGACCTGCTAACGGACCGGTTGGAGCTCGCGGCCGTCGTACTGCTCGCGGGCCGAGCGGATGCGGCCGAAGTTGGCCTGCGACCAGTTGCTCAGCGCGATCAGGTGTGCCCCGGCCTCGGCGCCCATCTCCGTCAGCGCGTACTCCACCGTCGGCGGTGTCGTCGGGTAGACCGTGCGCGTCACGAAGCCGTCGCGCTCCAGCTGGCGCAGGTTCTGCGTCAGCATCTTCTGGCTGATGCCGTCGACCGCGCGGCGCAGCTCGCCGAAGCGGTGCGGGCCGCGGGCCAGCGCGCCCAAGACCAGGGCCGTCCACTTGTTGGCCAGCAGGTCCAGCACGTCCCGGCACGGGCAGTTGCGCAGGTACACATCCCAGGGTCCGCCCTGGTCACAGGTGGTTTCCATCAGGTACCTACTGTACCAACTAGTGCCTTCTGGCAAAAAGTGACCAAGGATCCGAAGATGGAGGCGACCCCGAAGCAGAAGGAGTGAAGCAATGCGCATCGTGACCCAGCAGGCCCTCGGCGGGCCGGAGGTGCTCCGCGTCACCGAGGCGCCGCGCCCCGAACCCGGGCCCACGGAGGTCCTGGTGCGGGTGCGGGCCGCCGGGATCAACCCGGTCGACTGGAAGGTGCGGCGCGGCGGCGGGTTCCTCGGCGAGCCGCCGTTCACCGTCGGCTGGGACGTCGCCGGCGTCGTCGAGCAGGCCGGTTTCGGCGCGACCGGTGTCCAGGAGGGCGACGAAGTCCTCGGCATGCCGTGGTTCCCGCGGCCGGCCAACGCCTACGCCGAGTACGTCACCGCGCCCTCGCGCCACTTCGTGCGCAAGCCGGCCGGGCTGTCGTTCGCCGAGGCCGCCGCCCTGCCCCTCGCCGGGCTGACCGCGTGGCAGGGCCTGGTCGACGTCGCGAACGTCCACGAGGGACAACGCGTGTTCGTCGACGCCGCCGCGGGCGGGGTCGGCCACCTCGCCGTGCAGATCGCCAAGGCCCGCGGCGCGCACGTCATCGGCACGGCCAGCGCGGGCAAGCACGAATTCCTGCGCGAGCTCGGCGTCGACGAGCCGATCGACTACCACGAAGCCGAAGCCACCGCGTCCGATGTGGACGTCTACTTCGGACTCGTCGGCGAGGAGAGCGACCTGCGCTGGCTGCCCGCGATCAAGGAGGGCGGCCTGCTGATCGGGGTGCCCAGCGGGGTCGGCGACCGGGTCGAGAAAGCGGCCGGGGCCAGGAACGTGCGCACGAGGCGGATCCTCGTCGAACCCGACCGCGGCGGGCTGACCGGCCTCGTCGGACTGATCGAGGCCGGTCAGCTGAAGGTCCGCGTCGAGCAGACCTTCCCGCTGGAGGACGCCGCCAAGGCGCACGAGCTGGGCGAATCCGGGCGCGTGTCCGGCAAGCTCGTGCTGACCGTCTAACCGCGGGCGAGCACCTGGGGCAGCACCGTCGTGAGCCCGGTCCAGTCCGCGGTGACCACCGACGCGTGCTGCTTCGCCAGGTCGGCGACGCGCTGGTTGGCCTGGTCGACCGTCGGGTTGTGGCCGTCGATGGCCGGCGCGACGTTCTGCGCGTCGGTCATCACGAGGTAGTAGTGGCTGGCGTCGTACCACCACGGCCCGGTCTGCGTCACCCACGCGTTCGCGTCGCCGTCGAACACCACGAACCACGGCTTGAGGTCGGCGGTGTACCTGTCCCGCGGGTCACCGCCGGCCGCGCCGTGCACGGTGGGGAAGATGTTCGCGTCGCCCAGCTTGCCCGCGTTCTTGAGGCCGACGAGGTAGCGCGCGTACTCGACGTCGGTCTTCAGCGTGTCGGTCGGGTTCTGCTCCTCGACCGTGCCCGGGATGATCTCGGTGATCACCCGGCCCCGCAAGGCGTCCACGGACGGCCAGTTGTCCGCTTTGGCGGCGTCGTCGAGCGTCGCGTAGCCGCCGAGCAGCTCGGCCGGGCGGAAGGCGACGCTGCCGAGGTGCGCCCGGAACGTGGCGTCCAGCTCGTCCGGGCCCATGCCGGTGTTGTCCGAGAAGCCCGTCTTCATCTCGAGCTTGAGCGTGATCGGCGTGTGGCCCGGGTGGGCGGCCAGCCAGATCCGGATGTCGTCGAGGCAGTACTCCAGGTTCTTGTTCTTCCCGCCCGAGTACAGCTGCGCCGCCGAGGTGGCCGCGACGCAGTTGTTCTGGTTCCCCAACGGGTTCGAGTGGCTGACCTTCCATTCGTGGGTGAAGAAGTCCGGCCAGACGTCCAGCTCGATCAGCGACGACCCGGCGTCGAGCGCCTGGGCGAGGTAGCCGTAGGCCGCCGGGTCGTACGTGTTGTGCACGCCGACGGTGGTGACGTGGGACAGCTTGGGACTGTCGGCGTCGGCCGCGGTCGCCCCCGAGAGCGTGAGTGCCGCCGTGAGGATTGCCACCGAGAAGAGCTTCATCCAGGCTCCTTCGAACGTGAGTAACGTTCACAATGTCTCACCGTGGTTGACTGTTGATGAAGCAAAAGAGGCTGATCGGCCTAGACCAGAAGTCGGGAAACCACCATGACGACGAGCCTGCCGACCGCGTTGACCATCGCCGGGTCGGACTCCGGCGGCGCCGCCGGGCTGCAGGCGGATCTGCGGACGTTCCTGACCTGCGGCGTGCACGGCCTGGTCGCGGTCACCGCCGTCACCGTGCAGAACACCCTGGGCGTGCACGACCGCGCCGACCTGCCGCCGCACATCGTGGCCGGGCAGATCGAGGCGGTGGCGGCGGACATGGGCGTCGGCGCGGCGAAGACCGGCATGCTGGCCTCGGCCGAGATCATCCACGCCGTCGCCGCGGCCTGTGACCACGCCGAAATCGGGCGGGACGCGAAGATCCCGTTCGTCGTGGACCCGGTGGCGGCGTCGATGCACGGCCACCCGCTGTTCGACGAAGCCGGGCTCGTGGCGCTGCGCGACGAGCTGCTCCCGCGCGCCACGGTACTGACCCCGAACCTCGACGAGGTCCGGCTGCTCACCGGGATGACCGTGACCGACCGCGAGGGCATGCACACCGCGGCCGTGGTGCTGCACCGGATGGGCCCGCGGTACGTCCTGGTCAAGAGCGGTCACCTGCAGACCGACCCCGAGTGCGTGGACCTGCTCTTCGACGGCTCGACGTTCGTGGAGCTGCCGGGCCGGCGCTACCCGACGCCGCACACGCACGGCGCGGGCGACACGATGGCATCGGCGCTCACCGCGGGCCTGGCCAAGGGGATGTCCGTGGTCGAGGCCGCGCGCTACGGCAAGTGGTTCGTCTCGCACGCGGTCGAGCACGCGTACCCGATGGGCGCGAAGGTCGGTCCGGTGTCGGCTTTCTGGCGGCTGGCGCCCGAGGAGCGCTGAGCGACCACCCGGCTACCATTCCTGCGCTTACTTTTCCTTGAACCACGCAGGGGGTGCCCTTGACCGGGCGCGAGCGGGTGGCGAAGGTCCTCGAGGGCCGCCGCTTCCAGAACTTCATCATCGCGGTGATCGTCTTCAACGCCGTCACCCTCGGCATGGAGACGTCGACGTCGATCATGGACGGCTACAGCGGCCTCCTGCACGTCCTCGACCACCTCGCGCTGGGCATCTTCGTCGCCGAGCTGCTGGCCAAGTTCTACGCCTACCGCGGCAGCTTCTTCCGCGACAACTGGAACGTCTTCGACCTGCTGGTCGTCGGCATCGCGGTGATCCCGGCGACCGGGCCGTTCGCGGTCCTGCGGTCGCTGCGCGTGCTCCGGGTGCTGCGGCTGATCTCCGTCGTGCCGTCGATGCGCAAGGTCGTCTCCGGCCTGCTCGCCGCGATCCCCGGCATGGCGTCGATCGCCGCGCTGCTCGCGCTGATCATCTTCGTGGCCGGCGTGATGGCGACCAAGCTGTTCGGCACCATCGACCCCGGCGACTTCGGCGACCTCGGCACGTCGCTGTTCACCCTGTTCCAGGTGATGACCGGCGAGGCGTGGCCGGACATCGCGAAGACCATCATGGAACAGGCGCCGCTGGCCTGGATCTTCTTCGTCGTCTACATCCTGGTGTCCAGCTTCGCGGTGCTGAACCTCTTCATCGCCGTGGTGGTCAGCGGCATGGAGGACGAGCTGCGTCAGGACATCCGCGAGGAAGAGGCGAAGCAGGCCGAAGCGCAGGCGGCCGCGAACCAGGAAATCCTCGACGAACTCCGCGCCCTGCGCGCGGAGCTGGCCGAACTGCGGCAGCGAGCGGCTTAGTCGTCCGCGATCAGGGCTTCGAGCGCCGGGATCGCCGCCGTCAGGGCTTCGCGGTGCTCGGGCGAGAGCCGGTCGAGACGGCGGTTGAGCTCCTGGACCCGGGTCGACCGGACGCCGGAGACGAGCCGCTCGCCCTCTTCGGTCGCCTTCGCCAGCCACGCCCGGCGGTCGACCGGGTCGGACTCGCGGCTGACGTACCCCGCCTCGACCAGGGACGCGATGATCCGCGACATCGTCGCCGCGGCCACGCCCTCCTTGGCGGCGAGGTCACCGAGCCGAAGCTGGCCCGCGTGCACCAGCGTCGCCAGCGCCGAGATGGCACCGTGGCCCGGCCCGGGTACGCCGGCCTGGCGCAGGGACCGCGACAGCCTGCCGACGGCGAGGTACAACCTGCCCGAGGTGTCCTGAACCGATGTGGTCACGGCTGGCTCCTTCTGCGCTGCCCGGCCGCGGATGCGCCGGAAAGTGCCGTCCACCTTACGGGTTCCAGGTCACGCTCGGCGTGAAGCCGCAGCGTCATACCGGGGCTCCGCCCCGGGCCGGGGGCTCCGCCACCCGGAACCCCCGAAAGCAGCAGTTCACCGAGGTGGACTCGAAGCCTGCGCCCAGAAGCGTTGCGGCACCCGCCCCGCGCCCCGGGCCAGGTGACCGGCGACGACGGCGGAACGCATCGCCGACGCCATCCGCTCGGGATCCGCCGCCCGGGTGACCGCCGTGGACAGCAGGACGGCGTCGCACCCGAGCTCCATCGCCAGCGTCGCATCGGACGCCGTGCCGATTCCGGCGTCCAGGATCACCGGGACGCCCGCCCGCGAAACGATCAGCTCGATGTTGTGCGGATTCCGGATGCCGAGGCCGGTGCCGATCGGCGCGCCCAGCGGCATCACCGCGGCGCAGCCGGCCTCCTCCAGGCGCAGCGCGAGCACCGGGTCGTCGTTCGTGTAGGCGAACACGGTGAACCCGTCGGCAGCCAGCCGTTCGGCGGCGTCGAGGGTCTCGATCGGGTCCGGGAGCAGCGTCCGGTCGTCGGCGTGCACCTCGAGCTTGATCAGGTCGGTTTCCAGCGCCTCGCGGGCGAGCTGCGCGGTGAGCACGGCTTCGGCCGCCGTCCGGCAGCCCGCGGTGTTCGGCAGCAGCTCGATGCCGAGCCTCGTCAGGAGTTCGAGGACACCCGAGCCGCCTTCGGCGTCGGCGCGGCGCATGGCGACCGTGGTCAGCTCGGTGCCGGACGCGACGAGCGCGCGTTCCAGCACGGCGAGGTTGGCCGCGCCACCGGTGCCGATGATCAGCCGGGACGTCAGCTTGGTCGTGCCGATGACCAGTGGTTCTTCGTCCATTTCAGCCTCCCTGGACCGCGGTGAGCACGTCGAGGACCGCCCCCTTGGGCACGGCGGTGGTGGCCCAGTCGGCGCGGCGGACGACGACCCCGTCGACCGCGACGGCGATGCCGGGCCGCTGCCCGCCGGTCGCGTCGAGGACGTCGGCGACGGTGGCGCCGTCCGGGAACGCCGTCCACTCGCCGTTGAGCTTGATCTCCATCACTCGTGCTCCTTCAGGTGCAGGCGGGCGGGGGACGCGGCTTCGGTGCCTGCCGGCGGCGCCTCCCCCTCGAGCCAGGCGACCACGGCGTCCGCGGTCACCGGGGCCATCAGCAGGCCGTTGCGGTGGTGCCCGGTCGCGGCGAAGACACCGTCGTCCAGGACACCCAGGTACGGCAGCGCGTCCCGGCTGCCGGCCCGCAGGCCGGCGGCGGTCTCGGTCAGCTCGTACTCGGTGATCGCGGGGAAGACGCGTTCGGCGCCTTCGAGCAGCTCGCGCACGCCGCGGGCGGTGACGGCCCGGTCGAACCCGGCCTCGTACTGGGTGGCGCCGAGGACGAGCTCGGAGTCGCCCCGCGGGACGAGGTAGATCGGGCGGCCTTCGACGACGGCCCGGACGGTGTGCGCAGGCGGTGGCAGGCAGCCGTGGCGGGGCTTGAGCCGCAGGATCTCGCCCTTGAGCGGGCGGACGGCGCCGGCGAGCCGGGGGTGCAGCTGCCCGGTCCAGGCGCCCGCGGCGAGCACGACGGCTTCGGCGTCCGGGAGTTCTTCGACGCGCTCTTGCCGGAACCGGACATGGTGGTGCACACAGGCGGCGTACAGGGCTTGCAGGAGTTTCCGGTTGTCCACGGCCAGGTCGCCGGGGACGTGCAGTCCACTTCGGACGGATCCGAGGCCGGGTTCGAGCCGCTTGGCTTCCCGGCCGGTGAGCCGCTCGGCCGTGCGGCCCATTTCGCCGAGGTGGCGGGCGAGAATTTCGAGGTGCCCGGCGTCGGCACTGTCGAAGGCGACGACGAGCGTGCCATGCTCGGCCAGACCGGGGTCAAAGCCCTCTTTCCGCAGGTCACGGGCGAAGTCCGGCCAGCGTCTCAGCGACTCTTCGCCGAGGCGGAGGACGTCCTCCTCGCCCGGCCAGGCCTCGGTGACCGGGGCGAGCATGCCGCCGGCCAGCCAGGACGCCCCGCCGCGCGCGGGTTCGGGGTCGTACAGGGTGACTTTTCGACCGGTGCGTGCGGCACGCCACGCCGTGGACAGGCCGATCACGCCGCCGCCCACCACTGCCAGGTTCGTCATGGAATCACGCTCCCTGCGCCGGCATGACCCGGATCAGGTTCCACGGTCGGAGCGGCAGCTCCCTCTCAGCCCGTGCCTCGGGCTCCCGTGCGGACACCCTCACCCTAACGCGCGAGGTACGGTCGCCGCTATGCCCGCCCTCTCCGGTGACAAGATCCGCGCCCGCCTCGACGCGGCGCGCCTTTACCTCTGCACGGACGCCCGCACTTCCCGCGGCGACTTGGCTGCCTTCGCCGACGCGGCCCTCGCGGGCGGCGTCGACATCATCCAGCTGCGCGACAAGACCGGCGCCCTGGAGGCGGCCGGCGAGATCGCCGCGCTGGAGGTGCTGGCGGAGGCGTGCGCCCGGCACGGGGCGCTGCTGTCGGTGAACGACCGCGCCGACGTGGCGCTGGCGGTCGGCGCCGACGTGCTGCACCTGGGCCAGGACGACATCCCGGTGCCGCTGGCCCGCCGCGTCCTGGGTGACGACGTGGTGATCGGCCGGTCGACGCACTCGCTCGACCAGGCCCTCGCGGCGGCCGCGGAGCCCGGCGTGGACTACTTCTGCACAGGCCCCTGCTGGCCGACACCGACCAAGCCGGGCCGGCCGGCACCGGGCCTGGACCTGGTCCGCGACACGGCGGCCTGGGCTCCGGAGCGGCCGTGGTTCGCCATCGGCGGCATCGACGGCGACCGGCTGCCTTCGGTGCTCGAGGCGGGCGCGTCGCGGATCGTGGTCGTCCGGGCGATCACCGAGGCCGAGGACCCCGAGGCCGCGGCCCGCGCACTGCGGGCCGCGCTGCCCTGAGTCACGGGGTCGGCGTCGTCGCCGCGCCCTTGCTGGTCGGCGGGGTCGCCGTGGTGGCCGGGGCCGAGGTCGACGGCTGCTCGGTCGTCGTGCCCGGGGTGGTCGACGGGGTCTCGGACGACGTCGTCGGCGGGTTCGTGGTGTCCGTCGGAGTCGTTGTCGTCTCCGTCGGGGACACCTGCGTGTCGTCCGTGCTCGGCGCCGGCGTCGTCACCGGGGTCTTGTCCTGGTGGCCGGAGCCGCCGGTGAAGATCTTGCCGATGCTCGAGCCCGTCCCGCCGCCGATCTGGGTCCCCGTCGCCGACTCGAAGCCGACGATCGACAGGATCGCCACCGCGAACGCCGCCACGCTCGTGCCGATGATCAACGGCCAGCGCAGCTTCCGCAGCCGCGCGGACAGCCGGGACGGCTCTTCCTCCGGCGGTTTCAGCTGGACCGTCGGCTGGTCGGTGAGGTCGGCCGGCGCCGGCCCGCGCCGCCGGATCCCCGACGTCGCCAGCTGGCGCGCCTTGAGCGCCGCCTCGCGGGTGCGCTGCAGCGAGCGCAGGTACAGCTCGCTGCCGACCGTCGACACCACACTCGCCACGCCGGCGCCCACCACCGTGCCCGCCACACCCAGTGTCGAGCCGAGCAGCGCCGCGGTCACCGCCGCCAGCGCCGCCGCCAGCACCTGCGCGATCCGCAGGCCCGACTTCTCTTCCTTCTCCTCCGAAGCCGCTACTTTCTCCTCGCTCATGATCCCGATCTAGGTAGTCAGTGTTCTCCCCTGTCCAACGTCTAAGGCGCGTGAGGCACTCCCCTCGTTGCCACGGCGTGAGGAGGACCACTCTGTCTGTCCATAATAGACACTCCATCCCGAACGTTTTCTTGACATACTCGGCACATGGAACTGGTGACGATCTCTGACGTCGAGGCCGCCGCGAAGCGTGTCGAAGATGTCGCCGTGCGCACGCCCCTGCTGCTCCAGACGTGGGATCCCCGCGGAACCCTGTGGCTCAAACCCGAAAACCTGCAACCGGTCGGGGCGTTCAAGGTGCGCGGCGCGTTCAACGCCATCGCCACCCTCGACGACGCGGCCCGCGCCCGTGGCGTCATCGCCTACTCGAGCGGCAACCACGCGCAGGCCGTCGCGTATGCCGCGCAGCGGTACGGCGTGCCCGCGGTGATCGTCGTGCCGGACGTCGCGCCGCGGATCAAGGTCGAGGCCACCCGCTCGTACGGCGCCGAGGTCATCGAGGTGCCCATCGGCGAACACGAGGGCAAAGCGCGCGAACTGGCCGTCGAACGCGGGCTGACCCTCGTCCCGCCGTTCGACCACGCGGCCATCATCGCCGGGCAGGGCACCGCCGGCCTGGAGATCGCCGAGGACCTGCCGGACGTCGAGGTGGTGCTCGTGCCGATCAGCGGCGGCGGGCTGGCGGCCGGGGTCGGCACGGCGATCAGGGCCCGCTGCCCGCGGGCGCGCGTGATCGGCGTCGAGCCCGCGGTGGCCGCCGACGTCGCCGACAGCCTCCGGCGGGACGAGCTGGTCCGGTGGCCGCAGGCCGACCGCGCCCGCACGATCGCCGACGGCCTGCGCTCGCAGCCGTCGGAACTGACGTTCGCCCATTTGCGCGAGGTCGTGGACGGGATGGTGACGGTGTCCGAGGACGAGATCCGCGAGGCGGTCCGCGTCCTCGCCCGCAAGGCCCGGCTGGTCGCCGAGCCCAGCGGCGCGGTCACGACGGCGGCGTACCTCTTCCACGGCGACGAGCTCCCGGCAGGCAAGACGGTCGCGCTCGTCTCGGGCGGCAACGCCGACCCGGCGATGTTCGCCGAGATCTTGGCAGGTTAGGACCCGGCGACGGGGGCCCGGCCGCCGCGGATGTGCGTCGGCGGGCCCTCCACGCCGCAGTGGTAGCACTCGCCCAGGTGGGGGCACTCGCCGTCCGGCTTGACCTCCGAAGACGACGACGGTGGCGCGAGGACGCCGTTGTGGATGCCCAGCGCGATCAGCCCGCCCGCGATCGCCAGGGCCGCGCAGATGACCAGCGCCGTCCGCCAGCCCGCCGTCAGCGCGACCGGGTCCGCGTACGCCTCGCCGGTCAGCCCGGCCGCCGCCGGCAGCACCGCCACCGCCAGCAGCCCGCCGGAGCGGGCGATGGCGTTGTTGACGCCCGACGCCACCCCGGCGTAGCGGTCCGGGGCCGCGGCGAGCACCGTCGCGGTCACCGGGGCCACCACCGTCGCCAGGCCGAGCCCGAACACGACCACCGCGGGGAGCACCGCGCCGAGGTAGGACGCGCCGGGCGCGATGCGCAGCATCAGCAGCATCCCGACGCCGACGACGATCGGGCCGACCACCAGCTGCGTCCGCGGCCCGATGCGCTGCGCGAGCGCGCCGGACCGGCCCGAGAGCAGCAGCATGATCACCGTCAGCGGCAGCCCGGCCAGCCCGGACGCGGTCGGCGAGTAGCCGAGCGAGACCTGCAGCTGCATGACCAGCAGCATCATCACGCCGCCGAGCGCGGCGTAGACGACGAACGTCAACGCGTTCGAGAGGGTGAACGTGCGGTCGCCGAACAGCGACGGCGGCACGAGCGGCTCGTGCGAGCGGTGCTGGACGACGACGAACGCGGCCAGCCCGGCGATCCCCAGCAGGCCCGCCCCCAGCACGAGCGGGTCGCCGATGCCGCGGGCGGGCGCCTCCACCAGCGCGCCGGTGATCCCGGCGAGGCCGAGGGCGCCGAGGGCGGCGGCGCCGAAGTCCGGGTGGCCGGTGGCGTCCGGGTCACGGGATTCGGGGACGAACTTCCGCGCCATCAGCACCACCGCGACCGCGATCGGCACGTTGATGAGGAACGCCAGCCGCCACGACCAGACCTGCACGAGAAAGCCGCCGAGCAGCGGCCCGGCGGCGGCCGCGATGCCGCCGAGGCCGGACCAGGCGCCGATCGCGCGGGCGCGGGCGTCGTGCGCGAAGGAGGCCTGCAGGATCGCGAGCGACCCGGGCGTCAGGAGGGCGCCGCCGATGCCCTGCAGGATCCGCGTCGCGACGAGCATCTCGGTGGACGTCGCCGCGGCGCACAGCCCGGACGCGACGCCGAACCAGACCACGCCGACGAGGTACATCCGGCGCCGGCCGTACCGGTCGCCCAGCGAACCGGCGACGAGGATGAGCGCGGCGAGGGCCAGCATGTAGCCGTCGAGGATCCACTGGAGCCCCGCGACGGACGCGTTGAGTTCGGCGCCGATGCGGGGCAGGGCGACGTTGACGATCGTGCCGTCGAGCATCGCCATGCCCGAACCGAGGATCGTGGTGGCCAGCAGGCCGCGGGCGGCACCGGTGCCCCAGCGGATCCCGGTGTCTTCGGTGGCAGTCACCCGGCCACCTTCACGTGACCGGGGACCCCCGTCAACCGCGCCGGTTACGGCAGCAGCGTCGTCACGAACTTGTAGCGGTCGCCGCGGTAGACCGAGCGGGCGAACTCGACCGGCTTGCCGTCCGTGGCGAACGAGTGCCGGGTCAGCATCAGCACCGGCATGCCGACGTCCGCCCCGAGCATCTCCGCTTCCTGCGGCCCCGCCAGTGACGTCTCGATCGTTTCTTCCGCGCGTTCGAGTTCGACGCCGTAGTGCTCGCGTAGAACGGCGTACAACGAACCGCCGGCCGAGACGTGCTTGCGCAGCCCGCGGAAGCGGCCGAGCGGCAGGTGTGTGGTCTCGAGCGCCATCGGCTGCGAGTCCGCCAGTCGAAGTCGTCGAAGGCGGAGGATTTTCGCGCCGGTCCGGATGCCGAGCAGCTTCGCGAGGTCGCCCTCGACCGGCATTTCCTCGACTTCCAACAATTTCGACGACGGCTTCAGGCCCTGCTTGCGCATGTCCTCGGTGTAGGAGGACAGCTGGAGCCGCTGGGCGAGCTTCGGTTCGGCCGCGAAGGTGCCTTTGCCCTGCACGCGGTGCAGGCGCCCCTCGGCGGTCAGGTCGGCCAGCGCCTGGCGCACGGTGGTGCGGGAGACCGTGAACTCCCCGGCGAGCGCGCGTTCGGTCGGGATCGGCGACCCCGGCGGCAGCACGTCCAGGAGGTCGAGGAGGTGCTGTTTCAGCGCCCAGTACTTGGGCTCGCGCTGTCCGCGCATCCCGGCGACGGCGCCCGCCTCGCCCGTGGTGGTGGTCTCCAACATGCCCGGCTCCCTATGTCTTCCCTCATCGCACGCCACGTCCCCGTAAGAAACGTACCCTTTTCCCCAAACGCGCCGCCCCTATAACATTGGTCTAGACCTGACCGACGCCGCCTGAGTCCGGTACATAATGCCGGAGGTGGAGAGGAAAATGATGACGGAAGAACGGCCCGGCGCGCACATGGCCGCGGAGATCGCCCAGCAGCCGGAGGTCCTGGCCGGACTGGTGGCGCGTCAGGCGGAAATCGCCGAAGTGGCGGAAAAGATCTCACAACACCCTCCGCGGTTCGCGTTGCTCGCCGCGCGTGGATCGAGCGACCACGCAGCGTTGTACGCGAAGTACCTGATCGAGGTACTGCTCGGCCTTCCGGCCGGCCTGGTTTCCCCGTCCACGGCGACCCTGTACGGCGCCCGGCCCGATCTGCGGGACGTGCTGTTCGTCACGGTCAGCCAGAGCGGCGGCTCGCCCGACCTGATCGAGGTCACCGAAACGGCGCGGCGCCAGGGCGCGCTGACGGTCTCGGTCACCAACACGCCGGACTCGCCGCTGCGGGCGGCGTCGGAGCTCGGCGTCGACATCGGCGCGGGCGTCGAGAAGGCCGTCGCGGCCACCAAGACGTACTCCGCGACGCTGATGGCGCTGTACCTGCTGATCGACGCGGTGCGCGGCGGCAAGGCGGCCGACGCCGAGAAGATCGGCGAGCTGGCGCAGCAGACCCTCGACGGCGCCGCCGAGGGCGTGCAGCGCGCGGTCGACCGGTACCGCTTCGTGGACCGCGTCCTCACCACCGGCCGCGGCTACTCCTACGCCAGCGCGCTCGAGGGGTCGCTCAAGCTCGCCGAGACCAGTTACCTCGCCGCCCGCGCGTACAGCGGCGCGGACCTGCTGCACGGTCCGGTCGCGGCGGTGGACGGCGAGACCGCGGTGCTCGCGGTGACCAGCGCCGGGCACGGCGGCCGCGCGATGCACGAGGTCCTCGAGGCCGTCGGCAAGCGCGGCGCGGACGTCCTCGCGGTCGGTTCGGCCGCCGCCGAGGTGCCCGCGGCGCTGCGCATCGACGTCGCCCCGACGGTCGAGGAGCTGGCGCCGATCCTGGAGATCCTGCCGATCCAGCGGATCGCGCTCGGCCTGTCGCTGGCCCGCGGCGGCGACCCGGACAGCCCGCGTGGCCTGCTGAAGGTGACCAAGACGAGGTGAGCTTCGCGATCGGCGTCGACGCCGGCGGGACGTCGACCAGGGCCGCACTGGTCGACGCCGCGGGCGCGGTGCTGGGCACCGGGCGCAGCGAAGGAGCCAACCCGAACGCGCACGCGCCCGAGGCCGCCGCGGGCCGGATCGCCGGCGCGATCACCGCGGCGCTCGGCGCGCACGACCCCGGCGCCGTCCGCGCGTGCGTCGTCGGCATGGCCGGGGTCAGCAAGCTGAGCGACCCGGGCGTGGCGGCGGTCTTCGAAGCGGCCTGGACGCGAATCGGTCTCACGTGTGCCGTCCGGACGGTCGCCGACGCCGAAGTCGCGTACGCGTCGGCGACGCCCGCCCCGGACGGGACGGTCGTCGTCGCCGGCACCGGCTCGATCGTGGGCCGGATCCGGAATCGGCGGCTGGCCGCCACGACCGGTGGCTACGGCTGGCTGCTCGGCGACGAGGGGTCGGCGTTCTGGCTCGGCCGCGAGGCCGTCCGCTCCACTTTGGAGGCACTGGGGCGCGGCCGGCCGCTCGACGGGCTCCCGTCGGCGGTGCTCGCCGCCGCCCTCGGACTGTCCGCAGTGGACGTCCGTGACGACGCCGGGCGGCTGGCCGCGTCCCGGGCGTTGATCACGGCGGCGAACGCGGAGGCTCCGGTCCGGCTCGCCCGGTTCGCCCCGCTGGTGAGCGCGGCGCACGACGCGGGCGAGCCGGCGGCCCGGGAGATCGTCGCCCGCGCGGCCGGGCACCTGGCCGAGAACGCCCTCGCGGCGCGCGAGCCCGGCGAGTCGACTCCGGTCGTGCTCGTCGGCTCCGTGCTCACCGGAGCGAGCCCGGTCGGCGAGCTCGTGCGCCGCCAGCTGGCCGGTCTCGAGGTGCTGACCAGCTCCGATGGGGTGCTGGGGGCCGCGTGGCTGGCGGCCGTGGACGCCTTCGGCGAGGGGACGCCGCGACCCCGCGCGCAAGGATATTGAGCAAAACTCGGCGCAAAGCCGCGAAAACGTCGACTGAACCCGGGTAGTCCGGGTACCGTAGGCAGTGGCCCCCGGACCCTCCCCCCTCGCCGGGGGCCGCCTTATGCCCCGGGTACGTCGTCCGAGCGGGTTTCCGGCGCCAGGCGCAGGCCGGGGTGCTCCGGCGGCAACGCCCGGTAGAGCACCCAGCCACTGACCGCGACGGTCAGCGCGACGAGCGGCCACGACAGCACCGTGCGCGCCACGCCGAGGGCGATCACCTGGCCGGCCCACCACAGCAGGCCGTAGACGACCACGCGCAGCGTGTACTGGAGCACCCACACCCAGCTGGCCCGGGAGTAGGCCTTGAGCAGCACGGCGTCGCGGCGCCAGCGCGTCTTCTGGCCCAGCAGCAGGCCGACGACGACGCCGAGCAGCGGCCAGCGCACCACGATGCTGGCCGCCCACAGCAGCGCACTGGCCACATTGGACATCAGCTGCAGCAGGAAGAAGTCCTGGGCGCGGCCGGTGTGCAGGGCGATCAGCGCGGCGGCGACGACGGCGGCCAGGCTGACGACGAGCGCGCGGACCTTGCCACCCCCGGCGATCCGGACGATCCCGACCACGACGGCGACAGCGACGGCGGCAGCGGCACCCCAGGCCACAGACTGACCTGCGGCCAGCCAGCCGACGACGAAGCCGACGGGCGGGATGCTGGCGTCGAGCGCGCCCCGGCGGCCACCGAGGATCTGCGCGAGCGATTCACGGGGTTCTCCGGACACGTGTCCAGCCTGCCGGATCGGGTCCGGGACGCCCCGGTCAGGGAGATTTTCGCCACACCGGGTGCCGGATTTGACTCCGAGTGTGCGGTTTCACGGCATGCCGGAGGTGAAGACCACGTAATAGAGAGGCGGAGAAGGCCGACAAGATAAGACACTGTTACCGCAGGCTGAACGCCCGGGGGTGGAGCGGGTTTGCGGCCGATGGTTAGTTGAGGTGTACAACTACATGTCGGGGTGTGTCGGTCGCAGGATGGGAAGGGGACCCAACGTGTACGGATTCGACAGCTACGTAGCCCTCGGTGACAGCTTCACCGAAGGACTCAACGACGGCCTGCCGGACGGTTCCTTCCGGGGCTGGGCCGACCGGCTCGCGGAGGTGCTGGCCGCCGGCCGCAGCGACTTCCGCTACGCCAACCTGGCCCTGCGGGGCAAGATGCTCGACGAGATCCTGGACGAGCAGCTGCCGATCGCGTTGGAGCTCAAGCCCGACCTGGTGACGCTGTGTGCCGGCGGCAACGACATCATCGTGCCGGGCGCGGACGTCGACGCGGTCACCGAGCGCCTGGAGGAGGGCGTCGCGAAGCTGCGCGAGGCGGGTATCCCGGTGCTGATGTTCAACGGCCCGGACACGAAGGTCCTGTCGGTGATGTCGGTGCTGCGCGGCAAGGTGGCGATCTACAACACCAACCTGTGGGCGATCGCGGAGCGCCACGGAGCCCGCATGGTCGACCTGTGGACGATGGCGCCCCTGCACGACCGCCGAGCCTGGAGCGACGACCGGCTGCACTTCTCCCCGGACGCCCACCGCCGCATCGCGCTGAAGGCGGCGGAGGTGCTGGGGATCCCGGTGGAGGCGGACTGGCGCGAGCCGTGGCCCCTGGAGGACACGCCGAGCCGCTGGATCGACTCGCGGCGCTCGGACCTGACGTGGACGAAGGTGCACCTGCTGCCGTGGATCCGGCGGCAGCTGCGAGGCGAGTCGATGGGCGACGGGCTGTCGCCGAAGCGGCCGCAGCTGGCGCCGCTGCTGCCGTTGGAGGTGCTCGAGGTGCCGGAGGCTGCGCCGCACCAGCAGGCGAGCTGAGGTTTCGGTCTTCGGGAGGGGCTTGAAGCGCGCCTGAGGGGTCGGCGCGGCAGCTCGCGGGTGTGGTGGCCCCGGCCTACCCGGCAGGCGGGCTGAGTCTTGCCTGCGGGAGGGCTCCGGCGTGGCGATCTCCAGGCCATCTCTGGACCGCGGCAGCAAAGCCCCACCCCGCCCGGAGTGCGCGCCCCAGAGAGCTGTACCCGCCCCCGAGCCCCCCGCTCCGGAGCGCTGCCCCGCCCAAAACCCGCCCAGGACCTGGCCCACCCTCCCAGGGGGAGCCACCCGCTTCCAGCGTACCGCCCACCTCCGACAGAACGTGCCCGACCGAACACGATCCCCCGAGTTGTCCACATGTCGACTTACCTGGGGACAACTTGTGGAACACCACCCGGATTCAGGTCGCCAACCCGCGGCACCCGGCTTACAGTCCCCTTATGCGTCGGCGCTGGATCCTCGTGGTCCCGGTTGCGGTGCTGGTCACAGCGCTGCTCGCGGGTATCGCCACCTGGACTCGGTCCGGGAGCATGGAGCGGGACCTGACCGCGCGGTCGCAGGCCGCCCTCTTCCAAGCAGGCCTGCCCACCGGGGATGTCCGGTTCGACGGCCGGGACGCCACCCTCAGCGGGTTCCCGCCGGCGCAAGCGCTCCAAGCCCTCGAAATCGTGCAGCACGTCGAGGGCGTCCGGGCCGCGAAGGTCAACGGCGACGTCATCCCCGTGGCGCCGAGCAGCACCACCGCGACCACGGCACCGACGACCACCACCACCACGAGCCCGCCGCCGACCACCAGCACCACCGCTCCGCCGCCCACCGACAAGGCCGGCGTGCAGGCCGAGATCGACCGGATGCTCACCGAGACACCCATCGCCTTCGAGCCCGACACGGCCAAGCTCACCCCCGACGGCGAACAGGCCGCGCGCAGCATCGCGGTCGCCCTCGCCAAGGCGCCCGCCGGGTTCCGGTACCGCGTCACCGGGCACGTCGCGCGGGGGCCCGGTGGCGAGAGCGCCGCCCTCAAACTCTCGCGGGACCGCGCCCGGGCCGTCGCGCGGATCCTCACCGCCAACGGGCTGACGGCCAACCGCGTGACCTACCGGGGGCTGGGCGACACCCGGCCCGCCACCGGTGGCGAAGAAGACCGGCGTGTCGAGATCACGGTCGTTTGAGGGGTGATGAGCTGATGTTCTGGCTGTTCGGACAAATCTGGCTGTGGCTGATCGTCGCCTTCGCCCTGGGTGCGCTCACTTCGTGGCTCGTGGCGCGCACCGTCCAGCGCCCCAAGCCCGAGACCGCACCCGAAGCGCTCGAAGAACCCGAGGAGGAACCGCGGTACGAGCCGCCGCCCCCGCTCTCGACCGAGCAGACGCAGTTCATCCCCGCCGCCTGGGCGCAGCACGCGGCCGATCGGCGGCCCGAGGTGCACGACGACGACGAAGAACCGGATCCCGTCGGGCACCGCGAAGGGCACCTGCCGCTGCCGCCGCAGCGCGGGGCGGAGGCCGAGGAGTGGCCGACCGAAGACGAGCCCGCCTGGCCGCAGGCCGAAGAGGCCCCGCAGTGGCCGCAGCAGCCTGGGCGCGGTGGCTGACACCCATCCTGGTAAGTTCGGCTACGCACTGTGAGCGAGGGCTGAGGAGGGGTGTGTGGCGCTCCCCCATTGGACGTCGCAGCAGGTCCTGCCGCCGGGCCGGCACGCGGGGGACCTCGCCGACGTCTACGAACGCCTGGTGTTCGACGCCCCGCACCAGAACGACCGCGAGATCCTGTTCAGCGCGCTCAACAGCTACCTCGGCGTCGCCCGGCGGATCATCCCGTCCGGCCGCGCCTGGATCGGCGGCGAGCTCATCACCCGGACCGCCCACCCGCCGCGCAGCCTCGACGTCGTCCTCATCCCGGACGAGTGGGGCGCGCTCAAGCGGCTCGACGACGCCGGCCGGTCCGCGCTCTACGGCCTGCTCACGCTGCGCGGCGTGATCGTCGGGCAGCCGGCGATGTACCTCGACCAGGTGCAGCCGGTCGGCGGCATGCTGGACGGCTTCCTCTGCCGTCCCGGCGACGAAGACGTCTGGGCCGAGGTCTGGGCCGAAGGCGGCAGGGGCTACCCGGAGATGATCTGGTGAGGAACGAGTTCCGGCGCATCGCCGACGAGATCCCCGGCGGCACGTGGCTCGACGACCTGGCCCGCGCCTCGGCGATGGCGGCCAACGCCAAGTTCGAGCGGACGTCCCGCTCTCCGCTGCTGCACGTCTCGGTGATCGGCGAGCAGACCATCGACGCCTACACGTTCTCGGACATCAGCCGCGCCCTGCAGGACGCGACGGCGAAGATCGGGCACATCATCCGGAACCCCTCCGGCGAGGTCACCCAGGTCCAGCAGACCGACCGGGACAAGGCGCCGCTGATCCAGCGCGGCCAGGCGGGCAACGCGATCTTCTTCGGCTTCCCGGAGCCGCTGGCCGACGACGCCCTGATCGTCGACGGCATCGAGACGCTGTCCGAGCGCGCGGTCAAGGAGCTGTGCGACTTCCTGCCGGCGAACGGCTCGGACGACGGCGCGCTCGACGCCGTGCTGCTCCAGCGCGACACGGTCCGCAACGCCGTCAGCGACATCGTCAACGCCGTCGCGAAGAACGCCGGCATCGGGATGGCGCTGACCCCGACCGCGGGCGAGCAGGTCACCCGCAGCATGACCACCGAGCAGGCCCGGATCCTGCAGGGCAGCCTCCGCGAGTCCCGCGAGGAGGTCGGCTACGAGACGGTGCGCGGGCGGCTCGACGGCGTCCGCACCCGGCGCCGGATCTTCTACCTCGACCGCGAGTCGGGCGGCACGATCCAGGGCGCGGTGGCGCCGGACCTGCTCGACCAGATCAAGGAGAACCTCGATCGCCCGGTGACGGCCCGGCTGCGCGTCGTGCGCACGACGACGATCGACGGCCGCCGCGGACGGCCCGTCTTCGAACTCCTCGAAATCACCCCGGAAGTCAGCCTTTTCGACTGAAAAGTCCGTTGTGCGACTTTCGTCGTGAACGCTGGTACCGACGGTCGTCGTGGGCCGAACGGCCACGAAAACAGTGGGAACTCCGATATTCTTCCCATTGATCATCGGGCCACGTCATGCCCGCCATGTCAGGAAATATCGATACCCGAGCGCAAATGGTGGGACAATGACTTTTTCCGGAATGTAACAATTTCGTTCGGGGCCACACTTATGGGTTAACGTCGTCGCACTCCCACCCGAAGGGGTTCGCATGATGACCGACCCGCAGTACCCGCCGGCCACCGCGCGCCACGGCAGACCCGCGCCGCCGGTGACGGCCACGGAGCGTCGTCAAGCCAATGCGAAGCCCGCGCGGAACATCCTGGCCATCGTCGGCCTGCTGCTCGGCGTGGCCGCGCTGGTCGTGACCTTCGTGCCGGACATCGAGTGGGTCGCGTGGCCGCTGGGCGGGATCGGGCTGATCCTGGCCGTCACCGGGCTGGTCCAGGTCAAGAAGGGCACCGTGGGCGACCGCGGGGTGGCCGTCACCGCCACCGCCGTCACCGCCGCCGCGCTGCTCACCACGGGCGGGATGCTGCTGTACTCGACCTTCTTCGGCGGCGGCGAGTCCGGGCTCCACCTGCCCGCGGTGGCCACCGACAAGCACGCCGTCACGTTCCAGGTGACCTCGGCGGGCGGCGCGACCGTGCGCTACGGCAGCCTCAACGACCAGCGCACCGAAAACGCGCCCGCCAGCACCGACGCGTGGCAGGGGCAGGCGTCCTACAACAATGGCTCCTACCTGTTGACGCTCACCGCGGACACCCGCAACGCGACGGTCAGCAACGAAATCCGCTGCGCCATTCTGGTCGACGGCAAGAAGGTCGCGGAAAACAGCGGGACGACCATCGCGCTCTGCACCGCGAACGTCGGCTGAGCGGGGATGCCGCCTGGCGACCGGCCGGCCTACCCCCACGTCGGCCGGCCGGGCCGCCACGAGCCGCTCCTGGCGGCTCCGGGCCCCGCGGGGAGATTTCCCGCGCGGGACCTGGCACCGGCGTCTCCGCCTGCCCCTCCCCTAGGGCTCAGCCGGCACCGCCGAACCTACGCGGACACCGCCCGCGCCCACTAAGAATCCACTAAGGATTCAGCACGGGGGCGGGGTCGTGACCCATTCGCAACGAAATTCCCGCTGCCCGAAAGGGCCGGAAAGACTTCACTGCAGATCGGCGAGTTCGGAGCGCACCTCACCGACGAGCTTCGGGTGCACGCGCTCGTAAATGCGCACCGACAACGCCAGTTGTTCGCGCGCGCCGTCGATGTCGCCGCGGGCCCGCAGCACCCGGCCCAGCGTCAGCCGCAGCGTCCCCTCCCGCGCGACGAACTCGCGGCTGATCGCCAGGTCGATCGCTTCCCAGACGTACCGCTCGGCGGCCTCGTGGTCCCCGGCCCGCAGGCTGAGCTCGGCCAGCTTGCCCAGGGAGGCGACGACCTGGTCGTCGTCACCGAACTCGCGGTCGATCCGCAGGCCGGCGCGCTGGTGGGCGATCGCGGCGGGCAGCCGGCCCGCTCGCTTCTCCGCCTGCGCGCAGCTGCTGAGCGCCTGGCCGCGCAGGGTGACGTCGGGGGCGTTCGCGATGGCCTCGGCCAGCCGTTCGATGGCCGCTTCGTGCTCGCCGAGCCGGCTCAGCGCGCGGCCGAGGTGCAGGTCCACCGACGTGCGCAGCCGCTCGTCGGCCGAGGCGGCGGCGAGCTCCGCCGCCCGTTCGGCGTCGGCGAGCCCGAAGCCCGGCAGCTCGAAGGTGAGCGCGATCTCGCACCGCGCGAGCCGCAGCCAGCACTGCCCCGCGACGTCGCCCGCCGCTTCGGCGGCGGCGACACCGAGGTCGGCCATCCGCGTCCACTCGTCCAGCAGCGGGCAGGCGACGCGGTAGGTGTGCGCCAGCCGGGCCAGCCGCCAGACGTCGCCGTAGCGCCCGGCCGCGTACGCGGCGTCGAGGACGGCCAGGAGGTTCGGCCACTCGGCCGCGAACCAGTCGTGCGCCTCGGCGAAGCCGGACAGCGGCGGCATCACGTCGTCGGCGAGGACGTGGGAGAAGTCGAGCGGGTCGGCGACCCGGCCGAGCCGTCGCCGCGCCCGGTCGGCCACCGCCTGGTAGTAGCGGACCGTCGAGCCGAGCACTTCGTCGCGGTCCTTGTCGCTCAGTTCCTGTTCCGCGAGCTCCCGCAGGTACAGCGAGACGAGGTCGTGCGGCACGAAGACGTCACGTTCGGTCTCGGCGATGAGGTTGTGCGCGGCCAGCGCGCGCAGCCGCCGCCGGGCCTCGGCCACCGGGATCTGCGCGACCGCGGCCACCACGTGCGGCCCCGCCATCACCCCGGGCACCGCGCCCAGCTGCAGGAACGTCTCCGCGACCTCGCCGGGCAGCCCGCGGAAGGAGACGTCGAACGCCGCGCGGACGCTGTCGTCGGCCCCGTCGACCTGGAGCCCCGCGAGCCGGGTGCGTTCGTTGCCGAGTTCGTCGACGAGCTCCTCCGCCGTTCGCTGGGCGCCGGCCGAAAGCCGTGCGCCCGCGATCCGCAGCGCCAGCGGCAGGTAGCCGCAGAGCCGCGCGAGGGCGTGGTTGAGGCTCGCCGGGCCGGCGAGCTCCTCGATCAGCGCGACGGCGTCGTCGGGTGCGAGGGTGCCGAGCACGCGCTGCTTGGCCGCGTTCGACACGGCGAGCCCGTCGAGGCGCGAGCGGCTGGTCACCACCGTCATCGTCCGCGCGCTCGGCGGCAGCAGCGGGCGCACCTGCTCGGCGGTGCGGGCGTCGTCGAGCAGCACCAGCATCCGCCGTCCGGCGATCAGCGACCGGTAGAGGGCGACGCGCTCGTGCAGCAGCTCCGGGACCTTCGCGGTTTCGACGCCGAGGCCGAGCAGGAACTGGGTGAGCAGCTCGGCCGGCTCCAGCGGCGGGTGGTGCGGGTCGAAGCCGCGCAGCGACGCGAACAGCACGCCGTCCGGGAACCGCGAAGCAACGCGGTGCGCCCACCACACGACGAGGGTGCTCTTGCCGACCCCGGCGGTGCCGCTGACCACGGCGATCGTCGTCTGCCCGGCCTCGGCCCGGGTGACCAGGCCGTCGAGCCAGGCCAGCTCTTCGGCGCGGCCGGCCAGGTTCGGCACCGCCGCGGGCAGCTGCGAAATCGCCGAACCGCCGCTTTCCCGGGAAAGTGGCGGCCCCTGGTGGGCACCTTCCCGGGAAAGTGGCGGGAGGTCGTCGTTGAGGACGCGCTCGTGCAGCCAGCGGAGTTCGGCGCCGGGCTCGACGCCGAGGGTCCGCAGCGTCGCGCGGGAGACCGTCCGGTACAGCTCGAGCGCGTCCCCGCGGCGGCCCGCGTGGTAGAGCGCCCGCATCAGCTGCCCGGCGGCCCGCTCGGCCAGCGGATCGGCCCGGACGATCGGGCTGAGCTCGACGATCAGCTCCGCGTGCCGGCCGAGTTCGAGGTCGGCGTCGACGCGGGCGCCGTGCACGGCCTTGCGGAGGTCCTCCAGCTCGGGGGCCCGCAGCGACTCGGGCACCCCGCCCAGCGCGGGGCCCTGCCAGAGCGCGAGTGCTTCGGCCAGCAGCGCGGCGGCGGCCTCCGGGGTGGCCACCGACGCGCGGTCCAGCAGCGTGCGCGCCCGGTGGACGTCGATCCGGTCGGGCTCGACGTCCAGCCGGTAGCCCGGCGGGGTGGTGAGGATGCGCGGGCCGTCGAGGTCGCGCAGGATCCGCCGCAGGTGGGAGACGTTGCCGTGGACGATGGTCCGCGCGGTCGCCGGCGGGTCGTGGCCCCACAGGGCGTCGATGATCTCGTCGAGCCCGACGACCTTGCCGGGCTTGAGCGCCAGCAGCGCGAGCAGGCCGCGGACCCCGGGGCCGCCGATCGGGACGGGGTCGTCGCCGTGGAAGAGCTGAACGGGCCCGAGCAGCTGGAGCCGGGTCTGGGCCATGCTCGCGCCCACCTCCCCGGGTCCACGGTGTCCCCCGGCGTCGCCCCCGCCGGAAAAATCAACCTACCGTGGTGGCCGATCGGGGAATACCGCCCCACCGGGCCGGGACCAGGACATTTCGCGACGCTGCGGATTCCGCAGCCGGGATCAGCCGGGCCTGCGATTGACGCCGGACATGACAGGACCCCGTACCACCGGTCCCGATCCGGTGGTACGGGGTCACTGGCAAAACCTCGGCCGGGCCGCCAGGGGGCCGGTCCGCCCGTCCGCCACCGAGGGCAACCGGGCAGGTGAGCTCACCCCGAGCGAAGACCCGCCGCCGGCCGTCCACGAAGACGTGTTGCACGGGCCACACACCCGCGCGGTGGCGCCACGGTAACAGGCCGCACCGAGTCAGTCACCGGTGGGTCGGCAATCACCGCGTGATCGGCGTCGAATCCCGGCCCGCGATGAAGGCCGGCCGCGGCGCGCCGGCCGCGAACGGCTCCTGCAGGGCGTTCTCCACGCTGTTGAACACCAGGAAGATGTTCGAGCGCGGGTACGGGGTGATGTTGTTCCCCGAGCCGTGCATGATGTTCGAGTCGAACCACAGCGCCGAGCCCGCCTGGCCGGTGAACTGGTCGATGCCGTGCTCGGCCGCCATCTTCGTGATGTCGTCCTCGCTGGGCACGCCGACCCGCTGGTCCTTGAGCGAGCTCTTGTAGTTGTCGTCCGGCGTCTCGCCGGCGCACTGGACGAACGTCCGGTGCGAGCCCGGCATGATCATCAGGCCGCCGTTGAACGGGTGGTTGTCGGTCAGCGCGATGGAGCAGCTGACCGCGCGCGGGGCCGGCATGCCGTCCTCCGCGTGCCAGGTTTCGAAGTCCGAGTGCCAGTAGAACCCGGTGCCCTTGAAGCCCGGCATGTAGTTGACACGGCTCTGGTGGATGTACACCTCGGAGCCGAGCAGCTGGCGCGCCCGGTCCAGCACGCGCGGGTCGCGCACCAGTTCGGCGATCAGACCCGAAATCTCGTGGACGTCGAAGATCGACCGGACCTCACCGGTCTTCGCCTCGGTGATCACGCGCTCGTCGCGGGCCAGCTCCCGGTCGGAGGACAGCCGCACCAGCTCCTGCCAGTACGTCTGGACCTCTCCGACGGAGAGCATGTCCTCGACCACGGTGTAACCGCGTGCCTCGTGGTTCGCGAGCGTGGCGGCGTCGATCGGGCCGTCGGCTTCGGTGCCCCACACCGTGGGGTGCACGCGCGGCAGGTGGGCCGGCGTACCGGTGATCCGGGTCGGGTAAGCGTCGTCGACCCGGGTGTCCGTCAGCGTCACGGGCTTCGCCTCCTGTTTCGTCGCCCTTACGGTTCCTCGGTGATGAGCGGATACACGCCGTTTTCGTCGTGCACTTCGCGGCCGGTCACCGGCGGGTTGAACACGCACACGCACTTGATCTCGGTCTTCGGCCGGACCTGGTGCTTGTCGTGGTCGTTGAGCAGGTAGAGCGTGCCGGGCTTGAGCTCGTACACCTTGCCGGTCGCCAGGTCCTCGATCTCGCCCTCACCGGAGGTGATGAACACGGCCTCGATGTGGTTGGCGTACCAGAAGTCGTTGACCGTCCCCGCGTAGAGCGTGGTCTCGTGCACCGAGAAGCCGACGCCCTCCTTGGCGAGGATGATCCGCTTGCTGCGCCAGTTCTCGGTCTTGATGTCGGCGTCGGTGTCGGTGATCTCGTCGAGCGTGCGGACGAGCACGGGCGATCTCCTTTACTTGGTGAGGACGGCCTTGATGGACTCGTCGATGATCGACAGGCCCTGCGTCAGCTCGTCGTCGGTCAGGGTGAGCGGCGGCAGCAGCTTCATGACTTCGCCGTCGGGGCCCGAGGTTTCCATCAGCAGGCCGCGCGCGAACGCTTCCGCGCAGACGCGGCCGGCGAGGTCCCCGTTGGCGAACTCGAGCCCGCGCGCGAGGCCACGGCCCTTGGCGGTCAGGTTCGCTTCCGGGTAGGCCTCGACGATGCCGGAGAAGGCGGTCGCGATGCGCTCGCCCTTCGCCTTGGTCGACTTCTCGAGCGCGTCGTCGCTCCAGTAGACGTCGATCGCTTCCTTGGCGGTGACGAACGCCGGGCTGATCCCGCGGAAGGTGCCGTTGTGCTCGCCCGGCTCCCAGACGTCGAGCTCCGGCTTGATGAGCGTCAGCGCCATCGGGATGCCGTAGCCGCTGATGGACTTCGACAGGCAGACGATGTCCGGCGTGATCCCGGCGTCCTCGAAGGAGAAGAACGGGCCGGTGCGGCCGCAGCCCATCTGGACGTCGTCGAGGATCAGCAGGATGTTGTGGCGCTTGCAGAGGTCGTCGAGGCCCTTCAGCCACTCCAGGCGCGCGGCGTTGATGCCGCCCTCGCCCTGCACGCCTTCGACGATCACCGCGGACGGCTCGTTGAGCCCGCTGCCGGAGTCCTCCAGGAGCTTCTCGAAGTAGAGGAAGTCCGGCATCGCGCCGTCGAAGTACTGGTCGTACGGCATCGGGGTGGCGTGCACCAGCGGGACACCCGCGGCGCCGCGCTTCATCGAGTTGCCGGTGACCGACAGCGCGCCCAGCGTCATGCCGTGGAAGGCGTTGGTGAAGTTGATGACCGACTCGCGCCCGGTCACCTTGCGCGCCAGCTTCAGCGCGGCCTCGACGGCGTTCGCGCCGCCCGGGCCCGGGAACACGACCTTGTAGTTCAGGCTGCGCGGGTCGAGGACCTTGTCGCGGAAGGTCTGCAGGAAGTCGCGCTTGGCCACGGTGAACATGTCCAGGGCGTGGGTGACGCCGTCGCGCTGGATGTAGTCGATCAGGGCCTGCTTCAGCTGCGGGTTGTTGTGCCCGTAGTTCAGCGCGCCGGCGCCGGCGAAGAAGTCCAGGTAGGGCTTTCCGCTCTCGTCGTAGAGGTGGCTGCCCTGCGCGCGGTCGAACACGACCGGCCAGCCGCGGCTGTAGCTGCGTACTTCGGATTCGAGCTCTTCGAAGATGCTCATTTCTTTCTTTCTCTCCTAATCGCCCGGATTCGTCGACAGGGTCAGCGGACCGATGCGGTAAAGCTCTTCCGGCAGGTGCCCGGCTTCGGGGAAATCCTCGCCGGCGAACAGCACACTGGTTTCCATGGCGGCGTTCCACCGCTTCGCAAACGATGAGAACAGCCGGATGGACGCCTCGTTGTCCGGGGTGATCGTGGTCTCGAGGTAACGCACCCCCTCGCCGACCAAGCGCGTGTACAGCGTGTCGAGCAGGGCCCCGGCCAGGCCCTTTCCGCGCTGGGACGCATCGACCGCGACTTGCCAGACCAGCGCCGAGTCCGGCGCGTCCGGCCTGCGGTAGGCGATGACGAAACCGACCGCCTCGCCGTCCTCACGCGCGACCACCGAAGACTCGGCGAAATCGCGGCACCACAGCATGTATGCGTACGGCGAGTTGAGATCCAGCTTGGCGGAATCGCGCGCGATTCGCCACAGCTGCGCGCCGTCCGCCTTGGTCGGGGATTCGATCAAGTGCGTTACGGACATACTCAGGAAACGTAACAGAGAATTTTCCGCCTGCCAGCGACGCAGCTCACGACCCCCGCGATGACCTGCGGCGACGCGATGTACCCGGTGAGCAGTCACACAAACATGTTTGACGTGGACGCCTGCTGGGCACACGCGCGCTCGGGGCGCGAGCCGCGGCCCGTGACCTACCCGCACGATGAACCTTCGCGGCCGTGATCGCAAGGCGACGGGCCGTTCAGCGTCGTCGGCGCAGGCGACGCCAGATCCCGCGCACCGGCAGCACGACAGCGGGCAGCACCAGCGAGCCGGAGACGACGAGCCACCACACCGCGGCGTCCCCGCGCCGCCAACCTGCCACCACGTTCCCCAGCCAGCCGAAGAGCGGCTGCCTGAGCAGGGGCAGGAAGGCGGCGAGCAGCAGCGCCGTCACGGCCAGGGTGAACAGCAGCGTGAACACCCCGCGCGCGGTCCTGCCCATCGTCAGCAGCGCCGTCACCAGGTACACGACGGCACCCGCGAGAATCGGCAGGCTGACCCACTCGAACACGACGCCGCCGTTGTTCCCGAGCGTCAGCCCCGCCAGCAAAGCCAAGGTGGCGGCGATGATCGGTCCTTGCGAGCCGAAGGAAACCGCGTTCGTGGATATCCTCGCGACGATCTTGAACGTGGCCCGCAGCGCGTCGCCGACCTTTACGGGCCACCCCCCGGGGAGCCGGAACGCGACGGTGCCCACGTTCACCGCGGCCGCGCCCAGGCTCAGGAGTGTCCGCGTCAGTTGTGCGGTGTGCTGCTCGCCGGCGAGCTTTTCCGTCGAGATCCGACACGCCTGAAACAGCTGCTGAGCGGTCGCCACGTCGGCCGACCAGCGGGCGGCCTTCGATCGGAAGGACGCGGATGCGGTCCCGCTGGCTCTGTCGTACCTGACGTCGTGCAGCGCCCGCTGCGCCACGACGGGGAGCTCGGCCGCCGCGATCTCCACTTGGCGTGCCCGCGCCAGCACCATCGCGGTCACCGGAAGGCTGACCGGTCGTTGGAGCCCGAACTCGACGGGGTTCAGATCGGCGTCGAGACCCACGAACGCCAGCTCGGCGGCCAATTGAAGGCACAACTGCCGGGCCTCTTCGGGAGAGCAGTTGTCCCGCTCGTCCGGCTTGCGCCAGACGTCCCCCAACGTGGCTCTGAGCTCCTCGCGGAACGTCTCGGGCCCCACGATGTCGCGCAAGGTCTCCAGCCGCACCGGATCGAGCAGGCACTGCACCAGCCAGCCGGCTCCGTCGACCTCCCCCCACATCCAGTCACTGACACGCCACGACGATTTGTAGAACGCACCGAAGTAGCCCGCCTGCATGCCGGTCAGCTTGTCTCCCGCGCGACGCCGCGACAGGTCGAGCAGTGTCCGGGAGTCCGCACTGACCTGCACCAGATCGACCCGCTGATCCACCAACGGCGGCTGGGCATGCAGCCCACGGCTCGCCACGTGAAGGCCGAGGAGCCGGGCCTGGACCACATCGTCGCCGCCGGAGTCCAGCTCGAGCCAATCCAGCAGCGTCGTAACCGTGTCGGCGGATCCCGCACTCTCGTCCGCGAGCGCCCGCAACGTCGGAGCCGCGGCCCGCAACGCCGCGACGGCCATCGGCCAGGCTCGGGCGAGCTGGGCGGAGCGGCCGAGTCCGGCCCACTCCTCGGCCAGCTCGCGGATCCAGGCCTCGAGGGTGGCGCCCACACCAGGCCCTGCGTGGGCGATGATCCACTGCGCCAGCCGTACGGTCCGTGCCGCCTCCCGCCGCGCTGCGTGCAACATCGCTCGCGCGTCATTGAGCGCTTTCGCCTGCACGGGGGCCGGCCCAAGCCGGAAGCCCGCGTTGATCAGCTGCAAACCGGTCGCCACCGCGTCGTCGAGCGCGCTCGTGCGGTAGCCGACGAGGTCCGCCACGGTCATACTCGTCGGCGGGGGCCCGGTCGGGACGCCACTGCTCAACCCGGTGGCGGCGACCTCGCGCAACTGGCGCGACAGGCCACCCGTCCACGCCCGATCAGGGCTGTCCACCGCGGAGAAGGCGAACCGCCAGCTGGCGACCCGGACGAGCTCGGCGCCGTCCTCGGCGGCCCGCCGCTCCAGGTACGCTGCCACGAGCCGCGGGTCGATCAGCGCCTCGGGCCCGCCGCGCAATCCGAGGGTCGCCAGCGACACCCGGGAGTCCCTCGCCCGGACGACGGCATCATTGTGCCGGGTCAGCTCGTCCAGTTCGGCGCTGATCGACTGGCTCATCACGGTCGCGATGACTTTGCCGATCGCGGTCGACAGCAGCGGCGGATTCACCGGATCGGCTTCCAGCGCCACAGCCCCTGGTTCACCCGTAGGCACGACGTAGAGCAACAGCCGACGGACGTCCGCGTGCGAGGGCCGCTCGAAGATCCCGCGCAGCACCGGCCGGATCGGCGTGTTGAGCAGGACTCCCCCGTCGGTGAGCCATTGGGAGCGCACCAGGCCGGTATAAGCCGACATGTCGGGATGCAACGGGTCTGCGCTGGCATCGCCGATCGGTACCCGGGACAGCTCGAACGCACCCGGGAACGAAGCGCTGGAGCGCGCGGCGAGCGCCAGCGGTCCCTCCACGCCCGGCGTCCACAGTGGACCGTTGAAGCGGAAGAGCATCCGGTGCTCGGTGTCGCGCACGAGGTTTCCCAGCGCGTCGTCGAACCGCCTCGCCTCGCCGTCAACCATGGTGCCGGTGAGGAGCACGGTGATGTCCGGTTCGGCGGCAGGCGGAGTACCTTCCGCGGTGATGCGACGCAGGGCCCGCTCCAAATCGCCCAGGAGGACCCGATCGCCGTCGAGCACCGACCGAGGCTGGGGATCCGTGGCGCCCCGAGACAGGTTCTCCAGTGAGCCGATCTCGATCCAGGTGTCCCGCAGCACGTTCGGGGTGGAGCCGAAGGCCTCCGCCAAGCCGAGGCAGGCAGCGCTGATACCGCCGCCGCTGGTGCCGGTCAGCACATCGACCGACACGGAGGCGCGCAGCAGGCCGAGCAGCTTGCGGTACACGCCGGGAGGCACGTCGCCGCGCGACTCCCGCAGCAACTGTGACGTCTCGGCGGCGACGCCACCCAGCCAAATGGCGAGGCTGGCACCGCCCACCATCGTCATCGCCAAGCGGATCTCCTGGTGCCACGGTTCCGCCGTCTCGGCCGCTTCCGGTGCGGCGCTCACGATGAGCGTTCGTGAGCCGGGGCCGCCGGGCCGGTGTCCGGGAGAGTGACGGAGGCCGGGGCTGTCAGGACGACCGCCGGTGCGGTCTTCGCCGATTCCCCGGTTTCCGCCGGTGCCTCGAGCGCAGCCGGACGGTCTCCGGGCCGGATGTGCCGCCACAGCGCAGCCAGCGGCGGGACGACCCATGGCAGCAGCAGGACGGCCACGAAAACGACCCACGCGACCGCCCGGTCGCCGCGGCGCCAGCCGTCGACCACCGAGCGCAGCCAGCCGAAGAACGGCTCCGCCAGCACCGGCAGGAACGGGGCGAGCACCAAGCCGAGCACCACGAGCAGGCCCAGCAGGTAGAGCAGGACCAGGGGGGACTTCTTCGCCATCAGCAGCACGTTGACGACGAAGAAGACAACCCCGCCGGCCAGCACCGGCAGCCCGATCAATCCCACGATCGCATTGCCGTTGCCGCCCATCAGCAGACCCGCGATGAGGGCCAGCGCCGCAGCCACGATGGTCCCCGGTGTCCTCAGCGCCATCGCGCCCTTGGTGATCCGCCAGGTGCTGCGGGCGGTGGCACGGACGGCGGTGACTATCGACTTCCCGGCCTTCGGCGTCGACGGCGGCACGGTCGCGGCCGCCGCGTTGACCCCGGCCGCGGCCAGCTTGATTACGGTCTTGACCAGCAGCGGAGTGCCGCGTTCGTCCGAAATCCGTTCCGCCGAGACGCGGCAGGTCTGGAACACCCGCTGCGTCCGGTCGTCGCTGTCCAGCGGGAACACGCCGTCCCCGGTCTCCGGGTCCGGTGTGGCCATCGCGCGGAAGGCCTTCGACTTCTTGTCGCTCGCCTTCGCCTCGACAACGTCCTCGCGGGCGTGCCGCCACACGACGGGCAGCTCGGTACGGGCGATCTCCAGCTGCCGCGCCCTGGCGAGGACCAGCGCGGTCACCGGCATGCTTTCAGGCACTTCGGCGGCGTAGGCGATCGGCCTCAGCTGCGCGTCGAGCCCGAGGAAGCCCAGCTCCTCGCCGAGCTGGGCGGTCAGTTCGGCGACGTCCGCCGTGCTGAGGTTGTCCGCCTCGCGCGGCGGGCACCACCCGGTCTCCGTGAAGGTCTTCTGCACCTGCCCGCGGAACGCGTCCTGGCCGGCGAGGACGGCGAGGTTCCGCAGCCGGACCGGGTCGAGGAGCACCTGCATGAGCCAGCCCGCTCCGTCGATCCGGCCCCACATCCAGTCGTTCGCGCGCCAGGAAGCCTTGTAGAAGCCGCCGAAGTAGTTCGCCTGCATCCCCGTCAGCTTCTCCCACGCGCGCCGCCGGTCCATGTCGAGCAGCGTCCGCAAGTCGGCGCTCACCTGCACGAGGTCGGCTCGCTGGTCGACAGCGGGCGCCTCGGCCAGCAGCCCGCGGCCGGCGACGTGCAGGGCGAGCAACCGCGCCTGCACGACCTCGTCGTCGGATTCGAGTGCGAGCCAATCCCGCAGCGTCTTCACGACATCGTTCTCGTCCGGTCGGGCATCGACCCGGCGGCGCAGGGCCGGTGCGGTGGCCCGCAGCGCCTGGACGACAGCCGACCAGGCACCGACGAGCCCCTTCGTATCGACGGCCGTTGCCCACCCTTCGGCCAGCTTTCCGACCCACGCTTCCAGGGTCGTACCCGGCTCCGGTTGCTCCGAGACCCACTCGTCCAGTTTCTGCTTCCGGGCAGCGTCCTTCCGCGCCTCGTGCAGCTTTGACCGAGCTTCGTTGAGCACCGCGGCGTCGGCCGCGTCCGGGCCGAGCAGGAAAGCCGCGTTGATTAGCTGAAGTCCGGTCGCGACGGCGTCGTTGAGAGCGGAGGTGCGGTAGGGCAGCAGCGCTTCCACCGGCATCCGGGTCCGCGGCGGGCCAAGCGCGATCTTGCGCGCCAGGCCCTCGGCCGCCTTGCCGCGCAGGGTCGCTGACATCCCCGTGGACCACTGCAGCTCTGGACTGTCCGTGCGGGACCGTGCGTACCGGCAGGCGGCGAGCTCGGCCAGTTCCTCGGCGTCCTCGGCCGTCCGCCGCTCGAGGTAGGCACGGAAAAGCTGCTTGTCGATCAACGACTCCGCGCCGCCGCGCAGCCCGAGCCCGGCCAGGACGACCCTGGTGTCCCTGGTCAGCAGCACACTGGCGTTGTGCCGGGAAAGCTCCTCGAGCTCGGCACTGATGGACTGGCTCATCACCGCGGTGACGACCTTGCCCATCGTGTTGGTCAGCATCGGGAAGTCGCCGGCGTCACAGGATTTCGCTTCGGCCTCCCGCTCCCCCGTCGGCACGACGTACAGCAGCAGCCGCCGGACGTCGGAAGCAGCGGGCCGGGCGAAGATCTCCGCCAAGGCCGGCCGCAGCGGCTTGTTGAGCAGCACCCCGCCGTCGGTCACCCAGTGCGAGCGGGCGAGCTTGGTGTACGGCTTCATGTCCGGGTGCCGGTCGTCGGCCTGCCCAGTACCGATCGGCACCCGGGACAGCTCGAACGCACCGGGGTAGGAGGCGGTGGACCGGGCGGCGAGGGCGAGCGGTCCGAGCACCTTCCCCGATCCCCACTGCTCGCCGTGGAACCGGAAGAGCAGGCGGTGGTCGGTGTCCCGCACGAGGTTGCCCAGCGCGTCCCGGTACCTGGCGCTCTCGCCGTCGACCATGGTTCCCGTGAGCAGCACGGTGAGATCCGGCGTGCCGGCCGCCGGGCCCGCGCTGTTCCCCTTGATCCGGTCGAGCGCGCAGCGGACCCCGTCGAGCAGGACGCGGTCACCATCGAACAGCGACCGCGGCTCGGGCTCGGCGGGGTCGCGGATCAGCTTGTCCAGCGAACCCGTCTCGATCCAGGTGTCGCGCAGGACCTCCGGGCTGGAGTCGTACGCCTCCGCGAGCCCGAGGCAGGCGGCGTTGATGCCCCCGGCGCTCGTCCCGGTCAGGACGTCGACCGAGACGTCCGCGCGGAGCAGGCGGGTCAGCTTCCGGTAGCTGCCTGGGGCCACGCTGCCCCGCGCCTCGCGGAGCAGCTGGGATGCTTCGGACGCGACGCCGCCCATCCAGACGGCGAGGCTGGCGCCGCCGACCATGGTCATCGCGAGGCGGATCTCCTGCCGGGGCAGCGTGTCCTCGGCGCTTCCGGGTTCCGGTGTCTCAGCCATGGGCTTCCCCCGCCCGTCGTCGGTCCTGCCGGAGAGTAGAGGCGAGACGCACGCAGCCGGATACGTCCGCAGGTACGGTCGATCGGGTGGACTTGTTCGCCCTCTTGGTCGCCTAGGGCGTGTCCTGTAAGCGGTTGAGCTGGCCCTCTGGTACTTGTGCCCGGTGGTTGGTCGCGGTGAGCTGACGGACAAGGCATGGGCGGTAATCGAGCCGCTGTTGCCACCGGTGCAGGGTGATGGCCGGCGGTGGCGTGATCACCGCCAAGTCATCAACGCGATCTTGTGGAAGCTGCGCACCGGTGCTCCGTGGCGTGACCTGCCCGAACGGTACGGGCCGTGGAAGACCGCGCATGAGCGGCTGCGGTTGTGGACCAAGGACGGTACCTGGGAGAAGATCCTCGACCGGGTGATCGTCAAAGACGACGCCGTCGGCGACCTGGAATGGATCATCTCGGTCGACTCCAGCGTGGTCCGAGCGCATCAGCACTCGGCTGGTGCCCGGAAAAAGGGGGATGCAGCGACGGAGTCGAAGCCCTCGCCTGCGACGGGGAAGGGCTCGGCCGGTCCCGTGGCGGGCTGAGTACCAAGATCCACCTGGCCGTGGATGGGCGGGGTCTGCCGATGCGGTTTCTGCTCACGCCGGGTCAGGCGGGCGACAATCCGCAGTTGCTGCCGCTGCTGGACGGCATCAGCGTCGCCCGCCCTGGACCTGGCCGGCCCCGCTGCCGGCCGGAGACGGTGATCGCGGACAAGGCGTACTCGCATCCCTCGACCCGCCAGGCGATGCGCGACCGGCAGATCACCTTCGTCAGCCCGGAGCGCGATGACCAGATCGCCCGCCGCGTCGCCAAAGGCTCCCACGGCGGGCGACCACCGGCGTTTGATGCCGAGGTCTATAAGCAGCGCAACGTGGTCGAACGCTGCTTCAACCGCCTCAAGCAGTTCCGCGACCTGGCCACCCGCTACGCCAAACGCGCCGCCTACTACCAAGCCGAACTCACCATCGCCGCAATCGTCCTCTGGCTCCGATGACTTACAGGACAGCTCCTAGGCGTCAGTTCAGAATGAGTTTGCGGAGGCAGATCACGAAGCAGGCGAGGCTGAGGATGGCTGGTGGACGTCGGCTCGTCGTTGGGTGCGGATGCGCAGGCGGCGGAAGTTTCGAGCCAGGCGAAGGTGCGTTCGACCGGCCAGCGGATGGTGCCCAGGCCGGAGCCGTGCTCGACGCCGCGGTGGGCGATGAGCGAGGTGATGCGCGGACCAGGCGGCGGCCACGTGCCATTCAGTCAGCCGCCGCCAGCAGGTGACCCCGGAGGCACCGAACAACGCCGTCCGCAGACGGTTCCAGCCGATTCTGGAAACTCTGCAGTCAGGCAAAGACGACACGCCGACTCATTCTGAACTGCCCTCTAAGCCGCCAGGTGCTCCAGGAGCAGCACCTGCGCCTCACCGACCATGAACCCCAGCACCGCCCCCGTCGCGATCAGAATCCACTCGTCCTGCTCGAAAGCCGGCCGCAGCAATCGCTCGAACTCCTTCGGTGACAGCTGCTTCATCTTCGACACCAGCACGTTCCGGATGTCCATCGCGTCCGTCGCGTAGTCCTCGATGTACCGCATCGTCTCCGGCAGGCGCGCCATGATCTGCGACGCGATCGTCAGCTTCATGTCCTGGTACTTGCGGCTGCCGACGGCGAACACCAGCAGCGGCCTCGCGACGCTGCCCAGCTCCCGGTCGAGCTGCCGCTGGATCAGGGCCAGCACCCGGTCCGCCAGCGGCCCGTGCAGGATCGCCTCGATGACGTTGTGCGGGGTGATGATCTCCTTCGCGATCAACGACCCGTACGCCTCCGCAACCTCCGCGCGCCGCTTCAGGAACAGGCCCTGCCACTGCACTCCGAAATACCGGCGGGGCTCGATCGGGTAGAAGATCATCCGTAGCGCCAGCCAGTCGGTGAACCAGCCGGTGAACAGGCCGAACACCGGCATGATCGGCGGGAACTTGAACAGCACCCACGCCACCATCTGCACGACACCGATCGCGCCGCCGAACACCAGGCCCGACCGGGCGATGAACTTGAACTCCCGCGCGCCCGCTTCCTGGAAGATGCGGTTCAGCAGCCGCTTGTCCTTGACCAGGCTGGTGACCACCATGCCCTTGAGGTCGAAGACGCTGTCCACATCGGACTTGATCAGGTCGAGCACCGCCGCGACCATCCGCGGCGACTCGTGCTGGACGCGCTCGATCACCAGCCGCTGCACCCGGACCGGCAGGGACTCCCAGAGCCCCGGCTGGTAGTGCCCGGCCACCTCGCGGACGATGTCCTCGACGCCCGCCAGCAGCGGCTTCTCGATCTCCTTCGCGATCCGCCCGGCGTCCAGCCGCGCCACGACCTCGGCCGGCTTGATCAGCTGCTCGGTCATCGTGTCGCAGGCGATGCTCGCCATCCGGGCGGCACGCTTCGGCACGATGCCCTGCCAGCCCAGGAACGGCTTGACGCCGATGAACTCCACCGGCTGGAACATCATCCGGATCGCGACGAGCTTCGTGCCGTAGCCGATCAGCGCCGCGACGACCGGGATCGAGACGTAGAGGGGCCAGTGCCGGGCGAAGTCGGCGACGATCCCGCCGAAGAAGGCCCCCATCGCGCTAACCCAGGCTCGGGTCGCAGGCCTGCCAGAACTGCGCGCCGAGGCGCGAGACGTGGATCGTGCGCCGGACGAACTTCGCGCGCCGGACGTGCTTCTCGGCCTCGCGCACCGTCTCGTCGGTCAGCAGGATCTCGTACTGCGTCTCCAGCGAGGGCACCTCTTCGTCGAGGTCGACCAGGCCGAGCCCGATCAGCCTGGTGACGTAGCCGGGCACCTGGTCGGGCAGCGACACCCCGGCGGCCTTGCCGACCGTCGAGGCGTTGCGCAGCACGACCCGGCCGTTGCCGCCGAGGCCGGTGCGCTCGACGACGTCGACGGCGGGGAACGGCGAGCCGTCGGACAGCGCGGACAGGATCCGCGCCTCGTCGGGCGTCAGCTGGCGCAGGATGATCGCGTAGAAGTACTCGCGGGCGCGTTCGCGGCCGAAGCCGACGGAGTGGTTGAGCAGCTCGGCCATCGCCGCGCGCAGCGGCTCGGCGCGGTTGTCGCGCACCGGCACGACGGTGACGGCGGCTTCGACCTTGCCGGGCACCGCGGGGCGGTTCATCGCCGACGCCGCGGTGAGCGCCGCGTGGTACGGGTCGTCGACCTCGTCGAGCCGTCGGCGCAGCTCGGTCAGCAGCTGGCGCTCCACCTGCCGGACGCCGCGTTCGGCGGTCTCGACACCGGGCAGCTTGCGGCCGATGGCGAAGCCGGTGCGCGCGGCCCAGCCCGCCAGCTGACCGGCGCGGCGGGCCAGGTCGGCCACGTCGTCGGCGGCACCCCGGCCGTTCGGTCGCTCTGCGTTCACCGGCGGACTCCCCTCTGCTTACGCGAGGCTGATGCTACCTGCGGGTAGGCCGAATGGAGGTGTGACTTGCGTGTTGGATGGGCGCATGAGTCCGACGCGCTGGGGCCCGCCGATCGACGTCCTCCCGTACTTCTCGAAGGAAGAACAGGCGCTGATGACGCTGCTCGGCGCGCTCACCGACGAGGACTGGACGCGGCCGACGATGTGCGCGGGCTGGACGGTCAAGGACGTCGCCGCCCACCTGCTGGGCGACAAGGTCGGGCGGCTGTCCCACGGCCGCGACGGCCACGCCTCCGATGGCCCCCGGCCGGGTGAGGCGTTCCCGCGGTTCATCGACCGGATCAACGAGGAGTGGGTCGTCGCGTGCCGCCGGCTCTCGACGGACGTCCTGCTCACGATGATGTACGAGTTCATGGGCCAGACGACCGAGTACTGGGCGCAGCTGGACCTCGACGTCCCCGGCATCCCGGTGAGCTGGGCCGGCGACGAGCCCGCGCCGCGCTGGCTGGACGCCGCCCGCGACTATTCGGAGTTCTGGGTCCACCACGTGCAGATCCGCGAGGCCTTGGAGCACACGCCGCTGGAGGCGGAGTACGCCGAGCCGATCGCCGACACGTTCGTGCGAGCACTGCCATACACCCTGCGTGACGTCGACGCCCGCGTCGGCAAGCAGGTCGGCTACACGGTCACCGGCCAGGGCAAGTGGTACGCCCGTCGCGAGCGTGACGGCTGGGTGCTGGATCGCGGCGCGCCGCCGTCGCGCACCCCGTTGGCCACCGTGACGACGGACCTGGACACGTTCTGGCGGCTCTGCACGCGCAACGCGGCGGACCTCGGCCGGGTGCGCACGACCGGCGACGAAAACGTTTGCGCCCAGGTCCTGACGATGACGTCGATCATCGTCTGAGGGGCACTTTCACGTGAAAGTGCCCTCAGGGGGACCTAGCGGCGGCGTGCCTGCTTCCGCAGCTGCAGGATCCGGGCCCCGCCGATCAGCGCGACCAGCGCCGCGCCGCCGATCGCCGAGAACAGCATGGCGATGGCCAGCGGCAGGTTGCCTTCGGCGCCGAAGAAGTGCACGGTCACCGAGTCCAGGTTCTGCAGGATGAAGATCAACAGCACGATCAGCACGACCAGGCCGGCGATGACCGCGACCCAGGTGCCGCTGATCCGCGTCGGCCGCGCCCTCTTGGCCGTGGCGGGCCTGCCGGGTGCCGGGCGCACCGGCGTGACCTCCTCGGCGCCGGGCCGGACGTCGCCCGCCCGCAGTTCGGCGGGTTCCAGGGCGCCCTCGGGCACCTCGGGGCCACCCGGCTCGTGGTGGCCGCTTCCGGGTAGGCCGGGACCGGTGGGGCGGTCGGCCGCGCCCCCGCGCGCGTGCGTCATGTACCCAGTGTCCGTCCGCTGCGCGGGGAGCGCCGTCTCAAACCCCCTAACGGGCGAAACCGTCGACCTCGCGCAGGACGCGCAGCGTGTTCCGCCCGGCCAGTTTCGCGCAGTCGTCCTCACTCCACCCGCGCTCGAGCAGTGCGGCGAACAACACCGGGTACTTGGACGTGTCCTCCAGCCCCTCCGGCAGCGAGCCGACGCCGTCGTAGTCGCCGCCGAGGCCGATGTGGTCGATGCCGGCGACCTCGCGCGCGTGCTCGACGTGCGCGACGACGTCCTCGACCGTGGCGAGCGGCTTCGGCGGGCCGTCCCACTGCTTGACGAACTCGCCGCGCAGGCTCAGGTTGCGGTACTCGAGCCCGGCTTCGGCCATCGCGGCCTCGAGCCGTTCGTTCCAGGCGGCCACCTTCGGCGAGACGAACGCGGGCACGAAGGTGATCATGGCGACGCCGCCGTTGCCGGGCAGCTTCGCCAGGACGTCGTCGGGGATGTTGCGGGGGTGGTCGTTCACCGCGGTGCAGGAGGAGTGGCTGAAGATCACCGGCACCGAGCTGACCTCGATCGCCGCCCGCATCGTCGACGGCGCGACGTGCGAGAGGTCGACCATCATCCCGATCTTGTTCATCTCGCGCACGATGTCGCGGCCGAACTCGGTGAGCCCGCCATGGGCCGGCTCGTCGGTGCCGGAGTCGGCCCAGGTGGTGTTGAAGTTGTGCGTCAGCGTCATGTAGCGGACGCCGAGGCGCCGCAGGATCCGCAGCACGCCGATCGATTCGGCGATGCTGTGCCCGCCCTCGGCCCCGAGCAGCGACGCGATCCGGCCGTCTCCGAAGGCGGCCTCGGCCTCGTCCGCGGTGGTGACCAGCCGCAACCGGTCGGGATAGCGCTCGACCAGCTGGTGGACGACCTCCACCTGTTCCAGGACGGCGGTCACGGCACTGTGGCCCTCGAACTCGCAGGGCACGTACACCGACCAGAACTGCAGGCCGAGCTTGCCGTCGGCGAGCTTCGGGAAGTCGGTGTGCAGGGCGGGCTGCCGCACGGTCAGGTCGAGGGACGCGGCCGCCTCCACCGGGTTCGGGCCACCGTGCTGCCGCAGCTCCCACGGCAGGTCGTTGTGCCCGTCGGCAAGGATGACGGCGTCCAGCAGTTTGGTAGCACGCTGTAGTGCCTCGTTGGTCATCGCCCGATCGTAGGGACGCGCGGTACACGGTTCGTACAAACGGGCTGACATCTTCTCCGGAAGAAATAATCCGGCGAGGTGTGGCGGTAAACTCCGACCTGTGGACACCGACGACGACGAGATCGTCACCTGGTGGGGCCTGGTTATCGAGGGTTACCTGGCCACCCAGGACAGGCTGATGGGCGAGATCGCCGACCGCTTCGGGCTCGCGCCCCCGTCGTTCGACATCCTGCTGCGGCTCGTCCGCTCGCCGGACCACCGGATGCCGATGACCCGCCTGGCCACCGAGGCGGCGCTGTCCAGCGGCGGCTTCACCAAGGTGGCGGACCGGCTGGTGGCGGCCGACCTGATCTGCCGGATCCCCAGCCCCGACGACCGGCGCGTCACGTTCGCTTCGCTGACCGAGCACGGCCTGGACGTGGCGAACAAGGCCCGCGCGGCGGCGGCGGACATCCTGCGCCGGATCGTGCTGACGCCGCTGGGCGACGACGCTCCGGCACTGGCGGAAGCGATGCGGACACTGCGCGCGTTCAACGCCGACCGTTGAAAAAGTCGAGGTCACGCCCGATGCCCGTGGCGGCGCACCATGAAAGCCATGTTGACCGAATCGACCATCACGACCATGCGCAGCTGGGCAACGAGCGCGCGGCCTGGTTCACCGATTCCGGGGGCAACGTGCTCTGCCTGCACGAGGTCATGGGCTGACCACCCTGGGGGCGCGGGGGTGCCGCCGGTCGACGGCAGGCACCCCCGCGTTCGGCCCGGCTCACGCCAGTGACGGCATCAGCTTGATCGCGTTCCCCGACAGGACCCCGCTCAGCACGTCCTCGGGCAGCCCCAGCCCGGCCAGCGTCCGGACGTTCGCGGCCACCGAAGGCACCCCCGGCCAGTCCGTCCCGAACACGAACTTCCCCGCCAGCCGCGTCAGGTCGAAGCGCTGGTAGTACTCCGGGAGCTTCTTCGGCGGCAGCCCGGCGAGGTCGAGCCACACGTTCTCGCGGGCCAGCGCCAGGAACGCCGCCACGTCGTACCACCACCCGCGGCCGCCGTGGGCGAAGACGAACTGCAGGGCCGGGAAGTCCTCGACCACATCGGACAGCAGCTCCGGGTTGCCGAAACTGGTGCGGGAGCCGGGAAAGCTCGACGTTCCCGAGTGGAGGATCACCGGCACCCCGCGTTCGAGGCACAGCTGGTAAACCGGGTACAGCTCCTTGTCCGCCGGTGAGAACGCGCCGTGCACCGGGTGGATCTTCAGCGCCACCGCGCCCAGGTCCAGCTGCCGCGCCACCTCGGCCGCGGCCGGGTGGTGCACGTACGGGTTCACGTTCGCCACCAGCCGGAACCGCTCCGGGTTGAACGCCACCAGCGGTAGGTTGTCCTCGATCGGCTGGATCCCGGTCGCGCGCGGGCTGTACTCGCAGAACAACAGCACGCGGTCGACGCCTTCGGACTCCATCAGTTCGTCCATTGCGGACGGGACGACCTCCCCGGAAGCGGAGTACACCGAACGCCACGGGTACGCCCCGGCGAAGTCGTGCGCCCACTGCAGCCACGCCGGCTTCAGCGTCGGCAGCCGGGGCGTGTGGACGTGGGCGTCGACCACGAAGTGCCCGTCGATCACGGGCTCGGTACCGTCCGCAGCGAGTCGCGGACCAGCTCGCGGATCACGTTGCGGCGGATCTTGCCGGTCGCCGTCTTCGGCAGCTCGGGCAGTTCGACCACCCCGCGCGGGCGCTTGAACGCCGCCAGGCCCTCGCGGCAGAACTCGATCAGCTCGGCCGGGTCGACCGCGAACCCGGGGGCGGGCACCACGCACGCGACGGGCTTGTCGAGGCCGTCGGCGTCCGGCGCGGCGACCACGGCGACCTCGGCCACCGCCGGGTGCTGCCGCAATCGTTCCTCCACTTCGGACGGTGACACCCAGATCCCGCCCGCCTTCAGCATGTCCCCGAACCGGCCCAGGCAGCTGTAGGTGCCGTCTTCGTTCCGGATGTAGCTGTCGCCGGTCCGCAGCCACTCGCCCTGGAAGACGAGTTTCGTGGCGTCGTAACGGGCCCAGTAGCCGGTCGCCGTGGACGGCCCGGCCACGAACAGCTCGCCCGGCTTCCCGGCGGCGTCGATGACGGCCCCGGCTTCGTCGCGCAGCTGCACGGAATACCCGGGCACCGGGACGCCGGTGCTGCCCGGCCGCACCGAGCCCGGCTGGTTCGACAGGAAAATATGCAGTGCCTCGGTGGACCCGATGCCGTCGAGGATTTCCAGTCCGAAGCGGGCGCGGAACCGTTCGAACAGTGACGCGGGCAGCGGCTCGCCCGCCGAAACCGCGTACCGCACCGAAGAAAACGAGTCGTCCGGGACGTCGCTGGCGAGCAACGCCGCGTAGAACGTCGGGACCGCGAAGAACAGTGTCGGCTTCTCCTCGCGAGCGCGTGAAGCGAACAACGCGGGCGTCGGCCGCGAAGGCTCGAGCAGCGTCGTGCCGCCCGCGCCGAGCGGGAAGAAGCACGAGTTCCCCAGCCCGTAGGCGAAGAACAGCTTCGGCACGGACAGGAACCGGTCCTCGCTCGTCGTCGCCAGCACGCCGCGGGCGTAGGTCTCGCAAACCGCGCGGATGCTCGCGTGCCGGTGCATCGCGCCCTTCGGCTGTCCGGTCGTCCCCGACGTGTACAGCCACAACGCGGGCGAGTCCGCCCACGTCCGTCTACTCGGGACCGGTCCGGACAGCGACGGCCAGTCGTGCGTCCGGACGCCGAACCCAGCCGGGTCGCAGTGGTCGAGCACGACGTCGGTGACCTCGGGGGCGAGCGTCAGCGCCGTCAGCGCCTGTCCGGCGAACTCCCCGGACACGCACAGCACGCGCGCCCGCGAGTCGGCCAGCACCTGGCCCAGCTCGGGCCCGGTGACCATGGTCGAGACGGGGACGGCGACCGCGCCGGCCAGCATCGCGCCGAGGATGCCGGTGAGCAGCTCGACGTCGTCGACCATGCAGAACATGACCCGTTCCTCGGGCCGCACCCCGAGTTCGAGCAGCCCGCCGGCGACGCGCCGGGACTCCGACGCGAGCTCGGCGTAGGTGAGCGAGCGGCGGGGCGACACGACCGCGGTCGCGTCCGGGTGCCCGGCCGAGAGCAGGTACTCCGCGGCATTGAACCCTGTCGCCACCAGGCCTCCTACGTGAGGTACACGTACTCGTAGTCGATGGGCTTGCCGTTGATGCCCTGCCGCGGCGGCGCGACCCAGCTCGCGATCTTCCCCCGCTCGTACACCGGGCGCATCAGCGAACGCACGAACGTGAGGTCTTCGGTCGTGGGCAGCCACTTGCGCTTGCCTGCCTCCCAGGTCGCCTCGTCGACGATGGTGCCGTCGGGAGTGACGTGGTGGCCGGAGTTTATGCCCACTTCGCGGTTGAAGCCAGGGTGCGGCAACCGGAACGTGAAGTCGACGCCGGCGTCGGAGAGGATCTTGTTCCAGCGCTTCACGCCGGTCTGGCAGTCGGCCACGTACTCGCTGCGCAGGTCGAGGTTCAGCAACAGGATCGCCTGCAGCTCCTCGGTGGTCCAGGTGCCGTCGGCGTTCGGCCGCTCCAGCGTGCGGGCGTCCTCGGTGAGCTTGTGGTCGTCCTTGCGGCGGGTCTCCTGCCAGCGGCCCTTGAGCCCGGCGGTGTAGTAGTTCGCCGCGTTCGTCGACGTCTCACTGCCGAACAGGTCCAGGGACACCGTGTAGTGGAAGTTGATGTACTTCTGGATGATGTCCAGCGGGATGCCGCCGAGCGGGCCGATGTCGTACGTGTCGTGCTCGCGGATCAGCTCGGCGCTGCGGGTCACCACGCGGTCGACGCCGGTGGTGCCGACCATCATGTGGTGCGCCTCCTCCTTCAGCATGAACTCGCACGTGCGCGAGAGCGGGTCGAAGGAGGACTCCTTGAGCGTGCCGAGCTGGTACTTCCCGTCGCGGTCGGTGAAGTAGGTGAACATGTAGAACGCCAGCCAGTCGGCGGTTTCCTCGTTGAAGGCGCCGAGGATTCGCGGCGCGTCGGGACTACCCGAGTTGCGCAGCAGCAGCCCTTCGGCCTCGTCGCGGCCTTCGCGGCCGAAGTAGGCGTGCAGCAGGTACACCATCGCCCACAGGTGCCGGCCTTCTTCGACGTTGACCTGGAACAGGTTCCGCAGGTCGTACAGGCTCGGCGCGGTCAGGCCGAGGAGTTTCTGCTGCTCGACCGACGCCGGTTCGGTGTCGCCCTGGATGACGATCAGCCGTTGCAGGTCGGCGCGGTACTCGCCGGGCACCTGCTGCCACACCGGCTCGCCCCTGTGCTCCCCGAAGGCGATCCGGCGGTCCGGGTCGCGCTCGGCGAGGAAGATGCCCCAGCGGTAGTCCGGGACGTTGACGTGGTCGAAGTGCGCCCAGCCCTCCCGCCCCACGCTGACCGCGGTGCGCAGGTAGACGCCCTGGGTCTCCAGCGTCGGCCCCATCTCGCCCCACCAGTGCATGAACTTCGGCTGCCAGCCCTCCAGGGCCCGCTGGAGCCTGCGGTCCTCGGAGAGGTTGACGTTGTTGGGGATCTTGGCGTCGTAGTCGATCTTCTCGGGCATCTGCGCTAGACCCGCTTCCTGTCGAAGACGGCCTTCTGTCCCGTACCGTAGCGGCGCAGCGCGCCTTCCGGCCCGGATGCGTTCGGCCGGGTGAAAATCCAGTTCTGCCAAGCCGCCAGCCGGCCGAAGATCTTGGTCTCGATGGTCTCGGGACCGACGAACCGGTGGTTGGCCTCCATCCCGGTGAGCGCGTCGGGGCTCAGCGAGGCACGGCCTTCGAGGGCGATGCGGATCTCGTCCTCCCAGTCGAGGTCGTCCGGGGCGTCGGTGACCAGGCCGAGTTCGAGGGCTTCGGCCGGGGTCAGCGCCCGGTTCTTCTCGCGGGCGAGCCAGGCGAGGTGGTCGTCGTCGCCGTAGAAGCGCGCCTGGAGGCGGGTGAGGCCGTTGCCCATCGGGAACGCACCGAAGTTGGCGTCGGTCAGTTCGATGGAGGCGCGTTCCTCGGAGTTTTCGTCGTCGATCGGCGGGCCGTCCAGGATGTACTGCCGGTCCGCGGCCAGCGCGACCTCCAGCAGCGCGCCGGTGAAGCAGCTGCCCGGTTCGATGAGCGCGATCAGGCTGCGGCTGGTGACGTCGAGGCGCTTGAGCGTGCGCTTGAAGTAGTGCGTGATCTCGTTCGCGAGCCAGTCCTTCTGCCCCAGCACGGCCTCTTCGTGCGCCCGTACCGTCGCCGGGTCGCCCTGGGTCCGGAGGATCCACGTCCCGGCTTCGACCTCGTTGGTGCGCAGCCGCAGGATGGCGTCGTCGAGTTCGCGGGTCATGGCGAGGAACCAGCCGCCCGCGCCCTCTTCGTGCAGGTCACCGGGGTCGTTCTCGGGCCCCTTGATGGTGATGGTGGCCTGGCTCGCCTCGACCTCGATGTCGACATGGCGATGTTCGAGCGGGGTCAGCTCGATGCCGCGGTCCGCTTGCTTTGCGGACCCCCGCGCGAGTTCCCGCGCCCTTTCCAGGACCTTCTCGCGGAAGTCCTGGCGGGGCACCAGCTCGTCGACCAGGCGCCAGTCGACCGCCGTCTTGCCCTTGACGCCGTCCGGGCGCGTGGCGAAGACGTCGGCGAGGTCCCGGCGCACCCGCCGTTTGTCGACGACCCGGGTGAGGCCGCCGGTGCCGGGCAGCACGCCGAGCAGCGGGACCTCCGGCAGCGCGACGGTCGAGGAGTTGTCGTCGATCAGGAAGACCTTTTCGCAGGCCAGCGCGATCTCGTAGCCGCCGCCGGCGCAGGTGCCGTTCACCGCGGCCACGTACGTCTGGCCGGAGTGCTCGGTGGCGTCCTCCATGCCGTTGCGGGTCTCGTTGGTGAACTTGCAGAAGTTGACCTTCCAGTGGTGCTCCGACGCGGCGAGCATGCGGATGTTCGCGCCGGCGCAGAACACCTTGTCCTTGGCGCTGGTCACGATGACCACCCGGACCTCGGGGTGCTCGAACCGCAGGCGCTGCGTGGCGTCGTACAGCTCGATGTCGACGCCGAGGTCGTAGGAGTTGAGCTTGAGCTCGTACCCCGGGACCAGCCCACCCTGCTCGTCGACGTCCAGCTCGAGCCAGGCCACCTCCCCGTCGACCCGCAGGTGCCAGTGGCGGTACTCGTCCGGACGGCGGTCGAAGGCAACCGGTGTGGTGGTGGTCACCTGTCGATTGTCTACATGAGCCGGACGAGCGTCAATGTTGTGTAGAAACTTGATCTCGCGTGGTCACCCGGTTGAGCGTGGCCCAGGCCCAGGTGAGGAACACCCACAGGGCCAGCCCGGCCGCGGCGTCGGTGAAGATCGTCGCGAACCAGAACGCCGGGATCTGCGGGACGCCGGTCAGGAAGTGGCCGAGCGTGATCATTCCGGCCAGCGAGTAGACCAAGAGGAACGCCAGTGCCCGGTGGTACCGGCCTTGCGTGTACGCGCGGTAGCCGAACCAGCCGAACGCCGTCAGCAGCACCCAGGCGACGGCGACGGTGATGCCGCCGACGAGCGGCGTGATGCCCGGCAGCTGCGGGTAGTCCGCGTACCGGACGGCGTTGTGCGTGTAGTGGACCGCCGTGCTGAGCAGCGAGAAGCCCAGAATCACCCGAAGCGTCGTCAACCCCATCGCAGCCCCCGATTTGATAGATCGCTCTAGCGAAGGTAGCGCCCAGGGCTCGTGAGTGGCAAGGCGGTTCTCACCCGCCTTGCCACTCACGAGGCGGTCAGGCCAGGTCGATGCGGTGCTGCGTCACCGGGTAGCCCGCCTTGGCGAAGGCCTTGGCCATCGGGACGTTGCCGACGTCGGTGCCCGCGACGATCCGGTCGGCGCCGTAGCAGACGAGGTCGTGCGTGGCCTCGACCAGGAGGTCGTACGCGTAGCCCCGGCCTCGGTGCTCCGGCACCACGGCGACGTAGCCGATCACCGGGTCGTAGACGTTGCGGGTGGGCAGGACGAGCCCGGCGAGCTCGCCTTCGGGCGTGTACGCCAGCCGCCACCAGTCCCGCGGACCCGGCATCCACTTCATGATGTCGAGGTCCTCCTGCGCGGCCGCGTCGAGGCCCTGCTCTTCGACGGTCTTCCGCACGTGCGCGTCGAGGCTGCCGACGTGCACCCGCTTGAAGACCTCGAGGATGACGTCGTCGTCCGGCTCCGGCCGGAACTCGAGCCGGCCGGGCTTCTCCGGCAGGCCGTTGTCCGGCGTCCAGCGGAAGCGGTAACGCTCGACGAGCTTGCGGAAGCCCGCCCGCTCGGCCGCTTCGACCCGGCCGTTCACTTCGGCCGCGACCTCCGGGTCGTCCTGCCACGCGGGTGGCGTGTGCAGCGCGTACTCGGCGCGCAGCGGCGCCGTCTTCAGCAGGTGGACGGCCGCGTCGAAGTCGGTGAAGTCGAACCAGTCCAGCGCGACCGGGGTTTCGTCGCCGGGCTTGGCCCACCAGGCCGCCCGGGCCACGACGACGCCTTCGCGCAGCGCGACCCACGTCCACTCGGGCCGGTACTCGCCCTTCTTCGCCATCTCCGCGAAGTCGTCGCCGAGCAGCTTGCGGCCGACGAGACCGCGGTCGGGCAGGGAGGTGAACAGTGCTTCTTCGCCCGCTTCGAGCGGGCGCACGACCAGTTCGGTCATGGAAATCCTTCCGGGAGTACGCGCTCCCGGTCAGACAGCCGGCACCCTCGCTGCGAGGTGGGAGCGCGTGATCGGTTGCGTGATCATCGGTCCCACCTCCTTTCGCCGGTCAAGGTGCCTCCCCGGGACATTAGGGGATGCACCCGCGGTGATCAACGGATTTTCTGCAGCACCACGCGCGTGCTCAGCCGCGGCTCGGCGTAGGAGTGCGACGCCTCCAGGACGTACTCGCCCGCGATGTGCCGCCAGCCCTCGTTCCAGACCTCGGCCGACCTCGAGGCGATGGCGATGTCGGCCTCCACCGGCTCGCCGGGCCCGGCTTCCACGCTCGCGAACCCGGCCAGCCAGCGGTGCGGCCGGTCGCCGCGTTCGGTCGGGACGAGGTAGAGCTGGACGACCTCGCGGCCCTTGCGCTTTCCGGTGTTGCGGACCCGGACCCGGACGCGCGCGCCGCCTTCCTCGTCCGGGTAGGCGTCGATCTCTTCGTACTCCCAGGTCGTGTAGCCCTGGCCGTGGCCGAACCAGTACGCGGGTTGCCGGTCGGTACGCGCCCAAGCGCCGTAACCGATGTACACACCTTCGCGGTACTCGAGCGCGCCGTCTTCCGGCGTCACGTCGGTGACCGGCGCGTCTTCGAGCTTCGCCGGCCAGGTCATGGGCAGGCGGCCGCCGGGCTCTTCACGGCCGAAGAGGACGTCGGCGAGCGCGTCGCCGCCGGCCTGGCCGGGGAACCAGGTGAGCAGCACCGCGGCAACGTCGTCGCGCCACGGCATCTCCACCGGGGAGCCGGCGTTGACCACCACGACGGTGTTCCGGTTCGCTTCGGCGACCCGCGCGACGAGTTCGTCCTGGCGGCCGGGCAGGGCGAGGGAAGTCCGGTCGAAGCCTTCGCTCTCGACCTCGGCGGTCGTGCCGACCACGACCACGGCGACCTCCGACTTCGCCGCGAGGGCCACGGCTTCTTCGAGGCTCGCGTCCGGGTCGAGGACCGGACCTCGGTAACCGAGCGCGAAGGTGACCCAGGCGAAGGTGCCCCTGGCGAACTCCGCCATCTCCGAGGGGATCCAGTAGGTCAGATTGACGTCGACCGGCTCGCCCGCGGTCAGCTCGACCTCCCGCCGCTGCTCGTGGACCTGCATGATGGAGGTGAAGATGTCGCCGCCTTCCGGCAGGTTCACGCCGTCGAAGACGGTGTGGCCGGCGACGGTGAGGCGGAGGTCGCCGGGACCGGTGATGCCGAAGGTGTGCATGCCGCTCTGCTCCGGGAGGAACGTGCCGGCGATCTCGACCGAGGCGAGCGTGCCGATGTCGAGCCCGGCCGGCAGTTCGCCGATCCAGTCGATCCTGGCCGTGCGCAACGGAAACTGCGCGAGTTCGGTGCCGTCGGCGGCGCGGGCGGTCGCGCGGAGCCGGAAATTGTCGGTGGCGGTCGGTAACGTCGTGCGCGGATCGGCACCGGGTGCGTAAACGAGCTCGGTACCAGGGGGAACGGCCGCCTTGAGGCCGTCGAGAGGGGAGACGACGTGGTCCGGAAACACGGTGGCACTGCCACCACCGAGGATCTTCGGGTCCGCGGCGAGCGCGCCGATGAGCGCGATGCTCTGCGGCTCCCGCAGGGGCAGCACGCCGGTTTCGTTGCGGAGCAACACGAACGACCGGTGCGCGACCTCGCGCGCGATCGCTTCTCCGTCCACATCGGATACTCCTGGCACGGGGTCGCCGCCGAGCGCGCCGGTCCGGTGGGCGAGCAGGAGCACGCGGCGCACCATGGCGTCGACGACGCCTTCGTCGACTTCGCCACCGCGAACCGCTTCGGCGAGCCGGGCGCCGAACACCGTGCGCGGGCCGGGCATGGCCACGTCGAGGCCGCCGTTGGCGGAGGCGACGGTGTCGCGCGCGGCCAGCCAGTCGGAGACGACGAAGCCGTCGAAGCCCCATTCGCCGCGCAGCACGCCGTTGACCAGTTCGGCGTGCTGGGTCATCGTGACGCCGTTGACGCTGTTGTAGGCGGCCATGATCCCCCACGGCTTCGCGCGCCGGACGATGAGTTCGAAGGGCGCGAGGTAGAGCTCGCGCAGGGCGCGCTCGCCGACACGCACGTCGACGGTGAAGCGTTCGGTCTCGAAGTCGTTGGCGACGAAGTGCTTGACCGTGACGGCGACCCCGCCGTCCTGCACGCCGGTGACGTAGCCGGCGCCGATCATCCCGGTGAGGAGCGGATCTTCGGAGTAGCACTCGAAGTGCCGGCCACCCAGCGGCGAGCGGTGGAGGTTGACCGTCGGGGCGAGCAGCACGTGCACGCCCTTGCGCCGGGCCTCCTGCGCGAGCAGGCGGCCGGTCTCGACCGCCAGGCGCGGGTCCCAGCTCGCGGCGAGCGCCGTCGGGCTGGGCAGGGTCACCGAGGGGTCGTCCGGGCTCCAGCGCGTCCCGCGGACGCCGACCGGGCCGTCGGAGAGCACCAGCGACGCGAGCCCGATCCGCGGCAGCGCGGGAAGGGACCAGACGTCCTGGCCGGCGAGCAGGCTCGCTTTGGCGTCCAGGTCGAGTTCGGCCAGCAGCGCGTCGACGTCGAAGCTCATGCGCATCCTCCGCGATCGGTCCTGCCGTCACCCTACCTGGCAGCGAGTAGCGAACGTTATGCTTCCGTGACGCTCACTGCCGTAGGCTCGGGATCATGACCCGGGCCAGGGGCGCCGACCGCCGAGCCAGCATCGTCCGAGCGGCGTTCGAGGTGATCGCCGAGCGCGGCTACCGCGGCACGTCGCTGGCCGCGGTGGCCGAACGCGTGGGCCTGACGCAGCAGGGGCTGATGCACTACTTCCCCACCAAGGAAGACCTGCTGACGGCGGTGCTGGAGACCCGCGACGAGTGGGACCTGCTGCACTTCGGGCACGCCACGGCGGCCGATCCGTCCGCGATGACGGTGAACCAGCTGGCGGACCTGGTCGACTACAACGCCACCCGCCCGGGCATCGTCCAGACGTACACGGTGCTTTCGGCGGACAGCGTCACGGAGGACCACCCGGCCCGGAAGTACTTCCAGGACCGCTACGCCCGGGTCCGGGCCGGCATGACCCGGATGCTCGAGCGCCACCGCGACGAGCTGCCCCCGGGAACGACGCCGGAACAGCTGGCGCCCTTGGCCATCGCGATCCTGGACGGCCTCCAGCTGCAGTGGCTCCTGGACCCCGATGAAGTCGACATGTCGGCCGGGTTCCGCACGTTCCTGACCCTGCTGGGGGTGAAGCCGGACTGAATCAGCCCATCCCCACGCTCTGCCGCTCCACCTCGATGAGCGCCACGACCCGCTCCCGCTCCCGCGAGTACGGGCCGCCGATGTACTTCGTCGCGATCCGGTCCACGATCTCCCAGGCGGCGTCACCCTCGATCCACTCGGCCACCCGGCCGCGGATCATCACCGGCTCGAACGGGTTGTCCAGCGGCGTCAGGGAAAGCGCCACACGCGGGTCGCGGCGCAGGTTGCGGGCCTTGCGCGAGTCCGGGCCGGTCAGGATGGCGATGCGGTCGCCCTCCGGGTCGACCCAGACCGGAACGGCGTGGGGCGCGCCGTCCGGCAGGACGGTGGCGAGGTGGCCGAGGACGGCGGTGGCGAGGATGCGGCGGACGTCGGCGTCGAGCATGGTCGGCTCCTTGTGGGGGTAAGGGTTCAGGCGACGGAGTAGTGGAGGTGGGTGACACCGGGCGCGGCCACGGCCTCGACCAGGTTCAGCCGCACGTGCGAGGGCAGTTCCCGGAAGAACGGCCGGCCACCGCCGAGCAGCACCGGGACCTGGTGGAGCACGATCTCATCGACCAGGCCGGCCTGCAACGCCGAAGCGAGGACACCGCCGCCCATGAGGCCGACGTCCTTGCCGCCGGCCGCCTCGCGGGCCGCCGCGATCGCGTCTTCGACGGTGCCGAACAGGGTCTGCCGGTCGGTCAGCTCCGGCGCGGGCCGGTGGCTGACCAGGAACACCGGGGCGTCCGGGTGCGGGCTGCCGCCGCCGAAGTGTTCCGAGTCCTCGTAGGTGTTGCGGCCCGCCACGATCGCGCCCACCCGGCCGGCGAGCGAGTCGAAGACGCGGGCGCTCGGTTCGCTGAGCCGGAAGAAGTCGAAGACCCGGCTGCGGGTGTCCCCGTCGGAGTACCAGTCGAAGAGCGTCCCGCCGTCGCCGAGCCCCTGACCCGGGCGAGCGCCCCGGCCGGTGATGTAGCCGTCGACCGAGACGGCGTGGGCGCTGAAGACCTTGCTCATCGTGGCATTCCCTTCTGGGTTCCTTCAGGAGACTCCAGAACGGTAGCAGCTTGAGTTCCTTGAGGGAACCCCAAGTGCTAACCTGGCTCCATGCAGCGCACGAACTTCAGCGAACTGGCCCCGTGCTCGATCGCGCGCACGCTCGACGTCATCGGCGAACCCTGGTCACCGCTGATCCTGCGGGACGTGTGGGTCGGCCTCAGCCGGTTCGAGCAGCTCCAGGCGGACCTCGGCATCTCGCGCAAGGTGCTCACCGAGCGGCTGAACCACCTGGTCGGCTCCGGCGTCCTCGAGCGACGCCCGTACGACCGCAGGCCGCGCTACGAGTACGTCCTGACCGAGAAGGGCACCGAGCTGGTCGACATGCTGATGGCGATGACCCGCTGGGGCGACAAGTGGCTGGCGGGCGAAGCCGGCCCGCCGGTGCTCTACCGCCACCACGCGTGCGGCGAAATCAGCAGCGTCGACCCGCGCTGCGCCCACTGCGGCGAGCCGATGCACGCCAACGACGTCGAAGTGCTGGCCGGCCCCGGCGCGGCCCGCTGACCGCCGCTCACCGGAGGCGCGGCTGCGCCACCACCCCGCGCAGCCGCTGCAGGGTGCGCAGTGTCGTCTCCAGGTCCTCCTGCGGCACCTGCGCCGCCACGTCCTCGGCCCACGCGACCTGCGCGTCCCCCAGCTGCCGCAGCGCCGCGCGCGCCCGGCGCGTCAACGACAACACCGGCGCCCGCGCATCGGCCGGGTTCGGCGAGCGGTCCAGCATCCCGTTGCGCAGCAAGCGGTTCACCGTCTCCTGCACGCTCTGCCGGCGCAACCCGCGGCGGCGCGCCACCTCGGCGGCGGTGGCCGGGCCGTCCTCGAGGAAGCCGAGGACCTGCCACTGCGCCGCGGTGAGCCCGACCGGCTCGGTCAGCGCGTCGCCCGCGGCGAGGAAACCGCCGTTGCAGGCGAAGACGGCGTCGATCACGCGGGTGAACGTTTCGGCTCGAGGCGACCGCATGCGTGCTAGTCTCGCACATCGACAGGCACCTGTCGAAATGGAGACGACCATGGACATGCCCCGCCTCGGCCCCGCGCACGAAGCGCTGAAGGCGTTCGTCGGCGAGTGGACCGGCACCGAAGAACTCGCCGCCTCGCCGTGGGCGCCGGCCGCGACCGCGTCGGCCGAGTGCGAATATCTTCTGGCCCTCAACGGTTTCGCGGTCGTCCAGCACTACCGGCAGCGCCGCGAGGACGGGTCGGAGTTCCTCGGCCACAACGTCTTCACCGCCGATCCGGCCACCGGCGAGACGCTCTGGTACGGCTTCGACAGTTACGGTTTCCCGCCCGAATCCCCCGCCCGCGGCGGATGGACCGGCGCGACGCTCACCCTGGAGAAGCAGACCGCGCGCGGCGTGGCCCGGCATCGGCTCACCCCCGAAGGCGGGACGCTGACGCACGAGATCGACGTCCGGATGGGTGAAAACCCGGCGTACAGCCCGTTTTTGCGGGCGCGGTACACCCGGAAGGGCCAGTAGCGGGCCAGAAACTGTCGGACCCCCGGAGTACAGATGGGGTGTGACCGGAATCGCCGACCCGCCCCCGCTGATCGGGGTGGAGAACGTCAAGATGCCCGAGTGGGCCCGCGTCGACGAACGCGTGGCCGCGGCGGGCTTCGGCCAGGCCGTGCGCGCGCTGCCCACCGCGATCTCGGTCGTGCTGCGGCTGGCGTGGCGGACGTCGCCGCGGCTGACCGTGCTGGCCGCCGTCGTGCACGTCGTTTCGGGCTGCGTCACGGCGTTCGGGCTGCTCGCCACGGCGAACGTCTTCACCGCGCTGCTCCAGCAGGGCCCCACGCCGGAGCGGGTGCTGCAGTCGTTGCCGGCGATCGCGGTGGTCACCGGGTCGTACGCGGCGCGCGCGGTGCTGGACGCGGCCGTCGCCGCCGTCGAGGGTGCGCTGCGGCCGCGGGTCACCGCGGCGGCGGACGACGCGGTGACGGCCGCGGTCGTGCGCGTCGGGCTGATCGCGTTCGAGGACGCGGACTTCCGGGAGCTCGCCCGGCAGGGCGCGCGGTTCGGGGTGCGGGCCATCGAAACGAGCCTGCGGCGGCTGGCCGACCTGACGTCGTCGGCGATCTCGCTGGCGGCGGCGATGATCACGGCCGGGCTGCTCAACCCGTGGCTGGCCCCGGTGCTGCTGCTCGCCGCGGCGGCCGACGGCTGGGCCGCCGCGCGCGTCGCGAAGCTGAACTACCGGCACTTCGTCGACACCGTCGGGCGCAACATCCGCAAGTCGGTCGTCGAAGAGGTCGCCACCTGGCGCTCGATGGCCCTCGAACGGCACGCGCTGACGCTGCAGGAGCCGTTGCTCGGCGAGTACCGGCGCATCTCGCGCAGCCTCTCGCGCGAAGAAGTCCGGCTGGCGCACCGGAGCAACCTGGTGCGCACCACCGGGCGGGCGGCAGCCGGCCTCGGCACGGCCGTCGCGTACCTCGTGCTCGGCTGGCTGCTCTACACGGGCGCGATGGAACTGGCTTTGGCCGGCACGGCGGTGCTGGCGATGCGCACGGCGTCCACGGCGCTGTCCAACACCATGCGCGCGGTCAACTCGCTGTACGAGGACTCGTTCTACATCGGGTTCTACAACCAGCTGCTCGCGGAGTCCCGGAAGCGGCAACCGCCGCCGACTTCGGTGGCAGCGCCCGCCGACCCGGCCGAGATCCGGCTGGACGGCGTCACGTTCACCTACCCGGGCCGCGACAGCCCGGCGCTGCGGGACATCTCGGTGACGATCCGGCGCGGCGAGGTGGTCGCGCTGGTCGGCGAGAACGGGTCGGGCAAGACCACCCTCGGCAAGCTGCTCACCGGGCTCTACCCGCCGGACGAGGGCACGGTCCACTGGGACGACGTCGACCTCGCGCGCGCCGACCCGGCATCGGTGCACGCGAACATCGCGGTGATCGCCCAGGAACCGGCGGAGTGGCCGATGACGGCGGCGAACAACATCACGGTAGGCCGCCTCGGCCGTCCGGACCCGGAGAAGCAGGCGTGGCGCGAAGCGGTCGACTACTCGGGCGCGGACGAGGTGATCGCCTCCCTGCCCGCCGGCGAAGACACGGTCCTGTCGAAGAAGTTCGACGAAGGCCACGACCTGTCGGGCGGCCAGTGGCAGCGCATGGGCATCGCCCGCGGCATCTACCGCGACGCCTCGGTCCTGGTCGCCGACGAACCGACGGCGGCGCTGGACGCCCGCGCCGAAGCCCGCGTGTTCGCCGGGCTGCAGCACGCAAGCCGCTCGGGCCGCGGCCGCCGCACCACGGTCCTGGTCACCCACCGGCTGGCCAACATCCGCTCGGCAGACAGGATCCTGGTGCTGGAGAAGGGAAGGCTGATCGAGCAAGGAACCCACGACGACCTCATCCGAGCGGGCGGCGTCTACCACGAGCTGTACGAGATCCAGGCCCGCGCCTACCGCCCCACCCCACCCTGACCCACCCCGCACCGGGGCAGGCCCCGGTGCGGGGCCCCGGAGGTGGAGCCTAGGCCCGAGGGGGGCCCGGGGCCCGAGGGCGAAGCCCGAGCAGGGCCGGGGGCGGTTGCCCGCCGCACCCAAAGGGTCAGTTCACGTACCCAGCCGGTCGATTCGCGTACCCAGAGGGTCGGGTTGCGTACCCAGCCGGTCGGGTTGCGTACCCAGAGGGTCGGCTGGGTGTCCGGTCGGTCGGCTCGCCGACCCGACCCTCCAGGCACACGAGCCGACCCTCCAGGTACGTAGGCCGACCCTCCGGGTACGCCAGCCGACCCTCCAAGCACGCCAGCCGACCCTCCAGGTACGTGGGCCGACCCTTCGGGTACGCGAGTTCGCCGGCCCGGTATGCCCCACCGCAGCGATTGGCGGCGGAACTTGCGTGCCCGGAGGCCGAACTCGCGTGATTAGGGGCGGAATTCGCGTGATCGGGGAGGCATCTCGCGTGATTGGAGGGGCATCTCGCGTGATCCGGGAGGCATCTCGCGTGATTGAGGGGGCAACACGTGATTGAGGGGTTAGGTGGTGAGGGTTAGAGAGCCGAGGTGGGAGAAGTGGGCGGCCACGCGGGAGCCGGGGCGGAGGGGGACCGCGTCCGTCATTCCGCCCGTCAGGACCAGCCAGCCCGGCTCCAAAGCCAAGCCCCGCGCGGCCAGGGCGTTGGCCGCCAAGGCGAGAGCCTCCGCCGGGTGGCCCTGGACCGCCGCGCCCGTGGCCGTGTCGACGATCTGGCCGTCGACCTCCAGCAACGCCGCCTCCAAGGAGAGGTCCACCGTCGAAGGCGGCACCCCCACCGGGCCCACGCTGAAGCACGCCGACGAGCCGTTGTCGGCCACCGCGTCCGGGAGCGTGAACCGGTAGTCCGCGTACCGGCTGTCGATCACCTCGATGCCGCCGTACACGCGGTCGACCGCGGCCAGGGCCGTCGCCGCCGTGACGCCCGGGCCCGCCAAGCGGCGGCCCAGCACGAACACCAGTTCCGGCTCCGCACGCGGGTGGATCAGCGACGGCACCGGCACTCCCGCCGGCAGCACCATCGCGTCCGTCAGCCAGGCCAGCAACGGCGTGTCGATGCCCATCCGCTGCTGCTTGGCCCGGGACGTCAGCCCCAGCTTCACCCCGACCAGCGTCTCCCCGCGCGCCCGGCGCTGCCGCAGCGCCTCGTCCTGGATCGCGTACGCCGTGTCGACGTCCAGGTCCGGCCACTCCTCCGAGAGTGGCGCGCGCTCCGAGACCGTCCCCAGCAGCGCAGCGGCTGCCTCGCGCACGTTCACGATTCCTCCGAAAAGACCGCGGTGACACTGCCGACGCCGGCGATCGTGGTGACGATCGTGTCCCCCGGCGACACCGGGATCGCCCGGGTCATCGACCCCGGCAGCACGACGTGCCCGGGTTCCAGGGTGACACCCAGCGGCCCCACCGTGTTCGCCAGCCAGACCAGCGAATTCAACGGCGAGCCGAGCACCGCGCCGCCCGCGCCCGTCGCCGCCACCGAACCGTTCCGGTACAGCACACAGCCCGCCAGCCGGAGATCCACCGAACCCAGCGCAGTCGGCCTGCTCCCCAGCACCACCCCACCCGACGACGCGTTGTCCGCGATCGTGTCGAACAGCGAGATCTTCCAGTCCTGGATGCGGGAATCGACGATCTCCAGCGACGGCAGCACGAACTCGACCGCCCGGACCGCGTCCGCGACCGTCACGCCCGGGCCGCGCAGGGCCGAGCCGAGCACGAACGCGATCTCCGGTTCGATCCGCGGCTGCAGGAACGCCGACGTCGGGATCGGCTGGTGCTCCAGGTGGAACATGCTGCCGGTGAGGTGCCCGTAGTCGGGCTGGTCGACGCCCATCTGCCGCTGCATCGCCGCCGACGCGAGGCCGACCTTGTGCCCGCGGACGGCGTCGCCGCCCTCGACCCAGTGCCGCACCTGCTCCTGCTGGATCCGGTACGCGTCCTCGACACCGGCGTCCGGATACGTCTTGATCAGCGGCTCGATCGGCTCGCGCGCGGCATAAGCCCGCGCCAGCGCCGAAGCGGCCTCCTGCACCTCGCTGACATCCACCGGAAGGACTCTGCCGTGCGCTCCGACCGCACACAAGCCACGATGTTCCACCCACCGGAACTCTCGCCAGACAACCTCTTGCGCGCGAGATAAATCAGGCGTAGCGTCGGAGCCACCACCAGGAAGGGACGTGAGGGACATGGCACCGACCCCCGCCGAGGTCACGAAGCTCGCCGAAGCCCGCGACGCGCTGCGCGAGCGCCACCTGCGCCCGGCCGCCGAACGCCCGCCGACGAACGGCCGCGGCATCCACCACACCGCGCTGATCTCCAGCGACGTCGAGCGGACCATCGAGTTCTACCAGGACGTCCTCGGCTTCCCGCTCACCGAACTCATCGAAAACCGGGACTACCCCGGCTCCAGCCACTTCTTCTTCGACGTCGGCAACGGCAACGCGGTCGCCTTCTTCGACCTGCCGGGCCTCGACCTGGGCCCGTACGCGGAAGTCCTCGGTGGACTGCACCACCTGGCCCTCTCCGTCACGCCCGAGCGGTGGAGCGCCATCAAGGACAAGCTCGACGAAGCCGGCGTCCAGTACCTGCTGGAGAGCAAGACGTCCATCTACCTGTCCGACCCGGACGGTGCCCGCGTCGAGCTGATCTCCGACCCGCTCGGCGAGATGTACGGCGAGAAGATCGGCTGAAAGCGTGGTCCGGGCGTCGCGCGCCAATTAGCCTGTGCGCGACGTCTGGAGGTCCGATGTCCGACTGGTCGCTCTCCCGTGCGAAGGCGCGGCTCGATCACCGCGAGCTGCTCGACGAACTCACCGCGCGCACCCGGTTCGAGGTGCGGCTGCACCTGAACGAGCCGGCGACGAACGGCGCGTACGACGAGCTCACGAGCATCTTCGCGATCGGGCACGGCGAGTGCGCCGCCCTTCTCAAGCACCACCGGCTGCTGCCGTGGTGGGAGCGCGCGCTGCTGTTCCGGTACGCGCGGCGCCTGCACGGCAAGGCGATCATGCGCAGTGTCGGCGCCGTGCCGGCGGAGGTGGCGCCGCAGGCGGCCCGCGCGTTCGGCGCCGAGATCGCCGAACTCGCGCCCGGCTCCGGGGACACCGGCGCGAAGTACGACCTGCAGGGCCGCGGCCTGCTGACCGTGTTCCGCATCGCCGTCGGCGCCAAGGGCGCGATCTGGCCCGACCGCCACGAGGTCACGACGACGTCCGCCCGCAACATCCTGACCTGCGCCGCGACCTTCGCCCGGCGGAAGCCGTGGCACGTGCTCTGGCCGGTCTACCGGGTGCGTGGCCTGCGGCTCTGGAAGCTTTGACGCCCGCCGCGCGTTCCACCGGTATGAACCCAGAGGAGATCCTCGCCGGCGCGAACACGATCGCCGTCGTCGGGCTGAGCCGCGATCCGGCCAAGGCCGCGCACGGTGTCCCGGCCGTTCTGCAGGCCCACGGCTTCCACATCATCCCGGTGCACCCGAGCGCGACCGAGCTGCTCGGCGAAAAGGTGTACCGCTCGCTGAAGGACATCCCGGAGCCGGTGGACCTCGTCGACGTCTTCCGGCCGTCGCCCGAAGCGCCGGGCATCGCCCGCGAGGCCGTCGAGATCGGCGCCAAAGCGCTGTGGCTGCAGCAGGGCATCGTCTCCGCCGAAGCACGCCGCATCGCCGAAGAGGGCGGGCTCGCCTACGTCGAGAACCGCTGCACCGCCGTCGTCCGCGCGACCGCCTCGATCTCGAAGCGCTAGCCGGTCGCTCCGAAGTGGACGATCCGGTGGTTGCCCGGCTCGGCCACCCAGACGCCGCCGGCGCCGTCGTCGGCCATGTCCCTCGGTGAGCCGATCGGCTCGGCCGTGTCGGACAGCGCGGCGCCCGTGCGGGTGCAGAACCGGGCCACGCGCCCGGTGTCGTCGACCAGCAGCCGCCCGGCGTGGTCGAGCGCGACCGCGCGCGGCCTGACCAGGCCGCCGAACTCGCGCACGAACCCGCCCCACCACGAGAACTGCACCACGCGGCGGTTTCCGGTGTCGGCGACGTAGACGTGTCCCGCCGTGTCGACTGCCACCCCTTCCGGCGCCTTGAGCCGTCCGGACAGGACGCGCACGAGCGCGCCGTCGTGGGTGAAGGCCTGGACCCGGTCGTTGCCGGTGTCGGCCACCCACACGCGGCCGCGCAGGTCGACGGCGATCCCGGACGGCCCCCGGAACTGCCCCGGCCCGGTGCCGGGCCCACCGAACGCACGCGGGAGCGCGGCGACTTCACTGCTGGTCACCGCACCAGGATCACCGGCCGCGAGCCACGGCGGCCAGGGCCGGGACGAGTGTTCAGCGACTGTTCCGCCCCCGCTCACCAGCTCCAGGGGGAGCACGTCCGCCGGTCGAGGAAGCTGTACGCGGGCAGCGGCCCGAGCCAGTCGGCCTGCACGCCGTCGTCGCGGGCCAGCCCGGCGACGGTGTCCCGGACGACGAGCAGGTCGCCCAGCCCGACCAGGAACGCCCACCGTTCGTCGGCGCTTTCGCCCGCCGGCAGCGCCACGGAGTCGCGGGCCCGTTCGGCGACCCGCGAGAGCAGGACGTCCGAGCGGGCCGCCCGCCACGCCGACCCGGGTTCGGTGAACCGCAGGCAGACGTGCACTTCGGCCAGGCCGTCGAGCCGGTCCAGGTCGGCCCGGTAGGTGTCGGCGGCCGGGGCGAGCACCTCGCCGCGGACGGTGTCCTCGTCCTCGGCCACGGTGCCGAATCGGACCGGCAGCACCGGACCGCCCTCGACCAGCGCGGACACCACCGCCAGGTGGGCGGCCGGGTCGGGCTCGGGGTCGCCGACGACCATCGCGAGGTCCTCCCAGCAGACCGTGCGCGGTGCCCGCGGGTGCCCGGCCCGGACGACGCCGTAGAGCTGCAGCGTCACGGCTGTTCGACGGGGACGGCGGGCTCCACCGGGACGGCGACGGCCGGGGTTGGCGGCGGGGGCGGGATCAGCCCGACGGTCTGATCGAGCCCGATGGAGACCTGCCCGGGGTTGGGCTGCTGCGCCTGCGCGTTCACCCGCTGCATCGCTTCGAGGTAGCGGATGTAGGTGTCGACGCTGGCGATCACGACCCTCGCCTCGATCGGCAGCAGCTCGATCCCGATCAGCGACACCTTCACCGTGGCGTCGATGACCGGCCCCTTGTCCAGCAGGACGTTGAGGGTGTCGGTGAGGGTGCCGCCGGCCTGTCCCGGTCTGGTCACTTCGCTCCTTCGGTCGCGGGGATTCCGTCGAGGGCCGCGCGGATCTCGGCGAACCGGAGCTCCAGCGCGATGAGGGCCTGGCCGAGCGCTTCGACCTGGTCCGGGGTGAGGGTGCCGGCGTCGAGCCGCCGCAGCGCCTGGCGCTCCAGCACTTCCTTGAGGACGTCGAGCACGGTGACGACCAGGTGCCCGAGCCCGCGGCCGGCGTCGGCGGCGATCCGCTGGGTCATCGGTGCGTCCCGTCGAGCCCGAGCAGCAGCAGCCGCAGGTCGAGCCGCACGAGGTCGATGCCGGCGAGGGAGACGATGACGTCGCCGGTGACGACGGCCCCGCGGTGCACGACCCGGTCGAGCAGATCGACGACGGCCTCGGCGGCGTTGGCGCCGGACGGGGTGAAGACCTCGGCGAGCAGGTCACCGCGGTCCGGCGCACCGGGGCCCGCGAGCAGGTCGCCGATCGCTTGCGTGCCCGCGTCAGCCATTCGCCGTCGCTCCGAGCTCGAGGTCGGTGAACGAGTACGGCGGCCACGGCCCCGATGTCTCCACCGTCGCCCCCGCCGCACTCAGCTCGCGCGCGAACCACGCCACCTCCGCGTGGAACTCCGCCTCGCGGCCGGTTTCCACCAGGTACGCCGTGTTCATCAGCACCCCGTGCGGCCGCGCGCGCTCCACGCTGTCCGCCGCCTGGCGCCCCAACGCCTCCTGGAGCCGTCCCGCCGCGCCGGCCACGTCCTCGCGGGCGCGCTGGATCGCCTTCAGCCGTTCGCGCCGCCGGACCAGGTACTGCGTTCCGGTCAGGCCCGTCGCGTCCGGCCGGGTGGTCGCCGCCGGCTCGGTGTGCCGCACCCGGACACCCCATTCGCGGTGGCCCGCCACCTCGTCGAGGCAGCCGCGCGCCTGGTCGTAGCCCGCTTCGAGGAGGCGGCGGGCCGCGTCTTCGCCGTCGAGGACCGTGCCGAACCGCAGCGGCAGCACCGGCTCGCTGCGGAACACCGCGCGCACCACGGCGTCGTGCTCGCGGGCCAGCTCGGCGAGGGTGCCGTCGACCGGGTCGAGCGTGTCGATGCGGTCGAAGCGCGCCGGCGCCACCTCGGACACGACCACGCCGAGGTCGCGGTAGCCGATCAGCCGCGGCACCGAGCCGATGTCCAACGTGGACGGACGGTTGCGGGTGATCGCGTACGCGCACAGCCAGTTTCCGGTGCTCACCGGGGTTCTTCCCTCCCGCCCGGCAGCCGGGCCTCCAGTTCGGCGACGCGCGCCGCCAGATAGGACGTGCCCAGTTCCGCTCGCGCGGCATTGGGGGCGAAGAACGGATCGTTCGTCCACCAGTCCATGCCCATTTCACGAGCGGTCTGCGCGGACGCGATGAACAGCCGGATGCGCAGAGTCAGCAATTCGACGTCGACCACGCTGACGCCGATGTCACCGGCGATGACGACGCCCTTGTCGAGCACGCGTTCCAGAATGTCCGCCAACGAATCGGACGAAGCGGCCAATCTGTCGACCTTCCTTTCAGGAATCAGTGGCGCCGCGAGCTCGACGACGTCGACGAGCACGGACCAGCCGCCGTCGCCGCGGCTCCGGATTCCGGTCACGGCGTGCGGAGTGAGCCCGGTCACCATGCCGAACTGGTCCTTCGCGGCCCGAATCGCGTCGGCGGCGCGGAGCCGGGAAACGGATTTCCCGGCGCCTTCGGGGGCATTCTTGTTTTGGGCAGGGAGCGGCAGTGGCGATTCCGGCATCGCTTTCCTCGTCGCAGGAAGTGTGCCCACCGTAGCAACACCGTGGACCGCGTGCAGCGACGTCGAGGAACGGTATTTTTCACCGGTTCGCGGCAACGATTGGGCGATCCGCGGCAACCGGCGGAGGCAAACGGCGCAACGAGCGGACGCCCAGCGGCACCAATTTCCGGAAAACGCGCGATTGATTACGATCGAGTAACGTCCACCAGGCGGTAGCCGACCCCGCGGACCGTCTCGATGGTGTGGGTGCCGAACGGCGCGTCGATCTTGCGCCGGAGGTAGCCGATGTAGACCTCGACGACGTTCTCGTCGCCGTCGTAGTGCGCGTCCCAGACGTGGCTCAGGATCTCGTTCTTCGACAGCGCCGTGCCCGCCCGGCGCAGGAGGAACTCCAGCAACCCGAACTCCCGTGCGGTGAGCTCGATCCGTTTTTGTCCCCTGTGGACGGTACGGGCGGAGGGGTCGAGCCGCAGGTCACCCGCCTCCAGCACGGCCGGGCGGGCGGGGGCGCCGCGGCGCAGCAACGCGCGCAGCCGGGCGATGAGCACGACGAAGGAGAACGGCTTGGACAGGTAGTCGTCGGCGCCGAGGTCGAACGCGTCGGCTTCGTCGTACTCGCCGTCCTTGGCCGTCAGCATCAGCACCGGCGTCCAGTTCTCCGCCGCCCGCAGGCGTTTGAGCACCTCGTAACCGGACAGCTCGGGCAGCATTATGTCGAGCACCACGACGTCGTAGGAGTGCTCGGTCGCCCGCCAGAGGCCTTCGCGGCCGGTGTGCGCGACGTCGGCGGTGAAGCCCTCGGCCACCAGCCCCCGCCGCAGCGTCTCCGCGAACTCGCGCTCGTCCTCCACGATCAGCAGGCGCACTACTCCTCCTTCGGCAGTTCGATCGCCGGCAGTTCGATCACGAACCGGGCGCCCGGCTCGCTCGACTCGGCGTAGCGCGCCCGGCCGCCGTGGCGCGCCGCGATGCCGGCCACGATCGGCAGACCGAGCCCGGTTCCGCCGTGCCCGCGCTGGCGCGACGCGTCGAGCCGGACGAACCGCTCGAAGATCCGCTCCCGGTCGGCGGCCTCGACGCCGGGGCCGTCGTCGCTCACCTCGACGACGGCCAGGTCGCCGCGCACCGCGCTGCTGACCCGGATGCGCGAGCGCGCGTGCCCGCGCGCGTTGTCGACCAGGTTGCGCACGGCCCGCCGCAGCTGGGTCTCGCTGCCGTGCACCTTCGCCGGCCCGGCCCGGACCTCGACGTCCACCGTGCTCTCGCCGCGCAGCCGCTCGGCCTCGGCGCGGACGATGTCGTCGAGGTCGACCTCGGTGCGCTGCGGCCGGTCGGTCGCGTCGTCGGTGCGGGCCAGCATGAGCAGGTCGTCGACGAGTTCCCGCAGCCGCGCGGTCTCCCGGGCGATCACCGGCACCAGGTCGCCGGTGCTCTCCGGGTGCCGCCCGGAGACGTCGAGAGCAGTGCTTATCGTCGAGAGCGGTGATCTCAGTTCGTGGCTGGCGTCGGCGACGAACCGGCGTTGCGCGGCCTGGGCCGACGCGAGCCGGGACAGCATTTCGTTGAGCGTCACGGCCAGGCGGTGCACCTCGTCACCGCCCGGCGGCAGCGGCACGCGCGCGGCCAGGTCGCGCGTCGAGATCTCCGCGACGGTCCGGCGCATCCGCTCGACCGGCCGCAGCGCCGAGCCGACCGCGCGGTACACCGCGAGCCCGGCGATCGCCAGCAGCGGCACGGCGATCAGACCCAACAAAAGCGTCAGCCGCGTCGACGCCTCCGTCACCGGTTCCAGCGAGCGCGCGGAAATCACGGTGAACGGCCCCCCGGGCCCGGCCACCTCCTGCGACACGACGCGGTAGTCGTCGTTGTCGCCGTTGAGCCCGAGCGGCAGCGTTTCGATGATCTCCTGCCCGACGACCGGGCGGGCCGCGGTCAGCGGCGGATGCCCGACGATCGCCGGGTCGCTCGCGATCGGCGTCCGGCGCGCGTCGAGCACCTGCGTGACGGCCTCGGTGTCGCCGGTGCTGGCGACGTCGCTCGCGCTCAGGTCGCGCGCACCCTCGCGGACGAGCTGGATGGCGACCTGCCGCCCGGTGCTGCGGGCACTCTCGGTGACGCTGCGGTCGAGCGACTCCTCCAGGAGCACCACCACGACCACCCCCGCGACGGCGATGGCCAGCGCGAGCGCGAAGACGGCCACCGCGGTGGTGCGCATCCGGACGCCGGTCGCGGCGATCACCTTGCCCAGTTTCACCAACGCAGCGTAGCCACGAACGAGGCTCGCGCGCGGGCCGACCAGCGACGGGACGCTCGCCGCCACCGGGTCACGCGCCCCGGCGGCGGCGCGGGACGGCGAGCCGCTCCTCGCGCAGGCGCTCGACTTCGGCCAGGTCCAGCGGGCCGAGCGGGTGCCCGACCGTCCAGGCCAGCAGCAGGTCGGCCAGCGCGGGGTTGCGGGCGAGCGCCGGGCCGTGCAGGTAGGTGCCGACGACCCGGTCGGTCACCGCGCCCTCGGTGCCGTCGCCGTTGCCGGTGCCGCGCACGACCCGCCCGAGCGGCTCGCTGCCGGTGCCGAGCTTGCTGACGCCCAGGTGGTTTTCGAACCCGGTCAGCGCTTCCCCGGCCAGCAGCCGGGACGGCGTCGCGACCAGCTCGGCGACCGCGCGCTGTTCGCCGGGTTCGGTGGTGACGTCGAGGAGGCCGAGGCCGTCGTGGTCGACGCCGTCGAGGCCGCGGAAGCGGGTGCCGAGCACCTGCAGGCCGGCGCACACGCCGAACACGACCGCGCCGGCCGCGACCGCGCGCCGCAGGCCCGGGTACTTGCGCAGGTGCGCGGCGGCCAGCACCTGGGCGCCGTCCTCGCCGCCGCCGAGCAGGTAGAGATCCAAAGTGGACGGTACCGGCTCGCCGAGCCCCACCGGGACCACCTCGGCGTCGAACCCGCGCCACTGCAACCGCTTCCCGAGCACCTGGGCGTTGCCGGTGTCGCCGTACGTACCCAGCACCTCGGGCAGCAGTAGTCCGATGTGGATGGTCGAGTCAGCCACCGGGCAACCTGCCCACCAGGTCGCGGAACGCGGTGTAGTTGGCGACCAGCTCGACGGCGCCCGGCGGCAGCGCGTCGATCGCGGCGACCGGGTCCGGCTCGGCCCAGTGCGCGACTTCGGCGTAGCAGAGCCGGACGGAGAGGTCGGCGCCGCGCTCGCCGGTGACGACCACCTGGCGCCCGCGCAACCGTTCGAAGTGGACGTCCCACAGCCAGGACAGGTCCCGGCCGTCGGCCTCCTGGGCGTTGACCGCGACCACGACCGGGGTGTCCTCGTCCAGCACGCGCAGCGTTTCCACCCATCCGGCCGGGTTCTTCGCCAGCATCAGCCGCACGGAGTGCCGCGAACGGCGGATCGTCCGGTAGCGGCCGCCGATGTCGGTGATGGTCCGCAGGCGCGCCGCGGCGGTGTGCGGCGGCACGCCGAGCCGGTGCGCCGCGGCGAGCGCGAGCGCGGCGTTCGCGCGGTTGACCTCGCCGGGCAGCCGCAGGTCGAGGTCGACCTCGCGGCCGCCGGGCGTCCGGACGAGTTCGCCGTCGAGCGTCCAGGACGGTTCCGGCCGGGCCAGCCCGCACCCGCAGCTCCAGTGCCGTTCGTGGGTTTCGACGCGGCCTTCGCAGCGCGGGCACGCCGTCGAGTCGCCGGTCCAGCGGCGGCCCGTGCTCACCCACACGAGCTTCGCGGCCGCGCTCGCCGCGGACGTCACCAGCACGTCGTCGCAGTTCGCGACGACCACCGTGCCGGGCAGCGCCGCGATGGCGGCCCGCAGGTCGCGTTCGGTGGCGCGGACCTCGCCGACCCGGTCGAGCTGGTCGCGGCTGAGGTTGAGCAGGACCAGGACGGCGGGCCGGACCTGGTCGGCCACCCACGGCACGTAGGTCTCGTCGACCTCGAGCACCGCGTAGGGCGCGTCCGGGCGGGCGGTCAGCGCGGCGAGGACGCCGTCCGGCATGTTCGCGCCGTCGCTGTTCGCGGCCACCTCGGCCAGCGTTTCCAGGGCGCGGGTGAGCATCAGCGACGTCGTGGTCTTGCCGTTGGTGCCGGTGACGAGCACGACGGTGCGTTCACGGCCGAGGCGGCGCAGGGCGGCCGGGTCGAGGGCCAGCGTGACCCGGCCGCCGATCATGCCGCCGCGGCCGAGCCCGGAGCTGCGCGACAGCCAGGCGGTCAGCCGCCCGGCGGCCACGGACGCGCGGGTGCGGAGGGGACTTCGGACGGACATCGCCCGGATGGTGCCCGCCGGGCGCTGTGAGTTTCCTGAGTCCGTGGCGTGGGTCTCTACAGCGTGACGACGACCTTGCCGTGGACGTGCCCCGTGGCCTGCAGCTCGACGGCGTCGCGGATCCGTTCGACCGGGAAGACCGCGGCGATGGGCACGGTGAGCCGTCCGGCGGCGACGGCCTCGGCGATGCAGGCCAGCGCACCGGGCTCGGCGTCGGCGCCACCGGTCGCGCGCACCCCGCCCGGTGGGTGGGGGCCGGCGGCGATCGTGGCGATCCGCTCGGGCGGGACGCCGAGGGCCAGCGCGGCCTCGGCGGTCTCGGTGCCGAAGAGGTCGACCGCCGCCGTGACGTTGCCGACCCGGTCGGCCAGGCCGGGTCCGTAGGCGACAGGTTCGGCGCCGAGCTTGCGGAGGAACGGGAAGGTGGCCTCGGCGGCGGTGCCGATCACGGTGGCGCCGGCCAGCTTCGCGAGCTGGACGGCGAAGATGCCCACGCCACCGGCGGCCCCGCCGATCAGGACGGTGTCCCCGGCCCGCAGGCCGACGGCGGCCAGCGCGGCGGACGCGGACGAGCCGGCGACGGGAAGCGTGCTCGCCACCTCGTCGGAGACGCCGTCCGGAGTGGGAAAGAGCTGGTCATCGGCTCCGGCGACGACGAAGTCGGCGACAGCGCGCCCCAGCGCGCCGCCGTGAACACGGTCGCCGACGGCATGCTTCGCGCCCGGCCCGGCTTCGTCGACCACGCCGGCGAAGTCGTACCCGAAGCCGGCGGGGAGCGTGAGACCGAACCGCGCGGCGGCCTCGGCGCTTCCGGCGAGGCGCCAGTCCATGGGGTTCAGCCCGGCGGCGGTGACGCGCACCCGCACTTCCCCGGGGCCGGCGTGCGGTTCGGGGACTTCTCGCAACTCGAGTACTTCGGGGCCACCGAACTTCTCGTAGACGACGGCTCGGCTCATGGGGGACCTCCTGTGATGAGACTTGGTCCCGTCACCATACACGGTTTGACGGGACCAAGTACCGTGTCAGCATGGCCCGCTGGGAACCGAACGCGCCGGAGAGGCTGAGCCGAGCCGCCCTCGAACTGTTCGAGGAGCGGGGGTACGAGAACACGACGGTGATCGACATCGCCGCACGGGCCGGGCTCACGAAGAGCACGTTCTTCCGGCACTTCCAGGACAAGCGGGAGGTGCTCTTCGGGGGGAGCACGCTGGCCGGCCTGCTCGCCGGCGCGATCGCCGACGCGCCCGAGACGGCGTCGCCGCTGGAGGCGGTGGCTTGCGCGATGGATGCTGTCGGCCGTGCAGTGTTCACGCCGGAGAGACGGGAGTTCAGCGCTCGTCGGCGGTCGGTGATCGCTGCGCATCCGGAGCTGCGGGAGCGGGAAGCGCTGAAGGGGGTGGCGCTGATCGAAGCGGTGACGGGTGCGCTTCGGGAGCGCGGTGTGCCGGAGTTGGGTGCGTGCGTTGCCGCGGAACTGGGGGCGCTGGCGATGAAGATCGCGTATGAGCGCTGGATCGAGGCGGGCGGCGACTTCGGGGCGACTGCGCGGCGGACACTGGATGAGGTTCGGGCGGCGGTCGAGCAGTAGGCAGCCCTGGCGCTCTCGGTGAAGCCGGGCAACTCCCCTGTCTTGCGCTCCCGCTGAAGCCCGGCCGCTCGCCCGCCTGCGCTCCCACTGAAGCCCGACCGCTCGCCTACCTGCGCTCTCACTTAAGCCAGGCCGCTCCCACGCCTGCGCTCCCACTGAAGCCAGGCAACTCGCCCGGCCTTCGTTGTCCCAGCCGGCCGGGTGCCGCGGCGGGTTCGGACGTCATGAATGACTCATTCCCGGCCTCCGACGCCAGGAATGAGTCATTCACTGCACCGGCGACGGGCCCATCCCCCTCGGCCGCGCCCGGCCGCCCGGGCCATCCCGGGGCGCGCGACCACAAGCCGCCCCGCGGGGGCGCCCCCCGGTGCCAGCGTATCGGCGCGGACCGACAACAACGGCGAAAGAACACCGCCCGCAGCCGGTTTGTCCACATTGCTTTCCGCCTGTTGACAGCTCGCGCTTTCCGCCTGCTACCGCCCACCCGATGCATTCACGGATATGAACGGCCCCCCGTCGAACCTGTCGAACGCGGCTCGTAGCGGCCGCGCAACCGCCATAGGTAGGAAACTTAACCATCGGATGTTGAACCAATTAGCATCGTCAACTACTCGCATTGTTGCGAGTTATTCCAAGATCTACCGGAGATTCATCGGAGGTGTTACCGTCCAACCCCAGCCAGCGGAAAGGCGTACCGCTGAGCGGGAAATCGTCCAACGGAGGGCAGCGTGGGACCGGAGCGCGGGCTTGAACAAAGCGGAACTCTCGAACGCGGGCTCGCAGTACTGGAGCACGTGGGCCGGCACCAGGAGATTTCCACCAATGCGATCGCGCGGCAACTGGGGCTTTCCCGCAGCGCCGCCTACCGCATCGTCGGCACCCTGAAGAACCTCGAGTACCTCGAGGCCGACCAGGTCACCGGGCGGGTGCGGCTGGGGACCCGGCTCGTCGAGCTCGGGGCGCGGGCGATGGCCGCGACCGATCTGCACCGGTGCGCTCCCCGGTACCTCGCCTCGCTCGCCGAACGGTCCGGGGAGACCACCTACCTCGCCGTTCCCGACAACGACACCATGGTCTACGTCGCCACCGAACGCAGTGCCAGTGCCGTCACCCTGGCCTGCCGGCTCGGCACCCGGCGGCCACAGCACGCGACGTCGCTAGGGAAGGCCTGGCTCGCCGCGCTGCCCGAGGCCGACCGGCTCGAACGCGTGCGGCGGATGAAGCTGGACTCCCTCACCCTCAAGACCATCATCGACCCGCACCGGCTGCTCGACGAACTCGCGAAAACCAGCCGCCGCGGCTGGGCGGTCGACGAGGTCGAGAACGAGCCGGACGTCGGCTGCGTCGCCGCCGCCGTGCGGGACCACTCCGGACGGCCGATCGCCGCCATCAGCATCGCCGGGCCCGCGCCGCGCGTGCTGCGCCGCCTCGACGAGCTCGGTGCCTCCGTCGCCGGGACCGCCGCCGCCCTGTCCCTGCGGCTCGGGTACGTCCGGAGCCGGCCGGCCTGAGCTCGGAAGGAGCCGACGTGACCTGGATCCAGGACTACCAGCCGGCCGGCGGGCTGTGGGTTTCCGCGCTGCTCGCCGCGCTCCCGATCATCGTGCTGCTGGTTTCGCTCGGGGTGATCCGCTTCTCCGCGCACCTTTCCGCGGCGCTCGCCCTGGTGACGGCGCTCGGCGTCGCCCTGCTCCTGTACCGGATGCCGGCCGCGCCGGCGTTCGACTCCGCGGCGATGGGCGTCGTGTTCGGCGTGTGGTCGGTCGCGTGGATCGCCTTCCACGCCGTGTACTTCCACAACGTCACCGTCGCCACCGGGCGGTTCGACGCCATCAAACGCGTGCTCGCCGGGTTCAGCGAGGACCGGCGGCTGCAGGCGCTGCTCATCGCGTTCGGCTTCGGCGCACTCCTCGAAGGCGTCGCGGGCGGTGGGTCGCCGATCGCGATCACCGCGGCGATGATGGCCGCGCTCGGGTTCCCGCCGGTGAAGGCCGTCGTCCTGGCGCTGCTGGCGAACACCGCGCCGGTCGCGTTCGGCGGCCTGGGCAACCCGCTGATCGTGCTCGGCAGGCTGACCGCGCCGATCATGCACCTCAAGCAGGACCAGGCGACCGAGCTGTTCTCGGCGGCGGTCGGCCGTCAGGTTCCCGTGCTGGCCCTGATCATCCCGGCGTTCCTCGTCGTCGTCCTGGCCGGCTGGAAGCGCATGCTCGAGGTGTGGCCGGCGGTGCTGACCGCCGGGCTCGCCTTCGCGGCCATGCAGTTCGTCGCGTCCAACTTCATCAGCGCCAGCCTGGTCGACGTCCTCGCGGCGCTCACCGCGATGGCCGCGCTGTGGATCCTGACCCGGTTCTGGCAGCCCGCGGCGGTGTGGCGCTTCGACGGCGAGGAAGCCGTCCCGGCCAAGAGCCTCGGCGCCGCGCAGGCCGAGCGCGGCGCGCTGTACGCGTGGATGCCCTACGTCATCCTGATCCTGGCGATCTTCCTGTCGCGGATCGGCACGATCTTCAAGAACCTCCCCACCTGGCTCGACCTGACGAAGCTGCTGCACAAGGCCGACTGGATCTTCGCCTGGCCGGGGCTGCACAACCACGTCGTCCAGCACCCGCCGATCACCGCGAAGAACGCGCCGTACGCGGCGACGCTGACCGTCGACTTCCTGTTCTCGCCGGGCACGATCGCGCTGATCGCGGCGGTGATCGCCGGCTTCGCGATGGGCGGGCGGCCGAAACTGCTGTTGACGACGTACGCCAAAACGCTGCACCAGATGCGCTGGGCACTGGCGACGATCTTCATGATCCTGGCGATCGCGTTCGTGATGAACTACTCGGGCGCGACGCAGACGCTGGGCTTGGCCCTGGCGACGACCGGCGCGGTGTTCCCGCTGTTCTCGGCCTACATCGGCTGGCTCGGCGTGTTCCTGACCGGCTCGGACGCGTCGACGAACAGCCTGTTCGGCCCGATGCAGGTGATCTCGGCGCAGCAGCTGAACCTCAACCCGATCCTGGCCGGCGCGACGAACACCTCGGGCGGCGTGATGGGCAAGATGATCTCGCCGCAGAACCTGTCGATCGGCGCGACGGCGATCGGCCAGAGTGGCAAGGAGGGCTCGCTGCTGCGGCAGACGTTCCTGTGGTCGCTGCTGCTGACCGCGGTGGTCGGCGTGATTTCCCTCCTCCAGGCGACGATCCTGACGGCGCTGATCCCGTCGCCCTAGGCTGGGCGGCATGAGTGAGGCACTGGCGTCCTTCGGCTACGAGCTGGGGATCCTGAAGCGCGTCAGGAGATCGGGCTGGTGGCACGCGGGCGTCCGCGACCCGGAGTCGGTCGGCGAGCACAGCCTGCGCGCGGCCCAGCTGGCGGCGTTGCTCGCGGCAGAGGAAGGCGCTTCCCCGGAGCGGGCGGCCTTCCTCGCGCTGTGGCACGACACGCAGGAGACCCGCACGGGCGACCTCCCGCTGACGGCCGGGGAGTACCTGCGCAAGCCGGAACCGCGGCAGATCACCGCCGACCAGACGGCCGCGCTCCCCGAGCGGTCCCGGGATCTGGTGCGGTCGGCGGTGGACGAGTACGAGACCCGGGAGTCGCCGGAAGCGTGGTGCGCCAAGGACGCGGACAAGCTGGAGATGCTGCTGCAGGCCCTGGAGTACCGGGACGTCGGCGTCCGGCCGGTCGACGAGTGGATCGAGTCGGCGCGGAAAGGGCTCAAGACGGAGACGGCGCGGAAGGTCGCCGAGGCGGCGATGACGTTGTCGCCGCTCGCCTGGCGGGGACGCTAACCGGCGACCGCCTTCGCGCGGTTCAGGAGCAGCTCCCGTTCACGCGAGTTTTCCGTCATCTCCGCCGCCCGGCGGAACTCCTGTTCGGCCTCCTCGAGCCGGCCGAGTTTCTCCAGCAGGTCGCCGCGGACGCTGGGCAGCAGGTGGTAGTCCTTCAACGCCGGTTCGGCGGCGACCGCGTCGACCACTTCCAGGCCCGCCGACGGCCCGTACGCCATCGCCACCGCGACCCCGCGGTTCAGCTCGATCACCGGGGACGGCTGGAGTTTGCCGAGGCCTTCGTAGAGCGCCGCGATCCGGGCCCAGTCCGTCTCCCCGGCCGTCCGGGCCCGGGCGTGGCACGCCGCGATCGCCGCCTGGGCGGAGTACGGGCCGTACGCGCCCTCGGCGATCTGCTCGGACAACGCCAGCGCCGCGAGGCCGTGCTGGATGAGGAAGCGGTCCCAGCGGGTGCGGTCCTGGTCCAGCAGCAGCACCGGTTCCCCGTTCGGGCCGGTGCGGGCCTTCGCGCGGGACGCCTGGAGCTCCATCAGCGCGACCAGGCCGTGGACCTCCGACTCGCCGGGCATCAGCCCGGCGAGCACGCGGCCGAGCCGCATCGCCTCTTCGCAGAGCGCCGGCCGCATCCAGTCGTCGCCGCGGGTGGCCGAATACCCCTCGTTGAAGACGAGGTAGATGACTTCGAGCACGGACGACAGCCGCGCGACGCGTTCGTCGCCCTCGGGTACCTCGAAGGGCACCTTCGCCGCGGCGAGCGCCTTCTTCGCCCGGACGATCCGCTGGGCGATCGTCGATTCGCGGACCAGGAACGCGCGGGCGATCTCGTCGGTGGTCAGGCCGCCGAGCATGCGCAGCGTCAACGCGACCCGCGCCTGCGTGTTCAGCACCGGGTGGCAGGCGACGAACAGCAGGCGGAGGACGTCGTCCTCGATGTGGTCGTCGAGCGCCGCGTCGAAGTCGGGCAGCACGCCTTCGCCGAGCCGCTGGTCGCGGCCGACTTCCTCGAGCTTCTCCGAGTACCGCTCGTTGCGGCGGAACTGGTCGACCGCGCGGCGCTTGGCGATGGTCATCAGCCACGCGCCGGGATTGCGGGGGACGCCGGCGTCCGGCCACTGCTCCAGCGCCGCGACCAGCGCGTCCTGGGCCAGTTCCTCGGCGAGACCGACATCGCCGCGAGCCATCCGGGCCAGGCCCGCGATGAGCCGCGGCGACTCGATCCGCCAGACCGTTTCGACCGTTCTCCGGGCGTCCGCAACCGTCACCCGGCCATCAGACAGGGTGATCTTCCGCGGTGCAACCCGCTACTCGCTGATCGGGCGAATCTCCAGCACGCCGGACCGGTCCTCGGTGCCGGGCGCCTGCTTCATCAGCGCCACGACGTCTTCGAGCGACTCCCCGTTCAGCACCCAGAACCCGGCGATCAGCTCCTTCGTCTCCGCGAACGGCCCGTCGACGACCTTCGGCTCGGCCTCGCCGTCGAAGAGGATGCGCGCGCCTTCCGCGCTGGAGGTCAGGCCCTCGGCGTACTCGACCCGGCCTTCCCGGTACAGCCGGTCGTTGAACTGCGCCATCTCCGTCAGTTCCGCTTCGGTGGGCTGGAAGCCGGGTGCGTCGGTCTCGGCCTCCGCCTTGACCATCACCAGGAAACGCATCACGCGTTCCCGGCGCTCTGCGCGCGCAGCCGGCCCTCGAGCGCCTCGACCTCGGGCGTCATGTTCTCGAAGTCGGCCGCCTCGGCGACGCGCCGGATCTCGACCTCGCCGGCCTGGCCGCCGGGGTTGGGCATCCGCTTGATCCACTCGATGCACTCTTCGCGGTCGCGGCACTGCAGGATCCAGAAGCCGCCGACGAGCTCCTTGGTCTCGGCGAACGGACCGTCGACGACCTTGGGCTCCTCGGTGCCGGAGAAGACCACCCGCGCGCCCTCCGAGCTCGGCCTGAGCCCTTCGCCGGCAAGCAGGATGCCGGCCTTGACCATTTCTTCGTTGAACTTCGCCATCTCGGCCAGCAGCTCGGCGCTGGGGCCCTGACCGGCCTCGGAGTCCTCGTTCGACTTGACGATCACCATGAACCGCATCGCGGTCTCCCTTCGTTCGCTTTGCCTACGCGTCGAACGGCCGGGCGCCGGATCGACCGCGCCGGGCAAAAACTTTTCGCGCGGGGAAAGTAGCAGCTCAGGGCGAGCGCCGGAGGGCGCCGAGCGTCCCCCGGCTAATCTGCCCGTCGTGGCGGTACTCCCCGACGACCTCTCCTCCGCGCTCGACGACGAGCTGGCCCGGCACCCCGTGGCCCGGCTGACCCAGTCCGTCGACCGGCTCAGCACGCGCTACCGCCAAGGTGACGCGGCGACTTCGCCGATCCTCAGCTCCGAAGCCGACGTCGCCGCGTACGCGGGCTACCGCATGCCCGCGACCTACGCCGCCGTGCACGCTGTGCTCGCCGAAGCCGCTTCACGCGCTCCCGGCTTCGAGCCGCGTACCCAGATCGACGTCGGCGGGGGCACCGGTGCCGCCGTGTGGGCGGCCGCGGCCGTCTGGCCATCGCTGGCCCAGTGCACCGTGGTCGAGCAGGTGGCCGGGGCCATCGGGCTCGGCAAGCGGCTCGCCGCGGGTGCCGGGCTCCCGGCGGTCCGGGACGCGGAATGGCGGCGCGGGTTCGTCGACCCGGCCGCGCCGGCGCCGGAGGCGGACCTCGTCACGCTGTCCTACGTGCTCGGCGAGCTGCCGGACGCCACGCGCGCCGACGTCGTGCGCTGGCTGGCCGCCAAGTCGGGCGCGGTCGCGCTGATCGAGCCGGGCACGCCCGCGGGCTACGAGCGGATCCGCGCCGCCCGCGCGCAGCTGATCGAACTCGGCCTGCACGTCGTCGCGCCGTGTCCGCACGACGCCGCGTGCCCGATCGTGCCCGGTCAGGACTGGTGTCACTTCGCCGCGCGGCTGCCACGCTCGGGGCTGCACCGGAAGCTCAAGGCCGGCACGCTCGGGTTCGAGGACGAAAAGTTCGCCTACGTCGTCGCGTCGCGGACCGCGCCCGAGCGGCCGGACGCGCGGATCATCCGGCACCCGAAGAAGCACAAGGGCTGGGTGGCGCTCGACCTGTGCACGGCTTCCGAAGGGCTGAAGCCCGCGGTCGCCGTCTCGAAGAAGCAGGGCCCGCGCTACCGCGCCGCCCGGGACGCCGAGTGGGGCGACGGCTGGTCTTCCGCCTGATCGGGTGGCAGGGTGGCGGCCCATGGGGAGCGTCATCGCGGAGATCAGCATGTCGGCGGACGGCATCGTGGCCGGCCCGGGCACCAGCACCGACCACCGCCTCGGCCAGGACGGCGACCTGCTGCACCACTGGATGTTCGAGGGCACGGACGCCGACGCCGCGGTCGCGGCCCGGCTGTTCGACGGCACCGGCGCGTTCGTCGTCGGCCGGTCGATGTTCGACGTCGGCGTCGACCCCTGGGGCGACGACGGCACGTTCAAGAAGCCGGTCTTCGTCGTGACGAACCGGCCGCACGAGCCGGTCGTAAAGGGCCCGACCACGTTCACGTTCGTCACCGACGGCCTGGAAAGCACGCTGCGCCAGGCGAAAGCCGCGGCGGGCGAGGACAACGTGATGCTCATGGGTGGCGGCACGACCCTGCGGCAGTTCCTGCTGGCCGGTCTGGTCGACGAGCTGCGCCTGCACGTCGTCCCGCTGCTGTTCGGCGCCGGGGTCCGGCTGTTCGACGCCGAGGCCGGACGGCACGTGAAGCTCGAGCGCATTGCCGTGCACGAGACGCCGAATGCAACCCACCTGACGTTCCGCGTGCGGAACTAGGGCATCCGGACCGTCCGCAGAAACGCCGGCAGCAGCCACGGCCGCGGGCCGCCGATCCGGACGCCGCCGGTCAGGAGCGCGCGGATCCGGGAAATGCGGCCGAACATCATCGGGACCAGGACCGCCGGGTCGAACCGCAGCCGGACGTCCGCTGTTCCGTCCGGTTCCTCGTAGCGCAGCCGGCCGTGCTGGAGCGCCAGGACCGCCGGGGTCGTGTGCGCCGACCGGAACTCCACCGCGATGCGGCGGGGTGACGGCGTCGCGTCGTCGAGGAGCCGGCCCAGGTCGTTGCGGACCATGCCGAACAGGAACAGCTCGAGGAACAGCGCCTCCAGCCGCGCGGGGACGGGCCACGGCCGCCCGATGGCGCGCGCGATGTCGAGGCCGTGGATCAGCATCTCGTTGACCAGGTGCGCGAGCACGCCCGCGACCGGCACGCGGGAGCCGCCCAGCCACCACACCGGCTTCTCCGGGTCGAGGTCCGCGCTGACCAGCAGCAGCTCGGCGATGTCCGCGCGCAGCCGCGCGGCCAGCCGGACCGGGTCGCGCTCCGGGTGCAGCTGCAGCCCGAGCGCGTTCATCCCGGCGATCGTGTCGACGCTCACCGCGTCGATCGGCTCCTTCAGGCCCGGCAGCGGCAGCGGGCCGCCGTCGCCGCGGATCATCGACGGGTACATCAGCGCGATCATCCCGACGTGCGACGCCGCTTCGGCGATCGACCAGTCGCCGAGCGCTCGCGCGTGCGGGTCGCCCACCCCGGTCAGCAGGTCCGCGAACCGGCCGCCGACCTCGGGCAAGGCCGCGCGCACCCGGTGCCACTGTTCGACCGTCACGGCTTCCGACGTTAACCCGCGGCCGCACCGGCCCGGGTCTTCGAAGGTGCGGTTATCTTCTGGGCATGGCCCGGATCCTGCCCCGGTCGACCCGGTGGCGGGTCGCCCTGTTCGCCGCCCTCGCGTCGGCGCTCGTGCTCGGCCTCGGGTCGTATTGGTTCGTGCGGTCGCTGCGCAGCGGGCTGGACCTCGCCGCGGTCCGGGTCGCGAACGAGAAGGTCGCCGCCGTCGCGGGGCTGCTGGAGGCCGGGGTCACGCCGGTCGACGTGGCCCGGCAGCTCGACTACGGCGGCTACCAGATCAGTCTCGGCAAGGGGAAGGACAGCGGCTGCCCGGAGCGGTTCGACCAGACCGGGACGCTCGTCGGGAAGGCGATGGTCTACGGGCCCGGCTGCGTGGTGGGGACGCCGTTCCCGATCGACGGCGGCGTCGAGTCGGTCACCGGGACCAAAGGCGGGAAGTACTTCGTCCAGGCCCAGACCGCGCTCGACCCGATCGGCCTCGAGACGGTGACCAGCGCCGAGGAGATCCTCTGGGGTGCGGTACCGGCGGCTTCGCTGCTCATCGGGGCCGTGGCCTGGTTCGCCGTGCGGCGGTCGCTGCGCGCGGTCGGGGCGATCCGGGCCGAGGTCGACGGCATCCGCGCGCGGGACCTCGGCCGCCGGGTGCCGGTGCCCGACTCCGGTGACGAGATCACCGAGCTCGCCGTCACGATGAACGCGATGCTGGCGCGGCTCGACCAGTCCGTGCAGCGGCAGAGCCAGTTCACCGCGGACGCCTCGCACGAGCTGCGCACGCCGCTGGCGTCGATGCGCACCCAGCTCGAGGTCCAGCTCGCCCACCCCGACCGGCTCGACTGGCGCCGCAGCTTCGAAAACGCCGTGCTGGACGTCTCGCGGATGGAAGACCTCACCGGGGACCTGCTGCTGCTCAGCAAGCTGGACGCCGACCAGCCGGCCGGGACGGCCCGCGTCGCACTCGCCGACCTCGTCACCGGCCACGTCGCCGCGCGGCTCCCCCGCGATGGCGTCGAGGTGCGCACCGAAATCCACGCCGGACCGGTGGTCCACGGGCACGCGGGACGCCTGGACCGCGTGCTGCGCAACCTCGTCGACAACGCCGAGCGGCACGCCAAAACCCGCGTGACGATCACGCTCACCGCGAACGACGGCCACGGCGTGCTGACCGTCCGGGACGACGGCCCCGGCATCCCGGCCGAACACCGCGAGCGCGTCTTCGACCGGTTCGTCCGTCTCGACGACGACCGCGCGCGCGAAGCCGACGGCGGCTCGGGGCTGGGGCTGGCGATCGCCGCCGAGATCGCGCGGACGCACGGCGGCGCGCTGCGGGTCGCCGAGAGCACGTCCGGCGCGTGCCTGGAGCTGCGCTTACCGCTTGCCTGAAGAGTTCTTCAGGCTGCTTAAGCTCCGGTTCAGCGTGGCGGCACGAGCATCCCGCCATGCTGATCGACTTCGCGCCCGCTCCGGCGCGCACGCGCGAAAGCCGCGCGGTCCCCTATGTCGTCGCCGCGGTCGCCTTCGCCGGGTACGCCGCCTGGTCGCTGCAGCGGCTGCGGACGTTCGACGCGAGCGGGTTCGACCTGGGGATCTTCGAACAGGCGGTGCGGTCCTACGCGCACGGCCAGTGGCCGGTGTCGGACCTGCTCGGCGCGGGCTTCCCGACGCTCGGCGACCACTTCCACCCCATTCTGGCGCTGCTCGCGCCGTTCTACCTGCTGTGGCCGTCGCCGGGGTGCCTGCTGGTCGCGCAGGCGTGCCTGTTCGCGCTGTCCGCGGTGCCGGTGACGCGGTGTGCGATCGGGCTCCTCGGCCCCCGCCGGGGTGCGCTCGTGGGCGCCGGTTACGTGCTGTCGTGGGGGCTGCTGTCGGCGGTGAACTTCGACTTCCACGAGGTCTGCTTCGCCGTCCCGATGCTGGCGTTCGCCGCCGAGCACCTGCTGCACGGCCGGTGGCGGGCGGCGGTCTGGTGCGCGCTGCCGCTGGTGCTGGTCAAGGAGGACCTGCCGCTGACGCTCGCCGCCGTCGGCGTGGTGCTGGTGCTCAACCGGCAGCGGCGGCTCGGCTGGACGGTGATCGTCTTCGGCGTCGTCACGTCCGCGTTGCTGTTCCTGGTCGTCTTGCCGGCGCTGAACCCGGGAGGCGCCTACGCGCACGGCAGCGGCTTCGACCCGTTCGGCGGCGCGATCGTCAAGGTTTCGATGCTGCTGGCCCTGCTGGCGCCGACGGCGTTCGCGGCCCTGCGCTCGCCGATCCTGCTGCTGGCGGTGCCGACGCTGCTGTGGCGGCTGGTCTCGGCGAACGACCGCTACTGGGGCATGGGCTACCACTACAGCGCGGTGCTGATGCCGATCGTGTTCATCGCCGGCGTGCACGGCGCCCGCCGGTTCGCCGGCTTCCGGCGGTCCCTGCCGATGTGCGCGGTCGTCGCCGCGCTGGGTTCGTTCGGCCTGCAGGCGGCGCACCTGACCGACGGCGTCTGGACGCCGGCGCAGCGGGCCGGGATCGACGCGGTCTTGGCGCGGATTCCCGACGGCGCGACGGTGCTGGCGTCCAACCGGCTGGCCCCGCACCTGACGTCCCGCTGCACGGTGCTGTTCTTCGACGGCGTGACCGGGCAGCGGCCGGAGTGGGTGGTCGTCGCGCAGCCGGAACAGTCCTGGCCGACGACGCTCGCGACGAAGGCCGCGGCGCTGGCGGACCTGGAGAAGACGGGGTACCTGCGCGTCGACGGGACGGACTCCGTCGTGCTGCTCCACCGTGAGTAGGGAACTCGCAGCGGTAACCGGCCAGTCGGGGGGCGTGCCGGCCGGTTACCGCCGCACCGAGGAAGAGGGAACCCTCCGCCAGGAATGACGCTCGGGTCTCGGCTTCACTCGATCGAGTGACACCGGGGGTCCGGCTCAGCACCCCAAGGCGGCCTTGGTGGCACCTCACATACCGATAGCCGCGACCCTAGGGCTAACTGTCACATCGATGAGGCAGTGAAAACGCCACATCGATGTGACAAAAAACCATAGGGGGGCCGCAGTGACCCACCGTGGTCGCTTGGAGCCGGTCAGCTGCGGCCGAAGCAGACGAACGGCATCAGCGGTTCCGCCTGCGCCGCGTCCGCGAGCGCCCGCGCCGGCGGCGTCCCCACCGACAGCGCCTTGTGGAACGCCAGCATCACGCCGCCCGCCGTGCGGTCGTCCACCCTCGCCACGCTCGAGACCACCGTGCGGCTGCCGCCGTAGAGCAGCGCCGCCGTGAACCCGAGGACCTCGTCGCCCGCGCGGACCACCGCCTGTCCGACGTCGCACGAGGACAGCACCACCTGCTCCGGTGCCGTCGCCAGCTGCTGGACGTCGTAGGCCATCAGCGGTCCGTCGGCCAGGTTGAGCCGGGAGAACAGCACGTTCTCCTGCTCGTGGTGGCCGTGCGCGGCGAAGTGGGCCAGGCGGCAGCCGTCGAACGCCTTGAGCGTGGCCGCGACCGTCGCGTCCGGGCCGGTCAGGATCTCGGCGTCCGGGTACAGCGGGGCCAGCCGGGCGACTTCGGTTTCGGCGTGGGTCAGGTCGGAGCCCGCGACGAGCAGCGGCGCGCCGGTCGCCCGGCCGGAGCGGCGGCCCGCGTCGAACCAGGCCGAGGACGACGGCGTGACCGTCACCGGACGGCCGTGCAACGTCGGCAGCAGCCCCCACGGGATCGCCGAAAGCGCGCCGGTCGGCACGACGACGACGTCGAGGTCGCCGAGCCGGGAAGCCAGCGGCGCCAGCAGGATCGCGTCGAGCGCGGTGACCTGCGTCCGCACCGACCGGCGGATGACCCGGTCCAGCTGCGGTGGCAGCTGCCGTCCGCACAACGCGTCGAGGTCGCTGTGCAGCCGCGCGACCGGCTCCGCGACGGCCGCCGCCGGGCCGAGTTCGACCAGCGCCACCCGGTGGTGCGCGATCACCTGCGCGCACAACGCGCCGCGATCGGCGAGGAAGCAGACCATCGCGCTGCCGGTCCCGGCGAGCTCGTCGCCGATCTCGCGCAGCTTGGCCTCGGCGTGGTCCGCGTCCACGCCCTCGGCTTGCCAGCCCTTGGCGCGGATCTCGCGTTCCAGCGCGGCACACCGCTTCACGGCCTGGGTGTCCGGCTTCCCGGCCAGCTCGCCCGCGCGGATCTGCATCGAGAGGAACCGCAGCTCGGCGACGGCGTCGGCGGTCTCCGGGTGGGACGGCGGGCGCACCGGCCGGAACCGGAACGCCTGGGCGCGCGAGCGCTCGAGCCAGCGGAACACGACGCCCGGCGAGCGCTGCGCGAGCGCGGCGGAAAGGCCCGCGTCGGCGAGGGCCTTGCCCAGCGACGTCGTGCCGGTCTGCAGGTCGACGCTGCCGAACCGGCTGCGGTGCCGCTGCAGCTGCGTCAGCCCGGCCCGCGCGTTCGCGAAGGTGATCCGCCGGTGGCCCGTCGCGGCCCCGAGCTCGGCCAGCGCGAGCCGCCGCACCAGGCGGTTCTCCAGCGGCGCGGTCCGGCGGTCGCGCGGGGCGATCCCGGCGCGGGCGCCGTCGAGGTCGCCGAGCGCGATCCGGGCCCGGGCCGCCAGGAGGCCCGCGATCTCGGCGTCGTTGCGCAGGCCCAGCCCGGTGAGCCGGCCGGCCAGCGCGGTCGCTTCCGCGGCGACGCGGGCGATCCGCCGCCCGGCCGCGAAGTCCGCGCGCAGCACGGTCAGCCGCGCCACCGCGGCCCAGGTTTCGTTGCCACGACGACGAAACCGGCGTTCGGCCCGTCCGGCCCAGCTCCGCGCGGCCACCGGATCACCGCCGGCCAGCGCGGCCAGTGCCCTGGTCAGCTCGGCCTCGGCGTGTTCCTGGTTCATCCGCAGCCGCGGGAACTGCTCGAGCGCCGCGTCGAGTTCGGCGGCGGCTTCGTGGGGCAGCCCGGCGGCCAGCAGCGCCCGCGCCTTGTCGACGGCCAGCACCGGCAGCATCCCGACGCTCTGCTCGGCGTAGAACCCGCTCGCCGCGTCGAAGTCGCGCAGGGCGCCCGGGATGTCGCCGGTGAGCACCCGCGCCTGGCCGCGGCCGTGCGCGGCCTTGGCGAAGATCCGGGCCAGGCCGTCTTCCCCGGGATGGGCGGCGCCGACCTGCTCGCACTGGTCGAGGTCGGCGAGCGCGAGCCGGACGCGGCCGGCGTACTGGTGCAGCATCGCGCGGTTGAGCAGCGTCCTGGCGAGCACGACGTGTTCGCCGGCCTGCCGCAGCAGCGGGATGGCCTCGTCGAAGCACGTCAGCGCCTCGTCCATCCGGCCGATCAGGATGAGCACGAGACCACGTTGCTGGCGCAGGATCCCGCGCCCGGCGTCCGACACGAGGGCGTCGGCCTCGTCGAGCAGGGCGAGGCCGCGGGTGCTGTTGCCGAGCGCGGTTTCGACGGCCGCGTAGGTGCCGAGCACGCGCGTGGCGAGGTCGGGCCAGGCGGGCCACCCGCCCGGTGGTCGCGCGGCGGGCAGGCCGAGCAGCCGCGCGGCGCTGCGGATCAGGCGTCCCCCGACCACCGGCTGGCCGTTGTTGGTCGCCGCGACCGCGCGCCGGTGCAGGTCGCGGACCCGGTCTTCGACCCTCGGCGACGCGACCACGGGCTGCCCTTTCGGCCGGGGAAGGACGCCCCGGATCGTACCTCCGGGTCAGCGGTATCAGGCAGTTCTTGCAGACTGCAGCACCATGGCGAACGAATTCCCCGCGCCGACGGTCGTCGACGCCCTGCCCCGCCGGTTCCGCGGGCTCATCGTGGAACTGCTCGCCGACCGCGCCCCGGACCTGCTGGCCGCGTTGGAAAAGCAGGAGAAGCCGACGCTCGCCCAGCAGGAAGCCGTGCTCGAAGTGCTGGTCGACGCCTTCGTCGACCACCTCGGCCCGTGGGACGAACCCACTCCGCGGGGCGCGCTCATCGACGACGCCCTCGGCGCCTTCCTCGAGCAGTGGCCCGCGGAGGACCTCACCGACGAGTGAACCCGCGTCAGAGTTCGATCGCCGGGGTGCTCACCGTCCTCGACCGGCCCACCGTGCGCACCAGCACCTGGACCATCCCGTGCGGCACGCCGCTCACCGCGAACCGGCCGTCCGCGTCCGACGTCGTCGTCAACGTGCCGGAGCTCGCGCGGACCTCGATCGGGTGCTCGGCCGGCGGGGTGAGCCAGCCGTCCAGGCGGATCGTGCCCCCGGGCTCGGCGCTCACGTTCACCATGATCGTCAGGCTCTCGCTGTCGAACGTGATGAGCCTGCCCTGCTCGGCGGCACTGCGCGCACCCGCCAACGCCTCCTGCTCCCGGATGCGCATTACCTCCAGGTCGACGTCCTCCAGCCGGATCGCGAACCGGATCTGGTCCACCAGCGTGGCGGGCATCGGGTCGGCGTCTTCCCACAGCTCGCGCACGCCGGCCAGCAGCCGGAAGTCGAGCTCGTCCAAGGGCTCGTCGGCGCCTGGTGGTTCGACGGTGGTCACAGCCAATCTCCTTCGCCGTTGGCGAGTAGCTGCTCGCGCAGGCGCGCGAGGCAGCGTCCCCTGGTCGGGCCGATACTCCCCCTCGGCATGCCCAGCCGGGCGCCGACTTCGGCGTAGTCCGGCCGGTGCACGAACGCCACGATCCGCAGCAGGCTGCGGCAGCGTTCGGGCAGGTTGTCCACCGCGCGCCACAAGCGCACGCGCTGGTCTTCGCGCAGCACCCCCTCCTCGGGTGCCGGGGAGGCCTCGGCCGGCCGCTCCGGGAGTTCCGGCAGCGGCCGCTCGAGCTGGCGCTTTTCCCCCGTGCGCCAGGCCTCCCGTTTCGTGACGGTGATCAGCCAGCCGGTCAGCGCAACCGGCGAGCGGATCTCGCGGAACGAGCCGAGCAGCCGCAGCCACGTCGTCTGCACGACGTCGGCCGCGTGCTCGGTGTCGAGTCCCTGGTCGCGCGCGACCTGCCAGAGCAGGGGCGTGAGCAGGGAAACCAGCTCGTCCAGCGCCGCGCGGTCGCCCTCCCGCGCGGCGTCGAACAGGGTCGCCACGCGGGCGTGGTCGGTCTTGGCCACGTTCACAGCGAGCCCAGTGCGGTCCACGCGCGTTTGACGACGGTTTCGCGGTCGACCGTGGCGAGGTCGCCGGACTGCAGCAGGGCCTTCGCGAGCTCGGCGGCGGCCAGCGGCGCGGCGAACGACGTCCCGTCCCAGACCGCGAAGCCGGCGCTGTAGTCGTCGGGGTCGAAGGAATTGCGGCCGAAGCCCGGGACCTCGTGGTCGGCGGCCGCGGTGCCGCGGACGTCGGTCGGGTAGGTGCTGACGACGCCGGCACCGGTCGCCCAGGCCCGCACCCACGGGCCTTCGTTGGAGAACAGCGCCTTGCTCGCGGTGACGTCGGGGTTGAGTGCCCCGACGCTGATCACCTGCGGACCGCTGCCGCCGCCGAGCGGCTGGTCGGCGAAGGCCGCCGGGTAGAACCGGCGGGTGGTGGCGTCGTTGCCCGCGGCCGCGACGACGAGCACACCGAGGCCCAGCAGCTCCGCGATGGCCGCGCCGAACTGGCCGGTGTAGGCGACGTCCGCCGGGTTTTCCTCGTAGTAGCCCAGCGACAGCGAGACGATGTCGACCATGTCCTCGGGCCGGTTGTCCGCCTGCGCGGCCCGGACGCGGTCGGCGAGCAGGTGCAGCGCGAGCAGGACGTCGGCTTCGTACGCGACGCCGTCGCTGTGCACCACGCGGATGGCGAGGGTGTCGGCTTCGGGGCAGGCCTGCCGGACGATGCCGGCGATGAACAGGCCGTGCCCGGTGTCGGTGTCGACGTCGCCGATCAGCGGCTGGCCGGTCGTCGGCGCGTCCCAGTGGTCGTCGAGCAGCTGGGTGGGCAGCGTCGTCCCGGAGGTGAGCTCGGCCTGCAGGATCGCCGCCTGGATGTCCGGCGCGATGGCCAGCCCGGAGCCGGCGGGCGGCGGTCCGGAGCGGTCGGGCAAGCCGAACCACGGGTGCGGGCCGATGCCGGTGTCCAGCACGGCGATCACCGGACGCCGCTGCTCCGGCCGCTCGCTGCGGTGGGGCGGAGCCGCGGCCAGCGTCACCGGGATCCGGTTGGCGCCGCGGGTGCGCCCGTAGGAGCTGCCCGCGCCGAACCCGCTGGTCTCCCACGGCGTGCCGCCGAGGCCGCTGGTCTCCCACGGCACCCCGCCGAACACCGGCGTCGTGAACAGCAGGTGCTCCGGCGAAATCCGCGCGACCAGGTCCGGGTCGAGCTCGGGCCGCTCGCCCGACGCCGCCGACCGCAGCAGCTGCAGCGCTTTCCAGCAGTCGACGACGACCGGGTCGGCGTCTTCACGGACGCGCAGCAGGGCGCGGACGGGCAGTTCCTCGAGCTGCCGGGCGCGCGCGGTCTCCTCGGTGTCGCGGTCGCCCGCCGGTTCGGCGTACAGGCCGATCCGGGCCAGGACGCCGTTGATCGCGCCCAGGGTCTGCTGGTCGCGCAGGTACCGCTGCGGGGCGAGGAACACACCCGGCCGGTACACGGTGGTGCGCGGGGCCGGCTGCCCGGCCGCTACGACGGCCGTCGCCCGGTCGAGCACGCGGGCTCCGTGCCGGTCCAGCAACTGCCTCGGCGGGGCCGGGAGTTCGTTGAGCGTGCTCGCGTCCTCCGCCGCTGCTTCCGCGGTCTCGTCCCGCACGAACCTGACGACCATCGGGTCCACCCTCCTGCTGCCTCTGCCCCCGCCACTGATCACCAACGGCACCCGGGAAAGACCCGCGGGCCGCCCTTGGGATACGACACCGACGTCACGAATGCATAACGGCGACGGCAAACGGGTGACGACGTATCTGGCGCCCCGGCCTCACCCACTTGGCCGTCCGGAAGTCACGGATCCATCGGGGAGATCACCATGGTTGTGCTCCGGTCGAGCACGCACGAAGCGGCCTTCACCCCGGAACCGGCGACCGGCGGCGGCTCCATCACGGTGCCACTCGACCTGCCGCCCGGTCCCGGCGGCAGCGCGCCCGCGCTCGCGCTGCGCTACGCGACCGGCGCGCCGAACGGCCCGTTCGGCGGCGGGTTCACCCTCCCGCTGCCGCACGTCGGGACGGCGGGCGATCACGCGCCCTCCGGTGCGGCGGGCCGGCTCGTCCGCCGTGGTGACGGCTTCCTGCTCACCACGCCCGCCGGCCTGCGGCACTTCCTCGGCCCCGGCGACGGCGCCACCTGGTACCTCGACCGGACCGAGGACGCCTTCGGCGTCACCACGACGTTCGGCTGGGCGCACCACAGCGGCCAGGCCTACCTCACGCGCGTCTCCTACGGCCCGTACGAAGTGGAGTTCGGCTACGAGCCGCGGCCGGACGTGCTGCGCCGGGGCCGCGACGGCACCCTCGTCACGACCGCCCTGCGGTGCGCGCGGATCGACCTGCGGGTGCCCACCTCGGCGCGGCCGCTCGTGCGGCGGTGGACCCTCGGCTACGACGCCGACGACGTCACCGGCGCCTCCCTGCTGACGTCGGTGGCGCTCACCGGTTTCGACGCCCACGGTGCCGAAACCGCCGCTCCGGTGGTGCGGCTGGCCTACGCCGCCGTGGACGCCCCGCCACCGCGGCGGGGCCGGCTGACCGCGCGGGCGCGCTCCGGCGGCGGGGTGTCCGTGCTCGACGCCGTGCCGTACCACTCCTTCGAAGACCCGCCCCGCACCGGACGGCTGTGCGAAATCGACAACGGGCTGGGCCTGCGGACCGCGATCGAGTACGCGACCGTCGCCTCGGTGCCGGTGGTCCGGCGGGTCTCGCTGCGCGAATCGGCCACCGGCCACATGGGCGTCACGGAGTTCGAGTACCACGACAGCCGGGCGCCCGGCTTCGGCCGCGTGGTCCAGGACGACCTCGGCGACGAGTACGCGCCCACCCTGCGGACCGTGCGCTGGTTCGGCGATCAGGGGCACCTGGCCAAGGAGGAGACCTACGGCCTCGACGGCTCACCGGCGGCGGACCGGCCGTACCGCCGCGTCGAGCACCGCCGACGTCCACAGTGGACGCAGTCGGTGACGACGGTGTTCGAACGCCGGGAGACGCCGGTCTCGGTCACCACGATGGAGACGGCGTTCGATTCGGCCGGGAACCCGACCCGGGAGGTGGAGACGACCGAACGGCCCGGGCGCGAGCCGGTCGTGCGCGAGACCCGGACCAGCTACGCCGCCGATCCCGAACACCGGTTCACCGCGCTCCCGGCGCGGGTCCGCGAGCTGGACGGCACCGGGAAAGTGCTGTCCGACAAGATTTTCCGGTACGACGAAGAGCCCGATGGCCGCGCCGGTTCGCACGGCTTCCGCACCGCGCAGGAGGAGCTGGTGCTCACCGACGCCCTCGTCGCCGACGTCTACGGCTCGTCACCGCCGGACCTGCGGTACCACGGCTACCACCGCCGTCCCGGCGAAGAAGGCTGGTGGGTCACGACGTTCCACGGGCGGCTCGGCACCGTCGCCGGGCTGCGCACCACGACCACCGACGCGCTCGGCCACGCCCGCGAAGTCCGGTACTCCGCCGACCACTGCTTCCCCGAGGTGGCCACGGACCCGCTGGGCAACGTGACGATCACCCGCCACGACGTCCGCACGGCGCGGGTGTGCGAGGTGACCGACCCGGCGGGCGCGGTGACCACGCTGACCCACGACCCGCTGGGCCGGCCGGAAACGGTCGTGCGGCCGGGCGATTCGGCCGATCTGCCGACCGTCCGGTACCGCTACGACGGCACCCGCGTCACCACCGAGCAGCGGGCGGTGTCCGGCGAGGCGGAGGTGCTGGTGAGCGCCGAGCTGCGCGACGGCGCCGGGCGGCTGCTGGAGCGGCGGCACGCGGAACTGCTCGGCGACGTCGTCGACGAGCACCACGAGTACTGCGCGCGGGGCCTGGTGTGCCGCACCAGCCGGGCGTTCCGGGACGGCGACCCGCTGCCGCCGCCCGAGGAATTCCGGTACGACGCACTGGGCCGCCCGCTTCCGGTCCGCGAAGACCACGGCCCCGGACGCGGGGTGCGCGACCTGCTCGGACGGGAACTGCGCGGGGAAGACGGTGTCGTGCACGTCCGGGACGCGGCGGGAGACGTCGTCGAGTCGCGGACCCCGGGCGGGCACACGGTGTTCCGGGTCCGCGACGCCGTCGGCCGGGTGGTCGCGGTGCTGGTCGACGACCCGCGCGGCACGCCGGTCACCACGTTCACCCACCACGACGGCGGGCTGCCGGTCCCGCTCGGCGCGGGGCCGCACAGCTGCGGGCGCCTGGTGCGCGTCGCCGACGAATGCGGGGTGACCCAGTTCGGCTACGACGCACTGGGGCGGCCGGCGGAGAAGCGCTGGCGCCCGGCGCACGTCGCCGTCGAGTACCGGCTCGACGTGACCCGCCGCGCCGACGGGCGGATCTCGGCGGTGACCTACCCCGACGCCGGCGACGGGCGGCTGACCGTGCACCACCAGTACGACGAGGTCGCCAGGCTGGTGAGCGTGCCCGGGTTCGTCGACGCCGTCGACTTCGACGTGCGCGGCCACCGCACCGCGGTGCACTACGCGAACGGCGTCAGCGAGCACTTCACCGACGGGCGGCACGTGCTCACCGGACCGGGCGGGCTGCTGCGTGAACTCGAGCCGGGTCCGTCCCCGGAACCGCCGTCCGGCAGCGAAATCCGGGACGCGTTCGGCCGGCTGCGCGGGGTGCACGGCAACGACGGTGTCAACGCGCTCTACAGCTACGACCACACCGGCCGCCGCGTCCGCACCCTGATCACCAACGGCGCGCACATCCACGAAGTCCTGACCCCGGACGACCACTACGCCATAGAGGACGGCGAGCTGGTGGTCGTGGTGGCGGGCGCGGTGCGGCAGTACGCGGACGGCAGGCGCCGGTACCTGCACTTCGACGACACCGGCCAGATCGCCCTGATCACCGACGAGCACGGCGCGCTCGTGAGTGTTCAGGCGGGTTAGAACCCGCTTTACCACTCACGACGGGTCAGTCGAGGACGGCGAGGTCCAGCCGGCTCAAGCGGTCCGGGTCGGCGAGGATGTCGATCTCGACGATCCGGCCGCCCGCGACCGTGAAGCCCAGCACCGAGGACGGCCGGCCGTCGCGGGTGGCCACCACGCCTGCCGCGCCGTTGACCAGTGCGCGGTGCACGACGCCGCCGCCGGCGTTGAGGCGGGAGAACGTCAGTGCCTGGTTCGCCACCGCCGCCGCGCCGCGGACTTCGGTCGAGCCGCCCCGGGCCGCGCCGTGGTCGGCCCGCAGCACGACGTCGGAGTCCAGGACCGAGACGAGCGCGTCGAAGTCACCACCGCGGGCGGCCGCCAGGAAGGCGTCGACGACTTCGCGCTGGCGGCCCAGATCCGGGTCCGGGGCGACCGGGGCACCCTGCACCCGCCGCCGGGCGCGGCTCGCGAGCTGCCGGGTCGCCGCCTCGGACCGGCCGACGATCGAGGCGATCTCTTCGAACGGCAGCCCGAACATGTCCCGCAGCACGAACGCGAGCCGTTCGGCCGGGGTGAGCGTGTCGAGCACGACCAGCAGCGCGAGGCCGACCGAGTCCGCCATCAGCGCCTCGTGCTCGGGGCCGTCGTCCTCGCGGCTGACGATCGGGTCCGGCACCAGCGACTCCCACGGCTCCTCGCGCCGGGCCTTCCGGGAGCGCAGCATGTCGAGGCAGACCCGCCCGACGACGGTGGTGAGCCACCCGGCCAGGTTCTCGACGGCCGCCGTGTCCCTGCGGCTGAGCTTCAGCCACGTTTCCTGGACGGCGTCCTCGGCCTCGGTCAGCGAACCCAGCATCCGGTAGGCGACCGAGCGCAGGTGGTCGCGGTGGGTTTCGAAGCTGCGGGCCAGGAGCTCCTCGTTCACGGGTTCGTCCTTTCGCGGTGCGATCACCACCCTGACGAACGCGGGCCCGGATTTGTGACAGATCAGACGACTGTGTGCCGATGAGCGGCATCTTCGCTTGACGTACGATATATCAGGAACTAATCATCGGATCTCTCCGGACGAGGAGGTCCCTTGAGAATCCGACTGCTTGCCTGCCTCGCCGCCGCCGTCGCGCTGGTGGCGAGCCTGGTCAGTCCCGCGAACGCCGAGCTGTACCACCCACGCCAGGACTGGCTGCGGGCCTCGACGGCCGGGCTGTTCCTGCACTGGGGCATGTTCACCGCGCCGCAGCACACCGACTGCGCCGCCTGGGAGCGCGACGTCACCGACGGCGGCTGGACACCGGACTACTGGATCGACGAAGCCACGAAGCTGGGCGCGTCCTACGTCGTCCTCACCACCTTCCACAGCCGGCTGGGCTACGCACGGCCGTGGCCGTCCAAGATCCCCGGCAGCTGCTCGACGCAGCGCGACTTCCTCGGCGAGCTGATCGCCGCGGGCCGGGCCAAGGGCGTTCGGGTCATGCTCTACCTGACCGACGATCCCCAGTGGCACAACGAGACCGGCCACGAATCGCTCGACTCGGCCGCCTACTCCGCCTACAAGGGCCACCAAGTCGACTTGACGACCCGGCCCGGCTTCGGCGAGTTCTCCTACGACCTGTTCGACGAGGTCATGGACCGGTACGCGGACCTCGCCGGCTTCTGGATCGACAACGACAACGAGTACTGGGAGCAGCACGGGCTCTACGAACACATCCGCGAGAAGCGGCCGTCCTGGTTGCTGAGCAACAACAACGAGGACACGCCGATCATGGACACGGTCAGCAACGAGCAGAAGACCGGCATGACCCCCTCCTACGACTACCCGCAGGCGATCTACACGCCGCTGCCGCGGCTCACCGAGGCGGACTACAAACTGCCGACCAACGGCGACTGGTGGTACAGCGGTGGCGACCAGGCCGTCGACTTCCGGCTCTCCACCGGCCGGTACATCACGAACGCGGGCTCGTCGATCAAGTCGCTGATGGCCGAAACCGCCATGCTCAACGGCAGGTTCCCGCCGCAGCAGGAGGCGTTCAACAACTTCATGGCGTCCTGGACGCAGCCGATCAAGGAGTCGCTGACCGGCACCGAGGGCGGCGGCTACCTGTACGGCGGGATGCAGCCCGGGTTCTGGAACGACGGCGCCCACGGCGTCATCACCGTCAAGGGCAAGACACAGTACGTGCACGTCGTCACGCGGCCGTCGACGAACCTGGTCCGCCTGCGCGACAACGGCTACCACGTCACCGGCGTGTCGGACCTGCGCACCGGGAAGCCGATGCGGTTCGCCCAGTCCGGCGGCTATCTGTCCATTCTGGACATGCAGGACTGGGACGCCTACGACACCGTGTTCAAAGTGGACACCGCCGGGCAGCAGTACTTCTACGACAAGAGCACGATCAAGGCGACCGCGTCGGCCAACGCGGCAACAGCCGCGAACCTCGTCGACGGCAGCTACCTGAACTACTGGGACGCGGGCGGCCGGCTCCCGGTGTCCGTGACGCTGGACCTCGGCCGGAAGCGGTCGACGGCCTACCTCGCGGTGCACGAGCGCGAGTCTTCGCCGACGTACGCGCGGGAATCCTTCGGCCGCGCCGAGGACTCCGCCCGGATCAAGGACTACCGCGTCCACGCCAGCGACGACGGCAAGACCTGGCGCACGGTCCGCACCGGCGCCCTGCCCAGCAGCCGCGGCGTCCAGTTCATCGACGTCGGCGAGGTGCACGCGCGGTACCTGCAGCTCGAGGTGCTGAACACGTGGTCGGGGCCGCAGGCCAAGCCGTTCTACCGGCAGCTCGCGCTCGACGAGATCGACGTCGCCTACGGCTACCCCGACCCGCGCGGCGAGGTGCCGCTGGAAGCGGAGTCGTGGCGCAACGGCTTCGAGGGCAAGGCGACGCCGGTGTGGTGCGAGGCCTGCTCGGGCACGAACGCGGTGACCGGCCTCGACCGCGGCGCGGTCGTCTTCCGGAACGTCCAGGCCACCGGCCCGTCCCGGCTGCAGCTGGACACCACCGGGCCGGGCACCCTCCAAGTGAGCGTCAACGGCGCGGCGCCGATCCCGGTCACCGCACCGGCGGCGATCCCGGTGCCGCTCAACGCCGGCGCGAACACGATCAAGGTGTCCGGAACGGCGGACCTCGACCGGATCGCGGTGGCGCCGATGCCGCCCGAGTCGTCCACGCCGAAGACGACGTTGACCGTGCAACCCGCCGGCATCCAATGGGTTTCGCCCGGTCAGCAGTCGATCCGGATCGACGCGTCGCTGCGGCTGGACGTCGACGACCCGATCGACCAGGTGTCGCTGGCCCCGGTGGTCCCGCCGGGCTGGACGGTCACGGGCAGTCCCGCGACGACGTCCACGCTGGGGCTCGGCCAGGTCCTGAGCGGCTCGTGGACGGTGACCGCGCCGGCGGCCCAGGACGTGAGCATCCCGGTGACGGCGTCGTTCCGGACGCTCGGGCGCGCGAAGTCCGTCAGCAAGCCGGTGCAGGTGAAGCAGCGGCCCGCGGACCGGGTGTTCATGCGGGAGGCGGAGGACTCGGCGAACGACATCGGCGACGCCGGCGTCACCGGCTGCTCGCCGTGCTCGGGCGGGCAGAAGGTGCGCAACATCGGGCCGGGCGCGGCGGTGACGTTCCCCGGCGTGACGGTGCCCGCGGCCGGCCAGTACACGCTGTACCTGGACTTCACCGTCAACGGCGACCGGTCGTACTTCGTGTCGGTGAACGGCGGCGCGCCGGCGGAGGTCAAGGTCAGCGGCGTCGGGAACAACACCCCGTACACCACTTCGGTCCCGGTGCCGCTGACCGCGGGCGCCAATACGATCCGGATCGGCAACGACCGCGGCGGGGCCCCGGATCTGGACCGGATTTCACTGGGTTAGCTCCCGCATGACCCGGCCCGCGTCGAGGTCGACGGCGCGGCCCGGGTCCCCGCCCGCCGCACTCCACGCGACGGTCACCCACAGCTCGGCGTAGTCGCCGCGGTCGACCCGGGGCAGCCGCCAGGTGAGCCGGCCGCCGGTCCGCTCGACGGCGTCCCCGCCGACCAGCCGCGACCAGTACGGGGGCACGTGCTGCCCGGCCCGCGAGCACCGCCGCAGCCGGTCGGCGCTGGGGCCGCCGACGCTCACCACGGCGTCGGCGGTCTCGGCGGTGAAGGCGCTTTCCCAGGTGCGGTCTTCGCGCGGCGCGCCGGTCAGCTCGGCTTCGACGACGAACTCGCCGACGTCCTCGCGCGCCAGCACCCGGAAGATGGTGACTTCGCGGGCGATCCCGGGCGGTCCGGACGCGGTGCGCCCGCTCAGCACGTCGAGCCGCGCGGAGTCGGACCGCCACCGGCACAGCCGCGCACCGGAGTCGAGGTCCCAGGTGAGCTCCGGTCTCGCGGGCACGTCCCAGCCCCCGACGCGGGCCGCGAACCGCACGGCGCCGAGCGGGGTGACGACGTCGAGCGCGCGCGGGGCCGTCCGCGCCAGGACTTCGGTGTCCAGCATGCCGACATCCTTACCCCCCGCGCTGACCGGCGAAAATGCGCTGCGCGAACGTCACCCGACCGGGGAGGATCGGCGTCGTGGAAGAGGGACTGAACCAACTGCGCGGCTGGGTCCCGGCGGTGCCGCCGATCGGCGCGGTGATCGAGCGGGACGGCCCGGTCGTCCGGACCCACTACGGCACGCACGGCGAGGTGGCCCACCGGCATTTTGGCGCCACCCGGACGTGCGGTTCTTGCTCGTCGAGGCCACCGGCGACCTGCAAGCCGCCTTCGAGGCGGCCGGGCTGCGCCCGATCACCACGGTCGCCCGCCACCACCTGACCTCGCCCGGCGAACCGGCGCGCACCCGCCCCGTGCAGGCCCTCTTCGCCACACCCGAACACGACGAGATCTGGTCGCGCTTCGAGCAGCGGTTCGCCTTCCGGCCGGACATCCGGGAGTTCCCCGGCATCACCGAACCGCCCGGCTCGGCGACCTGGCACGTCGGTGACCTCGACGACCCGCAGCTGGACGCGCTGTCCGACATCGTCCACAAGGGACTCCGCGAGTCCGTCGAACCGGGCGAGGCGCTGTACTGGCTCGACTGGCAGCACGTCGGCTACCGCTTCGACCCCGCGCGGGCCGACGGCGCCGGACCGCGCTGGCCCGGTGCCGTCTTCCCGGACGGCGACTACCACCTCCACCTGACCCGGGATCTCCGCCTGGGCACGTTCGGCCACCCGTGGGAGGAGACGTCTGCGTCTTCGGCGACCTCCTCACCCGGATCGGCGCGGAGCTGACCGCGGCGCTCGGGGAGCCGGTCCGGCGGACGCCCGGGTAGCCGCATTGGTCCAGACAAGTGTTACCAAAAAGTTATCGAGGGCCCGCTGAACGGGAGCTACTTTGTTGTGACTCGCAACAAATGGCGCGTGGATCCCCAACGGCGGAGGTGTCACGGCGTGAACCGGACCTTGGACAAGTTACGACGACGCGGCCCGGGCCTCGCGCTCGTCGCCTCGGCAGTGCTCATGGCGGCCGGGCTCAGCGCCCCGGCCGCGCTGGCGGCGGACGACTACACCCAGAGCGTCACGCAGCCCAGCGCCAGTCAGGTGCAGATCAACTTCACCCCGACGACCCCCGCGTTGTACGTGGACGTCCACTACACCGGCGTTCCCGGCGTCGGCCAGCAGAACGTCCGGATGACCAACGGCTCCGGCACCTGGCGGACCACCGTCAACGGTCTGAGCAGCGGAAACGTCCTCGACTACTGGTTCACCTACGAAAAGAACGGCCCGCAGTACGACACCCCGCACTTCAGCTACACCGTCGGCGGCGGCAGCACGACGACGGTCGCCGCGCCGACGTTCAGCCCGCCCGGAGGCACCTACTCGAGCGCGCAAACGGTGACGATCAGCAGCGCCACCGCGGGCGCGACCATCCGGTACACGGTGGACGGCTCGACACCCACCGCGTCCTCGACGCTCTACAGTGGACCGATCAGCGTCCCGAACTCCCGCACGGTCAACGCGATCGCGCTCAAGTCCGGGTCGACGACGTCCCCGGTGTCGAGCGCGACCTACACGATCGGCACCCAGGCCGGCTGCCCGACGCAGTCCGACACCCCGAACTTCGGGCCGAACGTGCGGATCTTCGACCCGGGCATGTCCGCGGCGACGATCCAGGCGCAGCTGGACACCGACTTCAACAACCAGAAGGACACGCTGACCGCGCAGATGGCGGACCGGCGCGTCGCGCACCTGTTCAAGCCGGGCACCTACAACAACGTGCACGACAACGTCGGCTTCTACACCTCGGTGGCCGGCCTCGGCCAGAACCCGGGCGACGTCCTGATCAACGGTGACGTCACCGTCGACGCCTTCAACGCCTCCGACAACGGCGTCGCGCTGCAGAACTTCTGGCGCTCGGCGGAGAACATGGCGGTCAACCCCTCCGGCGGCAACGAGCGCTGGGCGGTCGCGCAGGCCGCGCCGTTCCGCCGGATGGACGTCCGCGGCGGGCTGCAGCTGTACCCGGCGAGCTACGGCTTCGCCAGCGGCGGCTACATCGCCGACACCAAGGTGGCCGGCCAGGCCGCGTCGGTCTCGCAGCAGCAGTGGTACACGCGCGACTCGCAGCTCGGCAGCTGGAACGGCGGCGTCTGGAACATGGTCTTCTCCGGCACCAGCGGTGCGCCGGCGACCACGTTCCCGAACCCGCCCGAGACGACCCTGGCCACGACCCCGGTCTCCCGCGACGTGCCCTACCTCTACGTCGACGGCACCGGCAAGTACCGCGTGTTCCTGCCGTCCCTGCGCACCAACGCGTCCGGCCCCAGCTGGGCGAACGGCAGCACCCCGGGCACGTCGGCGCCGATGAGCCAGTTCTACGTCGTCAAGTCCGGCGACACGGCCGCGTCGATCAACAACGCGCTTTCCGCGGGCTGCAACCTGTTCTTCACGCCGGGCGTCTACCACCTCAACCAGACGCTCAACGTGACCCGCGCGAACACGACGATCCTCGGTATCGGCTACCCGACCCTGGTGCCCGACAACGGCGTCAACGCGATGCAGGTGTCCGATGTGGACGGCGTCCGGCTCAAGGGCCTGCTCTTCGACGCGGGCACGACGAACTCGCAGGCGCTGCTCACGGTCGGCCAGTCCGGCTCGTCGGCGTCGCACGCGGGGAACCCGACGACGATCCAGGACGTGTTCTTCCGGATCGGCGGCGCGATCGCCGGCAAGGCGACCAACAGCCTGATCGTCAACAGCGCCAACACGATCATCGACCACATCTGGGCGTGGCGCGCCGACCACGGCAACGCGGGCACCTACGGCTGGACCACGAACACGGCCGACACCGGGCTCGTGGTGAACGGCGCGAACGTGCTGGCCACCGGCCTGTTCGTCGAGCACTACCAGAAGTACCAGGTGATCTGGAACGGCCAGGGCGGCCGGACGATCTTCTTCCAGAACGAGATGCCCTACGACGTGCCCGACCAGGCGTCGTGGAACGCGCCCTCGGGTGTCGCCGGGTATGCCGCGTACAAGGTCGGGGCGAACGTGACGTCCCATGAGGCGTGGGGTCTCGGCAGCTACTGCTTCTTCGACACGAACCCGGCGGTGTCCAGCTACCACGCGTTCGAGGTGCCGAACACCAGCGGCGTCCGGTTCCACAGCCTGCTGACGGTGTCGCTCAACTACCGCGGCACGATCACGCACGTCATCAACGACACCGGCGGCACCACGCCTTCGGGCACGGTGCCGGTCAACGTGGTCAGCTACCCGTAACCCGAGGACCCGGCAGCCCCCGCACCCGCCCCGGTGCGGGGGCTGCCGCACCTCAGGCGAGGTGCCACACCGCTGTGGCACCTTCGAGCAGGTCGGCGTCGAGGCCGAAGTAGCCGCGTTCGGGCTTGGTGTCGGTGCGCTTGCGGCCGTCCGGGACGTCGGCCAGCCGCCAGGTCTTCGTGCCACGCTGCAGACGGCCCTCGTAGGTGTCCGGAGCCGGCTCGCGGACGCCGATCGCCTCGCTGTGGCCGAGGCTGCCGGCGATGAAGGCGTACCGGTCGCCGAGCAGGGCGCCGACGATCGCGCCCGCGCCCGACCCCGTGCGCTGCAGGTGGACGTTGTGCGAGAACACCAACGTCGGACCGCGGCGGGCCTCGATGGCGCGGATGTCCAGGAGGTTCTCGGCCATGAGGACCGCGCGCACGCCCGACAGGCGCGCGATCCTCGTTTCCCGGTCGCCCGGCACGGCCGATGCCGCGTGGTAGCGCAGCAGGCCGCGTCCGGCGGTGGCGTGGGTCTTGGCCCGCCACCAGTCAGCGTCCAGCCGCGGCGCTCGGGCGTGGAGGGCGACGAGCAGGTCGTCGGCGAGCACCCGCAGCTCGCGGGCCTCGGGTGACGCGCCGGGTGTCTGCGCCGGGTCGAGGATCGCCTCGGACCGGCTCCACCGCTCGTCGTCGCCGGTCAGGGCCGCGATGTCGACGTCGAGGCCCAGGTAGTCGCGAACGTGTTCGAGGTAGGTACGCGGGCTGGGGGCGCTGAAGGTCTCCGTCGGGGCGTCGAAGCCGTGGAAGGCGAGCGGTTCTTCGGCGGTCTCGTTGTACTCGCGCAGCCACTTCAGCAGCTGCCGGTTGGCGTCCACTTCGCCCAGGTCGTGCGAGAAGCCGCCGTCGAGCGCGGCCACCCGGTCGGTCTCCAGCGCGATCGACCGGAAGCCGTGCTCGGCGAGCCGGGCGAAGAGGTCGTTGCGGAGCCGCGCACAGGCCGGCTCGAAGTGGGTGGGCTCGCCCAGCCCGAGCAGTTCGGCGGTGAAGTCCGTGATGTCCATGTGATTGAATCGTATCCTTGAAGACTCGGTTGAGACCTGCGGACCTCGCCCGCGAGCACGGCATCTCCACGCAGGCGGTCCGCAACTACGAACAGGACGGCTTCCTCCTGCCGGCCGCGCGCACCCCGAGCGGCTACCGGATTTACACGGAAAGGCACGCCGCAGCACTGCGGGCGTTCCTCGCCCTGGTCCCGGCCTACGGGCACGCGACGGCGGGCGGGATCATGCACGCGGTCAACGAAGACGACCTCGGCCGCGCGCTGACGCTCGTCGACCGCGGCCACGAGCAGCTGCTCCGGGACCGCGAAACCCTCAACACGGTCCGGAAGGCGATCGGGCCGCTGACGACCGGGCCGGTCGGCGAACCGGCCGCGACCGGCTGGTCGATCGGCGAGCTCGCGCACCACCTCGGCGTCACCGCGGCGACCGTGCGGGCGTGGGAACGCGCGGGCATCCTGGTGCCGGCGCGGAACCGGGCGACCGGCCACCGGGTCTTCCAGCCGTCCGACATCCGCGACGCCGAACTGGCCCACCTGCTCCGCCGCGGCGGCTACCCGCTCGCCCACATCGCCACGGTGGTCGCGCAGGTCCGCACCGCGGGCGGCACGGACTCCCTGGCCGAGGCGCTCGAAACCTGGCAGGACCGGCTGACCGCCCGCGGCCTGGCGATGCTCGACGCGGCCGCCCGCCTGAGCGAGTACCTACGGGCGTGAACCCGGATGCAGCCGGTCGTACTCGTGCGCGGCCGTGCGCTGGGTGCGCACCGGCAGGACCTTTTCCCCGGCTTCGTCGTCGACTTCGTTGAGCCCGAGCTGCACGGCCAGCCGGATCTGCTCGCGGTTCTCGCGGACGACGGCGGAGAAGAAGTCGTCGATCCGCGGATCGAGGAGGACCTCCAGGAGCACGCGGAACGAGGTGTCGACACAGGCGCGCACGATTTCGTCGTGGAACGGCAGCCGCTTGAGCTTCCCGAGCTGCGGGTCCGCGGCGATCTTTTCGGCGATGATCGAGCGCAGCTCGTCCTTGTGCGCCCCGAGCGACTTGGCCAGGTTCTCCGGGTAGTTGCCGGTTTCCAGCACCTTGACGACCTCGTCGAGCACCGCGATGGTCACCGGTTTCTTGATCGCCTTCACGATCGGCTCGGAGAGCTTGTCGACGAGCCGGTAGGTGAACTGCTCGCCGACGGCCCGGTCTGCGGCCCGCCCGATCCGCACGAGCAGCAGCACGACACTGACGAACTTGTGCGCGGTCATCGCCGGGTGCGCGACCGGGATCATGGCGAACAGCTCGTACCAGTTGCGCACGAGGAACTTCCGGGCCCACCGCCGTTTCCGCCACCGCCACAGGAACTCGAGCAGGAAGATCCCGCAGATCCCGCAGTCGACGGCGAAGAGGACGAGCCCGACGTCCCGCGCCGGCGGGCTGAGCACCATGAACCCCAGCAACCCGACCGACCCGGCGGCGAGCACGAGCATGATCCAGTCGTCGGCGCGCACGTTCCCGGGCAGCACCCCGCTGTTGAGCTCGGGTTCACTGGTGACCATGCCCGATGATGGCACGGACACCGCTGATCAGCCGGTCCGGACGTGCCGCCGAGTGGGTTTCGGAGGCTTCGGGCCGGACGCGAAGTGTCGTGTTTTTGTCGTGTCGCACCCCCGCCGGATACGGCATCGTGGACGGTGGCGGTCACGGCGAGGGGAGCACGGAGCGGACAGCCGGCTGCTCGCTGTTCGCTGCTCGCTCCGGCTCGGAGGGAGGCGGTGGCCGGTGGCTCAAGAAGCGGGCTGCCGGCCCACGCCGTAGCACCGCGCAGGCCGCGGATCCGGCCCGGCCGGGTTTCCCCGGGGAAAGCCGTTCCCGGCAACGGGAAACGGCTGTTGCCGCCCGGTTCCGGCGCGCACCATCGAAGCAGACCGAATCTCGCGGAAGTCCGCGAGGCCAAGCGAATCCCGTTCAACGGGGAATTCCGAGGAGCCTGCCATGATGGTCGTCTGTTCCCTTGCCGCCCTTGTCCGGGTGGCGCTGTTCGTCGTCGTGCTCGCTCTGGTTGCCGGGTTGGCGCTTGGCGCGCCGTCCGGTGCGCCCGGGTCCGGGCCGGCCGGGTCTGGCGCCACCGCCACCTCGGAGGCCGTCACGCACTGAGGACGGTCACGGTCCCAGGTGCTCGATCAGCCTGGCCAGCTGGTCGGCGTACCGCCGGACGAAGTCGGGCGAGTCGCCCTCTGCGCCGGTCAGGCCGGCCACCACGTGCGGCAGCGTCACCGGGGCCATGGCCGCCGCCATCAGGAGCACCGTCAGGCACTCCGGGTCGGCCCAGTCCGGGAGGCGGCCCTCGGCCTTCAGCGCTTTGATCTGCTCCACCGTCCCCGCCAGGCGCTGCGCACGGGGGGCGTGGTCCGGGTCGGTTTCCGGGCTCTCGTACTCCAGCCCCGACCAGGCCAGCAGCCGGACGCCGTCGCGGTTGGCGAGGGCTTCCAGGGCCATCCGCCGGACCTGTTCGGACAGCGGGAGGTCCGGGGCCATCAGCTCGCTCTGCCGCTGCCCCCACTCGTCCGACATCGCGCGGTATAGGCCTTCTTTGCCGTCGAAGTAGTACGAGATCAGCTGCTGGTTCACCCCGGCCCGCGCCGCGATCGCCGCGATGCGCGCGCCGGCGTAGCCCTTCGCCGCGAACTCCGCGCCCGCCGCCTCCAGGATCAGCCGGCGGGTGCGCTCCGGATCGCGTTGGCGCTCCTGGGGCTTCGGCGAACGGCGGGGCTTCGACGCGGTCACGCGGCGACTATACGTCAACCAACCACTTGACTCTGCCGAACAGAAGGGTGAACCGCCGTCAGGGCGAGCGCGACCACGAGCACACCGGCGCCGACCGCGAGCGCGCCCGCCGTCGCGGCGGCGGATCCGCTGTCCAGCCGGGCGAAGAAAACCGTGCCGCACAAGGCGATCCCGGTCGCCGTCCCGAGCTGCACGGTGGTGTTCACGACGCCGGAGGCCGCGCCGGCCTGCTCCGGCCGGATCCCGGCCATCGAGGCGGCGAACAGCGCGTTCAGCACCGCGCCCATGCCGAGCCCGACGGCGACCACGGGCAGCAGCAGGGCCCACCCGCTCAACGCGGAGTCCAAGGAGGACACCAGCACCGCGATCAGCACCAGCCCGGCCAGCAGCACCGCGACGGCGCCGGCGGTGAACACCCGCCCGAGCTTCGGGGCCAGGCGCATGGCCAGGACGTTGCCTGCGACGATGCCGAGCGTCGACGGCGCGAACGTCAACGCCGCTTCCCACGGCGAGAAGCCGAGCCCGAGCTGCAGGTGCAGGGTCAGGACGAAGAACACGCCGACCCCGGTGTTGACGCAGAGCAGGACGGCCTGGCTGCCGGCGATCTGCCGCAGCAGGTCCGGCGGCAGCAACGGTTCCCCGCCGCGGCGGAACAGGCGCCGCTGGTGCCACGCGAACACACCGGACAACGGGAGAGCGGCGGCCAGCAGCACCATCGACCACACCGGCCAGCCCAGCTCGCGCCCCTGCACCAGCGGGTAGAACACCGCGAACAGCGCGGCGGTCAGCAACGCCAGCCCGGCCGGGTCCATCCGGTGCCGGGCGAACCCCGGCCGGCCCGGCATGGTGACCAGGGCACCGGCCAGCGCGAGCACGCCGAGGGGCAGGTTCACCAGGAAGATCGCCCGCCAGCCGGTGCCGAACAGGTCGGCCTCGGTCAGCGCGCCGCCCAGCAGCGGCCCGGCGAGCCCGCCCACCGGGAACGCGGCCGCGTACCAGGTCATCGCCTTCGGCCGCTCCCGCTCGTCGAACTCCGCGTGGACGAAGGACAGCACCTGCGGCACCATCAGCCCGGACCCGACGCCCTGCACCACCCGCGCGGCGATCAGCACGCCGACGTGCCCGGCGAGCCCGGCGGCGAGCGAGGCGGCCGTGAACACGAGCATGCCCGCCACGAACAGCTTCTTCGTGCCGTGGCGGTCGCCCAGCCGTCCGCCGGTGATCAGCGTGAGCGCGAAGCCCAGCGCGTACCCCGCCGAGATCCACTGCAGCGCGGACTCGCCGGTGCCGAGCTCCCGCCGGATGGTCGGCAAGGCCACCGCGACGATCTGGTTGTCGATCATGTCCACCAGCACCGCGAGCACCGCGACCGCCAGTGCCCACCACCTGAGCGCGTGCTTTTCCACGACGGACCTCTCCTCCCCGCGGCGACCGTGACGCAGCCATCGTCAACCAACCGGACGACTCTGTCAACTAGACGTTTGATTGAGTCCGGCGGATGGTGGAGAGGTGCGGGCTCAGACTTCGAGGACCTCCCGGAGTTTCTCGGCGAAGGCCTCCGGCTGGCCGGCGTAACCGAACTCGCCGCCCAGGAACCCGCCGTGGTGACTCGGGAACACGGTCGCTTCCTGTCCGAGCAGCTCGGCCGTGCCGATCGCGGCACGCCCGGTGAACACCTGCCGGCTTTCCTCACCGACGGCGACGACGATGCGAGTCGGCGCCGCGGCGAGCGCTTCGACGTCGAGCCGGTAGCCGGTCACCCCGACGGAACGTTCGCTCAGCACCGGGTCGTCACGACGACCGTCGTCCTCGGCAGGCAGTCCGAACTGGGCCGGGTCCGCCGGCGGGAGCGCGAAATAGGCGTCGGTGAACTCGCCCTCCCACGCCCCCAGCGCCATGAACGCCGCCATGCCGGCACCGAAGCCCTTGGTCTGGTAGGCCTCCCGCATCAGCCGGCCGGCCCGCTCCGCCGCGGCGGCGTCCGGAAGCGAACCGTTGAGCGGCGGCTCGTGGGCGACGAAGGTGCGGACGGCCTCCGGGTGCGCCGTGACCAGCGCGAACCCGGCGACCGCACCCCCGCTGCTCCCGAACACGTCGACGGGACCGGCCCCGAGCGCCCGGATGACGGCGTGGACGTCCTCGGCCTGCACGGCGGGCACGTGGTCGACCCGGCCGTCCTTGCGGACGCTGCGCCCGAGCCCGCGCGGGTCGTAGGTGACGACGGTGCGGTCGGCGAAGTGCGACGCCAGTGTGCCGAACCCCTCGGCGGTCATCGGCTGCCCGAGCATCACCAGCGGTGGCCGCGGGCTCTCGGCGGGCGCCGGGCCGTGCACGTCGTAGACGATGTCGGCTTCGGGTGTTTCCAGTGTGTGCGTGGTCGTCATGGTTTCCTCCATAAGATTGTCGGTGTTCAGGACGGGGTGTCCTGGATGCCCAGGGCGATGGGGTGTGGCTGATGGTTTCTTGCCTTCGAGGTGGCTTCCGAGGAGTGGCCGCTCCGTCATTCTGGACGCCCTGGCCGCTGATTGAGATCTGCGCTCGGTCGCTGTTTATGGAGATGCTGGCGGGTCGTCCACGGGGTTGAGCTGCGAAGGACGGGAGG
>NZ_BNAW01000016.1 GCF_014654205.1 Amycolatopsis bullii
CAGCCCCAGCCCCCGGCCCCGGAACCCGTCGCCCCGCCCCCCGCGCCGCCCGTCGAGCCCGCCCCGCCGCCGGTCGCCCCTCCGGCCCCGGCCCCGCCATCCACGCCGGCCCCGCCCGCACCGGCGCCGCCGTCGATGTCCGCGACGACCCCGCCCGACGGCGTCGAGCTCAGCCCGGGTACCGCGACCAACCTGCCGATCACCGTGCGCAACGACGGCGGCAGCGTGTCCGAGCCGGTGGCCGTCGCGCTGAAGCTGCCGCGCGGGGTGCGTGCGGTCGGCACCGGCGGTGGCGGCGCGCCGGCGGCTCGCGCGCAGGTCCCGGGCCCGGTTTCGGTGAACTGCCCCGGCGGCGAGGGCACGGTCACCTGCATGACCGGCGCCGGCCTGCAACCCGGCCAGAGCGCGACGCTGAACTTCCGCCTGCAGGCCGACGAAGACGCCGAAGGCGGCACGGTGACCGGGTCGGTCACGGCCGGCGTGCAGATCTCCGTCGACGTGAGCGTCAAGGTCACCGTGAAGGTCCCGCCGGACGCCGTGGTCCTGGAAGCCCAGGGCGACGGGCTCTCGGCGTTCCCCTGGAACCACCACCCGCTGGTCTACGTGCGGGTCCGCAACACCGGCGAGACGACCAAGCCCGTCACGGTCACCTTCGACGCCCCGCTCCAGCAGTGGTGGAGCCTGCGCGGCTTCCCCTGCACGACGACCGACGTCGCCGCGAGCTGCACGACGAAGAGCGCGGTGGCGCCGGGCCAGCACGTGAACCTGTGGGTGCGGCTGAAGGGCCGTCCCAACGACGGCCGGGTGACGATCAACGCCCAGCTCGGCCGGGCGACGGCGCCGCCGGTGACGGTGGACTTCGGCTGCTGGCGTCACTGGTGCGGCAAGGATCCGGTGCCCCCGACGACGCCGTCGATCCCGAAGCTGACCCCGTCGAAGCCGAAGCCGACGCCGAGCAAGCCGACGTCGAAACCACCGGTGACGACGACGGAGGAGCCGTCGAGCGAGCCGCCGGTGTCCTCGACCACGACGAGCGCACCGCCGCGGTCCGGCGGGAAGCCCGGGGCCAAGCCGCCGACCGTCACCCCCGAGAAACTTTTCGGCTGGCTGACCGGCTGACGAGCCCGCCCGATATCCGGACATTCACGACAGCTGAGCCGCCTGCACCACGGGTGAACGCCATGTTCTCCTAGACTGCGTGGTGTGACCGTTGTGGAAACCGTGCTCAAGCGCACGCCGGAGCCACTGCGTTCGGTGCTGATCAAGCACCGGGAGCTGCTGAAGTTCGCGATCGTGGGCGGCACGACGTTCCTGGTCGACAACGGCGTCTGGTACACGCTGAAGCTGACGGTGCTGGAGCCGAAACCGACGACGGCGAAGGCGATCGCGATCATCGTCGCGACCATCGTGTCCTACATCCTCAACCGCGAGTGGTCCTTCCGGACCCGCGGCGGACGCGAGCGGCACCACGAAGCCGCGCTGTTCTTCGTCATCAGCGGCATCGCGGTGGGCGTCAACCTGATCCCGCTGATCGTCTCGCGGTACGTGCTCGACCTCGAGGTCCCGCACGTGACCTTCCTGGTCCAGGAGATCGCGGACTTCGCGAGCGGCTCGATCATCGGCATGCTGCTGGCCATGTTCTTCCGGTTCTGGGGCTTCAAGAAGTGGGTGTTCCCGGACGAGCTGGGCGAGCGGCGGCGGGACACCGACCAGGTCAGCCGCCTGCCCTGAGAAACTACTTGTCTTCTGACATGTAGTTGTCTAGAGTCATCCTCGTCAGTGTTCCTGCGTAGAGGACGCCGTCCGGGTTCGGCCGGGCGAGCGGGACGATTCGAGGTGGTTTCCGAGCGCGAAGAGGTCGCATCCGTTCGCGGATGACGATGGAGCCTTTTCCCGACTCGACGTCGGCGCGTGTTTTCCGCGCGTCCGAAATCTCTCGTCCCTTCTGACGAAACAAGGGTTTTCTCTTGAGCACGATCGCGCCTCAGCGCGCCCTCAAACCTGCCCTCACGGGCCTGTTCCTGTCCGTTTTCCTCGCGATGCTCGACACCCAGGTCGTCGCCACCGCGCTGCCCCGGATCGCCGCCGAGTTCGGCGGGACCGGCGCCTACGCCTGGGTCACCACCGCCTACCTGCTCGCCGGCAGCGCCACCGCGCCGCTGTACGGCAAGCTCGGCGACGTCTTCGGCCGCAAACGTGTGCTCCTGGGCGCACTCGCCCTGTTCCTGCTCGGCTCGCTCGCCTGCGGCCTGGCGCCGTCGGCCGCGTTGCTGATCGCCGGGCGGGTGCTGCAGGGCGCCGGTTCCGGTGGCCTGTTCGTTTCCGTCGGCGCTTCGCTCGGCGAGATGTTCTCGCCACGCGAAGGCGCGAAGTACTTCGGCTGGTTCTCGATCTGTTTCGCCGTCGCTTCGCTCGCCGGACCGGTCGTCGGCGGCCTGCTCACCGGACTCGCCGGGTGGCGGTCGATCTTCCTGGTCAACCTGCCGCTCGGGCTCGCCGCCCTGGCCTGCCTCAAGACGCTCGACCTGTCGACACGACGCCGGGAGGCGCCGTTCGACTTCGCCGGCGTGCTCCTGCTCGGCACGGCGATCACCGGGTTCACCCTGCTCACGCCGTGGTCGGTCGCCCTCGGCGTGGCCGCGGCGGTGATCTTCGTGGTCGTCGAACGGCGGGCCGCGGCGCCCGTCCTGCCGCTGCGGCTGTTCCGCGACCGGACGTTCACCGTGTCCGTGCTGCTCAGCGTGCTCGCCGGGTTCGCCTTCCTCGGGTCGGTCAACTACATCGCGGTCCTGCTGCAGGCCGACGCCGGACCGGCGGAAGGCGGGCTGCGGCTGCTGCCGATGACGCTCGCCGTGTCCGCCGCCTCCGTCGTCGCGAGCAAGGTCATCGCCCGCACCGGCGCCTACCGGTGGGCGCCGCGGACGAGCATGGCGCTCGGCCTGCTGGCGGTGCTCGGCCTGCTCACCTTGGACGGCCTGCCGCAGGTTCTCGCCTGCCTGGTCGTCTTCGGCGTCGCGGCCGGGCTGAACCTGCAGGTGCTCGCGATGGCCACGCAGAACACCGCCCCCGCCGCGGACCGCGGTGCGGTCGCCGCCGGGGTCAACCTCGCCCGCGCGCTGGGGTCGGCCCTCGGCCCGGTCGCGCTCGGCTTCGCCTACCAAGCCGGCACCCACGGCGTGTTCCTCGCGCTGGTGCCGGTCCTCGCGCTCGCCCTCGTCACGGCGTTCGCGCTCCCCCACGTCCCGCTTTCCCGCTAGGAGAACCACGATGATCTTCGTCCTCGGTGCCACCGGCAAGGTCGGCCGCCACCTCGTCCCCGCCCTGCTCGACGCCGGCGCGCCCGTCCGCGCCCTGACCCGCGACCCGGCGAAGGCCCGGATCGACCCGCGCGCCGAAGTGGTCCGCGGTGACCTCGACACCTCCGACCTGCCGGCCCTACTGGCCGGCGCGGACCGCGTGTTCGTGCTGACCCAGGGGCACAACGCCGACCGGGAGGGGGCGGTCGCGCGGGCCGCCGCCGAGGTCGGCGTCACCCACCTCGTCAAGCTGTCCACCACGGGTGTCCACTTCGGGCAGAAGGACGCGATTTCCCGCGCTCACGCCGAAGCCGAGCAGGCGATCCGCGAAGCCGGACCGGCCTGGACGATCCTGCGGCCCGGGGCCTTCATGGACAACCGGTTCGCCTGGATCGGCTCGATCCGCGAGGAGAACGCCGTGTACGTGCCGGACACCGACCCGCCGTCCGCGCTGATCCACGTCCGCGACATCGCTGCAGTCGCAACGCTCGTGCTGACGACGTCCGGGCACGAAGGCGCGGCCTACGGGCTCACCGGCGGCGAAGCCCTCACCGCCGAGCAGCAGGTCGCCATCCTGGCCGAAGCCATCGGCCGTCCGCTGAAGTACGTCGAAGAGACCGAAAGCGCCGCGAAGGACCGCCTCATCCGGATGTACGGCTGGCCCGAGAAGGCCATCGACGGCCTCTTCGCGCTCAAGCGCGAGTCCGCCCCGCACGAACGCGTCGTCTTCGACACGGTCGAGCGCCTGCTCGGCCGGCCGCCGCTGACCTTCGCGACCTGGGCACGGGAGAACGCGTCCGCGTACCATCACCAGGAGTGACGAGGGCGAGGTGAGGCGGATGGGCGACCTGCGCGTCCTCGTCGTGGACGACCATCCCCTGTTCCGGATCGGCGTGGGCACGCTGCTCGCCGCCGAACCCGGGATCGAGGTCGTCGGCGAGGCCGCCGGCGGAGCCGACGCGGTCACCGCCGCCGCCGCTCTCCAGCCGGACGTCGTCGTGATGGACCTGCACCTGCCCGACCTGTCCGGGATCCAGGCGACCCGGCACATCGTGGCGGCGAACCCGGGCACCGGCGTGCTGATGCTGACGATGGCCGACGAAAGCGAGTCGGTCTTCGCGGCGATGCGCGCCGGTGCCCGCGGCTACCTGCTCAAGGACGCCGAGCCGGACGAGATCATCCGCGCCGTCCAGGCGGTCGCCCGGCGCGAGGCGATCTTCGGCCCGGACATCGCCAACCGCGTGCTCGCCTACTTCAGCCGGCCACCGGCCAGCGAGCCGGTGTTCCCCGAGCTGACGGGGCGCGAGCGCGAGGTGCTGGCGCTGATCGCGGCCGGGCATAGCAACAGCCTCATCGCGAGCACGCTGTGCCTGAGCCCGAAAACCGTGCGCAACCACATCTCGAACGTCTTCGCCAAGCTCCATGTCACCGACCGGGCCGAGGCGATCGTCCGGGCCAGGGACGCCGGCCTCGGCCGGTCCTGAAAGCGGGCAACTTCGGGACCCCGGTCCCATGCGCTCGGGACACGCGGGCGGGCAGGCTGGGCAGCCTGCACCGTTCGAGGGGAATGGGGAACGATGTCCGCACCCGACCGGACCCCGGTGGTGGTCCGCGCCACCGATCCGATCCTGCACGACGGCGTCTGCATGGCGCTGCGCTCGCGCGACGACGTCCGGGTGGTGGACGACGGCACGGCGCTGGTCGCCCTGCTGGTCGCCGACCGGCTCGACGAGACGATGACCCAGCAGCTGTCCGCGCTGCACCACCAGGGCTTCACCCGCATCGTGCTCATCGCGGGCGAAGTCGACGACAACGAGATCCTCAACGCGGTCGAGCACGGCGTCTGCGCGGTCGCCCGCCGCGCCGACGCGGGGCCCGACGTCCTCGTCCGCCTGGTCAAGGCCGCGGCGGCGGGGGAAGGCGCGTTGCCGCCCGACCTGCTCGGCCGGTTGCTGAACCGGGTTTCGCGTCTGCAACGCCAGGTGCTCCAGCCGCGCGGGCTGCGCCTGGGCGGTATGAGCGACCGGGAGACGGAGGTGCTCCGGCTCGTCGCGGCGGGGTATTCGACGCAGGAGATCGCCGACGAGCTGTGCTATTCGCAGCGCACGGTGAAGAGCATCCTCCACGACGTGACCAATCGGTTCCAGCTGCGGAACCGGTCGCACGCGGTCGCTTACGCGTTGCGGGAGGGGCTGATTTAACGCGGGACGCGTTCGGCGGGCCAGCGCACTTCGGGAACGTCGCTCGGCCGCGGCACCTTGAGGAACAGGCTGAACACGGCCGGACGGCGGTTCGACAGTTCGAGGCGGCCACCGTCGGCCTCGACCAGGGCCCGCGCCAGCGCCAGGCCGACGCCCGTCGAGCCGCCGCCGGAGAAGCCGCGCTCGAAGATGTGCGGGGCCAGCTCGTCCGGGACGCCGGGGCCGGTGTCGCTCACCTCGATCACCACCGTGCCCTCGGCGTCGCCGCGGCGGCCGATGAGCGTGACCGTGCCGGAGCCGTGGCGCAGGGCGTTGTCCAGCAGCACGCCGATGACCTCGCGGAGCCGGCCCGGCGTGGCCCGGGCCATCAGGCCGTCGGCCACGCGTGTGCGCAGGTTGCGGCCCTCCGAGCGGAGCAGCTCGCGCCACTCCTGCGCCATCTCCGGCAGCTGCGTCGGCAGGTCCACCGGTTCCGCGCCGACCTCGCGGGCCGCGCGGGCCGCCGCCAGCAGCTCGTCGAGCGCCTCGGCGAGCCGGTCGGCCTGCTCCTGGGCAGCCTTGGATTCGTCGGCCACCTCGTCGTCGGGGTGCACGGTGAGCGGTTCCAGCCGCAGCTGCAACGCCGTCAGCCGGCTGCGCAGCTGGTGCGAGACGTCCCCGACGAGCTGGCGTTCCCGCTGCACGAGCTGGGCCAGTGCGGTGCCGGACGCGTCCAGCGCTTCGGCGACCATGTCGAGCTCTCCCACGCCGTAGCGGCTCGGGTCGGGCCGGAAGTCGCCGCCGCCGAGCCGGGCCGCGCGCTCGGCCACGTGCCGCAGCGGCTTCGCGAGCCGCCGGGCCGTCGCGATCGCCACCACCGCGCCGGTGCCCACCGAAAGCAGCACCAGCAGCACGACGACCAGCGTCACCGTCGTCTGCCGCTCGTGCATCGGGCCGGCCGGGACGGCGATCTCGACCTTCCCTTCCCGGGCGAGGTCGGCCGTCTCGGTGACGGTGTCCGGGCCGGGACTGCTGCCGTAGCGCTTCTCGGTCTGGCCGCTGGCGCGGACGGTCAGCAGTCCGTTCGCCGGGACGGCCGCGCGCACCTGGTCGAGGTCGATCTCCTGGCCGTTGGCGATTTCGGTGTCGAGGATGGCCGCCGCCGCGCGGGCGTTCTCCGCGAGCGTCTCGCGGTAGCTCGACTCGATCTGCCAGCTCGCCACGATGCCCAGCGGGATGCCCAGCACCACCGCGCTGACGGCGACGGCCAGCAGGATTGCCAGCAGGATGCGGCGGCGCATGGGCTTATTCGGCGTTGAAGCGGAAGCCGACGCCGCGGACGGTCGCGATCCGCCGCTCGCCGTCGTGGGTCTTGCTGGTGCGGCCGGCGGCCTCGTCGGCGGCGATGGCGAGCTTCCGGCGCAGCCACGACATGTGCATGTCGAGCGTCTTGGACGTCTTCGACTCGAGGTCGTTCCAGACCTCGGCGAGGATCTCGTCGCGGCTGACGACCTGGCCGGCGCGGCTCATCAGCACGCGCAGCAGCTCGAACTCCTTGTTCGCCAGCTGGACCTCGTGGTTGTCCACGGTGACCAGCCGGGCGCCGAGGTCCATCCGCACCCCGCCGGCCTCCAGCACCTCGGGCACCCGGCGGCGCAGCAGCGCGCGGATCCGGGCGAGCAGTTCGGCGAGCCGGAACGGCTTGGCGACGTAGTCGTCGGCGCCCGCGTCCAGGCCGACGACGAAGTCGACCTCGTCGGTGCGGGCGGTGAGCATCAGGACCGGCAGTTCGGTGCCGGCCGCGCGCAGACGGCGGCAAACTTCGAGACCGTCCATCCCGGGCAGGCCGAGGTCCAGCACGAGCAGGTCGACGCGCTGGGCGGCGGTGGCGTCGAGCACCGCAGGGCCGTCGGTGACGACGTGGATCTCGTATCCCTCGCGTTCGAGGGCGCGGGAGAGCGGTTCGGCGATGGCCGGATCGTCTTCGGCAAGTAGGACCATGCTCACCTGGCCAACTCTACGGCTCGCGGGCGTGAAAACATCGTGACCGTGCCTGGCTACGAAGATGATCTGGCTCTCGCCGTCCGGCTGGCCGACGCCGCCGACGCGATCACGACGGCGCGGTTCCGCGCCCTGGACCTGGCGGTGGAGCGCAAGCCCGACCGCACCCCGGTGACCGACGCCGATACCGCGGTGGAGGACGCGATCCGGGCGCTGCTGGCTTCGGAACGTCCCGGTGACGCCGTGCTCGGCGAAGAACGCGGCGGCTCGGCCGCGACGGGCCGCGCGTGGGTGCTGGACCCGATCGACGGGACCAAGAACTTCCTCCGCGGAGTACCCGTTTGGGCGACCCTCATCGCGTTGGTTTCGGACGGCGACCCGGTCGTCGGCCTGATCAGCGCGCCCTTGCTGGGCCGCCGGTGGTGGGCGGCTGCGGGTGACGGCGCCTTTTCGTCGGACGCCGCCGGGACCCGGCAGCTGTCGGTTTCGAAGGTTTCGTCCCTTTCGGACGCTTATCTGTCCACAACGGACCTGAACTCGTGGGTCGAGTACCACTCGCGCTCGAAGTACCTGGACCTGGTGGACGCGTGCTGGGAGACCCGCGCGTTCGGCGACTTCTGGCACCACGTCCTGGTGGCCGAGGGCGCGATCGACGTGGCGGCGGAGTGCATCGTCAACCCGTGGGACGTGGCGGCCGCGCAGGTGATCGTCACCGAGGCGGGCGGCCGGTTCAGCGACCTGGACGGCGTCGGCCGCTACGACAACGGAAGCGCCCTGTCGACGAACGGCCGCCTCCACGAGGAGACCTTGGCCATCCTCAAGCGCTGATCCCCTCGTGAGTGAGAAACAGGGTTAGAACACTGTTTCTCACTCACGAGCCCGGGAGCAGGCCCACGGCGCCGCGGGCGACCTGGGCCCAGGCCAGCCGGCCGAACAGGTAGTGGCACGCGACCTGTTCACTGGTGAACCGGGCCCAGTCGTAGCGGTTGCCCTGCTCGCGCCAGAACACCTCCCACGCCTCGTCCTCGCCCTGCATCAGGCACCAGGCGTTGTCGACCTCGGCGCCGAGCGAGACGACCTCCGGCGGCACGCCCAGCACGCCGAGCCACCGCTGGATCGACTGGGTGTTCATCAGTCCTCTTCCCCCTTGGCCTCGGCGAGGTAGCCGAGGGTCACCAGTTCGTCGGCCGCCAGCAGCGCACGGTACCGGGTGCCGCCGCCGACCTGGCCGAACCAGTTCGCGGTCTCCGAGCGCCACATCGGCACCTTGCGCACCACGACGTACCGGCGGTACTCGGCGTCCAGGAACGCCGGCGGCAGCGAGCGTTCCGCGAACGGCGTGCCGTCCTCGTAGAGCACGCGCCCGTAGGCCGGGCCGAAGCGGTCGAGGACCGTGTTGGCCGGGACCATCACCGGCTCGGGCCAGTCCACGCTGCTCTCGGGGAACTGCTCGCCCGGCGGCCAGGCGTACTCGGGGCCGAGCTCGCTGTGCCCGACGACGAACCGGCGGATCCACACCGCCTGCGTCGCCCGCGCGTACGGCACGTACCCCTCTTTCAGGTGCCGCGGCACCGGCCGCGACGGCGCGGTCGGCGAGCGGCGGAAGCCCGCGGTGACGTTGGTGAGGGCCTGGTCGTCGAAGATCAGCCGGGCGTCCGGGTGGTCGTTCGGCGGGAAGCCGTCCGGGTCGTCGGGCAGTGGCAGCTGGCGCGCCGGCTTGTCCATCGCCACCGGGAGGTGCCCGATCGGGAACATGTGCACCAGGAACAGGGCGACGATGCTTTCCCGCTCCGTGCGCGGCGAGCCGAGCGGCGGGAGCGGCACGGGTGACCCCGGGTTCGGCGGCGGGCCCGCGACCGGCGGCGGCCCGGCCACCGGCGGCGGGGGCAGTGGCGGAACCGGCGTCGGCGGGGGCGGCGGGGCCGGGGGCAGCTGGAACGGCGGCAGCAGCGGCGACACCGCGTGCGGCCAGGCCGCGGGGTTGCCCGAGTGCGGGGTCGGCGCCTCGTCGAAGGCGCCCGCATCCGCCAGGCCGTACCCGGGCAGCTGCACCGGCCCGGTGTCGAGGTCGGCCTCGACCGGTTCGGAGCCCGCCTCGGAAGGCTCGGTCACACCCATCCTCCGGCTCGGTCGGTGCCCAGCGGGCACACGCTGTTCGACGCGGCCGCGGCGCTGCCGGTCCCCCTTGATACCGCACCCGATCCCCCGGGGCGCGACGAGGTCAACCCAATGCGGCGACCACGCGCGACGGGCTCGGGCGGCCGAGCTGTCCCGCCATCCACGTGCTGGCCGCCACCAGCGCGTCCAAGTCGACGCCGGTGGCCACCCCGAGGCCCTCCAGCATCCACACCAGGTCTTCGGTCGCCAGGTTCCCGGTCGCCGATTCGGCGTACGGGCAGCCGCCGAGCCCGCCCGCCGAAGAGTCCACAGTCGACACTCCACATCGGAGCGCCGCGAGGGTATTGGCGAGCGCCTGGCCGTAGGTGTCGTGGAAGTGCACGGCCAACGTACCGACGTCGCCGAACAGCCCGATGAGCGTTTCGACCTGCCCGGCCGTCGCGACGCCGATGGTGTCGCCCAGCGAAAGCTGCGAGCACCCCATGTCCAGCAGGCGGCGGCCGGCGTCGGCGACCTGCTTCGCGGGCACGACACCTTCCCACGGGTCGCCGAAGCACATGGAGAGGTACCCGCGCACGTCCAGGCCCGCTTCCCGGGCCCGCGTGACGACCGGCTCGAACATCGCGAACTGCTCGTCCAGCGACGAGTTGAGGTTCTTGCGCGCGAACGTCTCGGTCGCGCTGGCGAAGATCGCGATGTGCTCGACGCCGGCGTCGAGGGCCCGGTTCAGGCCCTTCTCGTTCGGGACCAGCACCGGGTACCGGACGCCGTCACGGCGGTCGAGCCGGGCCAGCAGCTGCTCGGCGTCGGCCAGCTGCGGCACCCACTTCGGGTGGACGAAGCTGGTCGCCTCCAGCGTGGTGAGCCCGGCGCCGGCGAGCCGGTCGAGGAACTCCAGCTTGACCTCGACCGGGACGATCGCCTTTTCGTTCTGCAGCCCGTCGCGCGGGCCGACCTCCCAGATCGTGACCCGCTCCGGCAGCTCACCCGTCGAGGGGACGCGCTCGGGCAGGCCCAGTTCGCGGGTGCCCATCAGCGGCGTCTCTCGCCGCGCGGCGGGCGCCCGCCGCCCTGGGGCGGCAGCGGCGTGGTCTGCTGGGTGCCCGGCCGGTAGTCGTCGTACGGGTTGTCGTTGACCTCGCGGTAGATGACCGTGTGCACCTTCTCGACGTGCGGGATGTCTTCGAAGCGCAGCGGCTCGTCCGACGCCGACTCGATGATCAGCGTGCCGCAGCCGAAGACCCGGTCGAGCAGGCCGTGCTCGAACTGGACGCTGTTGATCCGGCCCATCGGGATGTCGATGCCGGTGCGCCTGAGGACGCCCTCGCGGGCGATCAGCCGGTCGGTCGTCACGATGAAGTGGGTGGTCCGCCAGCGCACGAGCGGCGCCAGGAACAGCCACACGATCAGCACGAGCGCGACGACCCCGATGGCGATCAGCCCGACGGTGTTCCACGGCGAGCCGGCATCCTTCGCGAGGATCGCCAGCCAGATGCCGGCACCCAAGGTGACCAGGAACGCGAGCGTCGGGAAGATCAGCATCTTGAAGTGCGGGTGACTGTGCACCACGACGTGCTCTTGCTCGCTGAGCAAATCGTCCGGATAGGCCACGGCGGACGCTCCCAAGGTCGGTGCGGCGGTGTCGTCTCACCGTACCGGCGAGCGAGGAGGCAGTGGGCGCAACACCCGAAGAATCAGGCAGGACGGACGTGGACCACGTCACCCGCGAAGACGGTGTGGCGCTGGCCGCCCGCCACGTCGACCTGCAGCTGCCCGGCGGCGTCGATGTCGGCCGCGCGGCCGGTCAGGGACGTCCCGTCCGGCAGCTGCACCTCGACGTCCTGGCCGAGGGTCGCGCAGTGGGCGCGGTAGTCGCCGAGCAGCCCGGCTTCGGTGAGGTCGCCGCCGGCCAGCCGCCAGCGCCGTTCGAGGTCGGCGAACCCGGTGAGCAGCGCGACGGCGACGTCGGTGCGGTCGGTGTTCGTGGCGCCCTGCTCGGCCAGCGACGTCGCGGGCAGGCCGCCCGGGCCCGGCTGGACGTCGCCGAGGGGCAGCACGTTGAGGCCGATGCCGAGCACGATCGACGGCTCGTCTCCGGCGACGGCCTCGGCGAGGATGCCGGCGCACTTGGCGCCGTCGACGAGGACGTCGTTGGGCCACTTGAGCACGGCGTCCACCCCGACGGACGCAGCGGCGGCCCGGACGGCCAGCCCGGCGATGACGGACAGTGAGCCGAGCACCGCGAAGGGGACACCCGGCCGGAGCGCGACGCTCAGGTACAGCCCGGCGCCCTTCGGCGAGCTCCACGAACGCGCCCGCCTGCCGACTCCCGCGGTCTGCTCTTCGGCGAGCAGGACGGTCCGGTCCGCGGCGCCGTCTTCGAGGGCTTTCCGCAGGTCGGCGTTGGTGGAGCCGGTGCGCTCGACGACGTCGATCTTCGCGTACCGATCTTGCAGCGCCGCGGTCAGCCGGACGGCGTCGATCTCTCCATCCATGCCCCCGCCACCACCCTCAATCGAGTCGCTTCGCTCCACTGGCTCAATCATGTGCCCACAATATGGGAGTCCCCCTATCGTGCAAGCTACTCGCTCGTTCACTAAAGGGTGCGCTCTTCTAAATTGGAACCTGTGACGACGAAGCAGACCTCGTGGGCCCGCGGCGCTGCGCTGCGCGGCCTGGTGGCGCTGCCCCTCGTCGCCGGGCTCGTCACGGCGGGCTGGCTGCTGGCCGACCGCTCGCCGGAACCCGCGGCCGTCCCGGCTCCGCCGCCGGTGGTGCGTGACGCGGTGTCCGGCCCGTCGGTCCTCGAAGTCAGCGCACCGGTGAAAGCCCAGGAACCGGGCCAGGGCGCGTCCGGCCAGGGCGGCAAGAGCCCGTTGCAGCAGTGGGCCGACCAGCTGTCCGGCCCGCTCGACATCCCGGCGGAGGCGCTGATCGGCTACGCGAACGGCGAGCTGGCCCTGCGCGGCGAAGACCCGTCGTGCCACCTCTCGTGGGTCACTCTGGCGGGCGTCGGCTCGGCGGCGTCGAACCACGGCCGCAGCGGCGGCAACCTGCTGGGCCTCACGCCGGCACAGACGAAGAAGTACGGCTCCGACGCGCCGATCGCGGCCGGACGGGCGCTGTGTGCGGGCGGCACGGATCTCGGCGCGGGCCCCGGCTGGTGGAAGGCGATCGCGGCCTACCACCCCGGCGACGGGACCGAGCTGTTCCGCCAGCGCGTGCTCGGCATGGCGCAGCTCTACGCCACGCTGTCCCTCGACCCGGCGTCGGCGGACTCCCCGCGAGTCCGTGCGACCCGTTTCGCGCTGGGCCAGCTGGGCCTCCCGTACGTCTGGGGCGGCAACGGCCCCGACGCGGGTGCGGCGGGCTTCGACTGCTCCGGCCTGACGAAGGCGTCGTACGACAGCGCGGGCGTGGCCCTGCCGAGGACGGCGGACAGCCAGTTCCGCGCGCTTCCCCCGGTGCCGGCCACCCAGGAGCCCCGCCTCGGCGACCTCGTGTTCTACGGCAGCCCGGCGACGCGCATCCACCATGTCGGCCTGTACCTCGGCAACGGCCTGATGATCAACGCGCCGACCGAGGGCCAGGCCATCCAGATCCACACGTACCACTCGAAGGGCGACGACTACGCGGGCGCGGGCCGCCCGGCCTGACGCGGCACCTCGGCCACGTCACTCACTGCGGCACCACCAGCCCCGACTCGTAGGCGAACACCACCAGCTGCGCGCGATCCCGCGCCCGCAGCTTCATCATGGCCCGGTTGACGTGCGTCTTCGCGGTGAGCGGGCTGATCACCATCCGCCGGGCGATCTCCTCGTTCGACAGCCCCCGCGCCACCAGCGTGACGGCTTCGCGTTCCCGGTTCGTCAGTTCCGCCAGCCCGGCGCCGGGCACGAGCGGCTGGGTCACGTACCGGTCGATGAGCTTGCGGGTGATCGACGGCGCCAGCAGGGCGTCCCCGCGAGCCGCGACGCGCACCGCGTGCAGGAAGTCCTCCGGCTGGATGTCCTTGACCAGGAACCCGGCCGCGCCCGCGCGCAGCGCCTCGAAGACGTACTCGTCCAGGCCGTAGTTGGTCAGGATGACGACGTGCACCGCGGCCAGCGCCGGGTCCGCGGCGATGCGCCGGGTCGCCTCGATGCCGTCGACGCCGGGCATCTGGACGTCGACGAGCGCGATGTCCGGCAGGTGCTCCAGCGCGAGCCGCACCGCCTCGCCGCCGTCACCCGCTTCGGCGACCACCTCGATATCGGCCTCGACGTCGAGCAGCGCGCGGAACCCGCTGCGGATGAGCGGCTGGTCGTCGGCCAGCAGGACGCGGATCACGCCGGGTCCACCGGGAGTTCGGCCCGGACCCGGAACCCGCCTTCGCGGCGGGGCCCGGCTTCGAGCCGGCCGCCCAGCGCCGTGACGCGCTCGCGCATCCCGGTCAGGCCGACGCCCGGCGCACTGTCCACTGTGGCCTTTCCGTCGTCGTCGACGCGGATGACCAGTGCGCCGGGCCGGTGGTCGATCCGGACCGAGGCGGTGTCCGCGGCGGCGTGCCGGGCGATGTTGGTCAGCGACTCCTGGACGATCCGGTAGGCGGTCCGGCCGACCGCGTCCGGTACGGCGTCGCGCGGGCCCTCGACGGTCAGCTGCGCGTCGAGGCCGGCGACACGGGCTTGGCGCACGAGGTCGGGGACGTCGTCGAGCCCGCGTGGCGGGTCCTTGTCGTCGTCGCGCAGCGCCTCTAGGGTCGCGCGCAGTTCCCGGGTCGCCTCGCGACCGGCGTCGCGGATGGCCAGTAACGCGTCGGGCACGTCTTCGCCGCGCTTGCGGGCCAGGTGGACGGCGACTTCGGCCTGCACCTTGATGACGGAGATCTGGTGGGTGAGCGAGTCGTGCAGCTCCCGCGCGATGTGCAACCGCTCCTCGTCCGCGCGCCGCCGCGCGGTTTCCTCGCGCGTGCGCTCGGCTTCGTCGGCGCGGCGCTCGGCCTGCCGCAACGCCTCTCCCGCCGCCCCGGCCGCGATCAGCCACGCCAGCTGAAGGACGTCCCGCGACTGCGTGAACGCCGCGCCGGTGTCGTGGACGCCGGAAGCCAGCAGCGCCAGCGGAATCGCGGCCAGCATGAGCACCGAAGCGACCACCGCGGCCATCCGGTGTCCCGCCCGGACAGCGGCATACACGGCGAAGAGGTAAGCGACGACCGGCACTTCGAACCCGGCGACCTGGTACGCGAGCGCGCAGACGGCGGTCGCTGCCAGCACGGCGATCGGCGCCCGGCGGCGTGCGGCCAGCGCCAGCCCACCGGCGGCCAGCGCCGCATATCCCAGGACGTCGAGGTCCGCGGGCACGTGCGTCGCGGACCGCCCGGCGACCACCAGGGCCGCCGCGACCCCGACGGCGATCACCCCGTCCACGATCTGCGCCCGGCTCATCCCTGCACCCTAACCGGGGGCCCGCTCGGCGAAGTCCCGCGAGAAGAGCATTTCCCGGCTACTGCGCGCGCAGTAGCCGGGTGGTTCCTGCGGCGCCCGCGGCAGCGCGAAGTGTCTGCCCGCGGACAACGACGGGCTCCGGATCGGGCGGACATGCTTCCGGCGTCCCATCCGAACCGAAGGAGCACCTCATGAACGTCCTCGCCGCCACCAGTTCCTACGACCTGACGCCCGGACGGCTCTGGTCGCTGATCGCCGTCGTGTTCGGCGCGACCGGGGTGGTCGCGGGCGTACTGGCCCTGCGCCGCGGCCGGGGAGCCGGCGTGGCACTGGCCGGCGGGCTGGTCTGCGTCGTCATCGGGGGGTGGGTCGTGGCCGCCGCGAAGGGTGGGCCCGGCACCGGCTACGGAATCGTCGGCGGCTACCTGGACCTGGTGATCGGCGCGGTCGGGCTCGCCCTCGGCGGGCTGGCGGTGGCGCGCTCGCGCGGTTTTGTCGGTGGTCGCCGCTAGCGTCGGGGGCATGTTCGAAATCGACTTCGCCGAGTTCCCGTCCTCGTCCGCCGAGGCGTCCGGGCGGTTCTTCGAGCGCGCGTTCGGCTGGCCGGTGACACCGTACGGCCCGGACTACACCGACGTCCGGGCCGCGGGGCTCACCCTGGGCTTCCAGGCGGACCCGGGTGAACAACCCCGCGCGCCACTGGTGACGATCCGCACGGACGATCTGGCGGTGGCACGGCAAGCGGTGGAGGCTGCGGGCGGGGAGGTGACCAAGGAACCATTTGCTTTCCCCGGCGGGCGGCGCTTCCACTTCCGCGAGCCGGGCGGCAGCGAGCTGGCGGTGTGGTGCCCGGACGCCTAGCGCGACGTCCGGTTTCCGCCGGTGCCACCGCGGCCGGACGGCCATGATGATCATCATGAGCATCTCCGTCCTCGAAGGCATGTACGCCGCCGAAGCCGAGTACTTCGCCACCGGCGACTTCGCCCCACTGCAACAGTTCTTCGCCCCGGACTTCGTGCTGCACCAGGCCGAGGGCCTGCCGTACGGCGGGGTCTGGCGCGGCCACGACGGCCTGCAGCGGTTCTTCGCGGCGATGAGCCGCACGTGGGCTGCCTTCGACTTCGTGGACCAGACGTTCCTCGCCACGGCGTCCCCGCTCGTCGTGCTGACGAACGTGCACGCCCGCGCCCGCGCCACCGGCCGCGAGCTGGATTTCCCGATCCTCCAGACGATCACCGTGGCGGACGGGCGCATCACCGAGGTCCGGCCGTTCTACTGGGACAGCGCCGCCATCGCGGCCGCCTGCTCCACATAACCGGCGGCCCCGCCGCCGTAGAACGTCGAAGGGTCGGCCTCCGCGATCGGCAGGCCGAGCGCGAACCGCGTCACCAGGTCCGGATTCGCGATGAAGGGCCGCGAGTACGACACCGCGTCGGCGATACCGGCCTCGATCACCGCGTCGCCGGTCTCGCGGTCGAAGCCGTTGTTGACGATCAGGAGGCCGTCGAACAGTTTCCGATAACGAGCGAAGGCCGCGAAGTCCGGTCCGGCGTCGGGCCCGCGGAGGTGCAGGTAGTCGGCACCGAGCCCGGCGACCAGTTCGTCGTACTCGGCGCGGAGTGCTTCGTCCACAGTGAACAGTCCGCCGGTCCACCACGGCGAAAGCCGCACACCGACGCGACCGTGGGCGGCGGCGGCGTCGACGACCTCGGCGAACAGCCTGCGCCGGTTCGCCGGGGAGCCACCGTAGGCGTCGGTGCGGTGGTTGAGCCGCGGGTGCAGGAACTGCGCGAGCAGGTACACGCCGTTGGCCGCGATCTCGACGCCGTCGAACCCGGCCCGGCGCGCGTTCTCCGCCGCCGTGCCGTAATCGGCGATCGTGGCCCGGATCTCCGCCACGCTCAGTTCGCGCGGTGTGCCGGTGCGACACCGCCCGGACGCCGGGTACACCGGCTCGTCCGGGTTCACCGCCGACGGCCCGGCCGGGCGCCCGCCGAGGAAGTCCGGGTGCGAAACGGCTCCCGTGTGCCACAGCTGCACCACGATCCGGCCGCCGAGCGCGTGCACGACGTCCGTGACCCGCCGCCACCCATCGACCTGGGCTTCGGTGTACAGGCCGGGAACGTCCGAGAAGCCGACGGCCTCTTCGCTCACCCAGGTGCCTTCGGCCACGATGAGCCCGGCCCCGGCGCGCTGCGCGTAGTGGGCGGCCTGGAGGTCGCCGGGCACTCCGCCGGGCACGCGCGCCCGGGTCGTGGGCGCGACGACGACCCGGTTCGGCAGGTGCCATCCGTCCAGGTCGGCAGGGGTCAGCAAGCTCATCCGGTCACCTCCGGTCGCGGGGATACGTCGAGGAGGCGACGGTGGACGCGAGGGAAAGGTGACCGATGGACGACCTGGCGGCGGAGTTCGAGGCCGAGCGCGGCCGGCTGCGCGGGCTGGCCTACCGGATGCTCGGCTCGACGGCCGAAGCGGACGACGCCGTGCAGGAAGCGTGGTTGCGGCTGAACCGGGCGGACTCGGTCGACAACCTGGCGGCCTGGCTGACGACCGTCGTCTCCCGCGTCTGCCTCGACGTCCTGCGGTCGCGGAAAACCCGCCGCGAGGAGCCGTTCGAGGTGTGCCCGGAGCCGGTGGCCGACGCCGATCCGGCGGCCGAAGCCGCGCTCGCCGACTCGGTCGGCCGCGCGCTGCTCGTCGTGCTGAACGCGCTCGGGCCGGCCGAGCGGATCGCCTTCGTGCTGCACGACCTCTTCGCGGTGCCCTTCGACCGGATCGCCCCGGTGCTGGACCGCACGCCGGTGGCGGCGAAGAAGCTGGCGAGCCGCGCGCGGCAGCGGGTCCGGGGCACTTCCCCGCTGCCCCCGGCCGACCTGGCCCGGCACCGCCGGGTGGTCGACGCGTTCCTGGCCGCGGCCCGCGGCGGCGACCTGGCCGCGCTGCTCGACGTGCTGGCCCCGGACGTCGTCCGCCGCGCCGACGCCGCCGCGCTGCCGGCGGGCGCACCGCTCGAGGTACGCGGGGCCCGCGCGGTCGCCGAGGAGACCCGGGTGTTCGGGAAACGGGCCCGGTTCGCCGAAACGGCCCTGGTCGACGGCGCGGTCGGCGTCGTCGTGGCGCGCGGACGGCTGGAGCTGGCCCTGGCCGTGACTGTCGAGGGCGAGCGGGTGGCGGCGTATGAGGTGATCGCCGACCCCGCCCGCCTCGCCGCGCTGCACGTCACGCTCCTCAGCGCTTGATCCGGTAGGACAGGTGCGTCACGCCCGTGCCCTCGGTGACCTCGGGGTCGGTCAGCTTCGTGGTGGCGTCGAGGTGGTCGAAGAAGCGGACGCCGGAGCCGAGCAGCACGGGGACCAGGTCGACCTGGATGCCGTCGAGCAGGCCGAGGTTGAGGCACTGCTGGGCGATCGTCGTGCTGGCGACCGCGACGTTCTTGTCGCCGGCGGTCTTCTTGGCCTGCTCGACGGCGCTTTCGAGGCCGTCGGTGACGAAGGTGAACGGCGCGTCCGGGTGCGGCCAGTCCGCGGGCTCTTCGTGGGTGACGACGAAGACCGGGACACCCATCGGGTGCGCGCCGCCCCAGCCCTGGGTGAGGTTGAACAGGCGGCGGCCGGTGACCAGCGCGCCGACGTTCTCCATCGCCGCGCGCAGCATCTTCGCGCTGGCTTCGGAGGTCTTGAAGGTGGCCCAGTCGACGGCGGTGGGGACCTCGACGTCGCCGTTGCCGAACCACTCGAACAGGTGATCGATGCGGTCTTCTGGGTCGGCCACGAAGCCGTCGAGGGACATGGACATGTTGGCGATGACGTCGGCCATTTCGAACTCCTTTTTACTGGTCAGAGGCGGTTTGCCCTGCTGACGAGAAGTCTTCCGCGTCCGCCTGGCCGGAAGATCTGCCACCTGGCCGACATCCGTGGCCGGGTGGCCGATGCCTTGACAGGGGGTGGCCGCGGCGGCACCATGAACACGTGTTCATGAACACGTGTTCACAACGGAGGGGATGAGGATGACCGGGATCGTCAACACCGCGCAGGCCGAGGCGTGGAACGGGTACGAGGGGGAACACTGGGCGACCAACGCCGACCGCTACGACGCCGTGAACAGCGGCTTCAACGGCTATTTGCTCGACCAAGTGCGCGCGGAAGACCGAGTGCTCGACATCGGCTGCGGCAACGGCCAGCTGACGAGACTCGCCGCGGCGCGGGCCCGGTCGGCGATCGGCGTCGACCTGTCCGGGCCGATGCTCGCGACCGCGCGAGCGCGGGCGGCCGAGGTGCCGAACGTGTCGTTCGAGCAGGGTGACGTCCAGGTCCACCCGTTCACCGAAGGCGCGTTCGACTTGGCGGTCAGCAGGTTCGGGGTGATGTTCTTCGCCGACCCGGTGGCGGCGTTCGCCAACATCCGCCGCGCTCTGTCCCCCGGCGGCCGCCTCGCGTTCCTCTGCATGACGGCCCTGGCGGGCACCGACCTCGGCCGGGTCTTCGGCGCGATGGCGGCCTACCTGCCCCAGCCGACCGGGCCGGACGGCAGCGGGCCGACATCGTTCGCGGACCCGGACCACACCCGGGCGGTGCTGGCGCAGGCCGGCTTCGAAGACGTGGCATGCACCCCCGTCGAGGCCGACCAGATTTGGGGCCGCGACGTCCCCGACGCGGCGGGGTTCATCGCGGACTGGGGCCCGGTCCGCCACCACCTGGGTCAGGTGGACAGCACGAGGGCGGCGAAGGCGACCGAAGCGTTGAGGGTGGCGCTCGAGAAGTTCGCAGGCCCGGACGCGGTCCGCCTGCGCGGCACGGCGTGGCTGGTCACGGGAAGGAGGCCGTAGGCGGCGCCCGTACGATGGCAGGGATGTCACCGAGGAAAGCCGCCGCTCAGCAGGACGGGCAGTCACTGCACGACCTGCTGCTCGAGACCGCGCAGAAGATGATCGCCACGCACGGAACAACAGGCATGACCGTGCGCGAGATAGCGCGCATGGCGGGCGTCGCCGACGGCGTGCTCTACAACCACTTCTCCGACAAGGAGGAGCTGGTGGCCCGGGCCTTGCTGGAGCACGTGCGCATGACGGAGGCAGAGCTGGGCGAGCTGCCGGTGCCCGGCGAAGGCACCCTCACCGGAAACCTCCGCCGCCACCTGGAGTTCGGCTTGGCCCTGCACAAGGTGCTGGTGCCGGCCTTCAGCGGCCTGGTGGGCCAGCCCAGGGTGTTGGAGCGCTTCGCGGAAATCAGCGAGCGATCCGGCTACTGGCGCGACCGGCTGGTGGCCTACCTCGAAGAGGAAAGGGCACTGGGCCGCCTACGCCCAAAGTCCGAAGTAGACGCAACAGCAGCAATGCTGGTCGGCTACTGCCACGCCTCGGTGCTGACAACGGTCTTCCCCCACACGGCCCCCCTGGACCCACCCCCGGTGGACGCAGTGGTGAGCGCCGCCCTCCACGGAATCGCCCCAACGGAACCCGAACCACCGGGCCCAGACGCCGACAACTGACGCCCGGCCGGCCAGGCGGCCAAGCTCGCACGGTCTGGCCACGGCCACCCCCACACCAGCTCGGCAAAGACAGACCAGCAGCCTTGCCAGCAACACCAATCCACCAACAACCGCCTCGGCCACACCCCCCTGCCGACCCGATACGCAGCCGCATCAGCGGCCGGCAGGCCGTGTCAAGGCACGCTTTCCCGCCTTGACACGGCCTGCCGGCCGTTGAACAATCCGGCGTTCGGGCCGGCGGGAAGAACCCGGCAGAGCAGAATCCGGCAGGACACTCCCCCTAGATCATCCCGTTCCCACTAACCGTCACCTCCGGAACCTCCTGCACCACATCCCAGTGCTCAACAATCCGCCCTTCCCGCACCCGCATCACATCGGCAATCGCACTCCCCCGCGACCCAGGCATCAACCGAAGCAGGCTGTGCGTGAAGACAAGATCGCCTTCAGCGATCACCCGCCGCACATCCAGCCTGAGCTCCGGAAACCGCCCCACAAACCCGGCCAGGTACCGAGCCGACTCCTCCGCACCCGCCGGAGCGTGCGGGTTGTGCTGAACATACCCATCACCCACGAACTCAGCGAAGGCGTCCACCGGCCGCTTCTCGGCGAAGGCCACCCGAAGAAACCCCAGGACCACTTCCTTGTTCCGCTGCAACTCCGTCATCACCTATCCGTCCTTTGTGGAGTTATCGACACCAACTCCACCATGCGCGAAACAGAAAGGGAAAGACCTGTGGACTCTGCCGCGATACTCTCCCGGTATGGACGATGTCGAGGTCCGTGAGCTGCGGTACTTCCGCGCGGTCGCCGAAGAGCTGAACTTCTCCCGCGCCGCCGAGAGGCTCGGGATGGCGCAGCCACCGCTGTCCCGGGCGATCCGGCTACTGGAGCGGCGGCTCGGCGTGCAGCTCTTCGAACGCACCAGCCGGCACGTCTCGCTGACGCCGGCCGGAGCGGTCCTCTTCGCCGAGTCGGCGAAGGCGCTGGACGCCGTCACCGCGGCGGTCCGGCGCACGCGGCGGGCGGCGCAGCGGACGCCGGCGCTCGTCGTCACCGCGAAGCCGGGGGTCGCGACCGATCTGCTGCGGCGGATCGCCGATGTGCACCCGGATCCGGTCGACGTCCGGGTCAGCGGGTTCGGCGAGCAGACGGAGATGCTGCGCGACGGCCGGGCCGACGTGGCCGTACTCGGCTGCCAGGGCGGCACCCACCACGGCCTCGACGTCGAGGTGCTGTTCAGCGAGCCGCGGGTGGCCGCGCTGCCGTCGGACCACGAGCTCGCCGGACGAGCCGTGCTGACCTGCGCGGACTTTTCCGGGCGGCCGACGCCGTGCTGGCCGCTGTCCTCGGCCGCGGACCGGGCGTACTGGTCCGGGCAGGACGTGACCGGTGGGCCGGTGACACCGGGGCCGATCGTGCACGACAGCGCTCAGCTGCTGGAGACGGTCGCGCTCGGGCAGGCGGTCGCGCTGCTGCCCGCGTCGGTCGCCGAGCTGCGGTCGCGGGACGACGTCGTCTACCGGCCGGTCGTCGACGCGACCCCGTACTCGCTGGCGCTCGCCTGGCCCGCGGGGGCGCGGGATCCGCGGATCGCGCGGTTCGTGCGGACCGCCACCGAGGTCAGCGAAGCACTACCTCGGCCAGGAGCCGTCCCGGCGGGGTGACCGTGTGGATCACCGGTGGCACCCGGACGTCGTCGGCCTCGAAGGCGGCGCGCAGCTGCTCGACGTCGGCGCCGGCCATCAGCTCGGCGAGCTCGTCGGCGCGGGTGACGGTGGCCGGGGCGAGCGCGACGGAATCGTCGAGCGCACCCCAGATGTCCCACTGGAGCATCTCGTGCTTGTTGAGGGCAGCGAGGTCGAGCACGAGGTTGTGCCACGCGTACGGGAGCCCGCGCAGGAACGGCACATCCAGGTCCGGCGAAACGACCAGCCGGGCCGGGTCGAGCTCGCCCGCGCGGGCGGCGGTCCACGCGTCGGCGCCGGTCAGGAACCGGTCGCGGGGGACGTCGAGGAGGTCGAACTCCACGTCGTCCACCGGGTCGCGGAAGCCGGGTGACAGCTGGGGCTCGACCAGACGCCAGCCGTCGCCGTCGTGGATCTCGGCGACGACGTGGTCGAGGTACCAGCCGGGCACCAGGTAGCTCGCGAAGCCGACGCGGGCGCGGGCCGGAATGCCGTGGTGGCGGGCCATCGAGACGAACAGCAGCGTGAAGTCGCGGCAGCAGCCGACGATCCGGTGCAGCGGCGGCCGCGGCCCGCCGGGCGGTGCCGGGTCGAGCTCGCGCAGGCGCGCCCACATGTCCGCGGCGTACCGCAGGGTGATCTCGTCGTTGCGGGCGGCCGGGAACCCGTGTTCGGTGATGGCGCCCGCGCCCCAGTAGTGGAACACCAGCTGGGACGCCGCTTCACGCAGAACAGCGACATCGGCCGGGGTGGCGTCGAGCCAGTCCGCGTGCGGGCCGGGGTCGGTGAAGCGGCTGTGGCTGACGTAGAAGTCGTCCATAGCCGCCGACGCTAGCGAAATTTCAGGCGGATTGAACAGCCAGTTCGCCGCGGAACGTCGACCGGTACGCGCTCGGCGACACCCCGAGTGCCGCCTGGAAGTGCTGGCGCAGGGAGGCGGCCGTGCCGAAGCCGGCTTCCGTCGCGACGCGGTCGACCGGCAGGTCCGTCTCCTCGAGGAGCTGGCGGGCGCGCTCGACTCGTTGCTGCGTCAGCCACTGCAGGGCCGAGATGCCGACCTCCTCGCGGAAGCGGCGGGTGAACGTCCGCGTGCTCATCGCCTCGCGGGCGGCGAGTTCACGCAGGGTCAGTGGCCGGTGAAGGTTTTCCAGCGCCCACGCGCGCGCCGCCTTGGTCGATGACGTGCGGGGTTCCGGGACCGGCCGCCGGACGAACTGGGCCTGGCCCCCTTCGCGGTGCGGGGACACGACCGTGCCGCGGGCGACCTCGTTGGCCACCGCCGCGCCGTGGTCGCGGCGGATCATGTGCAGCACCAGGTCGATCCCCGCGGCGACACCGGCCGACGTCAGGACGTCGCCGTCGTCGGTGTAGAGGACGCAGGGGTCGACGTCGACCTCGGGGAAGCGGTCCTGCAGCTCCTCGGCCGAGCGCCAGTGGGTGGTGGCCGGGCGGCCGTCGAGCAGCCCAGCCGCGGCGAGCACGAACGCGCCGGTGCAGATGGAGGCGATGCGCGCGCCCGGCGGGATGCGGTCGAGCGCGGCTTTGAGCGGCGGGGTCAGCACCCGCGCCATCGGCTCGTACTCGGCCAGCGACGCCGGGACGATCACCGTGTCGGCCTCGGCGAGCACCTCGGGGCCGCGGTCGACCGGAATGGTGACGTCCGCGTCGGTGCGCACCGGGCCGGGCTCGAGCGTGCAGGTCACGACCTCGTAGAGCGGCTCACCGGCCGCCGAGCGGGCCTGGCCGAACAGCCGGTGGACGATGCCCAGCTCCATCACGAGCATGCCGTGGCGGACCAGGACGGCGACGTGGTGACGGTTCGGGTGCTGGAATGCGGCCATGGCTCGATTCTTGCACATGTTGGCCATCGGCCACTCGATCGCGCCACGCAGCCGCGTGATCATCGAGGGCATGAACGTGTTGTGGGTATTCGCGCATCCCGAGCCGCGCTCGCTGAGCGGGGCCCTCCGTGACGACGGGCTCCGGACGCTCCGCGAGCTCGGGCACCACGTCCGGCAGTCGGATCTGTACGCGATGAAGTGGAACCCGGTGGTCGACGCCGCGGACTTCGGCGCCGAAGCCGGGGACGAACGGCTGGTCGTCGGCGCGACGTCGGCCCGGGCGCACGCGCGCGGCGAGCTGAGCGCGGACATCGTGGCCGAGCAGGAAAAACTGACTTGGGCGGACGCGGTCGTCGTGCAGTTCCCGCTGTGGTGGTACGGCCTGCCGGCGATCCTCAAGGGCTGGTTCGACCGCGTTTTCGTGAAGGGCTTCGGCTACGGCATCAGGGCAGAGGACGGCCGGACCCTCCGCTACGGCGAGGGCCGGCTCGCGGGCAAGCGCGCGATGGTGGTGCTCACCGCGGGTGCCCGCGAGCCGGCCATGGGGCCGCGCGGGGTGAACGGCGCACTGGACGAGGTCCTGTTCCCGCTACACCACGGGACGCTCTTCTACGCCGGGATGTCGGTGCTCCCGCCGGTCGCGGTGTACGGCGCCGATCGCCTGCCGGACAACGAGTTCGCCGAGGCGCGGGACCGGCTGCGCGAACGCCTGCGGGCCATGGAAACCACCGACCCGATCCCCTTCCGCCCGCAGAACGGCGGCGACTACGACGAAGATCTGGTCCTGCGCCCCGACCGAGCGCCAGGGATCACCGGCCTCGGCGCGCACCTCACTCGGGCAGAGTGAGGCGCTGCCCCAGCCCACCGTCCACCGGGAGGTCGGCCCCCGTGGTGAACGTCGCCTCGAAGGCCAAGAACAGCACCGCCGCCGCGACTTCCTCCACCGTGGCGTGCCTCTTCAGCGGGGTGATCTCGTCGCCGATCTCCTTGAACTCCGCCAACACCTCGGCCGGCACGCCGGTGACGCCCATCGTCGGCGTGTCGGTGTAGCCCGGGCTGACCACGTTCACCCGGATCCCGCGCGGGGCCAGCTCGGCCGCGTACGTGCGGGCGAACGAGCGCACCGCCGCCTTCGCCGCCGAATACAAGCCCATCCCGGCGATCCCCGCCTCGGCCGCGACCGACGTCGTGAAGACGTACGAGCCGCCGGAGCGGACCAGTGGGGCCAACCGCCGGGCCGTGAAGTACGCGCCCTTGGTGTTGATGTCGAACGTCCGGTCGTACAACTCCGGCGTCGCGTCCTCGTACGGGGTCAGTGTCGAGAAACCGACGTTGATGAACACCAGGTCCAGCTCACCGAGCGTGTCGGCGGCCACCGCGCCCAGCTCGGCGACGTCGTCGAGGCGAGCCGCGTCCGAGGACAGCAGGTGCGCCTTGCCCGTCAGCGTCCCTTCCAGCGGCGTGACGTCCCGGCCGGTCAGCAGCACCTCCGCGCCGCCGTCGAGCAGGGCACGGACCACCGCCAGCCCCATTCCGTGCGTGCCGCCGGTGACGACGGCCTTCTTCCCAAGGTACTTCACCGGATCTCCTCGATGACACTGGCGATCGCGTGCGAGCCGTGGCCCGCCGCGACCGCGCGGTCGAACAATTCCTGCAGCGCGGCGGGCACCGCCGGGCTGATCCCCTGCGCGCGGCTCGTCTCCACCAGGAGGGCGAGCCCGGCCGCGTTGATGTCCAAAGCGGACACGTCGGTCTCGTAGTCTCCGCTCGCGACCTGCTCGCCGATGCCTGGCAGGAACCCGCCGACGGCCGACTGCCACGCCGACGCCATCGGCGCGAACTGCGCCGGTGTGACGCCCTCGGTCCCGACCAGCGCCAGCGCGTGCAGGTAGCCGGCCATGGTCGACCACATCATGCCGAGCAGCGCCAGGTCGTAGAGCGCCGCCAGCCCCGCGTCCTCGCCGAGGAACACCGGTGCCCCCAGTACTTCCAGCACGTCGCGCTGCGCCGCGAACACCGTCTCGGTGCCGCTGTAGAGAACCTGCGCCGCCGGTGTGCCGATGCCCTGCGGCACGGCCATGATCACGCCGTCCACGTAGTCGACGCCTTCGGACGCGGCCCACTTCGCGACGCCGCGTGCCTGCTCCGGCGTCCCGGACGTGAGGTTGACGAGCACTTTCGGCGCAGCGGCTTCGAGCACCGGCTGCTGAATGTCGTATGTGGACAGGCAGCTGAGGACGATGTCCACCGAACCCGCCTCCGCGGGCGTGGCCGCCAGCCGGGCGCCGCGGTCGAGCAGTGGTCCCACCTTCAGCGGCGACCGGTTCCACACCGAGACGTCGTGTCCCGCCCCCAGGAGCGCCTCGGCGAGGGCGGTACCCATCCGCCCCAGGCCGAGCACGCCCACCTGTTTCTTGCTTTCTCCCATGGCTTCCATGCTGCGGGCACGCTTTACACTGGACAAGTACCGACTAATAAGTCAGGTACCCACCAAAACGTAAGGATCCTGGATGCAGCCTCGAACGTACCGCTGCGGGTTGGACGCGGCCGTCGACGTCATCGGCGGCCGGTGGAAGGCGCTGATCCTGTGGGCGCTGCACGCCGAGCCGCTGCGGTTCGGCGAGCTGAAGCGGAAGATCGCGGGGATCAGCGAGAAGATGCTGATCCAGGCGCTGCGGGAGCTGGAGGCCGACGAGATCGTGCACCGCGAGGTGTTCCACGAGATCCCGCCGAAGGTCGAGTACTCGCTGACGGAGCTGGGTCAGCGGCTGAACACCGCATTGCTGCCGCTGGGCGACTGGGGCGAGGAGAACATGGCCGGCATCGCGAAGCGCCGCGGCGTCACGCCGGCGCCACCGCATACTGCTTCAGCGTGATCGCGTTGCCCGCCTTGAGCGGCAGCTCCTCGATCAGCTTGCGCCACGGCAGGTACGGCAGCAGCCGGTAGTTCAGGTTGCGGAACCGCAGCCATCCACGCGTCGGCGGGACGAACCACTTCCCGTTGCCCTCGGCGAGTTTCTGGCAGGCGTCGACGAACCCGCGCATCTCGCGGGAGTAGGCGTCGAACGCCGCCGTGTGGTCGCCGCCGGCGGCCGCGAGCTCGCCCGCGAGCACGTACGCGCCGACGATCGCCAGGCTCGTGCCCATCCCCGAAAGCGGCGCGGCGCAGTACCCGGCGTCGCCGACCAGCGCGACGCGCCCGCGTGCGTACGAGTCCAGCTTGATCTGGCTCGCCGAGTCGAAGTAGAAGTCCGGCGCTTCCCGCATGGCTTCGAGCAGCGTCGAAGTCTCCCAGCCGACGTCGCGGAAGGTCTCCTCGACGATCCGGCGCTGCTGCCCGACGTCGCGGTGGTCGTGGTCCAGCCGGTCCGAGCCGAACCAGAACAACGCCTTCGCCTCGGTGTTGTCCCGCGCGCTGTAGACGCCGACGGTCCGGTTCGGCTCGTTGTAGAACCGGCCGACGCGGTCGAGGCCGAGGTGGTTAGGCACGGTGAAGATCGACACGTAGTAGCCGAGGTCGTGGCGGAACCGGGATTCGTCGCCGAAGACCAGCGACCGCACGTTCGAGTGCAGCCCGTCGGCCCCGATGACGAGGTCGAACTCACGCGGCTCGCCGTGGGCGAAGGTGACCGTGACGCCGTCGTCGTGCTCGGCGATATCGGTGATCGAGTCGCCGAAGACGTACTCGACCCCGTCGCGAGTCTCCTCGTACAGGATGCGCGCGAGGTCGCCGCGCAGGATTTCCAGTTCGCCGCTCTGGTAGGTCGCGGGCGTGACCACCAGCGGCCGGTCCGCACTGTCCACATAGATCACATCGCCCATCCGGGTCGCCGCCGCTTCGATCGCGCCCAGCAGCCCCATGCGGGCCAGGACCGTCATCGACGCACCGCGGAAGTCGACCGCGTAGCCGCCGTCGCGCAGTTCGGGAGCGCGTTCGACGACCGTCGGCGTGAAGCCGTGACGGCGGAGCCAGAAGGCCAGGGCGGGGCCGGCGACGCTCGCACCGGAGATGAGGACTCGTCTGTTCTGCATGCCGAGCACCGTAATCCCGATTTGGGCGATCGCGCAAGGCGATTGCCTAATGCGTTCGTGCTAGGCTTTGAACATGGGCAATAAGGAGTCACTGCTGGCCGGCGCGAAGCGCTGTCTGTACGAGAAGGGCTACGCCCGCACGACGGTGCGAGACCTGGCCTCGGCGGCGAACGTGAGCATGGCGGCCATCGGCTACCACTTCGGCTCACGCGAGGCACTGCTCAACGCCGCGCTGATCGAGGCGAACGAGGAGTGGGGCGAAACGCTGGCGAAGACGCTGCAGGTGGAGACGCCGCCGGGCGCGGCACCGGCCGAGCGGTTCGAGCTGATCTGGCAGCGCGTGATCGCGTCGTTCGGCGAGCACCGCCGGATGTGGGCGGTGAGTTTCGAGGCCTGCTCGCAGCCGGACCTCGACGAGCACGTCCGCGCCCAGCTGGCGAACGCCATCGAGGAGGCCCGGCACGGCCTCGCCAACCTCTTCCAGGGCCTCGACGACGGAAGCGCCGAAGCCCGGGCCGTCGGCACGGTGCACCAGGCCCTGCTCTCGGGCGTGATGCTCCAGTGGCTGATCGACCCGGGCCACGCCCCCTCGGGCGCCGACCTGGTCCGCGGCCTGCGCCTGGCCGCGAAGGACGTCCTTCCCTAGGCGGTGACCAGCTGGGCGCCGGCGAAGAACGTCCGCGCGGCCACCGTCGCGTCTTCGTCCAGCAGCACGTCACCCGGGCGGCTGCCGTTGCCGAGCAGGACCCCGGCCCAGTTCATGCCCAGGTACTCCGCGCACAGTTCCAGCGTGCCGATCAGCGGCTGGGCCTCGCGCGGCGTCTCGCTCAGGACGCTCACGCCCCACAGGGTCTTGCCGCGCATCCGCGGCTTGAACTCCACCGGCAGCCGCATCCAGCCCGACCAGTAGTCGAGGTAGAGCTTCACGCTCGCCGCGACCGAGTACCAGTACACCGGCGACACGATGACGATGTCGGTCGCCGCGAAGGTCGCGTCCATCAGCAGCTGCTCGTTCTCGCCGGGCTCCGGGTGCGAACCGGCGCCGTGACGGCGATCCTCGAACGGCGGCAGCGGCACCTCGGGCAGCCGGATCCAGCGCTGCTCGACGTCCTTGGGCAGCTCCTTGGCCGCCAGGCGGGCCAGCATTTCGGTGTTGCCCCCGGCTCGCGCGGCACCCACCAGGAACAGGAAGCTGCGATCACTCATGTCTCGCCCTCCGACGTACTTGCATGTACATATAAATACTCTCCCTGGACTATCCTGGCGTCAAGAGGAGGCCGGAAATGACCGTCGACGAACAGGCCTGGGGTCGCGTTCTCGTGCTGCACGCCCGGGTCGAACAGGAACTGGCCAAGGCCCTGCAGCGCCGCCACGGGCTCGGGCTGTCCGAGTACCGGGCGCTCGGCAAGCTGGTCGCGGGCCCCCGCGGCGGCCTGCGGATGCAGGAACTCGCCGACGCGATCGGCCTCAACCAGAGCTCGGTCAGCCGGATGTGCGCCCGGCTCGAAGACGCCGGCCTGACCATCCGCGACCTGTGCGAAGACGACCGCCGCGGCGTCTACTCGGTGATCACCGACGCCGGCCGCAAGCGCTACGCCGAGACCGAGCCGACGTACAACGCGGTGCTGCGGACCGCGCTCGACAAGGCCGCGAGCGACCCGGAGCTGGCCGACGCCGTCTCCGCCGTCCGCGGCGCTTGACCCTTATATGCCTCGGTGGTTATATGCACGCATGCCCGCGAAACTGCAGACCGACGGCGAACGCCCGGTGCTCCGGCTGGAACGCCGCCTGAAGCACGCACCCGACAAGGTCTGGCACGCCATCACCGATCCGGCCGAGCTCGCGCAGTGGTTCCCCGCGAAGGTCGACGTCGAGCTGCGGGCCGGCGGCGCGATCCGGTTCACCTTCCCCGGCGAGGACAGCACGACGACCGGGCAGGTCGTCACGGTCGATCCGCCCCGCGAGTTCACCTTCGTCTGGAACGACGACACGCTGCGCTGGCTGATCTCCCCCGACGGCGACGGCAGCCTCCTGGAGTTCACCCACACCTTCGGCCGCGGAGACCCGGCCATCGCGAAGCTCGCCGGTGGCCGCACCGCCGCCGGCTGGGACGTCTGCCTCGACGCGCTCGCCGCGCGCCTGGCCGGGCAGGACTTCGAGCAGCCGCAGCAGTGGCACGAGCGGATGGTGTCCTATGTGGAGGAATTCGGTCTTGCCGACGGCGAAGTCCTCGACGACGGCACGATCCGCTTCCGCCGCGACCTCGGCTGGAAACCCCTCGACGAACTCCGGCCGCTGCTGCCGGACGAACCCGGCTGGCAGCTGGTCCACGACCCCCGCGAAGGCACCCGCGTCGAGTTCACCGAACCGGCGGGCGACGACGTCCCGGCGCAGCTGGCGCGGCGGCACGAACAACTCGACCGGCTGTTCGCCGCCACCCACGGCGTCACCCTGCCCGGCTGGCCGCCCGAGCGCGTCGAAGCCGTGAAGAAGCATTACGCGGAGCATCCGACCCAAGGTTGACGCGCGGGTGGAAGGTCCGCATTACGGTCGGTTCATGCGCATTCGCGTCGTCCTGGACGTCTTGGCGGCCCTCGTGCTGGCCTTCGCGGCCGGCGGCAACCTCGCCGCCGGCGCGTGGTCGCTGCCGCTCTGGCTGCCCACCTGGCTCGGCTGGACGATCCTCCTGCTGAGCGTCGTGCCGATCGTGCTCCGTCGCTGGTGGCCACGCCCCGCCTACATCGTGTCGCTGGTGATGACCGCGGCGGCGGTGCCGATCGGCGGGCCGGTGCTGGGGATCGCCGTCGTGGCGGCGGGCTGTGCGCTGTACACCTTCGTGGTGGCCCACGGCAGCCGGGCGAGCCGGGTCGGCTTCGCGGCCGGGCTGGTCGGCGTCGGCGTGGTCGGAATCGCGGTGCCGAACCCGAGCACGGCGACGACGGTGAACTTCGGCACGTCGGCCCTGATCGTCGGGTTCGCGCTCGGCGTCGCCGTCCACGGCCGCCGCGAGCACGCCGCGATCGAGCGGGAAACCCATGCGCAGCAAGCGGTTTCGGCGGAACGGCTGCGGATCGCCCGCGAGATGCACGACGTCGTCGCGCACAGCATGAGCCTGATCGCGGTGAAGGCGGCGGTCGGCAACCATGTCGCCCTCGAGCAGCCCGACCAGGCCCGCGACGCGCTGCGCGTCATCGAAGACACCAGCCGCGAGACCCTGGCCGAGCTGCGGCGCATGCTCGGCGTGCTGCGCGATGGCACCGGCGTCCCGGCGCTGGCCCCCGCACCGTCGCTCGCCGACCTGCGGGCGCTCGCCGAACGCGCGCAGCAGGCGGGCGCCTTGGCGGTCGAGCTGGTCATCGACGGCCTCGCCGAACTACCGAGCGGCGTCGGCCAGTCGGTGTACCGGATCGTGCAGGAGGCACTGACCAATGTGGTCAAGCACGCGGGCGCGGCGACGTGCTGGATCCGCGTCACCGGCGGCGAGGGCGACGTGACCATCGAGGTGCTCGACGACGGCCGTGGCGGCGCCGCGACGCCGGGCCACGGCTTGATCGGGATGCGCGAACGGGTCGCGGTCTACGACGGCGAGTTCTCCGCGGCTCCGGCCGAAACCGGCTTCCGCGTCTTCGCGCGGCTCCCCTACGGGGAAACGGTGGTGGCCCGGTGACCCGCGTCCTGATCGCCGACGACCAGGCGCTGCTGCGCGGCAGTTTCCGCGTCCTGGTGGACAGCGCACCGGGCCTCGAGGTGGTCGGCGAGGCATCCGACGGCGCCGAGGCGGTGGCCCTGACCCGCGTCGAGCGGCCGGACGTCGTGCTGATGGACGTCCGCATGCCGGAGATGGACGGCATCGAAGCCACCCGCCGCATCTGCGCGGAGACCGACGTCCGCGTCCTGATGCTGACGACGTTCGACCTCGACGAGTACGTGTATTCGGCGTTGCGCGCGGGAGCGAGCGGCTTTCTCCTGAAGGACACCCGTCCGGCCGACCTCTTGGCGGCCATCGAGGTGGTGGCCTCCGGCGACGCCCTCCTGGCCCCGTCGGTGACCCGGCGGCTGGTGGCGGAGTTCGCCCGCCTGCCCTCGGGCCCGGTGACCCGCCTGGACGGGGTGACGGCCCGTGAGCAGGAGGTGTTGACGTTGATCGCGCGGGGCCTGTCGAACGACGAGATCGCGGCCCGCCTCCACCTGGGCATCGCCACGGTGAAGACCCACATCGGACGACTGCTGCACAAGCTCGCGGCCCGAGACCGAGCCCAGCTGGTGATCGCGGCGTACGAGTCGGGACTGGTCCGCCCTACACCGCCCGCGTGAACGGGGCGAACCGCATCGAGGCGTCCCCGGGCAGCGAGCGGCCCCCCAGAACGAGCCGGGGCGCCAGGGCCCCCGGGGCCAGGCCGCGCTCCCGGACCCACTCGGTCAGCGCGGGGAACCGGAAGTCCGGGTCCACCCGCACCTCGCCGGATACCGTCCGCGCCACCCCGCGGATCAGCGCCTTCGCCCGCTCCTCCGACTCCGCCACCACCGGCCCGATCACCGTCACGTGCCCGATGTCGGTCCCGAACGCGAACCCGCCATCGACCACGAACGGCGTCCCCAACCGCTCCAGAAACACGCCTCGATCAGCACCGTGAGCCGCGAGATCCAGCGCGAACACCTCCGACAACGCCCCGGGGACCGCCCCCACCCCGCCGTCGTCGGCGAATCGCCCCACGTGACCCTGGCACCCGCCGTCGACCACGAACCCCATCGACTCGTACAACGGCCGGCCGAGCTTCGACGCGTGCAGCCACACCACCCGGTCACCGGCGGCCGCGACCGCGTGCGCCGTGATCGCCCGGCCCAGCCCCCGCCGCCCGTACCGCGGCGCGACCAGCACCATCGAGATCGACGCCACCGCACCGAACGGCACGAGGACGCAGGTCGCGGCCAGGCCGTCGCCGTCCGGGGCGTCGATCCCGAACACCGTCCCGACCTCGTGGAGCAGCGCCCACTTCGGTGGTTCGCGCGGCCACGACCGGGACTCGGCCAGGTCGGAGCAGGCGGCCAGGTCGGCGGCGGTCAGGTTCCGGATCTCCACGGACGTTGCCTACGCCACACGCCAAGTGACCCACAAGTAGTTAAGCTCCCGTGGCATGAGCAGTGCGACGGAGCCGCTCGGGACGCCGCCCGAGGATGAACCGGACATCCACACCACGGCCGGCAAGCTGGCCGACCTGTACCGCCGGTACGACGAGGCGGTGCACGCGGGCTCGGCCCGCGCGGTGGAGAAGCAGCACGCCAAGGGCAAGAAAACCGCGCGGGAACGCATCGAGCTGCTGCTCGACGAGAACTCGTTCGTCGAGCTCGACGAGCTGGCCCGGCACCGCTCGACCAACTTCGGGCAGGAGAAGAACCGCCCGTACGGCGACGGCGTCGTCACCGGCTACGGCACCGTCGACGGCCGCCCGGTGTGCGTGTTCAGCCAGGACGTGACGGTCTTCGGCGGCAGCCTCGGCGAGGTCTACGGCGAGAAGATCGTCAAGGTGATGGACCTCGCCATCAAGACCGGCCGCCCGATCATCGGCATCAACGAGGGCGGCGGCGCGCGCATCCAGGAAGGCGTCGTCTCGCTCGGCCTCTACGGCGAGATCTTCAACCGGAACGTCAAGGCGTCCGGCGTCATCCCGCAGATCTCGCTGATCATGGGCGCCAACGCGGGCGGGCACGTCTACTCACCCGCGCTGACCGACTTCATCGTGATGGTCGACGAGACCTCGCAGATGTTCATCACCGGCCCGGACGTCGTGAAGACGGTCACCGGCGAGGACGTCACCTTTGAGGAGCTCGGCGGCGGCCGCACCCACAACACGAAGTCCGGTGTCGCGCACTACCTGGGTTCCGACGACGAGGACGCCATCGCCTACGTCAAGGAACTGCTCTCCTACCTGCCGCAGAACAACCTGTCCGACGCGCCGGTGTTCGACCCGCCGGCCGACCGGCCCGGCTTCTTCGACGACGTCACCGACGCCGACCGCGAGCTCGACACGATCATCCCGGACTCGCCGAACACCCCGTACGACATGCACGAGGTGATCACCCGCGTCCTCGACGACGGCGACTTCCTCGAGGTCCACGAGCTGTTCGCGCCGAACATCATCGTCGGCTTCGGCCGCGTCGACGGCCACAGCGTCGGCGTGGTGGCCAACCAGCCGACGCAGTTCGCCGGCTGCCTCGACATCGACGCGTCCGAGAAGGCCGCGCGGTTCGTGCGCACCTGCGACGCGTTCAACATCCCGGTGCTCACCTTCGTCGACGTCCCGGGCTTCCTCCCGGGCACCGACCAGGAGTGGAACGGCATCATCCGCCGCGGCGCGAAGCTGATCTACGCCTACGCGGAGGCGACGGTCCCCCTGGTCACGATCATCACGCGCAAGGCGTTCGGCGGCGCGTACGACGTCATGGGCTCGAAGCACCTCGGCGCCGACATCAACCTGGCCTGGCCGACCGCGCAGGTCGCGGTGATGGGTGCCCAGGGCGCGGCGAACATCGTCCACCGCAAGACCCTGGCCAACGCGGCCAACGAGGGTCGCGATGTCGACCAGCTGCGCGCCGAGCTGATCCAGGAGTACGAGGACACGCTCCTGAACCCGTACGCGGCGGCCGAGCGCGGGTACGTCGACTCGGTGATCGTGCCGGCGCACACCCGCGGGCACGTCGCGCGGGCGCTGTCGCTGCTGCGGAACAAGCGGGAGTCGCTGCCGCCCAAGAAGCACGGGAACATCCCGCTGTGAGCGAGGAGAGCCGTCCCCTGCTGAGGGTGGTCCGCGGAAACCCGAGCGACGCCGAACTGGCGGCGCTGACGGCGGTCGTCGCCGCGGCGTTGGTCACGAAGGCGCCGGAGAAGCCTAAGCCGCGTACGTCGTGGTGGGGTGACCGCGCTGCTTCGCTGCGTCGGCCGCTTCACCCCGGCGAAGGCGCTTGGCGCGCTTCGGGTTTGCCTCAGGCCTGAAGGGCGTCGAGAAACACCGTCGGGGCTTCGTTGTCCCGCACGATCGTGCCCAGCAGCGCCGCTAGCCGGTCGCGCTCCGGCGTGCTCAGGCTCGCGGCGAGCTCGTCGACTCGGCGGCACGTTGCCGCGTAGAAGTCCTCCGCGAGTTCGCTGCCTTCGCCGGTCAGCAACACCTGGACGGCCCGGCGGTCGTCCGGGTCGGGCTCGCGGCGGACGAGCCCGCGCCGGACCGCGCGGTCGACCAGGCCGGTGAGGCTGGACTTTTCGAGGCCGAGCGTCGCGCCCAGGTCGCCCATGCCGTACGGACGGCCCATCAGCACGCACAGCAGCTGGCCCTGCTGCACGGTGAGCCCGTACTCGCGGGCGGACTCGGCGTAGACGGCGTTCACCAGGAACGACGCCCGCACGAGTCCCGCCACCACACCGAGGTCCGCCCCGCTCTTCCCCATCCGATCAGCCTACGGCTTCCCGCACCGCGGGCACGATTTCCTCCGCCAAGCGCGCGGTGGCGACGGCGTCGGGCGTGCTGCCGCCGGGCCCGAAGAGCACGAACCCGGCGGCGGCGTGCTCCAGCACGGCGCCGGTGAGTTCCTCGATCCACTGGTCCGGCGAGCCACCGATCCAGCGGCCGTCGTCGGTGCGGGTCCTGGCCAGCGGCTCCGCCGTGATGCGGCCCGGGAAGTTGTAGACGGTGGCGACCTCGGCGGGATCGCGCCCGGCGTCCACGGCGGCCTTGTCGATCAGCGGCCGGGACGTCCGGTACCGCTCGCTGAGCCAGTCGGCGGCGTGCCCGGGCATCCACCCGTCGGCCACCCGCCCGGTGACGGACAGGGACTTCGGCCCGACGGACCCGGTCCACACCGGCGGCATCGCCACCGCGGCGGGTGCCAGGTCGGTGACCTGGTAGAACTCGCCGTCGAAGGTGACCGGATCGCCGCCCCCGCCGAGCATCTTCACGAGCTGGATGCCTTCCTCGAAGGCCCGGACGGCCTGCCCCGGCGTCAGCTTGGTGAAGCCGAGCCGCGCGATGTCGTCCCACAGCCCGCCGACGCCCATGCCGAGCACGATCCGGCCACCGGTCAGCGCGGACAGGCTCGTGACCGTGCGGGCCAGCATCGACGCCGGACGCGTCGGCAGGTTGGTGACGCTCACCAGGCCCGAGATGCGTTCGGTCTTGCCGAGCAGGACACCGAGTTCGGCGTACGCGTCGAGCCGGTCGGCGTGGTAGGGGTGATCGGACACGGTGATCAGGTCGAGCCCGCCGCGGTCGGCGCGGACGGCCAGTTCCAGGGTGTCCGGGACGGCGGTGACGGCCGTGGACACGCCGATGCCGAAGTACGTCATGATTCCTCCCAGTTAGTTCGTATTACGAACATAGCACAAGTAGTTCTTGATGCGAACTAGTTGTAGTGGGAGGCCGAAGCGGCGCCCGGAAAACCGGTCGCACCCCCGGTGATCGCTTGCTACCTTGGGTTCCGCCCGGTGCGACGGGGAAGGTTACTTCGGTATCACTTGGTTCGAATCCAGGAACCGGTCACCACGGTGGCCGGTCAACGCACCTTCTCCACCCGAGACCTCGGGCACCCAACTTCATCCGCACTCCCGGTGCGTCACCGATCTCGGGAGCCACGGCCACACCGGTGCCCGGTGCGCAGGCGAGGGTTACTTCCACTCCTAATGGGCAGGTCGGGGGTTCGAATCCCTCCCGGACCACACCTGCGGTCCGGTAGCTCAGTGGCCTAGAGCAGCTGTGTACCTTCACCGACTTCGATCTCGGGCATCGCTGTGGCCGTGGCTCCCTCCAAAAAACAGGGGGAGAAATGAGCAAGTTCAACACCGCACGAGCGCCCGCCGCGACCTCTCCGGTCCGCGGCGAGGCCACGTCGTCCACCGTCACCCACGAGGGCGGCGCCGGCTACGCGCGCGACACCAAGTCCGAGCTCTTCCTGCTCGCGGTCGCCAACATGGTTGGCGAGCACGCGTTCTACGAGTCCGCGGACACGCGCGACACGCGCTACGCCGAGCTGGTCCGTCAGTCCACACTGGACGATCCGCAGTGGACGGCCCGCTTCCTGCGCTGGCTGCGCTCCGGGGCGAACCTGCGCACGGCGTCGCTCGTCGGCGCGGCCGAGTTCGCCAAGGCGCGCCGGGACGCCGGCCTCGACGGCCTGAGCCGTCAGGTCGTCGCCGACGTGCTGCAGCGGGCCGACGAGCCCGGTGAGCTGCTCGCGTACTGGACTTCCGTGCACGGCCGCGCCGTGCCGAAGCCGGTCAAGCGCGGGATCGCCGACGCCGCGGTGAAGCTCTACGACGAGCGGTCGTACGCCAAGTGGGACTCCGCCGCGCGGGCGTTCCGGTTCGCCGACGTCCTCGAGCTGACCCACCCGGCGAAGCGCGACGACGCCCAGGGCGACCTGTTCCGGCACATCCTCGACGAGCGGCACGACCGCGGCAACGCCGTCCCGGGGTCCCTGGCGACCCTGCGCTGGCGCGCCGAGCTGCTGAGCTGGGACGTGGGCCGCCGGCGCGAGCTGTTCGACCGCCCCGGAGCGGCGGGCGTCCTGCGCGTGGGGGGCATGACGTGGGAGTCCGTCGCCGGGTGGCTGCAGGGTCCGCTGGACGCGCGCGTCTGGGAGGCGCTGATCCCGTCGATGGGCTACATGGCTCTCTTGCGGAACCTTCGCAACTTCGACGAGGCCGGCGTCTCGGACGAGGTCGCCCAGCGGGTGGCCGAGCGGCTCGCCGACCCGGTGCAGGTCGCGAAGTCGCGCCAGCTGCCGATGCGGTTCCTCGCGGCCTACCGCGCGGCGCCGTCGCTGCGGTGGGCGTGGGCGCTCGAGCGGGCGATCGCGCACGCGCTGGCCAACGTGCCCGTGCTGGCCGGCCGGACGCTCGTCCTCGTCGACACGTCGGCGTCGATGAACGACCGGTTCAGCAAGGACGGCAGCCTGATGCGCTGGGACGCGGCCGCGGTGTTCGGACTGGCGCTCGGCCGGCGCTGCGCGAAGGCCGACGTCGTGTCGTTCTCGGACGGCTACTGGGACCACCGGCAGGGCACCAAGGTGTTCAAGCTGCGCCGGGGCGGGTCGCTGCTGAGCGACGTCGAGCGCTGGAAGTCGGGCGGGTTCTTCATCGGCGGCGGCACCGACACGGCGGGCGCGGTGAAGAAGCACTTCGCGAACCACGATCGCGTCGTCATCCTCACCGACGAGCAGGCCGCGTACGGCGACGTCGGGCAGGCGCTGCCCGCGCACGTGCCGCTGTACACCTGGAACCTCGCGGGCTACCGGGCCGGCCACGCGCCGTCCGGCAGCGGGCATCGGCACACCTTCGGCGGCCTGACCGACCAGGGTTTCCGGATGATCCCGCTGCTCGAGCGGGGCGAGAAGGCCGACTGGCCGTTCTGACAGACGCCGTGCAGGCCCCCATGACGAGAGCATGGGGGCCTGCACGCTGTGTACGGACCGTCACAGGAATGGCCATGGACCACACGTTGGCCCACGCCGTATAGTCCACGTGGAATAAACGACGTGGAGGGATCTGATCATGGCTTCGCCCAAGCTGACCCCGCTCGGCATCGCCGTGCTGGAGCTGCTCCACGAGAAGCCCATGCACCCCTACGAGATGGCCACGCTCATGCGCGAGCGGTACGTCGACACCCGGGTCAACGTGAAGGCGGGCTCGCTCTACCACACCGTGGAACGCCTGCTCCGCAGCGGTTTCATCGAGGTCGTCGACACCCAGCGCGACGGCAGGCGGCCCGAACGGACCGTCTACGGCATGACGCAGACCGGGCTGGACGAGTTCAACCAGCGCGGCCGCGAACTCCTGGGGGACGTCGCCACGGAGTTCCCCGCCTACCTGACCGGGCTCGCCGTGATCGACGAACTGGGGCGCGAGGCGTCCGTGAAGGAGCTCGAAACCCGGCTCATGCGGCTGCGTGCCGCGGTGGCCTCCGACCGAGCCGTGTTGCAGCGCCTCGCCGAAAACAAGGTGCCGGAGATCTACTGGCTCGACTGGCGCTACCAGTGCGACCACCGGCAGTTCGAACTCGAGTGGACCGAACGCCTCGCCGAGGACCTGCGCACCGGGCGGATCCCGTTCCAGGAACACCAACCACCCAAGCTCACGCTCATCACCGAGGAAGACGACGATGAACGCAAGACAAGCTAACCCGTGGGCCGCGCTGGGCGCGCTGTGCCTCGGCTTCTTCATGATCCTGCTCGACACGACGATCGTGTCGATCGCGATCCCGACCATGCTGCGCGAACTGGGTGCCGGGCTGAACTCGATCGTCTGGGTGATCAGCGTCTACCTGCTCACCTACGCCGTGCCGATGCTGTTCACCAGCCGGCTCGGTGACCGGTTCGGCCCGAAGCGCGTGTTCCTCGCCGGGCTCATCGTGTTCACCGGCGCGTCGCTGTGGTGCGGCCTGTCCGGCAACGCCGAAATGCTCATCGCCGCGCGGGCCGTGCAGGGGCTCGGCGCCGCGCTGATGACGCCGCAGACGCTGGCGTTCATCACGCACCTGTTCCCGCCGGCCAAGCGCGGCCCGGCGATGGGCATGTGGGGTGGCGTCGCCGGGCTGGCGACGATCGCCGGCCCGCTGCTCGGCGGCGTGCTGGTCGACCACCTCGGCTGGGAGTGGATCTTCTTCGTCAACGTGCCGATCGGCATCATCGCCATCGTGCTGACGCTGCTGCTGGTGCCGGACTGGCAGCCGAAGCACTCCCACTCGTTCGACCTGCTGGGGATCGTGCTCTCGAGCGCGGCGCTGCTGTGCATCGTGTTCGGTGTCCAGAACGGCCAGCAGTACGACTGGGGCACGGTCTTCGGCGGCATCACGGTGTTCGAGATCATCGGCGCCGGCGTGGTGCTGATGATCGCGTTCCTGGTGTGGCAGCGCTTCAACAAGCGGGAGCCGCTGCTGCCGCTGCAGGTGTTCTCGAACCGGAACTTCTCGGCCGGGACGCTCACCGCGGCCACCGTCGGCTTCGCGATGACCGGCATGTTCCTGCCGCTGGTGATCTACATCCAGTCGGTGCTCGGGCTCAGCCCGACCATGGGCGGCCTGCTCACCGCGCCGATGTCGCTGCTGTCCGGGATCATCGCGCCGTTCGTCGGGCGCGCGTCGGACAAGGTGAACGGCAAGTACCTGGTGATGTTCGGCCTGGCGGCGCTCGCGGCCGGGCTCGGGATCATCGCGCTGCAGGCGACGCCGGACAGCAACGCGTGGTCGTTCGTCCCGGCGCTGCTGGTGTGCGGGCTCGGCATCGGCTGCATCTTCTCGCCGATGAGCAACCTGACCATGGGCTCGGTCGAGCCGCGGCTGGCCGGGACCGCGTCCGGCATCTTCAACACCGCGCGCCAGGTCGGCGGCGTGCTCGGCAGCGCGGCGATCGGCGTGCTGCTGCAGGCGCGGATCAGCGCGTCCATCGCGGACGAGGCGACGAAGGCGGCCGCGCAGCTGCCGGAGCAGTACCGGGCGCCGTTCGCCGAGGGGATCGCGCACGCGGCGGCGAGCACCGGGGAGTTCGGCTCGGCCGGCGGCCCGGCGCCGATGCCGGGACTGCCCGCGGAGATCGCCGCGCAGGCGGGGAAGCTGGCCACCACCGCGGTCCACAGTGGACTGACCGACGCGGCCCGCGTGACGATGCTGCTGCCGATGGGCGTGCTCCTGCTCGGCGTGGTTTCCGCAGCGGTGATGCAGCGGGTCAAGCCGCGCTGGGAAGCCCCGGTGCCCGAAGCGGCCGCGGCGTAGCACCGCGCAGGCCCCCGTTCCGGTGTCGGGTACCGGATCGGGGGCCTGCACGGACCGCGGGAGCGGTGGTCTAGTGGCGGCGGCCGTAGGACAGGCCGTACCCGTACGGGAACAGGCCCTGCTTGCCGTCACCGGCGTTGATCGGCTGCTGGGAAGCGCTCTTCGGCCAGGTGAAGCTCAGCTTCCCGGTCGGGTTGTAGTCGCCGTAGAGGACGTCCGCGACCCCCGCGCCCTCCGAGCCGGGCAGCCACGCGGCGACCAGGCCCCGGATCGAGGGCAGCTGCGCGGAGATGTCCAGCGGCCGTCCGGAAACCGTCACCACGACCAGCGGGACGCCCGAGGCCTTCAGCTTGCCGATGAGGGCGACGTCTTCGGCGTCGAGGACGACTCCGCCCGGCCGGTCTCCCTGCCCTTCGGCGTACGGCGTTTCGCCCACCACGGCGACGGCGACCTTGTAGCTCGAGTTGATTCCGCCACCCGCACGGTCATAGGTCACCACCGTGCCTTTCCCGGCACCCGCTTTGATGCCGTCGAGGATCGTCGTGCCCGGGATGACCCGCTCGCCGCTCTGGCCCTGCCAGGTCAGCGTCCAGCCACCCGCCTGGTTGCCCATGTCGTTGGCGTTCTTGCCGGCCACGAAGATCCTGTTGTCCGCCTTGGCCAGCGGCAGCACGCCGTCGTTCTTCAGCAGCACCTGCGACTCGCGCGCCGCCTGCCGCGCCAGCGCGTGGTGCGCCGCGCTGCCGAAGTCCTGCTGCAGCGAGCGGTCGGTGTACGGGTGCTCGAACAGGCCGAGTTCGAACTTCTTCGTGAGGATCCGCCGGTTGGCGTCGTCGATGCGCGACATCGGGACGTGTCCGTTGAGGACTTCGGCCTTCAGCGTGCTGACGAACTTCGCGTAGTCGTTGGGGACCATGACCATGTCGATGCCGGCGTTGACGGCCTGCTTGACCTCGGCCGCGGTGAAGCCCGGCTGCCCGTCGATCTGGTCGATGCCGTTCCAGTCGGACACCACGAAGCCGGAGAAGTGCAGCTCGCCCTTGAGCAGGTCGGTGATGAGGAACTTGTTGCCGTGGTCCTTGACGCCGTTCCAGCTGTTGAAGCTGATCATCACCGAGCCGACGCCGTGGGCGATCGCGGCCTGGAACGGCGGCAGGTGGATCTTCCGCAGCTCGTCGAGGCTGATCTGGGTGTTGCCCTGGTCGACGCCGCCGGTGGTGCCGCCGTCGCCGATGAAGTGCTTGGCCGTGGCCAGGACCGACGCCGGGGCGGCGAGCGAACTGCCCTGCAGGCCTTCGATCACCACGGAGTTCGCCACGGGGTTGGCGGGAACCTCGCCGAAGGACTCGTACGTGCGGCCCCAGCGGTCATCGCGGGCCACGCACAGGCACGGCGCGAAGGCCCACTTGACGCCGGTGGCGGCGGTCTCCCGGGCGGTGACGGCGCCGATCTGCCGGACCAGCGCCGGGTCGTTCGCGGCGCCCAGGCCGATGTTGTGCGGGAAGATCGTGGCGCCGTAGGCGTTGTTGTGGCCGTGCACGCTGTCGGAGCCGTAGATGATGGGGATGCCGAGGCCGGTCGACGTCGCGGCCCGCTGGTAGGCGTCGATCATGTCCGCCCACGCTTGCGGGGTGTTCGGGGTGGGGGTCGAACCGCCGCCGGAGAGGATGGACCCGAGCCGGGCGGCGGCGGCCTGGGCGGGCGTCGCGGAGCCCCGCTCACCCTGCGTCATCTGCCCGACCTTGTCGTCGAGCGTCATCCGCGCCATCAGGTCGGTGACGCGGTCGGACACGGAAGCGCGCGCGTTCTGGTACAGCGGCGTCGCGGTGGCGGACGCCATCGGGACGAAGGCGGTGCCGGCGAGCAGCAGGCCCGCCAGGACAGTGGTTCGAGTGGCGCGCAGTGATCTCGTGGTGCGGAGGAGCGGCATGTGTTCTCTCCGTGACAGTCCGTCGATCCATAAGTTGCGAGCCAAAACAAATTAGCTCTCCTGCAGAGTGACGCCGGTCACAATTCGGTCACGACCGGCTGGTCAAGTAAGTTTCAGTCGTGCAGTTCGTCCTCGCCTCCCAGTCCCCCGCCCGCCTCGCCCTCCTGCGTGCCGCGGGCCTCGACCCCGCCGTGTTCGTCTCCGGCGTCGACGAGGACGCGGTCGCCGCGTCGCTCACCGATCCGTCGCCGTCCGAGCTGGTCATGGCCCTCGCCGCGGCCAAGGCCGAGGCGGTCATCGACCAGGTCGCCGCCGCGCACCCGGACGCCGTCGTCGTCGCCTGCGATTCGATGCTTTCGATCCACGGGCAGATGGTCGGGAAGCCCGGTTCGCCGGACGTCGCGCGGCAGCGCTGGGCCGCGATGGCGGGGACATCCGGTGAACTCCTCACCGGGCACGCCGTCGTCCGGCTCGACGGCGGGACGCGCGCGAAGGAGACCGCCGGCTGGGAATCGACCACCGTACGGTTCGGCACGCCGAGCGAGCACGAAATCGACGCCTACGTCGCCAGCGGCGAGCCGCTCAACGTCGCCGGCGGCTTCACGATCGACGGCCGGGGCGGCTGGTTCGTCGAAGGGCTCGACGGCGGCCACACGAGCGTCATCGGGATCAGCCTGCCGCTGACGCGCCGGCTGCTGGCCGAGGTCGGCGTGGGTGTCGTGGATCTCTGGCAGCCTCCCGCATCCTGAGAAAGGCACCACACCATCGGGTGATCCGGAAGAGTGCTCCCTTGCCTGACGTTGTCTTTACCCGGCAAGACCAGAAACTTTCGAGCACCGGAGTCGCCCCGTGTCTTTCGTACGGACATACACCAAGCCGCGGGTGTTCGCGGCCGCGGTTCTCGGCTCGCTCGTCGTCGGCGCCCTGCTGGGTGTCGTCGCGCGGCAGACCGAGGCCGGCTGGCTGACCGATCTCCTGGACCAGATCGGCACCATCTTCACCACGCTGCTGCAGATCGCGGTGATCCCGCTGGTCTTCACGGCGATCGTGGTCGGCATCAACAGCCTCCGGAAGCTCGGCGGCGGCCGCACCGCCGCGCGCCTCGGCGGCAAAACGGTGCTGTGGTTCGCGATCACGTCGTTCATCGCCTCGCTGATCGGCATCGCGGTCGGCCGGATCTTCAACCCGGGCTCCGGCGGGCTCGGCGGCGTCGAAGCGACCGCCAAGAACGCCGACAAGGCAGCGAAGAGCGTCGACCATTGGGGTTCGTGGGACGCCTTCGTCAACGGGCTGCTGCCGGAGAACTTCGTGAAAGCGTTCTCCGACGGCGAGACGCTGCAGGTGCTGTTCCTCGCGCTGGTCATCGGCGCGGCGGCCTACAGCCTCGGTGAGAAGGCCAAGCCGTTCGTGGACTTCACGACCAGCGTGTTCGAAATCATCCAGCGCTACCTCGGCTGGATCGTCCGGCTGGCCCCGATCGGCATCATCGGCCTGATCGGCGCGGCGGTGTCGAACTACGGCGACGCGCTGTTCCGGCCGCTGTTCTCCACCACGCTCGCGGTGTACGTCGGCTGCCTGCTCGTGCTGTTCGTCGTCTACCCGATCCTGCTGCAGTTCGTGGCGAAGGTCAGCCCGCTGAAGTTCTTCGCGAAGGCCGGCACGGCGATCCAGTTCGCGTTCGCCTCGCAGTCCTCGGCCGCGACGCTGCCACTGACCCGCCAGTCGGCCGTCAACCTCGGCGTCCAGCCGGCGTACGCGGCCTTCGCGACCCCGCTCGGCAGCGCGACCAAGATGGACGGCTGCGCGGCGGTGTTCCCGGCCATCGCGGCCATTTTCGTGGCGAACCTGGCCGGGGTGTCGCTGAACTTCTGGCAATACGTGGGCATCGTGGTGGTGGCCGTGGTCGGCGCACTGGCGACCGCCGGGACCACGGGCTGGCTGACGGCGTTCACGCTGACGACGTCGTTCATCGGCTTGGACGCCAAGCAGGTGGCGCTGGGCCTGGCCCTGATCTACTCGGTCAACCCGATCATGGACATGATGCGGACGGCCACGAACGTGGCGGGCCAGATCGTGGTGCCGACGATCGTGGCGCGCAGCGAAGGCCTCCTCGACGACGAGGTCCTCAACGCCCCCACCGACCGCCCCGAGCACAGCGACGACGGCACCTCGGCCCGGCACGCCGAACCCGCCCCCGCCTGATCCGCGTACGTCCGTGAAGGCCGCCTCGAACTCGAGGCGGCCTTCATGCCGTTCAGGAGGGGCAGGCGCGGAGGTCGGCGCGGGTGAGGCGGATGTCCGGCCAGCCGCGCAGGTCCGACGGCGACGTCACCCGCCGCGTGCAGCCCACCGACCGGCCGGCCAGGTCGTACACCTCGCCGAGCACCGGGGCCGCCACGCACTTCGGGGTGCCGGAAGCGGCGTCCGGGCAGTCGTGGCGGACCACGATCACGTCGGGGACCGCGTCGGCCGTGACGTCGTAGAGCGACAGCGTCCCGGCGTCCGCGTAGAACGGCTTGCCCGGGTCGCGCCACACGCTCCCGCTGCCGACGAGCAGCTCGCCGTACGCGGTCGTGCTGTCCTCGCCGACGTCGCCGCGGACCAGGCAGGCCGGGGACGGGCCGTCGATGCAGCGCAGCGAGTCCTGGTCCAGCCGCACGCCCAGCTGGGCGATCGACAGCTCGAACACCGTGCCCGGCTCCGGTCCGACGCGCAGGCGTGCCGAACCGCCTGCCGAGTCGGTCAGCAGGACCACCGGGGTGCCCCCGACGGTCACGGCCGCGAGCTGGCGGCACGGGCCGCCGCCGCAGGTCACCGCGGGTGGCACCGGGGTGGCGGCGGGTTCGGCGAGTCCGGGAGCGGCCTCGGGGCGCGGCCGCAGCAGGAACACCGCGCCGATCGCGCCCACGGTGATCACCGCGGCCAGCACCGCGGTGAGCAGCGCCGACCGAGGCGTCCGCGCTGCCGTAGTCCGCATGAGCAGAGCGTAAGCCGCTTCGCGACCGCGTGTCGGCAGCGCCCCGGCACGATGTGGCGGGTTCAACCCCACGGGGTCACGAGTAGCGGAGGGTGTCCGTCTATGTTGTCCCGGTGACGAACCCGAACCTGCCGCCCGCCCTGTACCTCCCGACCGGCCCGGTCGACCCCGAGGCCGAAGGCGCGTCGATCGAGCTGCGCCGCACGCCGGACGGCCGCACCGCGCTGGTCGCCTTCACCGCGCTGGACCGGCTGATCGACTGCTGCGGCGAGCACCAGCCGTGGGCGCTGGTGAACACCGAGCACCTGCCGAAGGTGCACTCCGCGAACCCGTACGACGTGATCGTGCTCGATTCGCCGCTGCCCGAGGAGCTGCGCCACCACGTCTGAGCGTGGTTCACCTCTCACTCAAGAGACTCGCGACGTCATATCCGTAGACTTCCCTGATGCCGCGTGGGCGGTCAGCAATGCAGCTGTCGGACGCAGGAGGTGCGGGGTGGCCGAGCAGGTCGGCGAAACCACGGGTGGTCCGGTGACCAAGATCCTGGTCGCCAACCGTGGCGAAATCGCGGTACGCGTCATCAGAGCCGCCAAGGACGCTGGCCTGGCCAGTGTCGCGGTGTACGCGGACCCGGACCGCGACGCGCCACACGTCCGGCTGGCCGACGAAGCCTTCGCCCTCGGCGGCACGACGGCCGCCGAGAGCTACCTGAACTTCGACAAGCTGCTGGACGCGGCCAAGCGGTCGGGCGCCGACTCGGTGCACCCCGGCTACGGCTTCCTCTCCGAGAACGCCGACTTCGCCCAGGCCGTCCTCGACGCCGGGCTCACCTGGATCGGGCCGAGCCCGCAGGCCATCCGCGACCTCGGCGACAAGGTCACCGCCCGCCACATCGCCATGCGCGCGGGCGCGCCGCTGGTGCCGGGCACGAAGGAGCCGGCCAAGGACGCCGCCGAAATCGTCGCGTTCGCCGACGAGCACGGCCTGCCCGTGGCCATCAAGGCCGCGTTCGGCGGCGGCGGCCGCGGCCTGAAGGTTGCGCGCACCCGCGAAGAGATCCCCGAGCTGTTCGAATCGGCCACGCGCGAAGCGGTCGCGGCGTTCGGCCGCGGCGAGTGCTTCGTCGAGCGCTACCTCGACAAGCCGCGGCACGTCGAGGCGCAGGTACTGGCGGACATGCACGGCAACGCGATCGTCGTCGGCACGCGCGACTGCTCGCTGCAGCGACGCCACCAGAAGCTCGTCGAAGAGGCGCCGGCGCCGTTCCTGAGCGACGAGCAGCGCAAGCGCATCCACGAGTCCGCGAAGGCGATCTGCAAGGAAGCCGGGTACTACGGCGCCGGCACCGTCGAGTACCTCGTGGCCACCGACGGCACGATCTCCTTCCTCGAGGTCAACACCCGGCTGCAGGTCGAGCACCCGGTGTCGGAGGAGACGACCGGGCTCGACCTCGTCCGCGAAATGTTCCGCATCGCGCGCGGCGAGAAGCTGCGGATCACCGAGGACCCCGAGCCGCGCGGCCACTCGATCGAGTTCCGCATCAACGGCGAGGACGCCGGCCGCGGTTTCCTGCCCGCGCCGGGCACGGTGACGAAGTTCGTCGCGCCGAGCGGTCCGGGCGTGCGCGTCGACTCCGGCGTCGAGTCCGGCAGCGTCATCGGCGGGCAGTTCGACTCGATGCTGGCCAAGCTGATCGTCACCGGGTCGGACCGGAACAACGCGCTGGAGCGCAGCCGCCGCGCGCTCGACGAGATGGTCGTCGAGGGCATGGCGACGGTGCTGCCGTTCGACCGCGTGATCGTCAACGACCCCGCGTTCATCGGCGACGAGAACGGCTTCAGCGTGCACACGCGCTGGATCGAGACGGAGTTCGACAACCGGATCGAGCCGTTCGTGGCGCCGGACGTCGAGACCCCCGAAGAGGAACCGCGGCAGAACGTCGTCGTCGAGGTCGGCGGGCGGCGCCTCGAGGTCTCGCTGCCGGGCGGGTTCGCGCTCGAAGGCGGCGGCGGGGGCGGCGGCACCGCCGTCAAGGCCAAGCCGCGCAAGCGGGCCGGCGGCACCAAGGCCGCGGTCAGCGGCGACGCCGTCACGGCGCCGATGCAGGGCACGATCGTCAAGGTGGCCGTCGAAGAGGGCCAGACGGTCGAAGCCGGTGAGCTGATCGTCGTCCTCGAGGCGATGAAGATGGAAAACCCGGTCACCGCGCACAAAGCGGGCACCGTCACCGGCCTTGCGGTCGAGGTCGGCGCCGCCGTGACGCAGGGCACACAGCTGCTGGAGATCAAGTAGCACGGTTCGTCACCGATGTCGTGGTGGGCCGCCCCCGAGGCGGCCTACCATCGACTACGTGACCGAAGTCCCGTCTCCGCAGCTGCGGATCAGCGACCAGAACCGTGAGTCCGCGCTGTCCGCCCTCGGCGAGCACATGAGCGCGGGGCGGATCGACATCGACGAGTACGGCGAGCGCTCGGCCCGGATCACCGCGGCCAAGACGCGCGGCGAGCTCGGCGAGATCTTCGCGGACCTCCCCGCCCCGCACCCGCGGTACGAGGACGTCCCGCAGGCCGTCGCGGCGCCCCCCGAGCCGGCGGCCGCGCCCGCGCCGCGGCAGCCCGACAACTGGTCGCCGCCGCAGCGGTTCCTCGCCGCGATCGTGCCGCTGGCCTTCATCGCCGCGATCGCGCTGATCGCCACCGGCACGCTGGCCTGGCCGATCATCTTCGTCCCGATCGGGCTGACGGTGTTCGGCAAGTCGATGTGGGGTCACGACTGGAACCACGACGTGGAGCATCGCCGTCGCCACGAGCGGCACCTGCGTGACCGCGAGCGCCGCCGCGAGCTGCGTGACTCCTACCGGCGCGAGCTGGGCCGCTGATCCCGCCGTGGGCGACATGCGGTTGAGCGACGCCGAACGCCAGGACGCCCTGGACGTCCTCGAAGAGCACGTCCGCACCGGACGGCTCGACATCGACGAGTACGGAGCCCGGTCCGCGAAGGTCACCGCGGCCAAGCGGGTCAGCGAGCTCATCCCGCTGTTCGACGACCTGCCGTCGCCCCGCCCGAGCGCGTTGCTGAATGGGGTTTCGGCGCCCGGCGTCCCGGTGGCGTCCTCGGAGGACAACGCGCTGGTGCGGTTCCTGACCGCGGGCGCGGTGCCGATCGCGATCGTGCTCGCGCTCGCGGTGCTGATCCTCTCCCGGGGCAGGCTGCTGATCATTTCGGTCGCGTTGCCGCTGGTCGTCGCGATGATCGCCGGGGCCCGCCGCCGCCGTTCGTGATTGCTCCCGTTTCCGGGCAGGATGGGCGCGCGATCGGGGGTGCTCGCCGTCGCGGCTTCGGCGGCGGGACCGGCGCAGGCCGCGGCTGGGCGACCGAGCCGGCAGCCGACGGTGCTGCAGGTGCCGGCCGGAGCCAACTCGTTCCTTCCGTGGCAAGCCGGTGGCGTGGCGGGGAACGAGCCCCGACGGCGAGCTGAAGCAGCCGGGCACCTACACCGGCTACCAGCCCAGCCACGTCAGCGACGACGGAGTGCTCGTGGGGTCGGCGTCGAACGGCCCGCTCGACGAGGGCGGAGTGCCGGTGATCTGGCGTTTCACCCGGTGAGCCCGCCGTGATCGCCAGGCCGGGAGCGGCGTGCTGCCGGCCTGGCTAGGCTGGGCGGAGTGGAACCGGTGGAGATCAACGCGGGCACCTACTACCTGCGCCAGCTGCGCGCCGATCGCCACATCGACGACCGCCCGTTGTTGATGGAGGCGTTCGCCGACCCGACGCACCGCAAGTACGTCCTGAACTACCGGCTGCGCACGCTCGACGAGGCCACGGAGTACGTGGCGCTGCGGGCGGCCCAGTGGGCCGGCGACGAGCGCTGCTCCTGGGCGATCGCCGAGCCGACCTCGGGCAGGCTGCTGGGCGAGGTGGGGTTGCGCGAGCTGAACCTGGACGCGTCGTACGCGGAGGCGACGATCTGGGTCCACCCGGCGGAGCGCGGCAAGGGCATCGCGACGACGGCGTTGAACGCCGCCCTGCGGTTCGGCTTCGGCGGCTTGGGTCTGACCGAGGTCAGTTACCGGTACGAGGAGAGCAACGCGGCCTCGGCGATCGTGGCGGAGCGCTGCGGATTCACGCTGGTCGGCCCGGAAGCGGAGCGGGCGCCGACGGGCGAGCGCCTGATCCGCTGGCACCGGACGTCCTGACGTCCCTCAGCTCACCGGCTCCACGATCCCCGCGCGGGCTTCCGGAGCCGCCGACCGCAACGCGTCCGCCGCCTCGTCGCTCGGCTGGGACTGGGACTTGCGTTCCGCGTCCACCCTCGCGCGGTAGACCTCGATCTCGTGCTTCACCGTTTCGGGCGACCAGCCCAGGACTTCGCCCACCAACGTGGCCACCTGCTCAGCGCAGTCCACCCCTCGGTGCGCGTACTCGATCGAGATGCGCGTCCGGCGGGCGAGGACGTCCTCCAGGTGCAATGCCCCTTCGTGCGAAGCCGCGTACACCACTTCCACGCCCAGGTAGTCCGGCGCGTGTTCGATCGGCTTCAGCAGCTCCGGGCGGCCCTCCGCCGAAGCCAGGACCTCGTGGACCAATGAGCCGTAGCGGTCCAGGAGGTGCCTCACCCGATACGGGTGCAGCCCGTGCTCGGCCGCGAGGTGGTCGGCCTGGTTGACCAGCGCGTGGTAGCCGTCCGCGCCCAGCAGCGGGACCTTGTCCGTGATCGACGGCTGGGAACGGCCCGGCAGGTCCACCGCCGCCGCGTCGACCGCGTCCGCCGCCATCACCCGGTAGGTCGTGTACTTGCCGCCCGCGATCGCCACCAGGCCCGGGGCCACCCGCGCCACCGCGTGCTCGCGCGACAGCTTCGACGTCTCTTCGCTCTCCCCCGCCAGCAGCGGGCGAAGGCCGGCGTACACGCCTTCGATGTCGTCGTGCGTCAGCGGGGTCGCGAGGACCGTGTTGACGTGCTCGAGGATGTAGTCGATGTCGTGCTTCGTCGCCGCCGGGTGCGCCAGGTCGAGCTCCCAGTCCGTGTCCGTCGTGCCGACGATCCAGTGGTTGCCCCACGGGATCACGAACAGCACGGACTTCTCGGTACGCAGGATCATCCCCGACTCCGAGACGATCCGGTCGCGCGGGACGACGATGTGCACGCCCTTGCTCGCCCTGACCCGGAACCGGCCGCGGCCGCCCGACAGGCGCTGGAGCTCGTCGGTCCAGACGCCGGTGCAGTTGATCACCGCGGCGGCCGCGATCTCCGTCTCGCGGCCGTCCTCGACGTCGCGCACGCGCACGCCGGACACCCGATCGGCTTCGCGCAGGAAGCCGACGACCTGGGTCGAGGTCCGCACGACCGCGCCGTAGTGCGCCGCCGTCCTGGCCACCGTCATCGTGTGGCGGGCGTCGTCGGACTGCGCGTCGTAGTAGCGGATCCCGCCGATCAGCGCCGAGCGCTTGAGCGCGGGCACCATGCGCAGCGCGCCGGCGCGGGTCAGGTGCTTCTGGCCCGGGACGCTGCGGGCGCCGCCCATCGTGTCGTACATCAGCAGGCCGGCCGCGGTGTACGGCCGCTCCCACACGCGGTGCGTCAGCGGGTAGAGGAAGCTGACCGGCTTCACCAGGTGGGGCGCGATCGTGGTCAGCATCAGCTCGCGCTCGCGCAGCGCCTCCCGGACCAGGCCGAATTCCAGCTGTTCCAGGTACCGCAGGCCGCCGTGGAAGAGCTTGCTCGACCGGCTCGACGTCCCGGACGCGAGGTCACGCGCCTCGACGAGCGCGACCCGCAGGCCGCGCGTCGCGGCGTCCAGCGCGGTGCCCGCCCCGACCACGCCGCCGCCGATGACGACGAGGTCGAACGTCTCTTCGCCGAGCCGCTGCCACGTCTCTTCCCGCTTGACCGGGCCCAGTCGAGCCGGGTTCGTCTCCGCTGCGTGCTGCGCCACGTGACATTCCTCCTCGTGCCGGCGAGGCCTCCAGCATCGCACGACCCGGTGATCATCCGCCCGTCCACGGATGACACTTGTGGCGTAACCCTCCGCGATCTTGACCGGGATCTTGAAAGAATTCGGCTCTCCGGTGCTTGGAAGTAGCTTCTACGCCCCGGTAACGTCGCGCGAACGTGGGTCGGCAACGGTGCCGTGGCACGCCGTGATCGACCCTGCGCAGAGTGTCCAGTGTGGAGGTGCAGCGGTGAGTGCTGGAGCAATAATCGTCTGGGAAATATTGGGAACGGCCGCGCTGATCCTGCTCGGCAACGGTGTGGTCGCGAACCACGTGCTCCGCAAGAACAACGGGTACAACGGCGGATTCCTCTTCATCACCTTCGGCTGGGCCTTCGCCGTGTTCACCGGCGCCAGCATCGCCGCGCCCAGCGGCGCCCACCTCAACCCGGCGGTGACGCTCGGCCTGGCGATCTCGGGCAAGGTGCCCTGGGTCGACGTCCCCTTCTACTTCATCGGCGAAATGGTCGGCGCGATCATCGGCGCCGTGCTCTGCTGGGCCGCCTACAAGCTGCAGTTCGACGACCACCCCGAGCCCGAGAACACGCTCGGCATCTTCTCCACCGCGCCGCAGATCCCCAACACCGCCTGGAACCTCGTCACCGAGATCATCGGCACCTTCGTCCTGGTCGCCTGGATCCTGCTCAGCCCGGTCGCCACGGCCATGTCGCCGGACGGCGTGCCGACCTTCGGCAACTCCGCACTGGGCTACGCGGGCGTCTCGTTCGTGGTGCTCGTGATCGGTACCTCCCTCGGCGGGCCGACGGGGTACGCCATCAACCCGGCCCGCGACCTCGGCCCGCGGATCGCGTACGCGTTCCTGCTGCCGATCAAGAACAAGGCCAACGCCAACTGGGGCTACTCGTGGATCCCCGTCGTCGGCCCGCTCGTCGGCGGCGCCCTGGCCGCCCTGCTGTACCTCGCCGTCCACAACCTCACCTGATCGCCCGATCGACGGAAATCCGGGAGCACACATGACTTCGTACGTAGCCGCGATCGACCAGGGCACCACGTCCACCCGGTGCATGATCTTCAACCACGAGGGCCGTGTCGTCTCGGTCGACCAGCGCGAGCACGAGCAGATCTTCCCCCGCGCGGGCTGGGTCGAGCACAACGCGGAAGAGATCTGGGAGAACACGCGCCGGGTCGCCGCGGGCGCACTGGCCAAGGCCGACCTGACCGCGAAGGACATCGCCGCCGTCGGCATCACCAACCAGCGCGAGACCGCCCTCGTCTGGGACAAGACCACCGGCAAGCCGGTGTACAACGCGATCGTCTGGCAGGACACCCGCACCGACCGGATCGTCACCGAACTCGGCAACCTCGGCGGCGGCCAGGAGCGCTACCGCGACAAGGTCGGCCTCCCGCTCGCGACCTACTTCTCCGGGCCCAAGGTCAAGTGGATCCTGGACAACGTCGAGGGCGCGCGCGCCAAGGCCGAGGCCGGTGACCTGCTGTTCGGCAACATGGACACCTGGGTGCTGTGGAACATGACCGGCGGGGCCGACGGCGGCGTGCACGTCACCGACCCGACCAACGCCTCCCGCACCATGCTGATGGACCTCGACACCCTGCAGTGGGACGCCGAGATCGCCGGCGAGATGGGCATCCCCCTTTCGATGCTGCCGGAGATCCGCTCCTCGTCCGAGGAGTACGGCAAGGTCCGCGAAAAGGGCGCGCTGGCCGGCGTCCCGATCGCGGGCATCCTGGGCGACCAGCAGGCCGCGACGTTCGGCCAGGCCTGCCTCTCGCCCGGCGAGGCCAAGAACACCTACGGCACCGGCAACTTCATGCTGCTCAACACCGGCACCGAGAAGGTGATGTCGCAGAACGGGCTGCTCACCACGGTCTGCTACAAGATCGGCTCGAACGACACGGTCTACGCGCTGGAAGGCTCCATCGCCGTCACCGGTTCGCTGGTGCAGTGGCTGCGCGACAACCTCGGCATGATCACGACCGCGGCCGAGATCGAGGAGCACGCGCGCAGCGTCGAGGACAACGGCGGCGCGTACTTCGTCCCGGCGTTCTCGGGTCTGTTCGCTCCTTACTGGCGCTCCGACGCCCGCGGCGCGATCGTCGGGCTCACCCGGTTCGTCAACAAGGGCCACCTCGCCCGCGCGGTGCTGGAAGCGACCGCCTTCCAGTCGCGCGAGGTCATCGACGCGATGAACGCCGACTCCGGAGTCCCGCTGAAGTCGCTCAAGGTCGACGGCGGCATGGTCGTCAACGAGCTGCTCATGCAGTTCCAGGCCGACATCCTCGGCGTGCCGGTGATCCGCCCGGTGGTCAACGAGACCACCGCGCTGGGTGCCGCCTACGCCGCCGGTCTCGCCGTCGGGTTCTGGAAGTCCGAGGACGACATCCGCACCAACTGGGCCCAGGACAAGCAGTGGGACCCGTCGATGGACGACGCCCGCCGCGAGCGCGAGTACCGCAACTGGAAGAAGGCCGTCACCAAGACCTTCGACTGGGTCTCCGAAGAAGACTCAGAGGACTGAGCGGACTGAGCGGACTGACCGGCGAGGGCCGGGGGTGCCGCCTCGTGGCGCTCCCGGCCCGCCCGCTCACACCGCCCAGCCCTCCGGCTCGCCCGACTGCTCGTTGGGCGCGATGACCATGAACGGCACGCCCTGGTCGTCGGTGGCGCGCACCTGCCGCCCGTACGGCGAGTCGAACGGCTTCCCCTCGACCGAGCCGCCGAGCTCGGCCACCTTGGCCGCGGCCGCGTCGGCGTCGGCCGCCCAGAAGTACGCCGACCAGTACGACGGCACCTCCGGTGGCGCCGAGCCGGGTACCGCGCCGAGGCCGCCGACCGGGCGCCCGTCGAGCAGCAGTACCGCGTACGTGAAGTCGTCGCCGGAGATGTCCTGGAAGCCGTAGCCGAAGACCTCCTCGTAGAACGGCTTCGCCGCCGCGTAGTCACGGCTGTGGCACTCGTTCCACGCCAGGGCGCCCGGGGCCGCCACGACCTGCGTGCCGATGTGGTTGCCGGCCTCCCAGAGCCCGAAGACGGCCCCCGTGGGATCGGCCGCGATCGCCATCCGGCTCTCCTTCAGCACTTCCATCACCGGCGTCACGATCCGCCCGCCCGCCTCGGTGACGGCCGCGGCCGTGCGGTCCACATCGGACACCGCGAGGTACGTCGTCCAGAACGGCGGGACGTCCTGGCCCGGTGGGGTCTGCCCGATGCCGGCGACCGGGCGCCCCCGCAGCTGCGCCATGCCGTAGAAGCCGGTCTCCGCACCGCCCCGCTGCACGTCCCACCCGAACAGGCCGCTGTAGAAGGCGATCGCCTTCGCCTGGTCGGGCACCATCAGGTCCACCCAGCTCGGCGTGCCGTCGGGCCACCTTTCGTTCCGGAACACCATGTCGACTCCCAACCCTCGTCCGCGCCACCTGGCGGTGACGACGGGCACAGTCTGGCACCGGGCACCGACAAAAACCGAAAATCAGGCCTGGACCAGCCGGGCGTAGACGACGATGTTGTCGACGTAGTTGTGCGCGCTCCGGTCGAAGACGCCGCCGCAGGTGATCAGCCGCAGCTCCGGCCCGGCCGTGTCGTCGTAGACGCCTTCGCGCTCGAAGTCCTTCTTCGGCACTTGGTGCACCTTCGTCACCTCGAACACCACCGTGGTGCCGTCCTTGCGGGCGATCGAGACCCGGTCACCCGCCGCCAGCTCCTTGAGCCGGAAGAAGATGCCCTTCTGGTGGTTGCCGTCGACGTGCCCCAGCACGACGGCCGGGCCGGTCTCGCCCGGCGTCGGCGCGTAGGTGTACCAGCCGGCCTGCAGCGGCGTGGTCACCGGCGGTACCTCGACGGTGTTGTCCGGGTTGAGCCCCAGCGGGACCAGCGTCGAGCGCGCGCCGATCTTCGGGATGTCGATCGAAACGGGCTCGGATTTGGGCAGCGCCGCGACGGCGTCCTGGCTCGCGGCCTGCGGCTCCGGGGTGACCGCGACCGGCTGGGCGGGCGGCGGCTGCGCGGTGTCCGGGCCGCTGCCGCCGTCGAGGGTCAGCACCAGGACCACCACCAGCGCGGCGAGCAACGCCACGATGAAGGCGATCAGGAAGCCCCGCCTGCCGCCCGTTGTCTTCGTGCTCATGCTCTCCCCCTGACCAACGCTGACAAAGTTCACACGTCCGGGTGGTTCCGGTGGTTGAGCCGGGCCGCGGTCAGCGGCGCCAGGCTCGCCGGGCCAGCACGAAACCGCCACCGCCGAGGGCCAGCACGCCCATGGCGCCCGCGGCGGCGAGCGGCCCGTGGCCGGCCGGGCCGCCCCCGGTCTGCGGTGCCCCCGACGGTACCTTCGCCACCTGACGACGTTCACCCAGCACGGTGAACTTCGTGGTCAGTTCGGCGACACCGCAGGAGAACGACACCTGGTAGACGCCGGGTTTCGCGGGCTGCACGATCGCCGACGCGGCCGCGGCGGGCGCCTTGGCCGGGTCGTTCTGCGGGCCGACCCGCCGGAGCGCCCCGATCTTGAGGACCGGGGACGCCGGGTCGTGCGTGCTCGCGGCTTCGCAGCCGAGCCGGATCTCCACCTTCGCTCCCGGACGGGCCGCGGTCGGCATGACGCGGAAGTAGGCCTTCGGGTTTCCCGCGTGCTCGGTGGGTGTCGCGGCGAAGGCCGCCGGCGCCGAGAGCAGCAAGCCACCCGAAACGGCGGCAACGGCCAGGATCTTTTTCGTTTCCATCCCTTTTCCCCTCCCCCCGGGACTTCTGCTTCGAAAGACGCCCTACCTGCGGAGAGGTTGCCTTCCGCGCCGAAAAAACCGCCCCGGAGCGTGGCTCCGGGGCGGTCGTGGCGATTTCGGGAAATCAGCCCGCCATGCTGCCGTCGCCCGCCTTTGCGGCGCCGGAGGGCACCTTCGCCACCTGCGCGGCGGGCACCGTGAACTGCGTGGTGTAGGTCTGGCCGCCACAGGTCACGGTCAGCGGGTACGTGCCCGCCGCGGTGCCGGGCTTCAGCTCGGCGTCGGCGCTGATGTTCGCGTCGGCGCCCATGAACGGGCCAGGGGTGTAGTTGGCGAACGTCAGCACCGGCGAAGAGAACGCCGGCGAAGGGCCTTCGCACTTCGCCAGCGCGACGTTCGGCGCGTCGCGGACGTACTTGTCCACCAGCGTCTGGTTGATCGCGGTGTTCACGTTGAGCTGAACGCTGCCCGCCTTCGGGGCCGCGCTCGTGCCCGGCGCCGGAGTGGTGCTCTGCGCCATCGCCGGTCCGGTCAGCGCCGTCGCCCCGATCACCGCTGCCGCAACGAAAACCACCGTCTTGCGCACTCTCGCACCCTTCGCGTTCTTCAGCCTTACAACCGACAAGACGCGACGGGTGCGCCGGGGTTGCGTGCCGTCGTCAGTCGAGATCGTCGTGGCGCATGAGCTGGCGCCCGGCCTCGGTGATCGAGCCCGACAACGACGGGTAAACCGAAAATGTCAGTGCCAGGTGGTCCACTGTGAGCTGGTTCTGGACGGCGAGCGCGATGGGGAGGATGAGCTCGCTCGCCTGCGGCGCCACGACGACACCACCGACGACCACGCCGGTGGCGGGGCGGCAGAACAGCTTCACGAAGCCTCGGCGGAGGCCCTCCATCTTCGCGCGCGCGTTGGTGGCCAGGGGCAGCATGATGGTGCGCGCGGGCACCTCGCCGGAGTCGATCGCCTGCTGGCTGATACCGACGGTGGCGATCTCCGGGTGGGTGAACACGTTGGCGGCGACGGTCTTGAGCTTGATCGGCGCGACGCCTTCGCCCAGCGCGTGCCACATCGCGATGCGGCCCTGCATGCTCGCCACCGAGGCGAGCATGAGCACGCCGGTGCAGTCGCCGGCGGCGTAGATCCCGGGAACGGAGGTGCGTGAAACGCGGTCGACGGTGATGAACCCGCCGGGGCCGACCTCGATGCCGACCTTGTCGAGGCCGATGTCCTTCGTGTTGGGCACCGACCCGACGGTCATCAGCGCGTGGCTGGCTTCGATCACGCGGCCGTCGGCGAGGTGAATCTCGACGCCCTTTTCGGTGCGCTCGACGCGGTCGGCGCGCGCGTGCTTGGCGACGGTCGTCCCGCGCTGGGAGAAGACCTCTTCGAGCACCGCAGCGGCGTCGGCGTCCTCGTGCGGGAGGACGCGGTCACGGCTGGAGACGACGGTGACCTTGACCCCCATCTCGGTGTAGGCGGAGGCGAACTCGGCGCCGGTGACGCCGGAGCCGATCACGGCGAGGTGCTCCGGCAGCTCCCGGAGCTCGTAGAGCTGGCGCCAGTCGAGGATGCGCTCGCCGTCCGGCACGGCGCCGGGCAGCACGCGCGGGGTGGCGCCGGTGGCGATGAGGACGACGTCGGCGGGCAGCTTCTCGGTGCCGTCCTTCGTCGTGACGGCGACCTTGTGCGTCGCCAGGCCGGGCTCTTCGTCGCAGAAGCGGGCCTCGCCGGCGATGACGCGGACGCCCTCGCGCTGGACGCGGGCGCGGATGTCGGCGGACTGGGCGAGCGCGAGCCCCTTCACCCGGCCGTGGACGGTCGGGAGGTCGATGCTGGTGTCGGCCAGGTCGGTGTTGATGCCGAGCTCGCTGAGGTCGTGCATCTTCGCCAGTGCGCCGGAGCTCGCGATGAACGTCTTCGAGGGAACGCAGTCGTAGAGGACGCACGCGCCGCCGAGGCCGTCCCGCTCGACGATCGTGACGTCGGCTCCGTGCTGGGCCGCGACCAGCGCCGCTTCGTAGCCGGCCGGGCCCCCGCCCATGATCACGATCCTGGTCACCTGGGTCCTCCTCTGGGCTGTTCGTGCGGTGCTCTCACCGTACGCGGCGAAGGTGACCGGACACTGAAGTGGGCGAACACGGCGAGTGCGTCCACTCGGGTGAGGGAGGTATCGCTACGCTGTCGGGCGTGCCGTTGTATGCCGCGTACGGATCGAACATGGAGCCCGCCCAGATGCTGGAGCGCGCGCCGCACTCTCCGATGGCCGGCACCGGCTGGCTGGAGGGCTGGCGCCTGACCTTCGGCGGCGAGGACCTGGGGTGGGAAGGTGCCCTGGCGACGATCGTCGAGGACCCGGCGTCCCGCGTCTTCGTCGTGTTGTACGACGTGACGCCACTGGACGAGGACGGCCTGGACCGCTGGGAGGGCGGCGAGCTGGGCATCCACTCGAAGATCCGCCTCCGAGTCCAGACGATGGACGGCTCCGTCCTGGCCTGGCTCTACGTCCTCGACGCCTACGAAGGCGGCCTCCCGTCAGCTCGCTACCTGGGTGTCCTGGCCGACGCCGCCGAGGCAGCCGGCGCCCCCGCCGACTACGTCGACGACCTCCGAACTCGCCCCTGCTCCGGCATAACCGGCTGATGCCCCGCCAATCACGCGTGATGCCCCTCTGATCACGCGTGATGCCTCTCCAGACACGCGTGATGCCCCGAACGTAACTTGAAGGCGTCCCGCAGCTCGGCGAGGACGCGCCCCGGCTCGCGCAGATCGACGGCCGTCGCCCGGATGGTGACCCAGCCTCGCCCGGCCATCCGCTCGTCCCGCTCGGCATCGTGCTCGTGCCGCTCCTCGTGTGCGGCGAACCCGTCGTACTCGAGCGCGATGCGCAACTCGGGCCACGCGATGTCGAGGACGTAGAGGCGGCGACCGTCGACGGTGGTGATCTCTAACTGCGCCTCCGGGACCGGGAACCCGGCCTCGACCACGATCAGCCGGAGGATGCTCTCCGGGGGCGATTCGGCCTTCCCGGTCGCCAGAGCCAGCAGCATCTGCGCCCTGTGGATACCTCGCCGATCCCGACGGTCGATGAGGCGGTCCCGGACGTTCTTCCGCAGGGTCTGGCGGTGGTCATCCGGTAGTCCCGCCATCGCCTGGTCGACCCCGGCGAACGCGGTTCGATCATCGCCCGAGCACAGGTGATCGGCGAGGGCGAGGTCGAGCGAAAACACCGGGAGCCCCTTGAGTTCGAGCACATCGGCGGGCTGGTATTCGGCCCGGTGCACGACCAGTCCCGGCTTCGATCGAGCCCGCTTCTCCGGTGGTACGGAGAGTTGGATCGTCGTGTCCGCAACCGCCGAAATGCCATGCAGGGCAAGGGAAGTCGCGCCCGAGAGCACTGCCGGCGGCCCGACGTGGATCAACGCCGCCTGCGCCAGCGTCGGCAGATTCAGCGAGTCGGCGGCGTGGATGAGCACGCCACGCCAAGGCTGCGCGAGTACCCCTGTCGCCAGCCCTTTGAGCACCGCTCGGCGCCCCAGGATCTTGTCGGCCTCGGCGCGCGAAACCGCTCCGTGCGGCCCTCCCCAATCGATCACGTAATCGAGAATCGGCCCTTCCCGTGGAGAAGGGAAGGGCCTTTCTCGTGACCTGTGGATAACTCGCTATGCCTGTGGATAACCCTGTGCGGAAAGAGGCATCACGCGTGACTGGACGGGCATCATGCGTGACTGGAGGGGCATCACTACGCGAGGGTGGTTAGGGCTGTGTGGACCAGGGTTCGGACTCCGCAGAGGAGGGCTCGCTCGTCGAGGACGAACGTGGGGCGGTGGATGTCCGATTGGGGGGCGGGCGGGCCGGACCAGACGCCGAGGCGGGCGAAGGCTCCCTGGACGTGCTCCAGGTACCAGCCGAAGTCCTCGCCGCCCGAGGACTGCTCGGTGGGGGCCACCGCGCCCTCGCCGAGGGCCGCTTCCACGCCCGCGCGCATCAGGGCCGTCGACTCCGGGTCGGAGACCACCGGGGGGACGCCGCGGCGGTAGTCCAGGTGGAAGCCGACGCCCGTGGGGGCCAGCAGGGACTCCACCGAGGAGGCGACCAGCGGCTCCAGGGCCGTCCAGACCTCGTGGTCGGCCGTCCGCAGCGTCCCACGCAGGACGCCGTCCTGCGGGACCGCGTTGGCCGCCTGGCCCGCGTGGACCGCTCCCCAGACCAGGATCGTCCCGGAACGCGGGTCGACGCGGCGGGAGAGCACCGCGGGCAGGGACGTGATCACCGTGCCCAGCGCGTGCACCAGGTCCGCCGTCAGGTGCGGCCGGGACGTGTGGCCGCCCGGCGACGTCAGGCGCAGCTCGATCAGGTCCGCCGCCGACGTCAGCGCGCCGACGCGCATCCCCACCGACCCCACTTCGAGCCGCGGGTCGACGTGCAGGCCGTAGATCCGCTCGACGCCGTCCAGCGCGCCCGCCGCGATCATGTCCAGAGCTCCCCCGGGCATGACCTCCTCGGCCGGCTGGAAGATCAGCCGCACCCGGCCCGGCAGCTCCGGCGCGCCGGCCAGCGCGCGGGCCGCGCCCAGCAGGATCGCCGTGTGGGCGTCGTGGCCGCACATGTGCGCCGCGCCCTCGGTCGTCGACGCGTAGGGCAGCCCGGTCGCCTCCGTCAGCGGCAGGGCGTCCATGTCCGCGCGCAGCGCCACGCACCGCTCACCACTGCCGATGTCGCAGACGACGCCGGTGCCGCCCGGCAGCACCCAGGGCTTGAGACCGACCGAGCGCAACAGCGTGACGACCAGTTCCGTGGTCGCGAACTCGTGCCGCGACAGCTCCGGGTGCGCGTGGATGTGCCGCCGCCAGGCGAGCACGTCGGTCGCGTTGGCGCGCAGCCAGTCGTCCAGCCAGAACGGGCCACGGCCCGCACCAAGGTCCTCCACGGGAGCCATGCTTACGCCCGCTTCGGAGATGAGCGCTTCGGACCCCTCCATGGGGTTGATGATGCGCCCTTGGGGGTCGCCTGGAACGTCCGGTCGTGAGTCCAACACCGTCACGCCGCACCTCCTCCCGCAACACGGGTAACCCGCGCAGCGGCTGGGGTCACGCGTCGTGCCGATCGATCTGTCGTACGCATTTGCAGACGATCGTGCACCATGCAGGCGGCAAGCCGCGCCTCGAAAACGGCCGTCCGAGACGGCCGGTACCGGATCTGCGTTGAACGGCGTGCACTAGTTCGGCAAAGCCGAAAACCTCAGGACCCCTTGGCCCGCTTCGAACGGATCTTGCGCCCCCAGATCACGATGCCGAGCAGGACGACCGCGAGCAGGCCCGCGACCAGCTTGTTCTTGGTCTTCTCGCTGTTCGCCTTGTCCGTCTGGGCCGGGTCGAGCACCGGGCCCGGTGGCTGGGTCTGCGCCAGGACCGGGGCCACGGACGCGTGCGCCACGCTCACCGTGACGGCGGACGGCCGCGCGAGCGCCACTGCCGGTGACGCGGTGAACAGCACCGCCCCGAGCAGCCCGACCAGGACCAGACCCCGCAGTTTCGCCATGTCATCCTTTCGCCACGACCAGGCATTCTGCCCACGCATCGCCCGCACGTCAGCCACCGAACGCGTCGAGGATCCGCTGTGCACCGAGGGTAGCCGTCAGTTCACCGTCCCGCACCGCCCGTTCGACGTCGGGAACGACCGTTCGCACGTCCGGATGCACCGCCAGCCGACCGAGCAGCTGCTCGCGCACCATCGCCCAGGTCCAGTCGACCTGCTGCTGCCGCCGCCGGGCGTCCAGTTCGCCGGACGCCGTCAGCGTCTCGCGGTGCTGCTCGATGGCGCCCCAGACCTCGTCGAGCCGCAGGTTGTGCAGGCCGCTGCAGGTCAGCACCGGCGGCGTCCACGACGCTTCGGGCCCGTAGATCATCCGCAACGCGCCCGCCAGCTCCCGCGCGGCCCGCCGGGCGTCCCGCTCGTGGTCGCCGTCGGCCTTGTTGACCGCGATGACGTCGGCGAGCTCCAGCACGCCCTTCTTGATGCCCTGGAGCTGGTCACCGGTGCGGGCCAGCGTCAGGAACAGGAAGCAGTCGACCATGTTCGCGACGGTCACTTCGGACTGTCCGACCCCGACCGTCTCGACCAGCACCACGTCGTAGCCGGCCGCCTCCATCAGCACGATCGTCTCGCGGGTCGCCCGCGCGACCCCGCCCAGCGTCCCGGACGTCGGCGACGGCCGGATGAACGCTCGCGGGTCGACCGCCAGCCGCGCCATCCGGGTCTTGTCGCCGAGGATCGACCCGCCGGTCCGCGTCGACGACGGGTCCACCGCCAGCACGGCGACGCGGTGCCCCGCCGCGGTCAGGTCCGTGCCCAGCTGGTCGATGAATGTCGACTTGCCGACACCGGGCACGCCGGTGATGCCGACCCGCCGGGCGCCGCCGGCCGACGGCAGCAGCTCGACCAGCAGCTCCTGCGCCAGCGCCCGGTGGTCCTCCCGCTGCGACTCGACCAGCGTGATCGCCTTCGACAGCGTCCCGCGGTCCCCCGCGAGGACGCCCTTGGCGTAGGCGGTGACGTCGATCTTGCGCGGCAACGGTCAGGACTCCTGCGCCGACAGCTGACCGAGCAGGTCGATGGCGGCGTCCGCGAGCACCGTGCCGGGCCCGAAGATCGCCGCCGCCCCGGCCTCGCGCAGCGCCGGGTAGTCCTGCGGCGGGATGACGCCGCCGACGACGACCATGATGTCCTCGCGCCCCAGCTCGGCCAGCTCGTGCCGCAGCGCGGGCACCAGCGAGAGGTGCCCGGCGGCCAGCGACGAGACGCCGACGACGTGCACGTCCGCCTCGATCGCCTGCCGCGCCACCTCGGCCGGGGTGGAGAACAGCGGGCCGACGTCGACGTCGAAGCCGAGGTCGGCGAAGCCGGTGGCGATCACCTTCTGGCCGCGGTCGTGGCCGTCCTGGCCCATCTTCGCGACGAGGATCCGCGGGCGGCGGCCCTCCTCGGCGGCGAACTCCTCGACCAGCTGACGGGCCTTTTCGACGTTCTGCGTCTTCCCCACCTCCTCGCGGTACACCCCCGAGATGGTCCGGATCTGGCCGGAGTGCCGTCCCCAGATCTTCTCGAGCGCGTCGGAGATCTCGCCGACGGTGGCCTTCGCGCGAGCCGCGTCGATGGCCAGTTCCAGGAGGTTGCCCCCATTGCCCGCGCCCTCGGTGAGCCGCCGCAGGGCGTCCTCGGTGGCCGCGGAGTCGCGTTCCGACCGCAGCCGCCGCAGCTTCTCCAGCTGCTGCGCGCGGACGCCGGCGTTGTCGACCTTCAGCACTTCGATGTCGATGTCGTCGGTGACCTGGTACTTGTTGACGCCGATCACCGGCTGCCGCCCGGAGTCGATGCGGGCCTGCGTGCGCGCGGCGGCCTCCTCGATGCGCAGCTTCGGGATGCCCGCGTCGATCGCCTTGGCCATGCCGCCGGCCTGCTCGACCTCGGTGATGTGGCCCCACGCCTTGCGGGCGAGGTCGTAGGTCAGCTTCTCGACGAACGCGCTGCCGCCCCACGGGTCGATCACGCGGGTGGTGCCGGACTCCTGCTGCAGCAGCAGCTGGGTGTTGCGGGCGATCCGCGCGGAGAAGTCCGTCGGCAGCGCCAGAGCCTCGTCGAGGGCGTTCGTGTGCAGCGACTGGGTGTGTCCCTGGGTCGCGGCCATCGCCTCGACGCAGGTGCGGACGACGTTGTTGTAGACGTCCTGCGCGGTCAGCGACCAGCCGGACGTCTGGGAGTGCGTCCGCAGCGAGAGCGACTTCGACGACGTCGGATTGAAGCCCTTCACCAGCTTCGCCCACAGCAGGCGGGCCGCGCGCAGCTTCGCGACCTCCATGAAGAAGTTCATGCCGATCGCCCAGAAGAACGACAGCCGCGGCGCGAACTTGTCGACGCTGAGCCCCGCGGCGACCCCCGATCGGATGTACTCGACGCCGTCCGCCAGCGTGTAGGCCAGCTCCAGGTCGGCGGTCGCGCCGGCTTCCTGCATGTGGTAGCCGGAGATGGAGATCGAGTTGTACTTCGGCATGTGCTGCGAAGTGAAGGAGAAGATGTCGGAGATGATCCGCATCGACGGCTGCGGCGGGTAGATGTAGGTGTTGCGGACCATGAACTCCTTGAGGATGTCGTTCTGGATGGTCCCCGCGAGCTGTTCCGGCTTCACCCCCTGCTCTTCGGCCGCGACGACGTACAGGGCGAGCACCGGCAGCACCGCGCCGTTCATCGTCATCGACACCGACATCTTGTCGAGGGGAATCCCGTCGAAGAGCTGCCGCATGTCGTAGATGGAGTCGATCGCGACGCCCGCCATGCCGACGTCACCCGACACGCGGGGGTGGTCGGAGTCGTAGCCGCGGTGGGTGGCCAGGTCGAAGGCGACCGAGAGGCCCTTCTGCCCGGCCGCGAGGTTGCGCCGGTAGAAGGCGTTGGACTCTTCGGCGGTGGAGAACCCGGCGTACTGGCGGATGGTCCACGGCTGGTTGACGTACATCGTCGGGTACGGCCCGCGCAGGAAGGGCGCGATGCCGGGGTACGTGCCGAGGAAGTCCACATCGGACAGGTCGGCGGCGGTGTAGACGGGCTTGACGCCGATGCCTTCGGGCGTTTCCCAGGCCAGGGCGTCGGGGCCCTTGCCGGTGGCGCTCTCCACCGCGCGCGCCCAGGTGTCGCGGTCACCCGGTGACGGCGTGCCGAGGTCGAGACCGGCGAAGTTCGGGATGCTCATCGCGTGACTCCCAGCTTGGCGTGCAGGCCGTTCAGGACTTCCAGGGCGTCGCAACCGGCGAAAACGTTCGCGTCCACGCCGTCGTAGTCGCCCTTCCCCGCGAGCAGGACATACTCGGCCCCGAGGGACGCGGCGACATCGGCCGCCTGGGCCGCGTAGGCGTCATCGGTGCCGCAGAGGCAGGCGATGCGGGCGCCGGATTCGCGGAAAGCGCCGGGCAGGTCGTCGGTCGCGCCCGGGTTGACGGCTTCGATCCCGCCCGCCTGGAACAGGTTGGCGGCGAACCCGGCCCGCGTGGTGTGCGCGGCGACCGGGCCGAGGGTCGCGAGGAAGATCTTCGGCCGCGAGCCGTGCGAAGCGAGGTACGCGTCCGAAGCGTCGCGAAGCGCCTCGAAGCCTTCGGCGTAGCGGTGCCGCGGCAGCCCGCCTTCCACAGTGGACTCCACCGGCTCCCGCACCACCGGTTTCTCGGCCAGGTTCGGGAACTCGCTGACGCCGGTGAGCGGGTCGCGCCGCGTCGCGATCCGCGAAGAGCGCTTCTCCCACGTCGCCGCCAGCCGGGCCGCCAGCTCGCCGGAGGCCAGCGAAGCCACCAGGCCGCCTTCACCTTCGATGGCGGTGAACTCGGCCCAGGCGGCGTGCGCGAGGTCGTCGGTGAGCTTCTCGACGTACCAGGAGCCGCCCGCCGGGTCGGCGACGCCGGCCAGCTTGGACTCCTCCAGCAGCACGGCGTGGGTGTTGCGGGCGATCCGCGCGGAGAAGGCGTCGGGCTTGCCGATCGCCGCGTCGAACGGCAGCACGGTGACCGCGTCCGCGCCGCCGACGCCCGCGCCGAAGCACGCGACCGTCGTGCGCAGCATGTTCACCCAGGGATCACGCCGGGTCAGCATCGACGGCGACGTCACGGCGTGCTGGCGCATCGGGGAGGAGAAGCCGCACACCTCGGCGACGCGGGCCCACAGGCGCCGCGCGGCGCGCAGCTTCGCGATGGTGGAGAACTGGTCGGCGGTCGCGGCGAGCCGGAACTCCAGCTGGCCGGCCGCGGCTTCGGCGTCGAGGCCCGCGTCGGTCAGGGCCCGCAGGTAGGTGACGCCGGCGGCCACCAGCGCGCCCAGCTCCTGCGCGTCCGACCCGCCTGCTTCGTGGAACGGCAGGCCGTCGGCGACGATCGTGCGCACCTTCGGGTACTTCGCGGCGACACGCGCGGCGAGCGCGGCAGCCGGTTCGAGCTCGACCGCCGAGCCGGACCGGGCGGCCAGGCCGATCGGGTCGGCGCCCAGCACGGCGGTGGCCTCGCTCGCCGGGATCTCGCGTTCGGCGAGCAGCGTGAGCAGCTCGGAAGCGGCGGCCTCGTACTCGGCACCCGCGTCCAGGACCACCGGCGCCAGGTCGAGGTAGACCTCGTTCAGCGCGTCGGCCAGCGCCGACGGCGGCACCGAGAGCCAGATCGACGTCACGCCGCCTTCGAGGTCGGCGAGGATCGCCTTGTTGACGTCGCGCCCGTCTTCGCCGGTGAACCGGGATCGGACGTCCCAGCCGGTGCTGACATGGCCGTCCGGTCGCGCGCCGCGCACGTACGGCGGCAGGCCCGGGAAGCCGATGTCGCCGGGGAGGTCCTCGGCCGTGTACAGCGGCTGGATCTCGATCCCGTCGTAGGTCCGCGTGACGAGCTTGCTCTCCGGGGCACCCGCGAAGCCTGCAGGGTCTTCGGGGAGCTTGCCGCTCTTGCGCAGGACACCGGCGACCAGCTCCTGCCACTGCTCGCGCGTCGCCTGGGGAAACTCGGCCCCCAGGTCGAGTTCGGAGATCGGCGCTGACTCCGGACCGGCCACTTCAGTCATACCCAGTGATGGTAGAGGCACGGGCCGCGTCCGACCTGTGACTCTAGTCGCGCCCCTAGGCAATCCGGGGTCATTCGGGTACGACACAATCAGGGGGTGCCCCCCTCCAGCGAAGAGACACGAGTGGTCGCCGGTCGCTACCGGCTGCGTTCGGTGCTCGGCTCCGGCTCGATGGGCACCGTCTGGTCGGCCTACGACGAGTTCCTGCACCGGCAGGTGGCCGTCAAGGAGATGAAGGTGCCGCCGGGCATCCCGGCGTCGCAGGCGGACGAGCTGCGGGAGCGCACGCTGCGCGAGGCCCGCGCCATCGCCGTGCTCTCCCACCCCAACGTGATCATCCTGCACGACGTCGCCCGCGAGGACGACCAGCCGTTCGTGGTGATGGAGCTGCTGCCTTCGCGCAGCCTGGCGCACATCCTGCGCGACCACGGACCGCTGACCGTCGGGCAGGCCGCCGCGGTCGGCATCGCCGTGGCGTCCGCGCTGGAGGCCGCGCACGCCGCCGGGATCACCCACCGCGACGTCAAGCCGGGCAACGTCCTGGTGGCCAGCGACGGCCGGATCAAGCTGACCGACTTCGGCATCGCCCGCAACGTCTCCGAGGCGACCATGACCCGCACCGGGATCATGCTCGGCTCGCCCGCCTACATCGCGCCGGAGGTGGCCTCCGGCGGCGCCGTCACGCCGGCCGCGGACCTGTGGGGCCTCGGCGCCACACTGTTCGCCGCGGTCGAGGGCGCGCCGCCGTACGACGCCGACGGCGACCCCCTGGAGACGGTCGGCAAGGTTGTCAACGGGAAGGTGCCGCAGCCCAAGGCCGGTCCGCTGGCCGACGTCATCGGCGCGCTGATGAAGAAGGAGCCCGGCAACCGGATCACGCTCCGCGAGGTCCGGCACCGGCTGTACCCGCTGCAGACGAAGACGCCGCTCGACCTGTTCGGGGCCGAGCTGTTCCACACCCCGGACGGCAAGAAGACGTCCGCGCAGCCGGACGCGACCGACACACAGGTGATCAAGACCGTCCTGCCCGAGAAGGACAAGGTCAAGGCGGAGAAGAAGGCAGAGGGGTCGAGCAGCGAGCTCGCCGCCGACCCGGGCCCGCTGCCGTTCCTGCGCCCGCCCGCGCCCGCGCCGGCGCCCGGCTCGGGTCCGCCGACGTTGTTCGTCCCGCAGCCCAAGGCGGCCCGGCGCAGCTCCACGGCCACCGCCGTGCTCATCGCGGTGGCGATCCTGCTCTTCCTGCTCGCCGCGGGCGGCGGGTTCGCACTGGCCAGGACGGTCGGCGGGCAGTCGCTGCTGCCCCCGGCCGCCGCCCCGCCGCCGACGTCGAACGGCGTCACCGACGTCCCGGCGCCGACGCTGGTGCAGCAGTCCGGCGACGCGAGCTACGTGACCGGCAACGGCGGCCAGTTCGGCCTCCAGGTGCCCGAGGGCTGGCAGAAGTTCGTCGCCCCGCACACGACGACGAAGTTCGGGGCGAGCACCGCGGTCCAGTACGTCTCGCCCGACGGGCGCCGGTCGCTGCGGGTGGAACGGCTGGCGAAGTACTTCACCCAGTTCCCCGGCGACGGCGAGTACATCGCCTGGCTGAAGGGGTCCTACCCGGCCAACGCGTTCCAGCTCTACGACCCGACGCCGCTGCCGGGCGGCAAGGGCTCGACGCTGACCTACCGCCTGGCCGAGGGCGGCACCCTCCCCGAAGCCGGCCGGGGCGGCGGCACCCGCGTGACGTTCATGAACCTGGTCCAGGCGGGCAGCAGCCTGTGGATCCTGTCGGTCACCGTGCCCGCCGAGCAGGAGAGCTCGGGCCAGGACGTCTTCAGCCGCATCGCGCCGACCCTGAGCGTCTCGGACTAACCGCCGAGGACCTTGCGGGACACCTGCTCCTGGGCGAGGTGGCGCAGCCCGGCGAAGATCCGGTCGCCGAGCACGGTGGCGACCAGCCCGGTCTCGATGATCGTGTCCAGCGACGTCAGGCCGGCCACCACGTCGACGTCGAGTTCCGCGACGCGCATGGCCAGCTCGGCGTACTCCTCCAGCCGCTCGGTCAGCTTCTCCTGCCCCAGCTCCTTGGCCGTCGCCAGCGCCGCGACGAGGTTCGCCATCGTGCGGTGTTCCGGCGGGTGCACCTTCCAGCCGTGGCGGCGCATGACGTCGGCCAGCCGCCCGGACGCCCATTCGGCGGCCTCCTCGGACACCTTCGGCGGAGTCCCGGCCAGCTCCTGCTGGACGACGCCCATCGTCCGGTGCGGGGTCTCGTCGCCGTCGATCGCGCTCAGCACGGCGCCGACCGAGGCCAGCGGCAGGCCGCCGACTTCGGTGAGCGCCTTGATCAGCCGCAGCCGCCGGACGTGCGCCGCGGAGTACCGCGCCTGGTTCGGGCTGGTGCGCTCGCCGGGCGGCAGCAGGCCTTCGCGCAGGTAGTACTTGACGGTCGCGACCGGCACCCCGGACTCGGCGCTCAGCTCGGCCATCCGCATGCGTTTCCGCTCCGATCCCGGGGTCCGCCTCGGGGACAACCCTGAAGACTTCTCAGTATGGATAGTTTAACTTTCCAAAACGGAGAGCTTGACTATCCGTTCTGGGAGGAACCCATGACCATCTTGCGCCTTCCGTGGCTTCGCCCCGGGCCGGGGGCTCCGCCACCCGGAACCCCCGAAAAGAAGCGCCGTGCCGATCTCCGCAGCAGAACCCACACCTGGCACCGGCCGTCCGCGGTCGCGGCCGCCGCCCTGGCGGTGGTGGCGCTGCTGTGCGTCGCCGCCATGGTGCTCGACCAGCGGACCTTGGGAGGCGCGCCGCTCTGGGCGAAGCCGTTCAAGTTCGCCGTGTCCGGTGCGCTCTACTTCGCCACCTGGAGCTGGCTCGTCTCGCTGCTGCCGCGGTTCCGGCGCACGGCGGCCGGGCTGACGAACCTCCTGGTCCTCATCTTCGCCGCCGAGTACGTCCTGCTCGTGTTCCAGGCGGCCCGCGGCCGCGCGAGCCACTTCAACGTCGAGACCCCGCAGGACGCCGCGATCTTCGGCACCATGGCCGCGATGATCGCCGTGCTCTGGGTCGCCACCCTGGTGCTCACGGTGCTGGTGCTGTTCACGAAGGTCCCCGACCGCGCGTCGCGCTGGGCGGTGCGGACCGGCGCCGTCCTCTCGCTGGTGGGGATCTCGCTCGGCCAGCTGATGACGAACCCGACCGCGCAGCAGCTCGCGCAGTGGAAGAGCGGCGGACGGCCGTCGATGGTCGGCGGGCACACCGTCGGGCTCGAAGACGGCGGCCCCGGCCTGCCGATCCTCGGCTGGAGCACGGTGGGTGGCGACCTGCGGATCCCGCACTTCGTCGGGATGCACGCGCTGCAGGCGCTGCCGCTGCTCGCCATCGCGCTGGTGGCGCTGGCTCCGCGGTTCCCGCGGCTGCGTGACGACGTCGTGCGCGTCCGGCTCGTCCTGATCGGCGCGGCCGGGTACGCGGGCCTGATCGCGCTGGTCACCTGGCAGGCGCTGCGGGCGCAGCCGCTCGTGCACCCGGACGCGGCGACGCTCGGGGCGTTCGCCGTGCTGGCCGCCGGGGTCGGGCTGGGTTCGTGGGCCGCGGTGCGCGTCCGATGACCCTCTTCGACCTGGCGTTCCCGCTGGCCGCGCCGTTCTGGGCGCTACTGATCCTGGCCCCGAAGTGGCGGTGGACCGAGCGGATCATGAAGTCGCCGTGGGTGCCGCTGCTGCCGCTGATCTGCTACTTCGCGCTCGTGCTGCCGCACTTCGGCGAGTGGGGGCGGGCGATGCTGCGGCCCGACCTCGGCGTCCTGCAGACGCTGCTGGCCACGCCGTGGGGTGCCGGGCTGGTCTGGGCGCACCTCATTGCGTTCGACCTGTTCATCGCCCGCTGGATGTACTTCGAAGGGCGTGCCCGGGACATCTCGCCTTGGATCGTGAGCCCGATCCTGCTGCTGACGATCTTCCTCTCACCGTTCGGGCTGGCGGTGTTCCTGGTGGTCCGGACGGTCCGGATACGCTCCCTCGCATGACTGAACAAGAGGCCGCGAGCGCCATCGCCAAGCGCACCGGCGTGGACGCGCACGACATCGCGGTGGTCCTGGGCTCGGGCTGGCGCCCGGCGGCGGACGTCATCGGGGAGTGCGAGACGGAGATCCCGTTCGCCGAACTGCCCGGCTTCACCACGCCCGGCGCGGTGGGCCACGGCGGCACCATCCGGTCGCTGAAGATCGGGGACAAGAACGTCCTGGTCATGCTGGGCCGGACGCACTTCTACGAGGGCAAGGGCATCGACCCGGTGGTGCACAACGTGCGCACCGCGGCGGCGGCCGGCGTCCGGTCGGTGCTGCTGACGAACGCGGCGGGCGGCCTGCGCGAAGGCTTCCAGGTGGGTCAGCCGGTGCTGATCGCCGACCACCTGAACCTGACCGCGCGCTCGCCGATCGTCGGCGCGAACTTCGTCGACCTGACGGACCTGTACTCCGCGCGGCTGCGGAAGATCGCGCAGGAGATCGACCCGTCGCTCGAAGAAGGCGTCTACGCGGGCCTGGTGGGGCCGCACTTCGAGACGCCGGCGGAGATCCGGATGCTGCGCACGCTGGGCGCCGACCTGGTCGGCATGTCGACGGTGCTGGAGGCGATCGCCGCCCGCGCGGCCGGCGTCGAGGTCTTCGGCCTGTCCCTGGTGACGAACCTCGCCGCGGGCATGACCGGCGAGCCGCTCAACCACCAGGAAGTCCTGGAAGCCGGCCGCGCGGCGGCCACGAAGATGGGCTCCCTGCTCCGCGAACTGGTCACCCGCGCCTGACCGAGTTCCGGCTTGAATCACGTGAGTGCGTGATTCAAGCCGGAACTCGCGTGATCGAAGCCGTAATTCAGGCGAAGGTGGGGAGTTGGGCGGCCACCTCGGCCGGGGAGGGCATGGCCGCGACTTCGGCGGCCAGGGCCTGGGCGGCGTCGCGGACCGCGGGGTCCGTGAGCAGGTGGCGGGCCTTGGCGGCCACGGCTTCGGCGGTGACTTCGGCGCCGAGCAGGCGGTCGCCGACGCCGGCCGCGACGACCGCGTCCGCGTTGGTGAATTGGTCCGCGCCCTGCGGCAGCAGCAGCTGCGGGAGGGCCGCGCCGAACGCGCCGAGCGTCGTGCCGCTGCCGCCGTGGTGGACCACCAGGTCGACGTGCGGGAGCAGCGCCGCCTGCGGGACCCACGCCTCGAGCCGGACGTTCTCCGGCACCTCGCCCAGCGCGCCCTCGGGCAGCGACGGGCCGGTGGCGACCAGGACGTCGACGTCCAAACCGGACAGTCCGGCGATCGCCTCGGTGAGCACGCCCGCGTGGCCCATCGCCGTGCCCAGCGTCAGGTAGACCAGTGGACGCCGCTTGTCCAGCACGCCCGCCGGCAGCTCGCCCGGCTCGCTCCAGCCGACCGGGCGCAGCGGCACGCGGTGGGTGCGCGCCAGGAACTCCGGGTCCTGCACGGACTCCGGGCAGATGTCGACGAACGGGCCGCCGAACGCCAGGTCCTCGCCGACCTCGATCCCCAGCTCGGCCGCGTGCGAGCGGATCGCGTCCCGGATCTTCCCGGTCATCGGGTCGCCGGTCGACACGCGGCCGAAACCGTGCGCCACCACCGGGATCCCGGCCTTCAGCGCGGCGAACGCCCCGCCCGAATTGCCCGCCTCGCTCACCACCAGATCGGGCCGGACGTGCTCGAACAGCGGCAGCAGGTCGGCGAGGAACCGCTTCGGCATCAGCTCGCCGAACACCTTCGCGACGATCGGGAGGAGCACCTCCGGCGGGATGTCCCCCGGCGGGCCGGGCGGGCGGCCTCCGCCGAACGCCTGCCCGAAGGCGTCCTTGATGGCGAGCCCGGCGGCCGCGGTGTCGAGCCCGGCTTTCGTCAGCTGTGGCAGGAAGTCTTCCGAGGTGGCGAAGACGACGTCGTGGCCCGCGTCGCGTGCGGCGATCGCCAGCGGCACGAGCGGGAACGTGTGACCGAAGGACCCCAGTGAGGTGAAGAGTAAGCGCACCTACCCGACCATAGCCCGTAGGCTGTCGCGGTGACATCGGATTCCACCCTGCGTGACGCCGCTTCCCGCTGGATCGCCGCCGATCCGGACCCCGCCACCCGTGCCGAACTCGAGGCCGTCCTGGCCCGGGCCGGCAGCGACCCCGCGGCCGCCGGAGACCTCGCCGACCGGCTGGCCGGTCCCCTGGAGTTCGGCACCGCCGGCCTGCGCGGCCCGGTGCGCGCCGGGCCCAACGGGATGAACGTCGCCGTCGTCACCCGCACGACGGCCGGGGTCGCGGAGTGGCTGAAGGCGCACGGGCACGCCGGCGCGCTGGTCGTCGTCGGCCGCGACGCGCGACACGGCTCGGAAGCCTTCGCGACGGCCACCGCCGAGGTGCTGACCGCGGCCGGCTTCGACGTCAAGGTGTTCCCCCGCCCGCTGCCGACGCCGGTGCTCGCGTTCGCCGTCGGCCGGCTCGGCGCGGTGGCCGGGATCCAGATCACCGCGTCGCACAACCCCCCGGCGGACAACGGGTACAAGCTCTACGACGCGACCGGCGGGCAGATCGTCCCGCCGTCCGACGGGGAGATCGAGCGCGCCATCGAGGCCGCGCCGCCGGCCGCCGACGTGCCGCGGGCGCCCGGCGCCGAGGTCGTCGACCTGCTGCCGCGGTACCTCGACGAGGTCGCGACGCTGCCGCTGGGGCACGAACGCGCGGTGCGCGTGGCCGCGACGGCGTTGCACGGGGTGGGTGCCGACACGCTGCGCGCGGCGTTCGAGCGGGCCGGGTTCACCGACCTGCACCTGGTCGAGGCCCAGGCCGCGCCGGACCCGGACTTCCCGACCGTGTCGTTCCCGAACCCCGAGGAGCCGGGCGCGACGGACCTGCTGCTCGCGCTGGCGTCCGATGTGGACGCCGACCTGGCGATCGCGCTCGACCCGGACGCCGACCGCTGCGCGCTCGGCGTTCGCGAACGAAACGGCGAGTGGCGGATGCTGCGCGGCGACGAAACCGGCGTGCTGCTCGGCTCGTACGTCTTGTCCACAGTGGACCGCACGACGCTGCCGGACCCGCTGGTGGCCACCACGATCGTGTCGTCGTCGATGCTCGGCGAAATCGCCAAGGCCGAAGGCGCCCGGTACGCCGAGACGCTGACCGGCTTCAAGTGGCTGGTCCGCGCCGGCGAAGGGCTGGTGTTCGCCTACGAAGAGGCGCTCGGGCTGTGCGTGAACCCGGGCTTCGTGCGCGACAAGGACGGCATCGCCGCCGCGACGCTGGCCGCGGGGCTCGCCGCGCAGCTCAAGGCGCAGGGCCGCACCCCGCTCGACGTGCTCGACGAGCTGGCGCAGCGCCACGGCGTCCACCTGACCGACCAGGTTTCGCTGCGGGTCACCGATCTCGCCGTCCGCGGGCAGCTGATGGCGAAGGTGCGCACCACCCCGCCGGCCCGGCTCGGCGGCGTCGACGTCACCCTCGAAGACCTGCTGCCGGACGCCGACGTGGTGCGGCTGACCGGTGACGGCGTGCGCGTGGTCGTCCGGCCGTCCGGGACCGAGCCGAAGCTGAAGGCGTACCTGCAGGTGGTGGACAGCGCGCGCGAAGCGGCGCAGGAGCGGCTGACGGCGTTGCGGGCGGACGTCGAGGAGCTGCTCGCCTGATGCCTCGGCTGCTGATCGTCCACCACACGCCTTCGCCGTCGACGCAGGCGCTGTTCGAGGCGGTCGTGGCCGGGGCGACGCACCCCGACATCGAGGGGGTGACCGTGGTCCGCCGCGCGGCTCTGGCGGCCACGGTCACCGACGTCCTCGAAGCGGACGGCTACCTGCTCGGCACCCCGGCGAACCTCGGCAGCATGAGCGGCGCGCTGAAGCACTTCTTCGACACGATCTACTACCCGTGCCTGGACGAGACCCGAGGCCGCCCGTTCGGGTACTGGATTCACGGCAACAGCGACATTTCGGGCACGCAGCGGCAACTGCTGGCCATCACGACCGGCCTGGCGTGGGCCGAAGCGGCGGAACCCGTCATAAGCACGGGTGAACCGGACAAGAAGACCCTCGAAGCGGGCACCGAACTCGGCGGCACGCTGGCCGCGACGCTGATGGCCTGAAAACGTAAAGGGGCCTGTCACCGGAAGCCCTGGGGGTCGACCTCCGGCAACAGGCCGTGGTCAAGGGTTCGCCCGAGGGCGATCGACCTTGACCCCTGAAGCGTACTACAGACGGCCGATCATGACGAGTCGAAGGCATGACAACCTCTCGCCTTGGCCGTTCCGTGCACCCCCAGGGCACGGAGAGCCAGGCGAGAGGCGAGCCAACTGTAAACCACTGCATACGATGGCTGTCAACATGTGCGTACAGTGGTTTTTGCGGCTAGAATTTCCGCGGCTCGAATCCAGGGGGTGGAGATGGCACGGCAACGCACCTTCGCGGAACGCCTGAGCGCCCTGATCGAGGCCGCTCGGGTGGACGGCCGCGCGCCGCACAGCTACCGGGAGATCTCGGCCGCCGTCGAGCGGGCGGGCGGCCCGGCGATGTCGCCCGCGTACCTGCAGCAGCTCGCCACCGGCAAGCGGGTCAACCCGAAGATCCACTACGTCGAGGCGCTGGCGAGGCTGTTCGGCGTGCCGGTGACGTACTTCTTCGACGAAGAGGCGGCCGCGCCGCCGGCGGGTGAGGCGCAGCTGATGGCGATGCGCGCCCAGGAGCTGTCCCCGCAAGGCCGTCGGCAGGTGATGGACCTGCTGGAACTCGTCGAGCGCTACGAGCGGGCCGAACGCGAGGGCCGGAACCCGGAGGACCCCTCGCGATGAAGGAGCGCGAGCTGCGCCGCCGCTGCCGGAAGCTGCTCAAGGACCTGGACATCGGGCCGCCGCTGGACGTCGAGGTGCTGTGCGCGCGGCTGGGCGAGCGGCGCGGGAAGCCGATCCGGCTGCTCGCGTACCCGCTCGAAGTGCCGGGGCCGTTCGGCTGCTGGATCGCGACGTCGTCCGCGGACTACATCTTCTACCAGGCCGAAACGACGAAATCGCACCAGGACCACATCATCCTGCACGAGCTCGGGCACATGCTGGCGGACCACCACCCGCACGGCGACGCCGAGCCGACGGACTTCCTGCGCGGCCCGGCTCCCGATCTCGACCCGGATGCCGTACACCGCGCCCTGCGCCGCTCGTCCTACGATGACGCGCACGAGTGGGAAGCCGAGACCGTCGCGACCATCATCCTCGAGTGGGCGTCGGTCCTGAACTACACGATCCCGCGGCGCGCTGCGGACCGGGATCTCCGCCGGATCCAGGGGGCGCTCGGCGATCACCAAGGGTGGTTGTGAGCACGCTTTTCAGCCCGGTCAACCTGCTGGCTCTGGTGCTGTTCGCCGCCGCGCTGGCGTGGCGGATCTACCAGGTGACGCGCGCGCCGACCGTGCCGAACTGGGCCGTCACCGCGTGCGTGGCCGGGTTCGCCGCGGCGTTCCTGCTGCAGCAGCCGGTCGTCTCCGACGAAGTGGACGCGCTGCTGGGCCGGGGCGCGGCCCGCGTGGCGAACAACGCCCTGCTCGCGTGCGGCATCTGCGCACTGGTGATCTTCTTCCTCGGCTCGGCGCTGGGCCCCCGCCGCTACCGGCGGGTGGCGCTGGAGCTGGTGCCACTGGCGGCGGCGATCGCGTCGATGGTCGTCACGATGGCCTTGACCCCGCCGCAGCTGCGGGGCCTGCCGCTGGGGCCGTCGACGATCCACGACAGCGGGGTGGCGGCGTTCTACCTCGGCGCCGGGCTGTACCTGATCTACGGGCTCGTCGCCTGCACGGCCTGGATCGTGCGGTACCTGCGGGTGGCCGACCGCGATCTGCGGATCGGGCTGCGCCTGAGCGCGATCGGCATGGCCAGCGCGGCCGCCGGCAGCGTCTTCCGCGCGCTGTACATCGTGGTGGCGTGGGTGTTCGGGCCCGTGGTCAAGATCCTGCTGCTGCTGGGCGTGCCGTTCGTGATCGTCGGCGGGATGCTGTTCCTCGCCGGCGTCACCTACCCGGGGGTGCGGGCGCGCGTTTCGGCGCTGCGGCGGCGTCGCCAGCACCGGCGGGAACACGCGGCACTGGCTCCGTTGTGGACGGTCCTGGTCGAGGCGTTCCCCAGCATCGTGCTGCGGACGCCGCCGCGCGGTCGCGGTGGCGTCAACCGGGTCCACTACCGCCGGGTGATCGAAATCCGCGACGGGCTGGTGCAGCTCTCGCCGTACCTGGACGCGGACTTCGGCGAGGTCGTCGCCACCGATCCCGCGGCCGCGGCGGCCGCGCTGAAGGCGGCGTTGCGGCGGCACGCGGACGGCGAGGCCAGCGACGGCCGCGCCAAGCAGGTCCTGCCCGCCGGGGCGGACGACCTCGAATCGGACGTCCGGCCGCTGCTCGCGCTGTCGGCCGCGATGGCGGACGGGAAGTGACGTGGACACGCTGATCACCGCCGGCCGGGTGCTGCCGCGGCCGGCCACCCCGGTCGACGACGGTGCCGTGCTGGTGCGCGACGGCGTGATCGTCGCGGCGGGCCCGCGCGCGGACGTCGTCGCACAGGCCGCGCCGGACGCGGTCCGGCACGACTTCCCCACCGGGACCGCGCTGGCCGGTCTCTTCAACGTCCACGTCCACCTGGCCTTCGACGCCTCCCGGGAGGTGCTGGCCCACTTCTCGGAAACCGAAGACCTCCTGGACGGCGCGCGTTCGCGGCTGACGTCGATGCTGCGCAGCGGCGTCACGACCGTGCGGGACCTCGGGGACCGCGGGCACCTCGGCGCGGCCGTCCGGCGTTCGTTCGAGGGATCGGCGGCACCGCGGTTGCTGGTGTCCGGTCCGCCGATCACCGTGCCGGGCGGGCATTGCCACTTTTTCGGCGGCGAAACGGCTTCCGACGGCGAAATCCGCGCTCTGATCGACGCGAACGCGGCCGCGGGTGCGGACGTGATCAAGGTGATGGCCAGCGGCGGCCAGCTCACCGAAGGCGGCGCGGACATGTGGGAGTCGCAGTTCGACACGCGGCAGCTGCGCGTGGTCACCGAGCACGCGGCGGCCCACGGGTTGCCGGTGGCGGCCCACGCCCACGGCGCCGACGCGATCGAAGCCGCCGTCGAGGCCGGGGTGTCGACGGTCGAGCACTGCAGCTTCCTGACCGGCCCGCGCTCGTTCGACCGCCGTCCGGAGGTCGCCGAGCGGATGGCGGCCCGCGGGATCTCGGCGTGCTCGACGAGCAGCCGCAACTGGCGGGTGATCGTCGAGAAGCTCGGCGACGACGTCGCGCAGGCGATGTACGGGCGGCTGCCGTGGCTCGAAGAGCACGGCGTCCGGCTGCTGTCCGGCACCGACGCGGGCCTGCCGGGCTCGGTGTTCGACGACCCCGTCGGCGCGCTGGAGCTCTACGAGTGGCTCGGCTTCCCGCGGCGCCGGATCCTGGAGATCGCGACCGAGGACAGCGCGGCCGGGCTGGGCCTCGGCGGCGTCACCGGGCGGCTCGAAGCCGGGCTCGCGGCGGACGTCCTGGTCGTCGAAGGCGACCCCCTCGCGTCGCTGGCCGCGCTCCGCAACCCGCTGCTCGTCCTGGCCCAGGGCCGTTCCACCTAGGCCCCCGATCGGGGAATGCCCACTTACGTGACAGCGTTTTAAAACAGTGTTACTGTTGCGCTACCCACCTCGAAGGAGCTCCCCGATGCACGGACCGACCCAGCTGTTCACGGTGATCGCGCTGGTCTCGCTGCCGACCGTGATGTACGGCGGCTACGCGTTGATGGGCGTCCTGCGCGACCGCAAGCTGACCGAACACCAACGGGCGATGTTCCGGGCCGGCCACGCCCACGCCGGCGTCCTGCTGATCCTCGCTCTGGTCGCGCTGCAGATCCTGAGCCGCACGGCGTTGTCCGACACGACGTTGTGGATCACGTGCTTCCTGCTGCTGTTCGGCATCCTTGCCCAATCGGGTGGTTTCTTCCTCCACCTGCTGCCGAACAAGGGCAAGCTCGGCGGCCGCGTGACGTCCGTGGGCGCGGTGCTCCTGGCGGCGGCCACGCTCCTCACCGCGTACGGGGTCGCTTTCGCCTGAGCGCCGGTCGTTAAGCTGATGACGTGCCTGAATACCTGCCGACCGCGCCCTACAAGGGGACCCGGGACTTCCTGCCCGCCGAAATGTCCGTGCGTACCCAGGTGTTCGGTCATCTCTACGACGTCCTCGAGCGCCGCGGCTTCCTCCGCTACGACGGCCCGATCCTCGAGTCGGCCGAGATCTACGAGCGGAAGTCCGGCCAGGAGATCGCCGACAAGCAGCTGTACACGCTGACCGACAAGGGCGGGCGGCGGCTGGCGCTGCGGCCGGAGATGACGCCGTCGGTGGCGCGGATGATCGCCGGGAGCGCGAAGTCGCTGTCGTTCCCGGTCCGCTGGTACAGCCACCCGAACTGCCACCGCTACGAGGCGCCGCAGCGCGGCCGCGTGCGTGAGCACTGGCAGATCAACGCGGACATCTTCGGCTCGGACAGCGCCAACTGCGAGATCGAGATCTTCGAGCTGGTGCACGACCTGATGGCCGCGCTGGGCGCGACGCCGGACATGTTCGTGCTGCGCGTCAACGACCGGAACCTGCTGACGTCCGCGCTCACCGATGTCGCCGGTGTGTCGGCGGACCACCTGGCCCAGGTGTTCGCGCTGGTCGACCGCTGGGAGAAGTACCCGCGCGAGAAGCTGGCCGAGAGCGCCGGGGAGATCGGGCTCTCGGACAAGCAGTTCGAGAAGCTGGCCGAGACGCTCGACGCGGGCGAGGCGCTGCTCGACGAGCTGCCGGCCGACGTGCGGGAGCAGTCGAACCTGGTGCGGGTGCTCAACAGCAGCGCGGGTTCGCTGGTGAAGTACGAGCCGATGATCGTGCGCGGGCTGGCGTACTACACGTCGACCGTGTTCGAGGTCTTCGACACCTCGCCGGAGAACCGCCGTGCCCTCTTCGGCGGCGGCCGCTACAGCGACCTCGCGTCGATGTTCACGCCGCAGCAGATCCCCGGCATCGGGTTCGGCATGGGCGACGTCACGCTGATCGACTTCCTCGACACGCACGGGCTGACCCCGGCCCCGCGCAGCGAGGTCGACGTCATGGTGATCCCGGTGACCGAGGACCTCTTCGACGCGGCCCGGTCGGTGGCCGCGTCCCTGCGCGGCGCGGGCCTGCGGACGTCGACGCCGATCGAGCACCGGAAGCTGGGCAAGGAACTGACCCGCGCGGACAAGGCGGGCGCGGTCGCGGTGGTGATCGTCGGCCAGGAGGACTGGGCCGCGGGGAACGTGACGGTCCGCAGCCTGGCGACCCGGGAGCAGAACCCGGTCGCCGTCGCCGACGCCCCGGCGGCGGTGCGGGCGCTGCTGGCGTAAACCGGTTCGACTCCCCCTCCGGCGCCCGGGCATCCTGGGCGGCGGAGGGGGAGGCCGATGATCGAGTTCGAAGACGTGCGGCAGTGGGTCGAGTTCGACCTCACCGTGCGGCGGGAGTCGGGGTACCGCCGCGGGCGACGGCTGAGCCGCCGGCCCTCACGGGAAGAGCTGGCCGAAGCCGCGTGCGACGGTGACGGGTACCTGCGCGAGGCCGCCGTCAAGCGGCTCGCGGTCAGCACCGATCCCGAAGCGCTGCCGCTGCTGCTGATCCGGTGCGTCGACTGGGTCCGGCCGGTCCGGGAACGCGCCCGGTCGGCCGTTCTGTCCAAACTGGACGATTCGGCCCTACGCGCGATGCTGCCGCTCATCGGTGTCCTGCGGCGGCGGGAGGTCGACGACTGGATGACCACGCTGCTGCGCGACGCACTGCCGAGCGTGCTCGACGCCGCCTTGGCCGTGGACGACCGGGAAAGCCGCCGCTGGGCGCACCGCGAGGCGCTCGGGCTGCTGGCGCGCGAGCGGCTGCTGGAAATCGCGTCCACGCACCCCGACTTCGTGGTGCGCGCGATCTGCGGCGACGCGCTGCTCGACCGCGGCGAGTGCGTCGAGGAACTCCTGGCGGCCGGTGCACCGAAGGTCCGGGCGCGGGCGTTGACGCTGCTCGGTCCCGAAGCCCCCGTGGCCCGCCTCGCGGACCGGTCGTCGGCCGTGCGCGCGATGGCCCAGGTCCTCGTCCCGGACCCGGCGGCGCACTACCGCACGCTGCCGGTCTCGTTCGGCGCCCTCGCCGGGCTCGGCGAAACCGGCACGGCCGCCGACGCCCCGCTCCTGGAACGTCACCTCGCCGACGAGCGTCCCCGCGTCCGCCGGGCGGCCGTCCGCGGCCTGCGCCGGATCGCCCCGGAGTCGGCTGCGGTGCGGCCGTTGCTGACGGACCCGTCGCCCGCGGTGACCCGGGAGGTGGTGGCGTTCCTGCGTGGCCGGTTCGTCGACCCGGCCACGCTCCGGCCCCTCCTGGCCCCGGCCCACCCGCTCCACACGCGCCGCGCGGCCGCGGCCCTCCTCCGCGACCACGGCACCTGGCTGCGCCTGCACACGGACCTCACCCTCCTGGCCGACCCGGACCTCGCGGCCGACGCCCACCAGGACATCCACGCCTGGCTCCAGCACTCCGCGGCCACCTACACCACCCCGTCCCCCACCCTCGCCACCGAAATCGAGGCCCACCTCGACCGCCTCCCGCCCGAAACAGCCCGCGAAATCCGCTTCGCCCTCCCGAAATCCCCGTGATCAGCGGGGCATCACGTGTGTCTGGAGAGGCATCAAGCGTGATCAGAGGGGCATCTCGCGTGATCCGGGAGGCATCGCGCTGATGCCCGCTCAATCACGCGTGATGCCCGCCGGATCACGCGTGATGCCCGCTCGAGCACGCGTGATGCCTGCCGGATCACGAGGGGTCGGCGCGGAGGAGGCGGAGGGTGAACGTGGCTCCGGAGCCGGGGCGGGCGGCCGCGGCGATGGTGCCGCCGTGGCCCGTCACCACTTCGCGGACCAGGGCGAGGCCGAGGCCGAAGCGGCGGCCGTCGCCGTCGGAGCCGCGGGCGAACCGCTCGAAGATGCGGTCCGCGTCGGCGGCCGGGAAGCCCACGCCCGTGTCGCGGACGCGCAGCTCCACGTGCCGCTCGTCCGGGACGCCGAGCCAGACCTCGATCGAACCGCCCGGTGGGGTGTGGCCGAGCGCGTTGTCCAGCAACGCCGACAGCACGCGACGCAACGCCGTCGGCACGCCCTGGACGACGTACGGCCGCCGCTCGCGCGTCACCGCCAACCGGACCTGGCCCTCCGAAGCGCGCATCGCTTCCGCCGCCACCGCCTCCTCGGCCAGCACACCCAGCTCGACCAGCTCCAGCGACGGCCGTTCGCCGCACGCCTGCGCCGACAGCAGCAGGTCCTCGACGACCTCGCCGAGTTCCCGCGTGCCGCGGACCAGGTGGTCGAGCTCCACCGCGTCGCGGCCGGACGCCCGCCGGGCCAGCAGCTGCGCGCGCGTGTGCAGCCGGGTCAGCGGCGCGCGCAGTTCGTGGGACGCGTCCGCGACAAACGTCCGCTGCCGTCGCAGCGCGTCTTCCAGCGGCCGGATCGCCCGGCGGGCCAGCACCCGCCCGGACCCCAGCGCGGCCAGCAGCGCCAGCGCCTCGGCGACACCGAGCCCGAACACCAGCGACGCCCGGTCCTGGATCTGGTACCGCTCCTCGAAGAACGCCTGGGAGACGACACCGCCGCGGTTCTCCACCCGGAAGGTGTACGTCATCCCGTCGATCGACCGCCGCTCGATGTGGACGTCGCCGGGCGACGGCACGAACGCGTTCAGCTCCGGGATCGGCATCCCCGCCGGCGGCGGGCCCGCCGGCGCGTGCGCTCCCGGCGTGAACAGCCAGACGCAGCCGGGCGGGGTCGTGCCGGGGCCGAGCTGGATCGTCCTGGCCAGCAGCCGGTCCGCGTCGGCGTGCTGGCCCGAGAGCAGGATCCCGTACGCGATCGCGCCCGCGACGGCCACGAGCAGCGACACCACCACGGCGATCTGCGCGGTGATCACCCACCGCGCCCGCCGCAGGACCCGTTCCTCGGGAGCGGGACTCATACCACGCCGATCTGGTACCCGAGGCCGTGCACGGTCCGCACGGCGTCCCGGCCGAGCTTGCGCCGCAGGTAGTACACGTATGTGTCCACAATGGACTCACCGGTCGAGTCGGCGAACACGCGCGTGCGCAACGCGGCCCGCGGGTGGATCGCCTTGGGCCGCTGGGCCAGCGTCCGCAGCAGCTCGAACTCCCGGCCGGACAACGTGATCCGCTCGCCGCGCGGCAGCACGACCTCGTGCCGCCGCAGGTCGAGGGCGGCCGTGCCGAGCGGCAGGCACTCGGCGCCGTCGAGGTCACGACGACCCAGCGCGCGCAGCCGCGCGAGCAGCTCCTCGGCCTCGAACGGCTTGACGAGGTAGTCGTCCGCGCCGGCGTCGAGGCCCGCCACGCGGTCGGCCACCTCCCCCAGCGCCGAGAGCACCAGGACCCGCGTGGTCACCGCCCGGGCCCGCAGCCGCCGCAGCAGCTCCAGCCCGTCGAGCACCGGGACGCGGCGGTCGATGACCATCACGTCGTAGCTCCCGGTGAGCCCGAGGTGCAGACCACGCTGGCCGTCGTGCGCCACCTCGGTCTCGTAGCCCTCGTCCGCAAGCAGCTCCCCCAGCATGCCCGCCAGTTCCCGGTCGTCTTCGACCAGCAGCACTCTCGGCTTCGCCACCCCGTCGCGCACCGATCCATCTTGGCAGTTATTTCCGAACTTGAAGAATCAACTTTTCCCGGTCACCGGCACAGGTTCGGCCGTCAGGAGTACCTCGGTGCTCCCCTTGCGCGCATCGCGCCGGTCGAGCCAGGCCAGCACCGGCGCGGTCATGATCGTGGTGACCAGCGCGACGAGCACCAGCACCGTGAACAACGCCGGGGAGACGATCCCCGCGGCGAGCCCGACGTTGAGCGCGATCAGCTGCATCAGCCCGCGGGCGTTGACGAGCACGCCGACGCGCGTGGCGATCGCCGGCGGCTCTCCCGCCAGCCGGGCCGCGCCCCAGGACGCGCCCAGCTTGCCGATGATCGCGACCGCCACCGTCAGCAGCGCGAAGGCGAGCAGCTTCGGGTCGGCGAGCAGCGCGAACCGGGTGTTGAGGCCGGAATAGGTGAAGAACAGCGGGACGAACACGATCGACCCGATCGGCATGATCTTCGCGAGCACGGCGTCGGAGGCCGCACCGCGCGGGAACGCCACCCCGACGGTGAACGCGCCGAACACCGCGTACAGCCCGATCGTGTCGGTGAACCAGGCGGCCGCGAACAACGTCATCGCGGTGATGAGCACCCGCTGGTCGACGCTCACCCGGTCACTGCCCATCACCCGGGCCAGCAGGCGCCGCCCGACGATGAACACCAGCAGCGCGAACAGCAGCCCGCCGCCGAGCGCGAGCGCGATCGGTCCCAGCGACCCGGCGTGCATGCCCAGCACGACGGCCAGCAGCAGCCACGCGAGGACGTCGTCGAGCGCGCCGCAGGCCAGCGCGAGCGAGCCGAACCGCGTCGAGCCGATCCCGCGTTCGGTGATGATCCGCACCATCATCGGGAACGCCGTGATCGCCACCGCCACCCCGACGAACGCGGCCGACGTCACCAGCGAAACGCCGACCTTGCCGATGCCGACCCACGACGTGCCCAGCACCGCGACGCCGACTCCGAGCGCCAGGGGCACCAGTGTCCCGGCCGAGGAGATCGCCGCGACCGACTTGCGCGAGCTCATGATGCTGCGCAGGTTGAACTCGTAGCCGGCGCCGAACATGTAGATGACCAGGCCGATCTGGCCGCCGACGTAGAGCAGCGGCCGGATCGCGTCCGGGAACAGCGCCGCCTGGACGTCCGGCAGCAGCAGCCCGAACAGCGAGGGGCCGAGCAGCACGCCGGCGATCATCTCCCCGACCACCGGCGGCTGGCCGAGCTTGACCGCGACCAGGCAGACCACCCGGACCACCACGAGGATCGCCACGACGGCGAGGAAGAACACCGGTGCCGCTTCGGACGGGCTCATCGGTTGCCTCCGGCGAAGTAGGTCGAACACAGGGCAAGGCGGCGGGCGTCGAGGACCATGTACGTGCCGAACACGAGCTGGGCGAAGCTGCGCCAGACGTCTTCCCAGCGGTCGCGGACCCCGAGCCACACCAGGGGCGCGCGCCGCGGACGGGCTCCGCGGGGCGTGAGCAGCGCCGGGCCGCGGTTGGGGATCGAGCGCGTGTGCGCGGCCGTCGAAGCGAGGCTGAAGCGGCGCAGCACCTCCTGGGTCACGACCCGCATGGTCGGCGGCGCGAGTCCCCGGGCCGGGCAGGCGCGGTTCTGCGCGACGCCGAACGGGATGAAGTCCTCCTTGGCCGACTGCTCGGCGAAGCCGGGGTAGCTGAAGCACAGCACCGTCCCGGCCGGGATGGTGAGGTGGTCCAGCTCGATGTCCGCGGTGGAGATCCGGTGCGCGATGCCGAAGAGCGGGTACGCACGCAACCCGTCGTCAATAACACTGTCGATGACGTTGTCGGCGTCCTCCGGGTGCTCGGCGAGCCGCTGCTGAAGGCTCTCGTCCTGCGCGATGATCATCAGCAGGTGCGCCATCGCCTCCGACATCTGCACGACGGCGGTGGTGAAGAACGTGCCCTGCAGGTAGTAGGCCTGTTCCTCCGGGGTCAGGGACTGCGGGAGCGGGTGCGGGACGTCGGCGAGGCGCTGCCTGAGGTACTTCGTCAGCCGCGCGCGGCGGCGCATGTTCCGCGGCCGCACGCACTTCAGGGCCGAGGCGACGTCGTCCGCGTGCGCCACGATGAGCTCGCGGGCCCGCGGCGGGCACGGTTCGTCGAACACCAGCTCGTAGTACAGCTCGGCCCAGATCGGCATCATCTCGTCGCGCAGCCGGACGAGGCCGGGGCGGACGCCGGCCAGGACGTGCCGGGCCACGCGCCGGGTCAGCTCTTCGGACTCCTTTTTGGACTTGACCAGGATGTGCCGGGTGCACTTGGCGACCTCGTCGTAGCGCGGGCCGGCTTCGAGGTGTTCCTGGTGCACCTGCGGCCCCGGCGAGAGCCAGTACCAGAACAGGTCGGACAGCGCGGCGCCGCGGCTGCGGCCGTTCGCCGCCGGGTCGGCGTAGACGCGCCGGAAGTCGGCGGCACCGACCTGCGGGCCCGGGATGGTCACCACGTCCTGGCCGTTGACCAGCGCGAAGATCCGCATCCGCAAGGCGACGACCCGCTCGGGCAGCCAGGCGAGGACCTTGCCGATCATCGCCGCACCTGGTCCGGGGTGAGATCGGCCGGGTGCCGGCCGCCGCACAGCGCGAGGGCCTGGTCGAAGTCGGCCCGCAGCATCTCCAGCACCTCCGAGACGCCTTCGCGGCCGCCCGCCGCCAGTCCCCACACGACCGGGCGGCCGACGCCGACCGCGTCCGCGCCGAGGGCGAGCGCCTTGACGACGTCGGTGCCGCGGCGGATCCCGCCGTCCAGCAGCACCGGCAGCGCTCCCCCGACGGCCGCCGCGATCTCCGGCAGCACGTCGATGGTGGCGGGCACGGTGTCGAGCTGGCGGCCGCCGTGGTTGGACACGACGATCCCGGCGACACCGTGGTGCACGGCCAGCCGCGCGTCTTCGGCGTGGAGCAGGCCCTTGATCAGCACCGGGAGCCTGGTCTTCGACCGCAGCCACGCGATGTGGTCCCAGTTCAGCGCCGACATGACGATGTCGCGAACGTGGCTGGCGGTGCCGCCGCTGCGGTTCTCGCCGATGTTGCGGAGGTTCTCCACGGCCAGGCCGGGCGGCAGGTCGTGGAAGGCGTTGCGGTCGTCGCGTTCGCGGCGGCCGAGCACCGGCGAGTCGACGGTGACGACGAACGCCTTCACCCCGGCGTTTTCGGCGCGGCGCACGATCGCCTCGGTGAACTCCAGGTCCGGCTGCAGGTAGAGCTGGAACCACAGGCCCGGGTCCGGCGCGACCTCGCGGGCGGCCGCGGCGATGTCCTCGATCGCCGTGGTCGAGGCCATGCTGACGATCATGATCGTGCCCGCCCGGGCCGCCGCCCGCGCGGTGGCGAGCTCGCCGTCGGGGTGCGCGAGCCGGTGGAACGCCGTGGGCGCGACGAGGATCGGCATCGAGGACGGCGTCCCGAGCAGGTCGACGCTCAGGTCCCGTTTGTCGCTGCCGCGCAGCACGCGGGGAACCAAGCGGAGGCGTTTGTACGCTTCTTCGTTTTCCCGCAAGGTGATTTCGTCCTGCGCGCCGCCCGCGAAGTAGTCGTAGTGGGCCGGGTCGAGGCGTTCCCGGGCCGTCGCCTCGAACTCCGCGATCGTCCGCATCAGAGCTCCCGCGTGAAGAACGCCGTCAGCGGCTCGACGTGCACCTCTTTGTCCCACTCGTTCTCGAGGTTCTCGGTGACGTGGTGGGTGGCGACCAGCTCGCCGCGGCGGTAGTGCCGGACGATCGGGTGCAGGTAGTGGCCTTCGCCGTGGTCGTTGGCCTTGTCCTGGGCGGCGCGGGCGACGAAGTCGAAGGGGTCGACCTTGTCGTGGTCGGGGCCGTAGTCGAGGGTGACGACGTAGGCGTCGGCCGGCGGGTCTTCGAGGACCCGGTCGACCGGCACCTCTTCGAGGTAGCGGGCGGTGTCGCCGTCCACGACCACGACGTCGGCGAGGAAGCCGAACTGCTGGTACAGCGCGGAAGTCCGGTTGATCCGGGTGATGACGGCGTCGGTCAGCGCGTCCGGTTTCGCGGGCAGTTCGGTGTGCGGCCACGGGACGTCGTGGTGGCGCTCGTTGAGCACCTTCGCGAGCGCGCGGACGCCGTAGCGGAAGCCGTGGATGAAGGCGCTGGTGGCCTTCTTGAAGTCGCGGACCTGCGTGATCGTGCCGGCGAAGTAGAGGCCGGGCACGTTGACCGACTCCCAGCTCGAGGTCTGCGCCGGGAACCGGTCGTCGATCGTGAGTTCGGGGCGGCAGTCCTCGTCGAACAGCGAGGCGTCGAACCGGAAGCCGGTGCAGCCGATCACGCGGTCGTAGCGGATTTCCTTGATGACTTCGTCGGCGCGGGCGAAGGCGAACTTGACGTGGTAGCCGTCGGCGTCCTTGCGGACTTCGCGGACGTCGCCGTCGAGGATCGCGTGCTGCAGCTTGAGCTGGTACATGTCGAGGATGCCCGCGTTGTAGGCGCGGAGGTGGCCGACGAAGTGCGTGCGCCAGGCCAGCTTCACCGGCCGCGGGCCGCCGACGTGCACGACCGCGGCGGTTTCGATCAGGTTGTCCGCGGTCTCGAAGGCGGAGTTTCCCTTGCCGAGCACGAGGACGCGCTGGCCGGTGAAGTGCTCCGGGTCGACGTCGACGTCCACGTACTGGTCGATCAGCTCGACGCCGGGGAACTGCGGGATGTACGGCCGAGTGACACCGGTGGCCATGATCAGCCGGTTCGCCCTGAACTCGGCGTCACCGGCGGTGAGCACGAAAGTTTCGCCGTCGCGGCGGATGCGCGTCACCCGGGTGTTGTAGCGGATGTTGACCTGGTGCTTCGCGGCGTAGTCGGCGACATAGCGCAGGAAGTCCGGTGCGTCCGGGAAGAGTTTTTCGCTGTAGTCGGTGAAGAGGACCGGGTCGTCGTCGCCGTCGGCGAGGATCGAGTTCCAGTCCATCCGCATGCGCAGCTCCGGGTCGGCGTACCCGGTGTGCTTCTTGTTGATGGAGATGAGGGTCCGGTGCCGCGGGAAGGTCTCGAAGAAGTGCCCGGGCGCGGACCCGGCCTCCAGCACGAGGTACCGGTGCCCGGCGTGGCCGAGGTGCTGCCCCAGCTGCAACCCGGCCGGCCCGGCCCCGACGACCAGATAATCGAGCACTTCCTCCGCCACGACGACCTCCTGGGGCTCGGCACCGATCGCATGATCGGCGCCGAGCCTGCTCCGGAGATCTCAGAAAAGCCTCAGAAGAAAGTTACTTCCCGGCCGCGCGAGCCAGCCGTTCCGGATAGCGCTCTCCCGCGATGGCGTCGGCGGGCGCGGCTGCCGCGATGGCCGCCAGGTCGTCCGCTGTCAGCTCCAGCGAAGCCGCCGCCACGTTCTCCTCGAGGTACTTGCGGCGCTTGGTCCCCGGGATCGGCACCACGTCTTCGCCCTGCGACTGCACCCACGCCAGCGCCAGCTGCCCCGCCGTCACCCCCTTGTCCGAGGCCAGTTTCCGCAGCGCGTCGACGATCGCCATGTTCCGCTCGAAGTTGCCCTCGGCGAAGCGCGGCAAGCCGCGGCGCATGTCGTCTTCCGGCAGGTCGGCGACCGACGTCACCGCGCCCGTCAGGAACCCGCGCCCCAACGGCGAAAACGGGACGATCCCGATACCCAGCTCGCGGCACGTCGAAAGGACTTCGCCCTCGATGCCCCGCGTCCACAGCGACCATTCGCTCTGCAACGCCGTCACCGGATGCACCGCGTGCGCGGCCCGGATCGTCGCCGCGCTCGCCTCGGAGATCCCGGCGTACCGGATCTTCCCGGCCGCCACCAGCTCGGCCAGCGCTCCCCACGTCTCCTCGATCGGCGTGTCCGGGTCGACGCGGTGCTGGTAGTACAGGTCGATGTGGTCGACGCCGAGCCGGCGCAGCGACTCGTCACAGCTCTGCTTCACGTAGGCGGCGTCACCGCGGGCGCCCATCGCGCCGTCGTTCCACACGATGCCGAACTTCGTCGCGAGCACGACTTCGTCGCGGCGGCCGGCGATCGCGCGGCCGACCAGCTCCTCGTTGACGCCGTTGGCGTAGACGTTCGCGGTGTCCAGCAGCGTCACGCCGAGTTCGAGCGCGCGGTGGATCGTGACGATCGACTCGTCGTCGTTGTCGCGGACACCGTAGGCCTGGCTCATCCCCATGCAGCCGAGCCCCTGGGCGCCGACTTCCAGGCCGCCCAGCTTCCTGTTCTTCACGCGGAAATCTCCTCCATACCGGGTTCCACGCCGAGCACGTTGCGCTCGACCTGGGCGTAGTTCTCGATCTTGTAGTCGAGGATGTCGAGACAGCCCTGCAGCTCGGCGATCCGCTCGGCGACCGACCGGCGCTGTTCCACCAGCAGGGCCTTGCGGCGGCCCGCGCTCGCGACGCCGTGGCGGCGCAGCGACGCGTACTCGCGCATGCTCTTGATGGGCATCCCGGTGGTGCGCAGCTTGGTCAGGAAACCGAGCCAGTTGAGGTCGTCGTCGGAATAGGCCCGGCGGCCCGCGGCGTCCCGCGCGGGCGGGTCGAGCAGATTGATGCGCTCGTAGTACCGGAGGGTGTCGATGGACAGTCCGCTACGTCGCGCGGCTTCCGCTATCGAGTAGCTCATGCGCCCTACGCTACGACCTGGAGTGCACTCCAGGTCAAATCCTCGCCCTGGCCTTCCGTAACACTGTTCCGATACGCTGGGTGCATGGCGCGACCACGCACGCACGACGAAGCGCTCCGGCTCAAGCTGCTCGACCGGGCCGGCGAACTCCTCGCGGCCGACGGGCCGAAGGCGCTTTCCCTGCGCAAGCTGGCCGCCGACGCCGGGACGTCGACCACCGCCGTGTACTCGCTCTTCGGCAGCAAACCCGACCTGGTGAACGCCCTCTACACCGAGGGCTTCCGCCGCTTCGGCGCCCGGATGGCCGGGACGCCGCTGACCGGCGACCCCGTCGAGGACCTCGTCGCGCTCGGCAGCGCCTACCGCACGAGCGCGCTGGCCGACCCGAACCTCTACGGGATCATGTTCACCAAGTCGGTGCCCGGGTTCGAGCCGAACGAAGACGCCGAGAAGCTCGCCCGCGAAACGCTCAAGCCGCTGGAGCGGATCATCCGCCAGGCGATCGCCGACGGCGTCTTCGTCGACGTCCCGCCGGAGACCGTCGCGGTCGGCTGCTGGGCCATCGTGCACGGCCTGGTGTCCCTGGAGCTGACCGGCAACCTGCCGGAGGAGTTCGACGTCACGAGCGCCTACGAAGCGGCCCTGCGCGCGAACGCCTCCGGCTGGCTGCGGCCTCAGATCAGCGGCAGCGACCCGTCGTAGACGACCGCGCCCTTCGCGTCCGACGCCGGTCAGCCGGTAGGCGTGGTTCCAGACCGCCTCCGCGTGGCGTTCGAAGAGCTCGCTGAACGCCGCGTAGTCGCCTTCGGCTGCCCTGTCCCACCGTGCTTGATCATCCGGTGCCGGCTCGACCTTCGGGCTCGATCGCGAACTGCGTGCCTTCGAAGTCGAGCTCTTCGTACTCCCCGCCCTCGAAGCACGCCTCGTCATCGAAGACCGCGTGGAAGAAGGTCAGTTTTCCGGTCGACCGGATGTCCGCGAACCGGGCAATCCACCGGAACCTCGCCCACGAGAACACCGCACCACCGGTGAACGACGAGCCGTCGAAGTTCGCGAGCGCCGAGAACTCCGCTTCGAAGAACCAGCTCCTCGCCGCGAACATCGCGGTGACGTGAGTTGCACCGAGGAATCGCGCGTAGCTGAAAACCGCCGCGGCGATCTCAGCGTCTTCGAGTACGAAGTCGACCAGCGTCGCGTGCTGGAGGTCCAGGGAGACGTCCGGCCAGAAGCGTTCGTCGTCTCGGCGCAGATGCGTGGCGAGTATCTGTTGCGCGGCCAGCCTGACCTGCAGCTCCGCCGGCCGAGCCGCACCGGGGCCTTCTCGCTGCCCAGCTGCTCGACGGCCTTCGTGTACAGCTCGGTGACCCGCCGCTCCGCCAGGTCCAGGGTCGTCTCGGCCAGCTGCAGCTCCAGCGTGCGCTGGCGGCGCGTCGCGAGCCACAGCGCGAACACGCCACCCGCGCCCGCGCCGATGCCGAACGCCGTCTTGACCGCGTCGATCCGGACCGGCGCCTCCGGCCGCCCGGACCAGGCCAGGAACAGCCAGAGCAGCCCTCCGGTGAAGGCCGCGACCGCGACCGCGGTCACGGTGATCCACCGCCACTTCAGGACCGGCACCGGCTCAGACGGCGCCGTACTGGCGGTCACCCGCGTCGCCGAGGCCCGGGACGATGAAGCCCGAGTCGTTGAGGCGCTCGTCGATGCTCGCCGTGACCACCCGGACCGGCAGGCCGGTCTTCTCCAGGTGTGCCAGGCCTTCGGGGGCCGCGAGCGCGCAGATCGCCGTGACGTCGTCGGCCCCGCGGTCGGTGAGCAGGCGGATCGTGTACTCCATCGAGCCGCCGGTGGCGAGCATCGGGTCGAGCACCAGCACCGGCCGGTCGGCGAGCGATTCCGGGAGCGACTCGAGGTACGGCGTCGGCTTGAGCGTCTCCTCGTCGCGCGCCAGGCCGACGAAACCCATCTGCGCGTCCGGGATCAGCTTGTGCGCCTGGTCGGCCATGCCCAGCCCGGCCCGCAGGACCGGCACCAGCAGCGGCGGCTTCGCCAGCTTGTAGCCATCGGTGCGGGCCACCGGCGTGTGGATCTTCTCGATCTTCACCGGCACGGTGCGCGTGGCTTCGTAGACCAGCATGACGGTCAGCTCGTGCAGCGCGGCCCGGAACGCGGCGCTGTCGGTGCGTGCGTCGCGCATCGTGGAGAGCCGGGCCTTCGCGAGGGGGTGGTCGACGACGTGCACATCCATGCGGGTCAATCTAGCTGTTCGGCGAAGCTCTTCACCCAGCCGCGCTGCCAGGGCGTTTCGACGGCTCGTTCGTGGTAGTGCTGTCTCGTCCAGGCGACGGCTTCCTCGGCGGGGACGCCGGAGAGGACCGCCAGGCAGGCCATCACCGTGCCGGTCCTTCCCGCACCGCCGTAGCAGGCGACTTCGACCTTCTCCGTCTTCGCCCGTTCGTGGAGCGCTTTGATCTTTTCGCGGGCGTCGGCAGGCCGGGTGGGCAGCAGGAAGTCGGGCCAGGTGACCCACTCGTGCGGCCAGGAGATGCCCCCGCCGTGCTTGCGCCGCAGCCGGCCCGTGCCCAGGTAGAGCCCGAAATCCGGCTCGGGTCCGTCGGGGCGGGGGCGCCGCAGCCCACGTCCGTCAACGCGGGTGCCGTCCGGAAACTCGACCATGGGCTCAGTGTCCTCCAGAAGATGGACACGCAGAGTGGTTTTCGCCGATAAGCTGCGCCGGGTGAGCGAACTGACGCCCGACCAGATGCGGGCTTCCGACGCGGACCGTGAACGCGTCGCCCAGGTGCTGCACAACGCCCTCGCGGAGGGGCGGATCACGGTGAACGAGCTGGAAGAGCGGCTCACCACGGTCTACGCGGCGAAGACGCTCGGCGAGCTGAAGCCGGTGACGGCGGACCTGCCGTCCGCCGCCGCGACCCTCGAACCGGCGCCGACGCGGGCCCTGGGCCACCCGGACCAGCGCATCGGCGGCCACCCGGGCTCGCCGGTGTCGATCGGCGTGCTGTCGGGCGCGGTCCGCAAGGGCAGCTGGGTCCTGCCCCCGCAGCACAACAGCTTCGCATTCTGGGGCGGCGCGGAGATCGACCTGCGGCAGGCCCGCTTCGCGGACAGGCACTGCACGATCACCGCGGTGGCGATCATGGGCGGCATCACGATCACCGTCCCGGACGACGTCAACGTGGACGTCACCGGCCTCGGCCTGATGGGCGGGTTCACGCTGGAGGACAAGTCGGGCGCACCGCCTGCTCCGCCGACCGCTCCGACGGTGAAGATCAACGGGCTGGCGTTCTGGGGTGGCGTCGTCGTGTACCGGAAGCCGGCGAAGCGGGCGGAGCCGCCGCAGATCGAGGGGGCCTGACCACGGGTTTGTGACGCGTTCGGCACCCAGCGTCACAACCAACGGGGGCTCGCAGTGTCGGACCCGCCGCCTAGACTCAGGCGCATGACAGCCACGACCAGCACGCCAGCGGCGCCGGCCACCCCGGCACCGCTGGTGGACGCGACTCGCGACGACGCGAGCCTGCGCCGCTTCCTGCTCGGGCTGCCCGGTGTCGACCAGGTCGGCGTCGAGCAGCGCGCGGCGGGCCTCGGCACGCGCAGCATCAAGAAGGACGCCAAGCGGTGGGCCATCGACACCGCCATCTCCATGGTCGACCTGACCACCTTGGAGGGCGCCGACACCCGGGGCAAGGTCCGCGCGCTGGCCGCGAAGGCCGTGCGGCCGGATCCCGAACGCCAGGGCACCCCGCGCGTCGCCGCCGTCTGCGTCTACCCCGACCTGGTCGCCACGGCCGTCGAAGCGCTCAAGGGCAGTGGGGTGCACGTCGCGAGCGTCGCCACCGGCTTCCCCGCCGGGCGCACTTCGCGGGACATCAAGCTGGCCGACACGAAGATCGCCGTCGAGGCCGGTGCGCACGAAGTCGACATGGTGATCGATCGCGGCGCCTTCCTCGAGGGCCGCTACATGGACGTCTTCGAAGAGATCCAGGCCGTCAAAGCCGCCTGCGGGGACGCGCACCTGAAGGTCATCCTCGAGACCGGCGAGCTGGCGACCTACGACAACGTGCGGCGCGCGTCGTGGCTGGCGCTGCTGGCCGGCGGCGACTTCATCAAGACCTCCACCGGCAAGGTCTCCCCCGCCGCGACGCTGCCGGTCACCCACATCATGCTGCAGGCCGTCCACGACTGGCACGTGCAGACCGGCGAGCTGCGTGGCGTCAAGCCCGCGGGCGGCATCCGGACGACGAAGGACGCGATCAAGTACCTGGTCGCCGTGCACGAGGTCGCCGGCGAGCAGTGGCTGACCCCGGACCTGTTCCGCTTCGGCGCGTCCAGCCTGCTCAACGACCTGCTGCTGCAGCGCCGCACCCAGGTGGACGGCCACTACAGCGGACCCGACTACGTGACGGTGGACTGATGCCCGTTTTCGAATACGCGCCCGCACCGGAATCCCGGGCCATCGCGAACCTGAAGGACTCCTACAAGCCGTTCGTCAACGGCGAATTCGTCGACGGCTCCGGTGAGCCGCTCAAGACGATCAACCCGGCCACCGAGGAGGTCCTGGCCGAGGTCGGCACCGCGTCGAAGTCCGATGTGGACGTGGCGGTGAAGGCCGCGCGCAAGGCGTACACGAGTGTCTGGTCGAAGATGCCGGGCACCGAGCGCGCGAAGTACCTCTTCCGCATCGCGCGGCTGATCCAGGAGCGTTCGCGCGAGCTCGCCGTGCTGGAGAGCCTGGACAACGGCAAGCCGATCAAGGAGTCCCGCGACTCCGACGTCCCGACGGCGGCCGCGCACTTCTTCTACCACGCGGGCTGGGCCGACAAGCTGGAGTACGCGGGGTACGGGCCTTCGCCGAAGCCCCTCGGCGTCGCGGGCCAGATCATCCCGTGGAACTTCCCGCTGCTGATGCTGGCCTGGAAGATCGCCCCCGCGCTGGCCACCGGCAACACCGTGGTCCTCAAGCCGGCCGAGACGACGCCGCTGACCGCGCTCGTCTTCGCCGAGATCTGCCAGCAGGCCGAACTGCCGCCGGGCGTGGTGAACATCCTCCCGGGCGCGGGCGGCATCGGCGCGTCCATCGTGGAGCACGCCGACATCGACAAGATCGCCTTCACCGGCTCCACCGAGGTCGGCAAGGCGATCCAGCGCCAGGTCGCGGGCACGCCGAAGAAGCTGACCCTCGAGCTGGGCGGCAAGGCGGCGAACATCGTGTTCGAGGACGCCCCGCTGGACCAGGCGATCGAGGGCATCGTCAACGGCATCTTCTTCAACCAGGGGCACGTCTGCTGCGCGGGCTCGCGCCTGCTCGTGCAGGAGTCGATCGCCGAAGAGGTGCTGGAGAAGCTGCGCTACCGCGTCTCGACGCTGCGCGTCGGCGACCCGCTGGACAAGAACACCGACGTCGGGGCGATCAACTCGGCCGAGCAGCTGGCCAAGATCCGCGGGCTCGTCGAATCCGGTGACGCCGAGGGCGCGCAGCGCTGGACCAGCCCGTGCCCGGTCCCGGACCGCGGGTTCTTCTTCGCGCCGACGGTGTTCGCGAACGTGCACCAGTCGATGCGGATCGCGCGTGAGGAGATCTTCGGCCCGGTGCTGTCGGTGCTGACGTTCCGCACGCCGGACGAGGCCGTGGCGAAGGCGAACAACACGCCGTACGGGCTTTCGGCCGGCATCTGGACCGAAAAGGGCTCCCGGATCCTGTGGATGGCGAACCAGCTGCGCGCCGGCGTGGTCTGGGCCAACACCTTCAACCGCTTCGACCCCGCCGCCCCGTTCGGCGGCTACCAGGAATCCGGCTTCGGGCGCGAAGGCGGCCGCACCGGGCTGGAGGCGTACCTCAATGTCTGACCGGATTTCCGTCGCCAAGACGTACAAGCTGTACATCGGCGGCAAGTTCCCCCGTTCGGAGTCCGGCCGGGTGTACCCGGTGACGGACGGCAAGGGCAAATTCCTGGCGAACGCGGCCCACGCGTCCCGCAAGGACGTCCGCGACGCGGTGGTCGCGGCCCGCAAGGCCTTCCCGGGCTGGTCGGCGGCCACGGCGTACAACCGCGGCCAGGTGCTGTACCGGGTGGCCGAGGTCCTGGAGGGCCGCCGCGACCAGTTCATCGCGGAGGTCTCCGCTTCGGAGGGCCTGGCGGCGAAGAAGGCCGAGTCGCTTGTGGACACGGCGATCGACCGCTGGGTCTGGTACGCGGGCTGGACGGACAAGATCGCCACGGTCCTCGGCGCGGCGAACCCGGTCGCGGGCCCGTACTTCTCGTTCACCGTCCCGGAGCCGACGGGCGTGGTGGGCGTCCTGGCGCCGCAGCAGTCGTCGCTGCTGGGCCTGGTCGAGGTGCTGGCCCCGGTCCTGGCAACGGGCTCGACGGCGGTGGTCGTCTCGAGCGCGGAGCGGCCGTTGCCGGCGATCACGCTGTCGGAGGTCCTGGCCACGTCCGACGTCCCGGGCGGCGTGGCGAACATCCTCACCGGGCGGGCCGCGGAACTGGGCCCCTGGCTGGCTTCGCACGGAGACGTCAACGCCCTGGACCCGACGGGAGCCGCCCCGGCGGACCGCGTCGACCTGGCGCGCGAAGCGGCAAACACGGTGAAGCGGGTACTGACGGTCCCGGAGGCGGAGCCCGACTGGACAACGGCCCCGGACCTCACCCGCCTGCGGCGGTACCTGGAGGCCAAGACGGTCTGGCACCCGCTGGGCGTCTGAGCTGTCGCGGAGGCCGCCGCCCGGTCCACCGGGTGGCGGCCTTCATGCCTGTGGTGGATTCTCACGGCGATCTTCACGACCTACCCTTGAACGTAACCAGGGAATCACATTGCGTGATCGAGGGACGTCGTGGACCTCCGAGCCGACTTCACGAGTCTCGTCGCGCTGCGCGCGAAGGGCGGCGAGCTGACAGCTCTGCGAAACCTCTCCGGCTCCGAGCAGGTCCGGCAGGTGCAGCCACTACTCCAGTTCGATCCCGACGGCAGTGCGCCCGCGAGCCGGCTCGACGCGATCGAGACCGCTATCCGCGACCTCAGCCGCCTGGGTCGCCGGGCGATGCTCGACGCTTCCGCAGTGGCCCATCTCCCAGGCTTCGGCCATGGCCCCACCGGCCCGCTCGGCTCGATGGCCGACCGCCTCGCCGATCCGGTCGACCTCCTCGACGAGGCGGGGCCGATCGCCTTCGTGCCGGTGGTCCGCAGCGATGCCGGCGAGCCGGCGGTGGCCGGCCTGGGCCGGCTTTGCCACGAGCTCGGTGCCGGCGGCGCACTCCGCATCCGGCCTGGCACCGCGACTCCGGGCAACATCGAACGGATCATCGAGAACCTGGCCCTCGATCTCGGCCGGATCGACGTGATAGTCGATCTCCAGTACGTGCCGGAGGCCACTGCGGCACGCCTCGACGAAGCGGCGGCCGTCTTCGGCACGCTCGCCACGTTCGGCCACTTCAGGACGACGAGCCTGTTGTGCGGCTCGATCCCGCGGACCCTCGCCCGGACCTCGACGTGGGAACAAGCCCGCACCGAGGAAATCCTCTGGGAGCAACTGGCGCGAGGCGATGCCGCCGAACTTCGGCCGGGCGACTACGGCACGGTGCACCCGATCCCCGGGCAACGGTTTCGCAGCAAGCACGTCGCCCTGAAGTACACCTGCAGGGACCACTGGTTCTACTCGCGAGAGCGCGCGCCGGAATCGGATGACCCGACGACCGAGTCGCCGCGAGCCCGCACCTTTCGCGTCGTCTGCCGCCACCTGGTCGAGTCCGACAGCTTCTCCGGCCCGGATTTCTCCTGGGGTGACCGGGAGATCTTCGAAGCGGCAACCGGCGGCGGGCAAGGTTTCGGCTCGACCACCAAGCACGTCGCGCTGGCGACTTCACACCACTTGGCCTACCTGGCCCAGCGCCACGCGGCGTGACCGCACTGACGTCAGCTCATCGTCACCGAGAAGTCCGACAGCGTGAACCGGGCCTTCCCACCGCCGGTCGAGCAGAACTCGATCCCGTAGCCGATCTGGTTGACCGTCGGGTTCGGCGGGATCAGGCCCTTGCCGATCGCCCACGCGATCATCGCCTTCAGGTCCACGCTGCCCGAATACTGCGTCGACCGGGACACGAACGCCACGTACCCCTCGTCGTCCGCCCAGACGTCGTACGTGAAGCCGGCCGCCGTGTACGTGGTCAGCTTGTCGCCCGCCGGGACCTGCTTGCGGTTCTCCGTCCAGACCATCAGCTCGCTGACACCGCGACCGTCGCCCACGCCGTTCAGCCACAGGTCGTACGCCACGTCGTAGAGGCCCGTGCCCGGGCCGCGACCGGCGAAGGTGGATTGGATCACCGAATAGTCGTTGAACGGTTTCCCATTCTGGTTGTTGATGTCCTTGTGCACGTTCGGATAGGTTTTCACCGACGTCGAATCGGGCTGGACGGAATCGACGTACCAGTTGTCGTACGCGCACGCGCGCAGCGTTTCCGGGCCCGCTTCCGCGGCGTTCCACATGTTGTTGTGGACGTAGTAACCGCCGTCCGACCAGCCGCCGTCGGCGTCGCTCGTGGTGAACTCCGGCGTGCGGCAGCTGCGCACCGGCGTGGTCGACGGCGGTGTCGGAGTCGCCGGAGGCGCAGTTCGGGACGGGGAAGGCGGCGGTGACGAAGAAGCAGCAGGCGTCGTCGCCGTTGTAGACGGGGGCACCGGAGCCGGCAGCGACGCCGGCGCGGCCGCCGCGCCGTCGACGGGCGTGGCGCCGCACCCGGCGAGCACCGGGAAGGAAATCGCCAACAACACGGCCAGCGTTCTTCGTCGCATTTTCCCGCCCGCAGCTGCAATTCCGGCAGAGTGCGGCGAACCCTAACACGAAAATCGGCGAATTCAGTCGGGGTCGAGGTCCCCGGAAGTGATCGGACGCCCCGGCAGCTCGGTGCCCGGCCGGGCGCTGAGGCCGTCGATCATGATGCCGACGCACCGGCGGGCCGCCATCTCGGCCACCTCCGGCGTCTTCGCGCGCGCCTGGCGCAGCAGGGTCGCGAACAGGATGGCGATGTCGCCCGCCCCGACGTCCGGCCGCAGCTTGCCCTCGGCCTGCGCGCCGTCCACGAAGCCGTCGAGGACCGCCAAGATCTCGTCACGCAGCCGGCGGACCTCCGGGTCGTTCTTCAGGATCACCAGCGCCCGGTGCGACACCATCGCCAGCTGCACGCTCAGCTGCAGCTCCACCGACTGCCGCAGCAGCCGCTCCAGCGCGTGCCACGACGACGTCTCCTCGGCGGCGATCACCCGCGCGTCGATCAGCACCCGCTCGAAGTTGTCCATCGCGACCGCCCGGACCAGCGCGTCCCGGTCCGGGAAGCGGCGGTACAGCGTGCCGACGCCGACCCCGGCCGCGCGGGCGATCTCCTCCATCGGCACCTCGGGACCGGATACGGCGAAGATGCTCTTCGCGGCAGCCAGGATCTGGTCGCGGTTGCGCCGCGCGTCCGCCCGCAGGGTGGTCTCGGGGTCTGCCGTCATGCCGTTCGCCTTCCGCTGAATCGCGCGAGCTGATTCTCGCACGGTCAGACGGCCACACACCGCGCCCGCAGCCGGTCACCCGTTAGCTAGTGGACGACTTCCTTCCGCTTCGGTACCTTGGAGCACAGAACCGGAATGTAATCCTCCGCATACTTTCCGTCCGATTTAGGGGGCCCGAAATGACCGAAGTCGCCGAACCCGCCACCGCCGACGCCGTCTTCCCACTCGTGCGGAGCTGCCCGTTCGCTCCGCCGCCGGCGTACGAGAAGCTGCGCGAAAGCGGTCCGGTCCACCGCGTCAAGCTGCAGTCCGGCCAGGAGGCGTGGGCGATCACCCGGCTCGAAGACGTCCGCCAGATGCTCACCGACCCGCGGTTCAGCTCCGACCGGTTCAACCCGGGGTTCCCGTTCCTGACCAAGCAGGGCCGTCCGGTCCGCCGGACCAACTTCACCGCGTCGCTGATCAACATGGACCCGCCGGAGCACGGCGCGGCCCGCCGCGAGGTCGTCGGCGAGTTCACCGTCCGGCGGATGAAGGCCCTGGAACCGCGGATCCAGCAGATCGTCGACGAGCACATCGACGCGATCCTGGCCGGGCCGAAGCCCGCCGACCTGGTCTCCGCGCTGAGCCTGCCGGTGCCGTCGCTGGTCATCTGCGAGCTGCTCGGCGTCCCCTACGCCGACCACGAGTTCTTCCAGGTGCGCAGCTCCACGCTGTTGAACCGGGACGTCGACCAGGACACCCGGGTCAAGGCGGTCGACGAGCTGCAGGAGTACCTCGACCGGCTCGTCGCCGGCAAGGAGGCCGACCCGACCGACGACCTGCTCGGCCGCCAGATCCTCAAGCAGCGCGAGGAGCACGGCGAGGCCGACCACGACTCGCTCGTCTCATTGGCGTTCCTGCTGCTCATCGCCGGGCACGAGACGACGGCGAACATGATCTCGCTCGGCACGGTCGCGCTGCTGGAGAACCCGGACCAGCTGACGATCATCAAGAACGACCCGGGCAAGACCCTCGACGCCGTCGAGGAGCTGCTGCGGTACTTCACCATCGCCGAGTTCGCGACCTCGCGCGTCGCCACCGAGGACGTCGAGATCGGCGGGCAGCTGATCCGCGAAGGCGAGGGGGTGCTCGGGCTGAGCTACTCCGGCAACCGCGACGAGACCGCGTTCGAAAACGCCGGCGAGCTCGACCTCGAGCGCGGCGCGCGGCACCACGTGGCGTTCGGCTTCGGACCGCACCAGTGCCTCGGCCAGAACCTCGCCCGGATGGAACTGCAGATCGTCTTCGACACGCTGTTCCGCCGCATCCCGGAGCTCAAGCTGGCCGCGCCGGTGGACCAGCTGCCGTTCAAGCACGACTCGTCGATCTTCGGTCTCTACTGCCTGCCCGTGACCTGGTGAGGGGGACGCCATGACGACCGTCGAAGAACGCGAATTCCCGATGACCCGCACGTGCCCGTTCGCGCCGCCTGCGGCGTACGAGGAGATCCGCGAGAGCGAGCCCGTCTCGCGGGTCCGGCTGCCCGACGGCGGCGACGCCTGGGTGGTCACCCGGCACGAGGACGTCCGGACCGTGCTGAACGACCGGCGCTTCAGCGCCGACCGCCAGCACCCGGACTTCCCGCAGCTGGTCAAGGGCGGGTTCCGGCGCCAGGGCGACGAGCGCACCATGATCACCATGGACGCGCCCGAGCACGGCCCGGCCCGCAAGGCCGTGCTCGGTGAGTTCACCGTGCGCCGGATGGAAGCGCTGCGGCCGCGGATCCAGGAGATCGTCGACGACCGGATCGACGCGCTGCTGGCCGGCCCGAAGCCCGGTGACCTGGTCGAGGCGCTGTCGCTGCCGGTGCCGTCGCTGGTCATCTGCGAGATGCTCGGCGTCCCGTACGCCGACCACGACTTCTTCCAGACCCACACGGCGAAGCTGATCAAGCGCGCGACCCCGCCCGAAGAGCGGCGGGCGGCGTTCGACACCATCCGCGAGTACATGGCGGACCTCATCGCGAAGAAGGAGGCGAACCCGCCGGACGACCTGCTCGGCCGGCAGATCGTCAAGCTCCGCGAAGAGGGCACCTACCGGCGGGAGTCGCTGGCCGCGACGGGGTTCCTGCTGCTGGTCGCGGGCCACGAGACGACGGCGAACATGATCTCGCTGTCCACCGTGGCCTTCCTGCGCAACCCCGAACAGCTCGCGATGATCAAGGCCGACCCGGGCAAGACGCTCGACGCCGTCGAGGAGATGCTGCGGTACTGGACGATCGTCGACGCGGCTACGGCTCGCCTGTGCGTCGAGGACATCGAGGTCGGCGGGCAGCTGATCCGCGCGGGCGAGGGCGTCCTGGCGCTGGGATACGCGGCGAACCGTGATCCGCGCGCGTTCGACGACCCGGACACCCTCGACATCGAACGCGGCGCGCGGCACCACGTGGCGTTCGGCTTCGGGCCGCACCAGTGTCTCGGCCAGAACCTGGCCCGGATGGAACTGCAGATCGTCTTCGACACGCTGTTCCGCCGGATCCCGGACCTCGCGCTGGCCGCCGACGTCGACGAACTCCCGTTCAAGGACGACGCGAACATCTACGGCCTGTACCGGCTGCCGGTGACCTGGTAGAGAACGAACTGCCATCCCACCACAGGAGAGAAGGACCATGAAGATCATCGCGGACACCGGCAAGTGCGTCGGCGCCGGTCAGTGCGTGCTCACCGAGCCCGCCCTGTTCGACCAGAGCGAGGACGACGGCACGGTCATCGTGCTGAACGACCAGCCGGAGGGCGAACTGGTCGAGAAGGCCCGCGAAGCGGTGCACATCTGCCCCAGCCAGGCCCTCTCCCTCCAGGAGTGACCGCGCGAAGGCCACCTCGAGCCGGCTCGAGGTGGCCTTCGGCGTTACTTGACCGCGCCCATGGAGAGGCCGCGGACCAGGTGGTTCTGAGCGATCCACCCCACGATCATCACCGGCAGCGAAGCCAGCAGAGCCGCGGCCGAAAGCTGCGCCCAGTACAGGCCCTCGCTGGTGATGAAGCCGACCAGGAACACCGGGACCGTGCCCGCCCGCGCCGCCGTCAGGTTGACCGCGTAGAAGAACTCCGTCCACGAAAAGATCACGCAGATCAACGCCGTCGCCGCGATCCCGGGCGCGACCACCGGCATGATGATCTTGCGCAGCAGCGTCGGCAGGTTGGCGCCGTCGATGCGGCCCGCCTCGATCATCTCGTGCGGCACCTCGAGGAAGAACGACCGCATCATCCAGATGGCCAGCGGCAGGTTCATCGACGTGTACAGGATGACCAGCGCCCACACCGTGTCGAGCAGCTCGGTGTTCTGCGAGATCACGTACAGCGGGATGATCGCCGCCACGATCGGGAGCATCTTCGTCGACAGGAAGAACCCGAGCGCGTTCGACGTGCCCTTCACCGGCGCCAGCGACAGCGCGTACGCCGCCGGGACGCCGAAGAGCAGCACCAGCACCGTCGACAGGATGGTCACGAACGCCGAGTTCGACAGGTACGGCAGGAACCCGCCGCTCAGGACGTTGCCGAGCTGCTCGAACGTCGGGGTGAAGAACAGCTTCGGCGGGTCCGTGTAGGCGTCCGCCTCCTGCTTGAAGGCCGTGAGGATCATCCACAGCAGCGGGAAGACGAACAGGATCGCGATCACCCAGGTCGCGACGGTCAGCGACCCCTTGCCGTAAGCCCGCTTGCGGGGCGCCACCGTGGTCACTTGATCCCTCCGCTCACCGAGAACGTCCGGAACATCAGGCGCAGCGCGAAGGTCGCGACGATCATCGTCAGGATGACCACGACCACGCCCATCGCCGACGACTGGCCGACGTCGAAGCCCTCGAACGCGCGCTGGTAGATGTAGTACGGCAGGTTGGTGCTCGCCGTGCCCGGGCCGCCCTGGGTCATCAGGAAGATCGCGTCGAAGCTGTTCACGATGTAGATCGCGCCCAGCAGCGTCGCCAGCTGCAGGAACCGGGACAGGTGCGGCAGCGTGATCGAGACGAACGTCCGCCACCGGCCCGCACCGTCCACATTGGCCGCTTCGAGGACGTCCTTGGCCTGGCTCTGCAGGCCGGCCAGGATGAGCAGCATCATGAACGGCGTCCACTGCCACACGATCTGGGCCATCACCGACGCGAGCGGGAACTCCGAAAGCCAGTCGACGTCGGTGCCGAAGACGAAGTGCAGCAGCCCGTAGGTCGGGTCGAACATCGTCGTCTTCCACAGCAGCGCGCCCGCCGCCGGCAGGATGAGGAACGGCGTGATCAGCAGCGTCCGGACGACGCCGCGGCCGAGGAACTTGCGGTCGAGCAGGATGGCCAGGCCGAGGCCGAGCAGCAGCGCGACGAACACGCACACCACGGTCAGCAGCACCGTGTTGAGCAGCGCGACCAGGAACGTCGTGTCGCTGAAGACGTCGACGTAGTTCTGCAGGCCGACGAAGTGCCGAGAGCCGGGCCGGACCAGGTTCCACGACTGGAACGAGTAGAACACGGTGAGCAGGAACGGCAGCTGAGTCACCGCGATGACGAAGATCAGCGCGGGCAGCAGCGGCAGCCGCCGCTTGGCCGCGGTGCTCAGGCCGCGTTTCTCCTCGACCTTCGCGTGCGAAGTGGACGTCGGGGTGGATACCGAGAGCGTGGACATCACTGCACCGCCTTGTAGGAGTCACCCACGGTTTGCGCGTAGTCCTGGGACTGCTTCAGCGCGTCTTCGACGGATTCGCGGCCGGCGATCGCGGCCGACAGCTGCTGGCTCACCCGGGTGCCCAGGTCCTGGAACTCGGGGATGCCGACGAACTGGATGCCGGGGTAGGGCACCGGGTTCGCCATCACCTTCTGCTGGTTCGCCTCCGCGATGCCGTCCAACGTCGGCTTCGCGTACGCCTTCGCCGCGTCGGCGTACTCGGGGATCGCGTACGTCGACTGGCGGACGCCCGGCGGGACGCGGTTCCAGCCGTAGGTGTGGCCGACCTTCTGCACGTACGCCTTGTCGGTCATCCAGGCCATGAACTTCCAGGCCGCGTCCTTGTCCTTGGCCACCTTCGGGATGCCGAGCGCCCAGGTGTAGAGCCAGCCGCTGGCCTGGGTCTTGACCACCGGCGCGGGCGCGTAGCCGGACTTGCCGACGATCTTGCTGCTCGACGGGTCTTCGTTGGTGCCCGCCATGACCGTCGCGTCGTACCACATCGCCGCGTTGCCCTGGGTGTAGCGCGTGCCGCATTCGGAGAACCCGGCGCTGGAGGCGCCGACCTCGCCGTGCTCGCGGATGAGGTTGACGTAGAACTTCGCGGCCTCGGTGAACTCCGGCGACGTCAGCTTGGCGTTCCAGCCCTGGTCGAACCACTGCGCACCGAAGGTGTTGGCCACCGTCGTGAAGGGCGCGAGGCTCTCGCCCCAGCCGGGCTTGCCGCGCAGGCAGATGCCCGCGACGCCGTTGGCCTTGTCGTCGAGCTTCGCGGCGAAGTCGGCGATCTGCTGCCACGTCGGCTTGGCCGGCATGGTGAGCCCGGCCTTCTCGAAGAGGTCCTTGCGGTAGGCCAGGAACGACGATTCGCCGTAGAACGGGACCGCGTACATCTGGTTCCGGTACGACAGCGACGTCTTGATGCTGGGGATGAAGTCGCCTTCGTCGTAGCCCGGCGTCGACGCCATGTGCGGTTCGAGGTTCTCCAGCCAGCCGTTGGCCGCCCACTGCGGGGCCTCGTAGTTGCTGATCATGACGACGTCGAACTCGCCGCCCTCGGTGGCGGTCGACGCGGTGATCTTCGCGCGGGCCTGGTTTTCCGGCAGGGACACGAACTTCAGCCCGATGCCGGTGGCCTTCTCGAACTCCGGCGCGAGCGCGATCGCGTCCTTCATCTGCGGGTTGGACACGATCGCGATGACGAGCGTGCTGCTGCCGGTGCCGAGCGAGCCGGCGCCCGCGCAGCCGGTGACCAGCAGCGACGTCGCCGCGAAGAGGGTCAGGAGCTTACGCACGGCCACCTCCGGGGAGGACTTGCACCTTGAGGCCCGCGCCGCTGCGCATCTTGGCCAGCGCCTCGGGGTACTGCTCGAGCGGCAGGGTGTCGGTGAGCAGCGCGTCCGTGTCGATCGCGCCACTCGCGACCAGGTCGAGGGCGGCGCCGAAGCTGTGCAGCACGGCCATCGAGCCGACGACGGTGATCTCGTCGTTGTAGATGCGGAACGGCGAAAGCGCGACGCGGGCTTCGGCCGGGGCGACGCCGAAGACGAGCAGCCGTCCGCCGCGGCGGATCGCGTCGAAGGCGGCTTCGATGGCGGGAGCGGCGCCGGTGCAGTCGACGGCGACGTCGAACTTCTCGTCGTTCAGGTCTTTCACATCGGCCGCGGTGGCGACCGCGCCGAGGGCCTGCGCGCGGGGCAGCCGGGCTTCGTTGCGGTCGACCACCGTGACCTGCGCGCCCGAACGCTGCAGCAGCTGCTGCATGATCAGGCCCATGGTGCCGGCGCCGACGACGAGGAAGCGTTCGCCGGCCTCGACACCGACGCGGCGGACGCCGTGCACGGCACAGGAAACGGGTTCGACCAGCGCCCCCTGTTCCCACGTCATCGCGTCGGGCATGCGGTAGCAGGTGGACGACGGGACGGCGACGTACTCGGCGAAGGCGCCGTTGACGGTGTCGCCGGTGGCGCCCCAGTTCGCGCAGAGGTTGCCGTGGCCGGCGCGGCACGGGCCGCAGTAGCCGCAGAACAACGACGGGTCGACGGCGACGCGGTCGCCGACCTTCCACTCGCCCGGCACGTCCGCGCCGAGCTCGACGATCTCCCCGGCGAACTCGTGCCCGGGGACGATGGGGTACGGGGTGGGCGGGAAGTGCCCGTCCGCGATGTGCAGGTCGGTGCCGCAGATGCCGCACGCTCCGACCTTGACGACGACCTGACGTTCCCCGGGTTTCGGATCGGGCACCTCGCCGACCCTGATCTCACCGGGCCGGTCGACGATGGCGGCACGCATGCCTTACCCCTTCCTCGCCGCTCATATGAGCAACAGTGACCTATCGCGTCGAGAACATGTGAAGGCATTACAGGTATGAAGTCGGTATTACGTCAACCTTTCGGCTGGATTTCGCGCTATTATGCTCAGATGAGCGCATCTCGTAAGAGCGCTTCGCTCACTGAAGCGATGCTGCTCGCCACCGTCGCCCGGCGCTTCTACGTGCAGGGACGCTCCAAGCTGGAGATTGCCGGCGAGTTCGGCGTCAGCCGGTTCAAGGTGGCGCGAATGCTCGACACGGCCATGGAGTCCGGCCTGGTCAGGGTGGAGTTCTCGCTGCCGGCGCCGGTGGACCTGGCGCTGTCGGACGAGGTGCGCTCGGCGTACGGCCTGAAGCGCGCTTTGGTGCTCGAACGCTCAACCGAGCGGGAGCCGAAGGAGGTCGTCCGGGCGAAGATCGGCTCGCTGGCGGCGCGGTTGCTGGAGGAGATCGCGGTCCCGTCGGACGTCATCGGGCTGTCGTGGGCGCGGTCGGTGAACGCGATGGCGGAGGCGGTGCGGTCGCTGCCGCGCTGCCCGATCGTCCAGCTCTGCGGGGTGCAGGCCGGGATGGACATGCGCGGCCGCTCGGTGGAGACGGTCAGCCGCGTGACCTCGGTGTCCGGCGGGGACGCGTACCCGATCTTCGGCCCGCTGGTGCTGCCGGACCGCCGCACGACGGAGACGCTGCGGCGTCAGCCGGGGATCGCGGAGACGTTCGGCCAGTTCAAGAACCTGACCAAGGCGGTGGTCAGCATCGGCGCCTGGCAGCCGGGCGAGTCGACGGTGTACGACGCCCTGGACGAAGCCGAGCGCGCGGCGATCGCGGCCCGCGGGGCGACGGCGGAGGTCGCGGCTCGCCTCTTCGACGCGTCGGGAAACGCTCTCTCCACCGGCTTGGCCCACCACGTCCTGGCGATCAGCCACGAAGAGCTGATGGCGGTCCCGGAGGTGATCGCCCTCGGCTACAGCCGCCCGAAAGCGGCAGCGGTCGACGCGGTCCTCCGCTCAGGCATGGTCTCCACGCTCATCACCGACGCGGCCGCCGCGGTCCCCCTTCTCGCCTTGGCCGCCAAGAACCCCGTCGTGAGTGGCAAGTAGGGTTCTACCCGCTTCACCACTCACGACAACCCGGGGCGTACGGCGGTCGCGGCCGCGTACTCCGCTGGGGGTAGGCGCGGCCTCGCCGGCTCCGGGACGAAGCCCGGGTCGTGCCCGATGTGCCCGCACCGCCGCTCGGCGAGCCTGGAACCCGTGAAGACTTCTCCCCGCTGGCGCCAGGCCGTCGTCTGGCTGCACGTCGTTTCGTCGGTCGCCTGGATGAGCCAGGCCCTCGCCCTCGTCGTCCTGATGTCGTCGGGCGCACCCGCGTGGGCCGACCGGCTCGACTCCGTCCTGCTCGCCCCGATGGCCAACGTCTCCGCCTTCACCGGCCTCCTGCTCGCCGGCGCCACGGCGTGGGGCTACTTCCGGCACTGGTGGGTGCTCACGAAGTTCGCCTTGACGCTGATCCAGCTCTACGCCGGGATCTTCCTGCTCTCCCCCGCGCTGCGCGAGTCGGCGGACACCGGCACCGTCGCCTGGCCGCAGATCGCCGGAGCGTCGCTGATGGCGAGCGCGCTGGCGTTCCAAGCGTGGCTCTCGGTCGCGAAGCCGTGGAAGAAGACGCCGTGGTCCCCCGCGGCGAAGCCGCCCGCCGCGCCGACCTGGGTGTTCGTGGCGGGCATCGCCGCGCCGGTCGCCGACGTCGCCGCCGGGCTCGCCCTCGGTTTCCCGTCGCCCCTGGCGGAGCTGGTCATGCTGATCGTTCTGCTCGGGTTTGAGCGGCGACGACGTCGTCGGCGTGCTCAGCGGCCCACCGCCCGAACCCCTCGATCGGCTCCAGCAGCGTCGAGCCCAACGGCGTAAGCGCGTACGCGCCTTCGCGCCGCTCGACGAGACCGTCGAACTCCAGGCGCCGCACGGTTTCCGTGAGCACCTTCGCGCTGATGCCGCCGATCGTGCGCCGCAGGTCGACGTGCCGCTGCGGGCCGTCGCGCAACGCCCACAGCACCACCGGGTTCCATGTGTTGGCGACCAGGTCGAAGGCGAGCCGCGTGCGGCAGTCCGCGAGGAAGTCCATGGTTACCGTTCGGTTCCTTCCGGGGTTCCTACCGTCGTGCTGGTACAGCCAAGCACAAGGAGGACGCATGCGGATCGGGATCTTCGGCACGGGCGGGATGGCGGACGCGCTCGGCACGCAGTGGGCACGCCACGACCTCATGGTGAGCGGCCGGTCCGATCCCGGTCCGCTGGCCGGGCGGCTCGGCGCCGCGACCGGAACCTGGCGCGAGACGGCCGCTTTCGCCGACGTGCTGCTCCTGGCCGTCCCCGCGGCCGCGATCGGCGAGGTGCTCGCCGAGGCGGGCCCGCTCGCCGGGAAGGTGCTGGTGGACTGCACCAACGATCCTTCCCTTACCGGTACACCGGTGGCGTCGCGGATCATCACCGAAGCCCACGTCGTGAAGGCGTTCAACCTCGCGCACGTCGACGTCTGGCGGATGACCCCGCCGGTGTTCGGCGGCCGCCCGCTGTCGGTCCCGTTGTGCGGCGACGACCCGGCAGCGCTCGACGCCGTCAGCACGCTGGTCCGGGACATCGGCGCGCACCCGGTCCACGCGGGCGGCCTGGACCGGGCGGCCCTGTTGGAAGCGACCGCGGCGTTCGTCATCGGGCTGTGGTTCGCCGGCGAAGACGCGCAGGCGATCCTGACCCCGCTGGGCTGAGAGGACCGCTAGTGCGCGCCCACCTCGGTCACCCGGACGACCGCCACCCCGGCTTCGTCCGACGCGGCCAGGTCGACCTCGGCGCTGATGCCCCAGTCGTGGTCGCCCGCCGGGTCGTCGAAGATCTGGCGCACCTTCCAGACGTCCGGCTGCTGCTCGATCATCAGCAGCTGCGGGCCGCGCGCGTCCGGGCCGGTGCCGAGCGTCTCGTACTCCTCGAAGTAGTCCTCGATCGCTTCCTGCCACGCATCCGCGTCCCAGCCGCTGCCCGCGTCCAGTTCGCCGAGCGGGAACCATGCCCGCCGCGCGAACAGCTCGACCCGGCGGAACAGCTCGTTGCGCACCAGGACGCGGAACGCGCGCTCGTTGCGGGTGACGGCCGGCGGCGGCTCCGGCGGGCGGTGCGACACCGGGCCTTCTTCCGTCGGGTGGCGCAGCGCCTCCCACTCGTCCAGCAGGCTCGAGTCGACCTGCCGGACCAGCTCGCCGAGCCACTCGATGAGGTCCTGCAGCGCTTCGGTCTTCGCCTCGTCCGGGACCGTGTGGCGCAGCGCGTCGTAGACGTCGGCGACGTAGCGCAGCACCAGCCCTTCGGACCGGGCCAGCTGGTAGAAGCCGATGTACTCGACGAAGTTCATCGCGCGCTCGTACATGTCCCGCACGACCGACTTCGGCGACAGCTCGTAGTCGGCGACCCACGGGTGGCCCTGCCGGTAGCTGTGGAACGCGCCCTGCAGCAGCTCTTCGAGGGGCTTCGGGTACGTGATGCTCTCGAGCAGCTCCATCCGCTCGTCGTACTCGATGCCCTCGGCCTTCATGGCGTTCACGGCCTCGCCGCGGGCCTTGAACTGCTGCTGCGAAAGCACCGGGCGCGGGTTGTCCACTGTGGATTCCACAACGGACACGACGTCGAGCGCGTAGCTCGGCGACTCGAGGTCGAACAGCTCGATCGCGGCCAGTGCGAACGGCGAAAGCGGCTGGTTGAGCGCGAAGTCGAACTGCAGGTCGACGGTGAGCCGGATGATCCGGCCCTGTTCGTCCGGTTCGGACAGTCGTTCCACGACGCCGGCGGCGAGCAGCGCGCGGTAGATCGCGATGGCGCGCAGGATCAGCTTGCGCTGCGACGCGCGGTCCTCGTGGTTGTCCTCGAGCAGGTGCCGCATCGAGTCGAAGGCGTTGCCCGGCCGCGAGATCACGTTCAGCAGCATCGAGTGCGTGACCTTGAAGCTGGACGTCAGCGGCTCGGGGTCGGCCGCGATGAGCCGGTCGAACGTGCTCTCGGTCCAGTTGACGAACCCCTCGGGCGCCTTCTTCCGGACGATCTTCTTTTTCTTCTTCGGGTCGTCGCCGGCCTTCTCGAGGGCTTTGGCGTTCTCGACGACGTGGTCGGGGGCCTGCACGACGACGTAGCCGTCGGTGTCGTACCCCGCGCGCCCGGCCCGGCCGGCGATCTGGTGGAACTCGCGGGCCTTGAGGTGCCGCTGGCGGACGCCGTCGTACTTGGTGAGCGCCGAGAAGACGACCGTCCGGATCGGCACGTTGATGCCGACGCCGAGCGTGTCGGTCCCGCAGATCACCTTGAGCAGCCCGGACTGGGCCAGGGTCTCGACCAATCGGCGGTACTTCGGCAGCATCCCGGCGTGGTGGACGCCGATGCCGTGGCGGACCAGCCGCGAGAGCGTCTTGCCGAAGCCGGCGGCGAACCGGAAGTCGCCGATCAGCTCGGCGATGGCCTCCTTCTCCGCCTTCGACGTCACGTTGATGCTCATCAGCGTCTGCGCCCGCTCGATGGCCGCGGCCTGCGAGAAGTGCACGACGTAGACCGGCGCTTGACCACCGTTCAAGAGCTCGGACATCGTCTCGTGCAACGGCGTCAGCGCGTACCGGAAGGTGAGCGGGACCGGGCGCTGCGCCGACGTGACGACGGCGGTCGGCTTGCCGGTGCGGCGGGTGAGGTCCTTTTCGAAGAAGGAGACGTCGCCCAGGGTCGCCGACATCAGGACGAACTGGGCCCTGGGCAGCTCGAGCAGCGGCACCTGCCAGGCCCAGCCGCGGTCGGGCTCGGAGTAGAAGTGGAACTCGTCGGCCACGACCTGCCCGACGGGCGCGTCGGCCCCGAACCGCAACGCGATGTTCGCCAGGATTTCGGCTGTGCAGCAGATGATCGGCGCGTCCGGGTTGACGCTCGAGTCGCCGGTCATCATCCCGACGTTGTCCGCGCCGAAGATGTCGATGAGCTGGAAGAACTTCTCCGAGACGAGGGCCTTGATGGGCGCGGTGTAGTAGCTGCGGCGGCCCTGGGCGAGCGCGGTGAAGTGCGCGCCGACGGCGACGAGGCTCTTCCCGGAGCCGGTCGGCGTCGAAAGGATGACGTTCGATCCGGAGACGACCTCCATCACCGCCTCCTCCTGCGCCGGGTACAGCTCGATGCCCCGTTCGGCCGTCCAGGTGGTGAAGGCTTCGAAGAGGGCGTCGGGGTCGGGATCCGCAGGCAGGAGGTCGGTGAGAGTCATCAGGCACCTATCGTGCCATCCGCTCGTCGCAAAGTCGGCAGGGGCGATCGCATCGCGAGTGCGAAACCCGTAGGCTTCGCGGTACCGCGCGTCGACCGGGTGATACTTCCGGTCCCGCGCGCACACGGGCGGTACTCCGGAGGGCTTAGGAATGGCACAGGACATCATCCCGATCGAACTCGGCCTGCCGCAGGGCGACGTCGTCACCCTGTGGGCGCCGCGCTGGCGGGAAGACGGCGAGGAGTGGGAAGCTTTCCTCGGCGACGAGGACGACCTGTACGCCTTCGCCGACGCAGCTCACCTGGCCGCCTTCGTCCGCACGTCCGAGCGGCACGACCTGCTCGACCACCCGGCGTGGGACGCGGTGCCGTCGCTGAACGTGCCGGAGCTGATCCCGGACGAAGACCACACGTACGACCTCGTGGGCGTGCCGGAGCTGGTCGCCGAGGAGCCGGACGTCTGGCACATCGCGGAGCTGGCGGAGATCGTCGGCATCGTGCGGTCGCTCGCCGACGTCTGCGACCTCGAGGAGGTCCACGAGATCCTCGACTCGACCGAGGGCTTCTCGCTGCTCGACCAGGGCACGCTGCCGTTCACCGGCGGTGTCGGCGTGCAGGTGTGGAACGACCTGTCCGAGACGGTGTCGCAGAAGTGGGACACCGTGCTCGACGCGATCGACGGCCTGGTGACCCAGCCGGAGGTCGACGAGAAGGTGCTGGAGCAGACGGCCGAGGAGCTGGCCGCGTTCCACGAGGAGTCCGCGGAGGCTGAAGCCGGCGCCGAGGGCGAAGAGGACCTCGAGGTCATCGATTCCCTCGACTCTTCGGATGGCGCGGAGGACGAGGAAGAAGAAGAGGGCCCGGTCGGCTTCTGGGCCGAGGTCGGCATCGACCCCATCAAGATCATCACGTCCGGCGCGGAGTACTACACGCTGCGCTGCTACCTCGAGGACGAGCCGGTGTTCCTCGGCAGCGAGGGCGAGATCGACGTGTTCACCTCGACGGGCGCGCTCGCCCGCGCCCTCGCGGACGGCAAGGACCTGGCCGACACGGACCTCGCGGACGTGTCCACGTGGGACGAGGTGCTGGCCAAGGCGACGGCGGGCGAGCTCGAGATCGAGGTCGACCCGGAGAACACGTACGTCCTGACGGGCCTGGACGCGGACATCGCGGAGGGCCCGGACGCGATCGACCCGACCCAGCTGGAGCTGGCGGTCGAGCTGATCACGGACGCGGCGGACTGGGCGGGCGACGACTCGGCCGAGACGGCACTGGCGGGCAACGAAAGCCTGGGCTGGCTGGTGTCCTTCGTGTTGCGCCCGGACCCGACGCGCCTCGAGCCGTCGGCGCCGTTCGACGCGGAGCAGAGCGCGTGGCGGAAGCTCGTCGAAACTTTCGAGAACCGCCTGACGGTCGCCTGAGTTTCGCGTCCGAAGGCCGCCTCCCGTGGTCGGGGAGGCGGCCTTCGCCGTGTCCGGGTACGGTCGGCCCGTGCTCAGGCGGGCATCACGCGTGAGCCGGCGGGCATCACGTGTGATTGGGCGGGCATCTCGCGTGAGCCGGCGGGCATCAGGGCTCCGGGTGTTCCACGCGGACCGGGACCACCAGCACCGCCAGGGCCGGGAACACCGCCGCCACGCAGAACGCCAGGGCGTACCGGCTGTCGCCGATCACCAGGCCCAGGAGCGGCGGGGTCAGGGAGGCCGCGATGTTCTGGGCCGTGTTCTGCGTTCCCATCGCCCGCCCGGACCACGCCAAGCCCGCCAGCTCGGCCGAGGCCGTGAAGCCCAGGCCGTTGTCCGCCACCGTGATCACCCCCGCCAACGCCAGCGCCAGCAGCACCAGCCACGGCCAGGACGCGTCGCCGAGCGCCACCAGCAGCATGACCAGGCAGCTCGAGACCGCCAAAATCCGCATCGGACGCAGGCGGCTGCCCACCCGGTCCGACCACCAGCCCGACCCCAGGCGGCCCCCGGCGCCGAGCACCTGGACCACCGCCAGGTACCAGCCCGCCGCCAACGGGCTCCAGTGCTGCACCGCCACCAGGTACACCGGCGCGAACGCCGACACCGCGAACTGCGGCACCACCAGCAGCGCGCTCGCCCCGTGCACCCGCCACAGCGCCGCGTGCCGGTACGGAGAAGCGCCCGCCGAGTGAGGCGCGCGCGGCGGCCGCGGCGGGTCCGTCACCAGCCAGGCCACCAGCAGCGCCACCAGGATCGCCAGCCCGGCCGGCAGCAGGACCGCCGCCCGGAAGCCGAAGTGCTCGGCCAGCGGCGGCAGGCCCAGCGCGGCGACGCCGACGCCGAGCGGCTGGGCCGTCTGGCGGATCCCCATCGCCACGCCGCGCTCGGACTTGGCGAACCAGCCCATCACGACGCGACCGCTCGCCGCGTTCACCGAAGCCGTACAGGCGCCGGCCGCCAAAAACACCCCAAAGAGCAGCCCGACCGGGTGACTTCCTATCCCGGCGTACACCAGGAGTAACCCCGAGATGCCCAGGCCCAGGGCCATGATGAGGCGCTCTCCGTAACGGTCCGCAGCCGCGCCCCACACGATCAGGGTGAACAACAACCCGATGCTCGGCGCCGCGACGACCGTGCCGGCCTCCGCCAGCGTCAGCCCCTCCACCGCGCGCATGGCCGGGACCAGGAACGGGAGGCCGTAGAGGAACGAGCAGCTCGCGGTCTGCGCGGCGAGACCGAGCGCGAGAATGAGCCAACGCCGTGGATTCGCGTGAACCGGACTGCCCGCGACCTGCGCCATCTTCTCCACCGTCTCAAATAATGAGAAGTTGTTCCTACATGGTGAACGATAGTTGGCATGGCTAAGGACCGCAAGCGCGTTGCGGTCCTAAGCGGGGAGGGTCAGGCGAGCGCGGCGTAGCCGGGCTTGATGACGTCGTCGATCAGCGCGAGCCGGGCGTCGAAATCGATGAACGCGGATTTCATCGCGTTGATGGTGAACCAGCGGAAGTCGTCGATACCATAGCCGAACGTCTCGTGCAGCACGGCGAATTCGCTGGTCATCGTGCATCCGCTCATCAGCCGGTTGTCCGTGTTCACGGTCACCCGGAAGCGCAGCTTGGCGAGCAGGCCGATGGGATGCTCGGCGATCGACCGGACCGTACCTGTTTGGACGTTCGACGTCGGGCAGATCTCCAGGGGGATGCGGCGGTCGCGGACGTACGCGGCCAACCGTCCAAGGTGGACCGTGCCGTCCGCGTCGGTCTTGATGTCCTCGGCGATGCGCACGCCGTGCCCGAGCCGCTCGGCGCCGCAGTGCTGAATCGCTTCCCAAATGGAAGGTAAACCGAAAGCTTCACCCGCATGAATGGTGAAGTGCGCATTGTTCTGACGCAGATATTCGAACGCGTCGAGATTGCGGGTCGGGGGGAATCCGTCCTCGGGTCCGGCGATGTCGAACCCGGCCACGCCGGCGTCGCGGTAGCGGACGGCCAGGTTCGCGATCTCGAGCGCCCGGGCGTGCTGGCGCATCGCGCAGAGCAACGTCGCGACGCGGATGGTGCCGCCGTTCGCGGCAACCCGGCGAGTGCCCTCCGTGAACCCCGCCTGGACGGCCTCGACCACCGCATCGAGTGACAGACCGCGTTCGACGAACAACTCCGGTGCGTAGCGCACCTCGGCGTAGACGACGCCGTCGGCGGCCAGGTCCTCCACCGCCTCCGCGGCGACCCTGACCAGCGCTTCCTCCGTCTGCATCACCCCGCAGGTGTGGGCGAACGTCTCGAGGTAGGAGACGAGTGAGCCGGAGTCGGCCGCCCGGCGGAACCAGCTGCCCAGCTCGGCCGGGTCGGAAGTGGGCAGACCGGCATAACCGGTCGCGTCGGCGAGCTCGGCGACGGTCGCCGGGCGCAGGCCGCCGTCGAGGTGGTCGTGCAGCAGCACCTTGGGTGCGCGGCGGAGTGTCTCGGTGGGCAGAACAGGGCTTTCGTCAGGCATCCCCCAACGGTAACCTCGTTGTCATTCCCCTACATGGCCGTAACTCTCAGGCTCGGGCTAACCCTCAGCGTCGAGGATCATGTCCCGAATCGGCCATCCGGGGGCAGCCTCCGCAATAGCCTCTTCACGGGGGCCATACAGACAGCAATTTTTGCAATCGATAAGCTTCGTGGCACGTCCCTCCATTTCCCCGCCGACGAAGGACACACAGCAGTGACCACTGACAACCACATTGCCGCCCCGTCCTTCGACCGGATGCGCAACATGCTGGTGCGCGCGGCCGAAGTGCGTGAGAGCGAGCAGCAGCAGATCTTCGACGCGCTCGACGACATCTACGCCCGCCTCGCGCCGGTGGACTCGCTCGGCGCGGTCCGCAAGCGGCTGTCCGAGATGCCCGACCGCACCGAGGTCAGCGTCCTCGCCGAGCGCCTCGACGAGACGATGTCGCGCCTCGAGGCCCAGGACGCGGCGATCGCCGCCCTGACCCGCGCGGTCGAGAGCATCGTCGACAAGCTCGCCAAGCCCTTCGCGCAGCTCGACGGCCGCCTCGACGGCGTCGCCGCGCGCTTCGAGGGTGTCGCGGGCCGGATGGACGGGCTCGAGGACAAGCTCCAGAACATCCACCGCCGGCTCGACGAGCTGGGCGGCCACCTCGACAAGCAGGACGCGAAGCTCGAGTCGCTCCCGCAGTCGGTGCACGGCCCGGTCCGCGAGCGGATCGAGCAGGCCGAGGCGACGCTGCGCGAGCGCATCGACGCCACCGACCACGAGCTGCGGAGCAAGGTCGACGAGCTGAGCCGCGTCACGCAGGAGCGGGTCGGCGAGCTGGGCCGCACGACGCACGAGCGGATCGACGCCAACACCGAGGCGCTCAAGGTCGCGCTGACCGAGACCGGCGAGATGATCGACGCGTCCGACCGGCTGGAGAACCTGGGCAACCGGCTCGAGACGGTCACCACCCGCCTCGACGACCTGGCCTCCCGCCTCGACAAGGTGGAGGACGGCTTCCTCTCCGGCATCGGCGACCTCGACGGCGCGCTCAAGAGCGGCCTGGCCAAGGTCGAGGGCACGCTGTCGAAGCAGCCGGACACCGACTCGGTGGACTCGCTGGTCCGCAAGAGCAACGACGAGAGCGTCCGCCGCATCGGCGGCCAGCTCGACGAGGCGATGGCGACGTTCGCGGAGCTGATGCTCGGCGGCGGCCCGGCGGTCCAGCAGATCGCCCCGCCCCCGCCGGCCCCGCGCCAGCCGCGCCGCAGCTCGCGCAACGGCCGCGCGCCGAAGCCGGCCGACGCCAAGGCCAAGACGGGCGAGGGCGCGGAAGAAGCCGCGGAGTAACCCAGCACCACGAAGAGGCCCCCACCGGTTCGCCGGCGGGGGCCTTCTTCATGCTCGGAGGGGAGGGCGGGCCTCCGCCCCCCGTCTTCCAGCCTACCGAGCCCCACCGACAGTTTCGGGGGGCTCCGGCTCCCTCAGCGACAGTGGTCACCACTCGATCGGGTGATCATCGTCGCGACGATCGTCACATCTCGGCGCGGATCGTCTCCACGACGATCGGGCCCGGCTCGGGGGCCGAGTCGGCGATCGTGAAGCCGCCCTCAAGCGCGGCCAGGGCTGTCGGGACCGCGTCGGGGGTGTCCGTGTGCAGCTCCAGGAGTGGGTCGCCGGCCGAGACCGTGTCCCCCGGCTTGGCCAGGCAGAGGATGCCCGCCGCCGCCTGGACCGGGTCCTCCTTGCGAGCCCGGCCCGCGCCCAGCCGCCACGCCGCGACACCCACCGCGTACGCGTCCAGCGAAGCCAGCACGCCCGACGAAGGCGCCTCGACGACGTGGACGTGCGCAGGTGCCGGCAGCGCCGCCGAAGGGTCGCCACCCTGGGCCGAGATCATCCGGCACCAGACCTCGTACGCCTCCCCCGACGCCAGCACCGGCTCCGGGTCCACGTCGAGACCGGCGAGGGCCAGCATCTCCCGCGCCAAGGCGAGAGTCAGCGCCACCACGTCCGCCGGCCCGCTGCCCTGGAGCACGTCGACCGACTCCGCGACCTCCACCGCGTTGCCGACCGCCCGCCCCAGCGGGACGTTCATGTCGGTCAGCAGCGCCGTCGTCGGGACGCCGTGGTCGGCGCCGATCGACGTCAGCGCAGCAGCCAGTGAGCGGGCTTGCTCAAGGGACTTCATGAACGCGCCCGACCCGAACTTCACGTCCAGGACCAGCCCGGACGCGCCCTCGGCGATCTTCTTGCTCATGATCGAGCTCGCGATCAGCGGGATCGACTCCACGGTCGAGGTGACGTCCCGCAGCGCGTACAGCTTCTTGTCCGCCGGGGCCAGCCCGGACGTCGCCGCGCAGACCACCGCGCCGACGTCCTCGAGCTGCGCTTGAATCTCCGAAGTGGACAGTGCCGCCCGCCAGCCGGGGATCGACTCCAGCTTGTCGAGCGTGCCGCCGGTGTGCCCAAGCCCGCGGCCGGACAGCTGCGGCACCGCCGCACCGCACGCCGCCACCAGCGGCGCCAGCGGCAGCGTGATCTTGTCGCCGACCCCGCCCGTCGAGTGCTTGTCCACCGTCGGCCGCGAGACGTCCAAAGACAGCCGCTCGCCGGACGCGATCATCGCGCGCGTCCAACGGGAGATCTCGGCCGAGGTCATCCCCCGCAGGAAGATCGCCATGGCCAGCGCCGACATCTGCTCCTCGGCCACCGATCCGCGGGTGTAGGCGTCGATGACCCAGTCGATCTGCTCGTCGGACAGTGTGCCACCGTCCCGCTTCGTCCGGATGACGTCGACCGCCGCGAACGCGCTCACGGCAGGTCGTCCGGGCCGAAGGCGTCCGGCAGGACTTCCGACATCGGCAGCACCCCGCGCGGAGTGTCCACCAGGCACGAAGACCCGCCCAGCTCGAACAGGATCTGCCGGCAGCGCCCGCACGGCATCAGCAGGTCACCGGCGCCGGATCGGCAGGCCACCGCGACCAGCCGCCCGCCGCCGGACAGCCGCAGCTGCCCGGCCATCGTGCACTCGGCGCACAGCCCGAGCCCGTAGGAAGCGTTTTCGACGTTGCACCCGGTCACGACCCGGCCGTCGTCGACGATCCCGGCCACCCCCACGTGCAGGCCCGAATAAGGCGCGTACGCATGGGAAGCCGCTTCGATCGCCTGAGAACGCAGCGCATCCCAGTCTACTGTGGACATCAGTCTTCACCCCGTCGGTACGGCTGCCCGTCGGCCTTCGGCGGCCGCAGCCGCTGCGAAGCCACGGCCAGCACGATCAGCGTCACGAAGTGCGCGGTGTACGGGATCAGGTCCGACGGCAGCGTGTCGTTGGCCCAGTAGATCGCGTACAGCACGCCCGCGCCGACGACGCCGAGCCCGGCCGCGATCCACTGGCGGCGGAACAACTGCACGACGACGATCACGGCGACCAGGATCACCGCGCCGTACAGCAGCGCGAGCACCGCTTCCCCGCCGCCGGCGAGCTGGAGGCCGTCCGCGTAGCCGAACAGCGCCGCCCCGCCGAGCAGGCCGCCCGGCCGCCAGTTGCCGAAGATCATCGCCGCGAGGCCGATGTACCCGCGGCCGTTCGTCTGGTTCTCCAGGTAGTCCGCGCCGCCGCGCAGCAGCACCAGCGAAGCACCACCCATGCCGGCGAACGCGCCCGAGATGATCACGGCCACGTACTTGTGCAGGTAGACGTTGACACCGAGGGACTCGGCGGCCACCGGGTTCTCGCCGCACGAGCGCAGCCGCAGGCCGAACCGGGTCTTCCAGAGGATCCAGAAGCTCACCGGGACCAGGATGATCGCGAGCATCGTCAGCGGCGCCACCTCGGTGACCAGCCCGCGCAGGATGCCGGCGACGTCGGAGATGCCGACGCGCTGCTGCTTCTCCAGGTCACCCAGCCAGTCCGAGAGGAACGTCGCCGAGTAGGTGTCGAACTTCGGCACCACCGGCGACTGCCGCGGGTTGCCGGAGATCGGCGCGAAGATCAGGTTGGCCAGGTACTTGGTGACACCGAGTCCGAGCAGGTTGATCGCGACACCGGAGACGATGTGGTTGACGTTGAACGTCACCGTCGCCACCGCGTGCAGCAGCCCGCCGAGGGCACCGAAGACGATCGCGGCGATCAGTCCGGCCCACACGCCACCGTTGTACGAACCCCAGGCGGCGCCCCAGGTCCCGAGGATCATCATGCCCTCGAGCCCGATGTTGACCACGCCCGCGCGTTCGGCCCAGAGGCCGCCCAGCGCACAGAGCAGGATCGGCAACGCCAGGCGCAACGCCGTCGAAGCGGTGTTCGACGACGTCAGTGCGGCGACGCCGGTGGAGTAGGACGCCGTCGAGATGACCGCGATGGCGACCACGGCCCAGATCACGCCGCGCAGCCAGCCGGGGATCCGGCCCCGGCGGCGCTGCTGCACCGGCATGGTCGAGCCGGATTCGGGAGCGACGTCGGTGATCACACCGCACCCCCTTCGGCGACCGAGGAACCCTTGCGGCCGGCGAGCGCGCGGCCCACCCTCCGTTGTTCGGCCGCGAGGTCGGCCCGGCGCACGATCTCGTACGCCACGACGACCGACAGCACGATGATGCCCTGCATGATCGTCGCGATCTCCTTGGACACGTTGATCTGCTCCAGCGACACCGCGGAGGTGTCGAGGAACGCCCACAGCAGCGCGCCGAGCGCGATGCCGCCGGGGTGGTTGCGGCCCAGCAGCGCGACCGCGATGCCGGTGAAGCCGTACATCTGCGTCGCGGTGATGCCGTAGCTGTAGTCGCGGCCGAGCAGTTCCGGCATCGCGACCAGGCCGGCGACGCCACCGGAGAGCAGCATCGCGATCAGCGTCATCTTCTTGGCGTTGACGCCGCCCGCGGCGGCCGCGGTGGTGGACTCGCCGGACGCCTTGAGCTCGAAGCCGAACCGCGTGCGGTTGAGCATGAACCAGTAGGCCCCGCCGACGATCGCGGCGATGAAGACGAACCCGAAGAGCGTGCCCGAGCCGAGCGGGATACCGGGGATCCGGCCGGACGGCTCGATCACGCGGGTGCCGATGTTGTTGCCCCGCTGCACGCCGAACTGGTCGGCGTTGATGAGGAACGCGATGATCCCGGCGACGATCGCGTTGAGCATGATCGTCGAGATGACCTCGCTGACCCCGCGGGTCACCTTGAGGATCGCCGGGATCGCCGCGTAGGCCATGCCTGCCACGATCGCGACCAGCAGGATCGCGACGACGTGGATGACCGGCGGCAGCTTCATCGCGCCGCCCGCGATGGCGGCGACGACGGCGGCGAAGCGGTACTGGCCCTCGACCCCGATGTTGAACAGGTTCATCTGGAAGCCGATGGCGACCGCGAGCCCGGACAGGTAGTACACGGTCGCGAGGTTCACGGTGTCGACCGCGGTCGAGCCCTTGAACATCTGGCCGATCATCGTGCCGTACGCCTGCAGCGGGTCGGCCCCGGAGATGATCAGTGCGATCGCCGACAGCAGCACGGCGAAGACGATCGCCAGCAGCGGCGGCAGCAGTTTCGTGCGCCAGGAGGTCATTCTTCGTCACCCTCTCCCGCGCCGGTCATCGCGGAGCCCAGTTCCTGCGGGGTCACGGTGGCGGGGTCGGCCTCGCTGACGAGCCGCCCGCGCAGCATGACGCGGATCGTGTCGGACAGGCCGATCAGCTCGTCGAGGTCGGCGGAGATGAGCAGCACGGCCAGGCCGTCGGCCCGGGCCTGGCGGATGTTCTCCCAGATCAGCGCCTGGGCGCCGACGTCGACGCCGCGCGTGGGGTGCGACGCGATGAGCAGCACCGGGTTGCCCGAGAGCTCGCGCCCGACGATCAGCTTCTGCTGATTTCCGCCCGATAGCGCCGCGGCCGGAACGTCGATGCCCGGGGTGCGGACGTCGTAGTCGCGGACGATCCGCTCGGTGTCCGCGCGGGCGCCCGCGATGTCGAGCAACTGTCCTTTGGAGACCGGTTCGCGGGTCTGGTACCCGAGCATCCGGTTGACCCACAACGGTTGTGTGAGCAGCAGGCTGTGCCGCGTGCGGTCTTCGGCGATGTAGCCGATGCCGGCCTCGCGCCGGGCCAGCGTGCCCGCCTTGGTGAGGTCGCGGGCCTTGCCGTCGGCGTCGACCAGCTCGATCGTGCCCCCGGTCGGCTTCCGCATGCCCATGATGGTCTCGACGAGCTCGGTCTGGCCGTTGCCCTCGACACCGGCGACGCCGAGCACCTCGCCCGCGTGCACGGTGAAGGAGACGTCGTCGAGCGCGTTGCGGTCCGAGCCCTCGGCGCCCAGCGTCAGCCCGGACAGGCGCAGCACGGCGCGGTCGGTGACGGTGGACTCGCGGGTCTCCGGGCTGGGCAGCTCGGAGCCGACCATCATCTCCGCGAGCTGGCGGGAGGTGATGGTCTTCGGGTCGGCGGTGCCGACGGTGGTGCCGCGCCGGATCACCGTGACGGTGTCGGCGATCGCGCGCACCTCGTCGAGCTTGTGCGAGATGAAGAGGAACGTGTAGCCGCCGGCCTTCATCTCCCGGACGGTCTCGAAGAGCGCGTCGACCTCCTGCGGCACGAGGACCGCGGTCGGCTCGTCCAGGATGATGATCTTCGCCCCGCGGTAGAGCACCTTGACGATCTCGACGCGCTGGCGGTCGGCGACGCCGAGCTCCTCCAGCAGCGTCTCCGGCTCGGCGTGCAGGCCGGTCCGCTCGGCGAGCTCGGCCAGCCGCGCGCGGGCGGCCCGGCCGATGCCGTGCAGGGCCTCGGCGCCGAGGAACACGTTCTCGCCGACCGTGAGGTTGTCGGCGAGCATGAAGTGCTGGTGCACCATGCCGATGCCGGCGCGGATGGCGTCCTGCGGGTTGCGCAGCTTCACCTCTTCGCCGTTGATCGCGATCGTGCCCTCGTCCGGCGGCTGCATGCCGTAGAGGATCTTCATCAGGGTGGACTTGCCGGCGCCGTTCTCGCCACAGATGGCGTGCACCTCGCCGGCGGCGACGGTGAGGTTGACGTCGGAGTTGGCCACCACACCCGGGAACCGTTTGGTGATCCCGGTCAGCTGGACGGCGGGGACGCCCCGGTCGGGGACGGCCTCGGCCGGGGCCTCGGCAGTGCTCATGGGCGGGAGGATTCCATATCTCTGGAACGCGTGAGGGGCCCGGAGGGAAATCCCTCCGAGCCCCGGCACGCGTTGAGCTACTTCTGCGGCTTGTCCGAAACGGTGATCGCGCCCGAGATGATCTGGGCCTTGTAGCCGTCCAGGACGTCCTTGATGTCGTCGACCTTGCCGCCGGAGGTGGCGTAGCCGACGCCGTCGACCTTGAGGTCGAACCGCTTCGGCAGGGTCGTCAGGTCACCCTTGGCGACGGCCTGGATGTAGTCGAACACCGCGACGTCGACCCGCTTGAGCATGGACGTGATGATGACGTCCTTGTCGGCCTCGACGGTCTTCTGGTTGTACTGGTCGGAGTCGACGCCGATGGCCAGCGCGTTGCCCGCCTTGGCGGCGTCGAAGACACCCTTACCGGAGGCGCCGGCGGCGTGGTAGATCACGTCCGCGCCCTTGGCGATCTCGGCCGCGGCCTTCGCGTTGCCCTTCGGCGGGTCCTGGAACCCGGAGAAGTCACCGGCCGGGGTCAGGTACTCGTCCTCGATCTTGATCTTGGACGAAACCGTCTTCGCGCCCTGCAGGAAGCCGGCCTCGAACTTCTGGATCAGCGGGGTGTTGACACCGCCGACGAAGCCGACGTGGCAGTTCTTGCTCTTGTACGCGGCGGCGACGCCGGCCAGGAACGAGCCCTGCTCCTCGGCGAAGACCAGCGGCGTCACGTTCGGCAGCTGGATCGAGTCGTCGTCGACGATCGCGAACTTCGTGTTCGGGTACTTGGCGGCGACGGCCTTGACCGAGTCCGCGTAGGCGAAGCCGACCGCGACGATCGGGTTCAGGCCCTGCGAAGCCATCTGGTCGAGGCGCTGCTGCTTGGCCGACTCGGCCTCGCTGGCACTGGCGGTGCTCTCGTTGACCGTCGTGACGCCGAGCTCGCTCTTCGCCTTGTCGGTGCCCGCGGCGGCGGCGTCGTTGAACGACGCGTCACCCCGGCCGCCGACGTCGAAGGCCAGGCCGATCTTCAGCTGGCTGCCGTCGACCTTCGCCCCGGCGGCGGTCGAGCTGCTCGCGGCGGCGGGCGCGGCCGGCGGCTTCTGCGCGGTGACGCAGTCGGAACCGCCCGTCGAGGCCGCGGTGTTGTTCGAGCTGTTACCACCGCCGGAATCCTTGGCGCACCCGGCCAGGGTGAGCACCCCGGCCATGGCCGCGGCGGCCAGCGCGGTTCCACGCATGCGACGCAACGTGTGTCTCCCTCCCCGCTGATCCAGCGGATGGTCAAGGGCACGGCCCGGCCCTACTGCCGGGTCGACCGCCAGACCGTACCCGCCGGACCGGAAGGCGCCATAGGAAAGGCACGCTACGTAACACAAACGTTTACTCACGAGCCGCGCGCGCGACGAACTGAACACCGAACGTGATCATCATGGCGACCCAACGCAGCTTTCGCTGCTTCAGCGGCGCTCACGACCACTCGAAAGGCCGTTTCGCGTAACTCAGTGTGCCAGGCGGACCAAGGAATGGACCACGTCGATCACTCTCTGAGATGACGGCTCGTGGCGCTACCAGGAGCCGCTCGCGTGGACCCGGTAGACGACCGTCGCGTGCGGCGGGACGTCCGCGGAGATCCGGTCCGCCGTCCGGAGGTCGCGGTGCGCCCAGACGTCGCGGACGGTGTAGCTCCCGGAGCTCGGCAGTCCGGCGGCGGCCGCGGTGGTGCCGATCGCGGCAGCGGACGTCGTCTCGTTGAACAGCGCGATCGCCACGTCACCGCCGTTTAAGGGCTTGGCGAACACCCAGTGTCCGTCCTGGTTGGACAGCACCCGCGCCTGGACGCCGCGGCGGTCCTGGTCGAGCGCGATGACCTCTCGGTTGCGCAGGACGTCGAAGTTCTCGGCCGACACCTTGCGCAGGTCGGCGCCGATGAGCAGCGGCGCGGCCATCATCGCCCACAGCGAGAAGTGCGAGCGGTACTCCTCGGCGGTCATCCCGCCGTTGCCCACCTCGAGCATGTCGGGATCGTTCCAGTGCCCCGGCCCGGCGTACGGCGCCAGCGGCGCGTTCGCCTTGAGGATCTGGAGCATGCTGGCCCAGTCGTCCCTGATGTCGCCGGTGGTCCGCCACAGGTGCCCGACGTCGGCACCCCACGTCCACGGCTGGTTCTCGCCCCACTCGCAGATCGAGTACACGATCGGGCGACGCGTCTTCTTCAGTGCGTCGCGCATCTTCGTGTAGCGCTCCAGCGCCGGCCGGCCTTGGTTGTCGCAGTTGTCGTACTTGAGGTAGTCGACGCCCCAGTCCGCGAACGTCTGCGCGTCGACGTCTTCGTGGTCGAGCGCGCCGGGCATGGTCTTCGCGCAGGTCAGCGTCCCCGCGCTGGTGTAGATGCCGAACTTCAGCCCTTTCGAGTGGACGTAGTCGGCGAGCGCCTTGATGCCGCCGGGGAACCGGGCCTTGTTCGCCTGCAGGCGCCCGCCGGCGTCGCGCTCGGGCTCGGCCCAGCAGTCGTCGACGTTGACGTACTCGTACCCGGCGGCCTTGAGTCCTTTGTCGACGAAGATGTCGGCGGTGTCGCGGATGAGCCGCTCGTCGACGGCGCAGCCGGTGGTGTTCCAGTTGTTGAAGCCCATCGGTGGCTTCAGCGCCAGTCCGCCGGGAAGTGCGTGCGCGGGCGTGACCGACACCACGGGCAGCAGAGCCGCGACGGCGATCACGAGGCCGAGTCGTCGCATCAGAATGTCACCCCATCGTGAGAGATCCGACGTTTGTCCGAGCGATGCCGTCGATGCGGCCTCGGTTGGTCACGGGCTCTCCTAGAGGTCAGATCTCCGCTTACTGGGACGGCATCGAGTACCCCGCCGCCGAGTGCGCTGCACCACACCGCCGGGTGGCGGTGCGGGAGTGCCGGTGTCTGGTCCATCACAGAGAGGAACCCGGAGGTGAGCCGCGTTCCGGGTGCGGGTCTAGCATCCGATTCATCCAGGCTCGATGACGTTGACTTCGGCACAGCCGCCGTTCCCGCGGCGGCAGCGGACCTCACGGCCACCGGGCGCACAGTCAGACGTTGGAGGCCGTTCACCGATGTCCACCACGGCGAGCACCGCCCCAGAGGCGGCGGCGAGCGATCGGGCGGGTGCCTCACGCCGGCAGGGGACCTTCTACCGGGGCGACCCCGGCATGTGGTCCTGGGTGCTGCACCGCATCACCGGCGTGCTCACATTCTTCTTCCTGTTCGTGCACGTGCTCGACACCGCGCTGGTGCGCGTGTCGCCGAACACCTACGACCAGGTCATCGAGACCTACAAGACGCCGATCGTCAACCTCCTGGAGGTCGGGCTGGTCGGGGCGGTGCTGTTCCACGCGCTGAACGGCATCCGCGTCATGCTGGTCGACTTCTGGTCGAAGGGCCCGAAGTTCCAGAAGACGATGCTCTGGGTGATCGGCGTGGTCTGGGTCGTGGTGATGGTTCCGGGTGCGTTCTTCATGCTGAAGCGCACCGCCGAAATGCTCTTCAGGGGTAACTGACATGGCCGAGTCGCTCACCCTCGACAAGCCGCGCTCGCCGAAGCGCCCGGCCGCCCGCCGGAGCAACTTCGAGCTCTACAGCTGGCTGTTCATGCGGATCTCCGGGATGGCGCTGATCATCCTGGTGCTCGGCCACCTGCTGATCATGAACATCCTCGACGGCGGCGTGCACCGGATCAACTGGGGCTTCGTCGCCGGCCGCTGGGCCTCGCCGTTCTGGCAGTTCTGGGACCTGCTGATGCTGTGGCTCGCCGAGATCCACGGCGGCAACGGCCTGCGCGTCATCATCGACGACTACGCCCGCAAGGACAGCACGCGGTTCTGGCTGAAGATCGTGCTCTACGTCTCGATGGTGCTGATCCTGGCCGTCGGCACGATGGTGATCTTCACCTTCGACCCGAACATGCCCGCGAACTGAAGCCCCGGAGACCTCCCACCATGCAGTTCCACAAGTACGACGTGGTGATCGTCGGCGCCGGCGGCGCCGGCATGCGCGCGGCCATCGAGTCCGGTCAGCGCGCCCGCACCGCGGTCCTCACCAAGCTCTACCCGACCCGGTCCCACACCGGCGCGGCCCAGGGCGGCATGTGCGCTGCCCTGGCGAACGTCGAAGAGGACAACTGGGAATGGCACACCTTCGACACGATCAAGGGCGGCGACTACCTGGTCGACCAGGACGCCGCCGAGATCATGGCGAAGGAGGCCATCGACGCCGTCCTCGACCTCGAGAAGATGGGCCTGCCGTTCAACCGCACGCCCGAAGGCAAGATCGACCAGCGCCGCTTCGGCGGGCACACGCGTGACCACGGCAAGGCCGCGGTCCGCCGCGCCTGCTACGCCGCGGACCGCACCGGCCACATGATCCTGCAGACGCTGTACCAGAACTGCGTCAAGTACGGCACGGAGTTCTTCAACGAGTTCTACGTGCTCGACCTGGTCACCACCCCGGACGAGAACGGCAACCCGGTCGCCTCCGGCGTCGTCGCCTACGAGCTGGCCACCGGCGAGCTGCACGTCTTCCAGGCGAAGTCGATCGTTTTCGCCACCGGCGGCGCGGGCAAGATCTTCAAGACGACGTCGAACGCGCACACCCTCACCGGTGACGGCCTCGGCATCATCTTCCGCAAGGGCCTGCCGCTGGAGGACATGGAGTTCTTCCAGTTCCACCCGACCGGCCTCGCGGGCCTGGGCATCCTCATCTCCGAAGCCGTCCGCGGCGAGGGCGGGATCCTGCGCAACGCCTCCGGCGAGCGGTTCATGGAGCGCTACGCCCCCACCATCAAGGACCTCGCGCCGCGCGACATCGTGGCGCGCTCGATGGTGCAGGAAGTGCTGCAGGGCCGGGGTTGCGGCCCGAACAAGGACTACGTCGTCCTCGACGTCACGCACATCCCCGAGGAGACGCTGAACGCGAAGCTCCCGGACATCATGGAGTTCTCCCGGACCTACCTGGGCGTCGACCCGGTCAAGGAGCCGGTGCCGGTCTTCCCGACCTGCCACTACGTGATGGGCGGCATCCCGACCAACGTCCACGGCGAAGCGCTGCGGGACAACGAGAACGTCATCCCGGGTCTGTACGCCGCGGGCGAGGTCGCGTGCGTGTCGGTGCACGGCTCGAACCGGCTGGGCACGAACTCGCTGCTCGACATCAACGTGTTCGGCCGCCGCGCCGGCATCGCGGCCGCGGAGTACGCGCTGTCGCACGAGCACGTCGAGCTGCCGGAGAACCCGACCAAGCTGGTGGAAGAGCAGCTGGCGGGTCTGCTGTCGGAGCACGGCGACGAGCGCGTCGCCGACATCCGCAAGGAAATGCAGCAGACGATGGACTCGCACGCGTCGGTGTACCGCACCGAGGACACGCTGAAGCAGGCGCTGACCGACGTCCAGGCGCTCAAGGAGCGGTACCAGCGGATCACCGTGGCGGACAAGGGCAAGCGGTACAACACCGACCTGCTCGAAGCCGTCGAGCTGGGCTTCCTGCTGGAGCTGGCCGAGGTCCTGGTCGTGGGCGCGCTGGCCCGCAAGGAGTCCCGCGGCGGCCACGCCCGCGAGGACTACCCGAACCGCGACGACACGAACTTCATGCGCCACACCATGGCCTACAAGCAGGGCACGGAGCTGTCCTCGGACATCCGGCTCGACTACAAGCCCGTGACCTTCACCCGCTACGAACCGATGGAGCGGAAGTACTGATGACTACGGCTACTGCCGACTCGGCCACCGCCGCCTCGGACGAGCACACCCCGATCACGGTCACGCTGAAGATCCTCCGGTTCAACCCGGAGGTCGACTCGGAGCCGCACTGGGAGTCCTACGACGTCCCGGCCCAGCGCACCGACCGGCTGCTGAACCTGCTGTTCTACGTCAAGGACTACATCGACGGGACGTTCTCGTTCCGCCGCTCCTGCGCCCACGGCGTCTGCGGGTCCGACGCGATGCAGATCAACGGCATCAACCGCCTGGCGTGCAAGGTCCTGATGAAGGACCTGCTCGAGAAGGACGGCAAGAAGACCACGATCACGATCGCCCCGATCAAGGGCCTGACGACGTTGAAGGACCTCTACGTCGACATGGACCCGTTCTTCGAGGCATACCGCGCGATCAAGCCGTACCTGATCACGTACGGCAACGAGCCGACCCGCGAGCGCATCCAGTCCCAGGCCGACCGGGACCGTTTCGACGACACGACGAAGTGCATCCTGTGCGCCTGCTGCACGTCGTCGTGCCCGGTGTACTGGAACGACGGCTCGTACTTCGGCCCGGCGGCGATCGTCAACGCCCACCGGTTCATCTTCGATTCCCGCGACGAGGGCTCGGAGGAACGCCTGGACATCCTCAACGACGCCGAGGGTGTCTGGCGCTGCCGCACGACGTTCAACTGCACGGACGCCTGCCCTCGAGGGATCCAGGTGACCAAGGCGATCCAGGAAGTGAAGCGCGCCCTGCTGTTCAAGCGCGTTTGAGTTCGAGGAAAGGGCCCTCCGGCGCAGGTCGCCGGAGGGCCCTTTTTTGTGCGGTGCGAGTACGCGACCGGCGGCGCTCTGCCGCGGCAGACACCAACGCCTCTGCCGCGGCAGAAATCACTCTGCCGCGGCAGAAAAGAAAAAGACCTGTCCTCGCCGGACGGGCAGGCTCTGGGATGACCCCTCCTCGCCGCTGTTCTCTCGCGTTTTCGAGGTGGGCCGCTGGGTGGTCATCCCGTCGCCTGACCGAGGCCTATCACTTTGAGCCGGGCCCGCAAGCTTGCGCTGTTCTCCCGCGTTGGCCTGTGGGTTGCGGGCCCGGCTCAAAGTGATTTGACGGCCTCAGGCGACGGGATGACCACCCTGCTCCTTTGTTGTTGTCAGCGCACTGCGTCCAGGGCGTCTACCAGGCCGTGGCCGTAGTACGAATTGTTCTTTGCCGGGCCGGTGCACTCCGTTTCGGTTGCCGCGCACTTCACCGCGTCCGCTTCGCCCTCCAGAACTCGGGCCAGCAGCTGGGGCGGGATTCCGCGGAAGCGGGAGGCGATCAGGGCCGCGACGCCCGCCGCGTGCGGGGAAGCCATCGATGTTCCGCACTTCGAGCCGTAACCGCCGCCTACCACCGATGACAGCGGGCACGATGGGCCTTCACCGGCTGGGGGCGTCTGGCCGAAGTCGCCTCCCGGGGCCGTCACGTCGATCTCGCCGTAGTTGCTGAACGAGGACTTCGTGCCCTGGTAACCCACCGACGAGACCTTCACAACCCCGTCGATCGCCTTCGGGAGGATGCCGCACGACGAATCGACCGGGTGGGGGCGGTTGGGGTCGGTGGTCTGGGCCGTCGTGTCGAAGCCGGAGTTGCCCGCCGCCGCCACGTTGAGCACGCCTCGGTGCGTCGAGTACTGGACCGCGCGGCGGACCGCTTCGAACGCCGCCGCGTCGCCCGGCTGCTTCGGGCAGTAGAACATGCCCGGGTCGATGTAGTAGCTGTTGTTCGTCACCGCGAAGCCGTGCTCGGCCGCCCAGACGAAGCCGCAGACCGCCGACTCCGGGAAGATGTAGCCGGCGTCGTTGACCACCTTCACCGAGGCCAGGCGCACGCCCGGCGCGACACCCGTGAAGCCCGCCGCCGGGTCCTTGCCCGCGATCGTGCCCGCCACGTGCGTTCCGTGGTCCGACGTCGTCGGCTGCCACGAGGCCGGCGTCAGATCCGGGGCCCCGGTGACACAGCCCGCCGACGAGCGAGCGTCGATGGCGTTGCGAAGCGCTGGGTGCGTCGCCTCGATGCCCGAGTCGAGCACGCCGACCGTCACCGCGCGGCTGCCCTGGTAGATCTTGTTCGCTTCCGGCGCGTGGATCGCCTTCATGTCCCACTGCTGCGCGGACAGGTCATCGGCGGCGGCGACCGACCGCGTGTCCTCCAGCGTCCGCACCGCACCGAGCGACCGGGCCGAGGCCGCGGCGCCCTGGGAAGCCACGTCCTTGGCGCCCGAATAGGCCCGGTAGACGCCGATCTTCTCCTGGAAGTCCGCATTGCGCGAGCTGGCGATGGCGACGCCGATCGGGGCGTAGTACGCGACCTTCGTGCCGCACTTGGCCGCCAGCTCCTTGTCAACGGCCGACGCGCGAGTGCCCGGCTGGTACGTCACGACGTAGGTGTACGGCGTGCTCGTCGTGTCGCAGGCGGCCGGCGCGGCCTCCGCGGCCGGGGCCGCCGCGAACAGGCCGCCTCCGACGGCCAGCACGAGCGGGGCCGCCATTCGACGTAAACGGGACATTCCACCTCCAGAGTCTGTGGCGCCAACCTAAACCGGCTCCGGAGGCCGCGCCACCGACCAAAGTCAGGAGGAAACGCGCGAAGTGGCCCGCACCCCGCGCCAGCCGAGTACGCCGATGACCGTGCCGAGCACGAACGACACGACGGTCAGCACGGCGTGCACCACGAAGTAGGCGGTCGGCGCGCCGTCGGGGGTCCAGGCCCGGTCGCTGTCCCACAGGTTCTTGGCGAAGGTGATCCAGATGATCCACGACCACACACCGAAGGCCAGCAGGAACAGCGAGGTGCCGCGTGAAATGCGCATGCCCCAGAGTATGCGGCGGCGGTCGCGGCGCTAGATTGCGTGGGTGCACTCCGTTGTCTCCCGGTCGCTCAAGGTCTTCACGACGACGCTCGCCGCCGCCCTCCTGGCCCTGAGCACGCCGGCGCTGGCGGCCGCGGCGCAGCAGGGCCAGTGCGCGAACCGCCAGGCTCCCCCGCCGCCGGTCGACACGTCGGAGAAGCCCGCGCCGGGCAAGCAGGTCCCGGCGCCGCTGCCCGTGCCCCCGGTCCCGGTCGGCGGCGCCCGGATGGCCGAGTGCGGCCTGATCACCCCGGACGGCGCGCTCAACCCGCCGGACGGCAACACCGCGGCGTCGTGGCTGGTGCAGGACCTCGACACCGGCGCGGTCATCGCGGCCAAGGACCCGCACGCCCGGCAGCGGCCCGCGTCGCTGATCAAGACGCTGCTCGCGCTGGTCGTGGTCACCCAGCTGAACCCGCAGCAGCCGATCGTCGCGACGAAGGAGGACGCCGAGCAGGAGTGCACCTGCGTCGGCCTCGTCGCCGGCGGCCAGTACACCGTCGACCAGCTGCTGCACGGCCTGCTGATGCACTCGGGCAACGACGTCGCGCACACGTTCGCCACGGCGCTCGGCGGGGTCGACTCCGCGGTGGCGAAGATGAACGCGCTGGCCGCGAAGATCGGCGCGCTCGACACGCGCGCGGCGACCCCCTCGGGCCTGGACGGGCCGGGCATGTCGACCTCGGCCTACGACCTCAGCCTGATCTTCAACTACGCGATGAAGCAGCCGGAGTTCGCGAAGGTCGTCGCGACGAAGAACTTCGAGTTCCCGCCGGCCGGCGGCAAGCCGGCCATCCCGATCTACAACGACAACAAGCTGCTCGGCGTCTACCCCGGCTTCCTCGGCGGCAAGACCGGCTTCACCGACGACGCGCGCCACACCTACGTCGGCGCGGCGCAGCGCAAGGGCAAGCGCCTCGCGGTCGTCATGCTGCGTGCCGAGCAGAAGCCGACCAAGGTGGTCGACCAGGCGGCGAAGCTGCTCGACTACGGCTTCGCGCTGGAGGACGACCGCGCCGTGCCGGTCGGCCAGATCAGCTACCAGCCGCCGGCCCCGACGACGGCGACCAGCGATGACCCGTCCGTGCTCGCCGACGGCGGCACCGGCCACGGCGGCACGTCCGCGGCCGCGCCGGCGGCGAAGGAAGACCCGTTCGGCGTCACCGGCTGGATCATCACCCTGGTGGTGTTCCTGATCATCGTCGGCGGGTTCGTGGTCGGGCACCAGCGCAAGAAGGCCGCGGGCTAGCGGAAGCCGGGTCCCGGTTCGGGGGTCACCCGATCGGTGGTGATCGCGCCCCCGCAGTGTCCACAAGCGACGTACGTCCCGCCGACCTTGCCGCAGTCGTGGTGCCGCAGGAGGATGGGCGGTCCTTCCGGTCCGGCGAGGTGCTTGTCGCCCCACTGCATGAGCGTGACGACGGCACCGAAGAGGTCCCGCCCGGCGGCGGTCAGCACGTACTCGGGCACCGGGTCGACGCGTTCGAGCACCCCGGCGTCGACGAGGGTCTTCAGCCGGGCGGACAACGTCGGGCGCGGGATGGCCAGGTTGCGCGCGAACTCGCCGTAGCGGCGCACACCGAAGAAGGTTTCGCGCAGAATGAGCAGGCTCCACCGCTCGCCGACCAGGTCGAGCGCGCGGCCGACCGAGTCCGCACTGAACCGGTGCTCGAGGCCGGTCACAGCTGGTCCGTCCGCGCCGGGACGCCCAGCAGGAGCTTGCCGGACAGTTCGTAGCTGGCCGGGTTGACCTGGAAGTGGGCGGTCGCGGTGTGCGCATCGCGGAACCGGCGCTGCAGCGGCGAAGTCTCGTAGATCGCCGCGCCGCCGCCGAGGTCGTACATGCTTCCGGCGACCTTCGCGGCGGTGCGCGTCACGTGCGTGGCGGCCAGGCGGAGGCCCAGCTTGAGCGCGTCCGGTACCGGTTCGGGGCCCTGCGCGGCCTGCCAGGCGTCGTCGATGCTGCGGTAGAACAGCAGCCGCGCCGCCCGCAGGTCCGCTTCGGCCTCCGCGACGGCGGCCTGGGTCGCCGGCCGTTCGGCCAGCGACCGGCTGGAGCCGAGCGGCTTGCGCGTCGAGGCGAGCTCGACGAGGTCGTCGATCGCGCCGCGCGCGTTGCCCAGCGCGGCGGCCGCGACCGACAGCGCGAAGAAGCCGAAGAGCGGAAACCGATGCAGCGCCACGGCTTCCGGCGGCGGGCCGGCCATCACGGAGAACACCCGGTGGTCCGGGACGAAGAGGTCATCGGCAACGCAGTCGTGGCTGCCGGTGCCGCGCAGGCCGGTGGTGTGCCAGGTGTCGAGCACTTCGAGGTCGGCCTTCGGCAACGCGGCGACGTAGAGCGCTTTCTCGTGCACGAACCCGGCGAAGAGCCAGCCGGCGTGCGGAATGCCGCTGCAGAACGCCCACCGGCCGGTCACGACGTACCCGCCGTCGACCTTCCGGCCGGTGCCGCGCGGCGCCCAGACCCCGGCGGCGACCGTGCGCGGGTCGCCGAAGACCTCCTCGGCGCACTTCCGCGGGGCGTAGGCCGAGAGCAGACTGCTCGTGACGGCGATCGAAACGCACCACCCGGCGGAGGCGTCCCCGCGCGCGACCGTCTCGGCGGTTTCGAGGCTGACGGCGGGCGGTGCTTCGGGGCCGCCGAGGTGACCGGGGACGCCGGTGCGGAACAGCTGGGCGTCGGTCAGCTTCGCGACCAGCTCCGGCGGGAGCGCGCGCTGCCGCTCGGTGACGGTCGCGAGGGTCCTGGCGAGGTCGGCGCACTCGCGGGCGGCGTCCAGCAGCACAGAAACTCCTCCGGTTCAGTTTTCTTACCGGTTCAGTTTCTTTACTGGCAGGATCGGTGTCAAGACTTCCGACGGCCGCCCAGCCACGCGAGCAGCGCACCCGCGCTGAAGGCCCCGGCCACGGCGCCGAGACCCGGCCCGCGCTGCACCGTGACGTTCTGCTCGAGCAGGACCGGCGGTGGCGGCGCGATGACCTTGCGCTCGTTCTCCTTGGCGGTCGCGGTCCACGCCGTGATGAGCAGGAGGAAGCGCGAGACGAGGTTCGCGAACACGAGCAACCCGATGACCGGCCCGAACAGCGCGGCCGACGGCGACTTCGTGACGCTGGCCAGGTAGATCGAGCCGACCTGCTGCAGGATGACGAACCCGACGGCGGCGACCACGGCGCCCTTGACGGCACTGCGAAGGGCGACCTGCTCCCGCGGCAGGCGGGCGATCACCCAGACGAAGACGAGGGTGTTGGCGGCCAGGCCGAGCACGATGGTGGCCCCGCGGAGCAGGACGATCGCCCAGGTGGCGTGTTCGAGCCCGACGAGTTCGAGCAGGAACTGCCCGACCCCGCCGCCGACCGCGGTCAGCGCGAAGGAGACGACGAGGGCAACCCCGAGCCCGATCAGCGCGACGAGGTCCTTGAGCGTCTGCTTGACGATCGGCTGCGGTTGTTTTTCCTGGCCCCACTGCGCGGTGAGGGCGTCCCGCAGGTTCGACATCCAGCCGATGCCGGAGTAGAGGGCAATGAGCAGGCCGAAGATCCCGATCCCACCGCCGGAGTCGAGCGCGCCCTTGACGATGCCGTTGACGAGGTCCTTGAGACCTTCGGGAACGGAGTTGTTGATGCCGTCGGTGATCTTGGTGATGATCGTCTGGTCGTGGTTGACGACCAACCCGACCACGGCGAAGGCGACCATGAACAGCGGGAAGACGGAGAGAACGCTGAAGTAGGTGATGGCGGCGGCGTAGTGGTTGCCGTACCGCTCGGTGAAGGCGTCGTTGGCCCGGATGAGGTGATCGAGCCACGGGTACTTCCGCCGCAGCCGCGGAAGCAGCTTTTCCTTCTCTTCGTTCGCCACCGTGAAACGCTAACCACGGTGCGTGCACCCCGCAACGCGAGCGGCTCAGGTGAGGGAGGCGCCGCGCGCGCACCACCACGTTTGCCGCGCACCGAGGCGAGTGCGCGCCTCCTCGGGGTCTTGTCCACAAAGCCGGCCGGCTGTGGACAGGTGGCTCGTTCGGTCCGTGAGAGCCCGCTTTGTCGGTAGGCGCCGATAGCCTGACTTGGGGACGCCCCCAGGGAAGGCGGTTTCCAGGGGTGGTTGCAACACCTGAGGGTTCAGGAAATGCCTCGTGTCCGGGCGGGATCGGGATCGTGCTCCATGCTGTGTTTCCCGCGGTCCTGGTCGGCCTGTCATACCGTTGATTGCTGAGCGGGCGGCCTGCTTTGGCCTGGTGGAAGCTGGTGTAGGCGCAGGGAAGCGGCGCGGCAGGTCGGGATCAACTATCGGACCGCGAAACGCTGGCGAGCCGAGACGGCCCAGGCTGCGGCAACGGCGGTGCCGGTGGCGCCGGCGGAGGCGTCCTCGCGGTTTGAGTTCGGCGGAGCGGATCCGGATCGCCGACGGGGTCCGTCAGCCGGGGATGCCGCTGCGGATGGTCGCGGTCGAGCTGGGCCGGCCGGTGTCGACGATCAGCCGGGAACTGGTCCGCAACCAGCAGTCCGATGGCAGCTACCAGCCGCATGCGGCGCATGAGCTGGCCACCGGCCGGCGAGCCCGGCCCAAGATCGGCAAGCTGGCCGCGATCCGCCGGTTACGGGCCATCGTTGAGGATGGGGTTGGACGTGCGGTGGAGCCCGCAGCAGATCACCCGCTGGCTTCGCCGCGACCACCCTGACCGGCCGGAGTGGCATGACCATCTACCAAGCCCTCTACGTCCAGGCCCCGGTCCGGGCGGCCGGCCCCGCCGGGAACAGCTCAGGTGACGGCAGCCAGCAACGCTGGGTAGGCGTCCGCCGCGGTGAGCACTCGCGCCCTCCGGCTCGCGGCGAACGCGGCGACCGCTTCGTAAGCCTGGCTCAGCTCCGCCTCGGTCAGCGGAGCCGCGACCTCGACCTCCGAAGAACCACGAGCGGCGAAGCGCCGAAGCGTCTCCTCGAGCCCCGGCAGGAGCACAATCTCGTGGAAGCTCGCGCCCGTCTCGCCGGCCAGCGATTCGAGCCGCTCGGCGAAGCCCGGGCGGGCCAGCAGCTGCGGCACCACCACGTCGTGGCCCGCGCGGAGGTGGGTGCGGGCCGCCGCCAAGGCGATCTCCCGGGCCAGCAGACCGGCTTCACCCGGCGCTGATCGCCAGCCGCCGAGCATGGCGCGGACTTGGTCGACGTCCAAGGCCAACGTCGGCGGGTGGTGGTCGGCGTAGCGCCGGGCGAGCGTCGACTTGCCGCTGCCCGGCGGGCCGTTGAGCAGGATCAGCTTCACCGCACCGGCGGCAGGAACCCGATCCGCTGGTACGTCTTGGCCAGCGTCTTCGACGCGACCTCGCGTGCGCGTTCGGCACCGGCGGCGAGGACCTTGTCCAGCTCCGCCACATCGTCCAAATAGGACTTCGCGCGCTCCTGGATGGGCGTGACCCACTCGACGAAGACCTCGCCGAGGTCCTTCTTCAGGTCGCCGTAGCCCTTGCCCTCGTACGCCGCTTCGAGGTCCGGGATCGTGCGGTCGGTCAGCGCCGAGTAAATCGTCAGGAGGTTCGACACGCCTGCCTTGTTCTCGGTGTCGAACCTGACCTCGCGGCCCGTGTCGGTGACCGCCGAGCGGATCTTCTTCGCCGAGCGCTTCGGGTCCTCGAGCAGCTCGATGATCCCGTTGACGTTCGACGCCGACTTGCTCATCTTGGCCGTCGGTTCCTGCAGGTCGTAGATCTTCGCCGTGTCCTTGATGATGTACGGCTCCGGCACCACGAACGTCTTGCCCAGCCGGTTGTTGAAGCGCTGCGCGAGGTCGCGCGTCAGCTCCAGGTGCTGGCGCTGGTCCTCACCGACCGGGACGGCGTCCGCCCGGTACAGCAGGATGTCCGCCGCCTGCAGGATCGGGTAGGTGAACAGGCCGACGCTGGAGCGGTCGGAACCCTGCTTCGCGGACTTGTCCTTGAACTGCGTCATCCGGCCGGCCTCGCCGAAGCCGGTCTGGCATTCGAGGACCCAGCTCAGCTGGGCGTGCTCCGGCACGTGGCTCTGCACGAACAGGGCGCTGCGCTGCGGGTCGATGCCGATGGCGAGCAGCTGGGCGGCCGAAACGCGGGTGCGCTGCCGCAGCACCTTCGGGTCCTGCTCGACGGTGATCGCGTGCAGGTCGACCACGCTGTAGAAGGTTTCGTGCGTGTCCTGCAACTTCACCCACTGGCGCAGCGCGCCGAGGTAGTTGCCGAGGTGGAAGGAGTCGGCGGTGGGCTGGATCCCGGACAGGACCCGCGGGCGGCGCTCTGCTGCGACGGTCTGCTCTTCGGACACGTCAGGATTCTTCCAGGCCGGGGCGACCGGCGGGCGCCGAGGGCCCTCAGGCGTTCGGGCGCTGGGTGAGGAACGGGCGGGTCGGCGTCGCGTCGGGCTCACCGAGGACGGCTTCGGCCATCGCCGTGACCGGGTCGGGGACCTCCGGCACGGCGGGGGCGGCCTCGGCCAGGCGGGTCTTGCGCCGCTGCCGCAGCACACCCAGCGTCATGCCGACGATGCCGAGCGCGACCGCGACCAGCCCGACGGGGCCGAGCACGCCGAAGGCCTCCACGTTGGTGTCGGCCTGCGCTGTCGTCGTGACGGCGGCGAACGCGCTGCCGCCGGCCGCGAGCAGGCCGGCCGGGACGAGCGCGAGCACCACGGCCACGCGGAATCCGCGCAGGGTGGACCGCAACAGGGTTCGACCTGGGTTGCGCACCGGAGTGCCTCCCGCGAGTAACGCTCACCCATCCGAGTGAGACGTTGCGTGCTACTGGTCAGAAAACTACCGAGCGTGTCAAGACCTGCCGGTTCTGATCAACTCGGATTTCGAGGGTAGCGCTCAATCCGTAATACGCTGCGGGCGCCCCCAGGGTTCACTTTCGCCACCCGGTCGGGGGAATCGGTTACTCCCTGAGGTAGAGCGTGGCCGGAAAGTGCACGATCAGGTGTCACCCGTTCGATCCGATTCGTTCGGTCACCCGATCGTGGTCTTACCGACCGGGGAAGTCGATGTCGTAGGTCGCGGTGACCGGCGCGTGGTCGGACCACCGCTGGTCGTAGGCGGCCGCCCGCTCGACCACGACGTCGACGACCTTCTCGGCGAGCCCGGGCGTCGCGAGCTGGCAGTCGATGCGCCAGCCGGAGTCGTTGTCGAAGGCCTGGCCGCGGTAGGACCACCAGGTGTACGGGCCGGGGCCTTCGGGGTCGAGCCGTCGCTGGACGTCGGTGAAGCCGGCCTCGGTGTAGACGCGGCCGAGCCAGGCGCGTTCTTCGGGCAGGAAGCCGGAGTTCTTGCGGTTGCCGCGCCAGTTCTTGAGGTCGACGGTGTCGTAGGCGATGTTCCAGTCCCCGACGACCACGGCCTCGCGCCCGTCCGCGGCGGCCTTCGCACGCAGCTCGACGAGGTAGGGCAGGAACGCGGCCATGAAGCGTTCCTTTTCGTCCTGCCGTTCGGTGCCGACGTCCCCGCTGGGCAGGTAGAGACTGGCGACGACGACGTTCGGCAGGTGGACTTCGAGGTACCGCCCGCTGTCTTCGAATTCCGGTTCACCGAAGCCGACGCGAACCTCATCGGGCTCGACGCGGCTGTAGACGGCAACGCCGTTGCGCCCCTTGACAACCGACGGCGCGTGCACCGAGAACCACCCATCGGGTTCGACGACGGAAGCGGGCAGCTGACTGGCTTCGGCCCGGACCTCCTGGCAGGCGACGACATCGGCCTTGGTGGCGGCGAGCCACTCGACGAAGCCCTTTTTGGCGGCGGCGCGGAGGCCGTTGACGTTCACGGTGGAGACGGTCAGCACGCGGTGCACGCTACCGGCCGGGGTATCAGGGCCGGTCGCGGCGCGAGGAAAACGGGTGCGAAGGGCCGGGGTCGCTGTGCCAGACTGCCGCGCATGGGCGAACCCGGGAGCCGGTTGGTCGTGCTGGGCAGTTGTGGTGCGTGGCCGGAACCCGGCCGGTCCTGCGCCGGGTTTCTGTTGGCGCACAACGGCTTCCGCGTGGTTCTCGACCTCGGGTACGGCGCTGCGCCGCGCCTGTTCGCGCACTGCCCCGACGGGCTGCCCGACGCCGTCGTCGTGACGCACGAGCACCCCGACCACTGCGCCGACGTGAGCGCGTTGGGGCGGGCGTGGCACTACACGGTCCAGACCGGCGCGCCCTCGGCACGGCTGCCACTGCACTGCACGCCCGGCACCGTCCGGCGGCTCGAGGCGATGGAGCCCCGGCCGCACCCGGAGACGCTGTTCGACGTGCGGGACCTCGGCGAGCCGGCCGAAATCGGGCCGTTCCGGTTGACGCCGTACCCGCTGCCGCACCACCAGCCGAACTTCGGTGTGCGCCTCACGGCGCCCGGGCTGACGGTGGCGTACACCGGCGACACGGGACCGTCGCCCGCGCTGGCCGAGCTGGGCCGCGACGCCGACCTGTTCATCTGCGACGCCACCCTCCGCACCCGCCGCCGGAGGGAGAGCCCCGCTACCTGATGACGGCCGCGGAGGCGGGCCACTGGGCGGAGCGTGCCGGAGCTCGCCGGCTCCTGCTCACCCACTTCTGGCCCGGCACCGACCGCGGGGCGGCCGCCGAGGAGGCCCGCGCCGAGTTCGGTGGCGAGGTGCTGGTCGCGGAGGAGGACCTCGCGATCGCGCTCTGACGCCCGCCGACCCCCAGCGGGCCGCCAACGCACCCCACCGGCTTCGGAACGCGGCTACCTCGCCACGCCTCCGGCCGCCGCAGCAGATCCCACGCTGGTCGAGCTGCCGCTCGGGCAGCGATGGGCCGCACGCCCAGCACCCCTCGCGCCTCTCGGAAACGCGGCTACCTCGCTACGGCACCCGGCTGCCGTAGCAGGCCCCACACCGGTCGAGCTGCCGCCCGCCAGCGACCAGGCGCAGCACCGAGCACCCCTCGCGCCCCGACCCCCGTCCGAGCGCGGTCCCCAGGGCCTCGAACCCCACCGCCGCACCTGCACGCCGCTCCGACACCGTCCAAGCCCGCGAGACTCCCCCTGGAGACCCCGCGGACACACCGGCTCGTGCCGCGATTCAGTTGTCGCCCGCCCCCGGACGCTTTCTCCTTCCCCGACGGCCCATGCCGCCACCTGCGGTTTTCCCGATGATCAGTTCTAGCACCCACCACCGACAAAAACCGGCCCTTGACCCTCGAAGCTACGATCATTAGCTTTAAAGCTATGCCAAGTAGCCACCATGTCGCCTAGAGCCGGCCTGACCACGGACGCCGTGGTCGATCTCGCCGTCGCGGTCGTCGATGAGCTAGGCCCCAAGGAGCTCAGCCTCGCCAAGATCGCCGACCGCGCCGGCGTTGCCGCGCCCTCGCTCTACAAGCACGTCAAGAACCTCGCCGACCTCCGGCGGCTGATCGACCTCCGCGTCGTCAAGGAAATGGCCGAAACCCTCCGCGCCGCCGCCACCGGGCGCGAAGGCGGGGATGCCGTCGCCGCGGTCGCCGATGCCTACCGCCACTACCTGCAAGCCCACCCGCACCGGACCCACGCCCTGACCGCCGCCCCCGATCGGGGGGATGCCGAACTCAGCGCCGCGACCCACGCCGTTGCCGAAGTCGTCTTCGCCGTTCTGCGGCCGTTCGGCTTCGACCACGCCCAGTCCGTCCACGCCACGCGGTGCCTCCGCGCCGCCGTCCACGGGTTTGCCGGGCTCGAGGCCTCCGGCGGCTTCGGACGGCCCGAAGACGTCGGCGAGAGCTTCGAAGTGCTCAAGAAAATGCTCGTCCAAGGCCTCACGAACTACGCGGAGAAACCATGAGCTTCATCCTCGCCGTCCTGCTCTTCACCGTCGGGCTCGGTGTGCTCGACGCCCGCTTCCCCTGGACGGAGGCCCGCAGATGATCGCCGGGCACTTCGGGCTGGCCGCCGCCGTCAAGGCGGGCCGCCCCGCGATTCCCGTCTGGACGCTCATGCTCGCCACCGCCTGGCTCGACGTCGTCTTCGTCCCGCTCTACCTGAGCGGCGTCGAAACGGTCGACGGCGCGGGCTACGGCGGCGGCGTCATCCACGCCGACTACACCCACTCCCTCGTCGGCGCGCTCGTGCTCGCCGCGCTCTTCGGGGCGGTCGCGAGCAAATGGCTCGGGCGCGAAGCCGGGCTCGTCCTCGGCGGCGTCGTGTTCTCGCACTGGCTGCTCGACCTCGTCGTGCACCGCGCCGACCTGCCGATCCTGCCCGGCAACGCCGGCGACCTGCCCGTCTTCGGCTTCGGGCTCTGGCGGCTGCCCGCCGTCTCGGCCGTCGTCGAACTGCTCATGCTGGCGATCGGCATCGGCCTCTACTGGCGCGCCGCCGCGAAACGGGATCCGAAACGCGCCCGGACGCTGGGCCTCTCGGCCGCGGCCTTCGGCGTCGTGACGCTCGCGGCCGATCTACTGGGTGTCTAACAGGCGGAGCCGGCGACGGGCTGGGTGAACTCGGCGGCCACCCACTTGGCGTCGGCCACCTTGCGGAAGCCGTTCTGCACGCCCGGCATGGCATCGAACTGGGCGTCGCGCAGGTACTTGCCGACGATCTTCGCGTTGCCGTCGGCGGCCTCGCGGGCGTTCAGGACGTCCGCGGTCACGGTGACCTTGCAGCCGGTCGCCGAAGCCCCCGACGCCTGCTTGCCCGTGTTCATGGCGTACACGATGACGACCAGGACGAGCGCGCCCAAGATGAGCAGAGTCTTCTTCGACATGCCTTCCTCCAACCCGCGTGCCCCGTCCCCCGCCAAGGGTAGGCAATCCTTTACCCGGACGGCAGCGCCGGACGTCGCAACCACCCGGAGGCGCCAGCGGAACACGCGCGAGGTGACAACGCGTGATCAAAGCGAGAGCCCCCTCCCCGGCGAACCGGGAAGGGGGCTCTCCAAGCAACGAACTCAGCCCTGGGCGATCTTCTTCGCCAGGTTGTCGTCCAGCGTCGCGAGGAACTCCTCGGTCGTCTGCCACGGCTGGTCCTTGCTGATGAGCAACGCGAGGTCCTTCGTCATCTGGCCGCTCTCAACGGTCTCGACGACGACCTGCTCCAGCTTGTTCGCGAAGCCGATCAGCTCCTGGTTGCCGTCCAGCTTGCCGCGGTGCTCGAGGCCGCGGGTCCAGGCGTAGATCGACGCGATCGGGTTGGTCGACGTCGGCTTGCCCTGCTGGTGCTGGCGGTAGTGCCGGGTGACCGTGCCGTGCGCGGCCTCGGCCTCGACGGTCCGGCCGTCCGGCGTGCGCAGCACCGACGTCATCAGGCCCAGCGAGCCGAAGCCCTGCGCGACCGTGTCGGACTGGACGTCACCGTCGTAGTTCTTGCACGCCCAGACGTAGCCGCCCTCCCACTTCATCGCCGCGGCGACCATGTCGTCGATCAGGCGGTGCTCGTAGGAGATGCCCTTGGCGTCGAAGTCGGCCTTGAACTCGTTCTGGAAGATCTCCTCGAACACGTCCTTGAACTGGCCGTCGTAGGCCTTGAGGATGGTGTTCTTGGTGGAGAGGTAGACCGGCAGGCCGCGGTCCAGGCCGTACTGCAGGGACGCGCGCGCGAAGTCCTCGATCGACTTCTTGAAGTTGTACATCCCCATCGCGACGCCGCCGCCCTCGGGGAACTGCGCGACCTGGAACTCCATCGGCTCGGAGCCGTCGTCCGGGGTGTAGGTCACGGTCAGCTTGCCCGGGCCGGGGACCTTGAAGTTGGTCGCCTTGTACTGGTCGCCGTGCGCGTGGCGGCCGATGATGATCGGCTTCGTCCACGTCGGCACCAGCCGCGGGATGTTCTGGATGACGATCGGCTCGCGGAAGATCACGCCGCCGAGGATGTTGCGGATCGTCCCGTTCGGGGACAGCCACATCTTCTTGAGGCCGAACTCTTCGACGCGCGCCTCGTCCGGGGTGATCGTGGCGCACTTGACGCCGACGCCGTGCTTCTTGATCGCGTTCGCGGAGTCGACCGTGACCTGGTCGTCGGTGCGGTCCCGCTCCTCGATACCCAGGTCGTAGTAGTCCAGGTTCACGTCCAGGTACGGGTGGATCAGCTTGTCCTTGATGAACTGCCAGATGATGCGGGTCATCTCATCGCCGTCGAGTTCGACGACGGTGCCCTGGACCTTGATCTTGGCCATGAGCAGCGGTGCTCCTTCCGCGGATCTTCGCGTTCTTCTTTAAGTCTCGCCGGTAGCGGTACAAGCGTACTGCTTGACCGAGCTGGATGGTTCCAGTAGTGGCCGGTATCAAGTCTCCACCCGGCCGTTGTGGCACGGATCACCGGGCAGGACGGCCGCCGGACCACCGATTCGACCGTTCGCCGAGCGGTCGTCGCATTCGGGGGGTGAACCGGGGCACGATGCCACCCGTGACTCCAAGTGGGAGGTGACGGCCATGTCGACCCATCGGTACGCCGACTACGAAGTCGACTACGAGAACGACTACGAGGAGCAGGACGACCCCACCGACGCGCTCGACGAGCGGCCGCGCCGGGGCGCCGCGCACGTGGTCAGCGCGCTCGGCGGCCTCGTGCTCACTCCGGTCGCCCTCGGCCTGCTCAGCTGGGGTGGCCTGCGCCAGCAGCAGCTGATCCAGGCCACGCTGAGCACCAACCGCGACCCGCTGGGCATCGCGCTGCTGGCCGGCGGGGCGATCCTGCTGCTGGTCGTCGCCGCGCTCGGCGCGCTGTCGGCGGTCGGCCCGATCCTCGGCGGCCTGATCTACGGCGTACTGCCCGGCGTCGCCGCGATGGCCGTGCCCGAATGGGGCTTCCGGCTGGTCAACCTGATGCCGAAGAGCGACATCGCGTACGGCGTCATGGACTTCCTCTTCATCGGCGGCCTGCTCGGCGTGGGCTTCCTCCTGGTCGGCAGCGGCCTGGCCAACGCGCTGGTCCGGCGGCGGCGCGAAGGCTGACGCACGCCGGTGGCATCATCGGCGGATGGGACTGTTCACCGTGGCCGAGGCCCGCGACGAACTGGCGCGCCTGAGACCGGTCCTCGACGAACTCGTGCGCGTCCGCGCCGACGCCGCCGAGCTCGCGGCGTCGCTGCGGCCGGGTGGCCGGGCCACCGAGCTGGGCGGGCTGCCCGAGTGGAAGGCCGCACAGGCGCGCCTCGACGACCTGATGACGACGGTGCAGCACACCGGCGCCCAGCTCAAGGGGTTCGCGCCGCTGCTGGTCGACTTCCCCGCCGAGCTCGACGGCACCGACGTGCTCCTGTGCTGGCTCGAAGGCGACCGCGAGCTGAGCTGGTACCACCGCACCGACCTCGGTTTCGCCGGCCGCCGTCCGCTGAAAACCGCTGGTGGCCCTGGCTAGGTTGGGTTCGTGAGCGACGAATCCCGGGCCGCGTTCTTCGACGGCACAGCCGAGCACTACGACGACGACACGTTCCACGTCTCCGTGGCGGAGGCCCTGGTCGAGCCGCTCCCGTCCGGCCCGGAACTCGTGCTGGACGTCGCCACGGGAACCGGCTTCGCGGCATACGCGGCCTTGCAGCTGAGGCCCGCGCGCGTGCTCGCTGTCGACCTGTCGCCGGCGATGGTCGCGCGGGCCGAAGCGAAGGCGGCTGCGCAGGACCCCGACGGGCGGATCGAGTGGCGCGTCGGGCCCGCGGTGCCGATGCCGGCGCCGGACGGGTCGGCCGACGTCGTGCTGTGCGCGTCCTCGCTGCACTTCCTGGGCGCGGTGGCGTTCGCCGACTGGCTGCGGGTGCTGAAGCCGGGCGGACGGCTGGCGTTCTCGGTCGTGTCGGGGGCCCGGTTCAAACCGTCCGGGCCGTTCGCGGAGTTCGTGCCCGGCGACCTGTCGTTCCCGCTCGACGAGGCCGGGGCCGCCGCGCTGGCGAAGGACTTCGTGGACGTGTCGGCGAAGACGTTCACCGCCGACGACGGCGAGCGCGTCCGAAGCGTCTTCGTGGTGCACGCGACGGCCCCGTGACTCAGGCGTGGAAGTGGACCTCACCGCGGGTCGCCGGGCCGTCCGGGCTGCCGCAGTGCTGGACGAACGTCGCGTCGACGTCGGTCGTGCGGCCGTCGGCGTCCTTGTCAAGGCGGTCGATGGTGAAGTCCGCGTAGTCGTCACCGCAGCCGAAATGGGTGCTGACCACGAAGATCCCGGGCGTGGTCAGTGCCGGGTCGCTCTGCCCACGCCAGCGGGCGCCGGTGTAGGTGCCGGTGTGCAGTGCTTCCCCGGCCGGCGCGCTCAGCTCGACGCGCATGTCCTCGAAACCGGACTGGACGTCGATCTTCAGCACGCCATCGCGCTCCCAGACGGCGATCTCGTCGCCCGGTGCCGCGTAGTGGGCGCTGCCCTGCAGCGGCCAGGCGCCCTCCTCCGAGACGTAGTCGACCGTCTGCACCGGGTCCGCCGAAGCGACCGGCACGAGCGCCACGCCCAGCCCGGCCGCCGCCGTCAGGACCACGCACGCACGACGAAGTGAATTCACGGAACCTCCCCATCCCGAGCCGCCCTCCGCGGCACTGCCGATCATGCTCCCAGCATCACCCGGGCGAGGGATAGAGCAATTTTGCTCAGCGGTGCAGCGACGCCCCCTTGAGGATCTTGTCGACGGCGTTCTTCGGCCCGTGCACCGCCATTCCGGCCAGCGCCAGCTTCTCCCCCGGCACCGCGCGGACCGCCGCCCGGTTGTCGGCGTCGTTCCCGGTGTGGAACAGCTCGTCGGTGAAGATCGAGAACCTCAGGCCGCGGCCCAGTGCGCGGCGGTGCGCCGCGGTCAGGACGTCCGCCGTGCCCGAAAAGACCAGCACCGGCTGGCCGAACATCGGCAGGTACTGCGTGTCGTCGGCGTCGGCGTACGGCTCGCCCATCAGCTCGGGGGTCACGTGCGCGATCCCGCTCACCAGGAACGCCGTGACGTTCAGCCGCTGCCAGGACGCCAGGTCGTCGCGGAGCAGGACGGCGATCTTCGTGTCGAAGGAACTCATGCCGGTCACGATCGCCCGGGCGCCACGGCCGCGTCTTGTACGTTCTTGACATGGCGGACGTCGCGGCATGGCGGCCGGCGGTCCCGGGGATCGCCGAGGTCTTCCACGCGCGCTTCACCACGCACGCCTACCCGCTGCACACGCACGACACGTGGACGCTGCTCATCGTCGACGACGGCGTCATCCGCTACGACCTCGACCGCCACCACCACGGCGCGCTCGGCCCGGCGGTGACGCTGCTGCCGCCGAACGTCGCCCACGACGGCCGCGCCGCGACCAGCCACGGCTTCCGCAAGCGCGTGCTCTACCTGGACACGCCGGTGCTGGGCGAAGACCTGATCGGCGCGGCGGTCGACCGGCCGAGCCTCGCCGACGGCCTCCTGCGCACCCGCATCCACCAGCTCCACGAGTCCCTCGCCTCGCACGGCGACGCTCTCGAAGCCGAGAGCCGCTTGGTCCTGGTCGCCGACCGCCTGCGCACCCATTTGGGTCGCCCGGTTTCCCACGAACCGAAGCGCGGCCTGGCCGACGACCTGCGGGATCTGCTGGACGCGCGCCTGCCGGAGGCGCTGACGCTGGCGGAAGCGGGCGAGACGCTCGGCGCGCACCCGGCGTACCTCGTCCGCTGCTTCGGGGCGCGGTTCGGCCTGCCGCCGCACCGGTACCTCACGGGCCGCCGGGTCGACCGGGCCCGCCGGCTGCTGCTCGGTGGGACGCCGGCCGCGGAGGTCGCGACGGCGGCCGGGTTCACCGACCAGGCGCACCTGACGCGGCACTTCAAGCGGTACCTGGGCACGACGCCGTCGCGCTACGCGAAAACCCGGTGACGGCGTCGTTACGATCCGGATATGGGGTTCCTCGCGAGACTCGGCGGCCTGCGGTTCGCGGTCGCCGTCCTCACCGCCATGACCGCGCTCCAGATGACGCTCATCGCGTTCGGCAACATCACCGACTTCGGCACGAACCAGGCGTTCGTCCAGCACGTGCTGGCGATGGACACGACGTTCCGCTCACCGGACATGATGTGGCGCGCGATCACGAGTCCCGGCCTGCAGAACGCGGCGTACGTGGTGATCATCGCGTGGGAGACGCTGACGGCGCTGGTCCTGATCGCGGCCCTGGTCCAGTGGATCCGCGCCCGCGACGCAACGGCCCGGCGCCTGTCGTCCCTCGGCTGGGTGATGTGGGTGCTGCTGTTCGGCGTCGGCTTCCTCGCCATCGGCGGTGAGTGGTTCCAGATGTGGCAGTCGGAGAAGTGGAACGGGCTGCAGCCGGCGCTGCAGAACTTCCTGATCGCGACGGTGGCGCTGGTCGTCGCGCACCTGCCGGAGCGGCAAGCGACGGGTCAGCAGGGACGCGCCGCCGGCAACTGAGAGCAGGAGCCAGCGCGAGCACACGGTAGAACTCGAGCGCCGGCGTGCAGTCCTGGTTCGCGGCCTGGAGGTCACGCCGCCGGGGTCATGAACTTCTCCGGCCATGCCGAACCGGTCAAACCCACCTGCCGGAGAAGCTGCCGGGGCGGCAGGCTGTGTCAAGATGACGGCATGCTGCGCGAACTGCACCTGACCGGCGACCCGGCGGGCGACAAGTTGCTGAACGACGACCCGTTCGCCCTCCTCGTCGGCATGCTCCTGGACCAGCAGTTCCCGATGGAGCACGCCTTCATGGGCCCGCGGAAGATCGCCGACCGGATGGACGGCTTCTCGCTGGCGAAGATCGCGGCGACCGATGTCGAGGAGTTCGTCGAGCTCTGCGTGGTTCCGCCGGCCATCCACCGCTACGGCGGTTCGATGGCCCGCCGCGTTCACGCGCTCGCGCAGCACATCATCGAGCACTACGACGGCCGCACCGAGGGGATCTGGCTCGACGGCCGCCCGAAGCCGGATGGTCCCGAAGTCCTTAAGCGGCTGAAGGCGCTGCCCGGCTTCGGGGAGCAGAAGGCCAAGATCTTCCTGGCTTTGCTGGGAAAGCAGCGTGGCGTGCAGCCGAAGGGCTGGCGGGAAGCAGCCGGCGCGTACGGCGACCGCGGCTCGCGCCGGTCGATCGCCGACGTCACGAGCGCCGAAACCCTCGCCGAGGTGCGCGCGTTCAAGAAGGCCGCCAAGGCCGCGGCGAAGGCCGGCTAACGCACCCAGACGCGCAGCGGGCCGAGCGCCGAAGCGCCGTGGTCCAACGCGGTCCGCAGCGCGTCGCCGTGTTCGTAGCCGACCACCGGGGCCCCCGGGAACGCCGAGGCCACCGCCGCCACCGCGCCGGGCCACGCCGAGGCCGGGCCCGAGAAGTTGGACAACCCCACCACGCCGTCGCCGCGGTGGGCGACGACCTCCGCCGGGCCGCGGGACAGCACCGCCACCGAGTCGTCCACCGGGAAGCCGTGGTCGATCACCTCCCGCCAGCCCGGCTCGGGGACACCCGGTCCGCACGCGATCCAGGTCGCTTCGAACAAGATCGAGAACCCCGGCAGGTCCAGGGTCGCGAAGCTGTCCTTCACCGAACACCCCGGCGAGCCGTCGACGAACGGGAGGACGTCGGCGGCGGTGGCGTCCGGGGTCAAGGTCACCGCGTCCGGGTAGTACTCCGGTGTGCGGGAAGGCGAAGTCCACGCCCGCGGGCCGAACTGGCCGCCGCACACCAGAGCGCACCACGCCGCGTTTTCCGCGACCGTCCACTTCAGACTCGTCACAGCAGGCCCGCCAGCTTGTAGAGCACGAGACTCCCGGCCACCGCGACGTTCAGGCTGGCGCCGGTGCCGACCATCGGGATTTCGACGACGCTGTCGAGCAGATCGAGGGCCTCAGGCGGGATCCCCGTCTGCTCGTGGCCGAGCACGGCGATCGTGCGGCCGCGGGCGGCGGGCAGGTCGGCCAGCCGGACGGCCTCCTCGGCCAGTTCGACGCCGACCACCCGGGTGCCCGCCGCCCGCTCGCGCGCCAGCCAGCTCGGCGGGTCGTGCACCCAGTGCACGCAAGCCGGACGCCGCAACGTGTTCCCCCTCCGCAACGCCTCGGGTACCCACGGGAACCGCGGCACGGCGAGGCACGCCCCGACGGCGTCGCAGGTGCGCAGGAGAGTGCCGAGGTTCACGCCGTGCAGCGGCCACAGCGGGGCGGCCACCAGGTGGCCCCAACAGGAATGTGCCTTGCTGCGCCGGGACTTCCGCAGCTCTCGGGGCGTGCGGACCCGGACCGAAGGGCTCACCGGCGCCGAGGCGCGGCGCCTCCGAATTCGCTGATCATGCCCCGGAGTCTAACCCGTTCGCGGGGTCCACGGGACGGGTTTCCGCTCCTACCCTGGACCTGGAGGTGAAGCCCATGCACGCAGGAGTAGGCGACGAAATCCAGGTGCACGGCCGGACGGTCGGAGCGGCCGAGCAGCGCGGCGAGATCCTCGAAGTCCGGGGCCCCGACGGCGCACCGCCCTATCTGGTGCGGTTCGCCGACGGGCACGAAGGGCTCGTGTACCCCGGGCCCGACTGCGAGGTCCAGGCGCACGCCGACTAGGAGCTGTCCTGTAAGTCATCGGAGCCAGAGCACGATGGCGGCGATGGTGAGTTCGGCCTGGTAGTAGGCGGCGCGTTTGGCGTAGCGGGTGGCCAGGTCGCGGAACTGTTTGAGGCGGTTGAAGCAGCGTTCGACCACGTTGCGCTGCTTGTAGACCTCGGCATCGAAGGCCGGTGGTCGCCCGCCGCGAGGGCCTTTGGCGGCGCGGCGGGCGATCTGGTCGTCCCGTTCCGGGCTGACGAAGGTGATCTGCCGGTCGCGCATCGCCTGGCGGGTCGAGGGATGCGAGTACGCCTTGTCTGCGATCACCGTCTCCGGCCGGCATCGCGGACGACCTGGCCCGAGGCGGGCGACGCTGATGCCGTCCAGCAGCGGCACCAGCTGCGGATTGTCGCCCGCCTGACCCGGCGTGAGCAGAAACCGCATCGGCAGACCCCGCCCATCCACGGCCAGGTGGATCTTGGTACTCAGCCCGCCACGGGACCGCCCGAGTCCTTCCCCGTCGCAGGCGAGGGCTTCGACTCCGTCGCTGCATCCCCCTTTTTCCGGGCACCAGCCGAGTGCTGATGGGCCCGGACCACGCTCGAGTCGACCGAGATGATCCATTCCAGGTCGCCGACGGCGTCGTCTTTGACGATCACCCGGTCGAGGATCTTGTTCCAGGTACCGTCCTTGGTCCACAACCGCAACCGTTCATGCGCGGTTTTCCAGGGTCCGTAGCGTTCGGGCAGGTCACGCCACGGAGCGCCGGTGCGCAGCTTCCACAAGATCGCGTTGATGACTTGGCGGTGATCACGCCACCGCCGCCCACCGCCTTGCTGCGGTGGCAGCAGCGGCTCGATCACCGCCCACGCCTTGTCCGTCAACTCACCACGACCAACCACGTCCGCATCCAACCGGACCGCAGCTAGATCACTTACAGGACACGCCCTAACCGACGGCGACCTGTTCCCGAGGCTCGCGGACCCGCCCCCACGCCGAGCCGACCAGCAGCAGGGCGGCGAGGGTCAGCGCGGCCGCGACCTCGGGCAGCAGCAGCGGGCCGCCCGACGCGAGCACCGCTCCCCCGACCACGCCGGACAGGCCGACGCCGAGGTAGATCGCGGACGCGTTGAGCGAAAGCACCAGTCCGGCGTGGCCCGGCGACAGCTCGATCAGGCGGTGCTGCACCGGCGGGTTGAACGACCAGGTCGCCAGCCCCCACACGAACAGCGAGATCCCGGCCGCGACCGGCGTCACCGTCGTCAGCGGCAGCAACGCCATCACGGCAGTGATGGCCACGGTGACCACGATCAGGGGCCGGCGCGAACCCCAGCGGTCGGTCGCCCGGCCGCCGGCGAAGTTGCCGATCGCGCCGCCGACGCCGTAGCAGAAGAGCAGCACCGTCACGGTCGTGCCGTGCACGCCCGCGGTCGCGGCCAGCAGCGGTGACACGAACGTGTAGACCATGAACGCGGCCAAGCACGCGAGCACCGTCGTGGCCAGCATGACGAGCACCCGCGGGTCGCGGCCCGCGGCGAACCGCTCGGCGAGGCCCACCCGCGGCGGGGCGGCGACCGTGGGCAGCGCGAACCGCACGGCCAGCGCGCTCACCAGCGAAAACGCGGCGACCAGCGCGAACGCCGCCCGGTAGCCGAGGTGCTGCGAGATGAGACTGCCGAGCGGGACGCCGAAGATGAGCGCCACCGTCAGGCCACCGAAGACCAGCGCGACCGCGCGGCCCCGGCGCTCGGGGACGGTCAGCTCGGCCGCCACGGCACTCGCCGCGGGCGTGAACACCGCGGCGCCGACCGCGGTCACCACCCGGGCGACCAGCAGGGAGCCGTAGCCGGGCGCCAGCGCGGCGAACAGGTTGCCGGCGCCGGTGACGGCGAGCGCGGCGACCAGCAGCGTGCGGCGTTCCCAGGTGCCGGTGGCCGCGGCGAACAGCGGCGAGCCGATCGCGTACGCGATGGCGAAGGCGGTCACGAGCTGGGCTGCGGCCGTGGCCGAGACGTGCAACTCGCCGGTCAGCGCGGGCAGCAGCCCGGCGACGATGTAACCGCTGGTGCCGACGCCGAAGGCGCCGAAGGCGAGGACGGAGATCCGGGACGGAGCAGGTGCGGACATGGGCTGAGCCCCCAAGCGAAGCAGGGATTGGTTCGACGAACGTCGTAGTTCGACAGTCACCGTACTACGACTCGCCCCCCAATTTCGACCGGCGTCGTACAATGGGCTCATGGCCAAGACCGACACCCTGCCCCCGATCGCCCACCCGGCCCGGGCGGAGATCACCGTCGAAGGCGTGCTCCGCGCCCTCGCCGACCCGGTGCGGCTGGCCATCGTCCGCCAGCTCGCGAGCACCGATCAGGAAATCGCCTGCGGCGGGCTCACCGTGCCGGTGACCAAGTCCACACTCACCCACCACCTGAGCATCCTGCGGCAGGCCGGGGTCGTGGCCGGCCGCCAGGAGGGCACCACGCGGTTCAACTCGTTGCGCCGCAACGATCTCGACGCCCTGTTCCCGGGCCTGCTGAACGGCGTCCTGGCCGCTCCGCGCTGACCACCGCGGCCGGAGTGCGGATCGTCACCCGATATCGGGATGACAACGGGCCCCCTCGCTTGTTGGACTAGGGCGTAGGCAGCTCACGGCGCTGGGGCCGATCGGCTGTCTCTCTTTTTGCCCGTTGACTGAACCGATCCAGAGATCGGCTCGGTAATCGTTTACCCACCTTGGAAGGAGTGCCGTGCCCGTCGCGCTGCTCGCGCTCGCCATCGGAGCTTTCGGCATCGGGACCACCGAGTTCGTCATGATGGGCGTGCTGCCCCAGGCGGCCGCCGACTTCGGCGTCGACATCCCGACCGCCGGCCACCTCATCTCCGCCTACGCCCTCGGCGTCGTCGTCGGCGCCCCCCTGCTCACCGCGGTCGCCGTCCGGCTGCCGCGCAAGACCATGCTGCTGGCCATGATGGGCCTGTTCACGCTGGGCAACGCGCTCTTCGCGCTGTCCCCGAACCAGGAGTTCGGCGTCGCGTTCCGGTTCCTCGCCGGCCTGCCCCACGGTGCGTTCTTCGGCGCCGGGGCGGTGGTCGCCTCCAGCCTCGTCGGCCACGGCGAACGCGCCAAGGCCGTGTCGCTGATGTTCCTCGGCCTGACCCTCGCGAACGTCATCGGCGTGCCGCTGGGCACGCTGCTCGGCCAGCAGGTCGGCTGGCGCGCCACCTTCGGCGTCGTCGCGGTGATCGGGCTGGTCGCCATCGCGGCCATCGCCAAGCTCGTCCCGCACCAGGGCAAGCCCGCCGCCGAGGCGTCGCTGCGCAACGAGATCGGCGCGTTCAAGCGGCCGCAGGTGCACCTCGCGCTGGCGATCGTCACGTTCGGGCTGGGCGGCGTGTTCGCCTGCCTGTCCTACATCACGCCGATGCTGACCGACGTCGCCGGCTACTCGCCGTCGGACGTCACGCTGCTGCTGTCGCTGGCCGGCGTCGGCATGACGATCGGCAACCTGCTCGGCGGCCGCCTGGCCGACCGCGCGCTGATGCCGAGCCTGTACATCGCGCTGCTGGCGCTGGCGTCGGTGCTGGGCATCTTCACGATCACCGCGCAGGGCAAGATCGGCGCGGCGATCACGATCTTCTTCGTCGGTGTCGCCGGGTTCATGATCGGCCCGATGATGCAGGCGCGGATCATGGAAAAGGCGGGCGGCACTCCGTCCCTGGTGTCGGCCGCCGTCCAGTCCGCGTTCAACATCGCCAACTCGATCGGGGCCTACCTCGGCGGGCTGGTGATCGCCGGCGGGCTCGGCCTGGTCGCCCCCAACTGGGTCGGCGCGCTGCTCGCGGTCTTCGGCCTCACGCTGGCCGTCGTCTCGGGCACCCTCGACCGCCGGGAAGCGAAGGCCGAACGCCGGGAACTCGCCCTCGCGTCCTGACAGTCACTCCCAAAAAGGGCACTTTCACGTGAAAGTGCCCTTTTTGGCGGCTCAGGCGGAGCCGAGCGGGCCGCCGATGATCGTCAGGGCGACGTACAGCACCGCCGCCGCCAATGACGTGAACGTCACCACGTCCACGAGCTTGCCGCGGATGGCCAGCAGGCCCGCCTTGGCCGTCGGCAGCACCGCCCGCAGGACCGCGGCGAGCAGGAGCGCGGCGCCGATCAGCGCCGCGCCCTCCCGCCAGTGGTACTGGAAGATCCGCAGGGCCGCGACGGCCACCACGAGCAACACCACCGCGAACGGCAGCTGGCTGAACCGGTCCCGCCCGCTCCGGCGGTCGCGGACGTCCCGCCGGTCGTCGGTCACCGTCATCGGCCCTGGACCGAGCGTTCCGCCGCTTCGACCACGTTGCTGACGAGCATCGCCCGGGTCATCGGGCCGACCCCGCCCGGGTTCGGCGAAATCCAGCCGGCGACCTCGGCGACGCCCGGGTGGACGTCACCGGTGAGCTTGCCGTCCACATGGGACACGCCGACGTCGAGCACCGCGGCGCCCGGGGCGACCATGTCCGGCGTGATGATCCCGGCCACCCCGGCCGCGGCCACCACGATGTCGGCCCGGCGGACCTCGGCGGCGAGGTCGCGGGTGCCGGTGTGGCAGAGGGTGACGGTGGCGTTCTCGCTGCGGCGGGTCAGCAGCAGGCCCAGGGTGCGGCCGACGGTGATGCCGCGGCCGACCACCGTGACGCGCGCGCCGTTCAGCTCGACGCCGTGGCGCTTGAGCAGCTCGATGATCCCGTACGGCGTGCACGGCAGCGCGCCCTGCTGGCCGAGCACGAGCCGGCCGAGGCTGACCGGCGCGAGGCCGTCGGCGTCCTTCTCCGGGTCGATCCGCTCCAGCACGCGGTTCGCGTCGAGGTGCTTCGGCAGGGGCAGCTGCACGATGTAGCCGTGGCAGGCGGGGTCGGCGTTCAGCTCGTCGATGACGGCTTCGAGCTTCTCCTGGGTGATGTCGGCCGGCAGGTCGCGGCGGATCGAGTTGACCCCGATCTTGCCGCTGTCGGCGTGCTTCATCCGCACGTACGAGTGCGACCCCGGGTCGTCGCCGACCAGGACGGTGCCGAGGCCGGGCGTCACCCCCTTCGCGGCGAGGGCCGCGACGCGGGGCTCGAGCTCCGCGAAAATGGCGTTCTTGGTGGCCTTGCCGTCGAGAATCTTCGCCGTCACGCGCCCCATTCTGGCAAAGCGACCCCCGCGCGTCGCTTCCAGGCGCGGGTGGTCGCAGCCCGTAGACTGGCCGCTACCCCACACGGTCCAATCGCGACGCTGCCCGCGATCAAGCTGTGATCTACCGCACGTCGCATCACCCGAGGTCAGGCCGGGTGCCACCGGGTGACCGAGCGGCAAAACCCACATGCGGGGTGCACTCGCGCGCGCGAGCAGTCAAAATGTGCGGGTGGCACAACCGACGACGCAGCTGAACGCGACCGAGCAGGACACCCTGGTCAAGCAGATCGGCCTTGCCCTGCTCCGTGCCGCCCCGCGCGACTGGCGCAAGGTCACCGCGGAGTACCGAGCCGTCGGCAGGTACCACGAGCTGACCGGCGAGATCGTCACCGAGGACGGCACGGTGCACGAATGGCTCGCCACCCACGACATCGCGACCCTGTTCGGCAGGCTCCGCGGCGGCATGTACCGCGACGGCCGCGGAACGTGGTTCAACGCGCGCTACCAGCTGGACCACCCGTCCAGCTACAACCTCGAGTACAACCGCGACGAGCCGGTGTGGAACCTCGCGCCGCCGCCGCAGGCCTACTCCGACGAGCTGCGGATGTTCCCGCGCACCGAGGAGAACGTCCCCGAATGGCTGATTCGGCGGATGTCCGGGCTGGGCCCGGAGCAGCCGGGGCCGCACTTCCGGATCGCCCGGATCTTCGACACCGTCGGCCCGGCGGGCCGGCCGGTGATCAACCGCCCCGACCTCGAGGTCGACGAGCAGGACCGGCTGCTGGAGTACCTGGAGCACGCGCCGCTGGTGGTGCCCGAGCGCGGCTACGACATCGACCGGCTGGCCGCGACGCCGGAAGCGACCGTCCCGGTCGCCTTCCACAGCGACGGCCAGTGGATCTGGCCCGCCGCCGTCAACTTCTACCTCCACAAGTACGGCGTTTCGCCCGAACCGGACCTGGTCGAGCACGTCCGTTCGGTCGGCTTCACCCTGCCGCCGGTCGACGAGCCGACGCTGCAGGCCGCGGCCGCGTACCTGACCCGGGGCAACCAGCCGCCGCCGCAGCAGCAGCGCCCGGCCGGGCCGCCGCCCCAGGGGCCGCCCCCGCAGGGCC
>NZ_BNAW01000017.1 GCF_014654205.1 Amycolatopsis bullii
CCTGGCGCGGCTGGCCTTCGCGTCGCTGGCGGACCCGGCCTGGCAGGTCCGCCGCGGGGCCGCGACGGCGCTGGGCGCGCTGGCCGAGCCGTCCGAGCCGCTGCTCGGAGCGCTGGAGGACGAGCACCCGAACGTCCGCCGGGCGGCGGTGCAGGCGCTGGGCAAGTGGGCTGCTCAGCCGTCGGTGGCGGCGCGGCTGCGAGCGCGGCGCGGTGACTCCGACGCCGACGTCCGCGCGTACACGAGGATGGCCCTCGGCGGTTAGGCTCGCCGGCATGAGTTCGGGAGCGCACCGCCGGTCGACCGTGGCGGTGAAGGACGCGCTGCGGGAGCTGCGCAACCAGCTCGCGCTGCTGAACCACCAGGTCAGCGCCCAGCTGGCGCTCAAGGACGTCGACCTGGAGTGCCTGGAGCTGATCGCCCGGCACGGCCCGCTCAGCCCGAGCGCGGTCGCCCGCCGGGCCGGGCTGCACCCGGCGACGATGACCGGCATCCTCGACCGGCTGCAGAAGGGCGGCTGGATCGTCCGCGAACGCGATCCCGAGGCAGCGGACCGGCGCTCGGTCGCCGTGCGGGCGGTCCGGGGCCGCAACGGGGAGCTGTTCCGGCTCTACGCCGGGATGAACACGGCGATGGACGAGCTCTGCGCGGGCTACAGCGAGGACGAGCTGGCGCTGATCGCCGGGTTCCTGCGCCGCGCGACGTCGGCGGGACAGGACGCCACCGGGGCGCTGGCAGGCGACTGAGCAGGGGTTCCTGTGCTGTACTCGGGCGCATGTGGCAGTCAGGCGACGCTTACGAGGCCTACATCGGACGGTGGAGCCGGCGGATCGCGGCGACGTTCGTCCGGCAGCTCGACGTGCCGGCGAGCCGGCGCTGGCTCGACGTCGGCTGCGGCACGGGCGCGCTGACCTCGGCGGTGCTGACCGCGGCCGACCCCGCGGAAGTCGTCGGCGTCGACCCGTCCGAGGGATTCTTGGAGACGGCTCGCGCGAGCGTCACCGATCCGCGGGTGACGTTCACCCTCGCCGACGCGCGCTCGCTGCCCTTCCCCGATGACCGCTTCGACGTGGTCGTGTCGGGCCTGGTGCTGAACTTCGTTCCCGAGCCGGCCCGCGCGGCGGCGGAGATCGCCCGGGTGACCGCGCCGGGCGGCCTGGCCGCGGCCTACTTCTGGGACCTCGCGGAGGGCATGGAGCTGATCCGCCGGTTCTGGGACGCGGCCGCGGAGTTCGACCCCGCGACCGTCGCCGAGCTGGACGAGGGCCGCAAGTTCCCGCTGTGCCGCCCGGAGCCACTGGGCCGGTTGTGGACGGACGCGGGCTTCACCTCGGTGTCCGTCGGCGAGATCAAGATCCCGACGGTGTTCGCGGACTTCGACGACTACTGGCAGCCGTTCCTCGGCGCGCAGGGCCCGGCGCCGACGTACCTGGCCACGCTGCCGGAGGCGCACCGCGACCGGATCCGCGACCTGCTGCGCAGCCGCCTGCCGGCGAACCCGGACGGCTCGATCCCGCTGACGGCCCGGGCGTGGGTCGTCAGCGGGACCGCGTAGTTCAGAGGCCGGCCTGGCCCAGCCAGTCCTTCGCGACGTCTTCGGCGCGTTCGCCGTCGGAGTCGACGCGCTTGTTGAGGTCACGCATGACGTCGGTCGTCAGCTTCGCGCTGACGGCGTTGACGGCGTTGGCGAAGTCGGCACCGCGCTCGTCGAGGACCTTCTTGTTCACCGCGGGCACGACGTTCTCGGTCGGCACGATGTTGAGGTCGTCCTTGAGCACCGTGTAGGCCGGGTCACCGGTCAGCGGGCTGACCGAGTCGACCGGGATGACCGTGACGGCCCCGGACTTGAGCTGCTGGACGCGCGGGCCGGCTTCCTGGATGGTCTGGAAGCTGATGTTGGTCAGCTTGTAGACGTCGGTGAAGCCCTTGAAGCACGGAAGGCGCTTCTCGCACTCGGGCGGACCGGCCATGACGACCTTGTCGAGCTTCTTCAGGTCGCTGATCGACGCGACGCCCTTTTCCTTGGCCAGGTCGGACTTGATGATGTAGGTGTTCTTGTCCTCGGCGGCCGCGAAGTTCAGCAGCCCGACACCGCTGGGCTCGAACAGCTTCGCCAGCTGCTCGTGCTCTTCCTGCGCGGTCTTGCCCGCATCCTTGCCGAAGCCCGTGGTGATCGCCGCACCCTGGTACTCCGGGATGAACTGCAGCTCACCGGACTTCAGCGACGGGTAGATCAGCTCCCGCGACCCGAGGTTCAGCTTCCGCGTCACCGGGTAGCCCTTGGCCTCCAGCGCCTGAGCATAGATCTCGGCGAGGATCTGGCTGTCGGTGAAGTTGAAGGACGCGACGACGATCGGCGCGCCACCCTTGCCCTGCGCAGCGGGTTTGTCACCGCTGTCGCTGCCGCCACAGGCGGCCAAACCGAGCGTCGCCGCGACGGCCACCGCCACCACCGACGCGTTCCGGAACCAGCGCACGAATCCCCACTCCCTCGTCACTCGAACAGACGCAAGGACCCTAGCCCCGGGCTCCGACAAGAATCCACATCGTGGGAGAAAGCACCCAGAATTCCCACTCCGCGGAATATTTGGGCCCGATCGGGGTAGGGTCGGCCCGTGCACGTGACGCCCCTGGCCGCCGACAGCGGGCCCCCGATCTTCCAGTGGAAGTGGGTCGACCGCAACGCCGACGCCATCGTCCAGCGGCTCGTCGAGCACATCTCGCTGACCGGCGCCGCGCTCGGCATCGGCCTGGTCGTGTCGATCGGGCTCGCCGTGCTTTCCCTGCGTTTCCGCTGGTCGTACCCGGTGATCCTCGGTACGGCGGGCGCGTTGTACGTGATCCCCAGCCTGGGCGCGTTCGCGGTCCTGGTGCCGTTCTTCGGGCTGACGTTCGTCTCGGCGATGATCCCGCTGGCGACGTACACGCTGCTCATCCTGATCCGCAACATCGTCACCGGCGTCGACCAGGTGCCGAACGAGGTCCGCGAGGCCGCGGTCGGCATGGGGTACACGCGCGGCAGGCTGCTCTGGCAGATCGAGCTGCCGCTGGCCCTGCCGGTGGTGATCGCCGGCCTGCGGGTCGCGGCGGTGACGACGATCGGCCTGGTCACTGTGACGTCGATGCTCGGCCTCGGCGGCCTGGGCTACTTCATCCGCGCGGGCATCCAGACGGCGACCCCCAACCCGACGATGATCATCGTCGGTGTGGTCCTGTCGGTGGCGTTGGCGGTGGCGGTCGATCTGGTCCTCTGGCTCAGCGAGCGCGTGCTGGCACCCTGGTCGCGGAAGGTGCGGACGCGATGAGCTTCCTCGACCAGCTGAACGCGTGGCTCGCCGACCCGAACCGCTGGAGCTGGACCGACAAGGCCGGCGTCCCGTACCGCACGCTGGAGCACCTCAGGTTTTCCCTGCTGGCGCTGGCGATCGCGGCGGTGCTGACCATCCCGGCGGCCCTGTGGCTGGCCCACTACCGCCGCGGCGCGTTCCTCGCGAGCAGCGCGGTGAACATCGGCCGCGCGATCCCGAGTTTCGGGTTGATCATCCTGTTCTGGTTCCTGGCCAGCCGCTGGGAGCTGGACACGACGTTCTGGCCGTTGCTCCTGGCCTTGGTCGCGCTGGCGATGCCCCCGTTGTTCACGAACACGTACGCGGGCGTGGTGACGTTGGAGCAGGAGACGATCGACGCGGCCCGCGGAACGGGCTACCGCGAGTGGCAGATCATGCTGCGCCTCGAGCTCCCGCTGGCGTCCCCGGTGATCCTGGCGGGCGCGCGGGTGGCGTTCCTCCAGCTGATCGCCACGGTGGCCATCGGAGCCATCGTCAACGACGGCGGCGGCCTGGGCCGGTACATAGTGGACGGCTTCGCGCTCGGAGCCCAGGGCTACGGAGCAATTTTCGCGGGCGGCCTGGCAGCGGTGGTACTGGCCCTGGCGTGCGACGGCGCCTTCGCGTTGATCACCCGCGTGGCGACACCGCGCGGCCTCGCGCTGCAGAACGCCCGCCGAGACTGAGACGTCCAGGACCGTCGCTGGATGACGGTCCTGGACGAGAGGCTCATCCCCAGGTTGGTTCGTGCACTCGGTCGGGCTTCGGTCAGGGCTTCTCGAAGTGCTGGTAGTCGATCGGGGTGTCCCAGGAGCCACCCCAGGTCCAGCCGCGCGAGGTGAACGCCCGCTCGGCGACGTCACCGGCGTGGATCATGCCGGGCAGGTGCTGGGTGCGGTCGGCGTAGGGCGCGCCGTTGGGCGGGTAGACCGCACCGCTGCCGGAGATGTAGGGGTTCTGCACGGTGTTGACGTCGATGGCCCGCCCGTAGGAGTGGTTGGACCAGGCGGTGCCGCCGGTGATCGCCCGGCAGTTGAACGCCGAGGTGTTGTTCGCCGCCATCGAAGCGTCGTCGTCGGAGTTGTACTTCTCCACGGTCTCCATCCGTTCGATGGGGAACCGCCCGAAGTAGAGATCGGCGAAAGTACGGGCGACCTCGATCGCCCGATCGGCGTTGACGACCAGTTCGCCCCGGTGCACGGCGCCGTCGAAGCCGAGGAAGGACAGGGTGACCAGCCGCAGCTGGTCAGGCCCGACCGGGCACCCCTCGTGCCAGCTGTTCCCGAGCCGCTCAGCGGAGACGGGCCTGATGACGGCGAGGTAAGGCGCAAGCCCACTCCCGACCGGAGCGGCGACTTCCACGGTTTGAGCCGGGGCAGCCGGCGCCGGCGCGGCTACGGCGCAGACCGCGGAGAGCGTGAAGGTGATGATGGCCAGAACTCTGGTTCTCAGTTTCATGATCACCACACGCGTTGGCCCCGCCGTTCGGCTGCGCCGAAGTCGGATACGCCACAACGACTCAACCTCGAGCGCCCCGGCGGAGTCCGCGCGAACCACGCCGCCAGGCCGCGCCGGGTCTGGCCGCAGCGGGCCGCAGCGCGCCAGGGCCGCGTTGAGCCGGGCCAGGCCGCCCGGGTCGCACCAGGCCGGGCCGTGCCCCGCGCCGCGATGGGCCGCGCCGCGCCGGGCCGCGCCGCGCCGGGTCGCACCAGACCGGGCGGGGCCGAGCCGAGCGCGACAGGCCGCAGCGGACCGGGCCGTGCCCAGCCGCGTCGAGCCGAGCCAGGCCGCGCGAACCGCGACAGGGCGGTCCCGGCCGCGTCGGGCTAGAACGCGCCGAGCAGGATCAGCACGCCGAGCGCGATCAGCACCACCGGCAGGACCACGTGGCCCCACCGTGCGAGGACCCGCGCGACGCCCGGCCGGGTCGCCAGGAACCGGCCCGCGGCGCACCACACCGCCACGCCCGCCAGGAACACCACCACGTACCCCACCAGGCCCGCGGGCCCGGTGGCGGCGAACGCCGGAACGTACACGCCGACGTTGTCGCCGCCGTTGGCGAAGCACACCGTCGCGATTCCGAGCACGCCGGCCGCCCGTGGTGGTTCGTCATCGTCCTGGCTCCACGCCTGCCACGCCGCGCGGATTCCCAGCAGCACCGGCAGCAGGCCCAGCCAGCGCACCGCGCCGTCCGGCAGCAGGCCGGCCCCGAGCGCTCCCGCGACCGACACCGCCAAGATCGCCGCGAAGCCGAGGAACTGCCCCGCCACGACCCTGAGCGCACCGCGGCGGCCGGCCGCCTGGCCGAAGAACACCGCCAGCAGCACCAGGTCGTCGACGTTCGTCACCGCGAACATCGCGGCCGCGCGCCCGAGCAGTCCGACGTCCACCCCCACCTCCGCGGTAAAACCGCTTGGCAAAGGCCGACGCGGCACAGCACGATTCTGCCCATGCTCGCCGACGTCACGCGCCGCGGCTACGCCGGTCCGGCCGACCTGCGAGCCATGCAGAGCCTGGCGCAGCGGATCTGGTCGAAGTCGAGTTCGCTGCACGTCGGGGATCTCGCGTGGCAGCGGTTCCAGCACGCCGGCCGGGAAGCCGAGTGGCCGACCGTGCTGTGGGAAGCGGATGGCGAAGTCGTCGCGTGGGGCTGGCTTTCGCTACCCGGTGAACTGGCGCTGCTCGTGGATCCGGCGCGCCCCGGACTCGCGTCCGAGGTGCTTGCCTGGTTCGAAGACACCGCCTCCGCAGCCGAGCTCGCTGTCACCGTGCTCGACGCCGAGAAGCATCTCGTCGCCGCTCTGGAGCATTGCGGTTACGCGCGTCGGGAGAGTTCCGTTTTCCAGTCGTATATGTCTCGCCTCCTCGTGGATGTGCCCGAGCCGGTCGTGCCCGCCGGGTTCACGCTCCGGCCGGTCGGGCCGGACGATCTGGCCCGCCGGGTCGCCGTGCACCGCGCGGTCTGGCACCCGTCGAGGGTGACCGAACCGAGCTACCGGGCCGTCATGGCCGCCTGGCCGTACCGGGGCGACCTGGACTGGGTCGTCGAGGCACCCGACGGCCGGTTCGCCGCCCAATGCCTGATCTGGCTCGACGAGCGCAATGCCGTCGGCGAGCTGGAGCCCGTCGGAACCTTGCCGGAGTTCCGCCGCACGGGGCTCGCCCGCGCGGTGTGCCTCGCCGCGCTGCGCGCGGCCCACCACGCCGGCGCTCGCGAAGCCGTCGTGTACCCGGTGATCAATCATCCGAAGTCCGCAGGTGCCCTCCCTCTGTATCGCGATCTGGGCTTCCGCCCGTATGCCCGCACCCTCACCTTCACGCGGACCCGTCGTCGTATCCCTCCTTTCCCGGGGTCCGCGTCCCCGGAGGGCGCTCGCCAACCAACGTAACGCCCCGCCCGCGCCGGCTGTCCGATTCGGCGGTCTCCGGGGGCCGGTTATCCACATGAGGGCAAGCTTGTGGACAACCCCGTGGATTTCCCTGTCGCAGCCCCGAAAACGTCGGTGCCGCGCGATAGTGTCGAGACGGGGGGCGCCCCCGCGGGCGGCGGGTTCCGGCGAAGTGAACCGGGCCGCCGGTATCCGCCAGGTACGGCGCCGAAAAGCCCCGTCAGGCAAGCGTCTCCAGGTCATCGAAGAAAGCCGCCCGGCACGCCGTGATCAGGCGCTCGACTTCGGACCCCAACGGCCGATCCTCATCCATCGGCGGCACGACCGACCGCACCCACTCATAACCCGCGCGAAGCCCCGGCGCACCGTCCCCGCCGGCCAAGTACCGGGCCTGGGAAGCCGTGATCAGCTCGCACGCCGTGATGGCGAAAAGGTGCGAAGCCGCCGCGCGCAGTTGCTCGCCCGCTGCCGGCGCAAACGCTTGCACGTCCTCCTGGCCGGCCGAGGTGTCGATCGAACCGAGGGTGGCCGGGGTCGCGAGCCGGCGCAGGGCGTGGAGTTCGCCCGCCGCTCGCTTGTGCAGCGGAACCAAACCCGCCCGCGGCCCCGGATCGGCCGTGAGCTGCGGCGGCAACCCGCTGAACCGCTCGTCCAGCAACCGGTGCGTCCGCTGCACCGAAATCTCACCCAGATGCACCAGCGCGGCCGTCACCGCGTCCATCCGCAACCCCAGGTCCACCGCGTGGTACGCGGTCCCCGGGACGAACGAACCGTCGACGAAGGATGGCGAATCGCCCGGCATCGTCTCCCAGCGCCGCCGGGTCTCGTGCAGGTCGCCGTTGACACGGGACGCGTGCGCCAGCGCCCGCGGCGCGACCCGCACCGAAAGCGGGGCCTGCACCACGCCGGGCCGCACCGGGCCGCTGCCCACGAGCCCGGCCAGCTCGTGGAGCACCGTCCGCAGGTGGTCGTCGCCGCCCGCCATGACCGGGGAAAACACCGCGCGCGGCGCGCCGAGCACGTCGATCGCCATCGCCGCGGTGAGGGTCTGCAGGTCGATGAGCTGCTGGGCCTCGGTCCAGCCCCGCGCAGCGTGCATCACCGCCAGCGGAGAACCCTGAAGCAGCGAAGCGCCCTCTTTCGGCCCGAGGACGTAAGGCGTGGCACCCCGCGCAGCGAGCGCCGAAGCGGCCGGCACTTCCACGCCGTCCTCGAGGACCGTGCCGATGCCGAGGAACGTCTGAAACGCGTGGGAGAGCGCGATGATCTCGCCGGAACTGCCGAGCCCGGAGCGCGGGACAGCGGGCGTGAAGCCGTCGTTCAAGCGGTCCACCAGGAACTGCACCAGCTCGGGGCTCACCCCCGACCACGGCCGCAGGAAGTCGCGCAGCCGGACGACGAGCAGCGCGCGGACGTCTTCGGGCGGCAGCCACGGCGGCCCGCCGACGGCCCGGCCGATCAGCAGGTTCCGCTGGTGCTCGGCCTGCTGCCGGGAATCCAGCGCCACACCCGCGAGCCGGCCCATCCCCGTGGTGACGCCGTAGACCGGATTGCCCGGCTCCGCAAGGGCCGCCAAGACCTCTTCCCGGCGCCGCGTCAGGGCTTCTACCAGCGGTTTGTCCAGAACCAACCGTTCACTGTCAGCGAACTCGCTGTCGGAGACGATCATCGGTAGGGCAGCATGGTGCCGACGCCGGAAGCCTCGGCACGGGCGAGGATCATGTTCGCCACCGCAACGTCCGTTGTGGACAGTCCGCGGTGCCAGAACAGGATTCGTTCGGCGTCGTGCTCGCGGCCTGGCTTCTTCCCGGCCACGATGTCGCCGATCTCGGCGTGGACGTTGTCCTCGGTGAGGAGACCGGCGTCGAGCTGCGGGCGCAGGGCGCCGAACCGCGGGTTGCCGGACCGCGATTCGCGCCAGTCGTCGACGACGACCTTGTCGACGTCGTCGAGCAGCGTGAGCTCGAGCGCGCTGATCGTGCCGTAGGGCACCAGGAACGTGCCCGGCCGGAGGAACTCGCGGCGCACCAGCGCCTCGGGCTCGACCAGCCGGGAGGCCTCGACCTGGATGTCCGCGCCGTCCAGGGTCTCCTCGGCCGTGGCGCAGACGCGGACGTCCTTGCCGAGCCGCTCGGACAGCCGGCGGCCGAAGTCCTCCCGTGATTCCGGGCGCTTGCTCGTCACGCGGATCTCGGCGAAGTCGAACAAGGAGTCCAGCAGCACGACGTTCCACCAGGCGGTACCGCGGGCGCCGATGTGCCCGAGCACCCGGGCGTCCGGGCGGGCCAGGTACTTCGCGCCGACGGCGGTCATCGCGCCGGTGCGGGCCTCGGTGATCATCGTGCCGTCGACGATGGCCCGCGGCATGCCGGTGTCCGGGTCGAGCAACAGGATCAACGCCATTTCCGAAGGGAGGCCCCGTTCGAAGTTGCCGACGAAGTCACCGACCACCTTCACACCGCTGACCTGCTTCGCGGACAGGTGGCCGCGGAGGATGTTGAAGTGGCCCTTGCCTCCGTTGTCCGGCACGAGGTGCGTCCGCGGCTCGAAGACGACCTGGCCGCGGCCGTGGTCGGCGAGCACGTCCTCGACCGCGCCGACAATGTCCGCGTCCGTGACGCCGAGCGCGTCGATGTCGGCACCGGTCAGGTACCGGAGCCAGACGGACGTCACCGGGCGAGGTCCTCGATGACCTCCGCGCCGGGCAGGGCGGCCAGCGCGGCGCCGGAGATCAGCAGCTTGCTGCCGCGGATCCCGCTGCCGATGACGAGCTCGGGCGCCTCGGCGACGCGGCGGTCGAGCAGGATGGGCCATTCGGCGGGCAGGCCGACCGGCGTGATGCCGCCGTACTCCATCCCGGTCAACGAGACGGCTTCGTCCATCGGCGCGAACGACGCCTTGCGGACGTCGAGGCGGCGCTTGATGACGCCGTTGACGTCGGCGCGGGTGGTCGCGAGCACGAGCGCGGCCGCGAAGCGGACTTCGCCCGCGCGCTTGCCGGCGACGACGACGCAGTTCGCGGACGCCTCGAGCGGCGAGCCGTAGGCCTCGCAGAAGGCCGCGGTGTCGGCGAGCGACGGGTCGATCTCCGCGACGCCGACGGCATCCGGGTCGGCAAGGGCGGCCAGCGCCTTGGCCACGGGCTCGGCGAGCAGATCAGTACGCGTGGGGGCGGGAACGACGGCGAGGCTCCCGGCGATGGTCCAGGTCACCCCGCCAGAGTAACTACCAGCTGGAGCCGCCGCGCTGGACCTCGATCAGCTTCGGGCGGACGTCCACGATGTAGACCAGGGCCGCGGCCATGGCGGGCACGTAGAAGATCATTCCCGGGCCCATCACGGGGAACAGCACCATGGCGAGCGTCGCGCCGCCGGTGATCAGCATCCAGATGGGCTTGGTCTTGCGGTCGGCCGCGGAATAGGCGTCGGCGCGCTGGAGCAGCGCGTGCACGAAGGCGAAGAGCCCGACCAGCGCGCTGCCCCAGTGGATGACATTGAGGATCCAGATGGCGACTAGCACAGCGACAGCTTACGGCAAACCACCCGAACGACCCCGGCCCCGCCGTCGGGCAGCCGATGGCGGGGCCGGGTGTTCACGGCGTTTTTACTTGTCGGTCTTCGGCGCGGCCGGCTTCTTCGCGGCGGCGCCGGTGGTGCCCGACGTGGTCGTGCGGCGGGCCGGGGCGGCCGTCTTCGGGGCCGTCTTGTTCGCGACGCGGCGGCTCGCCGAGCGGGTCTCGTGGGCGACGTCGTCACCCAGCTCCTCGATGGCGTCGGCAGTCTCGCCGGCGGCCTCGGTCACCTTGCGGGCGGTCTTCTCGCCGGCCGAGCGGGTGCGCTTGGTCACCTTGGCCAGCACACCGTCGACGCGCTCGCGGACCTCGGTGCTGACGACCTCGGCCTGGCCCTGCGCGGTGGTGAGGGCCTCTTCGAGCTGCTCGATGGCCTTCTTGACCTGCGGCTGCGCGGCGATCTTGTCCCACGCCTGCTCGCCCGACTCGGCCAGCTTGTTGTACAGCTTGAGCGCGGCCTCGGTGTACTCGTCGATGACCTTGCGCAGCTCGGCCGGGTCCAGCTTCTCGCGGAGGCTCTCGACGTCGGTCGGCAGCTCCTGCAGGTTCTTGCGGGCGACCTCGCCGCTCTTGGTCACGTTCTCCTTGGCCTTCGCCACGGCGTCGGTGACGGCGTGGGTGGCCAGGTTGCCGGCGCCGAGCGCGGCGAGCAGCGGGGTGCGGACCTGGTCGAGGGCGGTGGTGACGGCCTTCTTGACGTCTTCGGTCTTGGGGGTGGTCATGCTGACTCCTCGGGTTTCGCGGCTGGTGTGCTGTCGGTGGCGGGAGTGGCGGCCGGCCGTGCCGCGGCGTTCTCCCGGCGGAAGGACTCGTAGACGTCGAGCAGGACCTGTTTCTGCCGTTCGGTCAGCTCGGCGTCGGCGCGGATCGCGTCGCCCACCGGCCCGCCCGTCGGCAGGTCGAGGATCCCGGCCTGCACGTACAGCGCTTCCGCCGAAATGCGCAGGCCCTTCGCGATCTGCTGCAGGATCTCCGCGCTGGGCTTGCGCACCCCGCGCTCGATCTGGCTCAGGTACGGGTTGGACACGCCGGCGAGCTTCGACAGCTGGCGCAACGAGATCTTCGCGGTGTTGCGCTGCTGGCGGATGTACTCGCCGATGTCGGAAGCGATGTCCGCGACCTTTTCCATGGGACTGCCGGATCCTGACGTCCCACCGGTCTCCGTCATCCGGTCACCTCCTCGCGACACTTTCGACGGTACGCGCGAGTGCTAGCTATTGCAAGCACTCTGCTTGCAACCATCGGGTGTGACGCGCACCGCTACCGTGGTCCCATGACGCGCTCGGCCCGGCTGCGGCGGCGCCTCGTCGAGCACCTCCTCGACGAGGACGTCCTGCACGCGCCGGAGTGGATCGCCGCCTTCCGCGCCGTCCCCCGCCACGTCTTCCTGCCGCGGTTCTTCGTGCCGGCGGGCGGGCTGTGGGCGGCGGTCGAGCGCGGCGACCCCGGCTGGCTGGAGACCGTCTACTCGCGGGACGTGCTGGTCACGCAGCTCGACGACGACCCGGGCCGCTGGGAGCTCGCCCGGCGCACCGGTCCACTGGCGGGCACGCCGACGAGCTCGTCGAGCATGCCTTCGATCATGGCGATCATGCTCGAGGAGCTGCGGGTGCGCGACGGGCAGTGCGTGCTCGAGATCGGCACCGGCACCGGCTACAACGCCGCCCTGCTGAGCCATCGCTGCGGGGCCGCCCGCGTGTCCACTGTGGACATCGACCCGGCGCTCGTCGCGGCCGCGCGCGAACGGCTGGCCGCCGCCGGGTACCGACCCGCGTGCGCGGTGGGCGACGGCGCGCTCGGCTTCCCGGCCGGCACGCTCTTCGACCGGGTGCTGTGCACGGCTTCGGTGTCGGAGATCCCGCTCCCCTGGCTGGCGCAGACGGCGCCGGGCGGGCTGATCGTGACGACGCTGAACCGGCCGATCGGCGCCGGGCTGGTCCGGCTCGTCGCCGGCGGGGAGGGCACCGCGCAGGGCCGCGTCCTCGCGCGCGACGGCCGGTTCATGCCGCTGCGCGCGCACCGGCTGCCGGAGACGGGTCCGCTGCCGATGCCGTCGCGCGGCGACTGGGAGCAGACGCGGCTGCCGATGTCGACCGTGCTCCAGCCCCGTGAGCACTTCGAGTTCTTCGCGGGTCTGGCGTTGCCCGGCGTCCGCCCGGTGCGCGAACGCGACGACGAAGGGGCGGGCGTCGCGCTGGTCCACCCGGACGGTTCGTGGGTCCGCCACCGCAAGCGCGGCGGCGCGGACGAGGTCGCCCAGGGCGGCCCGCGAGCGCTGTGGGAGCTCGCCGAGTCCGCCTTCGTCGAGTGGTGCGAGCTGGGCAAACCCGACCGCGACCGGTTCGGGGTGACGGTGACCGGCGACCGCCAGGAGTTCTGGCTCGATTCCCCCGACGGCCGCACCTGGCCGTTGTCTTAAGGCAGCCGCGCGCGGACCCACTGCTCCACGTGGTCGGCCGTCGCCTCCCGCGCGACCTCCGTCGTGTCGAAAACGTGCACGCCCAGTTCGTCGGCGGACTTCTGGAGCCAGTCGTTGAATTCCAGCATCTCTTCGATCCGCGGCTCGTCCCACTCCCGCCACGCCGGGCGGGCCCGCAGGCGCGCGCGCAACGACTCCGGCGAGCCGACCAGCGCCAGGTAGTGGATCTCACTGAAGAACGCGCGCTCCGGCAGCGGCTCGAACTCCGGCGGCGCCACCGTGCCGCACAGAACGACCGGGCGGCCGTTCTGGTGCAGCATCGCCGCCATCCGCAGCCACACCGAGCGGAACGCACCGACCTCGTCGCGCAGGGCGCCGATCCACAGGATGTCCTGGTCCAGCACGACGACGTCGCCACCGAACCGGTCGGCCAGCAGTGGCCCGACCGTCGACTTCCCGGCTCCGCTCGGACCGGTCACCGCGAACAGCGGCAGCTTCCGGAACGGCCACTCGTGCCCGCACCGGCGGCACGTGAGGACCGCGCCCGCGACGATCGGGCGCTCGCCCAAATCGCCGCAGGCGGGGCAGATCCGCAGGTCGAGCCCCATCTCAGTCGAACAGGTTCTCGAGGAAGCTGCGCTTGCGGTGCCCGTGCCCGTACGGCCGCGGCGAATCCGAGTACCCGCGGTGCGGCCGCGGCGAGTCCGCGTAACCACCGCGGTACGCCTTGGGCGAGTCCGGGTAGCCGCCGCGGTAGGGACGCGGCGAGTCCGGGCGGCCGTAGTGCGCGGTCGGCGCCGGACCGGCCTGGTAGGGCGGCGGCTGCTGCTGCTGGCCGTAGTACGAGCTCTCCGCACCGACGATGGCCTCGAGCTCACCGCGGTCCAGGAAGATCCCGCGGCAGCCGTCGCACTGGTCGATGTGGATGCCGTTCTTGTCGACGGTCCGCATCTGGTTCTGACACTTCGGACAAATCACACCGCGAAGCCTACGCAAAAACCGGTCAGCAGGCGCACAGGCAGAACGGGTGCCCGACCGGATCGGCGTAGACGCGGAACGTCTTGGGCTGGTCGTCGAGCAGCTTCGCGCCGAGCCCCAGCACGCGCTCGTGCGCCGCCTCCAGGTCCGTGACGTTCAGGTCCAGGTGCAACTGCTGCGGGTTCTCCGCGGACGGCCAGGCCGGCGGCCGGTAGTCGGGTACCCGCTGGAACGCGATGCCCGCGCCGCCCTCGGGATTGCGCAAGGTCGCCCAGTGCCCGTCCGCGACCACTTCGGGCTCGCCCCACTCCAGCACCGCTCGGTAGAACTCGGCCAGCGCCGCCGGGTCGGGGCAGTCGAGGGCCACCACACCCAGGGTCGGTACCGCACTCATCGTCGCTCCCTTCGATCGTGAGTAACCAGTGAAGCGATTATGTGGGTTAGTACCCCCGAAGGCAACCGCCGTACACTCGGTAAGTGCACACCGACGCCTCCCTGGTGGTGGAGTTCCTCAACACGGTCAACGTCGAAGAGGGCACTGACCTGCTCGAAGATGCCGGGCAGTGGCGCGAGTGGGCGGCCGCGCACGCCTTGACGGCCAATCCCGTGGCCGAAGCGAGGGCGGCGCGGGACGCCCTGCGCGCGGCGATCGGCGACCCGCGGCTGCCGCCCGGCAGCGACGGCACGGTCAGCGTCGGCACCCGGATCTCCCTCACCGCCGACGGTCCGGCGCTCGTCGCGGACGACGTCGTCGGCGCGGTGTTCGCCGCCTGCGCGCGGCTGGTCGTGCGCGGCGACTGGATCCGGCTGAAGATCTGCCCCGCCGACACCTGCCTGTGGGCGTTCTACGACGAGTCGCGCAACCGTTCGCGCACGTGGTGCTCGATGCGCGTCTGCGGCAACCGCGAGAAGGCGCGGGGCTGGCGCGCCCGCGCTGCGGCGGGCTGACGGCCCTCATCCGAGCGGCGGACACTCGAACGGTTGTGGACAACTGGGGGACGAAGCACCACATATCCACGCCTCGGACCGCGCTGCCCCCACACGTTGTGGACAGCCGTTAGGCCATCACCGTGAAAACCTGTGGATAACCCCGGGGATAACTCAGCTTCCTGTGGACAACTGGTTTGAAGCTCCTCCAGGTGTGGTATAGATCCCGGCCGTCAGAACAGCAGCTCCGCGACGGCGTAGATGACCAGCCCGGCGAGCGCGCCCACCACCGTGCCGTTGATCCGGATGAACTGCAGGTCACGGCCCACCTGGAGCTCGATCTTGCGCGAAGTCTCCTCGGCGTCCCATCGCTCGACCGTGTCGGTGATGATCGTGGTGATCTCCCGTGAGTAGTTCTTCACGAGGTACGCCGCGGCCCCCTCGACCCAGCCGTCGGCCTTCGACCGCAGCTGGTCGTCGTCGATCAGCCGCTGCCCGAGCGAGGTGAGCCCGAGGCGGACGCGCCGGCGCAGCTCGCTGGACGGGTCTTCGGCCGCGGTCAGCAGCATCTCCTTCGCCGTGCTCCACGCCGAGCCGATCAGCCGCTGCACCTCCTCATGGTGCACGAGCTGGCCCTTCACCTGCTCGGCGCGGGCCATCACGTCGGGGTTGGTCTGCAGGTCCTGGGCGAATTCGCCGAGGAACTTGTCCAGCGCCAGCCGCATCGGGTGGTTGACGTCGGTCTTGACCGCCCACGCGAAGGACAGCACCTCGCCGTAGACCTTGTCCGCGAGCATCTCGTCGACGAACTTCGGCGACCAGCTCGGCGCCCGGTCGGACACCACGCGCAGCATCGTCGTGTGGTTGTCGCGGACCCACTCGTAGCCGCGGTCGCACATCAGGTCCACGAGCTTGTGGTGCGCGCCGTCGGCGAACACGCCCTGCAGGATCTTGCCCAGCGGCGGGCCCCACGGCTTGTCGATGATCCGGCGGGCGACGGCCTGCTCCATGATCGCCTGGACGTCCTCGTCGCGGAGCACCTTCACGGCCGCCCTCACCACCGTGGCCAGCTCCGACGTCACGCGCTCGGCGTTGTCCGGCTCCGCGAGCCACGCGCCGAGCCGCCGCGCGATCTCGACGCGCTTGAGCTTGTCGCGCACGACCTCCTCGGACAGGAAGTTCGAGCCGACGAAGTCGCCGAGGCTGTTGCCCAGCGCGTCCTTCTTGTTCGGGATGATCGCCGTGTGGGGGATCTTCAGCCCCAGCGGGTGCCGGAACAGGGCCGTGACGGCGAACCAGTCGGCCAGCGCGCCGACCATGCCGGCCTCGGCCGCGGCGCGCACGTACCCGACCCAGCCCGGCCAGCCGCTCGCCTGCGCCCAGCTGGCCAGCAGGAACACGAGCGTGGCGCCGAGCAGGAACGACAGCGCGACGAGCTTCATCTTGCGCAGCGCGCGCCGCTTTTCCTCTTCACCGGCCGCGCCGCCCGGTGGGTCGGCGGGCGTCACCTTCGCGGGGGTCAGTTGCTCCACCTCACCATTGTCCGTGAGGATGGCTGATCGTGCGCGAACCTGCTCTCGTCCCCCGGCTCCGGCCCTTCACCTCGACCGTCTTCGCCGAGATGACGGCGCTGGCCGTCCGGCACGACGCCGTCAACCTCGGCCAGGGCTTCCCGGACACCGACGGCCCGGCCGGCATGCTCGAAGCGGCGAAGAACGCCCTGTTCGGCGGGGCCAACCAGTACCCGCCGGGGCCCGGACGGCCCGAGCTGCGGGCCGCCATCGCGCGGCACCGGCGGCGGTACGGCACCGAGTACGACCCGGACACCGAGATCCTGGTCACCGCGGGCGCCACCGAGGCGATCACGGCGGCGTTGCTGGCCCTGACCGAGCCCGGTGACGAGGTGATCGTCATCGAGCCCTACTACGACTCCTACGCCGCCGCCGTCGCGATGGCGGGGGCCGAGCGCCGGGTCGTCAGCCTGGTCGAGGGCCCGGACGGCCGGTTCGGCCTCGACGTCGACGGCCTGCGCGCCGCCGTCACGCCGCGGACCCGGGCGATCCTGGTGAACTCACCGCACAACCCGACCGGGACCGTGTTCACCCGCGCCGAGCTGGAAGCGCTCGCGGCGCTGTGCGTCGAACGCGACCTCATCGCCGTCTGCGACGAGGTCTACGAGCACCTGGTCTTCGACGACGCGGAGCACATCCCGCTGGTGACGCTGCCCGGCATGCGGCCGCGGACGGTGAGCATCTCCAGTGCCGGCAAGACGTTCAACTGCACCGGCTGGAAGATCGGCTGGGTCTGCTCGACACCGGAGCTCGTCGCGGCGGTGAAGGCGGCGAAGCAGTTCATCACCTTCGTGTCGGGCGGACCGCTGCAGCCGGCCGTCGCCCACGCGCTCGACCACGAGCTGGCCTGGGTCGACGGCTTGCGCGAGTCGCTGCAGGAGAAGCGCGACCGGCTTTCGGCCGGGCTCGCGGACGCCGGGTTCACCGTCCGGCCGACGGCGGGGACCTATTTCGTCTGCGTCGACGTGCGGCCGCTCGGCTTCACCGACGCCGCCGAGCTGGCCTGGGAACTGCCCGGCCGGGTCGGGGTGGCCGCGGTGCCGGTGAAGGTCTTCACCGATCACCCGGACGAGTGGAAACACCTGCTGCGTTTCGCGTTCTGCAAGCGCAACGAGGTCATCGACGAAGCCATCACCCGATTGCGCAAACTGGTCTGATCACCGCGATCCGGCTGAGTAGACGCCGTTCCCGGCGCCGTACCGGGTGCCGCCCCGGTGCGGCCGGCGCGCCGGAGCCCGAACGGCCCGGGCCGCGCGTCCGCCACTTGCCGCTTCCGGTCGTCACTCTCCGCAATGACGACCGCTGCTCCCGCGACGGCATCGGTGGTCATGGGCGGGTCGGCGGGACGGGCTCCGCCTGGCGACCGTCCGGCGTGCCGGCCGCGCCGGGAGCCGCCGAGCCGAGGACTTCGTGATCACGGACCGCAGCCGGATCCCGGACCCGCTCGCGGAGCACAGTTTCGGTGCCGGGCAAGCGAAGCCGCGCCGGAACCCATTCGGCCCAGTGCCTGTCCCACCTCCCGGGTCGAATTCCGGTCGTGTGGCCGAAACCGCAGCGCGCGCACCGAGCGGAACCGACTCGACACAAAGCGCGTTCAGCGACACGGAAACATCAGGTCAACGCCCAAGCGTGCAAGTTGCAGAACTCGTCCGAATGGCCGTAAGAAAGCACCCGAACGGCACTGAGAGTGATCAACTCGTCGGCCGCAGTTGCGTTGCCCGGCCGGGCCGCTCGGGCCTACGGGCTGGATCGAACGCGGGAGAGATGAAAGACTCCGAGCGGTGCTAGAACGAGTGCAGCCCCGGGGGAACTGCGACCTGGCCGGAGAAAGACCCCAGCAAGAACAGGCTCGAGCGGAAATCGCGGAAGCCGCAGGCGCGGACGGTGGTGGTGGCGGTGAGCAGCACGGCGGACGCGCGCCGCGACGCTCCCGCGCGGCCTGCGCTCACCCGGGGTGAACCGGAAACCTCGTACGCGCGCGCACGCGCGCCGCGCCCGTGGACGGCCGCGCTGCAGCGGCCCGCCGCCAAGATCCTGGTCGCCGGCGGCCTGACCCTCGCGGGCTGGCTGCTCGGCGGCGCGCTGTCCGGCAGCACCGCATCGGCGGCCGAACGCCCGGTGTGCCCCGAGGCGCCCGTGGTCTCCACTGTGGACCATGCCGCGAAGCCGCTCTGGCACGCCAGGCACCGCAAGAACCACCACGAGAGCGGCGAGGGCACCTGCGCGGTGCGGCCGAAGACCGACAGCGCCGAGTCGCCGCAGGCGGACGAGCCGCAGGCGGACGAATCGTCCACCGCGGCCGAGACCACTCCGGAGACCACAAAGGACAGCCCGGCCGCTGAAGAACCGGCCACCACGCCGAGCAGCGCCACCGCCGAGCAGCCGGTCGGCACCTCCTCGGAAAGCACTTCCCCCGAAGAGCCCACGGCCACCACCAAGACCACTTCTCCGGCCGGCTCCACCGCCGAGGCACCGAAGGCCACGTCGTCCAGCGGAAACCTGCTCGGCAACCTCGTCGGCGGCACGCTCACGGCGGTCACCGGAGCGACCACAAAGGACACCGCCGCCGACTCGGCCCCCCAGGCCACTTCGTCCGGCGGTGGCCTGGTCGGCGGCCTCGTCGGCGGGCTCCTCGACGTGGTCGGCGGGACGCTTTCCACGGTCACCGACACCGTGGGCGCCGTCACCGGCACGCTCACCCACACCGTGCTCGCGCCGCTCACCCAGCCGCCCGCAGGCAACCCCGGCGCCCCCGTGCTGCTGCCGCTCGACGACCTCCTCGGCCCGGTGTTCAGCGGCGGCTCCAACTCCGGCGGCGTCGTCGCGACCGTGCCCGGTGTGACGACGGCCGTCGTCACCCAGGCTCCCGCTGCGGTGGTCTTCGAGACCGTCCCGGCCGCGGTCCCCACGACGACGGCGGCGGACGAGCAGCAGGTCACCCGGGTCGCGGTCGTGCGCCTCGTCGTCCGGCACGCGGAGTCGCTGCCGCCGGTCCACGAGCAGCCGCGCGACTCCGGCACCCGCGCCACGGGCGGCGGCAGCGACACCACGCCCGGCCTCCCCGGTGGCACCACGGCTCCGAGCGCGCCGGCTCCCACCGCGGCCCCGGGCCACGACGGCCCCGGCGGCGCCCGACACACCTTCGCCGTCCACACCGACGACGTCACCACCACGCAGCTCAAGCTGATCGGCACCAGCCGCGACCACGAAGTCGACGGCGCAGGCAGGGAAGCCGCCCTGCCGACCACCTCTCCCGACTGACCCCCGACCGGGCAGCCGGGGACAAATGCGCCCAAATCAAGGTCACCACGGTGCGCCCGCACGCCGTTGAGGCGTGACGTTTCCCCTGCTCCAGCACGGAATCCGTGGCTCTTTCACGTCTCGTGACGCCGGTAGCGCGTCCGACGTACCCCAGGGGCGAAACCATGCGACTGCACAGACTTTCCGACCGGCCGACCGCGCCCGGCCGGGTCGGATCCCGGTCCCGGCGCCGCGCTGCCCCCGCGGCGCCGGGACCCACACCGGGTGCGCTCCGGGAGCCCTTGCTCACCGCGCCGAGCGAGGACTCGCAGTACCGCGAGCGCACCTGAGCCGCCGGCTTCCCGGCACGTCGAGGGGCTGTGCCGGGAAGCCGCGGTACCCGCGAACGGGGTCACGTCCGTGAGCGGGTGTGTGGAACACGAACCGGTGCGCTGGATGCACATGAACGCCGCCCATCCCTGGGAGCAGGCTCGCATCCAGCGCACCGGTTCGTTCATGCGATGGGCGCGTCCAAGGAGGCCGGGGTGCCGCGGACGGACGCTTCGGCCGCGCTCAGCCGGCGGATCGCTTCGTCGATCCGGTCCGGCGGCAGCGAAAACGGCAGCCGGATCCAGCGCTCCAGCCCGCCGTGGACGCCGAAGCGCGAGCCCGGCGCCACCTGGACGCCGTGGCTCGCCGCCGCCACCGCCAGGCGCGAGCTCACCGGCTCCGGCATCCGGCACCACAGCGACAGGCCGCCGTCGGGCAGCGTGAACGTCCAGTCCGGCAGGTACCGGTGCACCGCGCCGGCCAGCGCGTCGCGGTAGCCGCGCAGCTCTTCGCGCCGCCGGTCCAGCAGGGTGTCGTCGGCCATCAGCTCGGTCAGCACGAGCTGCTCGAACACCGGTGATCCGAGGTCGACCGCGTAGCGCGCCGAAACCAGCCGGCCGAGCAGGTCCTCCGACGCGCGGATCCAGCCGAGCCGCAGCCCGCCCCAGTGCGTCTTCGACGCCGAGCCCACGCAGATGGCCAGGTCGCCGGCGAACGAAGCCAGCGGCGGCGGCCCGTGCCGGGGATCGCCCTCGAGGTCGAGCTCGACGAGCGTCTCGTCCACCACGACCGGTGTCCGGGCGCGAGCCAGCACGGTCCCGAGCCGGGAGCGGCCTTCGGCGTCCAGGCGCAGGCCGGTCGGGTTCTGGAAGTCGACGACCAGGTAGGCGAACCGCGGCGACGCCTGGCGCAGCGCCGCGTCGATCCCGGCGATGTCCCAGCCGCGCTCGCCGCTCGGGTCGAGGGCCACCGGCACCGGGATGGCGTGCGCCGCGCGGATCGCCTCCAGGGCGTTCGGGTACGTCGGCTGCTCCACCAGCACGCGGTCGCCGGGACCGGCGAGCATTCGCAGGACCAGGACGAACGCGTGGTGTGCGCCGTTGGTGACCATGACCTGCGCCGGCGTCGTCGGCAGCCCGCGCTCGGTGTAGCGCCGCGCGATCCGCTCGCGCAGGGCGAGCAGGCCGCTTTCCTGGTAGCCGTGGTCGCCGAGGTGGTCGGCGAGCCGGACGCGGGCCGTGTCGACCGCGGCGGCCATGCCGGGGATCGCGGGCGAAGACGCGTGGGTGAAGTCGATCGAGCCGTCGCCCGCCGGGGCGAGCGGGCCGCGGCGGCGCCGCCCGGGTGCGGCGATCCACGAGCCCGCGCCGCGGCGGCTCGCGACGAACCCGCTCTCCCGCAGCCGGTCCAGTGCCGCGCCGATCAACGTCCGGCTGGCGCCGAGCGCGTCGGCCAGCTCGCGCTCGGCGGGCAGCCGGGTGCCGAGCGGGAGCTGGCCGTCCAGCACCTGCAGCTCGATGGCCGCGGCGAGGTCGGCCGCGCCCTGCCGGGAGCCACCTTGCCGCCACGAGCCCAGCATGACGGCCAATCGTGGCCCTGAGATGCGTCCACCTAGTGGGAGACCCGGTTCCATAAGACCAATATCCCGGAATTGGCTATGGTTTACCAGTCCACTTCTCGTCGATAGTGGAGATGTGGCTCAGATCGATCTCCGGCCCGTCCGGATCACCCGTGACCCCGTCCGCCGCAGCGTCCAGTTGCTCGCGGGCCTCGCCCTCTACGGCACGAGCGTTGCCCTGCTGACCCGCGCGCACCTGGGCCTCGAGCCGTGGGGCGTGCTGGCCGAAGGCGTCATGAAGCACACCGGCCTGACGTTCGGCACGGTGACCGGCGTGATTTCGGTGGCCGTGCTGCTGCTGTGGATCCCGCTGCGCCAGCGGCCCGGGATCGGCACGGTGGCGAACGTCGTGGTCATCTCGGTGATGGTCGACGTCGTCCGCGCCTTCCTCCCGGACCAGCACGAGCTGGCGTGGCAGATCACGTTCCTGGTCGGCGGGGTCGCGCTCAACGGCTTCGCGACCGCCACCTACGTCGGCGCCCGGCTGGGCCCGGGAGCCCGCGACGGCCTGATGACCGGGCTCGCGGCGCGGACCGGCCGCTCGGTCCGGCTGGTGCGCACCGGCATCGAGGTCACCGTGGTCGCCGCCGGCTTCCTGCTCGGCGGGACCGTCGGCATCGGCACCCTGCTCTACGCACTGGCCATCGGGCCGCTGACCCAGGCGCTGCTGCCGCTGACCACGTGGCGCGAGCGGGCGGTCTAACCCGCTTTGCGCTGCTGGACCGCCCGGCGCAGCGTGAGGTAGTCCGCGCCGCGCCGGGCGAGCACGTCGTCGGTGCCGCGCTGCTGGGCCAGCGCGAGCAGGATGTGCTCCTGGCCGAGGTGCTTGTCGCCCAGCCGGGCGGCTTCCTTGAGGCTCAGCTCCAGGGTCTTCTTCGACTGCGCGGTGAAGGGGATGTGCCCGCGCTTGGCCGGGCCGAGCCGCCCGGCCAGCGCCCCTTCGCCGTGCGTCTGCTCGACGCGTTCGACGATCTGCTCGACGTCGATGCCGAACTCGGTGAGCGCCTCGGCGTCGGCGTCGCTCACGCCGCCACGGCGCCGGGTGCGGGCCAGTTCGGCCGCGATGTCGTCGGCGGACACGCCCAGCTCGGCGAGCACCGGAGCGCCGGTCTTCACCAGGCCGGCGAGCAGGTGGGCGGGCCGGATCTCCACCGAGCCGGACTGCCGCGCCACGATCTGCGCCTCGACGACCGCCATCCGGGCTTCGGCCGTGAACCTCTCGAACATCAGTGCCTCCCGTACTTCTTGTGCACGGCCTGCCGGCTGACCCCCAGCTCGGCGGCGATTTCCTGCCACGACCAGCCCTGCACCCGCGCGCTGCGGACCTGCACGGCCTCCAGTTGTTCCAGCAGCCGCCGGAGCGCGGCGACCGCGCGCAGCCCCACCCGGGGGTCGCGGTCACCGGCGCGGGCGGCCAAATCCGTCGCTTCCGTCATGGTTGTCAACCTACGTTGACATGGGTGGAGTTGTCAACTGTGGTTGACATGTCGTTGTCGGTTCCGGCTTCGGATCGGGGCAGTGGGGAGGTCTGGGTGGGGGGCGGGTTTGGGCGTCAGCGTCGCGTTCACGCCGGGGCTCTCCGGCTTACCCGGCCCCGGTCCGCCCACCCCACCCCGCTCAGCGCGAAGCCCCCGGACGGGCGACGTACAGTCGGGTGATGCCCGAGATCGCGATCGCCGAGCGGGCCGGGGTGGGCGCCGACGGCCACCCACGCCCCACCGAGGACCACGTCGTCGTGCTGGACAACGCGGTGCTCGTCCTCGACGGCGCCACTTCGTCGGATCCCTCGCAGCCCCCGGGCGGCTGGTACGCCGAACGCCTGGCCCGGCGCCTCGCCGAAGACCTCCGCGCGGCCCCGGAAGCCGACCTGACCGAGGTCCTGACCAGCGCAATCGCCGCCCTCACGGCCGAACACGCGTTGCGGCCGCAACGCTCGCCGTCGAGCACCGTCGCGGCCGTGCGGTGGCTCGAAGACCGGGTCGACGCGCTCGTGCTGGCCGACAGCCCGGTGGTCGGGTTCGGCGGCTTCGGCGTCGACGTCGTGTCGGACGACCGGCTGACCCGGCTGCGCAGGCGCGGGCTGCTCCAGACCGGCGCCGACGTCCGCCGTCGTCGCAACGCCCACGACGGCTTCTGGGTCGCCGAAGCCGATCCGGGCGCCGCCGCGCACTCGGTGCGGCGCAGCTGGCCGCGGGCCGACGTCGACGCGGTGCTGCTCGCCAGCGACGGCGTGTCCATCGGCGTCGACCAGTACGCGCTCTTCGGCTGGCGCGAGGTCCTGGCCGTCGCCCGCGCCGACGGGCCCGACGCCGTCCTGGACGCCGTCCGCACCGCCGAAAAGCAGGATCCGGACGGCGAGCGCTGGCCCCGGCCGAAGCGGCACGACGACCAGGCGCTCGTCCTCGTCGACTTCAATCAGGGGCTTAATCAGGGTCTTCCCTGATCACGGCGGTCGCGTTTCCGGCGACCCTGGACGCATGGGGACGGAAGCGGGGAAGCGGACGAGGCCGTGGCGGCTCGTCGCGGTCGCGGCGATCGGGTGGGGCCTGTTCACCGCCGTGGTGCTGCACGTGATCAGTTCGCGCAATCCGGTGTACGACACGCTGTCGAGCTACACGGTGACCGACCGCGGCGAAGGGATGCTCGCGGCGAGCGTGCTCTCGCTGGCCATCGGGTCGCTCGCCGTGCTCGGTGCGCTGCAGGTCGCCGACGTGCCGCTGTCGCGGACGACCCGGCTGCTGCTCGCGTTGTGGGCACTCGGGCTGGCCGCGGCCGCGATCTTCCCGGCCAGCTACCCCGAGGCGCCGGACCCGGTGAGCGGCGAGATCCACCTCTACGCGTGCCTGGTCGCGTTCTGCAGCTTGCCCGGCGCGGCGATCTCGCTGCTGGAGCCGCTGCGGGGCCGCCCGGAACGCGTCGCGCTGGTCCGGGCGATCCGGCTGACCGCGGGGGCGTTCGTGCTCTTCGCCCTGAGCTTCGTGTTCGTGCGGCTGAGCGAAGCCGACGTGACGCCGTTCCGCGCGATCTCCGACGCCTTCCCGATCGGCGTCACGCAGCGGCTGCTGCTGCTCGCCGACGTCGTGCTGCTGGGAACCCTGCTGTGGCTGTCGACCCGGCTGGAGTCAGCCTTCGACGGCCGCGGCGAATTCGGGCGCGTAGCCGTACAGGCCGGGCATGCCGCCGGTGTGCAGGAACACCACGTGGTCGTCCGGGGCGAAGTGGCCGGCCCATTCGACCAGCGCGGCGGCCACTTTGCCGGTGTAGACCGGATCGAGCACCACCCCCTCGGTGCGGCCGAAGAGCCGTAGGGCGTCCCAGACGGCGTCGGTCGGGATGCCGTAGCCGGGGCCGAGGGTGGAATCGCCCAGTCGCGCGTGCGTGAAGGGCGGCGGTTCGACGCCGAGGAGCTTGGCCGCGCCGCCGACGAGGTCACGGAGGTTTTCCGTGGCCTCGTCGAGCGGGTGGCTGACGCAGGCGATGCCGACGCCGAGGCCGCCGAGCAGCCCGGCGGCCAGCGTCACGCCGGCCGCGGTGCCGCCGCTCGCGTGCGGGACGACGAGGTGAGCCCGCTCCACACCGCGTTCTTCCAGCTGCTTCGCCAGTTCGTGCGTGGCGCGGACGTAACCGAGCGCGCCGAGGTCGTTGGAGCCGCCGACCGGAACGGTGAAGACCTTCCGGCCCTCCTTCTGCGCTTCGGCGACCAGGCGGTCGTAGGTGCGGCCGGTCTCCTCGCCGTCGGCGCAGACGTGCACGGTCGCGCCGAAGAGCCGGTCGAGGGGGAGGTTGCCGCCGCGTTCGTACGCCTCGCCGTCGCGCGGGACCTTGGCGGTGAGCACGAGTTCGCAGCGCAGGCCGAGCTTCGCGCACGCGGCGGCGGTCTGCCGGCCGTGGTTGGTCTGGAGCGCGCCGAACGTGATCACGGTGTCCGCGCCGGCTTCCTGGGCCGCACCCAAGTGGTACTCGAGCTTGCGGAGCTTGTTGCCGCCGGCGCCGAGCGGGTGCACGTCGTCGCGCTTCAACCAGAGGTTCCGCAGGCCGAGGGCTTCGCCGAGCCGGGGTGCCTCGTGCAGCGGGGTCGGCCAGCCACCCAGGTCGACGCGGGGGATCGCGGCCAGCGCGGCGTCGGGGAATCCGGCGAAGTCGAACGTCATCGGCCCTCCAGGCTCGGCTTTCTAACCACTATAGGGGGTTAAGCACCTGGAAGCGGAGCTCGGTGACCGGCCCGACCTCGCGCACGCCGGTCCGCCGGAGCGTGACGCCGTCGAGCTCGGGGTCGCCGAACAGCGGCAGCCCGGCACCCAGCAGCACCGGAGCGATCAGGACGTGCAGCTCGTCGGCCAGCCCGGCTCGCACGGCCTGCCGGACCACGCTCGCGCCGATCACCTTGACCGCCCGCTCCCCCGCCGCCGCCCGCGCCTGCTTGACCGCCGAAGCGATCCCGTCGGTCACGAAGGTGAAGGTGAGGTGCTCGTTCTCGGCTGGCAGCACCGCCGGCGGGGTGTGCGTGACGACGAAGATCGGGACCTGGAACTCGTAGTTGCCGGCGTACCAGTCCGGGTCCTCCGCCATGTCGAACGACCGGCGGCCGAGGACGACCGCGCCCGTCTCCCTGATCAGGCCGGTCATCCACTCGCTGCCGCTCGACGCGGCGGGGTCGGACAGCCGGGCCGTGCCGCCGTCGCGGTCGGCGACGAAGCCGTCCAGCGACATGCTCATCCTCGCGTGCACCGTGGCCATGGGTTCTCCTCACGTAGTCGTTGGCGAGGTAGACGTCCGGGCCCCCGGAAACTCATCGGTGCTGGCCGAAGACCGCCGGTATCCGGTAACGTTCGTTCGAACGAACGAGAACCTTCGGGGGCCGCCATGACCGCCACGAGCCTCGACTTCACGGGCCTCGCCGCCCAGGCCGCGCAGCTGGCCGCGGGTGAAATCACCTCCGCCGAGCTCACCGCGGCCGCGCTCGGGCGCGCCCACGCGAGCCAGGCCACGCTCAACGCCTTCCGATACCTGCGCGACGACGAAGCCCTCGCCGAGGCGGCGGACGCGGACCGGCGGCTCGCTGCCGGAGACCGCGCGCCGCTGCTCGGCGTCCCGATCGCGATCAAGGACGACGTCGACCTCACCGGCCTGCCCACTTCCTTCGGCTGCGTGGGCGAATTCCCGTGCGCGACGGCCGACGCCCCCGCCGTCGCGCTGCTGCGCGAGGCCGGAGCTGTGATCATCGGTAAGACGAACACCCCCGAGCTGGGCCAGTGGCCGTTCACCGAGGGCCCGGCCTTCGGCGTGACGCGCAACCCGTGGCACCCCGGCCACACCCCCGGGGGTTCTTCGGGCGGGAGCGCGGCCGCGGTGGCGTCGGGGGTCATCGCGGCCGCGCTCGGGTCCGACGGCGCCGGCTCGGTGCGCATCCCGGCCGCGTGGACCGGGCTGGTCGGCATCAAGACCCAGCGCGGGCGGATCCCGACCGGCGGCGAGCTGTTCCACGGCCTCACCGTGCTCGGCCCGCTGGCCCGCACGACCGAGGACGCCGCCCTGCTGCTCGACGCGGCGGCGGGCGCTCCCGGCGTGTTCCGCGCGGCGGCGGCACGCGAGCCCGGGAAGCTGCGGATCGGGCTGTCGACGCGGATCCCGTTCACCGCCACGAAGACCCGGCTCGACCCGGTCGTCGACGCCGCCGTCCGGCGGCTCGCCGAGTCCCTCGCCGGGCTGGGGCACGAGATCGTCGAGGTCGAGCCGGACTACGGGCTGATCGGGCTGACGTTCCTGCCGCGGTCGCTCACCGGGGTCCGCGACTGGACGCTGCGGGTGCCCGACCGGACCGGGCTCGACCCGCGCACGCGCAGCAACGCCGGCCACGGTCGCCTGCTGGCCGGCCCCGCGCTGCGGCTGGCCCGCGCGCTCGAGCCGGGCCTGCACCGGCGGATCGGCTCGGTGTTCGGCCGCGTCGACGTGCTGCTGACACCGACCACCGCCACTCCGCCGCCTGCCGTCGGCACGTTCGACGGGCTGTCCGGCTGGGAGACCGACCAGGCCATGATCGCCGCCTGCCCGTACGCTTGGCCGTGGAACGTGCTGGGCTGGCCGGGGGTCAACGTCCCGGCCGGGCAGACGGCGGACGGGTTGCCGCTCGGCGCGCAGCTGCTCGGCCCGTCGCACGCCGAGGAGCGGCTGATTTCGCTTGCCGCGCAACTGGAAGAGGTCGAACGGTGGCCGGAGCGGCATCCCGCGACAAGCTGGTGAGCACCCGCGAGGCCATCCTGCGCGGCGCGCTGACCGTCGTCGGCGAACACGGCGTCGGCGGGCTGACGAACCGCCGGATCGTCGCCGCGGCCGGCGTCTCGCTCGGCACGCTGACCTACCACTTCCCGAGCCAGACGGCGTTGCTGCGCGAGGCGATGCTGCTGTTCGCCGAGGAGGAGACGGCGAAGCTCGGCGCGATCGTCGACGGCTACCGGTCGGCGGGGCTTTCGGTCGAAGAGGCGGCCTCGGTGGTGGAGCACGTGATCGCGCAGCTGCCGTTCGGCGCCGACGAGCTGGGCGCGCACGAGCTGTACCTGCAAGCGGCTCGCGATCCGGAACTGCATGAAGCGTCTTCGCGCTGCTTCGCGGCGTACGACGAGCTGGCCGTGACGATCCTGGCGGCGTTGGGCGTCCCGGAGCCCGCGCGGCTGGCCGGGCCGGTGGTTGCGCTGATCGCGGGGTTGCAGCTGCGGCGGCTGGCGACGGGTGAGACGGACACGCCGGTGGCCGAGCCGTTGATGATGCTGATCCGCGGGGCTTGATGACCCGGCCGATCGTCCGCGGCACGGCGGCGTGGAAGTACTTCGGCGACTTCCGCGACGCGCTCCTGGCCGAGCAGGTGCTCGTGCTGCAGGTGGCGCACCCGGTCGTCGCGGCGGGCGTGCGTGATCATTCGGACTACACGTCGGACCCGTGGACGCGGCTGATGCGGACGGTGGCGTCGCTGTCGATCTACGTCTACGGCGGTGTCGCGGGCGCGCGGGTGGAAGCCGCGCGGCTGCGGTCGTTGCACCGGACGTTCACGGGTGTGGCGGACGGGCGCCGGTACAGCGCACTGGATCCTTCGGCGTATGCGTGGGTACACGCGACGTTGGTGAAGGCTCCGGTTGACGCGCAACGGTTCTTCGGCCGACCACTGTCCACATCGGAGCTTGCGGAGTACTACGCGCAGATGTGTGGTGTCGGGCGCCTGCTGGGCGTCCGTGAGCGCGACCTGCCGCCGGACTGGGCGGCGTTCGAGCGGTACTACGACGAGATGGTGGCGGGTTTCGGGAAGAATCCGACGATCCAGACGCTCCTCGAGACGATCCGGACGGTGGCGAAGCCGGTGAAGTGGTTCCCGGATGCGTGGTGGGAGCGGTTGCGGCGGGGGCAGATGTTGTTGGTGCGGGCCACTTTGCCGCTTTCACTGCGGGAGGCGCTGGGTTTGCCGTGGACGGAAGAGGACCAGCGGCGCTTCTCGCGGTTCGCCAGGGCCGTGCGGCTGGTGAGCACACCGATCCCGGCCGGCGCGCGGACGGCGCCCATGCGGTGGGTCGGAAAGCTCAACGTCTGGTTCCGCGCGCACCCGCGGGTGTACGACCGGCTGATCGGCGGCAACGGCCCCGGCTCCCATCCCCGCGCCCGAAGGCGGAACTCGCGCGCCTGAAAGCGGAACTCGCGTGATGGGGGGCGCATCTCACGTGACTGGGGAGCGATCTCGCGTGATTGGAAAGGCATCACTCGTGATCGGAAGGGCATCTCGCGTGATTAGAGGGGCATCTTGCGTGATTGGGGGGGGCGGCACGCGGGGGTGGGCGGGTCAGTCGCGGGCGAGGGTTCGGGCGTAGTGGGCTCGGGCCTTGGCGCGGTTGCCGCAGCGGGACATCGAGCACCACTGGCGGTTGCGGCGGGGTGAGGCGTCGCAGAAGCGCTGGCCGCAGTCGTCCGCCGCGCAGATTCGGACCTCCGCGTCGCTCGTGGCCAGGTCGATCGCGTCCGCCGCCAGCGCCGCGAACGCCGCCGCCACCGGGTCCTTCGGGGCCGGGACCTCGCGCCGCAGCACGCCGTCCACCAGCGTCAGGCGCGGCGGGGGTGCCGGGGCCGACGCCGCCGCGTTGTTGACCAGCTCGACGTCCATCTTCGACAGTTCCTCCGGCGGCAGCAGCACGCGGTCGATCGCCTCCCGCAGCGCCTTCGCCGCGAGCACGTTGCCCGCGGTCACCGGGACCGGGCCCGTCGTGAACCCCGCCAGCGAAAGCCACTCGGCCAGCGCGTCCGGGCCGGTCAGCAGCTCCACGCCCTCCTCGTGCCGGCTGCGCATCGTGTTGACGAGGTCGAGGCACGGCCGTCCGCCGTCGAAGACCCATTCCATGTCCGTCATTCTAACCCTTGAAGACAGTTAGAAGCAGCGCTACTGTCTAACCCCATGAACCGGTTAGATACCATGGCCACCGTGAACGGCATCCGCGTCCACTACCTCCGCGCCGGCGACGGCCCGCCGCTGTTCCTGCTGCACGGCTGGCCGCAGACGTCGCACTGCTGGCACAAGGTCCTGGCCCCGCTGGCCGAGACGCACACCGTGATCGCCCCCGACCTGCGCGGCTACGGCCGCACGGACAAGCCGAAAGAGGGCTACGACAAGCGCACGATGGCCGCCGACGTCGCCGCCCTCGCCGAGCACCTCGGCTTCGCGAAGGTCGCCGTCGCCGGGCACGACCGCGGCGGCCGCGTCGCCCACCGCTGGGCCCTCGACCGCCCGGACCAGGTCGAACGCCTGGCCGTGCTGGACATCGCCCCGACCCGCGCGATGTGGCAGCGCATGGACACCGGCATCGCCAAGGCGTACTGGCACTGGCTCTTCCACCTCCAGCCCGACCTGCCGGAACTCCTCGCCGGGCAGGACATCGCCGCCTACCTCGGCTACTTCTTCGAACGCTGGACCTACCAGCGCCACGCCCTCGACGCCGACGCGCAGGCCGAGTACGTCCGCGCCTTCTCCCAGCCCGGGGCCCTCAGGGCCGGCTTCGACGACTACCGCGCCTCCTTCCCCGACGACGCCGAGCTCGACGACGCCGACTTCGCCGCCGGAAAGCGCGTCACCCAGCCCCTGCTCGCCCTCTGGGGCGCGAACGGCCTGCTCGGCACCCTCCCGACGCTCGACATCTGGCGGGAGTACGCCGACGACGTCACCGGCGAAGCCCTCGCCGAGTGCGGCCACTTCCTCCCCGAGGAGCAACCCGGTGCCGTGGTCGCCCACCTGCGCAAATTCCTCGATCCCTGAGATACCCCGGGCCCAGAGTCCCCCGACCTGGGGACCGGCGTTCCCTCGCCGCCGTGACGCCCGCCACCGGTCACACCGGTTAGGTTCGTTCCACGATGGGAAGCAAATCGAAAGCCGCACTGCTGATGCTGCTGGCCGCACTGGGGATCGTGGCCGGTGGCGGCACCGCGCACGCCGACGGCGCACCGAGCGGCGCCGACGTCCAGGTCGCCCAGACGCTCGGCGCGCGCGAACTCACCGTGATCATCCGGCGCGTCGACACCACACCGTCGCCGCTGCGGGTCGACGTCGTGACGCACCAGGGCACCGCGCCCGGCACGCTCCACCTGTCCGTCGCGGCCGACGGCGTCCCGAGTTCGCGCGCGGACGTCGTCCTCGGCGCCGCACCCGCTGTGTACCCGGGAAATCTCCAAGTCGACAAACCGGGGCCGTGGGAACTCCAGCTGAGCGACGACGCCGGGCAGAACGCCACGATCCCGTTCATCGTGCCCGCCCGGGTGGTCCCGCCGTGGGAGAAGGCGACCTACGGCGGGTTCGTCGCGGCGGGCGCGTTCCTGCTCATCGCCCTGATCGTCGGCGTGCGGGCCAGGCGGACCGCGTACGCGCTCATTCCGGGCGCCGGCGTGGTCGCCGCGATCGCCGTCGCCGCCACCGGTGCGCTGCTGTCGGCGAACACTCCCCCGCCACCGGCACCCGGGAGCCGGCTGGATCCGACGTTCGACAACGTCACCGACCCGTACGCGAACGCTCGGCTGTCCACAGTGGATTACTCACGGCCGCCGGTGAACCTCGCCGTCCGCGACGAGCACAACGAGCTCGAGCTGCGCCTCACCGACGGCGCCACCGGCCGTCCGGTGGACGACCTGCTGGTCCACGACAACGCCCTCGTGCACCTGGTGCTGGTCTCGCCGTCCGGCCGGCTGAGCCACCTGCACCCGGTGCGCGTCGGCTCCGGCGACTACCGCGTCCGCCTCGCCGATCCGGAAGCGGGCACGTACGCGGTCGCCGCCGAACTCGCCCGGCGCGGTGGCGGGGTCCAGCTGGTTCGGTCCACAGTGGACGTCGACGGTACCGCTGCCCCCGCACCCGAACCACCCGGCGCCGGACCGCGGACGATCGACGGCACCCCGGTCGACCTCACCATCGGTATCGGGACGCCGACCACGATCACCGCGCACTTCCCCGCCCAGGACCTCCAGCCGTGGCTGGGCATGCTCGGCCACCTGATCATCACCGGCCCGATCACCGGTCCCGTCGGCGAAAGCGCCGCGAAGGCACCCACGTGGGCGCACGTCCACGCGATGGTCCCGCCGGTCGCGGGGCAAGTCGACCGTCCTGATGAGACGGTCGCCGCCTACGGTCCGGACGTCAGCTTCACCTACACCTTCGCCGAGCCCGGCCGGTACCGGATCTGGCTGCAGGCCGAACGCGGCTACCGGGTGCTCACCGTGCCCGCCGTGGTCGACGTCCCGACGATAGGAGCCGGCCGGTGAAACGCCCGACGATGCTGATCGCCGTTGTCGCCCTGGTCGTCGCGGCCGGTGCCGCGTGGTTGCTCTGGGGTGGCGGCGGCGCGAAACCCACGGCCCAGCAGGCGGTTTCGGGCCCGTACACCGTCCAGTTCTCCGCGGAGCAGCCCCGCGTCGGCGCCAACACGTTCGCGGTGGCGGTGACCGGGCCCGCGCCCGAAGCCGTCACGGTCGCGCCGGTCATGGCGCAGATGGGGCACGCGCTCGCGCCGGTGCCCGCCGGGCCGGACGGCCCCGGCCGCTTCCGCGCCGCGGACGTCGGGCTGCCAATGGCCGGGCAGTGGGAGATCACCGTTTCGCTGCGCGGCCCCGGCGGGCCCGCGCAGGTCGTCTTTCCCGTGTTGGTCAAGTAAAGGAGGGGGCATGGATCTCACCGCATCCGGCGTGCGCAGCACGTCGGTGACGAAACAGGCGCGAACCGGGTTGCTGCCCGCGAACGTCGTGCTCGGCGGGTCGCTGCTGTCGCTGGTCGGGCTCACCTGGGACATCCAGTGGCACGACGACGTCGGGCCGGACACGTTCTTCACGCTGCCGCACCTGTTCCTGTACGCGGGCAGCGCGGTCGTCGGGCTGGCGAGCCTCGCCGTCGTGCTGCTGACGACGGCGGCGCGGCGTGCGGGACGGCCGGTCGACCCGCGCATCGGCGGACGCGTGGTCAACGTGTTCGGCAGGACGTTCGCGGCCCCGCTGGGCTACCTGGTCTCCGGTGTCGGCGCGGCGACCTTCCTGCTGTACGGCCTGTGGGACCAGTGGTGGCACGGGCTCTACGGTTTCGACGCGGTCATCGATTCGCCGCCGCACATCGGGCTGCTGCTGTCGATCACGGTGTCGCTCATCGGTACGACCGCGGTGTTCGCCGCGGCGCGGGAGCACCGCTGGGGCCGGCTCGGCACGCTGGCGTCGCTGACCGTGCTGCTCACCTTCGGGCCGGTGCTGGCGCTGGGGTTGCAGCAGGTGCCCGACGACTACGCCGACGCCGTCGCGATCGGGACGTCGATGATGGCAGTGCTGCTGGTGGCCGTCGGCGCCGGGTTCGCCCGCCGTCCGGGCGGGGCGGTGGGCACCGCGGCGCTGGTCGCGGCCGTGCAGGCGGTGTTCTGGTGGTTCTCGCCGTGGGCGGCGCAGGCGTACGCCGACCTGGTCGGCCTGCCGCTGCGGGACGCGGTTTCCGGGGTACCGGCGATGCCGTCGCTGACGCCGATGGCGCTGCTGCCGGTGGCCGCGCTGATGGAGCTGGGCTACCTCGCCGGCCGGCGGCGCGGGTGGCGCGCGGGACGCGTTTCGGTGGTCGTCGGCGGGATCGCCGGGCTGCTGCTCGGGTTGAGCCTTCCGGTGCAGCGGACGCTGCTCTACACCGGCGCGCACCTGCCGCCGGCCTGGTACCTCATGACGACCGCGGTGCTCAGCGGTCTGCTCGGGCTGCTCGGCGGGTTCGCCGGGTGGCGGTTCGGCGGGATGCTGTGCCTGCTGACGCCCGCGAAGAAGGGGGAAACCGCTGATGCGTAAGAGCTTGCTCGCCCTGGCCGCGGTCGCCGGGCTGCTGTTCACCACGGCCGGGACGGCGAACGCCTACGAGCCGGTCAACATCGTGCACACCGAACGGGTGCAGGCCGGGCCGTACGGGCTGACCGTCGGGTTCAGCACCTGGCCGCTGAAGGCCATGCAGTCGCTGGACTTCACCTTCATCCCGGACGGCGGGATCGAGGGCAAGTCCGGCACCCTCGCCATGTCCGGCCCCGACGGCGCCCAGCGCCGGGCTCAGCCGCTGGTCCGGCACCCGCGCAAGCGCGAGGTGTGGGGACTCGACGTCCGGTCGATGCCGCGCCCGGGCGACTGGACGTTCCGCTTCACCGTCAACGGCCCCGCCGGCTCCGGCACCGGCGAGCTGCGCGCGCTGCCGGTGCTGGACCAGCCGGGGCCGCCGATGGCCTTGAGCTGGGCGATCAGCACGCTGCCGCTGATCGGGCTCGTGGTGCTCGTCGTGGTGGCCTGGCGCCGGACCCGCGGCCGGCTGCGAGGCGGTGAGCTTCCGGCAATCGGGTGAGATTCCCCTCACATCGGCCACCCAGGCGTATCCCGGCGGCCGCGAAGGCCTCCTTCACCGTAGAGAGCGGGGAAGGGGGCCTTCACCATTTGTCTTCCGCGGCGTGGTCCGGACTTCCGGTGATCATGATCACCGGACGGCGGTCAGGCGGGCAGGTCGAACTGCCCGGCCTTGACGGCGATCAGGAACGCTTCCCACTCGGCGGTGTCGAACACGAAGACCGGGCTGGTCGCGAGCTTGGTGTCCCGGACACCGATCAGGCCGTCGCGGCCCAGGTTGACCTCGACGCAGCTGCCGCCGTTGGGCTCGCTGGCGAACGACTTCTCCCAGGCGGCCTCTTCGAACAGGGTCACGGCCGTGTTCGGATCGTAATCCGCGAACGACGGATAATCCGCCATGGGTCGTACCTCCGAGGATCGATGGGCGGCGCGGTCGTGACCTGGTCGAAGGCACCCGCTCCCGGCTACTCAGTGTCTCAATGGAGCAAGTCACAGGGCCAAGCGGGTGATCAACTGGGTACGGCCTCGACATGAAGATTATTCCAGGAGTAGGATTAATCGCATCGGCCGGGGCCGCAGGCGTCGGTGAATGACTGCCTGCTCGCGGCGGGCGGTCGTCGACGCGGGCCGAAGTGCAGAAACGACGCTGAAGTGTTGCACCGGCTCAGTGTCGAAGAGACCAGAACCGAGCCAAACCACCGCAGGACCTCATGGGGGAGGAACAGCGTGATCGTCGAGGAAGCTGCGCCACCCGGCGCGCTCACCGTGACCAGGCTGGTCCGGACCGAAGCACCGCGACGAGAGCTGGGGGTGTAGACGAATGGCCGTCCGGGTGAACTCGCTCTTCCGGCGAGAGGACGAAGAACACCGTGGCCGCCGCGGCATCGGGAACGAGCTGCGGAACCGCTTCGGCTTCAGCCTGATCCAGGCACCACTGCGCAAGACCACGACCTGGGCGACGGACCAGGACCTCCCGCTGCGGCGCCACGCCGACGGGGTCCGGACCACCCGCCCGCTGGAAGCCGCGATCGACCTGACGCCGCTGATGCGCGGCCGGATCGGCTCGCGCGCCTGAACCTGTTGCACACCGCGAAAGAGCCCCGGTTTCCTGCGGAACCGGGGCTCTTGCCCTGCGGGGCTACGGTTTCCGGAGCAGCAGGCAGCCGTGCCGCATCGGCCGCTCCCCCGCGCCCGGCTCGCGGTACACCCGGCCCACCTCGGTGAGGCCCGCCGCGGCCGCGAGCCCGGCCAGTTCGTCCAGCGGCCAGCTGTAGGCCGTCGTCACCTTGTGGTCGAACGACGTCAGCGGTCCGCCGCCGGATTCGAAGCACCCCAACAGAACGTGACCACCGGACGCCGACATTCGGGCGAATTCGGCGAAGTACCCCGGCAGCTCCGCCGGCGGCGTGTGGATCAGCGAGTACCACGACAGGATCCCGGCAAGCGACGCGTCCGGCAGGTCCAGCTCCGCCATCGAGCCGACCTCGAACCGCAGGCCGGGATGGGCCGCCCGGGCGAGGGAGATCATCGCCGGGGACAGGTCGACGCCGAACGCGTCCAGCCCGAGGGAACGCAGGTGCGCGGTCAGGTGCCCGGGCCCGCAGCCGAGGTCGGCGACCGGGCCGCGCCCGCGGACGGAGTCCGCGAACGCCGTCCACACCGCGCGTTCCAGCGGGTGCTTGTCCCAGACCTCGGCGGCGAATTCCGCGTACTGGACGGCGACCGCGTCGTAGGCGGCGGCCGTCACGGCTTGCGGCCGAGGCCGCAGAGGTGGCCGACGAACGCCGGGTCGTTCGCGAGCTTCTTCGTGGCCTTGGACTCGATCTCCTCCGGGTGCCACTCCGGGAGGTAGACGATGCCCGGCTCGACCAGCTCCAGCCCTTCGAAGAACGACGTGAACTCGGCCCGGCTCCGCAGGGTCAGCGGCGTGCTGGACTTGTTGTACTGCTTCATGATCGTCTCGCGGCTGTCCGCGTCGGCCATCTCGTGCAGGTCGTCGTCGGTCAGGTGGGAGGACAGGAAGTACGAGCCGGACGGCAGGAGCGACAGGTACTTCCGGATGGTCTGGGCCACCGGCTCGTCGGCGCCGAGGAAGTAGAGGACGCCGACCATGATCAGGCCGATCGGGCGGTTCGGGTCGAGGACGCCGGTGTCGAGCGCGCGCTTCCAGATGTCGGCCGGGTCGCGCAGGTCGCCCTGCAGCACCGCGTGCCGCCCCGCGACGCCTTCCTGTTCCAGCAGGATCTGGGAGTGCGCCACGGCGACCGGCTCGTTGTCGACGTACACGCACCGGGCGTCCGGGTTGACCTCCGTCGCGACCTCGTGGACGTTGCCGACCGTCGGGACGCCGGAGCCGAGGTCGAGGAACTGGTCGATGCCGTTGCGCGCCAGGTAGCGCACGCCGCGGCCGAGGAAGTCGCGGCCGGCGCGCGCGACGGTCTTGATCATCGGGAAGGTCTTGACCGCCTGCTCCCCGAACTGCCGGTCGATGGCCCAGTTGGCGTCGCCGCCGAGGAACCAGTCGTAGATGCGGGCCGCGTTCGGCCGCTCCAGGTCCACGCCTTCAGGGGCTTCGGGGTCCTGCGTCGTCATTGCGTCCTCCAGGCTTGCGGCCGACACCGCCGACCACGCTCGCGAGGGGGACCGTGGCGGCGCCGGGCTCCGGGCGCCACTCTCCCACAGGCACGATCCCGGGCTCGACGACGTCGAAGGTACCGAAGAACGCGGCGATCTCGTCGAGGGACCGGGAAACCGCGGGCGAACTCGACCGCTCGGACAGCTTCACGAGCTTCCGGATCTGCTCCAGTTCTTCGCCTTCGACGCCGGACTCGGTCGCGTGCGAAAGCACGTACGCCGATCCGGGCGCCAAGAGCGTCCGGTAGTCGCGGATGGCTTCGCGGACGCCGGTGACGTCCGGCAGGAAGTGCAGCACCGCCACGGTCAGCAGGCAGATCGGCCGGTCCGGGTCGAGCACGCCGGTGGCCAGCGCGGCTTCCCAGACCTCGCAGGCGTCGCGGAGGTCGGCGTGCAGCACGGCGTGGCGCTCGGGGTCGCCTGCCTCCTCGAGCAGCATCCGCCCGTGCGCCACGGCCACCGGCTCGTTGTCGACGTAGACGCACCGGCTGTCGTCGGCGTAGTCGTCGGCGACCTCGTGCACGTTGCCCGCGGTCGGGATGCCGGAGCCGAGGTCGAGGAACTGCGTGATGCCTTCGGAAAGGCAGTAGCGCACGGCCCGGCCGAGGAAGTCGCGGTTGCTGCGGGCCAGCGTTTTCGCCAGCGGGAACGCCTGCACGGCCTGCTCCCCGAACTGCCGGTCGATGGCCCAGTTCGCGGTGCCGCCGAGGGCCCAGTCGTAGATGCGCGCGATGTTCGGCCGGTCGAGGTCGATGACGTCGGGGAGGAAGTCGGGGTCCACGATGTCCACTTCCGGTGGATTCAAGCGCAACAGACCGACTCTACCGAAAGTTGTTCACAGGCCGGGACGGTTCGGGCCGCCATTCGCCCTATTGGAGCTGCTGCATCTGCGCGCGGTAACCCTCCGCGAGCTCCTTGAGGAACTGCCGGGTCTCCTGGCGCTCGAGAGCGGCTCCGCGCAGCCTGTCCCACGAGTCGACGAAGATGTTGAAGTCCTTGACGTCGTCGAGGTACAGCCCGCCGGCGGAGTGCTCGATGTAGACGAAGTCCCGCGTGCGGTCCGGGAACCGCATGATCGTGAAGTCGTTGGGCACCGCGGCCAGGCGCGCGCCGAACGGCAGTACGTGCACGTACACGCGCGGGTGCTTCTCGAGGGACAGCAGGTGCTCGACCTGGTCGAGCATCACCGCGGGCGCGTACCCGCCCGGTGCCCGGCGCAGCGCGCCTTCGCTGATGATGAAGCGGTAGTAGGGCGGCTGCTGCTGCTCGAACACCGCCTTGCGGTCGAGGCGGTTGCGGACCAGCGACGTCACGTCCGTCGCGCCGGCCTCGGTGAACTGCTTGAGCATGTAGTGCTCGGACTGCAGCGGGCCCGGGATGCGCTCACCGTGCCAGGTGAGGATCTCCGCGGCCGCGGGTTCCAGGTCGGTGAAGGTGCGGAACCAGTGCGGCACCACCGAGCGGTAGCCGGACCAGTGGCCGCGCTGTCCGGCCGCGGCCCGGGCCAGGTTCATCAGCGTGTCGGCCTCTTCGCCGTTGATCCCGAACGCGTTCAGCATCGATCGCACATCCCCGAGCTTCACCCCGACGGCACCGGACTCGATCTTGTTGACCTTGCCCTGGGTGCAGCCGAGAACCTCGGCGACCTGCTGCTGTGTCATCCGCGCCGCGGTGCGGGCATGCCGGAGCTCGTTCCCGAGCTGCTTCCGGCGCGAGGTGACGGTGCTGGCCATCGCCCTGCTCTCCCGGACCACTACCAAGCGACGACGGCCACCGGCCGCCGTCGCACGCGAACTATCGAACCCACCCAGGTTAGTGCTTCACCTTGCGGATCTCGATGATGACACCGCGCAGCGTTCCAGGAAACGGCGCAGAATGCCAGTCACCTGCGGTATCACTCGCCTGGACCAGCGAAATTCCGAATTATTCGGCCAACCGGCGGAGCCCGGTCTCGGGCATAGTGACGCCGTGACCGATCGTTCCCCCTCCGCCGCCGCCGTCACCCGCCTGGCCGACCACGCGCACGGCTACGTCCAGCCGGACGGCTCCTGGTACATCAACAACTGCGGGCTGGTCGACGCCGGCGACCACACCGTGCTGATCGACACCTGCGCGACCGAGCGCCGCACGCGCGCCCTGCTCGCGGCGGTCGAGGGCGCCACCGGCCGCCCGGTGACCACGCTGGTCAACACCCACCACCACGGTGACCACACCAACGGCAACTACCTGGTCGAGGGCGCGACGGTCGTCGGCCACCGCAAGACCCGCGAGCTGATCGCCGCCGAGGGCATCCAGACCTACGAGGGTGTCTTCGTCGGCAACGACTGGGGCGAGCTGCGGCCGCGGCCGCCCGAGATCGTCTTCGACGACCGGCTCACGCTGTACGCCGGCGAGGTCGAGATCCGGCTGATCCACCCCGGCCACGCGGCCCACACGACCAACGACGTCCTGGTCTGGCTGCCCCAGCAACGCGTGCTCTACGCCGGTGACCTGGTGTTCCACGGCGGGAGCCCGTTCGCGCTGATGGGCTCGGTCGCGGGCTGGCGCAAGGCGCTGGACGTCATTCGGGAGCTCGAGCCGGAAGTGATCTTGCCCGGTCACGGCGGCCCGTGCGGGCTCGACATCGTGGACAAAGTGGACGAATACCTCGCCTTCGTCCAGCAGACCGCCGAGCGCGGGAAGGCCGCCGGGCTGTCCCCGCTGGAGGTGGCGAAGGAGACCGACTTGGGTGACTTCGCGTCACTCAGCGAGCAGGAGCGCCTGCCGGGGAACCTGCACCGGGCGTACGCCGAGCTCGACGGGGCCGAGTGGGGCGCGCAGATCGACCTCGTCGCGGCGATCACCGACATGCTCGCCTACAACAAGGGCCCCATCCGCTGCTTCTCCTGAACTAGGTGAGCTGCTCCTCCGTGCCCTCCCTTGAGGCCTCGATCGGACTAGGGTCTGAATCGAGAGAGTTCTTCGGAAGGATTCGGATGAGCAAGAAGGCGAGCATCGGGGTCACCGGCCTGGCGGTCATGGGCCGCAACCTGGCCCGCAACCTGGCCCGGCACGGGCACACGGTGGCCCTGCACAACCGGTCCGAGGAGCGGACCCGCGCGCTGGTGGAGCAGTTCGGCGACGAGGGCGACTTCATCCCGGCGTACTCCGCGCAGGAGTTCGTCGACGCGCTGGAGCGGCCCCGGCAGGTCGTGATCATGGTCAAGGCGGGCGGGCCGACGGACGCCGTCATCGAGGAGTTCGCGCCGCTGCTCGAAGAGGGCGACGTCATCATCGACGCCGGCAACGCGCACTTCGCCGACACGCGCCGCCGTGAGAAGGCGCTGCGCGAGCGGGGCCTGCACTTCGTCGGCAGCGGCGTCTCGGGCGGCGAAGAAGGCGCGCTGCACGGGCCGAGCATCATGCCCGGCGGTTCGAAGGAGTCGTACGAGTCGCTCGGCCCGCTGTTCGAGGACATCTCGGCGAAGGTCGACGGCGAGCCGTGCTGCACGCACATCGGCGCGGACGGCGCCGGCCACTTCGTCAAGATGGTGCACAACGGCATCGAGTACGCCGACATGCAGCTGATCGCGGAGTCGTTCGACCTGCTCCGGCACGCGGGTGGCTACGCACCGGCCGAGATCGCCGACGTGTTCCGCACCTGGAACACCGGGCGGCTCGACTCCTACCTGATCGAGATCACCGCCGAGGTGCTCGCGCACGTCGACCAGTCCTCCGGCAAGCCGTTCGTCGACGTCGTCGAGGACGCCGCCGAGCAGAAGGGCACCGGCCGCTGGACCGTCCAGATCGGTCTCGACCTGGGTGTGCCGATCTCGGGCATCGCCGAAGCCGTCTTCGCGCGTTCGCTGTCCGGCTCGAAGTCGCTGCGCGCGGCGGCCCGCGGCCTCGGCGGTCCTTCGGCGGCGCCGCTGTCGGGTTCGTCCCTGGAGCGCTTCGCCGACGACGTCGAGCAGGCGCTGTACGCGTCGAAGGTGGTCGCGTACGCGCAGGGCTTCAACCAGATCCAGGCGGGTGCCACCGAGTACGGCTGGGACATCGACCTCGGCAAGGTCGCCTCGATCTGGCGTGGCGGCTGCATCATCCGCGCGAAGTTCCTCAACGACATCACCGCGGCCTACGCCGACGAGCCGGAGCTGCCGACGCTGCTGACGTCGGGCGGCTTCCGCAAGGCCGTCGAGGACGCGCAGGACTCGTGGCGTTCGGTGATCTCGACGGCGGTCAAGCTCGGGATCCCGACGCCCGGCTTCTCGACGGCGCTGGCGTACTACGACGGCCTCCGCGCCGACCGCCTCCCGGCCGCCTTGGTGCAGGGCCAGCGGGACTTCTTCGGGGCCCACACCTACCGCCGGGTGGACCGCGAAGGGTCGTTCCACACGGCCTGGGCCGCCGACGGCCGCCCGGAGTCCGACGCCTGAGCCGGTGCTGCTCTGACCGGGAAGACCCCCTGGTCCCACCCGGTCAGAGCAGCGTCACCAGCAGCAGTGCGAGGAGCGCGGCGGCCAGCAGGAACCTCACTGGCCTCGCGCGGCGAGGATCTCCGCCAGCACCTCCAGGATCTTCGCCTCGGCCTTGTCCTTCTTGATTCCCAGGCCGTCGAGCACCTCGAAGCCGGTTCCCTCGCCCTGTTCGAGCAGCGCCAGGAGCAGGTGCTCGGTGCCGATGTAGTTGTGGCCGAGCCGCAGCCCTTCGCGCATGGTCAGCTCGAGGGTCTTCTTGGCCGTCCCGCTGAACGGCATGGGGTCCGGGACCGGAACGACGGCCTTGGGCAGCCGCGCCTCGGCGGCTTCGCGGACGGCGTCCAGCTGCACGCCCTGGGCCAGGATGGCCCCGGCCGCCAGCGCGGCGGGCTCGGTGAGCAGGCCCAGCACCAGGTGGACGGTGTCGATCGCCGGGCTGCCGTGCTCGACGGCGGCCTTCTGCGCCTCGACGACGACGTGCCGGGCCCGGTCGGTGTACCGGCCGTAGACGCGCTCGATCGTGCCGCTCGGGTCGCCGCCGGGATCGACCTTCGGCACAAACCGCTTCTGGGCCGCCTGCTTCGTGACGCCCATGCTGGCGCCGATCTCGGTCCAGGACGCGCCGGACCGGCGGGCCTGGTCGACGAAGTGGCCGATCAGGTGGTCGGCCACTTCGCCGAGGTGCTGGCCCACGTAGACCGCGTCGGTCAGCTGCGCGAGGGCGTCCGTTTCGTTGTTGCTCTTGATGGCGTTGATGAGGTCGTCGAGCTTGACGTTGAAGGGAAGGGTCATGCCGTCAACTGTAGGTTGACGCCCAGCCAGGCGTCAACCACGAGTTGACGATCTCAGGCGAACGGCAGTCCCACGTAGTTCTCGGCGAGGCTGGTCGCCGCCGCTCGCGACGACGTCGTGTAGCGCAATTGCGACAGCTGCAGCTGCCGCGCGAAGCCGTCCGCGTGCGGGTCGGTGTGCAGCATCGTCGTCATGAACCACGAGAAGTGCTCGGCCCGCCAAACCCGGCGCAGGCAGGTGTCCGAGTAAGCCGCGGCGAGGGATTCGTCGCCGCGCAGCAACGCTTCCAGGGCCCGCGCCAGCACCCGGACGTCGGCGATCGCGAGGTTCATGCCCTTCGCGCCGGTCGGCGGCACGATGTGTGCGGCGTCCCCGGCCAGGAACAGCCGCCCGTGCCGCAGGGGCTCGGCGACGAAGCTGCGCATCGGCGTGATGCCCTTGTCGAGGATCGGGCCTTCCCGGAGCGCGAAGTCGCCCTCCACCTCGAGCCGCGCGGTCAGCTCGGCCCAGATCCGGTCGTCGGACCAGTTCGCCAGGTTGTCGTGGGGATCGACCTGCAGATAGAGGCGGGTGATTTCCGGCGTCCGCATGCTGTGCAGCGCGAACCCGCGCTCGTGGTGGGTGTAGATCAGCTCGTGGTGCGACGGCGGCGTCCGCGCCAGGACACCGAGCCACGCGAACGGGTACTCGCGCTCGAACACCGTCAAGTTGTCCGAAATGGACGGGCGTGAGACGCCGTGGAAGCCGTCGCAGCCCGCCACGGCGTCACACTCGATGACCTGCGCGTTGCCTCCACTGTCCCGGTAAGCCACTCGCGGCCGATCAGTGTCCACATCGGACAACTGGACGTCCGAGATTTCGAACGAGATCGGGTACCCGCGGGCCTCGTGCGCGTCGATGAGGTCCTTGACGATCTCCTGCTGCCCGTAGACGGTGATCGCCTTGCCGGTCAGCTCGGTGAGGGCGATCCGGTGGTCGGCGCGGTCGAACCGCAGCGACAGCCCCTCGTGCGGCATGCCCTCGGCCGCCAGCCGCTCGCCGAGACCGAGCGACGTCAGCAGCTCGACGGTCGGCTGCTCGCAGACACCGGCCCGCACGCGCTGCCGGACGTACTCCCGGTCGCGGGCTTCCAGGACCACGCAGTCGATCCCGGCTTCGTGCAGGAGGAACGACAGCAGCAGCCCGGCCGGGCCGGCCCCGATGACCGCGACCTGCGTGCGCATCACGCCGCCCGCGACTTCAGGTGTGCCTTGAGGTCGAAGGCGCTGGCTTCGAGATCGGCGTACGCGGGCTTCGGCTCGGCGGTGAACAGGCGGCGCGCGGCGATGTGGTCGGCGGGCCGGTTCACCGACTCGACGGCGACGAGGACGTCGTCGCGGAAGGACAGCACGGAGAACTTGCCCTCGGCCGGATCACCCGCGACCACGGTCCGGTCCGCCCCCGAGAGGATGCCGGCGATCTGCAGCTTGGCGCCCGCCTGGTCGGTCCAGAACCACGGCAGGCTGGCGTACGGCTCGGCGGTGCCGGTGATCGCCGCGGCCACGCAGCGGGCCTGGTCGACGGCGTTCTGCACGGATTCCAGCCGGGTCTCGGCGCCGGCCTGCACGCACGGGAAGTTGGCGCAATCGCCGATCGCGAAGATCCGCTCGTCCGCCGTCCGCAGGTGCGCGTCGACGACGACGCCGTTGCGCACCGGCAGCCCGGCGGCCTCGGCCAGCGCGGTCTCGGGCACCACCCCGACGGCGACGACGACCAGGTCGGCGGGCAGCCGGGTGCCGTCGGAGAGCTCGACCTCGCGGACGCGCTCGTCGCCGTGCAGGGCCGCGACGCCCTGGCCGAGCAGCACGGTGTGCCCGGCGGCGCGGTGCAGCTCGGCGAAATAGGCGGAGATCTCCGGCGTCGCGACGCGGTTGAGCAGCCGGTCCTGCGCCTCGACGATCGTCACCGGGCGCCCGGCGTGGGAAGCGAACTCCAGCCCGATGAATCCCCCGCCGGCGACGACGACGTCTTCGGCCTGTTCGAGCGACGCTCGCAGCCGGTCGGCGTCGTCGCGGGTGCGCAGGGTCAGCACGCCCGGCAGGTTCGCGCCCGGTACGGGCAGCGTCCGGTTGCGGGCGCCGGTGGCCAGCACGAGGAAGTCGTAGTCCAGCTCGCGACCGTCTTCGAAGTTCGCTTTCCGCGCGGCCCGGTCGATGCTCCGGACGCGGGCTTCGACCAGCTCGATGTCCTTCTCGGCGAAGAAGTCCGCCCCGCGCAGGTGCAGCTGCTCGAGCCCGGCGGTCCCGGCCAGGTAGGCCTTGGACAGCGGCGGCCGCTGGTACGGCACGCCTGGCTCGTCCCCGACCAGCACGACCCGGCCGTCGAAGCCCCGGTCCCGCAGCGAAGCCACGGCCTGGAACCCGCTCTGACCGGCCCCGACGACGAGCACGGTGGTCATTCCTTCTCCTCACCCCATCCGGTAGGCCTCGATCTCATCCGACCACACCCGCCCTGGATCGTCGAGTCGCCGGCAGACCTGCTACTCGCGGCCGGCCGGCCGCGGCGCGCCGAGCACCCGCGAGATCCCCCGCGCGGCGGCCCGCACCGCCGGCACCAGCGTCCGCGGATCGGTCCCCTCGGCCGGGACGACCACGGAGATGGCGGCGACGACGTCGTCGGTGGCGTCGCGGACCGGCGCCGCCACGGACAGGGCGATGAGCTCGATCTGACCGTCGCTGATGGCGTAGCCGTCGCGGCGGACGTCGGCGAGGACCCGCCGCAGCTGCGCGGGCGAGCCGATCGTCTTGGGGGTGAACGTCTTGAGCGGGCCGGCCAGCACCTCCTCCTGGGTCTCGGCGGGGGCGTGCGCGAGGAGCACCTGCCCGACCCCGGTGGCGTGCGCGGGCAGCCGCCCGCCGACACGGGTCACGACGTTGACCGCACCCCGGCCGGAGATGCGCTCGACGAAGACGACCTCGGGCCCGTCGAGCACGGCGAGCTGCACGTTCTGGTGCGTGGCCTCGTAGAGGTCCTCCAGGAACGGCATCGCGCTCTCCCGCAGCTCCGCGCCGTGCGGGGCGAGCGACGCGACTTCCCACAGCCACAGGCCGACGCGGTAGCCGCCGGCTTCGTCGCGCACGAGGGCCCCGCGCCGGGTGAGCTCGCCGGCGAGCCGGTGCGTGGTCGACAACGGCAGCCCGGCGCGGCGACTGAGCTCGGACAGCGTGAGCCGCGGCCGCTCGGCGGTGAAGGCACCCAAGAGATCGAGCACCCGATCCACCACCGACGGCGGCCGCTGCGCGCTGTGTCGCATGGGGGTCAGTTTTCGCACCCGGCGGAAAACCCGCAACCCGCGGCTGAGCCGCGCGAAGGCCGCACGCGGGTGGGTGGCGCGCCTCGCCCGCCGCCCCGGACCGACCCCGGGGCGGCCCCCACCTCAGAGGTCGTCGTCGGGCAGGAGCGGGCGCATGAACGTGCGCCGGTACCGCACCACGCACCCGCTCTCGTCCCGGATCTTGTCCGCCTCGATGAAGTCCGGGTCGACGCCGAACAGCGTCCGGTAGCGCTCGTACGCCGCCAGGCTCTCGAAGCTGAACAACGCCCGGGCTTCGTCGCTCGCCCCCTCCGACGGCAGGAAGTAGCCGTGGTGGATGCCGCCTTCGCGCTGCACCAGGCGCATCCACGCCGCGGCGAAGCGCTCGAAGTCGGGCAGCTTCGCGGGGTCGATGACGTAGTCGACGACGCAGGTGATCACCGGCCGCCCCAGACGCGATCGGCCGTCGAGACGATCAGCTCCAGCTTGCGCAGCTGGTCGTCCGCGGTGAGGTCGTTGCCCTCCTCCGTCGAGGAGAACCCGCACTGCGGGGACAGGCACAGCCGGTCGATGTCGACGTACCGGGACGCCTCCTCGATCCGCCGCACCAGGACGTCCGGGTCCTCCAGCTCCGGCCGCTTGGTCGTGACCAGGCCGAGCACCACCTTCTTGTCCTTCGGCACGAACCGCAGCGGCTCGAAGCCGCCGGAGCGTTCGTCGTCGTACTCGAGGAAGAACCCGTCGACGGCGAGTTCGCCGAAGAGCGCCTCGGCGACGAACTCGTAGCTGCCTTCCGCCGCCCACGACGACCGGAAGTTGCCGCGGCACAGGTGGGTCGTCACCGTGAGGCCCTCGGGCCGCCCTGCCAAAGCCGCGTTCATCGTCGCGATGTTGCGCAGGTGCTGCCTGTCCGGATCACCGCCCATCCGCGCGACGAGCTCCCGCTGCGCCGGGTCGTTGAGGTAGGCGAGGCTCGTGTCGTCGAGCTGCAGGTACCGGCAGCCGAGGTCGGCCATCGCCGCGACCTGCGCGGAGTAGGCCGCGCTGAGGTCGGCGAAGAACTCCTCGAGGTCCGGGTAGACGGACTCGCTGACCGCGGCCCGGCCGCCGCGGTAGTAGACCATGCTCGGCGACGGGATGGTCAGCTTCGGCGTCACGCCGGGGTCCACATGGGACTGCAGGAACCGGAAGTGGTCGGCGAAGATCGGTTCGTCGAGCCGCACCTTGCCGTCGACCTGCAGCCCGGGCGGGCTGAACTCGAGGTCGCCCGCCAGGTTGTGGAACTTGACGTGCAGCCGCTGGTCGCTCTTCGAGATGCCGCCGAGCGCGTAGATGAAGTCCATGTGCCAGGACGCGCGCCGGAACTCGCCGTCGGTCGCCGAGCTCAGCCCGGCCGCCCGTTGCATCTTGATGACGTCGCGGATCGCGTCGTCCTCGACCGCGCGGAGCTGCTCCGCGCCGATCTCACCGCTTTCGTGCCGCCGTCGCGCGTCACGCAGTACCGGGGGCCGGAGCAGGCTCCCCACGTGATCGGCGCGAAACGGCGGGCCCACCTGGGAAATGCCACCCGAAGTCATGCACCGATGGTCACACATTCCCGGCCGTTGCGCCGCCCCCCGAAACATGATCATCACGCCCGGGACTTGCCACCGTCACCGGCACCGCGTTGGCTGTGACATCGACCAAGCTGTTGCCTCAGGGGGCGCTCATGACGGAATCCGCGGTCCACCCGGTCGACCGGGGCCTGCCCGCCGGGCGGCTCGCCCTGCTCGGCCTCCAGCACATGTCGATCATGTACGCCGGTTCGGTGGCGGTGCCGCTGATCGTCGGCAGCGCGCTGAAGCTCGACCCGGCGACGATCGGGCTGCTGGTCAACGCGGATCTGCTGGTCGCGGGCATCGCGACGGTCATACAGGCCGTCGGCATCGGGAAGCTGCTCGGCATCCGGCTGCCGGTGGTGGCGGGCGCGACGTTCACCGTCGTCAACCCGATGATCCTCATCGCGTCCCAGTACGGCCTGCCCGCGGTCTACGGCGCGATGCTCGCCTCCGGCGTGTTCGGGCTGCTCATCGCGCGGCCGTTCGCGAAGCTGATCCGGTTCTTCCCGCCGCTGGTCACCGGGACGCTGCTGCTGGTCATCGGCGTCTCGCTGCTCGGCCCGGGCGCGGCGATGATCGGCGGCCACGACAGCACGGCACCGGACTACGCGGCGCCGTCGCACCTCGGGCTGGCCTTCGGCGTGCTCGCGCTGCTCGTGCTGTTCACGCGGGTGCTGCGCGGGTTCGCCAACCAGATCGGGCCGCTGCTCGCGCTGGCGATCGGCCTGGTCGTGGCGATCCCGATGGGGCTGGTGCACTGGGACGGCCTGCGTGCGGCCGGCTGGTTCGGGCTGGCCTCGCCGTTCCACTTCGGCGCGCCGACGTTCCCGATCGCGGCGATCCTGTCGATGTGCGTGGTCATGCTGGTGACGTTCACCGAGTCGACCGCCGACATGATCGCCGTCGGCGAAATCACCGGGCGGCCGCCGACCGACGCCGACCTCGCGCGCGGCCTGGCCACCGACGGCGTCTCGGCCGTCCTCGGCGGGGTGATGAACTCGTTCCCCGACACAGCGTTCGCGCAGAACGTCGGCCTGGTGCGGATGACCGGCGTGCGCAGCCGCTGGGTCGTCGCGGTGACCGGCGGGATCCTGGTCTCGATGGGCCTGGTGCCGAAGATCGGCGCGTTCATCGCGGCCATCCCGGAACCGGTGATCGGCGGGGTCGCGGTCGTGATGTTCGCGATGGTCGCAGCGGTCGGTGCCCAGAACCTGCGGACGGTCGAGTTCTCCGGCAACCACAACACCTTCATCGTCGCGGTCGCCCTCGGCGTCGGCCTGCTGCCGGCGTTCGCCCCGGACATCTTCAAGCACTTCCCGGCCTGGCTCCAGACGATCTGCGGCAGCTCGATCACGGTGGCGGCGGTGCTGGCGTTCGCGCTGAACCTGCTGTTCAACCACCTCGGCCGGCGTTCGGAACCGGACCTGATCGAAACGCCTTGAGCAGCCGGTCGACGAGCACGGCCGCGGTCCCCGGCCGGACCTCGCGTTTCCCTCCATCATATGTTAGGAAAGTTTCCTAACTATTTCGACGGGAGGCGCGATGCGGTCCGGGGTACTCGTGGCGGCAGTGGTCCTGTTCGGCAGTGGAGTGACCGCCTCGGCGGCCGAGCCGGCGGCGAGCCACGCACGCAACATCATCTACATCCAGGGCGACGGCATGGGCCTCGGCCAGCGCGAGCTGGTCCGCTTGGCCACCCTCGGGCGGCACGGCGACCTCGCCATGAACCGGCTGCCGGTCACCGGGCTCGTGCACACCGATCCCGATGACCCCGAGGAGGTCGTCACCGACTCCGCCGCCGCGGCCACGGCGCTGGCGACCGGGCACAAGACCCGCAACGGCGCGGTCGGCGTCGATCCCGCCGGGCGACCCCTGCCAACCGTGCTGGAGCAGGCGAAACGCGCGGGCAAGTCGACCGGCCTGGTCACCACGGCCCAGGTCACCGGGGCGTCCCCGGCCGCGTTCGCCGCCCACGTCCCGAGCCGCGACCTCCAGAGCGACATCGCCCGCCAGTACGTCGCCGACAGCCGTCCGGACGTCCTGCTCGGCGGCGGCGAGGACTGGTGGTTCCCGAAGGGCGAGCCCGGCGCGTGGCCCGACAAGCCCGGCGAGGAAAGCCGGAGCCCGTACGGCAACCTCGTGACGCAGGCCCGGCGCAGCGGCTACACCTACGTCCGCAACGCCCAGGAGCTGCAGCGGACGCGGTCGGCGCGGATCCTCGGCCTGTTCGCCAACGAGGACATGATCGACTACGGGCCGGACGGCGTCGGGAAGTACGCGCCCAGCGTCCCCCTGGCCCAGATGGCGAAGAAGGCCCTCGACACGCTGTCGGCCAACCCGCGCGGGTTCTTCCTCTTCCTCGAAGAAGAGGGCATCGACGGCTTATCCCACGAGAACAACGCGCACGCGGTGATCGACGCGGGCCGCGCGCTCGAGGCCGCGATCACCGAGGTGCTGCGCTTCACCCGCGCGCACCCGGACACCCTGGTGATCATCGGCGGCGACCACGAAACCGGCGGGCTGAGCATCGAGAACGCCGACGGGCCGAACGAGGGTGACGAGGACGGGCCGTTCCCGGTTCCGGGCTCGAACCTGCGGTTCAAGGTGGACTGGACGACCGGCGACCACACCGGCGCCGCCACGCCGGTCACCGCGAGCGGGCCCGGGTCCGGGGCGCTCGGCCACACCCTGGACAACACCGAGGTCTACCGCGCGATGGTCCAGGCAGCACGTCTTGAAGCCAACTGAATCGCGGAGCAGCCGACCCGATCACCAGCAGATGATCCCCAGGAGGCACGAGGGCTGGGTCCGCGGCGTGGGGGTCGGGGTCGGCACGTGACCGCCGGACGGCGGCGGCGGGTTCCCCGGCGGTGTGGTGGTCGCGCCGCCCGTGGTCGCGGGAGCCGAGCCGGTCGCCGTGGCCGTCGGGGTCGCGGTTCCGGTGGCGACGCTGTCGGTGGTGGCCGGGTCGCGGCCCGGCACCTCGGTGACGGTGCCGCGGTGCTCGTTCGACGCCGTGACGACGTCGCCGCCGGTGCCGCCGCCGATCCCGCCGTCCGGCGGCGAGTCGGTCGCCTGATCGGCGCCGCCCAGCCCGGTGGTGCGCTGCGGGAACGGGATCACCTGGATCTGGTCGACCGGGGAAGCGTCCTGGCGGTCCTTGCCGCCGAAGGCGACCAGGGCGGCCGCGGCGCCGCAGCCCACGATGACGGCGAGCATCACCGCGACCACCCGCCAGCGCGACGGCCCCGGTTCCGCACGGTCGCCCCAGCCCTCGCGCACGAGCAGCTCGGCGACCGATACCTCGTCGTTCACCCGACAGACCTTCCCGAGAGGCCTTTCGGCCGACATCGTGGCCGTATTCTTACCGTAAAAAGACCCCGAACGGGTGAAGTAGCGGCAAAAATTCGTCACGTGATGCAAGATCTGACGGTGAGTGACATCCACAGCGTTTTCTAAGCTGCCGCTCGTGATACTCCCAGCATGACCACCGAAGCTCGGTCCATGCTGCTGCGAGCCGACCGGCCGATCCCCTCGATCGCCGTCGCGCGCCGCCGCGGCCCGTGGGCCGTACTCCGGTACGTCCCCAGCCCGAAGACGACGCCGTTCACCTTCGGTTACCTGGTCGTCCTGCTGGGCACCACCCTGCTGCTCAGGTTCGCCGACCCGGCGCTGACCGACCGGCTGCTCCTGCTGTCCAGCACCGACGCCCACAACCTGTGGCGGCGGCCGCTGACCTCCCTGCTGACCAGCGCGATCTGGTTGCCCGGCGAGAGCTGGCTGCCCTACGCGGTGATCTTCGCGATCGCCGTCGCGCCGCTGGAACGCCGGTTCGGCGCCCGCCACACGGCGCTGGTGTTCTTCTCCGGCCACATCGTGGCCACGCTCGTCACCGAACTGCCGGTGATGGCCTTGATCAGCGCGCGCGTGCTGCCGAGTTCGGCCGGGCACTGGCTCGACATAGGGGTCAGCTACGGCTTCTTCACCACCGCCGGCGCGCTGGTGTTCCTCCTGCCCCGCCGCGTACGCCTGGCGGCGCTGGCCGCGATGGAGGCGTTCATCGCGGTGATCTGGCTGAGCGACGACCCGGTCAGCCTCGACTCGATCGTCACGCTGCTCGGCCACGCGTTCGCCGCGCACTTCGGGCTGCTGGTGTGCGGGCCGTGGCTGCGGACGCGCATCCGCAGGCCGGGCCCGGATTCCGCCGGGTAGGCACGAGCCGGAGTCGGTGGTGTAATCGACGAGCCACACGCCGACTTCACGGGGGACGGACGCACATGGAGGCCGACTCGCTCGCCGAACTGGTCGAGCTGAGTCCGGACGCGATCTGCGTGCACGAGCACGGCGTGCTCACCTACGCCAACCGCGCGGCCCTCGAAACGCTCGCCGCGCGCTCCGCCGACGAGGTGGTCGGCCGCCGCTTCACCGACTTCGTCGCCGAGGACGCGCAGGCCGCGGTGATCGAAAAGCTCGCCCGGCTGACGAAGCCGGGGCAGGCGAGCGAGCCCGTCGAAGCGCTGATGTCCCGGGTGGACGGCAGCAAGTTCGCCGTCGAGACGGTGTTCGTGCGGCTCGGTGCGGCCAAGTACCAGGTCGTCATGCGCGACATCACGGCGAAGAAGGCGGCCGCCGACGCCCTCCGCTACCAGGCCGCGCTGGTGTCGCACGTCAGCGACGCCTTGATCGCGACCACCGGCGAAGGCGTCGTGACCAGCTGGAACCCGGCCGCCGAGGCGGTGTACGGCTGGACCGCGGCCGAAGCCGTCGGGCGGCGGGCGAGCGAGCTCGTCGGCGCGCCGCTCGACCTGCCGGCCATCCGGCGCGGCGGCGGCGTCGCGGAAGCGGTGCACCGGCGGCGGGACGGCGCTCCCCTGGCGATCCGCGTCTCGGCCGCCGAGATGAACGACGGGTACGTGCTCGTCTGCGCCGACGAAACCGCGCGGCGGCGGGCCGAGCAGAACTACCGCACGGTGGTCGCGTCCCTCGACGAAGGCGTGCTCGTGATGGGCGCCGGCGGACTGATCGAAGCGGCGAACCCGGCGGCCTGCCGGATCCTCGGCGTCGCCGAAGCCGACCTGATCGGCGTCCCGTGCCACACGCTGACGCTGTTCACCGAGTCCGGGCAGTGGATCCCGCCGGACGAGATGCCGTCGGTGCAGACCCGGCGCACCGGCGTCACGCACAACGGCCTGGTCGTCCGCCTGCGCCGGCCGGACGGCCGGGACGTCTGGGTGTCGCTGACCTCGCGGCTGCTCGACCCGGACGACCCGGCGGCGATGGCCGTGGTCACGTCGTTCACCGACATCACCGAGACCCGCGCGATCAGCGCGCAGCTCGCGCACGACGCCACGCACGACCCGCTGACCCGGCTGGCGAACCGGACCCTGGTGCTCGGCAGGCTCGACGTCCGCTCGCGGGGCGCGGTCACCGTGCTGTTCCTCGACCTGGACAAGTTCAAGGTCATCAACGACTCGCTCGGGCACTCGGTCGGCGACCAGGTGCTGCGGATCGTCGGCGAACGCCTGCGCCGCAGCTCGGGCCGCGACGACCTGGTCGGCCGGCTCGGCGGCGACGAGTTCGTCGTCGTCACCGCCGAGGTCACCGACGCAGGCGAGGTCCGCGCGCTGGCCGAGCACCTGCGGGCCGCGCTGGCCGAACCGATCGGCGTCCTCGGCAGGCAGCTGCACCTCGACGCGAGCATCGGCGTCGTGCTCGTCGGCCGCGACGACCGCCGCAGCGCCGAAGACCTGCTGCGCGACGCGGATGTCGCGATGTACCAGGCGAAAGCGCTCGGCCGCGGCCGGCACCACTTCTTCGACGTCAGCCTGCGCGAGCGGATGCAGCGGCGGCTGCGGATGGAGCAGGACCTGCGCGACGCGGTCCACGACGGGCAGCTCTGGCCCGCCTACCAGCCGGTCGTCGACCTGCGGAGCGGCGAGATGGTCGCGGTGGAGGCGCTGCTGCGGTGGACGCACCCCCGGCACGGCCCGATCTCGCCGTCGGAGTTCATCCCGCTCGCCGAGGAGAGCGACCTGATCAACGTGATCGGCAAGGAGATGCTGCGCGCGACGACCCGCGAGCTCGCCACGCGGCGGGTGCGCCAAGGTCTGGACCTCACGTTGAAGGTCAACCTCTCCACCCGCCAGCTCGACGACCCGCACCTGGTGCCCGCGGTCCAGGACGCGCTGGCGGCCACCGGGCTGCCGGCCGGGGCGCTCTGCCTGGAGGTCACCGAAAGCGCGTTGATGCGCGACCAGGAAGCGGCCGCGGAAGTGCTGGCGTCCCTGCGGTCCTTGGGTGTGCTGCTGGCCATCGACGACTTCGGCACCGGCTATTCGTCGCTCGCGCAGCTGCGCCGGCTGACGCTGGACACGCTCAAGATCGACCGGTCGTTCATCACCGGGATCGCCGAGTCACGGGACGCGGAGGCGATCGTCACGAGCATCATCGCGATGGCCCACGCGGTGGACCTGACGGTGATCGCCGAGGGCGTCGAGTGCGCGGAGCAGCTGGAACTGCTCCGCGCGCTCGGCTGCGACCAGGCGCAGGGCTACCACCTCGGCCGCCCGGTACCGGCGGCCGAGCTGTTCGGTCAGTAGACCTGCTTCAGCCGCTCCAGTTCGTCGCCGGTCAGCTCGATGCCGAGGTCCTTGAGGGTCGTGTCGAGCTCGTCGGGCGCGACGGTGGAGGTCTTGCTGCTGCCGTCGGGTTTCTCGACGGTGAGTTCCCGCCCGAGGAGCTTGCGGCTGACGCCCGGTTCGATCGTCATGATCACCAGCCGCCCGGTGAACGGCGACTTCGGGTGCGTCGACGTGTAGTGGTGGTAGACCTCGTAGTCGATGGGGTGCATCTCGTTGAGGCGGAATTCGAGGATGTCCTCCTCGCCCTTCTGCAGCGTCCACCAGCCGTTCCGGTGGGTGATCCGGTGCGGCCACCCGGCCTGGTCGACTTCGTGGCCGTCGACGAGCGGCATGGGGTCGAGGATCCCGGCCCCGAACCCGACGTCGGCGAGGAAGCTCTGCTCGTCGACGTCGACGACGAGCGTCATGTGCGTGTAGGGCCCCGGCCGCCGCGGCTGCACGCGCGCGGACAGCCGGTGCACGGTGTAGCCGAGTTGCTCGAGGACGGCGGCGAAGAGGCCACTCTGCTCGTAGCAGTAGCCGCCCCGCCGCCGTCCGACCAGCTTCGCGCTGACGACGTCGAGCGAAATCCCTTGGTGCTGCCCGAGAACGACGTCGATGTTCTCGAACGGGATGGTGTTGACGTGGGCACGCATGAGCGCCTTGAGCGCCGCCTCGGACGGCGCCCGCCGCGGCTGCCCGACGCGCGCGAGGTAGGCGTCGAGATCGACGGCGCCGATGCCCCATTCCCCTTCGGTGGTCATGGATCCATGGTGGACCCTCGACCTTGCTGGAGGTCAACCTTCATGGACGATCTTCCGCACCTCGACGGCGGTGTACTCGGCGTCGGGGATCTTCGCGGCCAGCTCGACGGCGCGCTCTTCGCTTTCGACGTCGACGACGTAGTAGCCGCAGAGGAAGGCCTCCGACTCGACGTAGCCGCCGGTTTTCGTGTGCGCCACCCCGTTCTCGACCCGGACGGTCTTGGTGTCGCCGGGTTCGGCGAGCGCCTTGGTCTCGACCATCTCGCCGGAGTCGGTGATGAGCCGGCTGAAGGCACCGTGACCTTCGTAGACGGCGTTCTTCTGGTCGTCGGTGAGGGTGGCCCAGAGGGTGGGGTTCATGTGGAGGGTCAGCAGGTAACGCATTTTCGGCTCCCGTGGGTGGGTGGCGCGCCCCTGGTGGGCGGCCGTTCGCCGAGGGGTCGGTGCTACCGCTGAAGTCCGGACACGGCATTCCGCGGTTCACTCGTTCGGCCTAGCGCGTCATCGTCGGCTGACGAGCACGTACCGTTCGTCTTCGATCGGGCCACCCCACAGGGCCGGGTCGTCGAGCCGGGTCACGGTCGCCTCTTCTCGCCGGGCCAGGACGAGGCGCTCGCACTCGGCCGCGGTGATTCCGGCCCCGGTGAACCACCGGCCTTCGACGAGCACCAGCCGGCCGCCGGGCTTCAGCAACCGCACCCAGGCCCCGAGCGCGGCGGCCGCGTCGGGCATGGCCCACAGCACATGCCGCGCCAGTACGACGTCGTAGGAATGAGGTGGACACGGCGGATCGGCGGCATCCCCCACCCGGAAGTCCACCTCGGCGGTCTTCCCGGCGGCGACAGCGAGCATCCGCGGCGAGAGATCAACGCCACACACGGCATGGCCGGCCTGCGCGAGCAATAAGGAGAGGCTTCCGGTCCCGCACCCGAGGTCCACGACGGCCGCGGGAGCCGGCGGCATCCGCGGCAGCAGCAGGTCCGACCACGCAGCCCGCACGGCGGGGTCCCGCAGGCCGTGGTCGGGCTGGTCGTCGAAAGTGGCGGCTTCGGCGTCCCAGATGTTCGTCACGGTGACATCGTGCCGGTCCGCACCGACAGTTCCGCGCGCCCGCGGACGCGGTATGAATGCCGCATGGCCTACGTCAGGTTCCAGAGCGCCGAGCCCACCGCCGAAGGGCGCCATCCCGGGTTCTTCGGGTTGATCAACACCTTCAGCAGGGCCGGTCGGCTCACGGCCGAGCAGGAAGAGTTCCGCCGGACCAACCACGCTTGGTACGAGTCCCACTACACCAACCCGACGACTGCCGACCCGACCGTCTACGACCACTCGGTCAACCCGGGGGCGACTGCGTGGTTCAAGGAGTCGGCCGAAGCGCTCGTCGCGCGCGCTGCCGGCTACCTGGAAATCCTCGACGCCCACGGCATCCGGTGCGACAAGCTGGTCTCGCACGAGGCGCCCGGAAGGATCGTCTACGAGGACGACGACCAGATCGTCGTCGTGCCGTTCAGCGCTTGACGGCCGGCCGCAGAAACAAGAAAGCCGCCTTGACCGGAGTCAAGACGGCTTCTTCGTGCGTGGCCAGGGCCGGGGTCGAACCGGCGACCTTCCGCTTTTCAGGCGGACGCTCGTACCAACTGAGCTACCTGGCCGGGAACGCCGGCTAGGAGCCGAACGATCTTGCGACCCTGACGGGACTCGAACCCGCGACCTTCGCCGTGACAGGGCGACGCGCTAACCAACTGCGCCACAGGGCCTTGCATTTACATCGGTACTGCGTACTCCCAACGGGATTCGAACCCGCGTTGCCGCCTTGAAAGGGCGGAGTCCTAGGCCGCTGAACGATGGGAGCCCGGCCGGTTTCGGGTGACCGACCGACCGCGCTCTCAGGTTCCCCTGGGAGCGATTACAAGCATAGGGCACGCCGCCACCGCTTTGCACAGGGGGTTCCTTAAGCCCCCGGCGGCGCTCAGACCTGCACAAACATCGCCAAGTCGGCCAGGCGTCGATCAAGCTCGGCGCGCTCCGGCTCGGTCAGCGCCGACGCCAGCAGTTCGCCGATCCGGTCGTCGGTCAGGGCTTCGGCGCGCTGCCAACGCTCTCGCAGGTCCGGCTTGCGCTCCGCCGACGCGATCAGCTCGTCGGCCGCGGCCTCCGGCCACGCCGTGCGCAGCAGGCGCGCGCGGCCGCCCTCCGGGTCCGCGACCACCGCCTCCGGGACCGACAGACCCAGCGCGCGCAGGGCCGCGAAGTGGAGGCCGCCGCGCAGCTCGCGGAAGACCATCAGCGCGAAGCCGAGGCGCTCGACGTCCCCCGCGGGACGCTCGGCGTTCTTCCACCCCGCGAACAGCGCCAGCCCGCTGGCGTCCGCGGCGTCGACGACCCGGAACAACAGCTCCGCCAAGCGGCCGGGCTCCGATACGGCCGAAAGGCTGACGCGCGACCACCGAGCCGATGACTCCGCGTAGGCGCGAACCGCGGCGGGCGCGTCGAGGACCGCCGTTGCCGGCGGCAAGACGAGGTCGAAGAGCCAGTGCGGGAAGATGCCGAACAACTCCGCGGCCACCTTCGGCGGGACGTCCCCGAGCACCGCCGACCGCCCCCGCACGTACAGCGAACGCGGCGGCAGCCCCACTTCGGCTTCCACCGCGGCCAGCTCCGGCGACGTCATGAACTTCCCGCCCAGTACCTGCACCACCGGCCTGATCCGGTTCGCCAGACTCGCCGCGCCTTCGATGGTCGTCATGCCGTTCCCCTTTCGACACCACAACCGTAACACTGTTACGAAACCTGCGTCAACCAACCCGGAACAGCCTGGCAATCACTGCCCGAAAAGGGCCACAACCTGCGGAAATATCACGGAACGGGCCCGGCGCGACCACGCCGGACCCACCCGCTCAACGCTGAACCGGCGCCTGCCCGTCCTCATCCAGGTTCAGACCCAGCATCTCCAGCAACTGAACACAGTCCTCGACCCCCAGGGCACCATTCGCCACCGCCAGCCGAGCCCGCCGAACCTGATCATCCGACACCCGCTGCGCATCCGCCGCCCCACTCCGCTGCGCCGGCAACGCCCCGGCAAACGGCGCACTCCCCCCATCGGCACCTTCGTACCGAAGGAGGAACTGCCGCACTTCAACAGACCCGCTCATAGCCCCTCCACACGGCTCACAACAACTTGGCCGCGAGGCTAACCAGCACCAGCCACCACACACAGCCCCCCGGAGAGTGAACCTGAGGCCACGCTCCGCTCAACGCAGCGCAATCGGCAACCCCGGAGAAGAACCCCACCCGAACGAACGTCACCCCCCAGCCAAAGTGACACCACACGGGGAAATTTCCCGCTCTCCACTCGCCCAACCACCCAACTCGTGCAACAATCGAAGAGCTGACACACCCCCGGTCAGCGCCTGTGGAGATCCCCTCCGACCCCCGCGTTCCTCCCCCTGGCGCGGGGGTCCTCCATTTCTTGGGCCGCTCCGGGCTTCGCCCTTCGCCTGGCCCAATCATTTCGGTGTGCTGACCCGGGGGGCCGAGCCCCCCGGACCCCCCACGGTGCCTCTGGCTCAGCTCCCAGCGTGGTCCCTTTTGCCTCGGGCGCTGCGCGCCTCGGCCAACCCGTGCCCATCCTCGGGCGGGCGCTGCGCGCCCTGCGAAGCTGTCCCCACCCTCGGGCGCTGCGCGCCCTGCCGGAGTGCTCCCCGGCCTCGGGCGCTGCGCGCCCTGGCCTCTGCGGGGGGAAGGGTGCGTGAGAGGCGGTGATCGACTCGGTGGGTTAGGTGGGGGTTGCTTTGAGTGGTTGGGGGTTGGGCTGAATGGGGGTTTGTTGGGCTGAATGGGGAGGGTGGGGGGCGTGTTGTAGCTCACAGTGGTTTGTGTGGCGAGATACAAACGTTATCGTGGCGGCGTGCCTCTTCCCTCCCTTGGCCGCTTGAGCAGCCGCACGAACCTGAAAGCCGCCGCGTCTTCCGGGCGTCATCGTGGTGCCGCGAAGCCCGTGGACGACGGTGTTGTCGAGGACACTGAACTCACGTCGTACCTGGCGGCGCTGGCGCCCGACAACGACCTCGAAAGCACCGGATCCGGCAAGCGGTTCGGTGAGGCGCAGGTCATCCAGCTGCGGATGAGCCTCGTGGCCAACCAGCAGCTCAAGGACATCGCCGCCGAGCGGCAGATCTCGCCGCAGGCGCTCGCTCAGGAGTGGATCCTCGAGCGGCTCAACTGGGAGGGGCAGGCCTCCTCCGCGCAGGACCAGCGGCAGCACGCCGTCGACGAGGTCGCCGGCCTCACCGACCTCACCGACGAGTTCCACTTCCCCGCCGACGCCTTCGACGCGCCGGCCGTCGCGCGGCGCTGAACCGCAGCGACCACACCGACCCACGAGAAAGGGCCCCCGGCGGAAGCCGGGGGCCCCTTCACTCAGGCCTTAAGACGCGCAAAAGGGCCTGCGAGGCTTGTGCAGCCTCAGTTTCAGATCGCGCGGACCTTCTGGGCCTGCGGACCCTTCTGGCCCTGGCCGACCTCGAACTCCACTCGCTGGTTCTCCTCGAGGGTGCGGAAACCGCGGCCCTCGATCTCCGAGTAGTGAACGAACACGTCGCCTTCGCCGCCGTCCTGCGCGATGAAGCCGAAGCCCTTCTCCGCGTTGAACCACTTCACAGTGCCTTGCGCCACCGCTGTACTCCTCGTTACACAGATCCGCTTCGAATGCCACCGAAGCGGCACCCCGACCGTCCCGGGCGGTTCCAACGAGTCGAGTCAAGAGCGTGTCGGCTCCATGGCTCGCGTCAGAAGTTCCGCGAGTGTGAAGCCACTAACACGCAAAACGACGGCCTGAGAGCAGACTACCGGGATCTGGCCAAAGTTGAACCCCGTGATCGAGGCGAAAACCGGCTCTGGGCACCAAGGTCACCGGAACGTCGTAGGGCTTCCACCCCGTTCCGTCGTACCCACCGGCTAGTCTGGCGCAGCACAGCGGCGCCGTGATCACCGGATACGGCTCGGAGTCGCCCGTGCCCCCTCCGTGAAAGCTCTCCGCGACTATTGTGACGTTCGTCACGCCGTGGTTGCTCAACGTATCCGGTTCACGGGACGTCTCGGAGAGGGGAAGCACTAAAGGGGCAAAGGGGATTGGGTGTGACGGTGAGGATCTCCACGCGGCGCCGGGGCGCTGCTGTGGCACTGGGACTGGTCGCCGCGCTGGCGCTGGGGGCGTGCAGCAGCGAACCGACGGTCTCGGCGAGCGGTTCGTCGGGCGGCGGCCCGACCAGCTCGCCCGCGCCCAGTGCGCAGCCCGCGAAGCTGACGGTGACACCGGCCGGCGGCGCACAGGACGTGGCGCCCGGCGAACCGGTCGGGGTGCAGGTCACCGACGGCACGATCATGTCGGTCACCCTGACCAACCCGGACGGCAAGCAGGTCCAGGGGCAGGCCTCGGCGGACAAGAAGAGCTGGACCACCACCGAGCAGCTCGGCTACGGCAAGACCTACACCTGGACCGGCCAGGTGCAGGGCGCCGACGGCAAGAACGTCTCGATCTCCGGCGCCTTCACCACGGTCAAGCCGAAGAAGCAGATGGCGGCCAGCCTGAACGTCGGTGACGGCCAGACGTACGGCATCGCGATGCCGATCGCGCTGACCTTCCCGAGCCGCGTCACGGACAAGGCTTCGGTCGAGAAGGCGCTGTCGGTCGAGACCACGCCGAAAACCGAGGGCTCCTGGGCCTGGATGCCCGGTGACGCCTCGGTGCACTGGCGGCCGAAGGAGTACTTCAAGCCCAACACGCAGGTGAAGGTCAACGCGAAGATCTACGGCGTCAAGATCGGCGACGGCGTGTACGGCAAGCAGGACGTGTCGGCCAGCTTCGCCATCGGGCGGTCGCAGATCGTCAAGGGCAACACCCAGCAGCACACGATGCAGGTGATCCGCGACGGCCAGCAGATCGCCGACTACCCGGTGAGCTACGGCCTCGACTCCGACCCGGGCCGCGTCACGCACAGCGGCGTGCACGTCGTCATGTCGAAGCACGCGACCTACTCGATGAGCAACCCCCGGTACAACTACACAGACGTCAACGTGCCGTGGGCGGTCCGGATCTCCAACAACGGCGAGTTCATCCACGGCTTGGCGGCGTCGGTCTGGGCCCAGGGCAAGAAGAACATCTCCCACGGCTGCCTGAACCTCTCCCCGGCGCGGGCCAAGGAGTACTTCGACGGCGCGCTGACGGGCGACCCGGTGGAGATCACCGGCAGCACGCAGACGCTGACCTCGAAGGACGGCGACTACAGCGACTGGACCTACGACTGGGCGAGCTGGCAGAAGCTGTCGGCGCTCGCCCACTGAACCACCGCGGAACACCGGGCGGCCGGGAAGTCCACTGCGGGCTTCCCGGCCGTTCGCGTTTCCCCGGGAAACCCGCGAAATCCGATGCAACCCCGGTGATCACCCGCCGCATGACTACGGGCAGAGGCGCAGCGATCCCCAGCTGCGCCCGCGAGAATGAGGAGCTGTCTTGCGTATCCGCATCGCCCTGACCCTCGGCGCGCTCGTGCTCGCCGGCGGCGCCCTGACCGGTGGCATCGCGCTGGCTTCGGAGGCGCAGGCGCCGGCCGCCCCGAGCCCGACCCAGACGACCCGGCCGGGCGAGCCGACCGTGGCGCCCGCCCCGGCCACCCGGACCCGGCCCCAGCAGGCGCCGAGCGCTGTCCCAGCGACGTCGCGCGCCCCGATCGCCGTCCCGGCCCGCCCTGCGCGCGTCCCCCGCGCCGTCCCGGCCGGGCCGACCGGTGACCTGCACCTGCCGGCCGTGTGGGAGACCCGGTAACCAGGTGATTTCCCGCTCCCGTCCGTCGACCGGGCCGGGCTCGCCGTGGGACGGCGAGTTCGCCCGGTACTTCGGCGAGCGCGCGCACAGCCTGCGATCGACCGCCTTCCTGCTCTGCGGGGACTGGCACCAGGCCGAAGACCTCACGCAGGCCGCGCTGCTCAAGCTCTACCTCGCCTGGCCGAAGCTGTCGCGGCACGATGCGCTGGACGCCTACGCGCGCAAGGTCGTCCTGCGCACGTTCCTCGCCGAGCACCGGCGCAGCAGGTGGAAACGGGAGCGGCTCACCGATGCTCCGCCGGAACTCCCGGCGGAGCCCGCCGCGAGCGACCAGGACGAACTGGTCCGGCAGGCGCTGGCCGTACTGGCCCCCAAGCAGCGCGCCGTGCTGGTGCTGCGGTACTTCGAGGACCTGAGCGTCGAGGAGACGGCGAAGGCGCTCGGCTGCAGCACCGGCACGGTGAAGTCCCAGACCTCGCGGGGCCTGGCCACGCTGCGCAACCGGCTCGGCCCGCACTACGGTGCGCTGACCTTCAGCGCCCGCACGGAGGGGAGGTGACGAACATGGACCCCGAAGACGACGTCCGCGCGTTCCTGACCGGCGCGGCCGGCGGCTCGCAGCCGCCGATGCGCCTCGAAGCCGCCGACGTGATCGAGCGCGGCGGCCGGGTCCGGCGACGGCGCAAGCGCTTCGCCGTGGCGGGCACTTCGGCCGCGACGGCGGTCGTCCTCGCGGTGGCCGGTTTCCTGGCCGGCCACCGCGCGGGGCCGCCGGAGCCGGTGCAGCCGGCCGGGCCGGGACTGTCCACGGTCGGCACCACGTCCCCCGCCCCGACGCCCACCGAGCTGCCGGTCCCGGCGACGTCGATCGCCCCGGTGTCACCGTCGGCCGAGCCGGGCCAGACCCGGCCGCGCAGCCCGCGGACGTCCGTTCCCCAGGCGCCGTCCGCGGGCCCGCGGGAGAACTCCCGCTCGTCGCTGCCGGCTCCCACGAGCACGGCCGTGACCCGGCCGGGCGCACCGACGGCGACCACGCGCTAGCCACTCCCCCGACGCACGTGTGCCCCGCCCGGACCACCGGGCGGGGCACACGATTTCCGCAGACCGCTCAGCGCTGAGCCGAGGCCAGCTTCCCGCTGTTGTCTTCGGTGTCGATCTGCTCCATCGGCACCTGCGACGTCTCCGGGATCTTGATGATCGGGATGATCGCGATCAGCGCCGCCGCCATCAGGTAGTACGCCGGCCAGTCCTCGTTGCCGGTGCTCTTGATCAGCGCGGTCACGATGACCCCGGCGGTGCCGCCGAACAGCGACGTCGAGATGTTGTAGCCGATCGCGAACGAGCCGTAGCGCACCCGCGTGGGGAACATCGCCGGGAACGTCGAGCCGATCACCGCGAGGATCAGGACCAGCAGGATCGCCACGATCAGGAACCCGACGAACAGCCACAGGATGCTGCCGGACTGCATGAGCTTGAGGCTGGGCCAGCTCAGCACCAGGAACCCGATGGCCGCGGTGAGCAGCAGGGGTTTCCGGCCGATCCGGTCGGACAGCGCGCCGAGCGGGATGATGATCGCCATCTGGATGACCTCGACCGCGATGATGATCAGCGTCGCCGTATTGTCGTTGATCTTCAACGTGTCGGTGAAGTACGTCGGCATCGTCGTCAGCAGCAGGTAGTCCGCGACGTTCAGCAGCAGCACGATGCCGATCAGGTTGAGGATCATCCGCCAGTTGCGGACGAAGATCTCCTTGAGCGGTGCCTTCTTCGGCGCCTCGCCCGCGGCTTCCATCCGGCGGAACTCGGGGGTGTCCTCGAGCTTGTTCCGCAGGTAGAGCCCGATCAGGCCGAGCGGCAGCGCGACGAAGAACGGGATCCGCCAGCCCCAGGCGTCGACCTGGTCGGCCGACAGGGACAGCGTCACCGAGAGCACCACCAGGTTGCCGAGCACGTAGCCGGCCAGCGTGCCGAGCTCGAGGAAGCTGCCGAAGAAGCCACGGCGTTTCGTCGGGGAGTACTCGGCGATGAACGTCGCCGCGCCGCCGTACTCGCCGCCGGTGGAGAAGCCCTGGATGATCCGCAGCAGCAGGATCGCGATCGGCGCCGCGATGCCCATGCTGTAGCTGCCCGCGTACGTCGGCAGGACGCCGACCAGGAACGTGCAGCCGGACATCAGCAGGATCGTGATGGCGAGCACGCGCTTGCGGCCGAGCTTGTCGCCGAGCGGCCCGAAGAAGGCCCCGCCGAACGGGCGCACGATGAACCCGATCGCCAGCAGCGCCAGCGACTTCAGGACCGCGTTGCCTTCGCCGGGGAAGAACTGCGTGCCGATGCTGACCGCGATCGCACCCGAGGTGAAGACGCCGTAGTCGTACCACTCGGTGGCGTTGCCCATGGCCGACGCCCACACGGCGCGCTTGACGGTTCTCTCGTCCACTGACGGTTTGCCCGTCGTTGCTGCTGGTTCGCTCATGCCGGCGACGACTCCTCCCGTGCAGTGCCCACTGGGCCGTTCGAGCTCATCCGCCCAGTCTCGACCGGCTCTCCGCGGTCGGCAGCCTGAGCCGCGAATTGTCTACGGTGGGGAACTTTCCGGCTACTGAGAGATATGCGTGCCGACATACCTGGCGGGCCGGGCGCGCCCGGCGGCTACTCGCCGGTTAACGTCAGCGCATGAGTCGTGTTTCTCAACCGTGGCCGCCGGTGCCGGTGGAGCCCGCGGTCCCGCACCCCAAGGCGCCGGCGCCGGGCACCGAGCTCGGCGTGCACTTCGCCGAGTGCTTCGGGTGCGGCGACGAGGCCGACGCCGGGCTGCACCTGCGCTCGACCGTCGGCGAGGGCCAGGTGGTGCACTCGCGGTTCACCGTCACCGCGGCCCACCAGGGCGCGCCCGGGCTCGCCCACGGCGGGCTGCTGGCCTGCGCGTTCGACGAGGCGCTCGGTTCGGCGGTCGGCAACCTGATGCGCCGCCCGGCGGTGACCGGCAAGCTCGAGACGGACTTCCGGCGGCCGGTCCCGGTCGGTTCGACGTTGTTCATCGCGGCCCGGCTGGACGGCGTCGCGGGCCGCAAGATCTACGTCAGCGCGGACGGCCGCCTCGACGCCGAGGACGGCCCGATCGCGGTCAGCGCGCGGGCGTTGTTCGTCGTCGTCGGCTTCGAGCACTTCAGCACCCACGGCGACCCGCAGGCGCTGGAGAAGCTCGCCGCGCAGCACGAGAAGAACCAGCGCGAGCGCGGCGAACGCGACTGGGAGATCAACCCCTGACCCTCTTCCGCGGCCGGTCGTGAGTGGTAAAGCGGGTTCGAACCCGCTTTACCACTCACGACGGCGTCAGGTGAGGGTGCGGGGGCGGATGGCGTTGGCCCGGTCGACCAGCTCGATGCGCTCGTCGAGCGTGCCCGCCAGCCGGGCCAGCGCCCGGTAGCACCGCTCGAGACCGAACCGCAGCTCACGTTCCTCGAGCGAGCACCCCAGCACGCGCGCGCCCGGTGTCGGCTTGCCCTGCTTGAGCCACTCGTGCGCGGCTTCGAGCACCCCGGCGGACAGCCGCGTCCGGCGTTCGGCGTCCAGCCGGAGCCGCTCGAGCCGGGCCGACGCGTCGAGCAGGTCGTGCTCGGTGACCGGGGTCTCGCGGCCGTGGGCCTTGGTCACCGTCGTCTTGATCTTGATCGCCGCGACCTGCGCGTCGACGTAGTGGGTCGAGGACGGCGGCACGGTTTCGAGCACCTCGACCGCGCTCGACCGCGCGCCCTGCGCCAGGTACACGCGGGCGAGACCGAAGGCGGCGCTGACGTAGGTGCGGTCGGTGCGCCAGACCAGTTCGTAGAACCGCGCGGCGCCGAAGTAGTCGCCGACGCCTTCGGCGCTGATGCCCAGGGCGAGCTTCGGGGCGATCTCGCCCGGCAGGTCGTCGTACACCGCTTCGAACGCGACGTGCGCCACCCGCGACCGGCCGCCCGCGAGTTCGATCAGGCCGCGGTACCAGTCGATCCGCCAGTCGTGCGGGAAGCCGTTCTTGATGGCCAGGTACTGCGCGGCCTGCAGCTGCCGCTGCGCCTCCGCGAACTCGCCCAGCTCGATCCGGGCGCGCACGATCCGCAGCCGCACCTCGATCGACTCGCGCGGCGCGCCGGCCAGCGCCTCGATCGCGGCCCGCGGGTCGAGCGCGGTCGTGGTGGCGAGCACGCCCGCCGCCGGGTCGTCCGTGTCGACCTGCGGGATCGGCAGCCCGGCGACGACCTCGTCCGCGCCGGGCAGCGGCACGCTGGCGCCGGCTTCGGGCACCACCAGCTGGACGCCGAACGTGCGGCTCTCCGGGCCGAACACCGTGGACACGCCGGGCCGCGGCTTACCGGTGCCGAGCGCCATGATCTCGCGCAGCACCCCGGTGAGCTGGTCAGCCATCTCTTCGGCGGAGAGGAACCGCCGGTCCGGGTCCGTGTGCGTCGCGCGGCGCAGGAACCGGTAATACGAACCGAACAGCGTGAACAGCGGAACGGCGTCCGGTCCGGGCAGGGTCGTCTTGTACTTGGTGGTGTAGCCGGTGAACTCGAAGCTGAGCACGGCGAGCGTGCGCCCGACGGTGAACAGGTCCGACGCCACCGACGCACCCTGCGTCGGCAATTCCGGCGCGCTGTAGCCGGTGGTGAAGAACAGCGGGCTCTCGTAGTCGTCGGTGCGGCGGACCGCGCCGAGGTCGATCAGCTTCAGCTGCTCGTTGGTCTGGATGACGTTGTCGGGCTTGAGGTCGCAGTACAGCAGGCCCTGGCTGTGCAGGTAGCCGAGTGCGGGCAGGATCTCCAGGCCGTAGGCGATGACCTGGCCGATCGGCAGCGGCTCCGGACGGCGGCTTTCCCGGTGGTGGGCGAGCGCGAGCTGCCGCAGCGACTGGCCGCCGACGTACTCCATGACGATGTAGCCGGTGGTCGTCCCGCTGTGGGCGTCCGGGTGCTGCACGAAGTTGTGGATCTTGACGATGTTCGGGTGCTCGACCTCGGCGAGGAACCGCTGCTCGTTGGCCGCGGCCGCCATCGCCGTCGCGTCACCGGTGTCGATCAGTCCTTTGAGGACGACCCAGCGGTCGCTGACGTTGTGGTCCTGCGCCAGATAGATCCAGCCGAGGCCGCCGTAGGCGATCGCGCCGAGCACCTCGTACTGGCCGCCGACGAGCTCGTGCGGCTGCAGTTTCGGGAGGAAGGAGAACGGCGCGCCGCAGTTCTCGCACTTGCCTTCCGGTGCGCCGGGCTGGCCGTCCTTGCCGCGGCCAACCTTCGCGTTGCAGCTGCCGCAGAACCGCTTTTCCTCCGACACCACCGGGTTCGTCAGCACCGCGGACGCGGGGTCGCGCGCGGGCACCGGCGGGACCTCGACCAGACCGGCGCCGAGCCGGCCGCGCCGCGACCGGGACGTCCGCGACGACGTCCGCCGCGAAGTGCCGGGGAACGAACCGGATCCCGAGCCGGAGCCGCTGCCGGTCCCCGTTCCCGTGCCGGTTCCGGTCCCGGTGCCGGTGTGCCGCCCTTCGCTGGTGCGCTCGGGCAGCACGCTTTCGGTGCCGGGGTCCGGCAACGGCGTTCCCGGGCCGGTGTCCGGCCGCGGCACCGGCGGCATGATGCTCTGGGTCTCCGGCGCCGGCGCGGCGAGCACGCTCGTCGGCTGCGGCGCTTCCGGGTCCGGGCGGACGGCCTGCGTCGGCTCGACCGGCGGCGCGACGGGGTTCATGCTGCCCGGCGGACGCGTCGGGTCCTCGGCGCCGGGGATCGTCCCGCGCATGGGTGCGGCCTGGCCGCCCGGTGGCGTCGGCGGACGGCGCACGGGCGCGTGGAAGACGGTCTCTTCGCCGCCGGACGGCTCGCCGTCGTCCAGGCGGCCGGAGATCGACGGCTCCGGCGTCTCCCACCGCACCGGTGGCGGCGGCTGCCAGTTCGGCTTGGCCCCCTGCCCCTCGTCCGGCGCGGCGTGCCGAGGACGGCGCGGCTCCTCCGACACTGCTACCTCCCGGATCCCCTGCGACGTGCGGAGATCGATCCTAGTCGCGCTGTGTTCACTGGTACTGCGGTGACGGCGGCGAAGCAGGTCCGAGACGGGCCTCCACCCAGCGGCGGTAGCTGTCCTGCCAGACGCCGTTGCCGCGGATCTGGTCGAGCACCGCGTTGACGTAGCGGACCAGGTCCTGGCGGTCCTTCGACACGCCGATGCCGTAGTTCTCCTGCGTCAACGGCTCGCCGCGGACCTCGAGCGTCGAGTCCTGCGCGGCCATCCCGGCGAGGATCGTGTCGTCGGTCGACACCGCGTCGACCTGGCCCTGCTGGAGCATGACCAGGCAGTCCGACCAGTTGTCCACCGAGACCGGCACCGGCTTGGCCGCGTCGGTCGCGATCTTCGCCAGCGACGTCGACTTCTTGGTCGCGCACACCCGCTTGCCGCTCAGGTCGGACAGCTTCTGCGCCTTCGACTCCTTCGGGACCAGGATCTTCTGGCCCGCCACGTAGTAGACGGAGGAGAACTCGACGTCCTTCTTGCGGGCGCAGGTGATGCTGTAGGTCCGGACCACGACGTCGACCTGGTGCTTCTTCAGGACTTCCTCGCGCTGCGACGACGGGATCGCGCGGAACTGGACGTGACCGTCGGCCGAGCCGAAGATCGCCTTGGCGATCGCGTAGACCATGTCGATGTCGAAGCCCTCGAGGTTGCCCGACGTGGGGTTGCGGAACCCGAACAGGTAGGTGGTCTGGTCGACGCCCGCGATGAGCTTGCCGCGCTTCTTGATGTCGGACATCGTCGAGCTGTCGGGGACGGCCGTGCTGGCGGCCGGCGCCAGGCTGGCGAGCGGGTTGCAGCTGGTGTCGGAGGTGCCGCCGGCCGTCGCGTCCGGGCCGCCGACGTGCGCGGGCTGCGGCCAGCCCGCGTTGCCGACCGGCGCCGGGTCGACCGGTTTCCCGGGGCTGCCGCAGGACGCCGCCAGCAGCGCGACGAACGCCAGCACGCCCGCCCGGACCGTGTTGCCCCGCCTGCTCACCGGTACTCCCTCAGTCGTTCCCGGATCCCCATGGTGACACCCGCCGCGGCGACGATCGCCAGCACGGCCAGGCCGGGCGCGAGGAAGGTCAGCGCGCGGTCGCCGTTGTGGGTGTCGTCGAGGAAGTCCTGCCTGCCGACGTCGATCGCCGCCTGGAGGCTGTCGTCGAGCTGCCGGAACGCCGGCGCCGAGCCGCCGTTGGCGTCTTCCTGCACGGCGGAGTTCACGGCTTCCTGGTACGCGCCGGCGTTGTCCTGGTCGCGCACCTGCCCGTGTGCCTTCATCCAGTCGGTGGCGGCCTTCGACGCGTCATCGACCTTCGCGGCGCCGGCGCCGTCTTTGATCAGGCCGCGGGCTTCGCCGAGGAGACCGCCCTGGCCGTCTTGGCCGACCAGCTGGACCGCCTTGTCGGCGAAGTCCTTCTCGTACGCCCCGCCGTCGCCGCGGGCGACCAGCGTCAGCGTTTCGTCGGCGCGGGCCTGCAGCGCGGCGATCCGCGCGCGGACGAGCACGTCGACGCGGTGCGAACCGTCGTCCTGGCCGCTGCCGACCAGGCTGCCCTGGACGATCAGCGCGACCGCGCCCCACAGCAGCGACACCACGACGGCGGCCGTCGCGACGACGAGCCCGACGTTGAGCAGCCGGTTGGTGCGCCGGGTCAGGTAGACCTGGGCGACGATCAGTGCGGCCAGCAGCGCGACCACCAAAATCGTGGCGAGCCACGGGAAGCCGGTGGCGCTGTCCTGCTCTTCGATGAGCCGCTCGGTGTCGATCCGGTAGAGGTCCTGGGCGGCGGGCAGGATCTTCGCCCGCATCAGCTCGGACGCCTCGCGCAGGTAGGACGCGCCGACCGGGTAGCCGAGGCGGTTGTTCGCCCGCGCCGTCTCGACGAGCCCGGTGTAGACCGGCAGCTGCTGGTTCAGCACGTCGACCGGGCCGGCCGCGTCGGCGACGTCCGCGGCGTCCGAAGCGGCCTTCGCGAGCGCGGCGCCGGCTTCGGCGATGTCCCGCTCGTAGCGCTGGCGGAGTGCGGGCGGCTCGGTGCCGATGGAGAGGAACGCGCTCGCGGCGGTCGCGTCCGCGTCCGAAAGCGAGCGGTAGACCTGCTGCGACGCCGCGGCGAGCGGCTCGCGGTGGTCGATGACGCCGGAGATCGTGTCGTCGCGGTCCTGCACCGAAAGCGTCGCGACCAGCCCGGCGACGAGGGCCAGCAACACCAGCCCGACGGCGATCACGGTGAGCCGGCCGGGGGTGGTCGCGGCCGAGCGGACGACCGCGCGGACGCCCTGGCCCGGCAGGTCGAGCAGCCCCAGCAGGCCGCTGCGGCCGGCGGTGCGGTCACGGCCGTCCGGCGGCGACGGTGGGGGTCCCGGCGCCGGCGCCGCCGGTCCCGGGGCCGTCGCAGTGCTGGTCATCCCCGAATTCCTCCCCCTGCTGTCCGGGGCCTCGCCCCAGGCCGGGGGCCTGGCCACCCCGGAGCCCCCGAAAAACTCGCTGTGAGCCGTACCCGCAGAAGGTAGCCGAGTCGCCGCACGCACAGCCACCGGCACCGCCCGCTGTCATCAGCACGTGATCTGCGCGGACGTGTTCCTGCGCACACCGGTGATCAGGTCCGGACTTCCGCCAGCACGCGCCAGTGGCCGTCTTCGGGGCCCGACGTCAGCGCGCCGCCGGCGAGCGCGAGCCGCTCGCGCATGCCGGCCAGCCCGAACCCTTCACCTGTCCGGGTGAGAGCCGGGAGGGCGTTGCGGACGTCGAGGCGGACCGCGCCGGGCGCGTGGCTCAGCCGCATCCGGACGTCCTCCCCCGGCGCGTGCTTGCCGGCGTTCGTCAGGGCTTCCCGTGCGATGCCGCCCAGGGCGACGACCGCCGCGGACGGCAGCGGCCGGGGTTCGCCGTCCGCCTCGAAGTCCACGGTGACGCCGTGGTCGCGGGCGTGCGCGGCGGCCACTGCGGCGAGGGTTTCGGTGAGCGGCGGGACGTCCTGGCGGAGCGCGGCGACGGCGTCGCGTGCCTCGGCCAGCCCGTCCGCGGCGAGCTTCCGCGAGCGCCGGACGGACCGCAGCGCACCGTCCACATCAGACCGTTCGGCCAGCAGCGCCTCGGCGAGCTCCAGCTGCACTCCCAGCGCGCCAAGGGAATGCGCGAGGACGTCGTGGAGTTCGCGGGCGATCCGGGTGCGTTCGTCGAGCGCGGCGGCGCGGGCGTGTTCGGCCTGGGCGAGCCGCGTCTGCTCCAGCAGCGCCCGGCTCTGCGTCGCCTGCACCTCGTACTGGCGGCGGTTGAGCCCGAGCAGCACCAGCAGCAGCATCACGCCGGCGTCGGCGAGCGGCTCGCCGAGGGAGTCGCCGGCGAGCGCGTGCGACGTCACCGCCAGCACGACGTCCAGCAGGGCGGCGGCGAGGATCGCGCCGACGCTGACCGAGGTGAGCGTCGCGAGCCGGCCGAGGGCGATGACGGACAGCAGGATCGCCGACGAGTCCCCGGCCCAGCCGACGATCGCCGCCGGCAGCGCGCTCGCCGCGGCGAGCAGCACGGCCGCCGTCTTCGGCCGCCGCTGTGCCTGCAGGACGAAACCCAGCCAGCCCGCGGTCGCGACGCCGTACGCGGTCCAGATGCGCGGGTCGGTTTCCCGCGCGGTGAGCAGGGTCGCCGCGAAGAAGAGCGTGCCGAGCAGCTGCACCACGAGCCAGCTCGGGGCGATGGTGTCGGGCAGGCGGTTCGGCACGGGATCCGCTCAGCCGCGGATGGCCGGGGCGAGCGAGTGCGGGAGCACGGCTTCGGGGTCCGGTGGGCGGCGGACCACCACCTCGACGTCGTCGGCGAAGCGGTAGGGCTTCGCGCCGAGGATGCCGCCGAAGTGACGTCGCAGCCGGGACATCTCCGCGCGGACGGTGACCGTCCGGCCGGCGTCGCCGAACAGGTCGGCCGACAGTTCGGACGCCGACCGGCCGTCGCGGCGGTTGGCCAGCACGTACAGCACCTCGGCGTGGCGCGGGCTGAGCCGGTGCGTCCAGGTCCCCGCGGCGCTGGCCACGGTGAGTTCGGGCTCGCGCGGCGACCGGACGTCGAGCACGACGCGGGTGGGCGGGGCGGCGTCGTGCTCGGTCAGCCGGAGCAGCCAGCCGCCGGGCACCGGCTCGACCGAGCAGCCGCCGTACGCGGGCAGCCAGGTGCGCCCCGGTCCGAGGCCGGTGGGCAGCGCGACCCGGTCGACCGGGGCGAGCCCGGCGGCCGCGGCGACCCAGCCGTGTTCGTCGGCCACCATGGCGCGGCCGCCGACCTTCGCGAGGACCGGGACGGCGAAGCCCCTGAGTCTCTCCAGTTCGGTGCGGTGGGTGGTGCGCAACTGGGCTTCCGCGAGCCGCGTCACGGCGTCGACCAGTGCCAACGTCGTCGCGTGGACGGTCGAGGCCGGACCGGAGAGGTCGACGACGCCGAGCAGCCTGCCGTTGCGCGGGTCGTGCAGTGGCGCGGCCGCACACGTCCAGGAGTGCTGCGCCCGGACGTAATGTTCGGCTGAGTAGACCTGGATCGGGCTGCGGGCGACCAGGGCGGTGCCGATCGCGTTCGTACCGACGGATTCTTCCTGCCAGTCGACGCCTTCGACGAACCCGAGCCCGTCGGCGCGGCGGCGGACCGCGGCGCTGCCGTCGCGCCAGAGGACGGCGCCGCCCGCGTCGGCGATCACCATGATGTGCGCGGCCTGCTCGGCGAGGCTGATCAGGCCGCCGCGCAGCACCGGCAGCGCCTCGGCCAGCCCGCTCGCGCGGCGGCGGGCTTCCAGCTGTTCGAAGCTCAGGACGGGCGCGGCGGCCCGGCTGTCCGGATCCATGCCGAGGCGGCGCATCCGCTGCCAGGATGCGCCGATGACCGGCCGCAGCCTGCTGGGCAGCGCCTGGCCGTTCAGGGCCGCTTCGTGCACTTGCGCGAGGACACGGGCGTGCCGCCGGGGATCCGCCCCGGCCGGCAACGCCGCCTCGAGGTCTCGCTGCCCCAACCGCCGCTCCTTGTGCTGTACCTCCTGGGAGTCTGCCGTTTCGGCCGGATGATCGGTAGGTGGCGCACGTCGCGGTTTTCGGCCGGTCAGTAAGAGACGTAGAAGTCGATCTCGGGGTCGTCCGGGGCGAGTTCCGGTGCCGAGACGGAGTCCTCGATGAGCCTGGCGACTTCGGCGTCGATGGCGTCGAGGACCTGTTCGCGCAGCTCACCGCTGTCGGTGACCCGGGTGCGGAACCGCTGGAGGCAGTCGCCGGTGTGCCGCGGGAAACCCGCCTCGATCAGCGTCGGACCGCCGCCGTCGCGGGCGCGGCCGACCGCTTCTCCGGCCGCTTCGTGGACGGCGAAGAAGTCGGATCCGTCGATGACGACCCCCGGCACGCCGAGTCCCGCCACCCGATCGGCGTAGCCGGAGTTCTCCGTGACGAAGATGGCGGGGAGGTGCCAGGCCGACGCGAGGTTCAGCGCCTCCAGCGTCGTCCCGGGGCCGTCGCCGAGGAACGCCACGCTGACACCGCCGTTGTCCTGTTGTTTCGCGGCGATAGCGGCGCCGCAGATCAGCAGCGGGACGCCGCTGAGCGTGTCCGTCGTGACCAGCCGGTGGCGCCGGATTTCGGCCAGGACGGCCCTCACGTCGACGCCCTTGGCGATGCGGTGGCCGAGCCGCCGGTGGGTGCCGGCGATCGCGTCGCGCCCGTCGAGGTGGAGGCAGACGCCCGCGGCCAGGGCCTCCTCGCCGGCTTGCCGGTGCCCGCCGGTTGCGTGCTTTTCAACGGCCTCTTCGACGGCTCGGATGGTCCGCATCACGCGGTACGCACCCTGGAGGGCGTCCGTCATCTTCGCCGCTCCTTCCCCGGTTCGGTTTCCGTGCGCAGCAGTCCCTTCCGCGCGGCCTCCGCCATCGCCGCCCGGACGTCGACGACCCAAGGCCCGTCGGGTTTGAGCTCCACGAACGCGCTCTCACCGGTTTTGAGCTCGAGTTCACGCTCGCCGTCGAGAGCGATGACACCGCCCGCCGCGGCGAGCTCGACACGCACGCCGGGTCGCAGCAGTCCCCAGCCGCGCACGCCGACCGGCCGCACGAGCCCGGGTGCGATCGGCGCGTGCACGACATACGGCGTCTCCCCGACCGGCCCGAGCTGCAGCGCGACGCCGTCCGGGCTCGACCGCGGGCTCGGGCAGAGCTGGCCTGGAACGCTCGAGAGACCGATGCCGTCCGGCTCGGCGAAGGTGCAGTACAGCTCGGTGAGTGAGGAGGGGTCCCACAACGCCCGTGCTCCGATGTGCCTGCTCAGCGACACGCAGACGTCGACGAGCGCGATCTCCCGGCGTGCTTTCGTGACGACTTCGAGCACGCTGACGCGGTGGGTGACGAGGTCGGGATCGATCTGCCCGGTGGCGATCAGCCCGGCGGCCAGGCCGGCGACGGTCGCCTCCTGCATCTGCGGGAAGGCGTTGTTGGTCCCGGTGGAGAGGGCCAGCAGCGGAACGTCTTCGCAGGCAGCGGCGGCAACGCGGGCGGTCCCGTCCCCACCGAGGACGACGATGACCCCGGCGCCGGCTTCGACCATGCGGCGCACCGCGTTCGTGGTGTCCGCGGCGGTGCCGGTGAGGGCGTCGTCCTCGCAGAAGTCGACCTTCGGCCAGGAGCCACCGCGGCCGAGGGCGCGCAGGACTGCGGCGGAGATGCCGCCGAGATCGGTCGAGACGAGGGCCCGGTCGAGCCCGGTGACGGCGAACGCCGCCAGCAGCCGCTGGACCATGTTCGCCTTCTCTGCGGTGGGGAACACCGACGCCTGCGCGACCAGCCGGCGGATGTCCCGTCCCGAAGCGGGGTTCGCCACGATCCCCGCCACCGTTTCACCCACCTGACCTCCCGTTCTTTCACCGGAGAACAGGAGACTCCGCGAACGGGCGGAGGGGAAGGGTTGCAGGGCGTTGCAGTGTCGGCGGAGGGCGGCCGCAGCGACGGAGATCACACCGCGCGTCTCACCTGGTGATCTTCAGTGGACTGTCCAACCCGGAGGCGCAGGCTGAGAAGAACCAACCGGGGCAAGATCCCGGCAGAGGTCTACGGGACGAGGTCGGCGACGCCTTCGTAGGTGAACCCGGCTTCCGCGACAGCGGCTCGGACGTCGTCGTCCATCAGCGCGGTTTCGGCACGCACGAGCACCCGGCCGGCCGCGACGTCGACGTCCACTGCGGTCACTCCGGGCAGCGCCGTGATTTCTTCGGTGACCGACTGGGCGCAGTGGCCGCAGTTCATCCCGGAAACGGTGTAACCGTGCTCGATCATGGTGCGCAGCCTACGAAAAGGGCCGCCACCCCGAACGGGTGACGGCCCTTTCCCAAGATCAAAGTCAGATCACGGTGACCGACGTGGCCTGCGGGCCCTTCTGGCCCTGGCCGATCTCGAACTCGACGCGAGCGTTCTCCTCAAGGCTCTTGAAGCCGCTGCCCTGGATCTCGCTGTAGTGAACGAAGACGTCGCCGCCACCGTTGTCGGGGGTGATGAAGCCGAACCCCTTCTCGGAGTTGAACCACTTCACAGTGCCCTGAGTCATAAAAAAATCTCCATGTGTAACACCAAAAAACAGGAAGCCACTTCGGCGACCCGGGTCAGCACCGGGACGGTTTGCTTCCTCGACGAGGAGACACTACGCCCGCTAGATTCTGCGAGCGTGACTCAACACGAACACAAAAATCGAGACCTTAAGCAGTAAAGCACACCTTGACCAAGATGGACAAGCCATCTTCACCCGGGCGAGGTGAGCTATTCGCCACTCGCCGGGCGCAGCCCCTCGGTCGCGAACGGCGACGAGCGCCAGGCCGCGTCCCGGTCAAGGGCCACCACCGCGTCGTCGTGGGCCTCCGAGCTGGCGCTGAACAGCACCGGGACGACGCCGGAGGACTTCCGCGCTGCTTCGGATGCGTGCTGGTGATCGGTCACGTCGAAACTCCCCTCGTTCCCTGCCCGCTTCGGCGCGGGTCATGACCGTGATGGTGCCACGCGGCACCGACAGAAACCGGTTGTCTCCCGCCGGGACCCGGCCGGGAAGGTTCAGCGGCGAACCACCACCGGAACACCGTCAGGCTACCCGAGCCAAGGCCCTGCTACCACACGACATTCCCAGCTTTTCCGGAACGAAACCGAGCAAAACCGTTACTGGGCGGGAGGTTGCGGGCGGGCTTGCCCGAGCAGGGCCGAGATCCGCACGTCCGGGGTCACGACGTCGGGGTCGGTGCGCACGTCGATGACGCACGGCCGCTGCCGCACGAGCGCGCTAGCGATGATGGGCTCGAGCTCTTCCCGATCGTCCACGGTGTACCCGGCCGCGCCGAGCCCACGCGCCCACGAGGCGAAATCGGTCAGCGGGATGGACACCCCGGTGAGCCGGCCGTAGGTGCGGGCCTGGTGCATCGCGAGCGCGCCGTGCACGCCGTTCTGGAAGACGACGACCATCACCGGCGCCCGGTACCGGACGGCCGTTTCGATCTCCTGGCCGGTCATGAGGGTGCCGGCGTCCCCGACCATGGCCACGACGGTCCGCCGCGGCTCGGCCAGCTTCGCCGCCACGGCGGCCGGCACGGCGTAGCCCATGGCGGCGTTGCTCGGGCCGAGCTGGCTGCGCGGCGCCGTGAAGCACCAGTAGCGGTGCATGAACTGCGCGAAGTTGCCCGCATCGCTGGTTACGATGGTGTCCTCGGGCGCGAGCTTCCGCAGCGCGCGGACGACGTCGACCGGGTGCACCCGGGTGTTCCCGCTGGTGTCGGGCGGCGTCATGAAGGTGTGGACGGCCGCGTTCGCCGCCGAAGCCCGCCGCGTCCGCGGCGACGCCACCTCCCGCAGCTCCCGCAGGAACGGCTCGACCTCGGAGTCGACGCGGAAGGTGAGCCCCCGCCGCTTCGGGCTGACATCGATGCCGGTGCCGACCATGACCAGCGTCTGCTGGGGGGTCGGGTAGCGGTAGGCCTGGGTCGTGACTTCGTCGAGCTGGGTGCCGAGCGCGAGCACCAGGTCCGCGCGCTCGAGCGCGTCCAGCTGCCGGGCCGGGATGCCGAGCCCCAGGTGACCGGCGTAGCGGGCGTGGTTCTCCGGGAAGGCGTCCTGCCGCCGGAAGGCGTTGTAGACGGGCAGCGCGAGCTCGTCGGCGACGGCGATCAGCTCGTCCCGCGCCGACCGCGCCCGCCCGCCGACGATGACCACGGGGTATTTCGCCTCGTCCACCAGCTGCGCCACGGCGTCAGCCGAACGGCCCAGCGTCCCGGAAGCCGGCGGCCGCACCCGCGCCATCGGCTTCGCCGCGTCGTAGGGCATCCCCCAGATGTCGCAGGGCACGCCGAGCACGACCGGCCCCGGGCGCCCTTCCTGCGACGTCGTCAGCGCGTGCGCGAGCAGCCCCGGCAGCCCGTCCGGGTCCGTCACCCGCACCGTCGACTTGGCGATCGACTCGAACATGGCCGTCAGGTCCGACGTCGGCAGCTCACCGGACGACGAAGGCACCGGCTCGGTCGCCGGCGTCTCGAGCAGGACGACCATCGGCGTCTCGTCCTGGTACGCCGTTTGGACGCCGATGGCCAGGCTCGCCGCACTCGGTCCCCGGCTGGCGAGCAGCACGGCGGGCCGTTCGGTGAGCTTCCCCTCGGCCTCCGCCATGAACGCCGCACCCGCGTCGTGCCGCGCCGAGACCAGCGTGATCTCCCGCTCGCGTTGCAGGGCGTCGAGCAGTTCCAGGAAGGACTCACCGACCACCGCGTACACGCGGCGGACACGCGCCTCGGTCAGGATCCGCACGGCCGTCTGGGCGACGGTCGCTCCCAGTTGGTATCTAATGAGGAGAGCTTAGGCGGGCACCGTTCAGTGCAGTCAAGTGATCTTCACCGAATCCGGACAAGGATAGGCCGAATGTCCGCTTTGACCGACTGGTAGCCGATCAGGGGAGCGAGGACCGCAGACTTGGCCGCGACCGAACATGAAACTGTTTTTACTTATGGTGCCCCGGCGTTGAAGTACGGCACCGGAGCCAGCGACGAGATCGGCTACGACCTGACCCAGTACGGCGCGCACCGCGTGCTCGTCGTGACGGATCCCCAGGTGGCCGCGACCGGCTGGCCCCGCCGCATCGCCGACGGCATCGCCGGCTACGGCATCGAGACCGAGATCTTCGACGGCGTACACGTCGAACCCACCGATGTCAGCATGCAGAAGGCGGTTGACTTCGCGCGCGGAACAGGTCCGTACGACGCCTTCGTCGCCGTCGGCGGCGGGTCCGCCATCGACACCGCCAAGGCGGCGAACCTCCTGACGAGCAACGACGGCGACTTGATGGACTACGTCAACGCGCCCGTCGGCGGCGGCCGCGCACCGGCCCGCCCGCTGAAGCCGCTGGTCGCGGTGCCCACCACCACCGGCACGGGCTCCGAGAGCACCACGGTCTGCGTCTTGGACGTGTTGTCGCTGCGCGTCAAGAGCGGGATCAGCCACCTGCGGCTGCGCCCGACCCTGGCCGTCGTCGACCCGCGGCTCACCGTCAGCCAGCCACCCGGCGTGACGGCCGCCAGCGGCATGGACATCCTGTGTCACGCCGCGGAGAGCTACACGGCCAAGCCGTACACCGAGTTCGAGCGCAAGCGCCCGGAGCAGCGCGTGCCGTACTGCGGCTCGAACCCGCTGGCCGACATGTTCGCCGAGCAGTCGCTGCGCCTGCTGTCGTGGGCCCTCCCGGCTGCGGTGCGCGACGGTTCCGACCTCAAGGCCCGCGAGGCGATGGCCCTGGCCGCGACGTTCGCCGGGCTCGGCTTCGGCAACGCCGGCGTGCACATCCCGCACGCGAACGCCTACCCGATCGCCGGCCAGGTCCGGGATTTCCACCCGGACGGCTACCCGGGCGAAGAGCCCATGGTCCCGCACGGCATGGCCGTCTCGCTGACCGCGCCCGCCGCGTTCCGCTTCACCTTCGACGCGGCACCGGACCGCCACCTGCGCGTCGCGCGCCTGCTGGCACCCGACTTCGAGTGGCCCGGCGACTTCGCCGACCACCTGCCCGCGGTGCTGATCGACCTGATGCGCCAGATCGGCATCCCGGACGGCATCGGTGCCGTCGGCTACACGGAGTCCGATGTGGACTCCCTCGTCGAGGGAACGCTCAAGCAGCAGCGCTTGCTGGCCACCGCGCCCCGCGAGGCCTCCGCGGACGACCTGTCGGACATCCTGCGCGAGTCGGTGTCGCTGTGGTGAGCGGCTACCCGCACTGGCAGACGGTCCCGTTGCGCTGGAAGGACAACGACGTCTACGGGCACGTCAACAACGTCGTCCACTACTCGCTGATGGACACCGTGATCAACACGTGGCTCATCGAGCAGGGCGGCCTCGACATCGAAGCCGGGGCGGTGATCGGGCTGTGCGTCGAGTCGCACTGCGGGTATCACTCATCGGTGTCCTTTCCTGGTTCGCTGCGGGTCGGGTTGCGGGTGGCGCACCTCGGGAAGTCGAGCGTCCGCTACGAGATCGGGATGTACGCAGCCGACGAGTCCTTGGTCGCGGAAGGGCATTTCGTGCACGTCTTCGTGGACCGCGAGTCCCGCCGGCCGACACCACTCGTCGGCAAGCTGCGCGAGGCATTGGAAGCACTGCAACCCGGATGACGTGCACCGCCGCCGTATCACCTCCCTTTCCCGGCGGCCCCGATTCCGGGCTGTGTTGATCCCACGCTTCCGATGATGCATGACGGCACCGACAACTCCGGCCGATCGGCCGGAGTTGTCCACAACCAACCCGAACACGGCGAGTTGTCCACAGATTCGCATCGAGGGGTTCCGCACCCCCTCGACCGCGATAAGCTGGAAAGCGCATGAGATCGGTCCACAGTGGACGAGCTGTTTCCTCACCGGATCGGCTAGTAACACGGATGGCGGCCTAGGAGTCATTCCGGTTGCGGCGGCAGAGTGGTGAGCCGACGGCTCGAGAGTGGTCCCAAGCCCGTCGCCGGAAGGCGTCCCTGCGACGGGCGCGGCACCCGGCACAGAAGTGGACCAAAGGCAAGATGGTGGTCGCGCGTCCGCTTTCGGGGCGCCCCGGGAGCGGACGCGCCACCGCCCAGGTGGCCAGAGTGGGATTGTGGTCGTCGCCGGAAGGCGCCCCGCCGACGACCGCAACCCACCGCAGAAGGCCTCCAGTGGTCGCGGGCCCGTCGCCGGAAGGCGCCCCGCCGATGGGCCCGCGCCACTACCGAGGCAGTCAGCAGAAGCCCCACCCAGGGATCCGCGCCACCACAGGCAGCCGCCCGAAGCCCCTCACGGCGGTGGGCGGCGAGCCGGCCGGCCTCGATCCATGAAGCGCTGCTGCGAGCTTGTGCGCGATCTGCAGGACAGAAGGCCGCCTACGTCACCGGCCTGCTGCAGCCTGCCGGGGCTGCCCACACCGGCCGTCGTGGCGGCCAGCCTCAGCGGTCGGTGGTCGGAGAAGAGGGCTTGCCACCCAAGAAGGGCAACACCTCTTTGCCGTCGAAGAGCGAAGCGAGAGAAAGGAGGATCCCCGCGCCACCCGTCTTGACGTCCATCGAGAGGCGCAGCAACCGGTTGCCCGGGAAGGCGAGACCGCCCTTGTACGGCATCGCGTACCAGGCCAGCCACGCCAGGTGGCGGTCGATCGCCGCCGCGCGGCTTGGGTGGTGTGCGTCCGGGCTCGCGGCCAGCGCCACCGCCAGCCCGCACCGGCCGTTGAGCAGGCCTGGCTCGGCGACGAACTCCGCGAGGCACGCGTCCCTCAAGGCGGGGATGCTGTCGCCGGCCTCCGCGTCCGGGCGGTGCCGGGCCAGCTGCTCGGCGACCAGGAGAATGCCGGCACTGCCGACGCCGGCGTAGGGCAACGTGCGGGTTGCGCCGTCGCGGACCTGCAACGAGCCGTCGTCGGCCTCGATGCATTCCTCGAGGTCACGGCACAGCGCCTGGTCCGCGAACGACAGCCAGGCCGGCTCGCCGGTACGTTCGAAGAGCCGGAGGAACAGCAGCGCCGGCCCGGCCCAGCCGGACAGCAGGCCGGCCCGGGCCGATTTCCCGGGCGGCGCCGCGGTCTCCAGCGCCTCGGCCAGCCGGACGGCCGTGGTCAGCGCCTGGCGGCCGAACTCGTTGTCCTGGCGGACCGTCGCGAAGTGCAGCAAGGTCAGCCCGATGCCGGCCAGGCCGCTCTCCAGGGAGTGGTCGGTCGTCTGCTCGACGAGCCGCGCGGAGGATGCCAGGAGCTTGCCGGCCTCGTCGTGATGGCCGAAGTTCTCCAGCACGTAGGCGATGCCGGAGCTGCCGTCGTAGAAGCCGGGGCGGGTCGGCGGCTCACGGCGGACCGCGTCGATCAACCAGTGTTCGTGCTCGGGGAAGCGGCCGGCACCGGCGACGTCGAGCGCGTGCAGCACGCCGGCGGCGCCGACGCCGAAACACGCACCGCCGACGCGGAACTGTTCGATGTCGCCGGGGAACAGCCGATCTTGGCGGGCGGGGGTGGCGCTGGCCAGGATCGCCTCGGCGATCTGCTTGCGGACCAGCGGCCAGTCCGGTTTGTCGTGGTCGAGCTCGGTGTGGACCGGTGCCGGCTCCGCGGGAGCTTCACGCGGGGCCAGCACCGCGACTGCGGCGTCGGCGTACCCCTCGGGCAGGGAGAACCGGCGGTCGACGAAGTCGGCGATGCGACGGAGCTTGTCCGGCGCGAGCTCGGCCAGGGGCCACAGCGGCAGGAACAGCCACAGCCGCAACGCGGCGAGCGCGTGCTCGTCGATCGCGAAACCGCTGCGGTCGGCCGGAGTGCGGAATCCGGGCGTGCCCGGGCACGGGCGGTCGGCGGACTCGGCGTCGAACGCCGTCCCGAAGCTGGTCAGGGAGATGCGGTCGTCGTGGTCCTCGTCGATCAGGATGTTGCGGGGGTGCAGGCCGCCCAGGACGAGACCGCGGGCGTGGATCTCCGCGATCGTCTTCTCCACGCCCGCGACGATCTCCAGTGCTCGCCGGACGTAGGCGGCGAGGTCGACGGTCGTCGAATTGCTGCTGGTCAGGGGGTAGTTGCGGCTCAGCCAACCAGCCAGCGAAGTGCCCGGCAGGTACTCCGTGACCAGGTAGTTGCGCTCCGCGACGGTGAACCGCTCGACGACCCGCGGAACGCCCGGGATCCCGGCGAGCCGGCCGAGCACTTCGTGCTCTCGGTGCAGCCGTTCGACGGCGTCGATCCGCGACTCGTCGAGGCCCGCGTGCGGGCGGGCCTCCTTGACGACGACCTGGTCGCCGCCCGCCTTGGCGTCGGCGAGCTTGGGGTGGGCGAGGTAGCTGCCGCCGCCGGTCGAAACGCGCAGTGGCCTCGCCGTCCGGTAAGGGAACTGGGCCCGGGCACCGGCATTGCGCGCGGCGATGCTGCTGCGCAAACAGGCCGGGATCTTGACCCACTCGGGCACGGAGAAGGCCGGGTCACGCTTCTCGGGTACGAGCCGGCCGTCTGGCTTGCGGACCGCTGGAACGCGATTGCCGTTGTGCTCGACCCACTGTTCGACGAATCCTCCGTAACGCACGTAGAGGGGGCCGTCGCCGTACCGCAAGGCGTTCGGAATGTCCGGGCCGTGCTCACCCTCCAGCCGCGTCGACAGGTCGGCGAGTACGAGCTCGAGTTCGTGGTGGTCGACCGGGTAAATGGTCGCCAGCTCGGCTGCGCTCTCCGCGGCAGCGTATTTCGAATTCCGTGCGAGCAAAGTCAGCAGCGAGCGCAGGTGCCGGTAAGTGACCATGTGCTCGGCACAGGACTCGTACACCTGCGCCAGCACCCGGCTCGCGTTGTCCAGTCCGGCCGAGACCCGGATCTGCCAGCCTTGCGCGGGAAGCACGAGACCTTGAGGCTGCACCACGCGCCACCCGCCGCGATCGGTGGTCACCCAACCGGTGTCCGGCACCGGCAGCGCCGCGGTGAAATCTTCGACCGGCGCACCGTTTTCCCGCTGTTCGTCGTAGAACAACCGGTCGGCGAAGCAAAACGCTTCGTAGCGCAGGTCCATCCGTGATACCCCTCTGTGCGAGCGCCCGGGCATCGACGTCGCAGCCCCGGCGCGAGCATTATTCCCCCATGCCGAACAGCTCTGGGCCAATCCGCCAACCCGGCGGTTCAGCTGGGCTATCCGAGGTAGGCAAAAAGGGCGCCTACCGACCGGTATCCGAACCCAGGGTAATTTTGTCCAGTCCGACCACCACACCATAGTGGTGTAACGCGAAGACCTTTCCCCAGGTCCACCAGTGGATCACGCCGAATACCCCGCCGAATTGGCGGAATGCCATCAACACCTTTCGGTGATCAACTTTCCCGGTAGGCGCCGTTCGCGTCGGCGATACTGAGGCAGCAGGGCCACCGTGGTGGTCCGCGCCACGCCCGTGGCACCTCGGCACACGGGCCCGCAGGTACCACGGAGTAAGTTGACCGCGGCGGACCGGAAGGAGGAACGGGTGATCTTCGGATTCGCCGTGACGGTCGCCGTGGCTGCCACGCTCGTCGCGCTCTGGAGCTTCGTCCAGTCGGCTCGGAACCGGCTTCCGGACAACCCGCTCCTGATCGCGCTCGCGATCGTCGAGCTGCTGCTGGTCGTGCAGCTGGTGATCGGGATCGTGCTGCTCGCCGGCGGGGACCGCCCCGGCAGCCTGGCGACCTACCTGGCCTACCTGATCGGCTGCCTGGTCGTGCTGCCCGTCGGCGCCGCCTGGGCGCTGGCCGAGCGCAGCCGGTCGAGCACCGCCGTGCTCGGCATCGCCTGCCTGGCCATCCCGGTGATGGTGCTGCGACTGAACGAGGTGTGGAGTGGCGCAACAGCGTAGGACGGCCAGCGGCCCCGGGCGGGTGCTCGTCGCCGTGTACGCGATCTTCGCGCTGGCCGCGACGTCGCGAGCCGGCGTCCAGATCGGCACGAAGTTCCACGAAGCCCCGCTCGCCTACCTGCTCTCGGCGTTCGCCGCGGTCGTCTACATCGTCGCGACGATCGCGCTGGCCCGCCGCGGCGACGGCTGGTGGCGCGTGGCCCTCGTCGCCTGCTCGATCGAACTGCTGGGCGTCCTGACCATCGGCACGCTGAGCCTCGTCGACGCCGCCGCCTTCCGGCACCCGACCGTCTGGTCTGTCTACGGCGAGGGCTACCTGTTCATCCCCCTGGTGCTGCCGGTCGTCGGCCTGTACTGGCTGCGGAAGACCGCCCCGGCGAAGATCGCCGCCTGAGCCCCGACGCGCCCGCGCGCGGAACAGTACGGGAACTGCACGTAGCCCACTCCGGGAAATAAATACGGATTCGACCGGCGACTTTCGTCGGTTCCGGACATTCGCCTGAAACTCGGACACTCATCGAGTTCGGTCCCCACCGGCTTTCCCCACGCGGTTCTCCCCCGCGTGAAAAGGAGTGAGCGTGAAATTCGGCAAGTTCGTCCTGCTGGCCGCGAGCACCGCACTGGCCGTCGTCGGCCTCGGCGGTCCGGCGTCCGCCGACACCACCCCGCAGGCCCAGCCGTCGATCATCGGCGGCAGCACCGCCACCAGCGGTCCCTGGGCCGCCCGGCTGTTCGTCAACGGCCAGCAGAACTGCACCGCGACGATCATCGCCCCGCAGTACATCCTCACCGCCAAGCACTGCGTCAGCAGCTCCGGCACCTACACGTTCCGCATCGGCAGCCTGGACCAGTCCAGCGGCGGGACGATGGCCACCGGCTCCACCATCACGCGCTACCCCGGTTCCGCCGACCTGGCGATCGTCCGGCTCACCACCTCGGTGAACGCCACCTACTCGCCCCTCGGCAGCGTCGGTGACGTCTCGGTCGGCCAGAACGTCTCCGTCTACGGCTGGGGCGCGACCAGCCAGTGCGGCTCCGAGATCAACTGCCAGTCGCGGTACCTGAAGGTCGCGACCGTGCGGGTGAACTCGATCAGCTGCAGCGACTACGCCGGCGGCGTCGCCGTCTGCGCGAACCGCGTCAACGGCATCACCGCCGGCGGCGACTCCGGTGGCCCGATGTTCGCCTCCGGCCGGCAGGTCGGCGTCGCCTCGACCAGCGACCGGGTGAACAACACCGCCTACACCAACATCACGCGTTATCGCAGCTGGATTTCGCAGGTGGCGGGCGTCTGATTTCCGCCAGGAAAGGGCCCGGCCGCGAAAGGCCGGGCCCTTTTCCGCGGGACAACGTCAGGACGTCGAAATGTCGTCCAGCTGTTCCGCGGCCGGCCGCACCGGGTACAGGTCTCCGCCCGGCTCCACCGGCACCCGCGGCAAGGCCGTCCGCGCGGCGCGATCACCCGCGTCGGCCGCCGCGTGCAGGACGTCCAGCGCCGCGTACGGCCGGAAGTCCAGCTCGGGGTACGGCCACGCCGGCTGTCCCTGCGTGGCTCCCGGGATCAGGAAGTCGACGGCGGCGAACAGCGTCGCCCCGTTCGGCGCCGTGTAGTGCCACAGGTCGACGCCGACGTGCTTGCCGATCTGCGCGAGGCGGGTCAACGCGACGAGGTTGAACGCCGAGTAGTGCCAGCTGCGCGTCCGGCTCGTCTCCTGCGGCTGCAGGCCGCCGGCCTGGATCTGCGCCGCGATGCGGCCAGGACCGGCGTCGCGCGCGATGGTCGCGGCCAGCTCCCGCTGCCCGGTGCCCAGGGCGAGCGAGGCGACGAGCATGTCGTAGAAGCTGCCGTGGTTGTTCTGGGCCTTCGCTTCGTCGGTCCCGTTCTTGCTGGTGCGCAGCCAGTCCAGGAACTGCGAGTACCAGCCGGTCATGCCGGCCTGGTCGGTCTTCGTCCAGCCGGGAGCACCGGTGGCCAGGATCGCGGTGGCGTCGACGACCTGGCTCAACGTGTACGAGAACTCGATGATGCCGATGCCGCGGCCGTCCACCTTGCACGGGATGCCCTGGGCGAAGTTCATGTTCGGGTTCATCTTCGTGGCCGCGTCGAGGAACCACGTGCGCAGGTCGAGCGCCGCGCGCTGGGCGTACCGCGCGTCCCCGGTGTAGTACCAGGCGAGCGCGAGCCGGTAGATCGCGGCGAACGCCTCACCGCGGTAGGCGTGGTCGGTGATCTCGTCGACGATCGGGTTGCGCTGGCCGTCACGCTGCACGAACGGGCAGCCCCAGGGGTTTTCGGCGGTCGGCTGCGTGGTCGGCCACCAGTAGGGCGCCAGGCTGAGGTAGTCGTGCTTGTCCCCGCTGGGCGGGACCTGTTTCTTCGACGTGACGCTCCACGGCCCCGCCGTGAGGTCGGTTCTCGCCGCGGTGAGCAGGTTGTCCAGCGCGGTGCGTGACGTCTTTTCGCCGACGAGAGCGGCGAACTTGGTGCGAAGCAGCTGTTTGCCGTCGAGGACGGTGGTCGCGGGTGCGCACACCGGCCCGATGACCGGGACGGTGCAGCCGGTGGGCCGCGGCGCGGCCTCGGCCGGCACAGCGGAAGAAGCGACGAGGCCGAGCGCGGCGAGCGCGGCCACGACGGTGTGGCGGAAAACCATGTCCGCTCCATTCACAAATATGAACATCAGACCTGTGAGTGAATGGAGGGTACGCATGTGAACACGCTCTGGGCAATGCCCGGTTCAGACCACCCAGTCAGTCGGTGAAGTCACGCGGCCGGAAGAAGGCGACGAGCCGGGCGGTCCGGAGGGCGTCCCACGGGTCCGTGGTCGCGAGCACGGCCGCGGCGCCGGCGGGGAACTTGGCCTGGACCGCCGAGGTCTCGTCCCCGTGCCCGGCCAGGTGCAGGGTCAGGTCGCTGACTCCGGGTTCGTGCCCCACGAGCGCCAGCGTGGTGACGTCGGACGGCGTCCGGCGGGCGGCGTTCAAGAACTCGGGGACGTCGGCGCCGTAGAGCTCGTCGTCGTACTCGACGGGCGGCGGCGCGGGGAGTTCGTCGCTCACGCGCAGCCACGTTTCCCGGGTGCGACGCGCGGTGGAGCAGACGGCCAGCTCGGGCACGTGCCCCTCCGCCGCCAGCCACCGGCCGAGCCGGGGCGCGTCACGGAGGCCGCGCGGGGCCAGGGGCCGCTCGTGGTCGGGCAGGCCTTCGGACCAGTCCGACTTCGCGTGCCGGACAACGATGAGCCACCGGGTCGCGTCCATGCCCGTCACCCTAACGGCGAAGGGGCGCTAAAGCGGATCGCTTCAGGGCCCCGGTTCCCGTTCAGCGACCCGCCACCGGGCAGCCCGGACACCGAGGTGGGCGCCTCGGATCGCTGACGCCGGCGTGATTGACCCGATAGGGTGGCCCCCGACCGAAGTCGATCTAGGAAATCTGGGGTGGTCAGCATGGGGAAAATCCGGCGTCTGGCAACGATAGCGACCGGTGTCGTGGCGGGGGTGGCATTGGCAGCCGGATCGGCTTCGGCGGGGACAGCTTCGGTGGACCTTCCCGAAGGGATGACCGCCAGCTACCTCGTCGTGGACCAGGAGACCGGCGCCGCCTTCGGCTCCGACGAGCACAAGCAGTACCGCTCGGCCTCACTCGTCAAGCTGTTCATCGCCCTCGACTACCTCGAATCGCACGGCCCCGACTACCAGATCCCGGCCGACGACCTGGCGCTGCTCGAACCGATGCTGCGCTCGAGCAACGACGACGCCGCCAGCACGCTGTGGGTGCGCGACGGCTGGGACGAGATCGTCAAGCGGATGGTCGTCAAGCTCGGTCTCACCGACACCGCGCCGCCCACCTCCCGCGGCAAGTGGGGCTACACCGCGATCAGCGCCGCGGACATCGTCCGGACCTACCAGTACATCGAGCAGGAGGCGAACCCGAGGTACCGCGCCTTCATCATGGGCAACCTGGCGCAGTCGACCAAGTGCGGTTCGGACGGGTTCGACCAGTCGTTCGGCCTCCCGAGCGCGATCTTCGAGCCGATGGCGGTCAAGCAGGGCTGGTCCGGTTTCGGGGCCGCGCCGGCCCCCGGCCAGGAATGCCACGAGACCGACGCCAGGGTCCTCCGCAGGCTGAGCTCCCCGGAGGTCAGGGCGGCCACCGCGGTCGCGTCCAGCGGCGAGGGCACGACCGGCGCCGTCCAGGGCATCGACCTGACCAGCCGCGCCATGCACACGAGCGGCACGGTGAGCTCGGGCAGCGGCAAGATCGTCGTGGTGCTGACGCTGGAGCCGACCACGTTGTCCTGGCAGGACTCCGCCACGCGGATCACGGACCTGACCCGCGAGGTCTACGCCCAGTCGGCGCTCTGAGAATTCGGGCGGCGCCTGCCGCCACAACGAAATGCCCGCCTCGCGCTTGCGAGGCGGGCATTTCGTTGATAAGGCTATCGGATTCGCCTGATCCCTCCGTCGTATGGCAACTCGTCTTCGAAGTCGCACGACGCCACGGCCGCGTAGTCAGTTCCCCATAGGATCTCCAGGAGACGACTGGTCAACCCGACAACTTCGGCTTGATCGACTCCGTCCGGCGATTCGAGTTCGACCAGGACCGGCCATCGCACGAAGTCGTCACCGGACTGATCCAACGGAAGGCGGTCGACACCCAGGCCGACCGACAAAGCGCCGACGACGGCATCGACAGAGTCTGCTTGGACGTAGAGCTTGCAGAACTCATACGACTTCTCGGACATCACTTCGGGACCTCGATGAACGGAGGATTGGCGAACTCGTCGCCGATTTTCACGATGGACAGGTCCAGCCGACCTGCCACAGCACCGATGAGAGCGACAGCCAAGACTCTTCTTCAGTGTCACAAAGAGAATTCTGCCGCACAGCATCGCTCCCATCGGGACCTACTCGGTCACGGCTCATCCCCTTCTCGAGGTCTCTCAAGCACACCTAACGCCTCCCTCGCGGCGTGTACGACTGAAGCCCAGCCCGGCGCACGAAGATAGTCCTCGTCGGAAAGCTCGGTGCCCATATCCTCGAACAGTGCATCAATTGCTGACGCCAACTTGCGCATCGCATTCGCCTCCTCCACCGAGCGAAGGTAGACACCGACTGCACGCTCAGGATCTTCGAGCACCTGCGTATCGTCATAGAGAACATGAATGCGGTGAGTGAACTCGTCGTAGTGTCCCGGCGGCAACTCACGACGAACCCAGGCGGACCATTGATACTCGGGTTCCGCAAGAGCCTTCACGGCCCGCACAATTTCATTTCTCATGTCGGGAAATTGAATACTTATCATGGCCTATCCCAAGACCTCCACTGCTGCCATTCACTCAGCGGAATGTGCGCATTAGTAGGATCTTGATCGATGGCACCACTGATGGGTCTGCCATCACGCCCGACAACTTTGCCATTTACCCTAACAATCACGTGATCCACCTGCTGACTTGGAAATGGCGAGTTTGGATTCCCTTGGTCGATTCTAACCCCGTTGCCTTGATTTTTCGGGTCTTGCCAGCGGAAACCAACGCCCTTCTTGTTCGGATTGCCGGCACCCCAGCTTTCCGGCAGCTTCCCCCCGGTTTCGGGAAACCATTCACCGCAGTTGTGAACCAGTACCGGCGCAGAACCGGCAAGTACATAGTAGGTGTGGATGTTGTCGACCGTGAGGTTGTAAGTCCGGTCGGATGCAGTGTAACGACGCACGGACCCGACGGCGATCGGAGCACCGCCGGGCGTGGCGAGCTGGTCGCCGACATGCAAGTCGGCGGCGTCCTTCCAACCATGGATCGTCACTTCCCAGAAGGGGTGGTGTGCCGTCGTGGCGATGGTCTTCAGGCCATCCGATGTCAGGACTGCGATGTCAACGAAGTCACGGTCGTCGTCGGTTACGTGCAGCGCCGTCACGACGTGACGCTGCACGACACTGTCATCAGGTACGGCGTTCTCGACTTCGTCACCGACCTCGACCTGCGCGATCGGCTTGGTGCTCCCATCCGCCATGAGCACCGGAGTAGAGCCGGCGAAACTGTTCGGGCACCCCGTGCGCGAGCTCAGTGGCGTCCTCATCGAACTGCCGTCGGCGGCAGCCGTGGCGCCGGCGGTCTCCTCGCCCACCGCCCCGGCGGCCGACCCTAATCCCATCGCGCCGAGCATCAGCAGACTGGTCAAGTTGTCCATGACCATGTCGTCGAAGTTCTTCTCGTGCACACACTCGTCGTAGTGCTCGACGCAGTACGTCGCCGCGATCACCTTGGCGCCGGCGGTGTCCTCGCCGTGTTCGAGGAGGTAGATCCACGCCAGCCGACAGCCGCGCTGGCCGTAACACGCCATCTCGTCGCCGGTACCGGTGGCTGTGTTCCAGAACGGCCGCGGCCCGTCGATCTGCTGTGCAAGCGACGACCAGAGACTGATCAGGCGTTGAGGATCGTTGGTGACCGGGGAGTACTTCTTGATGTGCCCCCGAACGACCTCGCGTTGCTTGCTGCAGGCGGAGCCGCGTTTGCAGCCGCTGTTGGCGGCGATGTGGCGGAAGCTGTCGATCGACTGCTGGCTGTACCCCCGCTGCTTCATGAAGTACGCGCGGTTGTCGACGTAGTTCGGGTCCGACATCGCCTCGCCGGTCCCGCACAGCACCCCGTCGGGACCGCACGCCGCCCCCCACATCAACCCGAGCGGGTCGCTGAACGAGATCGGGCTGTTGTTGCTGTAGCTGTAGGCGTTCAGTGCCTGCGGGTTGCCCGTGTCCAGCATCGGGTCCGCGGTGAGGAACCGGCCGGACAGCGGGTCGTAGTCGCGCGCGCCCAGGTGGGTGAGGCCGGTCGTGTTCTGGTAGCCGCCGACGAAGCCGTGTTTGTCCGGCCAGGTCGACGGTGGTGTTCCGCGGCTGGTGCCGTACGGGTCCTGCCAGCGCTTGGTCACCTTGAGCTGGCTGCCGGCGTCCACGGTCGCGTACGTCGTGCCCTGGTGGTCGGACAGCTTCCAGCTCAGCACACCCGACGACGCCCGGGTCGCGATGACCTGGCCGTTGTAGCTGTAGAACCGCGTGCCCGAGGCAAAACTGCCGCCGGTGGGGACGAACAGCTCCATGTCCCCGACCGAGAGCGTCGTTCCGGAGGGATCCTTGGTGATCAGCAGGTTGCCGTCGGCGTCGTAGAGGTAGCTGCTATCCCCTCCGTTGGCCTCCTTCGCCGTCGCGACACGGCCCTCGGCGTCGTAGGTGAACGTCTGCGCCGCACCCGCCGGGCCGCGCGACTCCGTGCTTCCGGTCTTCGTGTAGCCGTAGCTCGTCTGGGTTGTCCCCGACGGCCCGGTGGTCGTGACGGCCTCGACAGCGTGCGGCCGTGAAGCACCCGGGGCGGGGTAGGTCGAGGCCGTCGTGATGTCGCCGGTCGTGGTGTGCTGGACCTGGGTCTTGCGGTTGCCGGTGTCGTCGAAGGTCCAGGACGTCCAGTACGGCGCCACACCGTCGATCCCCGCCGTCGTCGGCTGGGCCGCGCAGTCCCCTGAGGACGGCGTCCACGCTTCGGTGAGCCGCTGCAGGTAGTCCTGGCGGAAGCACTGGACGTCGGCCTTCGAACCCGGCGGGGTGTCGGCGATCTTCGTGAGGTTGCCGACCTGGTTGTAGGTGTAGACGCGGTTGGCGATCCAGTAGTCCGACGACGTCGAGCGCTGCGCCTGCACCGTCGCCAGCTGGTTGGTGCCGTCGGTGTAGGTGTTGGTCACCGAGACTTGGTAGGGGCTGGCGTCGTCGTTGAAGTTGGTCCGCAGCACCTGTCCCAGCGGGTTGTACGTCGTCTGGGAGACCAAAGTCGTGCCGCCCCCCGAACCATTGCCCGCCAGCATGGTCTTCGGGGCACCGTTGTCGTAATAGGCGAACGACAGCTCCTCGGGAGGCAGACCGCCCTTCTCCGGGGTGTTCATGGTGCGCACGGCGCCGGAGTTGGGGTCGTAGGTGATCCCGAACTGGTAGCTGCCGGAGAGACCTTTGTCCCCGGACGGGATGGTGACCTTGCTGCCGGTGGGCCGCCCGGCGGTGTCGTAGCCGGTGGTCTCCTTGGTGTAGGCCTTGGTGCCGACGTAACGGGTGGAGCTGGTCAGCTGCCCGGGCAGCAACGTGTCGTAGGTCCACCCGGCGATCTTCGTGCCCGTCAGCGCCGGGCCGTCGTACTCGGCGGTCTTGCGGCTGAGGTTGTCGTAGGTGTAGCTGATCACCCGGCTGCGGGCGTCGGTGGTGGTCAGCAGCCGGCCGGCGGCGTCGTAGGTGTAGGTCGTGCGGCCGGTGTCCGGGTCGGTTGAGGCGGTCTTGCGGTCCTTCAGGTCGTACTCGAAGGTCCAGACGTTCTTGCCGGTCGTGTCGGTGATCGTGGCCTGCTTGCCGCTGCGGGTATAGGTGTAGGTCGTGGTGTCGGCCGGGGAACCCGGGGTGTACTTCGCCGGGTCCTTGTACTGCAGCAGCTGGACGGTCTGCCCGAGCCCGTTGGTGATGGTGGTCGACGCGGTCCCCCCGGCCGGCGGGATCGTGGTCGTGCGGTCGCCGTCGGGGATGGTCGTGGTCCGCCACTGCTCGACCGCGTGCAGCAGATAGGCGCTGCTCCGCGGGCTGCCCGCGCTGTCGAACGTCGCCAACGTGGTGTTCGGCACCGACGCGTCATCGGCGACGTACAGCGTCGACGACGGCGCCGCGCTGTTCCAGTAGGCGTTGTGCGTCTTGTACGTCCGGCCCTGGGAGTCGTAGAAGGTGTCGGTGATGATCCGGCCCGGGCCGTCGTCGGTACGCGGCGCCTGGGTCTGGATCGTGCGGCCGAGACCGTCCACGAGGGTGTACGAGGTGGCGTACTGCCCGTTCGCGAGCAGGGTCTGGGTGGTGACGTTGCTGACGCCGCCGGTGTTGCGGACGCTGTAGCTGTAGACGACGTCCGCCGGCGCGTTCGCCGCCTTGCTGTGCCCGGGTTTCCACACCGACAGGACGCGGCCGAGGGCATCCTGGGTGGCGTCGGTGCGCAGCCCGCTGGCGTCCTTGCTCGCCACCGTGATGCCGGAGACCGGGTCGAGGTACTTGGTCGAGGTGAACTTCGGTGCTCCGGCGGCCGCGGTGACCGGGGGTGTGGTCGTGTCGACCTGGGTGACCGGGCCACCCTCGGCCGGGGTGTAGGCCGTCGTGCTGGTCAACCCCAGCGCGTCGGTGGCGCTGACCGCCCGGCCGTACTTGTCGTACACCGTCGTCGCGGCCGGCGACTTGATCTTCTCCGTGCCGCCGGCGGGCCAGTCGTCGAGGCTGTCGATCTGGGTGATGTTGCCTTCGCTGGGCGCCGCGCCGAAGGCCTGCTTGTCGTAGTAGGTCCGGGTGTCGCTGATGATGTTGCCGGGCCCGGGCGGGTTGGCCTTGTCGTCGCAGGCGCCGGAGATCTTCTGCACCTGGCTGGAGAAGTTCAGCAGCCAGGTGGTGGTGTTCTCCAGATAGGTCGTGAGGGTGCAGCTGGTCTGCTTGGGGTCGCTCGTGTCGCCCTCGGTCTGCACCGCGGTCGCCAGCCCGTACTTGCCGTGGGTGGTGTGCGTGCGCGACACCCGCCACGTGCTCGTCGTGTCCAGCCAGGTCCGGGTCCGGGTCGTGTCGGTGCCGGTGTAAGCCGCGGTGCGCCCGTCGGCGTCGGTCGCGGTCGGATCGGACACCCACGGCTCGGTCAGGCTGCCCCCGACGACCTGGCCGTCGCGGTAGGTGACGGTCTCGCGGGTGAAGCCGGCGGACTCCTTGCGGTCGGTGACCGATTCGTGCCAGTTCGGGCTGGTGACCGTCGCGCCTTCCATCCCGCGCAGGTAGTACGTCTCCGTGGTCACCGGCGGCCCGGAGGGGTCACCGCCCGCCGGGCCGAGCCCGGTGGTCGTCTTGACGTCGCCGTAGCCGCGCCACTGCGACCACGTCCGGTACTTCGGATCGGAGAACGGGTCATCGTCGTAGTGCCAGGCCGCGCCGCCGAGGAAGTCGTAGTGCGTCACCTTCTGCTGCGGCTGCTGCGTGGTGTTGGCGTCTTCGATGACGTCGGTGACCCGGAACTTGTTGAAGTAGTCCAGCACCGGATCCGTCGCACCCGGCGGGTTCCAGTACACCGGATAACACGACAGCGTGTTGCCCTTCAAGTTCGCCGGATCCGGCATCGGACCGCCGGGCTTGCACTCGGGATCGGCGTACTTGACCGAGGTCAGCCCGCCCTGCGGGGTGGTGATGGCGTCGATCCGGTTGCGGGTCAGCGCGGTGTACTGGGTACTGGCGTTGACCCGGTTGGCCATCGACTTCGCGTGGAACGTCGTCGGAGGCAGCGTGATCGCCGCACCCACGGTGTTCGGGCTCGAAATCCGGCCCGTCTCCGTGATCGAATCCAGCCACAACGCCGTCTTGTTCCCGTCCGTGGTCGGCGGGAACGACTGCGCCAGCGCCCACTCACGAACCGGCTTCCACCCCGCGCCACCATCGGACACCAACGTCGTGATCTTGGTGTAACGCTTGCGCGAGAAGAACGACGGCGAATTGTAGACACACACCGCACCCGACGCGCAGATCGTCTCCGACGGCACGTCCGGCCACGACGTCGCCGTCCCCGAGTTCAACTGCCCGGGGTCACACGTGATCGCGCCACTGGGGAAGCACCGTTCGGCCGTGTCGAACAGCACCTGCGCGGGTGCGTGGCTGAAGGTGTCGGCGACCTTGGTGTTGAACCCGTACTCGATCTTCTGCAGGTAACCGCCGCGGGTGTATTGCGTGCCGGGGTTGTTGGCGGTCGAGGCGTTGCGGTTGAGCCCGTAGAAGTTCGTCTCGGGCTGGTAGTAGTACGCGATCGCGTTACCGTGCGGATCGACGACGTAGTCGAGGTTCCACCGCCACGCCCGGTTGCACCACGACGCCGCGTAGGTCGTGGCGTTGCACGGCTCGATACTGTTGTTGCCGAACACCGGCGCGGTCCAGGTCGACTGGGTTTCCGGCTTGCCCGTAGCCCAGCCGGGCAGGTGGTTCAGGCCGAAGAAGTACTGGACACCGTCCGGTGTGGTGACCTTCCAGTACTCGCCGAACTTGTCGCCGTTGGCGCCCCCGGTCAGGCGTTCGACCCGGGTGCCGTCATCGTCCTTCGGGTGCCACGTCTGGGTGTTCTTGTCCAAGATCAGGTCACCGTTGGCACCGGCGAAGGAAATCGTGGCGTTGTCGTTGTACCAGCACAGATCACCGGTCTTGGTCTGCCCGTTGTTGCCACCCAAGTCCTGGCTGCAGCTCTTGTAACGACGTTCGATGAACCCGCCACCCGACAGGCTCCACCCGTCACCGACACCCGAAGCCTGGTTGTTCGTCGCCGACGTCAGCCCGTCCACCGAACTCGAGGAATAGTTCAAGCTGACCGAAGGAGCGGTTCCACCCAACGCAGCGGGCACGCCGATCGGATACGAGTAGTCGAAGTCCGCTGACGAACCCCCTGCCGACCACGAACCGGCCGGTTTCAGGTCGGTCGCGCCGAAGTCACCGCCACCGCTCTTGGTGTCGGCTTCCGCGGCCACCAGCATCGAACTCGTCGCCTGTTGCGCATCGGCCGAGACGTGCCGGGTCTTGGTGTTGTTGTCCGAGGCCAACGGCCTACCGACGTGACATTCCGGCTTGTCCGGCGTCGTCAGCAGACACGACGGGTACTGCACCAGGTGCAGGCGACCACCGAAGTCACCACCGTAGGCGTCACCGAACGCCCGGTAGTCGACGTCGACGTTCACCGGCCCGCTCGTGTCCCCGGCCACCGGCTCCACCTTGACCAGCACACCCTTGATCCCGGTCTTCGCCGTCGTGGCCTGATCGAGGGTGCTGATCCGCACCTTGCCCGGGGCATGAGCAGCGTCGGCACGGGACCGGGCCACCGCGACGGCCTGACCGGCAGGCACCTTCGCCGCGGCCGCGGCCGCGGGAAGGTCGACCTCGGCGGTGGCCGCCGCCGGCCAGCTGACCTTCGCCGGAGCGCCCGACCCGGCCGCAGCCACGGGTTTCGCGCGGAAACCGCCGTCGACACCGTTGACCGAGCTGGTCTGCTGCAGCGGCGGCAGGTCCCAGCCCAGCCCGTGCCAGCCACCGGCCGCCGCTTCCGCCGCCGCGGTCTGCGCCGAACCCAGCAGCACGACGGCCAGGCCCAGGGCCAAAGCCCGTCTGCTCCTGGTGAAGCGCACAAAGCCACGCGAGTGAGTCATCTCTGCCTACCTAAAGTGTGGTGGGCGCTCGACGCGCCGAAGCCGGTGCTAGTGGGTGACGCCGAAGAGGTCGCCGGGATCGTCGGCCCGCTTGTCGAAGCTCATGGCGGTGCCCCGGAGTCCGGCATAGACCCGCACGCCCGCCAGGCCGCCGTACCAGGTGTCGCTGCGCCGTCCCGTCCACACGCCGTGGCCGAGAACGAGACCGCTGGAGTCCCGGGCCACGACGCCACCACCGTCGGGCGTGTTGACGTAGAAGTTCTGCTTCTTCCCGTTCACGTAGAGCGCCATGTAGCCGGTCGCGACGTCGTAGGTGGCGACCAGGTGCGTCCACGTGTTGTCGGCCGCGTCGGCGTCGCTCAACACGATCCGGCTGTCGTTGCCGGTCGCGGACGGGGAAATCAGAAAGCTCCACTTGCCGTGCTGGGCACCCGATGCGTCGGCCCACGGCCGGTAGCCGAGCAGCAGTGGCGAGAACTGGGTGTCGATCGTGCCGACGACGGCACGGGGAGAGGGGTCGAGCGGACCGTTCACGGAGGCGTCCGCCGCGGTCCAGGTGTGCTTGACCCAGGCTTCGACCGTGAAGGACTTGTCGGTCCGCAGGTTCGCGGGCTTGGTGGTCGCGACTTCGCCGCCGCTGACGGTGAACTGCGCCGCACACCCCGTCGGGTTCCCGGCGGCGTCGGTGTCCGTGCCGAGGGATACCCCGCCCGACGGCGTGCCCGCGCTTTGGGTGACGGTGTCGACGTACCGCAGGCCGTTCAGCGCGGCGATCTGGTCGTCGGTGAGCGTGTGCGCCCAGATCCGGCCCTGGTCGAGCAGGCCCTTGAACAGGTTCTTCGCCCCGGGCTCGGCGCCGAGCAGCAGCGGCCCGTTCGCCGTCCACGCCGCGGCCACCGAAGCATCGGCTTCGCGTTTTCCGTTCACCGCGAGCCGCAGGCGTGACGTGGTCTTGTCGAAGGTCGCCGTGAGCAGGGTCCAGGCCCCCGCCTGGGGAACGGACGTACCGGTCGCCCAGGTCATCGCCGTGGTCGCGGTATCGGCCGGGGACATCCCGAACGCCCAGCGGTTCGCGGCCTTGTCGTAGCGCAGGACGAAGTTCGCGCCGGCGCTGCCGGCCTGGGACAGGACGGTGTAGCCGGCGTTGAGATCAGTGGGATTGACCCACGCCGACACGGTGAACGACTCCGCGGTGTTCACCACCGGGCCGGGAGTGGTGCCGTAGCCGGTGGCGCCGTCGAGCTGCAGCCCACCGCCGTCGTGGCCCGGTACCCAGCCATAACCGCCGGTGAGGGTGACGGAGTTGCCGTAGCCGGTGCTGTCGGTGGCGGTGTTCCCGCTGGTCTGCCCGAGCGTCCAGCTCGCTTGCAGCGACGGGACGTGCGAGGTCGCGGAGATCAGCTCCGGCCCGCACCCCTCGGCCAGGGCGTAGTTCGCAAGGGGGACGGCCACGCCGGCCAGGTCGTGGACCTCCGGCCCGGACAGGGCCCGCTGCCACACCTGCAGGTCGTCGAGCGACCCGTGGAAGAAGTCCGTGCGGGCCCCGGCCCACTTCGCCGCGCCCAGCACGGCCGGCCCGGTCGCGGCCCAGGGCTGGGCGATCACCGTGCTCTGCTTCGCGCCGTCGACGTAGAGCGTCGCGAGGTGGGTCGACGCGTCGTACGTTCCCGCCACGTGCGTCCACACCCCGATTTGGGGTGGGGCGCCCGAGAAGGCCCAGACCGATCCCGGCGCGGCCGAATCCCCGGTCGAGACGCGCATCGCCCAGGCGTTGTTTTCCTTGTTGTACTGCAGCGCGATCGCCATCACCTGGGTCCCGTCCTGGGCGAGGACGGTCTGCGAATGCGTGGTGTCGGTGAGCTTCGCCCAGGCCGCCACCGTGAACGACTTCGACGGGTCGAGCACCTGATCGCCGGTCTGGGCGTAGCCGCTGGTGCCGTCGAGGTCGATCGCGCCCTTCACACCGTCGCTGTAGCCGCTGGTGTCCGGGTGGGTCCAGCTGGTGCCGTGGTTGTAGCCCGCCCCTCGGGTGACACCACCGGACGTGGTGGCCGGGTGCGTGGGCAGGGTCGCGTTGCCCGGTGTCGACGAAGCGGCGTCGACCAGAGTGGTGCCGGACGGTTCGTCGGCGCCCCACGCGGCGACCAGGTTCTTGCCCGGGGTGAGCGGCTGGACGTGGTAGGAGCAGGACGGGCCGTCCAACGCCGGGTTGGATTCGGCGAGCACCACGCAGGTGGCGTTCGGGCTGGGCATGCCGGCCTTGTTGACCGACTTGACCTTGATCAGGTTTTGGTTGCCGTTGGCCGCCACCACCTTGATCGCCGTCGTGGCGACCATCTTCCCGCTGCCATCGACACCCTGGGTGGCCGGCGCGGTCGGTGAGCCCTGGGTCTGGGGCTCGGAACCGTCGGTGGTGTAGATGAAGTGGTCGATGTCGTAGAAGTTCTCGGTGGCCATGCCGGTCCACACGTCGAACTCCACCGCGTCACCCTGGACCTTCGGGTCGGTCGAGGACGCCATCGCCAGCACCGGTGGCGCCGGGACCTTGGTGTCCACGACGAACTCGCAGTTGCCGACCCAGTTCGACCACAGCTCACCGTCGTAGGCCTGCATCGACCAGTTGTAGATGCCGTCTTCGTTGATCCACCCCGAAGGGACCGCGGCCAGCTGCGCGGTCGCCTTCTGGTTCGGGCCGGCCGTGCCCACCGGAACGAGGTTCGCGGCGTTCTCGTGGATGTAGACGTTGTGGCCGAGCGCGCCGTAGGCGAGGGCGAACTTGCCGTAGACGGTGCCACCGTCCGGATCGGACAGCCGCCCCGCGATCTGCGGCGTCTTCGTGTAGACCCACGGCCGGTTCGCCCCCGACGTGCAGGGCAGCGTCCCGTTCTGCATCGACAGGCTCGCCGGCGGGTTCGGGTAGGAGTCGAAGTTCACCGCGAAGTAGGGGTTCAGGTCGAACCGCCGCCACGCCGCCATTCCGTCGCCCTCGTTGGCGGCCGCGAGCACGAACCACGTGCTCTGCCAACGGTTCGCCGCCGCGTCCTGCGCTGCCCGGGTGGCGTTGAACTGGCCCGCCACGCCCGGCGTGTCGTTGCAGTTCGCGACGTTCATCGTCGACACCTGGTAACCCCAGCCCGGCTGCGCAGCCCACGTCGTGTCGGGTGAGGCGGCGTTCGACAACCACAACCCGGTCGGCTTCGCGGTGTCACTGCATTTGGCACTGTGCTGGATCGTGGTGTTCAGCGTCGCGCTGTGCACCACCGTGCCACCCAGCCGCGCGGAGTTCATCTGGATGTAGGACCGGGACGTCCCGGCGGAGTCGAAGTTCTCGTAGCCGGCCTTCAGGTTCGACAGGTCTCCGCCCGTGGCGTTCCAGTTGTGCGCGTCCCGGAACCCGGACTGGACCACCACGTGCGCCTGGATCCCGCACGAGTCGCACCAGCTGTCCGGATCGAGCAGGACCGGGTACCGGGTGGCCGGGTCGTTCAGGAACGCCTGGTCCGGGGTGATGGTCACCTTGTCGCTGGTCAGAGCGACGTCCATCACGGCTTCGCGACGGCCGCCGCCCTCGCCGAGCTCCCGCTCGGCGGCCGAGCCGTCACCGGAGGAGTCCCACATCCGCGAGGCGTCCCCGGAGAACATGACCTGCCCGGCCGCGTCCTTGACCTCGAGCCCGTCGGTCGGTGCGGCCTGCGCGGGAGTGCCCCGGCCCTCCCCTTCCGCAACGCTGACGGTGGTGTTGCGCGTGTGGAGACCGAACGGGATCTCCCGCAGCTTGGGGTTCTTCGCCGCTTCCGGCGTCTTGATGACCAAGTTTTCCGTGAAGCCTTGAGGAACTGCTTTCACGGTCAGGTCGACGCCGGGAAGCACTTCCGGGTAAGTGGCGGTGTCGCCATCGAGCGTCGGCACCGGCAGATCGTTCGACCATTTCAGGCCGACTTCTTTGTTGTCCTGCCCGGCTTGCACAATGGGTTTCGCCGCGGACCCGGCGCCGCCGGGGTTGAGCTTGACGTCGATCGTGATGGCCTTCGGCCCCACGGTGCCGTCATCCCGCCGCACCAGCGTGGTGTCGATCGGCGTCCACGTGCCGGCCTGCTTGACCCGCACGGGGTGGACGTACTGCGTCATCGTCCACGAGCCATCCGGGTTGGCCGTGGTCAGCGACGTTTCGGTGGTCTCCGACGTCACCTCGACCGGCTTGTTCCCCTGCCGCGCATAGGCGGCGGCGGTGACCTCGTCCGGAGCCGCGTCCGGGACGGTGGGGCCGGCCGCATGGGCTGTCGCGTACGTCGTGACAGTGCCGGCAGCAACCGCTACACAGACCAAAAAAGCGCGCGAACGCGCACCAAAAGAACTCACGAGATCCCCCTCGCCAAAGAGCACCAGCACACAGCCGGGCCCCCGACGAACCCAAGATCACCCTTGCCGATGACGGTCCAAAAAGGAATAGGCCAAGCGGGGTATTCACCGCACAGTAACCAGCTCGGCAAAAATCCCTCAATTCCGATCAAAGGATTATTTTGCTCAAATAGGACAATAGAGGCCTGTCACTGCTTGCATCCGGCGATACACTCATAGCTATGAAAGGAGGCGCGGAAGCAGAAAGTGAACCCGTCGTGGCCAGGTGCGCGCAGGAGGTGGTGGCTGGTCGGCGCAGTCTTCACGAGTTCGATCCGGTGTTCGCTCGGGCGACGGTCTACGGGCGACGACCTGCTCGCCCCGGTGTCGAGACAGTCGACATCGTCGGCCGTGGCCGGTGGACGTTCGTGTTCTCCACACCGCAGCGGCTCGCCACGCACTTCGGAGATTGCGACGTCTATGCGACCACTGGCGCCGACCTTCTCGGACAGCTGCCGATCGGTATCGGCGTGATGCTCGATCCGGGCGACGAGCATCGGCTCCCGATCCTGAATCGGATGGTGCCCCCTCAGGCGCTCACCGCGATACGGCGACGAGCCGAGCAGAGGCGCACCGCCGAGGTCAACGTCAAGCGCGAGGAGGGCGTCGAGTGAGTGTGGACGGGCCAGGCTTCCACGTCGACGTCGACGTACTGGACAACGCGGGCAAAGGAATCACCCAAAGCGTCCATGACCAGGAGACATTCGAGCTGCGCGGCTTGTGCGGCGACGCCGAACTCTACGGCCATGCCGGCGTGCACGGTGCGCTTGCGGACTACTGCGCGCGGTGGAGCACGGGGCTCGACACGTTGACCGGGGATGCCGGCGTGATCGGCGATTGCCTCACGCATGCCGCGGACGCCTACCGGGGAATCGACGAGGCGGCCGCACGGCAGGTGCCCGCGGATCCCGGCAGCGCGGCGATCGGTGATTGATGGCCGAACTCGGTGAGACTTCTGATCCGCGCGTCCTGGTTCCCGGTGACCCGGCCGCGATCGAGGAGAACGCCCGGGTACTGAATGCCCGGTCGCGGGGAACCGGGCAGGCCGGGGACAGCCTCCGCCGAATCGACACCGGCTCCTGGGCCGGTCCGGCCGCGGCCAAGTTCCACGACAAGTTCAGCTACGAACCTGCCAAGTGGCAAGCCGCCTCCGACTCGTTCGACGCGGTCGCCGAAGCACTCGACGGGTACGCGCAGACACTGCGCTGGGCGCAAGGTCAGGCGAGCGAAGCCATCCGGCTGTGGGACCGAGGCCAGGCCGCAACGGCGGACGCGAAGGCCCGCCATGACCGCGACGTCACCAACGCCGACACCCAGAACCGACAGCACGCCGCCAACGGTGACCCCCACCAGGGTGACCGTCGCGCCGTTCTCCGACCCCGGCGAGGCCGACCGGCAAGCGGCGCGCGAGACACTGAACCGCGCCCGCCAGCAGCTCACCGAGGCCGGGGACCGGACTGCAGAGACCACCTCCGACGAGGCCGGCGGCGCGCCCACGGCCTCGGATTGGCTCGACGACGTCGGCGGCTTGTTCGCCGACTTCGGCGAAGGCGCCTGGAACGCGTTCAAGGGCTTCGGTGAAGGCGTGTGGAACCTCGTCTACGCCATCGGCGACCCAGGCAACCCCGACCACGAGGGGCTGACCGACATCGCCTCGGCCGCGTGGCACAACATCACCCACCCGGTGGACTTCGGCAAGAGCCTGATCGCCTGGGACGACTGGGCCGATCACCCTGGCCGGGCCACCGGCCAGATCGTCGGCGGCCTGCTCATCGGCGGCGCAGCCGGCAAGCTGCTCAAAGGCACCCGCGTAGGAGAGAAACCCGACCCGGCCGCGCCGAAACTGCCGCCGGTGAAGGCTGCGCTGAAGGAGTACTTCGACCAGGGCACACCGCCGAAGGCATCCGATCTGGCCCGTTACGCGGAGTCCAAGGGATGGACGAAGCAGCAGACACCGAACGGCCCGCCGAAGTACGTCGACGAGAACGGCATCGTCCGGATGACCCTCAAGGAGGGCAGCGGTCGCGCCCCTGGCAGCGAGAACCCCCACGTCGAACTGCGCAACGAGGACGGTGTCCGCATCGACCCGCAAGGCAACCCGGTCACCAGGAAGAGCCTGGGAAACCACACACCGATCACCTGGGACAACTGAGCACATGACGAACTACACCGAGTTCCCCGACCTCGCCGACGTCTACCTCGAAGACAGCTTCGTCCTCGCCATCGACGAGACACCCACCTCGCTGACCTTTCGGCTCGAGGCCGTACTGACCGAGTCACACCCGCGCTATCACCAGCCGCGACCGGACGAAGCACACTGCTACGCCGACGCCGTGCTGACCATCTCCGACGCCACCAGGATCGAATGGGTCACCCGGTCGTCCCGGACCTACCGCGACGCCACCGGCGAAGAAGATCTCGGCAACATCGACAGCCTCCAACGTCACGACGATCACTACGAGATCGCCGGGGACTGGGGCCACGTCCGGATCTACTCGAGCGTGGCGCCGCGCTTCACCCTTACCTCCGAAGCCACGAACCCCTCGAACCCGCACGGCAACACGACCGCTTGATCGAGCCACCGGCTCTTCAGCTGATTCGCGTGTTCTCCTGGCAGTGCGACCGTCCAGGACATGCTCGGTCTGCGCGGGCTACCGCCGGGTACTACGGGTCTCCGCTGCGTCTCCGTTCGTCATGCCGCGCCGAACCGCTCCGGCACCGTCAACGACCTTCGGGCCCCACCCGCGGGCACACCACACCCGGTGAACACAAGATCGGAAACCCACCGCAAGAGACACCGATCGCACACCGCCGGTTTCCCGCGACGGCAACAAAATGACCACAACCGCCGGATCGGGCATCCGCTCCGCAGGTCAGACGCATGATCGTAGTGGGCCGCCTGGGGCTCGAACCCAGAACCTACGGAGAATAAGCCCAGGTCAGCGGCTAGTTCTCGTCATCTGTCGATACCAGTCTTCACCTGCACCGACGTCCGCGCGAGACGATCATGGCCGGTCACTGGTTCTCGTCGTTCTGCGTCGTTTCCCGGGGGAAAACCGGGGAGATGATCATGCCCTCTTCGCGGCTCTTGCTACCAGCTCGCGCGTTCCTACTCTACCGCCCACAGCTCCCCCACCATCCCGATACGAAGCTAGCACGCGGCCGGTGGCGTCGGGTCAAGGCACGCTTTCCAGCCTTGACGCGGCGTCACCGGCCGTTGTCACGATCAAGCTTCGGGATGGTGCTTACCGCCGAACGGGCGTAACACGGTGGCACCCGACGGCGACCCGGGTTGTACGACTCATCGGCGAGGGAGGGCTCGACGTTGACTGAATGGCTCAGACACGCCGCCGGCGGGCGGCGCTGCGCAACTGCACCGAAGGCGGCCCCGCCGCCCGGCCGGTCGGCAGAGCGGAGCGGAGCCGGCCGTGCCGGGCACGGGCGTGGCCGCCAACGGGAGCAGCTACGCCAGGCGACCGGCGCGCCGCCCGGCGGCGCAGCCTTGATCCCATAGAGCCAAGTTCGGCAGCGAGAACCGAATGTCCACCGCCACCTGGGTAGTACCACTGAGTGAGACAAGTTGTGAGCTGACTGGCGGTATGCGCTTGAACGAGTAAGAGTGACACTCATGTGTGAAGTAGACTGTGAAGCATGAGGAGTCTCGATGGATAGACCACTTGATCTGGCCCCCGTCGAGGAGGTCTTGCTCCCACACGCCCCGCTGATCACGGTGCTGGCCCAGGTTCGCTGGCCTGAAGTTACTCATCTCAAGTTGAATATTGACGACGTAGTGACCCGCGTCGGGGAGCGACTGGCAGACGACTACCCACTCTATTTGCGCGAAAAAGAATTCCAACTCGCAATAACTCCGCGCGGCCCCATACAGCAAGAAAGCGGGACCATTTACCAGTTTAAGTCGGCGGATCAAAACTGGAAGGTGTCCCTCTCGCAATCTTTTGTGACCCTTGATGTTAAAAACTACACATCGCGCAAGGACTTTATCGGAAGATTCGAACAAGTTCTACAGGCCGTTGACTCCGCCGTCAAGATTCCCTTCGTCTCGCGCATTGGCTTTCGGTACGTAAATCGTATCGAGGAATCCGATGAGTACTCACAACTCACTGACCATGTCCAGTTTGCAGCACTGGGTGGCGGAGCAGTGCCCCTTGCGAAAGGCGTCGAGCTCAATCACTCTCTCAGCGAGGCAATATACAAGAAGGGTGACGTGCAACTTCTAGCACGATCAGCACACTTGCCCCCCGGAGCGACTACTGATCCTGCTATATCTGCTGCGAGCAACCGGAGTTGGATATTAGACTTAGATGCATTCCAAGAGGGTGAGATAGAATTCAATACTGCTGACCTGGCGACGAAGATGTCAGACCTTGCCTCCATTGCATATAGCTTCTTTCGATGGGCGATCGACGACGACTTTTTGCGAATGTACGGAGGGGACGTATGACAGCAACAGTCTCGATTCCTGCCGTAAAGAGTGGAGTAATTGGGATAAGCCTATTCGCAACGACGATTACCGGGACCGCAGTAGAGCCTAACGCGCGACTAGTCGGCCTCGAATACTCATCGGGCTATGGACAGTCTCGTCGACCTGAGCGTTCCAATGATCAACACGAAATTGTCTTGCCCAGCCTCGCTATTACCACGATAGCAGAGGAGCCTGAATCGTCACAGGCACAATCTCCCGCCTCTCTAATTCAGGAGATCCGAAAGAGTACAGCCCTAACTTGGGATCAGCTAGCTCGCCTATTTGGTGTATCGCGCCGAGCGGCTCACCTTTGGGCAGCCGGCGGGAAGATGAATGGTTCGAATCTTGAGTTGCTATCAGAGATCGCCTCTCTAGTTTCAAGCCTGCCAGGAACGTCGCCGACCGAAAGAAAGGCAAACCTGCTTCTTCCGAGGTCTAATGGACGAAGCCTGTATGACGAAATCAGAAGCAGGCACGCGTCACGTCCCGACGATATCAACAGAAGCTACGAACCGGGCCCGGAGGGGGCAGTGCACGAGTGAGCGAGAGCGAAGCTACTGCAGCAACGGACGAATCGACTGTTCCCACGCCGGAGCCGATTCGCAGCTGCGCCACGCTTCGACAAGGAGACGTTGTCACCATTAAGGAGATTAATATCATCTCCGATAGGGCAAAAACTTGCAAGACACCTTATGGCGTCGCCATAGTGTCGCAGACCTGTGACATCGTCCTAGAAAATCGCCCGAACATCTCGGTTGCCGCTATCAGGTTCCTAACCGGAGGCGACGCCAAAAAAGCGCGCGACGGAGCGCAGAGTCGATACGTTGAGATACCTTTCTACCACGCCGATGCATTCATCGACCTCGAGTATATTGCAACTATTGAGAAGTCGAAGCTGACAGACTTTCTGGCAACCCAAGGTGTGGACCAGAAAAACGCAAACGAAGTACGGCGCGTAGGACTTGCGATCGGCAGACGCTTCAGCAGATTCGCTTTCCCCGACGAAGTAAATCCATGGCTTCGCCCGCTTAGTTCTGAGATTCGAAAAAAGTACGATCGCGTTACCTCGCCACTTGGACGCGCACTCCAGGAGCTCGTAGAGGTACGGATTGAATCCGCAGACTGGACATCGCGGCCACTAAATCTAATCGTCCACGTGATCATGAAGGCAGGCTCGGTTCCTGAATTTAACCTCGATGATGACGATGACGAAGGCAGCGAAGTGCGACCAGAGCTGGTCAGTTTTCTCAATCTGGGAGGAGAAATTGAGAAGACTCCCGCTCAGGTCGCCAGCTACCTCTACTCTATAGACTTCGACCAGCCCGACTCTTTTAATAGCTTTGAGCTCTATAATATCTGGCATGGACTTGCTCAGGCGCTTGCCCGGCTGTGCAAACCTTCGGATCGTGACGCAAAAGACCCAAAGGTCAGGGAAGCTGTTGCAAGCGTAGAGGCACAACTGTGGAGCGACGACGAGTTCCCGCTTTCACGCTGTCGCCGCAGTGAGATCCTAGATATCGACGACTTGTCAGGTCGTACCCCTCTGGCCGACCTAGGAATCTGGCCAAAGCCCGATGCTGATCCCGCTAGCGAACATCCATCACATAGCGAAGCTCATAACGGTCCGCAGGAAAGAGGATATCTGCGGTTTCTACTGCCAGGTCGTCTTCGGCGCCGAATCGGTCAGCGACACGGAACGTCTGAGTAATCTGAACAACAGGCCGGTTTGCTGGGATGTCGAGGAGCTTGGCCTCCTCGGCAGTCGGCGTGCGAATGTCGAGGCGCTCCTCGACCTGGTTGACCTCGTGCCCAATGGCCGAGAACCGGTCGACGATGCCCTTGTCGGCGTGCGGCCCCTCGTGCGGCAACTCGATGTCCGTCCCGCCCGTGATGGCTAGCGGCTCCCACGCCAGGCTGCTCGTGACCGGCTGCGGCGGGTTCCCCATCCGGATGAAATAGCGCGTGCAGGTGACCGGGTCGCCCTCGCTGATGCCCAGCCGCTCGGCGATGTTGGCCGGCGCCGTCGTCTTGGTCGTCTTATGCTCGACCTGCATCTCGACGTTCGCGGCCTCGGCCTCACGCACGTACGTGCGGGCCTCCTGACCTCGGAAGTAGCGCAGCGGCGCGATCCGCGTCAGCTTGTCCAAGCGGCGGACGAACACACCCTTACCCCGGATGCCATTGGCGAAGCCCCACTCCCGCAGCAGGCGCATCGCTGCGCGCGCGGTGATCGGTGAGACGTCGTGGATCTCGCAGAGCTGAGCCTCGCTCGGCAGCTTCTCCCCGTCCCGCAGCTCGCCGCTGATGATCCGGGCCCGGTACTCCTTGGCAATCTGCTTGTAGCGGGGCTCGTCGTTGTCCGGGAACTCCGGGTGGTCGCCGAACAGCAGCTCTGACATGTCTCCTCCTGGTCGTCGGCGGTCATCGTCTCATGAACCTCGTATGTTGACAGCTTCACATACGAGGTTTATCTTCGTATACGAGGTTGGTTCGGATGGACCAACGCAAGCCCGGACAGCGGGCACCACGAAGAGCAAAGGGACACACGATGGCGATCACCAGGGGACACCGGTTCGAGATCAGCTTCGACGACGCCTTCCCGCAGGGGTTGGTGCTGGTCGGCGACGTCTCGCCGGACAACGAGTACCAGTCCAGGGAGGACAAGGCGGCTGGCCGGCCAACTCGGCAGCGCGTCGACGAGGTCACCGGGAAGCGGCAGTGGAAGGCCACCGTCACGGACCCGGACGAGACGAAGGCCAAACGAGCCTCGTTCGAGATCACGCTGTTGGCCGACGTGCAGCCGGTGCCGACCACGGCGGAAGCGCTGCCGGGCATGCGTCCGATCGAGCTGGACGGCTTGACGGCTGAGCCGAAGGTCGCTGGTCAGGGCGAGTTCAAGTACCAGTCGTATGTCTACCGGGCGACCGGCTTCAAGCCCGCGGCTACCGGTGGCGGCGCGAAGTCCGCCCGGACGAACACCGAGTCGACGCCCAAGGCCGCGTGATGGGAGCCCTGGTTCCCAGGAACGGCAGCATCGCGCTGGCACCTGGGCACCTGGTCGAAGCCTGGGAGGCGGCCTACCGACGCTATGGCGACCTGTCGACAGGGGCAGGCGGTCAAGCCGACGGCCGTACCGCTCAAGCTTTGGCTGCCGCTTCGATCGACGTCGCGGCTGCCTGGCGAGACCTCGCGAGTCAGGGGCAGCTCTCCTGGTGGGTGCTCGCAGCCGTCACCGCCGCAATCGAGGGGTTCGAGGAACAGGCGCTCCTGTGGCAGGCGCGCTCAGACAGCGAGGAAGGACAAGGCCATGGCGTTCAACGCGACGTGGGCCCCCGGGCCGGAAGCGGTCGCGGGAATGCAGGTCGTCGGAATCCACCACAACCAACCCGCGCTCGTGATGTACCTGGACAAGGACAGCATCGCGATCACGACACCGGGTGGCCCGGCGACGTGGCCGGAGTTCGTCAGGTTCCTCCGCGAACTCCGCGACGCGGCTGACGAAATGATCGAGGTTCTGCAGACCGAGCCGAGCGAGCCCGGCACCTAAGTCCGGCACGGGGACGGCTGGAAGTTTGGCCCTGCCACCGTCCCCGTGCCTCCCGTCCACTCCACAAGGGAGGTGAAGCGGTGAATGCCAGGCTACGGCTCTCCTGCTGGCGACGCGACCACCCGTACCGAGACAAGCGCCTGCGCCGCATCCGGCTCAAGTGGCTGGTCTGCCGTATGTGCGGACACGCGTCGTTCCTCCAGGTGGACGGCTACCACGTCTGCCGCAACTGCGTTGCCCATATCGACCGGGCGATAGCCGACCGGGAGCGGCGTTACCGAGAACAGCACAAGTCCAACTAGAGCAGTCCACTTTAGACACAACGTGCGCTGGGGTCGCACGGCGATGCCGCACGCCCAAATGCGGCGACCAAAAGGCAAGGCGCAGAAGCGGGAACTCGGCTACCAACCACGCCGCTCCTGCGCTGTCCACAACCGCGAGGTGTGAACAATGCAGACGCTAGACGATGACAAGCAACCATCGCCAGTGGGGGTCACCCGCTCGCGGTGCTCGGAATGCAAGCGGTTCGCTCGGCTGCTACCGGGTGAAACCAAGTGCGCCCCGTGTCTGGGTGCGTTGCCGCTGGATCTCTCGGCGGTGCTGCGGGGTGGTCGGCGATGACCTCCCCCGGAATGCTCGTGATCGCCCTGGCCGGGCTCGGCCTCGGGGTGTGGGTGCTGGCCAAGATCGGGCGCGCGTTGGCGTCGTTGGCTGAAGCGCTGGCCGCCATGGTGGTCGTGTTCGTGGCCCTGTGGTGGGCCTGCAAGGTCGTGTTCTGGCTGTTCTCCCAGGTCGTGATCCACTGGCGCACCTCGTTGACCGTGATCGCGGTCTACCTGTGGTGCGTCTGGGTCGGCTGGGTCTGGCTCGTGGTCAACCTCGGCGGCCTGGCGCTCATCCTCGGCGTGTGGCGGCTCCTCGACGTGACCTCGTTCGACCAGTGGTGCGGCCGGCCGTTGCGCTCGTGGTGGCTGCGCTGGGCGGTCTATCACCTCAAGCTGCCCGGATGGCTGCACGCCTGCGGCCTCAGCGTCCGGGACGCCGCGCTGCCGGTCGAGGTGACCGTGAACCTGGTGGGTCGCCGGAAGGCTTCGCGGGCGACGGCTCGGCAGTCCGGGGTGCAGGTGCCCAAGGTTCTCGGCGTCCGTTCGGGCCCGTCGTGGGATGAGGTCAGGGTGCAACTCGTGCCCGGCCAGAAGCCCGAAGACTTCGACGACGCGGCCCGGGCGTTGGCCTCGGCGCGGAAGGTTGCGCGGTGTCAGGTGCGGGAACTGGAGCCGAACGTGGTCTCGATCGACTTCCAGCGCCGTGACCAGTTGGCGGCGCTCGTGCACTCCCCCGCGCTTCCGGAGGGGCAATCCTCGGTGGATCTCCGCAAGGTGTGGGCCGGTCGGACTGAGTACGGGCATGACTGGCGGGTCCCGTTGCTCGGCTCTGGTGCGCACTGCCTGACCGCTGGCGCCTCCGGTGCGGGCAAGAACTCGGTGATGTGGTGCCCGCTCGTCGCGGCAGCCCCGGCGATCCGGTCGGGCCTGGTTCGCATGTCAGGGATCGACCCGAAGGGGATGGAGCTGGCCTACGGGCGCGGGATCTTCGCTCGGTACGCGGTATCGGGGAAGGACGCGCTCGAGGTGCTCGACGGCCTGGTCGAGGAGATGGAATCCCGCAAGCGCGCGTTCGCCGGCCAAGTTCGCACCATTCCCCTGTCGACCGAGTACCCGCTTGAGTTGCTGGAGTTCGACGAAATCGGAGCACTGACGAAGTACACGGACCGCAAGACCCGCGAACAGATCGTCGAGCGAGTGGCGCTGCTGAACACCCAAGGGCGGGCGCTCAACATCTCCGTTCGCGGCTATGTGCAGGAACCGACCAAGGACACCGTGCCCGTGCGGGAGCTGTTCACCCGCCGCGTGTGCCTGCGGGTTACGTCGAAGACGCACGTCGGCATGGTCCTCGGCGACGGCGCGTACGAACGGGGCGCGTGGGCCAACCGCATCGGTGACAGCGAGGCCGGGGTCGGGTTCGTGTGGGGCGAGGGCATCCGCGAACCATTGCGCGTCCGCGCGGGCTGGGTGTCGGACGAGACGGTCAAGGCGCTGGAGCAGTACGTCACCAACGGCGGCACGGCTCGTCCGGTGCTGGGCGGCGAGGGGGTGGCCGCGTGAACCGGCTGATGGTCTTCCTCGACACCATTCGAGACCACCTCGACCTGCACCAGCTGCCGCCCGTGGCGACGCTGACCGTGCGGACCTGGTCGGACCCGCTGACGGTCCAGCTCGACGCCCACCTGCTGTCCGACGTGGCCGGGTCATTGCTGACCTGGGCCAACACTCTCGATGACGTGACGGCCTCGCTCTGGCGCACCTCGGACGGCGACTCGGTGCATCTGTCGGTCAATGGCCGGACGCCGTGTGGCATCCCGGTGCACGTCTACAGCGGCGTTGCCTATGACCCGGCGGTGTTCCCGGACCTGCCCGCCGGGCAACGGCAGGACATGCCGGTGTTTCAGCTGCGGCAATGGTCTCGCTCCGGGGAGGTGGCCGCCTGATGACCGACCAGCAACAGACCCAGCCGGCCGGAACGCGGGCTGAGCGGATGCGGACACCGCTGGCTGCGGACGTGATCCGGGCGACGGCGGAGAAGCACGGCGTCTGCGTCCGCCCGTTCACCATGGAAGTGGGCGACACCGAGACCGGCGAACTCCACTATGTCCCGGTTCCCTGCGGCTCCACGGTCGAGTCGGTGTGCCTGCCGTGCGCTCGGAAGGCGAAGGCGCTTCGGCAGGCCCAGTGCCGCGAGGGCTGGCACCTGACCGAAGAACCCATTCTCGCGGCCGAACCGCCCTCGGAGGACCACACGGAGTTGCTGACCTACCGCGCCGACCTCGTCGCGGCCTACCGAGACGTCGTCGAGCACGACCCGGCGGAGGCGGAGGAGCTGCGGGAGGAGATCGCGGGGGTCGATGCGGAACTTCGGCAACTCGGGATGCGCGGTCGGCTGCCCGCCCTCGACGTCCCGACCAAGCGAGCCGTGAAGCGGTCGACCAAGAGGAGGCAGGACGCGCCGAACCTGCCCCGCCGGAAAGTCGCGAAGACCACCGTGGGCCGGGAGTACGCAGGGAAGTTCAGGCCGTCGATGTTCGTGACGCTGACCTGCGACACCTACGGCCCGGTCCGGGGCGACGGCTCCCCGGTCGACCCAAGCCGATATGACTACCGGCGGGCCGCTCGGGACGCGGTGCACTTCTCCGCGCTGGTGGACCGGTGGTGGCAGAACCTCCGGCGGGTTGTCGGCTGGGATGCGCAATACTTCGCCACGGTCGAGCCGCAGAAGCGGACGGCTCCGCACCTGCACGCGGCAATCCGCGGAGCGATCCCGCACGACGTGATCCGCCAGGTCACCGAAGCCACCTATCACCAGGTCTGGTGGCCCAACCACGACCAGATCGTCTACACCGAGCGGCTGCCGGTCTGGGACGGCGACACCCGGGCGTTCCTCGACCCGGACACCCGGCAACCGCTGACGGCCTGGGACGACGCCGTAGAAGAGGTGGAGAACCCGGCGCACGTGGTGACCTTCGGTCGGCAGGTGCACTCCAAGGGCATCCTCGGCGGCACCGAAGAGGCCGGCCGCCACATCGGCTACCTCACGAAGTACCTGACCAAGTCCACCGGTGAGGTCGTCGAGGCGGACACGGCGCGGCAGCGGGACCACCACGACCGGCTCCACGCCGAACTGTCGGTCACCCCGTGCTCGCCGCGCTGCGCGGTCTGGCTGCTCTACGGAATTCAGCCCAAGGGCGCAGGCAGCAAGACCACCCCGGGCCACTGCAAGGGACGGGCGCACCGCCGGACCACGCTCGGGCTGCCGGGGCGGCGAGTGCTGGTGTCTCGCAAGTGGTCGGGCAAGACCCTCAACGACCACAAGGCCGACCGGAAGGCATTCGTTCAGCAGGCGTTGGCCGCGATCGGGATCGAGAAGCCGCAACCGGACCCGGCCCGGCTGGTCTGGCGCAAGGTCGAACCGGGAGACCCGCAAGTCCCACCCCGGCCGCACCTCGTCATGCGCGCCATCGCCGAGCGGATCACGTGGAAGGCCGAGTACGACCGCGCGCTACTCGCTGCCGCCGGGCCACCAGGGGACGGTCCGGAAACTTCGGCAACTCAGCTCGCGGCTTGATCTGGAAGGGGAGGCATGAACAACTACGCGGGGTTCAGTCGGTTGTGGACGGTCGAGGACGTCTCGAACTACCTCGGTGTCCCGGTGTCGACGCTGTATCAGTGGCGGACCAAGGGCTACGGTCCGGCTGGCCGTCGGATTGGCAAGTACGTCCGATACCGCCAGGAGGACGTCCGTTCGTGGGTCGACCAGCTGTCGGATGAGGTGGCGTGATGCCTCGCCCTCAGCTGGAGATCGGGACATACGGCGAGATCCGCTATTCGGCAACCGCGAAGGGCTGGCGGGCTCGCGCGCTGTTCCGCGACTTCGACGGTCAAACGCGGGAGGTCGAGCGCTCGGGAAAGACCAAAACCCAAGCTGCGAACCGGCTTCGAGCCGCCTTCCTCAACTGGCAGGGCTCGACGGCCGGGGAGATCACACGGGAGACCCGGCTCAAGGATCTCGCCGCCGTATGGATCGAACAGGTGCAGCAGGACGTCCGGGAGGGCACCAAGTCGCCGACGACCATCAACACTTATGAGTCCATCCTCAAGCGGCACGTGGTCCCGGGGATGGGTGAGCTACGGGTGCGCGAGGCGACCGTGATGCGGCTGGACCGGTTCCTCGGCGCGCTTCAACGGACCGTCGGGGCGTCGACGGCCAAGACCGCGAGGACGGCGCTGTCCGGAATGCTCGGCCTGGCCGCGCGGTACGACGCGATCGACAGCAACCCGACGCGGGACACCCGGCGCATCCCGAAGAGCAAGAAGAAGCCTCGCGCCCTGGACGCGGAGGAGCGTACGAAGTGGTTGGCGAGGGTCGAGGCCAATGAGAAGGCGCGGCGCTGGGACCTGCCGGACCTGTCGCGCTTCATGATGGCGGCTGGCGTCCGGGTCGGTGAGGCGCTGGCGACGTTCTGGGAAGATGTCGACTTCGTCGCGGGCACGGTCGACATCACGCATACGGTCGTCCGGGTCAAGGGTGAGGGCCTGCTCCGGAAGCCTCGTCCGAAGACAGAGTCGAGTATGCGCGCACTCCCCCTGCCCTCTTGGGCGCTGGCCCTGCTGGAGCGGCGCTGGGCTGAGGCGAAGGCGGATGGCCGGCCACTCGCTAGCCCGATCTTCGCCAGCACGACCGGCACGCTGCGGGACCCGAACAACGTCCTACGGGTCCTGCGTGAAATCCGGGGATCGGACGACTTCCTGTGGCTCACGTCGCACAACTTCCGGAAGACCACGGCGACCGCCCTGGACGACGCGGGCGTCCCGACGCGGCTGATCGCTGATCACCTCGGCCACTCGCGGGTGTCCATGACGCAGGACACCTACCTGGGCCGGAAGACGGTGGACCCGATCACGGCGCAGGCTCTCGAAGGGCTCTTGGATAAACCGTCCGACCCCAATTCCGGGGATAACCCGGGGAGCCGATCTTGACCGGTGGCGACCGGTAGGCCGCTGACCAGGGAGTTTGAGTGGGCCGCCTGGGGCTCGAACCCAGAACCTACGGATTAAAAGTCCGCAGCTCTACCAATTGAGCTAACGGCCCGCGACCCCAGTTTAGCCAGGCCCCGGTTGACCCCCTGCACGCCGGGTCCGGCTGAGGGTTCGGGGAAGGTCGAGACTGGTCCTCGACCGGCCGCCTGCCGGTATTCGCAACGCGCGGGGCCCACCCCGGACCCCGCGCGTCACGCCGTCAGCACTGGACGAACAGGCCCGTGTAAGCCGTGCACTTCTTCGACGCCTTGTCGTTGGCCGCCTCCGGGTCGGCCGGTGTGCTTGCCGCTCGCTGGGCCGTCGCCGTGAAGGCTCCCCATGCGAAGACGCCACCTTCCGACGTGAACTTCGCCGTGGCCGATGCGCCCGGGGCCAGGGTGCCGATTGCGCAGTTCAGGGTCGCGCCCGATCGGGTGCAGCCCGTCGTCGAGACGATCGTTCGGCCGGAGCCCGGGTTGGCCGTCACGCGGACGCCGGTCGCGGTGGCCGGGCCCGTGTTCGACACCTTGATCGCGTACTCGACCCGGGCGACCAGGCCGATGTGCGGGGTGGCGGTCAGCGCGACCTTGACGTCGGCCTCGTCCGGCGGGGCGATCGTGACGACCGGGCCGTCCTCCACGCCGAACGCGTAGTTGTCGCCGGCGAACTGGTGCTGGAGCGTGAACTGGCCGGGCGCCACGTCGTCCTTGACGCGCAGGGTGAACGTCACCGTCCGGCTCTCGCCCGCGCCCAGGTCACCGACGCCGCCGCGGAAGCTGCTGAGGTACGGCGCGCACGGCGCGATCGCTCCGGTGCAGGACACCAGGTCCACCACGTCGGCGATCGGCTTCTCCTTCACGTACAGCGCCGCCTTGGCGCCCGTGACCGTGAAGTCCGTCGGGTTGGTCAGCTGCTCGGTGACCGTCACCGTGGTGCCCGCGCGCACGGTGGTCGCGCTGACGTCGATCGTGCTCGCGGGCGGGGCCGCGGACGCGACGGCGGGCGACGCGCACAGGGCCGCGGTCGCCAGCGCGGCCAGCACAGCGGCTCTTCGTCCGGTTCGCTGCATATTCGTGATCTCCTGGTTCCGAACCGAGGGGTGCCGCTCCGGCCGGTGAAACTGGCGTGCGCAGCAGGGGTGACGAAGATCAGATCGGCGCTCCCCGAAATTCGTTACCGGGTTCTTCAAACCGTGCTTGAACTGGGGTTTTACCCCGGTTGCCCGGTCACCGACCACGACCGGGCACCGAAAATTGTCGGACCCCCGTGGCACGCTCCGCGCATGACCGAACACACGACCCCGGTGGCCTCGCCACCTCGGCTGACCGCCCCCAGAACCGACCCGGCGCCGGTCGCCGACGAGCGCCAGGCGCTCACCGAGAGCCTCGACTACTACCGCCGCACCTTCGAGCTGAAGTGCGCCGGCCTGAACCCCGCGCAGCTGTCCGAACGCTCGGTACCACCGTCCACATTGACCCTGCACGGCCTGCTGCGGCACCTCACCGGCTGCGAACGCTGGTGGTTCCGGATCCAGTTCACCGGCGAGGACGTCCCGAACCTCTACTACTCCGACGACGACCCGGAGCAGGACTTCACCGACCTGGGCGGTGACGTCGACGAGGCGTTTTCGTTGTGGCACGCGGAATGTACGCGCTCTCGCGAGATCGTCGCGGCCAGCTCGCTGGACCAGACCGGCACCCGGCGCAGCACCGGCGAACCGTTCACCCTGCGCTGGCTGATGCTGCGGATGATCGGCGAGTACGCGCGCCACATCGGCCAAGCCGACCTGATCCGCGAACGGATCGACGGGGCAACCGGCGAGTGACGACTCAGGCAGCTGCCTTCCGGTGGCGGAAGCGGGATTGGAGGTTGACGACGAACGGCACGGCGATCCAGCACGCGTAGGCCCAGTGCGTGAAGAAGGCGATCGGGATCGAAACGGCGAAGCCGGCGATCATCGCGCCGATCCCGCGGTAGACCGCGCCGAAGAGCTCCGGCGGGGTGTCCGCGCGGTAGAGGCGATTCCGCTGGACTTGCCAGGCCATGAGGAGGAACAGCGTCAACGCGACCACCTGCACGAGGGCGTAGAAGACGAAGCGGAACTCGAACGCTCCGTCTTCGGCGATCACCTTCGTGGCGAACGGCATGATCACCTGCATCAGGAGCCAGCCGAAGGTGAGGCGGGCCAGCCCGCCGCCGAGCGTGGTGACGTAGTTGAACAGGCGGTGGTGGGCGCGCCAGTGCCCGCCGATGACGATGAAGCTGATCAGGAAGGAGACGTATTCGGACCGGTGATGACCGAGTGACTGCAGCAGTTCGGCGCTGGTGGCGCCCTCCGGCAGCGGCAGCTCGAGCGCGAGCAGCGTGATCGCGATGGCGACGACGGCGTCCGAGAACAAGGTCAGCCGCTCGGCGGCGATCCCCCGGGATTCGGAGCCGGCGGTGTCCTCGGTGGACGGAGCGCTGGTCATGGCGGATGAGCGTGCCAGACGGCGGTCGTGCGGCCGTCGCCGAGGTGGGCCGCGTGCGATGCTGAGGCCATGACCGTCGACCCCGATTCCGGACTCCTGTCCCCGGTGCGGGCCGGTACGCCGGCCGAAGCCTCGACCGGAGACGAGGCCTGGTTGCGCGCGATGCTCGACGCCGAAGCGGCCCTCGCCAGAGCGCAGGCCCGGCTCGGGACGGTGCCGCCGGAGGCCGCGGAGGCGATCACGGAGGCCGCGGGCAAGGCGCGGATCGACGTCGCCGAGCTGGCGCGTGGGTCGCGGGCGACCGCGAACCCGGTCGTCGGCCTGGTGAAGGCGCTGACGTCGGCCGTCGGCGAGCTCGCGCCCGGTGCCGCCGAGTACGTGCACCGCGGCTCGACCAGCCAGGACATCTTCGACACCGCGATGATGCTGGTCGCCGACCGGACGCTGCGGCCGCTCGCCGCCGACCTCGACGCCACCGCCGAGGCCCTGGCCGGGCTGGCCCGTGTGCACCGGGACACGACCATGGCCGGGCGGACGCTGACGGCCCACGCGGTGCCGACGACGTTCGGGCTGAAGGTCGCGGGCTGGCGGCAACTGGTGTTGGACGCGGCCGTCCGCATCCGCCGCGTGCTCGACGGCGGCCTGCCGGTCTCGCTGGGCGGCGCGGCCGGAACGCTGGCGGCGTACGTCGAGTACGCACGCCTGGCCGACGAGCCGGCGACGGGCCGAGGTGGCGGGGGCGGGGGCAGGGGCGGGGGCGGGGGCGGGGGCGGGGGCGATGCCGGCACACCCGCCGGGGTCCCCGGCAGGTCGGGGGCAACCCGCGACGCGGACGTCGGCGATTACGTGCAGCAGCTGACCGCCGCGTTCGCCGAGGAGACCGGGCTGGCTGCTCCGGTGCTTCCGTGGCACTCACTGCGGACGCCCGTCGCGGACCTCGCCGGTGCGCTCGCGTTCACCGCCGGGGCGCTGGGGAAGCTGGCCGTCGACGTCGAGACGCTCAGCCGGACCGAGCTGGGCGAAGTCGCCGAACCGGCCGCCGATGGACGAGGTGGCTCCTCGGCGATGCCGCACAAGCGGAACCCGGTGCTCGCGACGCTGATCCGGTCGGCCGCGCTGCAGGTTCCCGTGCTGGCCGCGGGGGTCACCCAGGCGATGCTCGCCGAAGACGAACGGTCGGCCGGGGTCTGGCACGCCGAGTGGCAGCTGATCCGGGAGTGCCTGCGGCTGACCGGCGGCGCCGCGCACACCGCCGCCGAGCTGGCGCGCGGGCTCAGCGCGGAGCCCGGGCGGATGCGGGCGAACCTGGCGTCGACGCACGGGCTGATCGTCTCCGAACGGCTCTCCGCCGTGCTGGCGCCGCTGCTCGGCAAGGCGACGGCCAAGGAGCTGCTGGGCGAGGCGTCCCGACGGGCCGTGCGCGAAGACCGGCCGCTCCGGGACGTCCTGGACGAGCTGCCCGCCGTCACCGACGTGCTGACGCCGGCCGCGCTGGACGAGCTGCTCGACCCCGCCGGCTACACCGGCGCGGCGGGCGCCCTGGTCGACCGCGCCCTCGGCGGCGGCGAGCCGGGCGGTTCGGACTAGCGGCCGAGCTCCAGCGGGACTGACCGAGAGCTCGGGCAAGTCGCGAGCAGCTCCCCAGCGCGGCTGGCTGAGGCGAGCCGATGCCTGGCGAGCGCAACCAGGGAGGAGTCCCCCGTCTCTGCTGGCCCGGGCGGTCGCCGATCCCCGCGAAAATTCTTTGAACCGCCTTCGCCGAGTGTCCGTGTAGTGGGTATCAGGCAGCCGCACCGAGCGGCGGGAAACCCCAACGGACACAAGGAGAACTTCCATGCTTCGCACGCGCATCGCCGTCTCCGTCGCCGCGGCGGCAGCCGGGCTGGCAGTGCTCACCGCTTGCTCGGGTGTCGAGACTGCCCAGCCGGTTGTCGCTCCTGCGGCGGCGGGCGGCACCGGGGGCGGCCAGGCCGCCAACAACGGCCAGGTGGGCAACGCCGCTCCGGCGTCGAACGAAAGCAAACTGGTCGTCGCGGATGTTGCCGATGTCGGGCAGGTGCTCACCGACCAGAACGGCATGACCCTCTACCGGTTCGACAAGGACACCGCGAAGCCGCCGAAGTCGAACTGCGACGGTGACTGCGCGAAGGCGTGGCCGCCGATGCTGGCCACCGGGGACGTCCAAGTACAGGGCGTCGACAAGAACATGGTCGGCAAGGTGACCCGGTCCGACGGGACCGAGCAGATCACCGTCGGCGGGTGGGCGCTCTACCGCTACGCCAAGGACACCAAGCCCGGCGACGCGACCGGCCAGGGCGTCGGTGGCGCCTGGTACGCGGCGAACGCCAAGGGCGGGAAGGCCGGGCAGGCCGCGGCGGCCGGCTCCGAAGCCGGTGGCGTCAAGCTCAGCGCCAGCAAGATCGACGGCCTCGGCGAGGCGATCACCGACCAGAACGGGATGACGCTCTACCTGTTCCAGAAGGACACGAAGAAGAAGGCTTCCGCCTGCAACGGTGACTGCGCCAAGACGTGGCCGCCGGTGCTCTCCAACGGCAAGGTCGAGCTGCAGGGCATCGACTCGAAGCTGCTCGGCAGCATCAAGCGGCAGGACGGCAGCGAGCAGGTGACCATCGGCGGCTGGCCCGTCTACACCTTCTCGAAGGACACCAAGCCGGGCGACGCGAACGGTCAGGGCGTCAACGGCACCTGGTTCGTGATCGAGCCCGCCGGCTGCAAGCTCGGCAGCAACCCGAACACCGCCGCCGGCCAGCAGCAGGCTCCTGCGGCCGACAGCGGTGCGGGCACCAGCACCTCCGGTTCCGGGGGCACCACCTACTGAACCACCCCAACCTCCTAGTGGGCGAGGCCCGGCGGACGCTCTTCGCGAGTGACCTCCGGGCCTCGCCCCTTGTGGTCACGACGCAGGAACGACCGGCGGCGCGGCTCGTCGGTGACCCCGTCGGCGCGGTCGGCAACACCACGGTCGGCGACAGCGCGGTCGGCAACGGGGCGGTCGGTGACACCACGGTCGGCAACACCACGGTCGGCGACAGCGCGGTCGGCAACCGGGCGGTCGGTGACACCACGGTCGGCAACCGGGCGGTCGATGACCTCGGTGCGCTGCTCGGCGACGCCCGGCTCTTCCTCGTCCTCGGGCAGCAGAATGGTGCGGCGGGCCGGCAGCACCGCGATCAGCAGGCCGAGCGCGGCGACGCCGAGGTGCAGCCACGTGTCGGCGGGCTCGAGGTCCATCGGGTTGCCGGCGTTGGCGAACGGGTTGGTCGAAATGAGGCCGTCGATCATCAGGCCCCACACGAACAGCAGGCCGTAGCCGATGAACAGCAGCCAGCCGAACGTCCGCGCGCGGCCTGAGCCGAACGCGAGCAGCAGGCCGACGACACCGGTCACGACGCGGACCAGGCTCATCAGCGGGTTGGCGGAGAACCGCCAGAACCCGGCGTCGTGGTGCCCGGCGAAGTTGCCGAAGCCGGTCCTTGAAAATCCGATGATGCCGACGACGAGGAACGCGATCCCGGCCAGTCCGGCCAGCACCTGCGCCGGCTGCAGGCCGCGGACGCGGATGCGGGCGCCTTTCGCGTGAACCATGACTCCAGTCCTTCCCAGCGGGTGGTGACGACCGTCACCGCGCTGGGGTACCCCGCGACCACGGTGAGCGAAACGATGGTGCTTGCCCGAAGGGCCCGGAAGCGTTCCCGGATCGGGCCCGGATCGAGAGCTATCCCACAACCAGGCCCGTTCCGGCGAACAGCGCACGGCCTTTCCGGCAATCCAGGGCATGCGCAAGCTGAGCGGCATCTTCCTGGTGGGGCTGTGCCTGGGGGCGATCGGCGCGGTGGTGGTGACGGCGAGGCACAGCACCGCCGCCGCGCCGCAGCCGATCGCGGTCACCGAAGTCGTCACGACGACGTCCGCGACGCCGACGCCCACGCCGACCCCCGAAGCACCGGCGACCGCGACGCCCACGCCCAAAGTGGATTCCGCCCCGGTGACCGCCGACGCGCTGGACAAGATCCTGCGCGAAGGCACCGTCAGCGCCGTCGTGTTCGACCGGGAGCGCGCCGCGACGACCGTGTCCGTGCGGGCGGACCGCGGCTACACCTCCGCGTCGGTCGTGAAGCTGCTGATCGCGCTTTCCGCGCTCGACCAGGGCGGCCCGGTGGCCGACGTGCAGCGGATGCTCGCCCGCAGCGACGACGAACTCGCGAGCCGGTTCTGGTCGGCCTACGGCGGTCCGGCGATCGTCACGCGCTGGGCCAAGAAGCTGGGCCTCACCGGTACCCGGCCGCCGGAGGACGCCGGCCGCTGGGGCGACACGCGCATCACCGCCGCCGACGTCGTGAAGATCTACCAGTACCTGCTGGACCGCAAGGTGAACGCGATCCTGAAGGCGCTGGGCGACGCGACCGAGCGCGGCTCCGACGGGTTCCGGCAGTACTTCGGCATCCCGGACGCCGCCGGCGGGCAGCAATGGATGGTGAAGCAGGGCTGGTCGTGCTGCCGCCCGACGCGGATGCTGCACACCTCGGGCGTGGTCGGTCACTTCATCGTGGTGGTGCTGACCGAGCACCCCGCCAAGGTCGACTACACGACCGGGTCGAAGCGCGTCACGGACATCGTCTCGGCGCTGCTCCGCTGAGCCGCGGGGTCACTGCTCCAGGTCCGCCAGCGCGCCCGCCGCGCCCGACCGGGGCAGCGGCCACGGCTGCACCCCGCCGGTGGTCTCGACCTGACGGCCCACCGTGGCGGGCGAGGTCGTGTGGGCGCCGATCCAGGTGAGGATCTCGGGGATCTGCGACTTGAAGGTGTTCATGTTGTGGCCCGCGTCCGGGACCTTCCACGACGAAAACCGGACCGGGGACCGGACGCCGGTGCGGATCAGCTCGGCCGCCGCGCTCTCGAACTTCTCGTTCTCGCCCCAGATGGCGAGGATGTCCACCGGGGACGGGTGGAGGCGGACGGTGATGCCGACGTTGTTGGCGTCGTCGACGTCGCGGCGGCCCTTGTAGAGGTCCTCGGTCTCGGCGTCCATCTGGGCGCGGTCGTAGCCGCTGACGCTGACGGCCTGGCCGTACCACTGCGGGTGGCGGGTCACCAGGTTCATCGCGCAGTAGCCGCCGGAGGACCAGCCGGCGAAGGTCCAGGCCTTCCGGTCCGCGGCCACGCCCAGCTTCTGCAGGGCCCACTCGCGCAGGTCCGCCGTCAGGTACGTGTCGTTCGCGGTGCCGTTGACCTCGTCGACGCACTCGGTGTCGTGACCGATCTTCGGGACGCCGGTGGGGTCCGGCATGAGCACCACGACCGGCGGCAGCACGCGCTTGGCGATGGCCGCGTCGAGCTGTTCCGGCAGCTTGTACCCGTCGGTGACGACCTCGGGCCCGGACGGGTAGTTCGGGATCCACTCGATCGCCGGGAACCGGAGGTTCTTGTAGGCCGGGTCGAAGTGCTGCGGCGGGAGGTACACCGTGACGTCGCGGGTGAGCTGGGTGCGCCGGCCGGTCACCTTCATGTGGACGACGGTTCCCTTGCCCTCCTTGGCGTGTGCCGCGCCCACCTCGCGGACGACTTCGAGGTTCTCGCCGTTCGCGCTCGTTTCGGCGTCGATGCTGTCGGCCGCGTAGACGCCGGTGCCGAGCAGCGAACCGAGCGTGGGGAAGAACCCGCCGATCATGTTGCCGGCCAGGCCGGTGGTGACGACGATGGAGACGACCGCGCAGAGGATGGTCACGCTGCGCCACAGCAGTTTCCGCTTCCACCGCTCCCAGAACAACGGGATGGCGATGATCGCCAGCAGCGTGACCGCGACCACGATGCTCATCGTGATCGGCGAGTCGAGCCGGATGCGGCTGAGGTGCATGGGGGACGGTCCTTCCGGGCGGGCGGGGATGCGCGCCCGGATCGCGGGAGTCGCGTAAATATCACGTTTGAGCCCCACTGCACGTTGTCGATCTGTGAGGTCCGTCATAGGCCGGACGTGCAGTGGGGCTCAGCGTTTTCTCAACTACTTCGCCAAAGCCCGCGACAGCACGGTGACGGCCTGGGTGATCGCGGCCTCGGCGGCGTGCGTCTCGCGGAGCGCGTTCACCATCACGAAATCGTGGATGATCCCCTGGTACCGGACGGCGGTGACGGGCACACCGGCCTGACGCAGCTTCGCCGCGTACGCCTCACCTTCGTCGCGGAGCACGTCGGCTTCGCCGGTGATCACCAGGGCCGGCGGCAGCCCGGCGAGCTCGTCGAGCGACGCGCGCAGCGGCGACGCCGTGATTTCCGCGCGCTGCGCGGGATCCGTCGTGTACTGGTCCCAGAACCACTTCATGCCCTCGCGGCCGAGGAAGTAGCCCTCGGCGAACTCGTGGTACGACGCGGTGTCGAAGGAAGCGTCGGTCACCGGGTAGAAGAGCACCTGCTGCTTGAAGGTGACGTCGCCGCGCTGCTTGGCCAGGATGGTCAGCGCCGCGGTCATGTTCCCCCCGACGGAGTCGCCGGCGATCGCGATGCGCGAAGTGTCGAGGCCCTTCTCGGCGCCGTGCTGGGCGACCCACTTCGCCACCGCGTAGTTCTCCTCGATGGCGATCGGGTAGCGCGCCTCGGGCGAGCGGCTGTACTCGGGGAAGACGACGGCCGCGCCGACGCCGGCGGCCAGCTCGCGCACCAGCCGCTCGTGGGTGTGGAAGTCACCGAACACCCAGCCGGCGCCGTGGATGTAGACGATCACCGGCAGCGGGCCGGAAACTCCGGCCGGGCGGACGATCCGCGTCTCGACGTCGCCGTTCGGGCCGCCCGGGACGGTCAGCACCTCGATCTCGGCGGCGGGCATGGCGATTTCGCCGTCCTGGACGCCGTCGACGGCCTTGCGGCCCTCCTCCGGCGGCAGCTGGAACAGGTACGGCGGCTGGTCGGTGGCCTCCGCGAACGCCTGTGCGGCCGGTTCGAGGGCCAGGTTGTGCGGGTTGGCGGTCATCTCGTCCTCCTCGGGGTGGAAGCTGATGCCACGAAGGTAGCTCGCGACTAAGTTGTGCACAACTAATTTGATGACAATGAGATGCAGCGCACTTGAGTTGCCGCCCAGGCGGATGGCGAGGACCATCGACGGGTACGAGAGAAGGAGGACGCCATGGCATCGCTGCGGCTGGACGATCAGCTCTGCTTCGGGCTGTACGCGGCGTCGCGCGCGGTGACGTCGCTGTACCGGGTCGTTCTGGAAGATCTCGACCTGACCTACCCCCAGTACCTGGTCATGCTGGCGCTCTGGGAAAAGGACCACCGCCTGGTGAAGGAGCTCGGCGCCGAGCTGAACCTCGATTCAGGCACACTCTCGCCCCTGCTCAAGCGGCTGCAGGCGGCGGGCCTGGTGGTCCGGAACCGGCAGGCCGACGACGAGCGTTCGGTCCGCATCAGCCTCACCGAAGACGGGAAGGCGCTGCACGAGAAGGCGCGCGGCATCCCGGACGTGATCGGCGCCGCGATGGACCTGGACGAAGCCGGACTCGCCCGGATGCGCACCGAACTGGACCGGTTGACGGAGTCGGTCAACGCCTATCGGGAGGCCTTGTCCCCGGCGTGATCGTTCCCGTGGCAGCATGGGCCGCGAAGGGGTGGCCATGATCAACCACGACGACGCGCTCAAGGCCGTCGAAAGCAGTCTCGACCGGCCGTCGGCCGCGCGGATCTACGACTACTTCATCGGCGGGAACACCCACTACGCGATCGATCGCGACTTCGCCGAGAAGGTCCGCGCCCGGCTGCCGCTCATCGGCGAGTACTGCCTGACGAGCCGGCAGTTCCTGGGCCGCGCGGTCCGGCAGTGCGTCCGGGAAGGCATCCGGCAGTTCGTCGACGTCGGCTCCGGCCTGCCGACCGCGGGCAACGTGCACGAGGTCGCCGACGAGGCTCGGCCCGAGCTCGACACGCGGGTGCTCTACATCGACAACGAGCCGATCGCGCTGGCCCACTCGACGCTGCTGCTCGCCGACACCGCCGACCCCGAGCGCCACCACGCCATCGCCGCGGACTTCCTGCAGCCGGACGACCTCTGGGAGCGGGTCAAGGCGTCGGACATCATCGACACGCGGCAGCCGGTCGCCCTGGTGATCAACGCGGTCATGCACTTCGTCAAGGACGAGCAGGACCCGGACCGGCTGCTCGAGTTCTACCGCGAACGCGTGGCCCCCGGCTCGTTGCTGGTGCTCTCGCAGATGACCAACGAGAACCCGGTGAACGAAGACGAGCGGCAGGCGCTGCTCGACCTGCTCGAGTACTACGAAACCACGACGAACCCGGGTTTCCTGCGGACGATGGCCGAGTTCGAACGCTTCTTCGGCGGCTGGCCGATGCTGGAGCCGGGCCTCGTCTACGCCCCGGCGTGGCACCCCGACGAGCACACCGTGTTCGCCGGCTCGCCGTCCGAGTCGCGGGTGATCGGCGGCGTCGCGCGCAAGCCCTAAGAGGCTTCGCGCAGGCTGTCCAGCACGTCGAGGACGGCGCTTTTGCCCAGGTCGACGGCCTTGCGCAGGACCTCCGGGTCGCGCTCCAGCACGGCCACGTCCGGCGCGCCGGCCGGCGGGCGGATGCTCAGGATGCGCGGGTCGGTCGCCAGCGTCTCTTCGTCCTCGACGTCCCGCCGGTAGGTGTCCTGCCAGGCCGGGATCGCCCCGGGCGCCTGCCTGCGCAGGAACCGCGGCACCACGACGTCGTGCATCCGCGGCGGCCGCACCGGCAACTCGTCGGCGCGGCGGGTGCGCAGCACCAGGACGTCCGTGGCGTTCTGCGCCAGAGCGGTGCGGTACGGGATCGGCTCGGCCACACCGGCGTCGACGAACCGGCGGCCGGCCATCGGGATCGGCGGTCCGGCCAGCACCGGCATGCACGAGGACGCGGCGAGCGCGACCTTGATCGCGTCGACGTCGGCCAGAAAGGGGTGCAGGTCGGTGGACTCGCCGGTGTCGGCGTCGGTGGCCAGCGGGTGGAAGGTGACCGGGTTGGCCAGGATCGCCGGGAAGTCCATCGGCTCCAGGACCGAATAGACCTGGTGGACGAGGTATTCGAGGTCGATCACCGCGCGGCCGCGCAGGGTGTGCAGCGGGTTGATGATCCGGCGCATGACGACCGGGTTCCACCACGTCCGGACGCCGGTCGAGGACCGGCCGCAGAGCAGCCAGGCGCCGTTCAGCGCGCCCGCCGACGAGCCGTAGACGGCGTCGAACGCCGGTGTCACGCCGAGTTCGTCCAGGGCCAGCACCATGCCGCTGGAGTACGTGCCGCGGCTGCTGCCGCCCTCGATGGCGAGCGCGAGACGCCGGCCGTCCGTGCGTTCGCCCGGGACACTGCCCGCCGCCATCCGTTCGGAGATCAGTTCGAGTACCGGGTGCACTCCTCCCATCCTGGTCTTTTCGATCGATTAGTCGACCCGTTTTGCGCCACCCCGAAGGGCACTTTCACGTGAAAGTGACCGGTACCTCCTTGCCATGCAACTGGGTGCATATGAAACTGGGTGCATGGCACTGGAGCACGCGATCCTCGTCTCGCTGTCCGAGCGCGCCGGTTCGGGCTACGAGCTGACGCGCCGGTTCGAGAAGTCGATCGGGCTCTTCTGGAGCGCCACCCACCAGCAGATCTACCGCGTGCTGAAGCGGATGGAAGAGGCCGGCTGGGTCGCCGTCGACGTCGTCGCGCAGTCGGGCCGCCCGGACAAGAAGGTCTACACGGTCAGCGACGGCGGCCGCGCCGAACTCGTCCGCTGGCTCGCCGAGCCCGACCCGTCCGCCGGGCCGGTCGAGCTGGCCGTGAAGATCCGCGGCGCGACCTTCGGCGACCCGGCGAAAGTGGCCGCGGAGATCGTCCGGCACCGCGCGAAGCACGCCGAACGCCTCGACGTCTACCGCCAGATCGAAAAGCGCGACTTTCCCGCGCCGGCCGCGTTGACCGGCCAAAACCTGCACCAGTACCTGGTCCTCCGCGGCGGCATCCGCGTCGAAGAGGGCCAGGTCGAGTGGTTCGACGAAGTCCTCGCCGCCCTCCACCCCAAGGACGCCTGATGAGCCCGTACCCGAACCTGCTCTCGCCGTTGGACCTCGGCTTCACGACGCTGCGCAACCGCGTCCTGATGGGCTCGATGCACACCGGGCTCGAGGACAAGGCCGCGCACTTCCCCGCGCTGGCCGAGTACTACGCCGAACGCGCCCGCGGTGGCGTCGGGCTGATCGTCACCGGCGGGTTCGCGCCGAACCGCACCGGCTGGCTGCTGCCGCTCGCCTCCAAGCTGACGACGTCCGCGGAAGCGAAGGAACACCGGCAGCTCACCGCACCGGTGCACGAAGCAGGCGGCAAGATCGCGCTGCAGATCCTGCACGCGGGCCGGTACGCCTACCACCCGCTGAGCGTTTCGGCGTCGAGCATCAAGGCGCCGATCAACCCGTTCCGGCCGCGCGCGCTGACCGGCTACGGCGTGCGCCGGCAGATCCGCGCCTTCGCCGACTGCGCCGCTCTCGCACGCGAAGCGGGTTACGACGGCGTCGAGATCATGGGCTCCGAGGGCTACCTGATCAACCAGTTCCTGGCCGAGCGCACCAACAAGCGCACCGACGCGTGGGGCGGGACGCCGGAGAAGCGCCGCCGGTTCGCCGTCGAGATCGTCAAGCGCACCAGGGAAAAGGTCGGCGACGACTTCATCATCGTCTACCGGCTCTCGATGCTCGACCTCGTCGCGGGCGGCCAGCGCTGGGAAGACGTCGTCGCGCTCGCCCAGGAGGTCGAGGCCGCCGGCGCCACGATCATCAACACCGGGATCGGCTGGCACGAGGCCCGGGTGCCGACGATCGTCACGTCGGTGCCGCGCGCGGCCTTCACCTGGGTGACCGGGAAGCTCAAGCCGCACGTGGGCATCCCGGTCGTCACGTCGAACCGGATCAACATGCCGCAGGTCGCCGAGGAGGCCGTGAACAGCGGCGACGCCGATCTCGTGTCGATGGCCCGGCCGTTCCTCGCCGATCCCGAGTGGATCCGGAAGGCCGAGAGCGGCCGCGAGGACGAGATCAACACCTGCATCGCGTGCAACCAGGCCTGCCTCGATCACGCCTTCAAGCGCAAGCTCGTGTCCTGCATGGTGAATCCGCGCGCAGGCCACGAGACGACGTTGACGCTGTCGCCCACGCGGCGGTCGAAACACATTGCGGTCGTGGGCGCGGGTCCGGCGGGCCTCTCGGCCGCGACCGCACTGGCCGAACGCGGGCACAGCGTCGAACTGTTCGAAGCCGACGACGAGATCGGCGGCCAGTTCGGCATCGCGCGGAAGATCCCCGGCAAGGAAGAATTCGCCGAAACCATCCGCTACTACCAGCGGCGGCTCGAGGTGACCGGGGTGAAGCTGCACCTGGGAACGCGCGTGCGGGCCGCGGATCTGACCGGCTTCGACGAGGTCGTGCTGGCCACCGGGGTCGCCCCGCGGGTGCCGTCGCTGCCCGGGATCGACCACCCGAAGGTGCTGTCGTACGTCGACGTCGTCAAGCACGGCAAGCCGGTCGGCGGCCGGGTAGCGGTGATCGGGGCCGGCGGCATCGGGGTCGACGTCAGCGAGTTCCTCACGCACGCGGCGTCTCCGGCGCTGGATCGGGCCGCGTGGATGGCCGAATGGGGTGTCACCGACCCGGAACAGGCGGCGGGCGGCCTCGGCACGCCGCAACCCGAGCCGTCGCCGCGACAGGTGTTCCTGTTGCAGCGCAAGAAGTCCGGCATCGGCGCTGGGCTCGGCAAGACGTCCGGCTGGGTGCACCGGGCCGCGCTCAAGGCCAAGCGCGTCGAGCAGCTCACCGGCGTCACCTACGAGCGGATCGACGACGACGGGCTGCACATCACCGTCGACGGCGAGCCGCGGGTGCTCGACGTCGACACGGTGGTCGTCTGCGCGGGCCAGGAGCCGGTGCGGGACCTCGCCGACGACCTCCGCGCGGCCGGGCTGCCGGTGCACCTGATCGGCGGAGCGGACGTGGCCGCCGAACTCGACGCGAAACGGGCGATCGACCAGGGGACGCGGCTCGCCGCCGCGCTGTAGCCCGCGAGGCGCCGCGCACTGGCAGGATGGGCCCCGTGCGAGACGTATGCGTGATCGGGCTCGGGCTCATCGGCGGGTCACTGCTGCGCGCGGCGGCCGCCAGCGGCCGCACGGCGTGGGGTGCCGCGGTCTCCGAAGTGGACGCCGACGCGGCGAGCAGAGCGGGGTTCGACGTCACGACCGATGTCGAAGCGGCCCTGCACCGGGCCGCGGCCGAGGACGCGATGGTCGTGCTCGCCGTGCCGTTGCCGGCCGTCGAAGACCTGCTGCGGCTGGTCAACCAGCACGCGTCGCACTGTCTGCTCACCGACGTGACCAGCGTGAAAGCGCCGGTACTGGACGCGGTTCGCCGCCGCGTGCCGTACACGCGGTACGTCGGCGGGCACCCGATGGCGGGGACGTCGAAGTCCGGCTGGCTCGCCGGGGACGCTTCGCTGTTCCAAGGCGCCGCCTGGGTGGTCGCCGTCGAAGAGGACACCGATCTCGAAGCCTGGGCCGAGGTCGCGAAGCTCGTGCTGGACGTGGGGGCGCACGTCGTCCCGCTGCCCGCGGAGTCGCACGACGAGGCCGTCGCCCGGATCTCGCACCTGCCGCACCTGCTGGCGGCGATCCTGGCCACGATCGGCGCCGAGGGTGGCCCGCTGGCGATGTCGCTCGCCGCCGGGTCCTACCGCGACGGCACGCGCGTCGCCGGTTCGAACCCGCAGCTCGTCCGCGCGATGACCGAGGGCAACCGGGACGCGCTGCTGCCGATCGTCGACGAGGCGCTCGGTCGGCTCGGCGCCGCCCGCGGTTCCCTGGCGTCGACCGGCGGCCTCGCGGCCACGATCAACGCCGGGTACGAAGGCGCGCAAGCGCTTGCCGCCAGCCTGGACGTCGAACGCGCGGGCGTCCGGATCAGCCTGGCCGCGCCGGACGCGCGGCAAGGCCTGATCGCACTGGGCGAACGTGGCGGCCGGATCACCGGCCTGACGGACGGGATCGCGACCGGCGAGGTCCAGTAGTCAGCGCGGGGTGTCCGGCGTGTCGTCGAACTTGTTGAGGAAGTCCTTGGCCTTTTCGACGCCGGTGTCGATCTGGCTGTCGTGGCCGGCGAACTTCGACTTCGCGAAGTCGGCGGCCTTGTCGAGGCCTTCCTCGATCTTGTCGTTGTGCTCGCGCAGGGCCTCTTCGGCCTTGCCCTTCAACGCTTCGAAGTCGATTCCCATGGGTGCATTGAACCGCACGATCTTCAGGTGCGCCGGTGGTAGGGCAGGAACCGCCGGACGAGCCCCAGCGGGGCCCGTTCGGCCAGGTCCGGGCCGCGGACGGCGTCGAACGCCGACTCCAGCTGGTCGACCACGCCGGACACCTGCTCGGCGTCCGGCAGCGGCATCGACCGCGGCTCCCGCTGCTCCCGGACGGCCGCGGCCAGCTCCCCCAGCGCGGCCGTCAGCAGCTCGACGTCGGCCGGGTCCGGCGGCGGCACGCCCCGCCCGATGGTGACACCGACCTCGGTGACAGCGTCCGCGACACGCTCCTGCGCGGCGATCACCGGCCACCACGCCACCGCCTGGCGACCGTGCGCGGACGGCTCGACGACGGCCTGCTGGAACGCCGTCCGCAGGTCGGCCAGGGCCCGGTACGCCCCGCGCCGGGCCCGCGACCGGGCCAGCCGCGCCTCCCCCGAGGAGGCCTCGACCAGCGCGTGCGAGACGTACTTCGCGACCGCGTCCAGGCCGTCGGCCAGCCGGCCGCCCACCCGCGGGCGCCGGCTGCCGGGCCACAGCAGGTAGCCGAAGACGAGCACGATCACGCAGCCCAGCACGGTGTCGACCAGCCGCGCCAGCACCACGCTCCAGTTCCCGGTGTGGGCCAGGCCCATCTGCAGGATGATCAACGGCGTCACGAAGGCGCTCTGGATGCCGTAGTTGCGCACCTTCCCCACCGCGATGCCGCCGGCGAAGACCGCACTCAGCACGACCAGGACCCAGCCGTTCGCGCCGAGGCCGAGCACCGCGGCCCCGATCCCGACGCCGATGACCGTGCCGATCCCGCGCAGCACCGCGCGGCCGAACACGGACCCGAAGTCGGGCTTGAGCACGATCCCGACGGTCAGGGTGATCCAGTACGACCGCTCCAGCGGCACGAGCAGGCCGACGACCTCGGCGAGCGCGACACACAGCGTCAGCCGCAGCGCGGCGATCCAGGTCAGCGGGCCGGACGCGAGCGAGCCCGCCCACTCCCGCAGGCGGCGGTGCCACGGCGTCGGCTCCCGGCGCTTGCGGTCGTCGCCCTTGCCGATCCGGACCAGCCCCGCGTAGAGCGCGGCGAGGACCGGATCGGGGTCGCCGGGCGGCACCGGCGGCGGGGGCGGCAGCGGCTGCCCGGCCAGCACCGCGGCGGACAGCGCGACGAAGTGGTCGATGACCTCCCGGCCCGGGCGGCGGCCCGCGTTGACCATCGCCACCGACGCCTCGACGGCGGGTGTCGTCGCCGAGAGCAGGTTGAGCAGGTGCCGATAGGCGGCGTCGCGGCCGGACAGCCAGGAACGCGCGGTCAGCAGCTGGTCGTAGGCGGTGTTCATCGCCGTGGTCAGCCGGTGGCGGGCCACCCGCGAGACGGCTTCGTCGGTCGCCGACAGCATCGCGGCCAGCTCGACGTAGACGTGCGCGACGGCGGTGCGTTCGGGGCTGGTCGCCCGGACGGTCCAGGTGGCGAGCGCGACCAGGAGGCTCCAGGCGGCGCCCAGGCAGAAGTAGCCGAAGAGGACCTCGACGCGGACGCCGGTCGCGTGCTGCCCGGTGGCGAGCACGCAGAACACGAGCATCTGCAGCCCGGCGACCGAGGCGTTGCTGCCGGCCGCGCTGATCACCGCGGACACCGCGGCGACCAGGACCACCGTGGGCACGGACAGCGCCGGGGTGCCGCCGGTGAGCAGCCCGGCGAGGTACCCCGCGGTCGCGGCGAGCGTCGCCCCGCCGAGCCGCCGGGCGCGGTAGCGGTAGGGCCCGGCCGATTCGGACAGCACGGCGGGCAGCGCACCGGTCGAGATGAGCGCGCCCACGGCGATGTCCCCCGCCGCGTACGCGATCGCGAGCGGCACGGCCAGCGCGACCACGGCCCGGGCGACCATGTTCCACGGCACCGGCACCGGCGAGCTGCGCAGGAGCTGGACCAGCCAGTGCGGCGCGGCGAGGTCGGGGCGCGGCGTGCTCACCCCTTCATCTTGACCTACGCGCCCGGACGCGATTAGTTATCAACCTGTCAACAACGCGGGAGGTACCGGTGGGTAGGAAGTACTCGTACGAGGTCAACCGCACGAGCACCGCGTCACCGGAGGCGTTGTTCGCGCTCGAAGCGGACGGCCCGCGCTGGGCGGAGTGGGGAAAGCCACTGATCGTCCAGGCTCGCTGGGCGCGCCGGGGCACCGACCTCCCGGAGGGTGTCGGGGCGGTCCGCGAGGTCGGGATGTGGCCGGTGCTGATCCGCGAGGAGACGCTCGAGTACGAGCCCGGCCGCAAGCACGTCTACGCCTTCGCCGCCGGCAAGCCGCTCAAGGACTACCGCGCCGAAGTCCTCTTCACCCCGGCCGACGGCGGCGGCACGCACCTGCGGTGGACCGGCTCGTTCACCGAGCCGGTGCGCGGCACGGGCCCGGCACTGGCCGCGACGCTGCAGGCCGTGATCCGGCTGTTCTCCGCGAAGCTGGTCAAGGCGGCCGAAACCGGGCGCTGACCTGGGTGGCTCCGGCCACACGAGATCATCACACGCAACGTTCCCCCACCTTCCCGCGTCACTCTTTCGGGTAGTACACGAAAGGGGGGAAGCGTGAGGAAACGCTTGACAGCGGTGGTCGCGGCGGCGGCCTTGACACTGACCGCGTGCTCGGGCCACGACTCCGATCAGCGGGAGGTCGGCACCAGCCAGCCGAACCCGGCCCCGCAGGCCGCCCCCGACGTGAAGACGTCCGGGCCGTACCCGTTCGGCACGGTCCAGGAGAAGGCGCCCGCGATCGAAAACGGCCAGGTGCCGGTCGTCCGGCGGATCACCACCGACAAGCCGTACGTCTTCCTCACCATGGACGACGGCGCCGTGCAGGACCCCGACGCGCTGAAGCTGATGCAGCAGAACGGCACCCACCCAGTGCTGTTCCTGAACCAGAAGTACGTGAAGGGCCACGAGGCCTACTTCAAGCAGATCCTCGACGCCACCGGCGCGACGCTCGGCGACCACACGGTCGACCACCCGAACCTCAAGGGCAAGCCGTACGAGTTCCAGCGCAAGGAGATCTGCGACGACGCCGACGACTTCCAGAAGAGCCTCGGCGTCCGCCCGTCGCTGTTCCGCCCGCCGTTCGGCAATTACGACCAGAACACGCTGAAAGCGGCGGCGGCCTGCGGCATGCGTGCCTCGGTGCTGTGGACGGCCGCGGTCAACGACGGCGTCGTCCAGTTCCAGTCCGGCGACAAGCTGAAGCCCGGCGACATCGTGCTGATGCACTTCCGCAAGACCTTCAAAGAGGACTACACGGCGTTCGTGGAGCGGGCCAGGAAGGACGGGCTCACCCCCGTCCCCCTGGCCGACTTCCTGGGTTAAAGCACCACCGTCGGCGTCACGATCGTCCGGCGGCACGACACGTCACCGAGGTGCACGAGGATCTGCGTCGTCCCGCGCGGCACGTTGTCGAGCACGAACCGGCCGCCTTCGTCGGCCGTCGTCGACGACGTGCCGTGCTCGGCGACGCGGACCTCGACGCCGTACTGGCCGGCCGGGACCAGCCAGCCGTCGATGCGGTGCAGCTTGCCCATCTTGGTCAGGTTGATCATCACCGTCAGGTCGCTGACGGTGAACGTGATCGTGCCGGTGCCGCCGCCGCGGACGCCGGCGAGGTTGTCCAACCGCTCCCACCGGGCGACCTCGACGTCGAGGTCTTCGAGGGCGAGCGCGAACTGGACCCGCTGCACCAGGTCACCCGGTGGCGGGTCCAGTTCGTCGAGGAAACGGCCGACGTCGGCCAGCAGCACGTCGTCACCGAAGGAGGCTTGGCCCCCCGGCGCCCCGAGGTCGTTCATCGGCTTCCCCCTTCACTGGCGAGGAGATCGCGCATCTGGTCGAGGCAGCGACCCCTGGTCGGGCCGACACTGCCGCGCGGCATGCGCAGCGCCTCGGCGACGAGCTGGTACTCCGCGCGGCCCGCGAGGACGGTCAGCCGGAGCAGTTCCTGACAGCGGTGGGGCAGCCGGACGAAGGCGCGCCAGACCCGGCGGTCGCGGTCGGCGCGGATGGCTTCGTCTTCGGGTGCCGGCTGGGTGCTCGGCATCGCTTCGGCGACTTCGTCGCTGAGCGGCACCGGCTGCATGCGGCGGCCGAACGGGTGGGTGGCCTCGCGGCGGGTGGTGGTGATCAGCCACGCGGCGAGGGCCTTCGGGTCGCGGAGCTTCCCGAGCTGGCTGAACAGGGCCAGCCAAACGGTCTGGACGACGTCCTCCGCGACCGACCGGTCGAGCCCGTTGGCCCGGGCGACGTGCCAGACGAGCGGGGTCAGCTCTTCGACGAGGCGGGCCATCGCCCGGCGGTCACCGTCCCTGGCGGCCTCCATGCACGCAGCGTGCAGCTCGGCGCCGGTCAGGCCCTCCCACGGCGGATCTACCTCTGTGGTTTGCACGTCGGTCACCGTATCTGCCCCTCTTCGGAAGAGTCTTCGAGTCGGCAATGGCAGTATCGCGGGTCCTTCGGGGGGAAGGAGCGTGCAGGTGGATCTCGGATACATCAAGGTCACTTACTTCGTCGGTCGTGCACTACCGGTCAATGGCAAATCCGCGAGGGGCAAATCCGCGAGGTACCGGCCGGCGCGCGTGGACTCGCACCGGCCGGTACTCCCCTCCCTCAAGGACCCGCTCCCCAACGGGCCCCGCCGGGTGTCCCCTCCCCCGAAGGTCACCCGGCCGACGGTGTCCGGCAGCCCCCTCGGCTCCCGGTCACCGCGTTCACTGCGAACGCGACACCCCCGTCGTGTTCCTCCGTGCTCGGCTGCTCCACAGGACGCAGTGAGGACACCGCCAGATACCGGATCCGGCGAACTTTTTTGAAGATCGACGCAGAGCGGCTAACTGATCACGGCGCGTGCCAGCGTTCCGGCCCAGCGCGCGTAGCCGGCCGGGCCCGGGTGGAACCGGTCACTCGCGAAGGCGGCCGGGTCGAGCAGCGCGGGGTCCATCGGGAGGTGCCGGACGCCGGGGATCCGCTCGAGCGTCGCGGCCGCGCGGTCGAGAGCGGTGGAGCGGGCCGCGAGGACGTCCCGCAGCGGGCGCGGCAGGGCCGGGAAGCGGGACATCGGCGGCACCCCGGCCACGAGGACGTCGACCGGGCCGAGCCGCCCCCGCAACTCGAGCACCAGGCGCAGCAGGTCACGGCGGTAGGCCGGGGCCGTGCGGAGCTCGATGGTGTCGTTGACCCCCAAGGCGATCACGACCAGGTCGGCCGGGCGGACGAGCGGGACGAGCTCGGCGCGGGTGACCCGGGCGTTGGCGCCGGTCCGGCCGACCGCCTGCCAGCGCACCGCGCGGCCGTCCCGGGCCAGCTCGCGGGCGAGGCAGCCGGTGAGCGCTTCCTCGTGGTCCGCCGCGCCGACGCCGTCCACGGTGGATTCCCCGAGCACGGCGAGCCGGAACGGTTCGCCGTCGCCCGGGACGAGCCCTTCCGTCGGTCCCGCCGCGCCCGGGAGCCGCGGGGTCTTGCGCTTGACGTACAGAGCTTGAGCCAGGAGCACCATGGGCTCGACGCTAGCCGTGGGCGATCGAGACCTTCTGCCTGATCAGCGTGGGGTCCGCCACGGCGTCGAGCAGGTAGGCGGCGACGTCGGCGCGCCGGATGGTGAACCTGCGGACGTTGCCGTCGAGCCGGCTCGCGACCTTGCCCGTGCGCGGCCCGTCGAGCAGCATCGGCGGCCGGACGATCGTCCAGTCGAGATCGGTGGCCTCGACCACGGCCTCCATCGCGAGCATGTCCGCCCAGCCGTGCTTCAGGAACGTGTTGAGCAGCGGTTTCACCAGCGAGCGCGTGAAGAAGCCGTCGCCTTCGGTGTGCATGCCACTGGCGCTGACGACGAGCAGGCGCTTCGCCCCGGCCTCGATCGCCGCGCGGGCGCCGTCCACGCAGACGGTGGTCGGCCCGCGGTCGCGCGAACCGACCGCGGAGATCACCGCATCCCGGCCCGCGACGGCGGCGGTCAGCTTGTCGTGGTCGGCGAACCCGGCGACCACGACTTCGGTCGCCGGCAGCGGCAGCTTGGCCGGGTCGCGCACGACGGCCGTGACGTCCCACCCCCGGTCCAATGCCTGCTTGACGACCTCGCCGCCGACGCCGCCGGTGGCCCCCAGCACGGTGATCCTCATCGGGTTCCTCCTCGGTTAGTGAACACTCACCAGGTAGGGTAAGTGTTCACTAACCCGGCTGAGAACGCACTCAGGGAGCCACCATGGGAAGCCGCGAAGAGATCGTCGCCGCGGCCGCGAAGGTCATGCGCGAGCAGGGCTACGCCCACGCGACGACGAAGGTCATCGCGCAGACCGCGGGCTATTCGGAGGCGATGCTCTACAAGCACTTCCGGGACAAGACCGACCTGTTCCGCAGCGTGCTGGCCGAGGAGCTGCCCGCGCTGGGCGCCGCACTGGCCGAGCTGACCGCGGACCCCGGGCAAGCCCCGCTGCGGGACAACCTCCTCCGGGTGGCCCGGCTCGGCCTGGCGTTCTACGTCGACAGCTTCCCGATCGCCGTCTCGATGTTCTCGTCGCGGGAGCTGCTGCGCTCCCACCGCGACCGGCTGCGCGGGCACGGCCCGCACCTGCCGCTGAAGGGGGTCACGGACTACCTGCGTGCCGAGCGGGACCTGGGCCGGATCAAGCCGGACACCGACGTCGAGGCGGCCGCGGCCCTGCTGCTGGGCGCGTGCTTCCAGCAGGCCTTCCTGGCGACGTTCGAAGAGCGCGAGCCCGCCGACCGCGCCGAGCAGCTCGCGGACGTGCTGCTCGCCGGGCTCTAGGCGTTCTTCTCTTCGCGGAGCTTGTGCCAACGCTCGTACATGCCGTTGAGCTCCTCGAGCATGAACGACAGGAAGTCCCGCATCTCGGCCAGCCGCTTGCCCGAAGGGGTGTCCTCGCCCAGGGCGTCGATGCCGTCCTCGGCCGCGTCGCGCCACATCATGATCATGCGGTCGCGCTTGAGGAACGTGGCGTACCAGAGGTCGTCGTAGAGGCGGTAGTGGTCGCGGCGCTCGCCGGGCTCGCGCTCCTTCGCGACCAGGCCGATCTGCTCGAGCCAGCGCACCGCGCCGGAGACCGCGGCCGGGCTGACCGACAGCTGCGCGGCCAGCTCGGCGGCGGTGAGCCGGCCCGCGTCGGTGGTCATCAGCGCGGCGAACACCCGCGCGGGCATGCGCTGCATGCCGATCTGCGAAAGCACGAGCCCCAGGCTCTCGACGTACCGGCGGACGGCGTCTTCGTCTCGCTGCGCTTCAGGCGTCGTCATCGGCCCATCCTTCCGTACCCGTCCCCCGCGATCACTCGATCTAGACATTTTCTTAACTTCACAACTTCATGAAGCGAGTGTAGCTTCCGAACCATGGAAAACGCCATTTCGGTCACCGGCCTGCACAAGTCGTTCGGCCGGACCAAGGCCCTCGACGGCCTGGACCTGCAAGTGCCCGCTGGGGAGGTGCACGGCTTCCTGGGCCCGAACGGCGCCGGGAAGTCGACCACCGTCCGGGTGCTGCTCGGCCTGCTCCGTAAGGATCCCGGGGCTTCCTCGGGGGACGTCCGGCTGCTCGGCGGCGACCCCTGGAAGGACGCCGCGAGCCTGCACCGCCGCCTGGCCTACGTGCCCGGCGACGTCAACCTCTGGCCCAACCTCTCCGGCGGCGAGGTGATCGACCTGCTCGGACGCCTGCGCGGCGGGCTGGACGAGAAGCGCCGCGCCGACCTCATCGAGCGCTTCGACCTCGACCCGAAGAAGAAGGGGCGGACGTACTCGAAGGGCAACCGGCAGAAGGTCGCCATCGTCGCCGCGCTCGCTTCGCGGGTCGACCTGCTGATCCTCGACGAGCCGACGTCCGGCCTCGACCCGCTGATGGAGGCGACCTTCCAGTACGCCATCCAGGAGGAACGCGAGCAGGGCCGGACCGTGCTGCTCTCCAGCCACATCCTCGCCGAGGTCGAGGCGCTGTGCGACAAGGTCAGCATCATCCGCAACGGCAAGACGGTCGAGTCGGGCACGCTCGCCGAGCTGCGGCACCTGACCCGGACGTCGATCACCGCCGAGCTCGCCGGCCCGCCGAACGGGCTGGCGAACCTGGCGAACGTCCACGACCTCAAGGTCGAGGGCAACCGCGTCCGCTTCGACGTCGAGACGCGCTCGCTCGACGAAGCCCTGCGTCAGCTGACCGAGGTCGGCGTCCGGAGCCTGGTCAGCCAGCCGCCGACGCTGGAGGAGCTGTTCCTGCGCCACTACACGACCGAAGCGAGCGCGAAATGACCGCGACGCTTGCCCGCCCGGTCGTGGTGGCGCCCGCGCACGAACTGGCCGGCACCGGGCACCTCACCCGGCTCGCGCTGCGCCGCGACCGCGTGATCCTGCCGATCTGGATCGTGCTGCTCAGCGTCGTCCCGGCGAGCTCGGTCAACACGTTCACGCAGTTCTACCCGACCGTCGCCGACCGGCTCGCCCTGCAGGCGGGCGCGAACGCCAACCCCTCCTACGCGCTGCTCTACGGCCCGCCGTTCGACCTGACCACGGCCGGCGGGTTCATCGCCTGGCGCACGTGCGGCTTCCTGGCGCTGCTCACCGGGCTGATGGTCGTCTTCACGGTCACCCGGCACACCCGCGCCGAGGAGGACACCGGGCGCGCGGAACTGCTCGGGTCCGCGGTGGTCGGCCGGTACGCGGCGCTGACCGCGGCGCTGCTGGTGGCCGGGGGCGCGAGCGTGCTGACCGGGCTCATCCAGGCGGGCACACTGCTCGGCGCCGGCCTGCCCGCGGCCGGTTCGGTCGCCTTCGGCGCGTCCGAAGCGCTTGTGGGGCTGGTGTTCACCGCGGTGGCGGCGGTCGCCGTCCAGCTGGCCGAGTACTCGCGCACCGCCAACGGCATCGGGACGGCCGTGGTCGGCACCGCGTTCCTGCTGCGCGGCGCCGGAGACTCCACTGTGGACGCCCGCTGGCTGTCCTGGCTGTCGCCGATCGGCTGGGTGCAGCAGGTGCGGGCGTTCGCCGGGGAACGCTGGTGGGTGCTCCTGCTGCCGGTGGTGTTCGCGCTGGTCGTCGGCGCCATCGGGTACTGGCTGCTGCCCCGGCGCGACGTCGGCGTCGGCCTCCTGCCGCCGCGACCCGGCCCGGCGACGGCCGCCCCGAGCCTGCGGTCGCCCCTCGCGCTCGCCTGGCGGCTGCACCGCGGCCCGTTGCTCGGCTGGCTCATCGGCACGGCCGTGGTCGGGGCGGTGTTCGGCTCGATCGCCAGCGGGATCGGCGACCTCGTCGGCTCGAGCCCGCAGGCGCAGCAGATCTTCGAGCGGCTCGGCGGCAGCCACGCGCTGACGCAGGCGTTCCTCGCCGCGATGGCCGGGATGTTCGCCATGGTGGCGTCGCTGTACGGCGTCCAGGCGGTGCTGCGGATGCGCGGCGAGGAGACCGCCATCCGGCTCGAGCCGGTGCTCGCGACCAGTGTCGGCCGGCTGCGCTGGGCGAGCAGCCACCTCGTGTTCGCCTTCTTCGGCACGGCGGCGCTGCTGCTGTCCGGCGGGGTATTCATGGGGCTGGCCAACGGCCTGCGCACCGGCGACGTCGGCGGCTCGCTCGCGGACACCCTGTCCGGGATGCTCGTCCAGCTGCCCGCGGCCTGGGTGGTGGTCGCGCTGGCGGTGGCGCTCTTCGGGCTGCTGCCGGGCTTTGCGGCCGCGGCCTGGGCGGTCGGCGCGCTGGCGCTGCTGCTGAGCCTGTTCGGCCCGGTCCTCGACCTGCCGCAGGCGGTCCTGGACGTCTCGCCGTTCCAGCACCCGCCGAAGATCCCCGGTCAGGAGTTCACCGCGACGCCGCTGGCTTGGCTCGTGGCGGTCGCGCTCGTCGCCCTCGTCTCCGGTCTGGCGGGCTGGAAGCGCCGGGACGTCGGTTAACGCACCCGCAGCTCGTGGTCCGGACCGGCCACGAGCTGCGCCTGCGGCCCGTCCTTCCCGCAGCCGGGCCCGTTCGCCTCGACGAAGGCCGGGGTCACCTCGACGCTGTGCGGTTTCCCGTCGTCGAACCGGACGGTGACCCGGACCGGTTCGGCGGGCAGGCCCGGGATGTCCGCGAAGCCGTGGAGCCCGCCGGTGGGGACCATCGACGTGCCGCACGAGCTGTCCGGGCCGGTGCCCGTGCAGGTCGTCGCGCCCGCCGACGTCTCGGGGAACAGGCCGACGTCGCGGGTGACGCACTGGCCGCGCCAGCAGGCTTCGAGCGCCGCTTTCGAGATGCCCTCCGGTGCCGGGATCGACAGGCTGATGCCGATCGGGACGCCGATCGCCGTGCAGGCGATCTCGGGTCCGGAACAACCCGCTGTCACGAGCAACGCCAACCCCAGTACGTACCGCATGCCGACCAGACGGCGACGGCGGCCGCCGGGTTGCATCGTCAGTCGCGCCAGAGGGAGGTCAGCGGCAAGGTGGGCGGCGTCGAGGTCGGCGTGGCGGAGGTCGTCGAGGGCGTCGGCTGCACGGTGACCTCGACGACGCTGGTGGTGGTCGCCGTCGGCGGCGTCTCGACCGAGGTGACGGTGGACTGTGGCGCGGACTCGGTCACCGTGACGGGCACCGCGGAAACGGTCTTGGTCGGCGGCGCGGGCGTCTCGACGCTGCGCGGTGCGGGCCGCCCGGCGACGAGCATCGCGGCGACGAGCAGCCCGGTGGCGAACCCCGCGAGGCCGGTGACCGCGGCGGAGCCCCACGTAGGTCGGCCACTCATCGGGCACCCCCTCGCCACGCGCAGCGCAGGTACGAGGACTAACTCGCGTTGATCTTACGTCGTGTTACCCAAAGTGCACCTGGAGCGGAGAAGACTCAACTTTCTTGCGTCGATTGCACGCATGTGCCAGCTTGGACCGATGGGGGTACTGCGGAACGGCGACTTCCGGCGCCTCTGGCTCGCCGACCTCGTGAGCCAGGCCGGCAGCCGGATCGACGTCCTGGCGATGCCGTTGCTCGCGGTCACCGCGCTCGGCGCGCCGGTCTTCGAGGTCTCTCTGCTGCGGACCGCGCAGACGCTGCCGTACCTGGTGCTCGGCCTGCAGGTGGGCGCCTGGTGCGACCGGATCCGCCACCGCCCGGTGCTGATCGCCGCGGACGCCGGCCGGGCGGTGCTGATCGCCTCGGTCCCGGTCGCCGCGCTGTTCGGCGTGCTCGGGATGGCCCAGCTGCTCGCCGTGGTCCTCGCCGTCGGCGTGCTCAGCGTGTTCTTCGACGTCGCCCACCAGACCTACGTCCCGCGGCTGGTGGCGCCCGGGCAGCTGCCGGAGGCCAACGCCCGGCTGCAGACCAACCGGTCGATGGCGGCGGTCGCGGGCCCCGGCCTCGCCGGGGTGCTCGTCCAGGCGCTCGGCGTCGCGGCCGCGTTGGCCGCCGACGCCGTCAGCTACCTGTGGTCGGCCCTTTGGCTGCGCCGGATCGAGACGCCCGACACGCGGCCCGAACCGCGGGAGCGACGGCTGCTGCGCGAGATCGGTGAAGGGCTGCGGCTGGTCCGCGGCGACCGCGTCCTGCTGGCCATCAGCGCGCACGGCGCCGCGTCGAGCTTCTTCCAGTCGGCCCACCTGGCGATCGTGATCGCCTTCCTCGCCCGCGACGTCGGGCTCTCGCCGTGGGTGATCGGGGTGCTCGGCACCGCTTCGCTGACCGGCGCCGTCACGGCCGGGTTCACCGCGCGGCGGCTCGGCGACCGGATCGGCCAGGCGCGCGCCCTGTGGGGTGCGGCGGTGCTGTTCGGCCTGGCGTACCAGCTCTACCCGTTCACCGGACGCGGCTGGGCGCTCGCCTGCTACGTCCTCGCCGGGTTCTTCACCAGCTACAGCGTGATCGTGCTGAGTGTCTTCGGCGTGAGCTTCCAGCAAGCCGTCACGCCGCCGGAGCTGCTGGGCCGGGTGAGCGCCATCTCGCAGACGCTGGTCTTCGGCGTCGCACCGCTCGGCAGCCTGCTCGGCGGCGCGCTGGCCGGCGCGATCGGCATGCGGGCCACGCTGCACATCGCGGCGGCCGGCGTCCTGGCCTCCGCGGCGATCATGGTGTGGTCGCCGCTGCGGAAGCTGCGTGACCTGACGCCCGCAGACCGTCGACGACCACGCTGACCAGGTGCGCACTCCCCGGCGCGTACCGCTCGACGGCCAGGCAGCCGACGATGAGCGCGCGCAGGTCGTCCCCGTCGATGTCGCGACGGATGGTGCCCGCCTCCTGTGCGCGGGCGAGCAGCTCGGCCAGCGCGGCGCGGAACTCGTCACCGGCGCCGGCCTTGAAGGCGTGCTCACCGGACTCGGCGAGGGCGTCGCAAATGGCCCGGTTGAGCGACGCCTGCTTGATGACGCGGACGAAGTAGTCGACGAAGACCTCGCCGGGGTCGCTGGCGGTGGCGAGCGCGCGGGCCTCCTCGGCGAACTGCTGGATCCGTTCGAGGACGACGGCCTGGAACAGGGCTTCCTTGCTGGGGAAGTGCCGGTAGACGGTCCCGGCCCCGACACCGGCGAGCCGCGCGATGTCATCGAGCGGCACGGCGAGGCCATCAAGCGCGAACGCCTCTTCGGCGGCGGCCAGCACCTTGGCCCGGTTGCGCCGCGCGTCGGCGCGCATCTTCTCCATCACGTTCTCCTCGTTGACAACCGGAACGATCGCTCCGTATCGTCGTAAGCGGGCCCACCGTTCCGATTCAACGCCCAGTCTTCCAGGAGAATTCCGATGCCGCCTACCGTGTCCGAAATTGCCGAGTTGGTGCGAGACGGGTTGTCCGCTTTGGACGTCACGCCGTTCGGTGGTCTTTTCGCTGCTGATGCGGTGTACGAGGTGCCCTTCCTCGGCGAACGGATCGAAGGCCGCGATGCGGTGGTGGCCACGCTGGCGGCGGGGGGTGTCCGGGCGCGGTCGGCTGGGTTGACGAAGGCGCAGGTCACGACCACTTTGGCGGAGTCGGGATTCGTCGTGGAGCTGGTGGTCTCGGGGCCGGGGGTGGAGTTCCCGTCGTCGGTGGGCATCTTGACGGTCGCCGGCGGGGAGATCACGTCGTACCGCGACTATCCCAACGTGTCGGCGGCTTCGAAGCTCGCGCGTGCGGTGTTCGACCGGTTCCTCGCCGCCTCGGTGGAGAACCGCTGGGACGACCTCGCCGACCTGTACGCCGAAGACGTCACCCTCGAGATGCCCTTCACCCTCCCGGGCATGCCCCGCGTGACGAAGGGCCGCGAAGAGCTGCGCCGCCGTTTCCGCGCTGCCGCCGGTTCACGGCGGATCACCAAGGCCGAGAACGTCGTGGTCCACGAGACGGCCGACCCTTCGGTGCTGGTGGCGGAGTTCGACCTGCACCAGGAAGTCCGCGGGAGCGCGTTCGTGGCGGCCTACGTCATGGTGCTGACCGTCCAAAACGGCCTGATCACCCACTCCCGGGACTACACCGACACGGCCGCGGCGGCCGAACGGCTCAAGGCGTGGTCGCCCGCTGGCTCGACGGCGGGATGAACAGCCGCTCGAAGGTGCTCACCGCGTGGTCCCACACCCCCGGCACCAACAGCACCCCGAGCAGCGCGAACACCGGGAAGATCAGCCGCTTCTCGACCTTCTTGCCCGTCCGGAACCGCAGCACGCGCGGCGGCCGGATCTCGTACCACGTCTCGCCCGCGATCGGGATCGGGAACAGGAACGGGCACCCGGCTTCGGTCAGCGCGTCACCCAGGCAGTGGGTCAGGCACCCGGCCGCGACCGCGATCCCGAGCCAGCCCGAAATGGACTCCAGCTCACCCGCCCGATCGGGTGGCGCCGTGAAGAACCACCACGCCACCGCGGCCCCGCTCACCGGGAGGAGCCAGTCGCCCAGTGCGCCTTCGGCCAGCATCAGCCCGAAGACGACCACGCCCACCACGGCCCAGGGGCCGCCCTCCGTGGTGCCCCACGACGTCAGCAGGCCGAGGCCGGCCGCGAACAGGACCGTGTGCGAGAGGTGGCGGTGCTTGCCGGAGACCTTCTCGTCCCGGGGGCCCTTCGTCAGCGCGTAGAAGCCCGCCGAGACGCGGCGCAGCACCCACGACAACGCGCCCGTCAGCCAGCCGAGGAGGCGGGACGCGCTCGCGCCGGGGTGGTCGAGGTCGGGCAGCAGGGCGAACCCCGCCGTGGTCGCCGCGAAGACGACCGCCTGGTGCACCGAACCCGCCCCCACCGCGGGCGCCAGGGCCAAGCCCGCGCACCAGCCGGTCAGGGCGTGCGTCCGCCCCATCATCGTGCCGTCCCCCAGGTCCGCGAACGAAAATCAGTCCGCGGAACCGTAGCGGGCGGTCAGGCTTGGGGGTCCTCCGACACGCTCAGGTGTTCGGCCACGCCGGTGAGCTCGATCACGCGGCTCACCGCGGGGCTGGGGACGACCGCGAGTTCGACGTCCTGCTCGCCGGCCTGGCGTTGTGCGCGGAGCACCACGTTCAGCGCGGAGGAATCGAAGAAGGTCACCCCGGTCAGATCGGCCACGACCCGCTGCGCGCGCTTGTCCGCGATCAGCCCCGCGAGGGCCTCCTGCAGCTGCGGGCTGGTGAGCAGGTCGAGCTCGCCGGTGACCACCACCCGGGGTTCCGTCGCGTCGGTGTCCAGCGTGATGCCGAACCCGGGCGGGGTGGCGTTCTGGTCGGCTGCGGGCATGCAGTTTCTCCTCGTCAGGCGCTGCTCCTGCGCCGGGTACGCGCCTGCTGTCTCAAGCGGCAACCGTGTCACCGTGCCTTCCCAAAGCTCGCGCCGGGCACGGTCAAGGCAACTCCGGGGCCAACCCTAACCCAGGATGCGACCGCGCCCGCCACGGCCGCCGCCCTTTCGCGTGTACTGCTCACCGACGATCAAATCCTGCCTGCTCAGCGCTCTGCTCAGTGCGCACTCATCGTCTTGCGCGCCGCCCGGCGCTGGCGCAGGAAGAGCTGCCGCCGTTCGATCTCGCCAAGGCCGCCCCAGATGCCGTACGGCTCCTGTACGGTCATCGCGTGCTTGCGGCACTGAGCCAGGACCGGGCAGGCCTGGCAGATCGCCTTCGCCCGCGCCTCCCGTCGCTCCCGCGCCGAACCCCGCTCGTTGTCCGTGTGGAAGAACAGGCTGCTGTCCGCACCCCGGCAGGAGCCGCGCAGCTGCCATTCCCACTCTTCGGCAACCACGTTGGGCAGCCGGCTCACGTCAGCCATGTCGTCCCCGCCTTTCCCAGGATCAGCACGTCGACCGCTACATGCCCGCCGGTGGAGCGGATCAAACCCGGGTTTGGTTTGCTCACACCACGGGCATCTCGCTGACCGGGCGTGGAAGACACCGCCGATCCCCTGGAGCGCGAGCCGGAGAAAGGAACAAACGTGGAGGACAACGCCCCGCTCGTCCCGGAAGGCGCGCAGGTCATCGAGGTGCGGACGGCCGCGATCCCGCACGTGGTGCCCACGCTGCGAACCATCGTGGCCGACATCGCGATGCGCCAGGACTTCGACCTCGACGCCGTCGAGGACCTCCGGATGGCGGTGGACGAAGCCTGCTCGCTGCTGCTCCCCGCCAGCGCGGACGGCCGGCTGACGTGCGTCTTCTCCTGGAGCGGGCCGCGCATCGAGGTCTCCGTGTCGGTGCTGGCCGACAGCGCCGACCACGAGGACGACGCCGGCCTGTCTTGGCAGCTGCTGACCGCCCTCGCGACGACCGCCGAGCGCACCATCACGCCGGAGAACGGCCGTTACCTGTCGCGAGTGGACCTCGTCCGGGAGAGCCAGGCGGCGGACTCGTGAGCGATCCCGCCGGGAGCACCGGGGGCGACCTCGACGTCGGCGCGCTGTTCAGCCGTCTCGCCGCCCTGCCGGCGGACTCGCCGGAGCGTGACCGCATCCGCGACACCCTCGTGCGCGCGCACCTGGAGCTGGCGCGGAACCTCGCCCGCAAGTTCCGCAACCGCGACGAGGCGATGGAGGACCTGGTCCAGATCGCCACGGTCGGGCTCATCCACGCCGTCGACCGGTTCGACCCCGAACAGGGGACGGACTTCCTCGCGTTCGCCGTGCCGACCATCTCCGGCGAGCTGCGGCACCACTTCCGGGACAACAGCTGGTCGGTCCGGGTGCCGCGGCGGCTCAAGGAGCTGAACGCGAACATCTCCGCCGCGCGCGAAGAGCTCACCGTGCAGCTCTCGCGCGCCCCGAAGCCGAGTGAGATCGCCGCGCGGCTCGGGGTGCCGATCGAGGACGTCTACGAGGGTCTCCGCGCCGGCCAGGGCCGGTACGGCGCGTCGCTGGACCACCTGCTGGAGAACGCGGCGCACACGCGCTTCGGAGCGCCGGACGCCGAGCTGGGCCAGGCCGAGCTGCGCGAGGCGCTGCGCCCGATGCTGGAGAGCCTGCCGGAGCGGGAGCGCAAGATCGTCGCGCTGCGGTTCGGCTCGGGGATGAGCCAGTCGGACATCGCCCGGCGCGTCGGGGTGTCCCAGATGCAGGTGTCACGGCTGCTGGCCGCGACGCTGAAGAAGCTGCGGTCCGGCCTGGACGAATCCGAGCTGGCCGACGGCACCTGATTAGGCCATCCGCCGCGTGGGTACTTGGCGGGCGGACCGAACTCACTGGGAGGGGGACCGGATGACGACGTCGAGAATGCCGCAGCGTTCCGCCGCGGCGGCCGCCTCGCTGAGGGTGCTCCTCCCGGCCGATGTCACGGCACCGGCGCTGGCGCGGCACGAGGTGCGGACGGCGCTGCTCCGGCTCGGCGTGCCGGAGCAGCCGCTCGAGGACATCCTGCTGGCGACGTCGGAGCTGGTCACCAACGCCTTCGAGCACGGCGAACGGCCCCAGCGGCTCGAGCTGGAGCACGCGGCGGGCCGGTTGACGCTGCGGGTGCACGACACCGGCGGGATGCTGCCCGAGCTGCGGGCGCCGTCGCCGGCCGAAGCGCGCAGCCGCGGGCTCGTCCTGGTCCAGGCGCTGTCGCTGGACTGGGGCTTCGAACGCTGCCCCGGCGGCAAGTACGTCTGGGCCGTCTTCGCGCTGCCGGACGCCTGAGTCAGCGCTCCAGCAGCTCCCGCGCGGCGGCGGTCTCCGCGATCCGCTGCCGGAACGGCTTCCGCTCCAGCGCCTCGACGATCGCCGCCAGCACCCCGCGCAACGGGTAGGGCAGCTCGGCCTCCAGTGCCTCCGACGCCTCGGTGGTGGCCGTCCACTCCGCCTCGATCAACGGCAGCAGGCCGCGCGTCTTCTCGGTGAGCGACACGATGCGCTGCCGGGCGTCCGCGCCCGGTTCGAGGGCGACGAGTCCCGCCCGGCCCATCTGCGCGACGGTCTGGCTGGCGGCCGAGTGCGTCACGCCGATCTCCGCGGCGAGGTCGCGGATGGCCAGCGGGCCGCGGGCGAGCAGCGCCCGCACCACCGGCGAGTACCGCGGGCGGTAGTCGTCGAGGCCGATGTCGGCGAGGAACTTCGCGATGTCGGTCTCGAAGATCTCGAGGACGTGCCGCATCCGGGTCCCCAGCCCGTCCGGACCCGATGTCATCGCCATGACGGCCGATCATAGGCGCGCCGCGTGTGCTTGGATCGCGACATGGAGAACCGGAAGATCGCCCGCCTGGGCCGTGAGGTGTCCGTCGTCGGGCTCGGCTGCTGGCAGCTCGGGGCGGACTGGGGCGAGGTCGACGAGAACGACGCGCTGGCCGTGCTGCACGCGGCGGCCGACAACGGTGTCACCTTCTTCGACACCGCGGACGTCTACGGCGACGGCCGCAGCGAGCGGCTGGTCGGCCGGTTCCTCGCCGAGCGCGGGGACGTCTTCGTCGCGACCAAGATGGGCCGCCGGGTCGAGCAGGTGCCGGAGAACTACGTCGCCGCGAACTTCCGCGAGTGGAACGACCGGTCGCGCCGCAACCTCGGCGTCGACACGCTCGACCTCGTCCAGCTGCACTGCCCGCCGACGCCGGTGTACTCCTCCGACGCGGTGTACGACGCCCTGGACGCGATGGTCGAGGAAGGCCGGATCAAGGCGTACGGCGTCAGCGTCGAGACGGCCGAAGAGGCCCTGACCGCACTGGCGCGGCCGCACGTGGCTTCCGTCCAGATCATCCTCAACTGCCTGCGCCTCAAGCCGCTGGAGCGCGTGCTGCCCGCGGCGGTGGAGGCCGGCGCCGGGATCATCGCGCGGGTGCCGCTGGCGTCCGGCCTGCTGTCCGGCCGCTACACCGCGGACACGAAGTTCGCGGAGAACGACCACCGCAACTTCAACCGCCACGGCGAGGCGTTCGACGTCGGCGAGACGTTTTCCGGCGTGCCGTACGAGGTCGGTCTGGAGGCCGTCGAGCGGCTGCGCGGGCTCGTGCCGTCCGGTCAGACGCTCGCGCAGTTCGCGCTGCGCTGGATCATCGACCAGCCGGGCGTCAGCACGGTCATCCCGGGTGCCCGCAACGCAGAGCAAGCTGCGGCGAACACCGCGGCGGCTTCCCTTCCGCCGTTGTCCGCCGAAGCGCAGGCCGGCGTCCGCGAAACCTACGACGAGCTCATCCGGCCGCTGGTGCACGACCGCTGGTGAGCCCGGCATGATGGGCCGATGATGACGCCCGAAGAGCTGCTGACCACCACCAGGACCGTCCGCAAGCGCCTCGACCTCGAGCGCCCGGTGCCGCTCGACCTGGTCAAGCACTGCGTGCAGGTCGCGCTCCAGGCGCCGAGCGGCTCGAACACCCAGCGGTGGCAGTGGCTGGTCGTCACCGACGCGGGACAGCGGGCCGCCCTCGGCGAGATCTACCGCCGGGCGTGCCACGAGTACCTGGACTCCCCGAACGCCGCGGCCAAGCTGTTCGCGGACGACCCGGCGCGGGCCCGGGCCCAGCAGCGGGTCGGCGACAGCATCGCGTACCTGGCCGACCGGATGGGTGACGTCCCGGTGCTGGTGGTCCCCTGCCTGGAGACGGCGTCCTCGGAACTGCCGGCCGGGAACCAGGCGGGGCTGTGGGCGTCCCTGCTGCCCGCGGTGTGGAGCTACGTGCTGGCGGCCCGCTCGGTGACGCTGGGGACGGCGTGGACGACGCTGCACCTCAAGTACGAGCAGGAGGCGGCGGAGGTGCTGGAGCTCCCGAAGAACGTCCACCAGGCCGCCCTGATCCCGACGGCGTTCTACACGGGCGAGACGTTCAAGCCGGCGGCGCGGCAGCCGCTCGAAGAGGTCCTGCACCTCGACCGCTGGTGACCAGTCTGCCGCGGCTGGTCGTGAGTGCTAAGGCGGGTCAGAACCCGCCTTAGCACACACGACC
>NZ_BNAW01000018.1 GCF_014654205.1 Amycolatopsis bullii
GCCACCCCGCCGTGGACCCCGTTCGGACCGCCGATCCCGGCGTGCTGCGCGCCGAACGCGGCGCCGTGGCCGCCGAAGCCCGCGGCGCCGGAGGCGAAGATCGCGTCGCCCGCGCCGGGCAGCGCGTCGACCGAGCCCGTGCTGCCGACGCTGTTCACCGCGTTGAACGACACGGAGTTGTGTGACGCGGTCGGCTTCATGCCGAGCGACTCCGGGCCGAAGCTCGGGGTCGAGTTGTCGACCTCCTTCATCGCCTGGGTGTAGGCGTTGAAGAAGGCGACCTGCTGCGCCTTGACGTCGTCGGCCGCGTCGGACTGCGCCTTCTGGTCGGCGACCAGGGCCGCCGGGCCGCCCGCCAGTGCGGCCGCCATCGCCTGCTGCGGGTCGTACTTCTTGGGCGGCGGCATCTTCTTGACCTGCTCGGCCGCCGCGCACTGCTTGGCGAGGCGGTCGGACATCGTGTGCGCGGCGTCGGAAGCCTGCGAACCGGAGTTGGCGATGGCCACCAGCGCACCCTGCGCGCCGGCGGCACCCTTGCCGACCCACGCGTTGCCCAGCTCGGCGATCGCGTTGTACAGGTGCTCGGACGCCTGCTTCAGCTCGGCGCCGTGGTGCGCCCAGGTCTGCCCGGCCGCGGTCGCCGTCTCCGGGAAGTTGTTTTCGGTTGCGCCTTTGTACAGCTGGTCGCTTTCCTGCGCGTTCCAGTTCGGCGGGTTGGCGATCGCCCGGTCGCTGCCCATGTCGAAGCCGCCGGCGCTGCCGCGGGCGTTGTCGACGATGTTCTGCGAAGCCGAGTTGTCGCCGAGCGGGACCAGCGAGCCCGGGTCGGTCGCCGCCGGCTGGTCACTGTGGTTCGGAGCCATGACTACGAGTTCCCCTCTGGACTCAGGCGTTACGGAACGGGTCGGCCGCGGCCTGGTCGATCTCGTGGTAGCGGGCCATCGCCGTGACGATGCCCTCTTCGGCGGCGGAGTACTGCTCGAGCAGGTTCTGCAGCGCGGCGGCGTAGGAGTCGCCCCCGCCGTCCGCGCGCTGCACGAACTTCTCGGCGATCGCGTGGCCGACCGGGTTGTCGCCCAGCTTCGGCGGCTGGGCGAGCGCGCCCGCGCCGGCGAGCAGGGTCTCGACCGCGTCCTTGCCGGTGCGGATCTTGTTCAGCACGGCCTGCGCGGCGTCCGGGTCGATCCCGACCTGACCCGCCGCGGCCGCGGCCTTGAAGGCGTTCGCATCGGCAGCGCTGCTGTTCGCCATCTGCACTCTCTCCCGTTCCCCCGACCCGGTCACCGCGGGCACGATTGGTCTTCGCATAGGTTAACGCACGTGATCAGAGCCTATGACGCATTCCGCGAAGCCGGGGTTCCGCGAATCCGGTAGTTGCGGTGAACGGTCGGTGAACCCCGGCCGGTGCGCTACGCGGTGTAGACCTTCGGGTCCAGGGTGCCGATGTAGGGCAGGTCCCGGTACCGCTCGGCGTAGTCGAGGCCGTAGCCGACGACGAACTCGTTGGGGATGTCGAAGCCGATGTACTTCACCGGCACGTCCACCTTCACCGCTTCCGGCTTGCGCAGCAGCGAAACGACCTCGAGCGACGCGGGGTTGCGGCTGGCGAGGTTCTTCAGCAGCCACGACAGCGTCAGGCCGGAGTCGACGATGTCCTCGACGATCAGGACGTCCCGGCCCGCGATGTCGCGGTCGAGGTCCTTGAGGATCCGGACGACGCCGGACGACGAGGTCGCCGACCCGTAGGAGGACACGGCCATGAATTCCAGCTGCGTCGGCAGCGGCAGCGCACGGGCGAAGTCGGTCATGAACATGACCGCGCCCTTCAGGACGCCCACCAGCAGGAGTTCGCCCTGCCCGTTGGCCGGATAGTCGGCGGCGATCTGCTCCGACAGCTCCGTGATCTTGTCCTTGATCTGCTGCTCGGTGACGAGCACGGAGGCGATTTCGCCCTCGTACACGGGTCATTCTCCTCGTGTGGTGGGTTGGGAGGTGAGGCAGAGCCTGCCACGGCACCGGCTCGCCTCCAAGTTGCCGGGCAACCACACGCCGCCCTGTCCACGCCACCGGGCGACCAGCTCGTCGACCGCGCGCAGGTGCGCGTCGGTGAGCTCGCGCACACCCGATTGCAGCAACCACCTGCGGAGAACCCGCCGCCGCAGTGCCGCGGGCTCGGCCTCGAGCACCCCCACATCCAGCCCTTCGGAGCCGCCCGCGCGGGTGAAGATCAGGTCCGCCACTGTGTCCAGCGCCTCATTGTCTTCACGCAGTTGCGCCGCCGTGCGGGCGAGCGCGGCGGCGACTCCGCCGTTGAGGACGTCCTCCAGCAACGGCAGGACTTCGGTGCGCAGCCGGACGCGGGTGAAGCGCGGCTCGGCGTTGTGCGGGTCCTCCCACGGCTCGACGCCGAGCTCGGCGCACGCGGCCCGGGTGGTGGCGCGCGGGACGGCGAGCAGCGGCCGTCCCCACGGCGGGTCGTGCGGCCGCATCCCGGCGACGCTGCGCGGGCCGGAGCCGCGGCCGAGCCCGAGCAGGACCGTTTCGGCCTGGTCGTCGCGGGTGTGGCCGAGCAACACCAGATCGTGCCCGGCCAGCGTCCGGTAGCGGGCCTTGCGGGCGGCGGCTTCCGGGCCGCCCGGGCCGGTGACGTCGGCCCGGCGCACCTCGGCTTCGTCGACACCCAGCGCCCTCGCTGCTGCGGCGGCGTCACGGGCGATCTTCGCCGAGCCCTCCTGGAGCCCGTGGTCGACGACCAGCGCGCGGACGGCGTGCCCGCGGCGGTGCCCGACGTGCGCGGCGGCCTCGGCCAGCGCGAGCGAGTCGGCACCGCCGGAGACCGCGACGCACAGCTCGGGCGGCGCGTCGGCCCCCTCCAGGAAGGCGCGGACAGCCCGGCGGACGGCCGCGACCGCCGGCCCGGTCATCCGTGCAGGCGCCGGACCCACGCCGCCGGATCGGCGATCTCGGCGCGCGACGGCAGGGTGTTCGGCGACCGCCAGACGGCGTTGAAGCCGTCCATCCCGACGGCGTCCACGACGTGCTTGGTGAACTTCGCGCCTTCTTCGTACTGACGGATCTTCGCGTCGACGCCGAGCAGCGCGCGCAGCAGCCGGTCGAACACGCCGCCGCCCTTGCGCCGGGCGGTGAACCGCGCGCGAATCTGGTCGACGCTGGGCACGACCTGCGGCCCGACGGCGTCCATCACGTAGTCGGCGTGCCCCTCCAGGAGCGTCGAGAGGGCCAGCAGCCGATCGAACACCGCGCGTTCCTTCGGCGACTGGAGCAGCTCGGCCAGGTTCAGCTTCGGGCCCTGCTTGATCGCCTCCGGCAGCCGCCCGAACAGGTCGGCCAGGCTGTCCGTGCCGCCGCCCGCGAGGCCGGAGACGAGCCGCTCGACCTCGTCGGCGAAGTAGTCGCGCAGCCACCGGACCGCGGTGAACTGGAGCCGGTGCGTGCACTCGTGCAGGCAGACCCAGAGCCGGAAGTCGTGGCCGGGCACGTCCATCGCCTGCTCCGCGGCGACGACGTTCGGCGCGACCAGCAGCAGCCGGCCTTCCTTGTCCGGGCCGCCGAAGGGGTCGTACTGGCCGAGCACGCGGCTGGCGAGGAAGGCGAGCACCAGCCCGGTCTGCACGCCGGCGCCGCCGGCCAGGATCGGCCCGAGCGGGCCGCCCTGCTGCGGCAGCGCCCGCCCGGTCAGTGCGTCCAGCCCGGCCGCGGCCGACCGGACCCAGCCGGGGCGGTCGACGACGTCGCCGGGCAGCAGCGGCAGGTCGAGCCCCAGGTTCGTCAGCTGCCGCACGTGCCCCTCGGCCTCGACGGTCAGCTCGCGCAGGTCGGTGACGGCCTCGTCGGCGCGTTCCCGCGGCACCTGCGGGCCGCCGCGCACCAGCAACGCGCCGGTCTGCGCGGCGATCGCCCAGTCGACCATGGGCCGGGTCTGCGTTTCCTGACTCACCCTTCCGACGCTACCTGGCCCAGGTCGGTTTCCGGCCACGATCTTCGTACGGTTCTACGAGCACCCGCACTTGCGCAGGCTGGTGGCGAGGGCATCGATCGCGTCCCGGCCCGGCTGCTGGTCGGAGCCGTTGGACATGAACGCGAACACCAGCACCCGCCCGTCTTGGTCCAGCACCAGCCCGGCGAGGGTGTTGACGCCGGTCAGCGTGCCCGTCTTCGCCCGCACCCAGCCGCGGCCGGCCTGCGACGCCGGCGTCTCGAACCGCTTGTCCGCGAGCGTGCCCGAGCCGCCGGCCACCGGGAGGCCGGCCAGCATCGGGCGCAGCTTGGCCGTGTTCGGGTTCTTGCCCTCCGGCGCCGCCGCGGCCGCCATCAGCTCGGTCAGCAGCTTGGCCGGGATCTTGTTCTCCGTCGAGATGCCGCTGCCGTCGGACAGCTTGACGCCCGCGGTGTCGAAACCGTGGTCCTTCAGCACCTTGATGGTCGCCGCGGCACCGCCCGCGAAGGTCGCCTCCTGGCCGGTCGCCAGCGCGACCTGCCGGGCGAGGGCCTCGGCGAGGACGTCGTCGGACAGCTCCATCGTGTCCGAGACCAGCTCGGTCAGCGGGGCCGACTTGACCTCGGCGAGGACCTTCGCGTCCTTCGGCGCGGTCGCCTGGCCGCCCGCCGACGCGCTGAGCTTCGACGCGATCGTGCCCGCCAGCGCACTGCCCGCGTTGGCCACCCGCTGGGAGTTGTTGTTCTTCGGGTCCATGCGTCCCGCGTCGGCCATCACCGAGCCGATCTGCGTGGCGAACGTCGACGGCGCGTCACCCGCGGCCCAGCCCGGCGCGGTCGTCGCGCCCTTGAACAGGCTGAGGTCGACCTGCACCTTCTTGACGTTCGGGTTGGCCTTCTTCACCTGCGCGACGAGGTCGTCGACGTGCGCGGCACCCGGGTAGAGCGGCGACTCGGTGCCCAGCGGCAGCGAGGTCAGGGTGACGTCACCGCCGCCGACCAGGATCACCGTGCCCGGGTCGGCGCCCTGGACGATCTTCGTCGACAGCCGGGTGTTCGGGTCCATCGCCAGCAGCGCGGCCGCCGAGGTCAGCACCTTCGTCGTCGAGGCGGGGGTCACCGCGGTCGAGGCGCTGTGGTCCCAGAGGGTCGTGCCGGTCACCGGGTCGACGACGCTGCCGTTGAGCTGCCCCAGCGCGCTGTTGCCCGCCGCGGCGGCCAACGCGGACTTGACGCCGTTCGCCGTCGGCCCCTGGCCCGACGTGCTGGGCCCCTGCAGCCGGCGCGTGGCCGCGACCGGCTCCGGGCTGTCGCCCTTCGGCGCGTTCGGCGCCCACGGCAGGCCGAGCCGGTTCGACACCTTCGGCATCGCGGCCGCGACCCCGCCGCCGGCCAGCAGCAGCACGACGACCGCGACGATGGCGATGATCTTGCCCTTGCGGCGCTTCTTCTTCGGCGGTTCCGCGCCGGCCGCGGGCTCGGCCGGGGGCGACGGCGGCTCCGCGGGCGGCTCGTTCCGCTGCTGGGGCTGCTGCTGGAAGACGCCGGGGAACTGGGTGGGCCGCTCGATCCCGACGGTCGCCTCGGCGTCGAACCGCTGCCCGTCCGGTTCGATCCGCTGCGGCCGGGCCAGCGACCCGGCGGACGCCGACGGCACCACCCCGCGCGGCGGCTCCGGCGGCAACGCGGGACGCCGGTCGCCCGGCTCGGCCGGCCGGTCACCGGTGCGGTCCTCGCGCAGCTCGATGCGCTGGCTCCAGGGCTGCTGCGGAGCCTCTGCTTCTTCGCGGCGCTGAGCGACGCCGCGGCTCAGCTGCTCTTCACGGCGCTGCTGCTCCTCGCGCCAGTGCTGCAGCTCTTCACGCCACTGCTGCTGCGGCTCCTCCGGCTTGGGCTCCTCCCGGGGCGGGACGTGGCGCTCGATCGGCACCACCGGCACCGGCCCGGACGGCTTCACCTCGATGTACTGGGTGCTCTCCGCGGCCTTCGGCGCGGGCTGCTCGACGTACTGGGTGCTTTCGCCGTCCGAAGCGGGCTCGGTGGGCTCGAGCTCGGACTGCTCGACCCGGATGTACTGGGTGCTCTGCTCCGCGGGCTTGGCCGCCTTCGGCTGCTCAGCGGGCGGCTGCGGGGGCGGCGCCTGCTTCGGCTCCCGGCTGCCGAGGCGGTCGGCGAGGTCCTGTTTCGCCGGGGCCGGCGGGGGCGGCGGCTCCTCCGCCGGGGCGTTGAGGCCGGGGATCGGCTCGGGCGGGACGTTCGGCGCGAACCACGATCCCTTCGGCGCCTCGGTGCCTGTGACCTTGGGCACGCCGGAGTTGTCCTGCGGAGCCGACGGCGGGTCCGGCAGCGCCATCGGAGTGGTCTCCCGCGCGCCGGACGACGAGCGGTCTTCGTCCGACGAAGGCCACATCGGCTGGTCGTTTTCCGGCACCCACCACTCCTTCTCACCTGCCCCGGGAGGGGCCAAGCTCACATGCCGCGTGGCCGACATCGATGCGACCCCGCCCCACGGCGTAGTCCACACTAGGAGACGTCAAGACAGTCATGAAGGTTGCCGCCCACGACGTGCGGGGCCCGGATCTCAAAGAAGCAGCGAGGACGGCGTGGAGTTCGACGTCACGATCGAAATCCCCAAAGGGGAGCGCAACAAGTACGAGGTCGACCACAAGACCGGCCGCATCAAGCTGGACCGGACCCTGTTCACGGCCACGCAGTACCCGGCCGACTACGGGTTCATCGACGACACCCTCGGCCAGGACGGCGACCCGCTCGACGTGCTCGTCCTCGTCCAGGAGCCGACGTTCCCGGGCTGCCTGATCCGCTGCCGAGCGATCGGCATGTTCCGGATGACCGACGAGAAGGGCCCGGACGACAAGGTCCTCGCGGTCCCGACGAACGACCCGCGCCTGGAGCACCTGCGGGACATCCATCACCTGAACGAGTTCCACAAGCTGGAGATCCAGCACTTCTTCGAGGTCTACAAGGACCTCGAGCCCGGTAAGAGCGTCGAAGGCTCGTCCTGGGTCGGCCGCACCGAGGCCGAGAGCGAAATCGCCCGCTCGTACGAGCGCGAGACGGACCGCCTGGCCAAGGAAGAGGCCAACGGGACCGGTCACTGAGACCGCACGTGAAAAGGCCCCCTCGGGAGTTCCCGAGGGGGCCTTTTCCCGTGGTCAGTGCGCCAGGGCGAGCGCCGGGGTGTCCGCCTCGGCTTCGGCGCGCTGCTCCATCGCCGACTTGTCCGAGAGCGGCTTCTCCTTGAGGAACCACACCAGGACGAAGCCGACGGTCAGCACGATCCCGCCGACCAGGAACACCGTGCTCATCGACTCGGCGAACCCCTGCAGGATCGGCCGGGCCAGCGTCGGGTCGAGCGTCGACAGGAACGACGTGTCGTTGACGTCGAGGCCGCCCTGCATCTGCTTCGCGAACTCCGGGTGCTGCGCCAGCGCCGTCGTGTAGGCCGGCGTGGTCATCGCCGAGCGGATGGCGTTCGCGATCCGGTCGCCGACCGTGCCGAACAGGATCGACAGGAACACCGCGGTACCCGCCGTGCCGCCGATCTGCCGGAAGAACGTCGCCGCCGAGGTGGCGACGCCGATGTCCTGCGGGCGGACGTCGTTGGTCGCGGCCAGCACCAGCGTCTGCATCGAGGCGCCGAGGCCGAGGCCGATCACGAAGGCGATCACCATGACCAGGGCGAGCGAGGTGTCGACAGTGATCGTCGACAGCGCGAACAGCGCCGCCGCCATCAGGCCGATCCCGGCCACCGCGAACATCTTGTACCGCCCGGTCCGCGAAATCACCGCGCCGCTGCCCATGCTGGCGATCATGATGCCGAGCGTCAGCGGGAGCATCTGCAGGCCGGCCTGGGTCGGCGTCGCGCCCTTGACGATCTGCAGGTAGAGCGGCAGCGACATCATCGCGCCGAACATCCCGGCGCCCTGCACGACGGTGACGATCGTCGACATCCGGAACACCGGCCGGTTGAACAGGCGCAGCGGCAGCAGGGCGGCGTCGCCCATCCGGCGTTCGATCCACACGAAGGCGGTGACGCCCAGCGCGCCGACGACGTACATGGCGATCGAAGCGGCGGAGCCCCAGCCCCACTCGCGGCCCTGCTCGGCGACGATCAGCAGCGGCACCAGTCCGGTGGCCAGCGCCACGGCACCCCAGTAGTCGACCTTCTGGTCCACCCGGGTGTGCGGGAGGTTCAGCACCTTGGTGACGACGGCCAGCGCGGCGAGCGCGATCGGGACGTTGACCAGGAAGACCCAGCGCCAGCCGGTGATGCCGGCGAAGGTGTCGATGCCGGCGAAGAACCCGCCGACGACCGGGCCGGCGACGCTCGAGATGCCGAAGACGGCCATGAAGTAGCCCTGGTACTTGCTGCGCTCCCGCGGCGCGGTGATGTCGGTGATGATCGCCAGCGCGAGGGACATCAGGCCACCGGCACCGAGGCCCTGGAAGGCGCGGAAGGCGGCGAGCTCGTACATCGACGTCGCCATGCCGCTGGCCAGCGAGCCGACCAGGAACAGCGAGATCGCCGTCAGGTACATGGGCTTGCGGCCGTAGAGGTCGGACAGCTTGCCGTACAGCGGCGTCGAGAGCGTGGCGGTGATGAGGTAGGCCGTGGTGGCCCAGGCCTGCAGGGACAGGCCGTGGAGCTCGTCGGCGATGGTGCGCATCGAGCTCGACACGATGGTCTGGTCGAGCGCGGCGAGGAACATGCCGAGCATCAGCCCGGACAGCACGGTCAGGATCTGGCGGTGAGTCAGTTTGCCGTTCGTAGCGGCTGCTCCTTCCGCCGTGGTGGTGTCGCTCATGGTGGTCTCCCTCGGAAGGTCTCCGGCGTAGTTGCTTGTACCGCTCAACTACTTGCTTGAGCCAAGTATTCCCCGAGGAGCTTGTATCGTGCAATCAAATTTCCTGTGACCCCGGTCTCGCGGCTCGCTTGACGGCCTTCGCGACTACGGTGACCTCGGCGGACGGCACATCGAGGCTGGTCACGAAGGCGTAGAGGTCCTCCAGGTCGCGGCACCAGACGGCGGCCATCAGGTTCGTCACGCCGGTCGTGGCCAGGGTCCCGTGGACCATCGGGTGCCGGGCGAGGGCGCGGCCGACCTCGTCGAGCCGTCCCGGCGGCACGGTCATCCAGACGTTCGCGTCGATCTCGAGGCCCAGCGCGCGGGCGTCGACGTTCGCGTAGGTCCGGATCCGCCCGGCCGCGGCGAGCCGGTCGAGCCGGCGGCGGACGGTCGACTCCGGGGCTTCGGCCGCCAGCTCGCCGGGACCGAGCCGGGCGTCGACGGACAGTCGCGCGAGCAGCCGCCGGTCGAGTTCGTCGAGCGTGACGTCCTCGCCGGGAGGCGGCGGGCTCAGTGCCGCGGCTTCGGTGCCGGTGAGCAAACCGGTGCGCCACTGCGTCGCGTCGGAGAAGACGTGCAGGATCGAGTGCGCGCGCAGCTCGGTGACCGCGGACGTCGAGGGCAACGCGTCGTGCACCAGCCGCCCGCCGAGCCCGCCGAGCGCGACGGCGCTGATCTCCTCCCCGCCGGCCAGGATGTCGACGAAGAGGACGTCATCGCGCTTGGCCAGGGCGTCGGCGATCACCGGCGTCCGGCCACGAAGCACCTTCACGCGCAGGAGCATCGCGCCCCGCAGGCCGTGCCGGGGATCGGGAACGCAGACGACACTCAGCCGCCCATCGGCACGCAGGCGCGCGATCACGCGGGTGACTGTCCTCGGCGAGAGGCCGAGGACTTCGGCGATCCGGCCGGGCCCGGCCCGGCCGTCGACCTGCAGGGCCGAGACCACCCGCTGTTCGATTTCGGTCAAAAGCTGCATTTGCCCAGTCCGCTTCCGCTCACTTTGCCGAGCTGGAGTTCCCGCTTCGACCGACCAGCTTAATCCTGTGCGCATGCTTGAATCCGTGATCGACATCGTGGAAACCCTGGCCGTCCGCGTCCGCGCGCCGGAACGGCCACCCGCCTCCCTCGAAGAACTCGGCGAGATCTTCTCGGCCATCGACGCCCCCTTGGCCGCGGAGCTCCGGGCCGCGCTGACCGAGCTGCGACCCGCGGCCTGGGCAGGCGAGTTCGACGACCTCCCCGCGGGGGAGGTCTGGGTCGTCGATGCCCTCGACGGCGCCGTCCAGCTCCTCCAGGGCCTGCCGCAGTACTGCCTCACCGTCACCTTGGTGCGCGACGGCGAACCCGTACTCGCCGTGCTGCACTCGCCATGGCTGGAGGAGACCTACGCGGTGCAGAAAGGCCGAGGCGCCACCCGGAACGGAACGCCGATCGAGCCGTCACGGAAGACGTCGCTCGAAGCAGCCGTCGCCGCGACCAGCCAGCCGCCGTTCGTCACGAAGCAGCCGGGTGTCGCCGAAGCGGCCGGCAGCTCACTGACCGCCGTGCTCGGACAGGTCGCCGCCGTGCGGAACCTCGGGCCGACCTCCTGGCAGGTCGCCGATGTCGCTGCCGGGCGGCTCGACTTCTTCTGGCAGTACGGCACCGACGCCACCAACCTCGCCGGCGCCGCCCTGGTCGCCCGTGAAGCCGGCGCGGTCGTCACCACCGCCGACGGCGCCCCGTGGACGCCGTCGGCCGGCAGTTTCCTCGCCGCCGCGCCGGCTCTGCACGCGCTGGTGCTGGACGCGCTGGATCAGGCGGAGTAACCCGGGATCGGGAAGGGAGCCAGGAACTCGCGGATCTCCGCGGCGATCGTGTCCAGCGCGGCCTCGTCGGACGCCGCCGCCGCGGTGATCGTGCGGTCGATCCACGCCGCCACCTCGACCTGGTGCTCGGGACGGAGGCCGCGGGTGGTGATCGCGGACGTGCCGAGCCGGATGCCGGACGGGTCGAACGGCTTGCGCGGGTCGAACGGCACCGTGTTGTAGTTCAGCTCGATGCCCGCGCGGTCGAGGGCCTGCGCGGCCGGCTTGCCCGCGACGCCCTTGTTCGTCAGGTCGATCAGCAGCAGGTGGTTGTCGGTGCCGCCGGAGACGAGGTCGTAGCCGCAGGCGAGCAGCGCGTCGGCCAGCGCGCGGGCGTTCGCGACGATCCGGTGCGCGTACTCGCTGAACGACGGCTGCTGCGCCTCCCCGAGCGCGACGGCGATCGCGGCGGTCGTGTGGTTGTGCGGCCCACCCTGCAGACCGGGGAACACGGCCTTGTCGACGGCCTTCGCGTGGTCGGCGTCGGACAGGATCATCGCGCCGCGCGGGCCGCGCAGGGTCTTGTGCGTGGTCGTCGTGATCACCTGCGCGTGCCCGACCGGCGACGGGTGCGCGCCGCCCGCGACCAGGCCGGCGATGTGCGCGATGTCGGCGACGAGGACCGCATCCACCTCGGCGGCGATCTCGGCGAACGCCGGGAAGTCGATCGTGCGCGGGATGGCCGTGCCGCCGGCGAAGATCAGCTTCGGCCGGTGCTGGCGGGCCAGGTCGCGTACCTGGTCGAGGTCGACGCGGCCGGTTTCCTTGGCGACGCCGTAGCGCACCGGGGTGAACCACTTGCCGGTGGCGGAGACGCTCCAGCCGTGCGTGAGGTGGCCGCCGTCGGGCAGCGCCATGCCGAGCACGGTGTCGCCCGGCTGCGCGAAAGCCAGGTACACGGCCAGGTTCGCGGGAGACCCGGAGTACGGCTGGACGTTGGCGTGGTCGGCGCCGAACACGGCCTTCGCCCGCTCGATGGCGAGCTGCTCGACCTGGTCGATGAACTGCTGGCCCTCGTAGTACCGCTTGCCCGCGTAGCCCTCGGAGTACTTGTTGGTGAGCACGGTGCCGGTGGCTTCGAGCACGGCCTGCGAGACGTAGTTCTCCGACGCGATCAGGCGGATCTTGTCGTGCTGCCGCTTGGCTTCTTCCTCGACGAGCCCGGCGATCGCGGGGTCCGTGGCGGCGAGCGCGTTCAGTGCTGGCTGGTGTGTCATGGCGTACTCCGGCTCTGGAGTGGCCTTCACCCAGGCGCGCGGTGCCGGCCTCGTCGTCGCTTCCCGGTGGTGCTCCACCTCTGATGGCGCCAGTCGCTGCTGCGCGATAAAGCCTAGTCCACTCCGCTCGGCCCACGGCGGTGTTCGGCGCACCACTTGCGGGTGCACCCGGACGTGCGGTCGCAGAACGGCCGCGCGCACGTGGCGCAGCGCTTCACCCGCCGCCAGCCGCCGACCGTGACGAGTTCCGCCAGTCCCGCGGCGCCCGCCGCCAGCTCGCCCGTCTCCGCGTGGGGCGTCACGTAGACGATCCGCCACGCCGCGCCCGTGTCGACGAGCCGCGGCCGCGCCCCGGCCTCCGCCAGCACGGCGTTGAGGCGGCGCGCGGCCGCGTGCTCGTCGGGCAGCCGTGCGACGATCTCGCACAGCTGCGGATTTCCCTTGCGCAGCAACCGTTCCGCGACCCCGAGCTCGGGGTCGAGCGCGCGGAACGGCGGCACGACCGCGTGCTTGCGCACCTTCAGTCCACGACCACGACGCCCATGGACCGGGCCGTGCCCGCGATCGTGCGCATCGCCACCTCGACGTCGGCGGTGTTGAGGTCCGGCAGCTTGCGCTCGGCGATCTCGCGCAGCTGCCGCGTCGTCAGCTTCCCCGCGACCTCGTGCCCGGGCCGGGCGGAACCCTTGTCGCCCAACGCCTTCTTGATGAGGAACGACGTCGGGGGCGTCTTGAGCCGGAGCGCGAACGAGCGGTCCTCGAACACCGAGACGACCACCGGCACGATGTCGCCGCGCTGGGCCGCCGTCGCCGCGTCGTAGGCCTTCTTGATCTCGACGAGGTTGACCCCGGTCTGGCCCAGCATCTTGCCGAGGTCGACGACCGGGGCGTTGCCCGCGGTGAGTTCCAGGGTGACCTGGTGGGTGAGTTTCTTCTTCGGAGCCATGCCCCGAAGCTAGAGTCTCCAGTTACTGGAGGGTCAAACCGGTTTCGTGCCGGCCCGGTGCCGCCGCGCCAGCTCCTGGTAGATCGCCGCGTTGTGCTCGACCCACATCCGCGCCGAGTCGGTCAGCGGGACGAACTTCTTCGCCGGGCTGCCCATCGCGATCACCTCTTCCGGCACCTCGGTCGCCGGCGTGACCGTGGCCCCGGCGGCGACCAGCGCCCGCGCGCCGATCTTGGCCTTGTCGAGCACGGTCGAGCCGTTGCCGATCAGCGCCTGCTCCCCGATCGTGCAGTCGTGCACCAGGCACTGGTGGCCCACGGTGACGTTCTTGCCGACCTCGCAGACGCCGTCGTTGACGTGGATCACCGAGTTGTCCTGGATGTTGGCGCCCTCGCGGATGACGATCCGGCCGAAGTCGGCCCGGATCACCGCGCCGAACCAGATCGAGGCGTCCTTCTCGACGACGACGTCGCCGATGAGGGTGGCGGTGGGCGCGATCCAGGCGTCCGGGTGGACCTGCGGGCTGAGCCCTTCGAACGAGAACAGAGGCATGCCCGCACCCTAAACCGCGCAGGCCCCCTTCCCCGGTCCAGCGGGGAAGGGGGCCGTTCGCGAGCCGCGGCGGAGCTGTCACATCCGAGGCTTCGCCTCGGGCCGGGGGCTCCGCCACCCGGAACCCCCGAAGAGCGACAGGGGGTCAGCCCGTGATCGCGGCGTTGATCAGGATGTCGACGGCCTGGTCGTTGCGGGTGGTCTGCGGGACGATCTGGGTGTCCCGCGGGTAGAAGCCGGGGCTGCTGCCCTTCGGGTACATCTCGAAGGTGAAGCTCCAGATCTTGTGCGTCGCCCACATCCAGTCGTTGACGCTGCCGTCGGTGATGTAGAGGTCGCTGGACTGCTCCGGCGTGTAGCCGTTGGTCGCGGCCATCTGCTTGCCGAGCGTCTGGAACTTCTGCGCCTCGGCCGCGGTCAGGCCCGGCGCGGTGTCGGCGTAGGTGTAGCCGAACGGCCAGAGCACCAGCTCGGAGTAGGTGTGGAAGTCGATGTGCGTCTTGATCTGCTGGACGCCGCCGACCACGCGCGAGTTGACCCAGTTCGAGACGGCCCGGGTCTCGGGCGCGGAGAAGGCCGCCGTGCCGCGGTAGGTCTCGCTCGACGTCGAGCCCGACGAGCCGCCGCAGCAGCCCCACTTGTAGCCCCAGTTGCGGTTGGTGTCGGTGCCGGGGCCCTGGCGGTTCTTGCGCCAGCTGTGGAACGTGCCACCGGAGATGTCGTACTCGGAGCCGTCCGGGTTGACGCTGGGGATCACCCAGATCTCGGTGCTGTCGACCAGCCGCTTGATCGCGCTGTTGGTGGCGTACCCGCTGGTCAGCCGGTCGACGATGTGCAGGCACATCTCGGTGGTGAGGTGCTCGCGTGCGTGCTGGTTGCAGGTGAAGAGGACTTCGGGCTCGTTCTCGTCGGTGGCGGCGTTGTCGCTGATCTTGATCAGGGAAAGCGCCCGGCCTTCGTACGACGTGCCGGCGCTGCCGAGCTTCGTGAGCGACGGGTAGTTCGCGACCGCCTTCTGCAGCTCGGTCTGCGTTTCCGCGTAGGTGTGGTAGCCGGTGTAGCCGGCCGGGAAGTCCGCGGCGGCGGCCGCGCCCGGCGACCGGTTGACCGTGCCGAGCGCCTTCACGCCGAAGCCCTGGGCGCGCAGCTGGGCCGCTTCGCCGGGGTTGGCGATGACGGTGGTCGTCGCGCCTTCGGCGTCGAGGATGTCCGCACCGGTCCGCGCGATCTCCGTGCGCTGCTGGGCGGTGGCGGCGCCGGTCACCTCGTACACCTGGGGGCTGTCGGGCTGGGCGGCACCGGCCTGGCCGCCGGTGGTGAGCACCAAGAGGACGGCCGCGGCCGCTGCCATGCACGTTCGTGTGCGCATCACGTCTCCTGCTCTCGGGGGTTCCTCGACCTTGGCCGGAGCCGGACGGAGGGCGCAATCCGGAGCAGTACGGATCTATTGGCGGTTTCTACCCGTAGTTCGCGAAGCAGAGCGCCTCGATGTCGGCACGCAGCGTGGCGAACGGCCGCGGGCGCACCCGCTGCTGGACGACCGTGCCCAGCAGGTACGACAGCAGCGCCCGGGCCCGGGCCCGCGGGTCGTCGACGTCGAGCGGGGCGAGGAGCTCGGCGAGCAGTTCGGTGAGCGAGGTGAGCATGACGTCGATGGCCTGCGGGTGCTGCGCGCGCCCGGCGGCGATCCAGTACTCGAACCAGAGGAAGGCGGCGTTCGGGTTCGCCGCGAAGACGCTCAGGTACTCCTCGAGGACGGCGAAGAGCCGCTCGCGGGGTTCGTCGTGCTTCGCGGCGACCTCGCGCAGGCCCGCGGCGAAGGCGGTGATGTGCGCGGCCATCGCCCGGTCGATGAGGACGTCGATGTCGGCGAAGTAGTAGTGGATCGCGCTCTTGGTGAGCGGACCGGCGTCGGCGATGGCCCGGACGGTGCACCCGGCGAGCCCGTCGCGGGCGAGGACGACGCGAGCGGCCTCGACGATCTGTTCCTGCTTGGCCAGCTGGTTCGGCGAGAGCCGCTCGCTGCGGCCGGGGACTGCGCTCACGGTGATTCTCGTTACCTTCTTCCTGGACGCCCGACCCGAAATCCTATGGGCAGGCGTCCTGTCGGCGGCTTTCGGGTGAAAAACCGGATTGGCCACCCCGCTCCGCGCAGCGGACAATGCCCGGCATGGTGATCTCAGGGGACAAGGGGCTCAGCCCGGCTGCGCGCAGCCAGCTGGAGAAGGAAATCGCGAACTTGCGCGCGCAGCGGGAAGCCCTCGCGCCGCAACCCGGCGAGCAGGAACGCACCGGGGACGCGGCGGACCAGGCGGACGTGATCGACCGTGCGGAGGCCGCGGCCCGCCTGGACCGCCAGATCGCCGACCTGGCGGCCAAGATGGAGCACGGCGGCTACGGCAACAGCCAGCTCCCGGACGGCACGGTGGTCTCCCTCCGCTTCCCCGACGGAGACGAAGAGACGTTCCAGGTGGTGACGGTCCCGGGCGAGGACGCGGACGCGATCACCTCGGACAGCCCCTTGGGCCTGGCCCTGGTCGGCGCCAAGGCGGGCGACGAGATCACCTACCGGACCCCCCGCGGCGACGCCAAGGCCACGGTGGTGAAGCTGACTCCGCCGAAGTAGGCAGGTTGTTCGTCCGGAGGGCCCTCGACCCTCCGGACGGGTGATCTTACCCTCGGCAGGCACCCACGTGAGCCGTTGCCAGCACGAGGAGATCTCGCCGGCGTTGCGTACCAGAGCTTGGCCCGCGGGCTCGCCGAGCGCGGTTGACTCGGAAACCAGCCACGACGGGGGCCGGGGCAGAGCCCCGGGCGGGGCGTGGGGCGGAGCCCCACAAGATACGCGAGACAAGGAAAAGGCCCGCGCTCTCCGCGAGCACGGGCCTTCCACCTTGTCGAGCCGCCTAGGGGAATCGAACCCCTGACCTATTCATTACGAGTGAATCGCTCTGGCCGACTGAGCTAAGGCGGCGTGTCTTCGGCTGTCCGCCGGTGACGATAGCAAGTGTAGCGGAGGCTTGGCGCGTCACTTTCCCGGGGGACCGTCGTTAAGGCCGTATGACGCCGGTCTCGGTTGCCGGCCGATCCACTTGGAGGCTCTGGCACATGCGGCGAAGACTGCCCCGTTCGGCGGCCCTGCCCGCGGCTGCGGCGTTGCTCCTGCTCAGCGCGGCGCCGGCGACGGCCGACTCGACCTATCCGACTACACCGATTCCGCAGCCGGCGCATCCGGGGCAGGCGCCCATCTCCGCGCCAATCGGGCCGCAGCCGCTGGGGAAGGCCGTCGGGGATGCCGGGACCGCTCTGGGGATCATCCGGCTGCTGCCCAACGCCGTGCCGACGAACACGATCCTCCCCGGGTTCGGGCAGACGCTGCCGAAGCAGTCCGCGCTCGAGGCCGGGATGGGCCTGTCGAGCGCGTCGGCGAACTCGGATGCCTACCTGAGCTACGAGAAGGCGATCGCGCAGGCGTCGCCGTTCGGGTTGTCGGTGGGCGGGAACGCGCCGCAGACGCCCGGCAGTGTCGTGCAGACGGCGTTGCCGGACAACCCGCAGCCGATCAGCGGGGGGCTCAACGCGCCGCCGAATCCGCTGCTCAACGTGGGCCTGCTGAACGGGAGCGCGCACGCGCGGTGGAGTGACACGCTCGGCCCGTGCGTCGACACGATCGCCGACGCGAGCACGTCGGTGGCCAGCCTGTCGCTGCTGAACGTCGTGCCGTCGATGCCGAACCTGGGGCTGGACGCGCTGAAGCCGAAGCTCGACCCGAACACGCTGGCCAGCGGGTTCGACCTGAGCAAGGGCCTGCAGAGCCTCGGTGGCCTGCTGCAGGGCGGCGGCCAGACCGCCGCGGACGGCACCGGCTCGCTGCTGAGCCTGCCGAACACGCTGTCGTCGCGCTCGCAGGTGAAGCTGGTCGACATCCCGGGGTCGAAGAACAAGGCCGTGCAGTCGACGTCGACGCTGCAGGCCGCGGACATCGAGATCCTCAAGGGCACGCCGCTGGCGTTGAGCATCAAGGTCGTCAGCCAGCCGACGCTCAAGGTGACCTCGACCGGCGACGCGAAGACGTCCAAGGTCGAGTACACGGCTCCGGTGCTGAGCATCGAGGCCGGCGGCAAGGTGCTGTACACGCTCGACGCGGCGCACCCCACCAAGGACGTCCCGATCGGGCTGCCGCTGAAGCCGCTGAGCGACCAGTTCGGCAAGCTGAAGGATCTGCCGGTGGTCGGCGGCCTCTTGGCGCCGCTCGACGGTCCGGTCCAGCAGGTCGGCAACACCGCGGGCACCGTGCTCGACCTCGGGGTGCTGCGGCTGAGCATCGCCGGGCTGGACCAGAAGTCGGCGAACATGACCACGCCGTTCGAGGGCTTCCAGCTGGGCGCGTCGGCGCGGATGTTCGACCTGCAGCTGCTGCCGACGACCAAGCTCAAGAGCCTGCTGCCGGACGACCAGGCGAAGAACCTGCCCTCGTCGCTGGCCCAGCTTTCGCTCGGCGAGCAGGTCGCCCGCGCGTACGCGCCGACCGACGGCGTGGTCTGCGGGACCACGACGACACCGCCGCCCGCGGGCGGCGAGGCGCCGAAGGGGCCGGTGAAGAACCTGGCTTACACCGGTGGCGCGTACGACACGGTGCCGCTGTTCTGGACGGGCACCGCGATGCTGCTGCTCGGCGTGGTCATGGTGGCCGCGATGCCGGGCGGACGGCGGCGTCCGCTGGCCGTGGCCGTCGAGGAGAAGCCCTTCAAGCCCTCGCCGCGTCCGCGCGAGTGATCCGAGGGGTGTGAAGGAACCCGCCAGGTGCGCCTGGCGGGTTCCTTTGCGTTCGGCGGTCCGGCGGCTCAGCCTTGGCGAAGCGTCGTGACCATCGCCTCGACGGCGATGCGCGGCTTCACGTTCAGCTCGATCGCCTCGCGGCATTCCAGCACCGCTTCGAGGCGCCGCAGCGTCGACTCCGGCGTCCACGACGACGCCGCTTCACGGATCTGGTCGATGTGGTCCGGGTGGTTGAGGGTCACGCCGGAGCGGGTCCCCATCACCAGGACGTCGCGGTAGAAGCCGACCAGGTCGACCAGCGCCAGGTCGAGCGTGTCGCGCTGGGTGCGGGTCGCGCGGGACTTCTGCTTCTTCTCCAGCTGCTTGACCGCGGCTTCGGCGGCTCGCTTGGCGCCCGCGACGCCCTTGCCGACGCCGTCGCCGCCCATCGCGGTCCGCAGCTCGTTGCGTTCGTCCTCGTCGCGGGACTTGCTCGCCTCGCCCGCGTCGGCCTCGGCCGCGCTGATCAGCTGGTCGGCGCAGGTGAAGACATCGCTCATCCGGCGGAGGCCGAGGGGGATCCGCAGCACGGTGGCCCGGCGTTGCCGCGCGGCCTCGTCGGTGGCGAGCCGACGCGCGCGGCCGACGTGGCCGCCGCACACGGAAGCGGCCCACTGCGCGCGTTCGGCGTCGACGCCGTCGCGGCGCATCAGCACGTCCGCGATCGCCTCCGGCGGCGGCGTCCGGAGCGTGACCAGGCGGCAGCGCGAGCGGATCGTCACCGAGACGTCTTCGGGGTGGTCCGACGGCGCGCAGAGCAGGAACACCGTGCGGTCCGGTGGCTCCTCGACGGCCTTGAGCAGGGCGTTCGAGGCGCCTTCGGTGAGCCTGTCCGCGTCTTCGATGACGACGACCTGCCAGTTGCCGGTCGTCGGACGCCGCGCCGCAGCCTGCACCAGCGCGCGCATCTCGGCGACGGAGATCGACAGCCCTTCCGGGACCACGAGCCGGACGTCGGCGTGCGTGCCCGCCATCGTCGTGTGGCAGCCGGGACAGGCGTCGCAGCCGGTGCCGGTGCTGCACTGCAGCGCCGCGGCGAACGTCCGCGCGGCCACCGAGCGGCCGGAGCCGGGCGGGCCGGTGAGCAGCCAGGCGTGCGTCATCGCGCCGGGCGGCGCCGGCTCGCCGGCGACGATCTTCGCGGCGGCCGCGGCGGCCGAGCTCAGCGTCTCGACCGCGGGCTCCTGGCCGACCAGCTGGTTCCAAACACCGATGCGTTCGGTCGTCGTCACTTCGCCTCCACGCGAGGCTCTTCCGGGGTCTCGACGGGCAGTGTTTCCAGCGGGAGCGTCACGGGCTTCTCCGTCGTCGGTGCCAGCGCGGCCAGCCGCCCGACGAACACGGCGCGCAGCGCGGTGCGGATGCGCTCGGCGACCTCGGCGTCCGTGCCGTCGGCGTCGATCACGACGTACCGGTCCGGGTCCGCCGCGGCCATCTCGGTCAGCAGGTGCTGGACGCGCCACTGGTCGTTCATCGCGGTCGACTTGTCGCGCGGTGCCCCGTTCGGAGCGGCGTCCAGCAGGATCGTCAGGTCCGGGCGCAGGCGGCCGGTCGCCCAGTCGGCGAGGCCCTCGAGCTCGTCGCTGTCGAGCCCCGCGACGGCGGACAGGTGCGCCAGCGGCGAGTCGACGAACCGCTCCATCACGACCACCGAACCGGCGTCCAGCGCGGGCTGGACGTGCCGCTCGACGATGTCCGCCCGCACCGCGGCGGCGGCCAGCGCCTGGGCCCGCGCCCCGGTGAGCGAGGCGCCGGAGACGAGCGCAGCGAGCCGGTGGTCGTCGAGCGCGGGATCCGCGGCGACCACGACCGGCCGGGTGCCGCCACGCATCCAGTCGGCGAGGTTGACGGCCTGGATGGCGGTGTTGATCGCGGTGGTGCCCTCGACGGCGATGAGGTAGCCGTTGACGCGGCGCGGCGTGCGGCGCAGCGCGTTGCGCAGGTCGGCGAGGATCGGCTCGGTGCGCTTGTCGTCCATCTGCCGGTACGCGAACAGGCCCGCAACCAGCGCGATCGCGGCGCCGCCGAGCATCACTGGGCGCGTGCCGTCGATGGTGAGGGGGTTGCCCCAGACCGTGATCGTGTGCCGCTGCACCGCGCCGACGAGCAGCGGGACGGTGACCGTGGTGCCGAACAGCACCAGCTTCATCATCAGCTGGTAGATCGCGTTGATCCGGCCGCGGATGGCGTCCTCGACGCGCGAGCCGATGATGGTCACACCGGTGAGGAACGCGGTGCCGGCGCAGATGCCGACCAGCACCACGGCGATCAGCGAGATGGTCAGGTGCGGGGACAGCGCCACGAAACCGAGCGAGATCGCGGCCGCGACGATCGAGAGGCCGAACAGCCGGTCGTGGGGGAGCCGGCGGGCGAGCTTGGGCGCGAAGACCATGCCGGTGGCGAGGCCGAGGAAGACAGCGAGGACGAGCAGGCTGAACGCGGAGTCACCGGCCAGCAGGCTCGAGGAGTACGGCTTGGCCGAGCCGATCACGGCGCCACCGGCGACGAACGCACCAAACGCGCCCACCAGCAGCCCGCGCACGAGCGGCGTGCTGCGAATGAACCGGAAGCCGTCGGCGATCATCGCGCCGACGCCGAGCTTCTCTTCGTCGGCCTGCTTGACCTTCTGCTCCGGCGTCGCGTGGACGTTGCGCAGGGAGAGTTCGGGGATCCGCGTGGCGATGAGGATGGCGCTGGCCAGGTAGAGCAGGCCGGTGATGACGACGACCAGCTTCGCGATGTTGAGGCTCGGATCGCCGGGGAACAGGTGGAACGTCGTGTTGACGCCGGTGATGACGGCGTTCGCGCCGGCCGCGGTGATGACGGCGAGGCCGTAGGTCATCACCATGCCGAGCTGGTTGGCCGTCTCGACCTGGTCCGGGCGGCGGAGCAGGTTCGGGACCGCCGCCTCTTTCGAGGGGATCCACATGCTCGACGCGCAGCCGACGAGGAAGTTGCCGGCCAGCAGCCACCAGGGCGCGCTGACGATCGCGATGGACAGCAGGAACCCGCACCGCAGCAGGTCGGCGACGACCATGACCTTGCGGCGGTCGAACCGGTCCGCGAGCAGCCCGCCGACCGGGGCGAACAGCAGCCCCGGTGCCAGGCCGGTCAGGACGACGCCGACGAAGGCGAAGTTCTGCGCGAAGTAGTTGTCCGTCAGCTTCGTGGCCAGGCCGGTGAGGGCCAGGATGTTCAGCCAGTCGGCCACGCTGCACAGGTACGTGACGCCCCAGAGGCGCCGGAAAGGTTTGATCGCCAGTACCCGCCGGACCCGGTTGATCGTGGACGCCTCGGCGCCCGACGACGCACCCGGGCCGGCCCCGGGTACCGATCGCACGCCCTCGCTGATACGCCCACCCCACTAGTCACCGCGGTGCCGGGAGGGACCCGACCGTGAAGCCAGGGTAGCCCGATCGGCGTCTGGTGCGGGGGACGGCCCCGTGGTGCGGGGCAGGCGACGGCGCTAGTCGAAGAGCCCCGTCACGCTGCTGACCAGGCTCGACACCATCTCGACGGCGACGAACCCGAACACGATCAGCAGGACGACGGCCAGCATGACCCCCGCCGCACTCGACGACGGCCGGTTGAACGCCGGCATCGACATCGGCGGCACCTTGGGCAGCCTGCGCCGCTTGACGGGCACGAGCTCGACGTCCTCGCCGGCGTCTTCGGCGAGCGGATCCTGCCGGACGGGCCGCATGATCTGCGGTGGCCGGGTGGGCCAGGTGCGCCGCCGGTTCCGCTGCCGTGGGAGCAGGCCCAGCGGCTGGCCCTGGTTCAGGGTGCCGGCCGGCGGGACGGCCTCGGGGGCCTTCGCTTTCTCCTCGCGGAGCGTCTCCTCGACCATCCGGCGCACGGCTTCTTCGTCGGGCTTGACCGGCCCGGCGACGGGAATGGCGATGGGCTCCTGGCCATTCGGAACCGCGGTGCGTGGCTCGGGCGACGCGGTGACCAGCCCGGAGACCGGATCCGCGAACATCTCGCCGGGTGCTTCGGACAGAGTGCCGTCGCGCTGAGTGAGCTCGGGGGCATTGAAGAAGGGAGCCTCACCGTTCGCGCTCATGGTGACCACCTCACTACTGAATGTCCTCGCCTTTCCAGGGTAGCGGCGCTGGCGGATAACGCATCCGCCCAATGGCTCTGTCTCCAGTGGATGGTCCGTCACGGAGCGCAAGCCCGCACCCGAACCTCCTGCAGTGTCCAGTCAGACGGTCACTGGGTCGACCGCCGTTGGTGACAGATGGTAGTGAGTCCGGTCACACCGCGGGTCTGGGGTGGGTGGCCAGGGGCTGGCCTTGGGGTGGCCAGTTTGGGGTGGGGCTCGGGCGCGGATGGGGTGGGTTGGGGTTCGGGGCGGGCACGGTTCTGGCGGCGCGCGGTTCGCGCTGCGCGGCCGCGGGTCGCTGTGCTGCATCCGGCGGCTCGGACAGGCACGGCAACCCGCGGGTGCGACCCGCGGCTGTGATCCGCAGCGGGTAGTGGGCGTGCGCGGCCGGGGTGGCGAGGGCGAACGGGCCGGGCGGGAACGCCCGCCACACCGCCGCGGGCTGCGGGCTGCGGGCTCCGGGCTCCGGGCTCCGGGCTCCGGGCTCCGGGCTCCGGGCTGATCGTCCTCGTTCTCCTCCCCCGCCCCGCCCCCGCCCCCTCCCCTCCTGGCCTATCGCCAGCGCTTTCGGATCAAGGCATCTCCTCCTGTCCGAGGTCGATCATCTTGCGGCACCAGTCACGGAGCATGCCGCGGCTGAAGGGGCTCAGGACCAGCTGGCGGCGGCCCTCGCCGCGGTCGAGTGCCGCCAGGGCGAAGCGGCCCAGGTCCGTGTCGACCAGGACGAAGCCGTGGTCCGGGAACTCTGCGCAGAGCCCTCCGAAGGCCAGCATGTCCAGGACCGCCGTTCCGGACCTGGGGCGGGCCAGGAGCTCGCGCATTGCTCCCACGTCGTCGTCCTGGCCGTCGTGGACCAGGCCGTCGTCGTCGACCGAGACCCAGATCGCCCTTGCCGAGGCGCCGAAGGGGACCTCCGGCAGCTCGGCCACCAGCATCTCCGGCAGCTCCTCGAAGTCGGCCAGGTGAATCGCCGTGCGGCCGGGGAGAGAGCCCATCATGAACGCCCGCTCGCCGTCGGCGTAGCAGCGGATGTCCGCCTTCTCCGGGCCTTCGTCGAAGACGCCGCACAGTGCCGCGCGGACCGAACCGCGCAGCATCAGCGAGACCACCTCGAAGCCGATCTCGTTCAGCTCGCCGTTTTCGCCGAACGGGGTGCCGTCGATCCAGGCGGCCCACGCCACGTGCCGCTCGACCTCGGCCACCAGGTCCGCCGGGTCGTCGGACACCGGGCCGTGGACCAGGATGTCGTGGTCGCTGACGTCCGGGTTGTACAGCCTGTCGACCGGCTCGCGGTCCGGCATCGCCGCCAGCACCGGGCCCGCGGCCAGCTCGAGCAGCTCGCGGGCCGCCGTGCGCTCAGCCATGCCGCCGCCTCTCGCCCGAACCGGGGCGGGTCTCGGCACCCGGGCCAGCCCGGCCCGCCGAGTCACCCGAACCAGCCGAGCCGCGCGAGCCACCCGAGCTGGCCGGACCGCCTGCGCCAGCCGAGCCACCCGAGCGGTCCCGGCGGACCGAGCCAGCCGGGCCAGCCGAACCGGCCACGCCCGTCGGACCGCCCGGGCCAGCCGAGCGGCCTCGGGCGACCGAGCCAGCCGGAACGACCGGACCACCCGAGCCAGCCGAGCCGCGCGAGCCGCCCGAGCTGGCGGGACCGCCCGGGCCAGCCGAGTCACCCGGGCGGCCTCGGCCGACCGAGCCAGCCGGACCAGCCGAAACACGCGCGTCCGCCGGACCGCCCGGGCCAGCCGAGCCACCCGAATCGACCGGACCACCCGAACCGGCCGCCCCAGCCGGACCGGCCGGACCGTCCGGGGCGGCCGGGGCGGCCGGGGCGGTGTCGGCTGAGGGGCGGGGCTCTGGAACTCCGCTGTTCAGCTCGGCGGCCGCGAGGATCGCCTCGCGCACCGTCAGGTCCTTCGAGGCCGCCGCGACCACCCTGTCCACTCCCTCGCCGGCCGTCTTGTGCACCGCAGCTTGCTCAGGCATGGCTCTGCACCGCCTCGACGATCCACTGCTCGGCCGTGCTCCGGGAGGCCGGGCCCCAGGTGACCGTCCAGCTGCCGTTCCGGGCCACGGCGGCGCTGAACTGGTACCGGCCGAGGTCGTTGTCCACCAGCCCGAACGCGCCGTGCGGGTACTCGGCCAGGATCGCGTTGCGCACCGCGAGGTCGACCAGCACCGTGCCCAGGCGCGGCCGGGCCGCGCACTCCCGGATCAGCTCGACCGCCCGCTCGCACCGGCGCGGGATCAGCCCGCGCTCGTCGGTCTCGATGCACAGGTGCTCGCCCGGCCCCGGTGGCCGGTCGGGCAGCCCGTCGAACACCCAGCCCGGCAGCTCGCTGAGGAAGCCCGACCGCAGCCGCGCGCGGTTGCCCAGCTTGTGCAGGACCGTGGTGTAGTCCTCGTCGCCGAAGAACCGCACCTCCCACGGCTTGGCCCGGGCCGGGAAGACCCCGGTGACCACGCCGCGGATGAAGCCACCGCGCAGGGCCCGGTACAGCCCGACGGCCTCCGCGGTGACCTCGCCATCCGGCGCGAGGCCGATCGCGGCCATCCCGGCGACGAACCGCGTGTACTGCTCCACCTCGTCCGCGAGGCTCGACGCGGGCGACGGCCGGCGGCCCGGCAGCGGGCCGGTGTCCGCCAGCACCGGCGGGATCTCGAACTCGGGGTCGTAGAACTCCATCACCGAGGGCCGCTCCGGCACCTCGGCCGACAGCGGGGCGATGACCTCGTCGATGACGTCGAAGACGGCGACTGCGTTGCTCACCCCTCGATTGAACACCCTGGCACCGACAATTTCTCGCACAGGTGTTCGAGAGGGTCACCTCGTGCGCCGAGCGGTCAGCCATGGTCCGGCACCCGCCCTTCGACGAACTCCGCGAGCCGCTCCACGGTGCCGGGCAGCCACCAGAGCCGGCGGTGGCCGCCCCGCGGTCTGCTCAGGGCGGCCAGGTGCCGTCCGCGGTCGTCGTCGACGAAGGCCAGCATCTCCCAGCGCGACGGGCAGCCGTCACGGGCGATGTCGAACTGGACGGTTCCGCGGCGGGTCCGCCGCAGGTCGTCCATCAGGTCCAGGACGAGACACTCCTGCTCGGGCTCGAGCACGCCGCGCTCGTCGGCGTCGAGGTACAGCCCCTCACCCGGCACCGGCGGCAGCGGAGGCAGGCGGGTCAACGCCAGCCGGAGCAGCTCCGCGACGCCGCCCGGCGAAGGCCCGGACAGGCTCAAGCCGTCGCCGGCGATGCCGAACTCGGTCCGGTCGTCGTAGAACGCCGAGGTCCACGGCTCGTCGGACATCGCGACGGCCACGCCGCAGACGCCGCCGGTGCCGATGAAGCCGGTCAGCGACTCCATCAGGTCCATGGCGGTGGAACTGCCGGCGGCCGTCGCCCGGACCGGCTTCAGGATCTTCGTGGTCAATGCGTGCACAGTGCGTGGTGTCGTGGTCACGCGTCCATGGAACCCGGCACCACCGACAATTTCCCGAACATGCGTTCGAGGTGTCACCTGAAGGTGTGACGCCGAAGGCCTCCCCACCAGTCGGCGGGGAGGCCTTCAAACGCGGTCTTACTTGGCCTTCGTGGCCGTCGAGCTGCGCTTGGCCGCGGTCGTCTTCGCGGCCGCCGCCTTCTTGGTCGTGCCCGCCTTGACCGTCTTCGCCGTCGTCGACGCCGGCTTGCGCGCCGGCGCCTTCCGCTTCGGCGCCGGCCCCTTGGCCCGCTTCTCCGCCAGCAGCTCGGCCGCCCGCTCCGCGGTCAGCGACTCGATTTCGTCGCCCTTCCGCAGCGTCGCGTTGTACTCGCCGTCGGTCACGTACGGGCCGAACCGGCCGTCCTTGACCACCATCGGCTTGCCCGACACCGGGTCGTCGCCGAGCTCCTTGAGCGGGGGCTTCGCCGTGGCGGACCGCCCACGCTGCTTCGGCTCCGAGTAGATCTTCAGCGCCTCTTCGAGCGTGATCGAGAAGAGCTGGTCCTCGGTCGAGAGCGAACGCGAGTCCGTGCCCTTCTTGAGGTACGGCCCGTAGCGCCCGTTCTGCGCGGTGATCTCGTCACCGGACTCCGGATCCTTGCCGACCACGCGCGGCAGCGAGAGCAGCTTCAGCGCGTCGTCCAGCGTGATGGTCTCGATGTCCATCGACTTGAACAGCGAGCCCGTCCGCGGCTTCGGCGCCTTCGCCTTCAGCGCCTTCTTCTGCGCGGCCGTGGCGTCCTCGGGGATCTCGATCTCCGGCAGCACCTCGGTCACGTACGGCCCGAAGCGGCCTTCCTTCGCGACAATCTCGTGGCCGCTCACCGGGTCGGTGCCCAGCGTGCGGCCCTCCTGCGGGGTCGCGAACAGCTTCTCCGCGATCTCCTGCGTGAGCTCGTCCGGCGGCAGGTCCTCCGGCAGGTTCGCGCGCTGGGAGTTCCCGTCGACCTCCCGCTCCAGGTACGGCCCGTAGCGGCCGACGCGGACCACGACGGTGTGCCCGTTCTCGTCGCTGAACAGCGGGATCGAGTTGATCTCGCGCGCGTCGATGTCCTCGACGCTGCCCTCGACCAGCTTCTTCAGGCCGCCGAGGCGGCCGATCGAGCCGTCGACACCCATGTCGCCGCCGAAGTAGAACTTCGACAGCCACTGCGCGCGCTGCTCGTCACCGGCCGCGATGCGGTCGAGCTCGTCCTCCATGCCGGCGGTGAAGTCGTAGTCGACCAGCCGCTCGAAGTGCCGTTCCATCAGGCCGATCACGGCGAACGCGACCCACGACGGGACGAGCGCGGAGCCCTTCTTCCAGACATACCCGCGGTCCTGGATGGTCTTGATGATCGACGCGTACGTCGACGGGCGGCCGATGCCCAGCTCTTCCAGCTTGCTGACCAGGCTCGGCTCCGAGTACCGGGCCGGCGGCGACGTCGTGTGCCCGTCCGGGCTCAGCTCGGCCGCGGTGAGCGCCTGGTCCTTCTCCAGCACCGGCAGGCGGCTCTGCTTGTCGTCGGCCTCGCCACCGGTCTCGGTGTCGACCGCCTCGACGTACGCCTTGAGGAAGCCAGCGAAGGTGATCGTGCGGCCCGAAGCGGCGAAGGTGCACTCCTCGCCCGAGGTCGCGTTGCCGACGATCCGCACGGACATCGTGGTGCCCTTGGCGTCCGCCATCTGCGAGGCGATCGTGCGCTGCCAGATCATCTCGTAGAGCCGGAACTCGTCGGTGTCCAGCTCGCCCGCGACCTGGCCCGGCGTGCGGAAGACCTCGCCCGACGGCCGGATCGCCTCGTGGGCCTCCTGCGCGTTCTTCACCTTGCGCGTGTACTGGCGCGGCGTCGGCGAGACGTACTCCTTGCCGTACAGCTGCGTGGCCTGGCTGCGCGCGGCCGAGATCGCCGACTCCGACAGCGTCGTGGAGTCGGTACGCATATAAGTGATGTAGCCGTTCTCGTACAGCTTCTGCGCGATCCGCATGGTGCGCTCCGAGGTGAACCGCATCTTGCGGCCCGCCTCCTGCTGCAGCGTCGACGTCATGAAGGGCGCGTACGGCTTCCGCGTGTACGGCTTCTCCTCGACGCTCGCGACCTTGAAGTCACGCTGCTTCAGCGCCTCGGCCAGGCGCCGCGCGTCGGCCTCCGCGAGCACGCGAATCTCGGTGTTGGACGCCTTGAGCTGCCCGTCCGAACCGAAGTCGCGGCCGGTGGCCAGGCGCGCGCCGTCGACGGCCACGAGCCGCGCCGGGAAGTTCCGCGGCGAGGCCTCCTCACCGGCGTCCATCGTCGCCGAGATGTCCCAGTAGGACGCCGAGGTGAAGCGCATCCGCTCGCGTTCGCGCTCGACCACGATCCGGGTCGCCACCGACTGCACGCGGCCCGCCGAAAGTTTCGGCATGACCTTCTTCCACAGCACCGGCGAGACCTCGTAGCCGTAGAGGCGGTCGAGGATGCGGCGGGTCTCCTGGGCGTCGACGAGGTCGGCGTCGAGCTCACGGGTCGAGTCGGCGGCCGCGCGGATGGCCTGCTCGGTGACCTCGTGGAAGACCATCCGGCGGACCGGGACCTTCGGCTTCAGCGTCTCGAGGAGGTGCCACGCGATGGCCTCGCCCTCGCGGTCGGGGTCCGTGGCGAGGTAGAGCTCGTCGACGTCCTTCAGCAGGCCCTTCAGCTCGGTGACCTTGGACTTCTTGTCCGGGGTGACCACGTAGAGGGCCTTGAAGCCGTTGTCGACGTCGACGCCGAGGCGCGCCCAGGACTCGCCCTTGTACTGGGCGGGCACGTCGGCGGCACCACGCGGCAGGTCGCGGATGTGCCCGACGGAGGATTCGACGACATAACCGCCGCCCAGGTAGGGGGCGATCTTGCGGGCCTTCGTCGGCGACTCGACGATGACCAGCCGCCGGTGCCCGGCGCCGTTGCCCGCCGCGGCTCCGTTCTTCTTGGTCCGTGCTCCTGCCACGCTGTCCTGCTCTCCGCTCATCTCGTCCCGCCGCCGCGGGACTGCACCACGTCCCTGCCGGGGCCCGTGTCTCGACCTGCCAGTGTGCACGCTGTTCCCGGCCGGACGGCGCGGAGGTGGCCCAACACGCCGCCGGTCCTGTGCCCAGCGCATCGCCGCTGACCTCGACGATGTTTCCCCAACGTACCTGTCACGTGATTTCGGCCACGTCGTGCGCAGCCTAGCGCGTGACCGTCCGGATACCCTCCGTTCGACGGTGGTGGGCGCGGGGATGTCACCGCTTCACTGGTTTCCCCGTCCAGCCGAAAGGACCCGCCATGACCCGACGCCTGCTCGGCGCGCTGTTCACCGCCGCGACCGCCACAGTATTGCTGGGGGCCACTCCGGCGAACGCGGCCGCCGCGAACTTCGCCGGCACCGTGGCCCTGTCCAACTGCTCGGGCTCGGTGGTCAAGCCGGCCGCGACACCCGACACCGCGCCCGCGCTCGTCATGTCCAACGGGCACTGCCTCGAAACCGGTTTCCCCGCGCCGGGCCAGGTGATCACCAACCGCGCCTCCAGCCGGACGTTCACGCTGCTGACCGCCAGCGGCAGCAACAAGGCCACGCTCCGGGCCAAGAAGATCGTCTACGGCACGATGACCGACACCGACGTTTCGCTGTACCAGCTCACCACCACCTACGCGCAGATCAAGGCGAACTACGGGATCTCGCCGTTGGAACTGTCGAACGCCCACCCGTCGGCCGGTGCCGCGATCGACGTCGTTTCCGGTTACTGGAAGCGCATCTATTCCTGCACCATCGACGGGTTCGTCTACCGGCTGAAGGAGGGCAGCTGGACCTGGAAGGACTCGATCCGCTACACGTCCGCCTGCCAGACCATCGGCGGCACCTCCGGTTCGCCGATCGTCTCCGGCGGCAAGGTCGTCGGCGTGAACAACACCGGCAACGAGGACGGCGAGCGCTGCACGGACAACAACCCGTGCGAGGTCGACCAGGCCGGCAACGTCACCGTGCACTACAAGACGAACTACGGCCAGGAGACCTACGGCATTCCCGCGTGCCTGACCGCGGCCAACGAAATCGCCCTCACCCAGGCCGGCTGCACCCTGCCCCGGCCCTGACGCCACGCTCGCACCCGGTCAGGCCGTGCTCGTCACGGCCTCCGGGTGCGGTTGCGGTTCCGCGCCGGGCCACGCCGCTTCGGCGCCCGGCGGCGGCTCCCCGATCAGCTCCAGCAGTGCCTCCAACCGGCGTTTCCCGGTGACCTTCACGGCCGGGACCTCGGCCTTCGGGCCGGTCAGCTTCGCCGCGACACCCAACGGCGTCAGCGCTTCGACGAGCCGCTCGTGCATGCCCGGCGCGAGCGGATCCACGCCCAGCAGGTAACCCTGTGTGCCGGGACGGCCGCCGGCCAGCGCCCACATCCGCAGCATCGCGCCGCTCAGCCGGAAGCCGTCCGGCACCGCCTTGCCCGAGTCGTCCTCGACCGGGCCCGCGCAGCCCGCACGCAGCCACCGCACCGCCAGCGGCAGCAAGTCGACCCGGAACGACGTGCGCACCTGCGGACGGCCGCAGTCGGCCTTCGACACCTGGGCGTCCGCACCGCGGCAGCGGAACTCGCGCGCCAGGATGTGTGCCCGCCACGGCTCCTCGACGACCACCGACAGCCGGGCGGCGGTGCGCCCGAAGCCGGTGATCTGGCCGTGGCAGCACAACAGGCCGGCCAGGTCGCCCAGGCCCGGCCCGCTGGCCTCGGCGGAGAACAGCGAGATCGTCCGATCCACCGCGCCATACTAGAACACAAGTTCGATCAGCGGCAGGTCTCGCGGGGATCTTCAGCCGGCAGGCTGATCCAGCCGGCGGCAGGCCGGAGCGCGCTGTTCCGCCGCCGCCAAGGCTGGGACGTCCTTGATGCCCTTCAGGTAGTCGAGCGCGTCGATGCGGTCGAGCGTCGCCCTGGCCTGGCCGAGGGCGTCCTTCGTCGCCGCCGCGTTCCCGCGGGCCGCCTCGATGCGCCGGCGCGCGTTCTCGGCCTCGGCCCGGATCCCGGCGAACTGCGCGATGACGTCCTTGCGGCCGGTGTCGGCCGAGGGCGACGGCGGCGCGCCGAGCGCCTTCAGCCCGGCCAGGCTCTGGTCGAGCCCGCCGACCACTGAAGAAAGGAGGTCACTGGAGGTCCGGGACGCCTTCTGCGGCGTGCTGGGGTCGACGGCGGGGAGCGCCGCGAGCGCACGGACCAGGTGCGTCACCGCGTCGCAGTAACCGGCCGCCCAGCTCACCGCGGGATCGGCCGGGGGAACGACGGTCGACGCCGTCAGGTCGCGGTCGCGCGGCGGGGCCTGCTCGGCGGCCGGCTGCCCGCACCCGGCGAGACAGATGGCGATCGTCGTGGTGAGAGCGGCGAAAACGGTCGACCGCTGCCGCACTCGCGTACCTCCTGCCCGACGGCGTCCCGGCAGGCCCGACGGTACCGACTCGGTGGTGCTTCGCAAGTCGCCGGGCCTTTCTGGGACGGCCTGCCCGGGCACGCCCCGGGCCCGGCACGCGTTGCCGCGCACCGGGCCCGGGGCCACCCTGGAACTCAGGCCTTGATTTCGGCCGGGGTGTCGGAAATGACCGTCCCCCGCCGCTTCGAGACCACGATCGCCGCCACGATCACCGCGACCGCGACGAGCGAGATGATGATGCGGACGGCCGCGTTCTCGTCGGGACCGATCGAGAACTGCACGACGGCGGGCGCGATCAGCACGGAGACCAGGTTCATCACCTTGATCAGCGGGTTGATCGCCGGGCCGGCGGTGTCCTTGAACGGGTCACCCACGGTGTCACCGATGATGGTGGCCTCGTGCGAAGCCGAGCCCTTGCCACCGTGGTTGCCGTCTTCGACCAGCTTCTTCGCGTTGTCCCACGCGCCACCGGAGTTGGCGAGGAAGATCGCCATCAGGGTGCCGCAGGCGATCGCGCCGGCCAGGTAGCCGGCGAGTGCGCCGGTGCCCAGGCCGAAACCGACCGCGATCGGGGCGAAGACCGCCAGCAGACCCGGCGTCGTCAGCTCGCGCAGCGAGTCGCGCGTGACGATGTCGACGACCTTGCCGTACTCGGGGCGGGTGGTGCCCTCCATGATCCCCGGGATGTCGCGGAACTGCCGGCGCACCTCGAAGACGACCGCGCCGGCGGCGCGGGAGACCGCGTTCACCGCGAGGCCGGAGAAGAGGAACACCACGGCCGCACCGATGATCACGCCGACGAGCGTGTTCGGGCTGACGATCTGGTTGACGAACGACTTCGCCGTGTCGAGACCGGTGACCACGCCGGTGCCCATGCCCGACAGCGTCTTCGTGATCGCATCCGAGTAGGACCCGAACAGCGCCGTCGCCGCGAGGACCGCCGTGGCGATCGCGATGCCCTTGGTGATCGCCTTGGTGGTGTTGCCGACCGCGTCGAGCTCGGTGAGGATCTGCGCGGCCTTCTCGTCGACGTCACCGGACATCTCGGCGATGCCCTGCGCGTTGTCCGAAACCGGGCCGAAGGTGTCCATCGCGACGATGACGCCGACGGTGGTCAGCAGGCCGGTGCCGGCCAGGGCCACGGCGAACAGCGCGATGCCGCCGCCCAGCAGGTACGCGCCGAACACGGCCGCGCCGATCACGAGCGCGGTGTACACAGCGGACTCGAACCCGACCGAGATACCGGACAGGATCACCGTCGCCGGGCCGGTTTCCGACGTGCGGCCGACGTCCTTGACCGGCTTGTACTCGGTGCCGGTGTAGTAGCCGGTCAGCTTCAGGATGACCGCGGCGAGCACGATGCCGATGATCACCGCGATGGTCGCGATGACCGCCGGGTTGCCGCTGCCCTCGAAGCCCGGGCCGAAGTCGGAGAAGCTGCTCGGCAGGTACACGAACGCCGCGATGGCCGACAGCACCGCGGAAATGACCGCAGAGATGTAGAAGGAGCGGTTGATCGTGACCAGGCCGCCCTCGCCGGCGCGCGCCTTCGTGATGTAGACACCGATGACCGCGGTGATGACCCCGATGGCCGGGACGATCAGCGGGAAGATCAGGCCGTGCACGCCGAAGGCGGTGCTGCCCAGGATCAGCGCGGCGACCAGCATCACGGCGTAGGACTCGAAGAGGTCCGCGGCCATGCCGGCGCAGTCACCGACGTTGTCGCCCACGTTGTCCGCGATGGTCGCGGCGTTGCGGGGGTCGTCCTCCGGAATGCCCTGCTCGACCTTGCCGACCAGGTCCGCGCCGACGTCGGCGGCCTTGGTGAAGATACCGCCGCCGACACGCATGAACATCGCGATCAGGGCGGCGCCGAAGCCGAAGCCCTCGAGCACCTTGGGCGCCTGGCCGGTGTAGACCAGCACGACGACCGCGGCACCGAAGAGGCCGAGGCCGACGGTGATCATGCCGACCACGCCGCCGGTGCGGAACGCGACGCGCATCGCCTTCTCGCGGCCGCCTTCCTCCCGTGACGCGGCCGCGACGCGCAGGTTCGCCTGCGTCGCCAGCCACATGCCGAGGTAGCCGATCGCGAACGAGAAACCCGCACCGACCAGGAAGAAGATCGAACGGCCGATCTTCTCGTTCCAGTCGTCCGCGGGAAGGATGAAGAGCAGGAGGAACACGATCACGCCGAAGATGGCGAGGGTGTTCCGCTGCCGCTTGAGGTACGCGGCCGCGCCTTCCTGCACCGCCTTGGCGATGTCCTGCATCTTGGCGGTGCCCTGGCCTGCGGCCAGCACCTCCTTGAGCAGGACGTAGCCGATGACGAGTGCGGCAAGCGCGACCACGGCGACTACACCGACAATCGTGTAGCCACCTCCGGAGAGCGAGATATTCCCGCCGCCCTCCGCGAGGAACTGCCGTGACATTCGTCCTCCATGAGACGTCGCCGTGCGCCAGCGTCGACGGCAAGCCGAGGGTTCGACACGGCCGACGCTGGCATGGACCCTGTACCGAGCGACACGCTAGCCGGGCAGCAATGCACGTCTCACATGACGCTCGCCACAGAGGGTGTGGATTGCGGGAGTGTATTGGTATCGCAACCAGCGTCTTCACGCCGTCCCGGGGACGGTACATTCCGTTACCTTGTGAGCCTCCTCACTTGATCGATCACCCTTTCGCCGATCCGTTGGCGCAGCTGGGGATGGGCGGAACTGTCGGACCCCTGTGCCAAGCTCGGCGGGTGGACGAATCACGTGGGCAGCGGCTGCTGAGGCGGGTGACCGCCGGCATCCCGTCGCGCGAGCACCCGGTCACGCACGTCGCGGACCTGCCGGGCCGCGCCGCGCACTACGCAGAGTGGCCGTCATGGGTGGATCCGGCCGTTGTCGCTGCGCTGCGTGACTGCGGTGTCTCCGCTCCCTGGGCGCATCAGGCGGAGGCCGCGTCGCACGCGTACGAGGGCCGGCACGTCGTGATTTCGACCGGGACGGCCTCGGGCAAGTCGCTCGCCTACCAGCTGCCGGTGCTGTCGCGGCTGGCCGCGGGCGAGAAGACGAACGCGCTGTACCTGTCGCCGACGAAGGCGCTGGGCGCGGACCAGCTGCGTTCGGTGTCCTCTTTGGACGTGCCGGGGGTGCGGGCGGCGTCGTTCGACGGGGACACGCCGATGGCCGAGCGCGACTGGGTCCGCGCCCACGCGAACTGGGTGTTCACCAACCCGGACATGCTGCACCGCGGGATCCTCTCGGCGCACGGCCGGTGGGCCACGTTCTTCCGGCGGCTCAGCTGCGTGGTCGTCGACGAGTGCCACAGCTACCGCGGCGTCTTCGGCTCGCACGTCGCTCTGCTGCTTCGCCGCCTTCGGCGGGTGGCTGAGCACTACGGCGCTTCGCCGGTCTTCGTGCTCGCTTCGGCGACGACGGCTTCGCCTGCTTCGTTCGCTTCGCGGTTGACGGGCGTGTCGTGTGTCGCCGTGACGGAAGACGCGTCGCCGCGCGGGGCCCGCACGGTCGCGTTGTGGGAGCCGCCGCTGCTGGACGAGCTGACCGGGGAGAACGGCGCGCCGGTCCGGCGTTCGGCCGGGGCGGAGACGTCGCGGATCCTCGCCGACCTGGTGCTGGAGGGCGCGCGATCGCTGGCCTTCATCCGGTCGCGGCGGGGTGCGGAACTGGCGGCTCTGGGCGCGCGCCGGATTCTGTCCGAAGTGGACCCTTCCTTGGTGGAGACCGTTGCGGCGTATAGATCCGGCTACCTGCCGGAGGAGCGTCGCGCGCTGGAGGCGGCGCTGCTGTCGGGCCGGCTGCTGGGGGTCGCGACGACGAACGCCCTGGAGCTCGGCGTCGACATCGCGGGCTTGGACGCGGTGGTGCTGGCGGGCTACCCGGGCACGCTCGCGTCGTTCTGGCAGCAGGCCGGCCGGGCGGGCCGGTCCGGCGATTCGGCGCTGGTGGTGTTCGTCGCGCGGGACGATCCGCTCGACACCTACCTGGTGCACCACCCCGCGGCGCTGCTTTCCCGGCCGGTGGAGACGGCGGTGCTCGACCCGGCGAACCCGTACGTGCTGGCGCCGCAGCTCGCGTGCGCCGTGGCCGAGTTGCCGTTGACCCTGCCCGAGCTGGAGGTGTTCGGCGGCGCGGCGGCTCAGGAGGTGCTGGCCGAGCTGGCGGAGCAGAAGCTGGTGCGGCGCCGGTCGAGTGGCTGGTACTGGACGTCGCGGGACCGGCCGCACGCCGAAGTCGGCATCCGCGGCACGGGCGGGGAGCAGATCGCGGTGGTCGAGTCGGATTCCGGCCGGATGCTCGGCACGGTCGACCCGGGTTCGGCCTGCTTCGCCGTGCACCCCGGCGCGGTTTATCTGCACCAGGGGGCGTCGTACGTCGTCGACGAGCTGGATCTGGAAACCGGGCTGGCGCTGGTGCACGCGGAAAACCCGGACTGGACGACGACACCGCGCGAAGTCGTGGACATCTCGGTGCTGAGCACCCAGGAGAAGCACGACTACGGCGGGGTGAGCGTCTGCCTCGGCGAGGTGGCCGTGACGTCGCAGGTGGTCGGCTACCTGCGACGGCGGCCGTCCGGGGAGGTCATCGACCACACGCCGCTCGACCTGCCGGAGCAGAGCCTGCGTACGCGGGCGGTCTGGTACACGGTGTCGTCTTCGCTGCTCGGTTCCGCCGGCTCGGATGGTTCCGATGGCTCGGGTGGTTCCGATGGCGAGGTGGGGACCGGGGGCCATCGGGTGGGGACCGAATCTGCGGGGCCGGTGGGGACCGGGGAGGAGACCCAGGCGGACGGTCGGGGGCCCGTTCGCGAGGGTGGCAGGACACCGGGGGGTGCCGGATTGGTTCCGGCACGGGTCCCCGGTGCCCTGCATGCCGCCGAGCACGCGGCGATCGGCCTGCTACCGCTGTTCGCTACGTGCGACCGGTGGGACATCGGCGGGGTGAGTACCGCGTGGCACGAAGACACCGGGGAGGCGACGGTGTTCGTGCATGACGGGCATCCCGGGGGTGCGGGATTTGCCGAACGCGGTTATGCCGCGATTGTCCCGTGGCTGGCCGCAACGCGGGAGGCGATCGTCTCCTGCGAGTGCCCGACGGGGTGCCCGTCCTGCGTCCAGTCGCCGAAGTGCGGGAACGGCAACGAGCCGCTGGACAAGGCGGGGGCAGTGGCTGTGCTGGGAACCGTGCTCGGGGCGTTGCGTCAACACGGCACCTAGAACGGCCACTTGGTGGTTCATGGAGTTGTGTCCTGCTCCGCCTCGGCCGGGCTGGGACCGGCCGGTGGCGGTGGTTCTGGTTCAGGCCGCGCTGGTCTGGACCAGCTGCGGGGCTTCGGCGCCGGCCAGTGCGCGGACGAGCACGTCGTGCACCTCGGTGGCGTCCGGCAGCTGCCAGCCGCAGACCTCGGGCTTGACGCGCCAGTGCACGACACCGTGCTGGAACGGCGACGGCGGCAGCGGGATGTAGCTGCCCTTGCCGTGCCACTGGATCCCGGCGCGCGACGCCAGCTCGGCCGGCACGCGGTCGGCGACGGTGGTGAGGAAGAGCCAGCGGCCGTTCGGCAGCGCGATGATGGGCGCGGGGTGGCCGAGGGCGCGGAGGAGGCGGCAGGCGCGCTTGCCGAGTTCGTCGTCGACCTCGATGGCGTCGAGCACGGTGCCGGTGGCGACGAGCAGGCTGTGGGTGCGGTCGGAGAACCAGGTGGCGACCTCGTGGGCGTGGGTGCCGAGCTGCTCGCGCCAGCCGTCAATGGCCGGAACCGGACGGCGCCAGGTGAGGTCTTCGCCCTCGGTGAGCGGAGCGGGGTCGACGCCCGGGAGCACTGGCCAGCCGCGCCAAGCGAGGCCGATCGCCTCCGCCCGCAGTTCGATGCGGAAGGCACCGCGCCAGCTGTCCGGCCAATTCGCGTCCAACATTGTCTTTCCTGCCTTAGGTTCCGGTTCTCCGCGACCCGCTAAACCCTGCCGTGGTGTCGCACATCTCACTTAACGGCAAGTTGCACATTGCTCGGAACCCCCACGCGACAACCGGTGGTTACGAGGCGATGAACGCCCAGTGATCCGTACGGCCCGACCGAACCCCGCGCGCGGATGGACGGCGAACGGCGACCGCACACCGGACCGTTCGTCGTGGGAAACCGCGGGATCCGCGGGGTTCCGGCCGCCTGTCCGAGGGGGCGAGCGCACCGGTTCGGCCCAGGTGAGCAGCCGATTCGACCGCTCGCCGTGCACCGACGACCGCTGCCCGTGACAATCAGCCGCTCATCGTCCGGCCGCGCGGATCAGCCGGTCACCGCCCCATACCGACCGGTCGGCGTCCGCCGGGCGCGACAGGTGGGTGGCCTGAGGCGCACCAGCGACGGCGGTGGGTGGCGTTCTGTCGCAAGTCCGCGACAGGGTCGGCGGCTGCGGACAGGCTGGATCCGCTACGGCCGCACCAGCGCTCCAGGCTTCGATGCCGCGGGAGGGGGGGCGCGCTGTCGCAACCGCGCGACAGTGTCGCGAGCTGCGGACAAGGCCGGGATACGCCACGAGCGCCGCCGAGAGGCGGCAATCGCACCGCACTCCGGACGCGGGTGGTGGCGCGCTGTCGCCACCGCGCGACACCGTCGCGTGCCGCGGACAGACCGAGGGGCCGCTACAAGAGGCAGCACCCACACCCGCATGTCCGCTCCGGGCACCGCGGATAGGGCTCGCGCTGTCGCCCACCGCCGCGTGCCGCGGACGGACCGAGGGCCCGCCACCGAGGCAGGACCCGCACCGGCACGTCCGCTCCGGCCACCGGGGGTGGCGCGCTGTCGCAACCGCGCGACAGTGTCGCGAGCTGCGGACAACGCCGGGATCCGCCACGAGCGCCGCCGAGAGCCGGCGATCGCACCGCACTCTCGCCGCGGATGGTGGCGGCCTGTCGCCACCGCGCGACACCGTCGCGTGCCGCGGACAGACCGAGGGCCCGCCACCAAGAGGCAGCACCCACACCCGCATGTCCGCTCCAGCCGCCGGGGTGGCGCGCTGTCGCAAACGCGCGACACCGTCGGGTGCTGCGGATAAGGCGGTCGGCCGCCACGGCCGCCGTCAGGAGGGGGCGTCTCCGCTCCAGCGGCCGCGGGCGGTGGTGCAGTGTCGCGAACGTGCGACACCGTCAATGTCGTGCGGACCGTGCGGGTCCGCCCGGAGGCGGGCGCGATGGTTCACCCGCCGGCTCCGAGTGGGCGGATGGGTGTGCCGCCGAGGCCGCTCGGTGACAGGGCCGTGGGTGGGTGGGATGGCTCGTCCGCCGGTCCGGCGCGGGCGTGGGCGGATGGGCTCGGCAAGCCCGCTAGGGCCGGGCCGGGCGCCTCCACTTCGACCAGCGCGTCGAGCTGTTGCCAGCGGCAGGTCCGGAGCCGCACTCCCATGCTGTCGGCCACCCACCTGGCGCGTTCGCACGCCCGGGCCGGGCCTTCGCTCGCGTGGGAGGCTGCGGCCAGCGCACCCAGGTCGGCCGCTGACTCGGCCTGATGGCGCGCCATCACCGTCGCTCCCAGCCACAGCGCGAACGTGGCCACGGCCGCCAGGGCCGCCACTGCCATTGCCGTCCAGATCGTGGCCGCTCCCCTGTCCGAGGCGGCCCGCGTTTCAGCCTGGGGCATGCGTCACCTCCGCGCCCGGCTCGGCCACCGCGTAGGCCGTTGCGCCGAGATGGATGGCCGGGAGGAGGCCGGCCGCCGGGTGGGCCGTCACCTTGGCCGTGATCCTGTCGCCGATTTGCTCGAACGTCAGGTTCGCGCCCGGCGGGGCTATCTCGTGGGCCGCGGCCGCTGCCTCCTGCGGCTGGCCTCGGGCCAGCAGCCGCGCTGCTTCGCGGGCCGCGTCCGTGCAGCGCAACTGGCTCGTCAGCAGCGTGAGGCCCGCGAGCAGCAGGACCGTCACCACCGCCAGGCCGGCCAGTCCGAGCGCTGCCTCGACCGTCACCGAGCCTTCGTCCTTGTGTCTCATGACGGCACCGACAAGGCCTTCATGATCAGGTTCGTCAGCCACGAGACGACCGAGTCTCCGGTGAGCAAGGAGTAGAGGACAGCCGCGAAGGCCGCGACGGCGACCGTGACGATCGCGTACTCGACCGTCGTGGAACCGTCGTCCGAGCGGGGCCGGCGGCGGAACGCGCGCATGGGGGTATCCCTTCGATGGGGGTTCGTGGTCAGAAGAGCGGGCCGAGCCGCCCGGCGAGGCCGAGGACGACCGGAAGCACGCCCAGGCAGAAGAAGGCCGGTAAGAAACACAGACCGACCGGCAGGGCGAGCGCCACCCCGGCTCGCTCGGCGCGCTCCTCGGCTTCGGTGGCCAGTTCGTCGCGGAGACGTCCGGCAAGGTCGCCGGCCGCCGTGGCGAACGCTGTGCCGGAACGGGACGTCCGGATCGCCGCGACGGCCAGTTCGTCGAGACCCGGGACAGCACGCACCGGCGCCCAGGCCTCGTCCGGCCGGGAGCCGAGAGCGAGCAGCCGGGCCGTCGAGGTCAGCGCCGTCCTCACTGCCGCGGGCGCGACGCCGGCCACGGCCTCCAGTGCCGAGGGCACCGGCAGCCCTGCGCGCAGGCAGGCGGCCAGGAGGTCGAGCGTTCCCGCCAGCCGCAGCTTGGCGGCGATGTCGCCGGCCGGTGGTCGCGGGCGGCGGGTGCGGCGGATCGCCCACCACCCGGTCGCGGTCACGATCGTGCCCGCCACCGCCCCGGCGATCCCGCCGACCAGCACCGCCGTGGAGATGCCGCCCACCGCCGCCGCGATGTGGGGTACCGCGCGGCGCCCCCTGCGGACGGGCTTCGGGCCGGTCAGCTGCGTGAAACGCCGCGCGATGGCTTCGTCCGGCCAGCTCAGCAGGGCCCCGGCGAAGAGCAGGAGCGCGATCGCGGTCACCGGATCCGCACCTGTCCGGTCAAGGCGCGGCACCAGGCCGTGCCCGCCCAGAGCAGGAGGCACCCGGCGACCAGCAGCACCTGGCCCGGTGTGCTGCCAGTCAGTACCGACAGCGGCGCCGCGCCCATGGCCTGCCCGAGCAGCACGCAGAGGACGGGCAGCCCGGTGAGCACCGCGGCGCTCGCCCGCGGCCCGGCCAGCTTGGCACGCATGCGGCGGCCGAACACGAGACCGGCTTCGGCGTCGCGGCGGGCTGCGTCGAGGACGTCGGCCGTCGGGAGGCCGTGGCGCTGGCCGAGCGTCCAGGCCGCGGCCAGTTGGGGCAGGGCCGGGGCGCGTAACTCCGTGTCGAGCCGCGCCGCCGTCGCCAGGGCGCGGAGGTCGTCCGCCACCGCCGGGACCACGTCCGCGGCGGCTTCGGCGGCCGTGACCGGGTGGGCACCGGATCGGAGCTCGGCCACCATCGTCCGCAGCGCGATCGCGGTGTGTGCCGCCATCGTCAGGTCCGCGGTGGCTCGGCGGTGGGCTCGCCACTCCTGGCTCCACGCCAGTGTCAGCACGCCGGCGGCGATCGCGCCGCCGGCTCCCGCGAGCAGTCCGGCGATGGCGGCCGGGAGCAGCCAGCGGACGACGCGCCACACCTCGGGCACCCGAACGGTGGCCGCTGGCTCGAGCGCGATCTGGAGCCGGTTCGGCGGCGCGGGCCAGCACGCCAGCGCCGCCCCCACGCACAGCGGGAGCCACGGAGTGATCATCGCCGCCTCCTTCGGTGACGCGGGAAAGCGTTCAGCAGCAGGGAAATCCGCACCAACAGGAGGCTCAGCACGCGATCGCCCCCGACGTTGCGAACAGGTGCCGGTCGACCGTCCACCGGCCCGCGCGCCACACCGGCACGACCCGGGCCCGGCCGTGTTCCGGGCGGAGCACGCCGACTTCGGCGAGGCGACGGCGGCCGCCGGGTTCGCGCCGCATGTGCAGCACCACGCGGATCGCGGCGACGAGCTGGCTGTGCACGGCATCGCGGCCGAGGCCGCCGAGCGCGGCCAGTGCTTCGATGCGGGCGGGCACCTCGGCCGGGGAGTTGGCGTGGACGGTGCAGGCGCCGCCGTCGTGGCCGGTGTTGAGCGCGGTGAGCAGTGCGCCGACCTCGGCGCCGCGGACCTCACCGACCACCAGCCGGTCGGGACGCATGCGCAGCGCCTGGCGCACGAGCTCGGGCAGGCCGACCGCGCCCGCACCCTCCACATTAGGCGGTCGGGCGACAAGGCCGACGAACTGCGGGTGCGCGGGCTGCAGCTCACCGGCGTCCTCGACGCAGACGATCCGTTCGCCCGGGTCGACGGCGCCCAGCAGCGCGGCCAGGAGGGTGGTCTTGCCCGCGCCCGTGCCGCCGGTGACGAGGAACGCCATCCGCTTCGATACGACGGCGCGGAGGAGGTTGGCGCCGGCCTCGTCGAACGCGCCGAGTTCGCCGAGGGTGGCGAGGTCGTGCGTCGCCGGGCGCAGGACGCGCAGGGACAGGCAGGTGCCGCCGGCCGCGATCGGCGGAAGGACGGCGTGCACACGGATGCGGCCGTGGGGGCCGGCGGCGGGGAGCCAGCCGTCGACGTAGGGCTGGGCGTCGTCGAGGCGGCGCCCGGCTGCGAGAGCGAGGCGCTGAGCCAGGCGGCGGACGGATTCTTCGTCCTTGAAGCGGATGCCGGTGCGGGTGAGGCCTTGCGGGCCATCCGTCCAAACTTCGTGCGGGCCGGTGACGAGCACGTCGGTGGTGGCGGGATCGTCGAGGAGCGGGGCCAGCGGGCCGGCGCCGACGAACTCGTCGCGGGCTTGGCGGGCGGCGTCGAGCACGGCCTCGTGGCCGAGGGCGCCGCCTGCTTCGGCGCGGACTGCGGTCGCGACGGCGACCGGGTCGGCCTGGCGGCGGTCGCCGGCCAGGCGGTTGCGGACGCGGTCCACGAAGTCGGTGGTCATGAGTTCGCCCGTCGTGCTCGGTGGGTGGGTTTCGAGGTGGCCGGTCGGGGATCGCGGGATGCGGTGACTCGGGTTCCTGGCTGGGAATACGGTGGCGCGAGGTCGCGAGGTGCGGCCGGTGGGCTGCCGCGAAGTGCAGTCACGCGAGTGCCTTGCGACGGACAGCGGCCCGGCGTTGGCGGGGGCTGCGCCGTCAGAGCGGATGCCGCGGGCGTCTTCGGCTGGGCGGGCAGCAGCCTCGAGATCGTTGCCGGGGACCGGGTCAGGAGGCTCAACACCGTGGGCAGCAGCAGGTCCGACACTCTGGTCGGGGCGCCGCTTGTGCGGAGGTCGGCGGCCGTGGGGGTCATTGGGCGGCCGCCTCTGCTTCGCTGCGGGCTATCGAGAGGATCTTGCCCGCCGCCGTGGTGAGGGGGCCCTTTCGGTTCGTCGGGAACTCGGCGCGTTCCAGTGCCTGCCAAACGCCGCGCTCCGGGGGCATCGAGGCCAGCACGGGCGGGCCGATGAGGGCAGCCCCACCTGCGACCGGGTCCTTCGAGTGTCCACAGATGACCAGACCGATGCGCGCGGTCAGTTCCTGCAGCCGGCACAGCACCTTCTTCGCCGCCAGGCATGCTCGGTACTCCAGCGGCACCATCAGCACCACCAGGTCGGCCCGTAACACCGCCTCCTCGGACGCCTCACCGAGGGCGCGCGGGAGGTCGCACACCACCGTGCGGCCCGTGCGGCGACCGGAGGACAGGATCGCCGACAACGACCCGGCATCGGGGCCTCCACCTTCGGGCCCGGACGCGAGCACCGGGAGACTACCGCCGCGGTGCCTTCGCTGCGGGAGATCGGCGACCAGTGACGACACCGATGCCCGGCCGCTCAGCCGCACGGCCGGCCAGCGTGCTCCGGCCGTCTTTTCCAAGCCGAGCAACACGTCCAGGCCGCCGCTGAGCGGATCGCAGTCGAGCAGCAGGGCGCCGCCTGGTTCGCAGTCGGCCGCCAGCGCCAGCGTCGCCGCAAACACGGACGCGCCCGCGCCGCCCCGGCCGCCGACCACGCCGAGCACCAGACCGGGTTGCTCGGCCGGTGTCTCGACGACGTCGGCGAACGCTCCGGCGAGCTCGGACTCCTCTTCGGGCAACGAGATCACGCGGTCGACGCCGCCGCGGTACGCGTGCTCCCACGTCGCCTGTCCCGGACCGCCCTTGCAGACCAGGACGATCCCGCGGCGGCGGGGCAGCACCGGTGAGTGCCGCACGGCTTCTTCGTCGAGGACCACCAGTGGCGCGCGGGCCCAGTGCCCGCTCGCCGCCGTCAGGTCCGGGGCGCGGTCGAGTTCGCAACCCGCGACCGCGGCCACGCGCAGCACCTCGTCGAGCACGGTTTCGTCCGCGGCGATCACCAGCGGTCGTTCCCCCGTCATGCGTTCCTCCCCCGTCGTCGGTGCGGGCCGTGGGTGGCCCGGGTTCCACCGTCGCGGGCGGGGACGGGGTGGCACAACGGGTCGGACGGCCGGCTGTGGACAACCGGGGTGTTGTGGACAACTGCCGCCCGCGGACCCTCTCGCGGACCGGTTCTGCCGGTGGGCCATGGCAGGATCACGGCCGCGCGCCACGCATCTGCAGCCGAAATGGGGCACGAATATCCGCACGCCAAGATTCCCTGCCCGTCGCGAACCATGATTCGTGACGCACCGGAAAATTGCCGAAGGTTAACGGAAGGCAAGAAATCCGCGCCCGCCATGAGAAGGCAGGAATCCGACCACGGTAAAGACAACCGGAAAGGCAAACAGAAGGTAAGAGGGCGGCCCCCGCCAGGGGGGAGGGACGGGGGCCGCCGTGGGTTCAGCCCCGGGGGGTCGGACTGAACCGGCCCGGTTGGACACCGGGCTCCCTCACTGTAACTCCGCCCGGCGCCGGTTCGCGCGCCGGACCAGGCACACAGTTCGGTAACGGCACAGCGCGCCCGAAGTGCCTGCCTGTCATGGATTTTCCGTCCGGCGCGACGCGCGCGTGGTGGATCAACGGGACGCGCGGCGATCAAGCTCCTATCCTGGGCTGGTGGCCGAACCGAGCAGCGCGCCGTCGCGCATCCGGAAGCCGGGCCCGGAGCACGCGGTGGCCGCGTTCTTCGACCTGGACAAGACGATCATTGCTTCGTCGAGCGCGCTGGCGTTCAGCAAGCCGCTCCTCAAAGAAGGATTGATCAACCGTCGCGCCGCGTTGCGAAGCGCATACGCGCAGCTGGTGTTCTCGCTCGCGGGCGCCGACGAGAACAAAACCGAACGGCTGCGCGCCGAAGTTTCCGCGTTGTGCGCCGGCTGGGACGTCGCCCAGGTTTCGGCGATCGTCCGCGAGACCCTGCACGACGTCGTCGACCCGCTCGTGTACGCCGAGGCGGCCGAGCTGATCGCGCGGCACCGCGAGGACGGGCACGACGTGATCGTGTTGTCGGCGACCGGCGAAGAAGTCGTCGCGCCGGTGGCGGAGATGCTCGGGGCGACCCGGAGCGTCGCCACGCGGATGCAGATCGTCGACGGCCGCTACTCCGGCGAAGTCGACTTCTATTGCTATGGCGCAAACAAGGCCGTGGCCGCGAAGCAGCTCGCCGCGACCCACGGCTACGACCTCGCCGAGTGCTTCGCCTACACCGACTCGAGCACCGACATCCCGCTGCTCGAGGTCGTCGGGCACCCACACGCGGTCAACCCGGACAAGCTCCTGCGGCGGGAGGCCCTCGAGCGCGGCTGGCCGATCCTCGCCTTCGACCGGCCGATGTCGCTGCGCACCCGTATCCCGACCCGATCGGCCGGGATGGTGGCACTCGGCGTCGGCGCGGTGGCCGCCGGGGCGACCTGGTACGGCCTCAACCGTCGCCGTCGGTCCCGCTGACCGGACAGCCGCCACCCACACGGCCGTACGGCCTCCACTTTGCCAGGCCCAGCCCCGAATTGTCCGTCGCGGAGGGTGCCGGTGTCACCCGATCCAGCCTCTGTACCGGTGCACCCGTCCGCGCACTTGAAGTGACCGGGCTCACGGCGTAGAAAGTAGGTGCGGACGTTCGGTCGGCCAGGGAACAGGTAGAAGAGAAGCCTGTTCCACCCCGGCAAACCTCCGTGCGCGGACTCCGGGTACCCACGCGCAGCGCGCCGCGGGAGGCTCGTCGTCTAGGGACTGCGTAGTGGGACGCCACACGCCGAGTCCATGTAGGTACGACCAGAGTTGCACGCTTGGTCGCCCGAGAAGTTCGCGCTTGCAGGCGGCGCCCGTGGCTTCGGCCACGGGCGCCGCCTCGTCTATTCCGGGGGTACGTTCCGGGCATCTCGCGTGACTGGCGGGGAATCTCGCGTGACTGGCGGGGCATCACACGTGATTGAAGGGGCATCACGCGTACCTGGAGGGTCGGCCTGCGTGCCTGGAGAGTCGGCTTGCGTACCTGGAGGGTCGGCTTGGCTACCGATCCGGGTACGACTGGGCCGTTCGTGCGGTCGGTCGATGGACAGCGCCGGATTCGGTGAGTAGCTTCCCGATATTGGCGCCTCCGGGTGGACTTCTGACGTCCCGACCGGCGCCCGCTACTTCTGGGAGGCTGGTCGTGACGACCCGAAATCGGAGGTTCCATGCGCTCGCCCTGCCCGTCGCGGGGGTGCTCGCCTTCACTGGTGTGGGTGTCGCGTCCGCGGCGAGCGCACCGCGCGTGAGCGCCGAAGCGCAGGCCGAGGCCGCCGCCACGCAGGCGCTGCGGGGGCTGACGCTCGAGCAGAAGGTCGGGCAGCTGTTCGTGACCTGGGTGAACGGGAAGACCGCCGACGAGGTCAACCCGAAGAACCAGGCCGACTTCGGCGTCGACACCCCGGCGCAGGTCGTCGCGAAGTACCACCTCGGCGGGGTCATCTACTTCGACAACGCCACGCGCGACAACTTCGACAACCCCGTGCAGGTCGCGAAGCTGTCCAACGGCCTCCAGAAGGCCGCCATCACCAGCGGGGCGCACATCCCGCTGCAGATCGCCGCCGACCAGGAGGGCGGCACCGTCACCCGGATGGGCGCGCCGGCCACCGAGTTCCCGAACGCCATGGCCATCTCCGCCGGGCGGGACACGAACCGCGCGACGCAGGCCGCGACCATCCTCGGCCGGGAGCTGCGTGCCGTCGGGATCAACCAGGACTTCGCGCCCGATTCCGACGTCAACTCCAACCCCGTCAACCCGGTCATCGGGGTCCGGTCCTTCTCCGGCCAGCCGGGCCTGGCCAGCGACTTCGTCACCGCCGAGCTGAAGGGCTTCGCGAAGTCCGTCGCGGCGACGGCCAAGCACTTCCCCGGGCACGGCGCCGCACCGACCGACAGCCACACCGGGCTGCCGCGGATCGACAGCACCGAGGCGTACTGGCGGACCAACGACGTGCCGCCGTTCAAGGCCGCGATCGCGGCCGGCGTCGACTCGATCATGAGCGCGCACATCCAGTTCCCGAGCCTCGACCCGTCGCTCGAACCCGCGACGCTGTCGAAGCCGATCATCACCGACCGCCTGCGCACCGAACTGGGCTACAACGGCGTCGTGATCACCGACTCCCTCGAGATGGAGGGCGTGCGCAAGCTGCACAGCGACGCCGAGATCCCGGTGCTCGCGCTCAAGGCGGGCGTCGACCAGCTGCTCATGCCGGTGCACCTCGAGCTCGCCATCAACTCGGTCCTCGCCGCGGTCAGGTCCGGTGACATCCCGATGCGGCGGATCGACCAGAGCGTGCTGCGCGTGCTGAAGCTGAAGTTCAAGCGCGGCATCCTGTTCTCGCCGTTCGTGAACCCGGACAAGGTCATGAAGACTGTCGGCATCCCGGCCAGCCTCAAGACCGCGCAGGACATCGCCGACCGCGGCATCACGGCCATCGCGAACGACGCCGGTCTCCTGCCCCTGAAGCAGAAGCCCGCGACGGCGCTCGTCACCGGCTGGGGCGTCTCCACGACGGCGAACCTCGCCCAGAAGCTGACCGCGCACGGCACGGCCGCGACGGCCTTCCAGACCGGCCAGACCCCGACGGACGCCCAGGTCGCGCAGGCCGTCGCCCAGGCACAGAACGCCGACCTCGTCGTCGTCCTGACCAACAACATCGCCACCTACCCCCTGCAGACCAAGCTGCTCGACGCACTGCAGGCCACCGGGAAGCCGGTCGTCGCGGTCGCCGCGCAGATCCCGTACGACGCCGGGTACCCGAGCGCCGTGCAGACGTGGCTGGCCACCTACGGCTACATCGGGCCGACCCTCGAAGCGCTGGCCAAGGTGGTCCTCGGCGAGACGAAGCCGGTCGGGAAGCTGCCGGTCGACATCCCGGCGGGGGCCGACGTGCACACCGTGAAGTACCCCTTCGGCCACGGGCTGACGTGGTGAACCTCAACCGGCGGCACTTCCTCGGCGCGAGCGCGCTCGCCGTCCCGATGCTGGCGGGCGGCTCGGCCGTCGCCGGAGCGCAACCGGACGCAGCACACCCGAGCCGCGTCCTGACCGGCGCCGAACAGCTGGCCGCGCAGGGCTGGGGACCGCTGAAGGGCCGCAAGCTCGGCGTGCTCTCGAACCCGACCGGCGTGCTGCTGAACGGCGACCACATCGTCGACTCGATGGTCGCGGCCGGCGTGAAACCGGTGGCGGCCTTCGGCCCGGAACACGGCTTCCGCGGCAGCGCGCAGGCCGGCGGTTCCGAAGGCGACTACACCGACCCACGCACCGGCATACCGGTCTACGACGCGTACGGCGTCGACGCGACGAAGCTCGCTTCGCTGTTCACCAAGGCCGGCGTCGACACGGTGGTGTTCGACATCGCCGACGTCGGCGCCCGGTTCTACACCTACATCTGGTCGCTCTACACGGCGATGGTGGCCGCGGCGCAGGTCCACGCCACCCTCGTCGTGCTGGACCGGCCGAACCCGCTCGGCGGCCGGGCGGCCGGGCCGGTGCTCAACCCCAAGTTCGCCTCGGGCATCGGGCGGCAGCCGATCGCCCAGCAGCACGGCATGACCGTCGGCGAGCTCGCCCGCTTCTTCGCCGGAGAGTTCCTGCCGGCCGAAAAGGTGAAGCTCGACGTCGTCCAGGTCCGCGGCTGGCGGCGTGACACGCTCTTCGCGCAGACCGGGCTGAACTGGGTGCTGCCGAGCCCGAACATGCCGACGCCGGACACCGCGCTCGTCTACCCGGGCACCGGGATGTTCGAAGGCACGGTGTTCTCCGAGGGCCGCGGCACCACCCGGCCGTTCGAGATCATCGGCGCGCCCGGGCTCGACTGGCGCTGGCGCGAGAAACTGGAAGACGAGCAGCTGCCCGGAGCGAAGTTCCGCGAGACGTACTTCGTCCCCACGTTCAGCAAGTTCGTCAACCAGACGTGCGGAGGCGTGCAGCTGAGCGTCGAGGACCCGCGGGCCTTCGACGCGATCCGGACGGCCGTCGCCATGCTCGTGACGGCGAAGGCCGTGCACCCGGACGTGTTCGCGTGGCGCCCCGACAACTACATCGACAAGCTGTCCGGGTCCGACCGGCTCCGGACCATGGTCGACGCCGGCGCGGGCGTCGACGAGGTCACCGGCGCCTGGCGGGCCGAGCTGGCCGCATTCGACCGGAGACGCCGCCACTACCTGCTCTACCGCTGAGGGGGAGACTCGTGCGTGCTAGGAAGGTGCTCGTCGCGGCCACCGGAGTACTGGTCGCACTGACCACACTGACCTCGGGAGCCGGCGCCATCACCAGCCACGACCCGGTGACCGGCCGCTTCGACCGGCCGCAGCAGGGGTTCGCCCCGCCGTGGACGACGCTGCGCGACGGACGGCCCCGGGACGTCGATCTCGACCCGGCGCCGATCAAGGCGGCCGAGGACTTCCTGGCGAGCTGGACGAGGCCGGACTCCTCCGGGCACCCGCACTTCTCCGGGGCGGTCGGCCTGCTCGCGCACGACGGCGTGGTCGTCGACCGGTACGCGGTGGGCGGCGCGCTGCGGTACGCCGACGCCCAGGGCACCGAACTGCCGCCCGCCCAGCAGGTCCCGATGAAGAACGACACGATCTTCGACATGGCTTCGATCTCGAAGCTGTTCACCTCGATCGCCGTCCTGCAGCTGGTCGAACGCGGGCAGTTCACCATCGACACCCCGGTCAGCCGCTTCTTCCCGGAGTTCGCCACCGGCGACAAGGCCGCCATCACGGTCAAGATGCTGCTCACGCACACCTCCGGCTTCGACGCCGACCCGATCCCGTCGCTCTGGGCTGGCTACCCCGACATCCCGTCGCGCCGCCAGGCCGTGCTCGACAGCCCGCTGAAGAACAAGCCGGGGACGACGTACCTCTACTCCGACATCAACCTGCTGACGCTCGGGTTCATCGTCGAGAAGCTGACCGGGCAGTCCCTGGACAAGGTCGTCCACGACCGGATCACCGCGCCGCTCGGCATGATCGACACCGGCTACAACCCGCCCGCCGCGAAGCTGAACCGGATCGCCGCGACGGAGTTCGAGGCGAACCCGCCGCGCGGAATGGTGCGCGGCAGCGTGCACGACGAGAACGCGTGGTCGCTCGGCGGCGTCGCCGGACACGCGGGCGTGTTCAGCACCGCCGGCGACATGGCTGTCCTCGCCCAGGCGATCCTCAACGGCGGCAGCTACCGCGGGCACCGGATCCTGCGGCCGGAGACCGTCCGGCGGATGCTGACGAACTACAACCAGCAGTTCCCGGACGACTCGCACGGCCTCGGCTTCGAGCTCGACCAGCCCTGGTACATGGGTGCGCTGGCGTCGCCGGTCACCGCCGGGCACACCGGGTACACCGGAACGACGCTGGTCATCGACCCGGAATCCCGGTCGTTCGCGATCCTGCTGACCAACCGGGTGCACCCGTCCCGGAACTGGGGCTCGATCAACACCGCCCGCCAGGTCTGGGCGACGTCGCTGGCCAGGGCCATGGCGGTGCGGCCGGTCGCCGGAAAGGACGCCTGGGCGAGCACGCTGGGTAACGCCAGCGTTGCTACGCTCAGTACTCGCGCATTTACTACGCACAGCGATCAAGCGCGGGTGTCGTTCGCTGCTTTCGTGGACACCGAGGGCAGCGGTGATCCACTTCAGCTGCAGGCCAGCACCGACGGCGTGAACTGGCAACCGATCGCCCTTTCGGTTTCGGGACCGGGGGCACCCTCCGGAACCGTGACGTCGCTCTCCGGACACGGGCACCGTGCCTGGTGGCGGGCGGTCGGCACACTGCCGCAAGGCGCGTCGGTGAGCCTCCGCTGGCGTTACAGCACCGACCCGAGTTACACGGGACGGGGCGTTTCGGTCGACGGTGTGAAAGTCACCGAGAGCGGCCGATCACTCCTCGACGGTGAACGAGACCCCGCTGTTTTCGTTGCAGAGGGTTGGCAGTTGACCTCTCGGTGACCGGCCGGTCGCCGAATGTCCACCGCAAGCCGGATTTTACCGTCCGCTTGCCGCTTGCACCGCGACACTAAGTTGCCAAGTCGTTAGCTTGACCTCGTTAACAAGGTCGACCTGGTTGGCGACTTTCTGGTCAGTGATTAATCGCAAATCCAGATCCGCAGACACGGACGGGTTGCGATCCGACCGAAGGGTGTGGGTAGCCTTGTCGCAGATGCCAACGGTTAGTAACTTTCCGACGGTGAGTGATACCGAATCCGTAGCCGGCACGGCACTGTCCGAGCCCGTATCGGTCCAGACGGCCGTGCGGGACGCGGACTCCAGCCCGCTGGTGCGGATCCGGTCGCTGCTCCCCGGCCTGGCCCGCGCCGAACAGCGCGTGGCCAAGGTGGTGCTGGAAGACCCCGCATCCGTTGCGCGGCGCAGCATCACCGAGGTGGCCCTGGCCGCCAACACGAGCGAGACCACGGTGACCCGGTTCTGCAAGGCCGTCGGCGTCGGCGGGTACCCGCAGCTGCGCATCGCGCTGGCCGCGGACACCGCGCGCACCGAGGCGCGCACCACGCGCAACCTCGGCGGAGAGATCGGCCCGGAGGACGACCTGGCCGCGGTGATCGGCAAGGTCAGCTTCGCCGACGCCCGCGCCGTCGAGGAGACGGCCGACCAGCTCGAGGTCGCCACCCTCGAGCGGGTGATCGAGGTCGTCGCGAACGCCGGCCGCGTGGACGTCTACGGCGTCGGCGCCAGCGCGTTCGTCGCCGCCGACCTGCAGCAGAAGCTGCACCGCATCGGCCGCGTGTGCTTCGCGTGGTCGGACACGCACATCATGCTCACCTCGGCCGCGGTGCTGAGCCCCGGTGACGTCGCGATCGGCATCTCGCACACCGGCGCGACCACCGACACCGTCGAGGCGCTGCGGGTGGCGCGCGAGCACGGCGCGAGCACCATCGCCGTGACGAACTTCCCGCGCTCCCCGATCACCGAGGTCGCCGATCACGTTTTGACGACCGCGGCCCGGGAAACCACGTTCCGTTCGGGAGCGACGGCGAGCCGGATCGCCCAGCTCACCGTCATCGACTGCCTGTTCATCGGGGTCGCGCAGCGGCACATGGACGCGTCGGTCAGCGCGCTGGACGCGACCAGGGACGCAGTCGGATCGCACCGCTTGGGGGTCAGGCCGGACGGTCGTCGCCGTCCGCGGGAAACCGGCAAGTAATGACCGGAGAAAATGTGAGGCGCATGATGACCGTCCCCGTGCAGGCGGTGCACGTCGATTCGCCGACCGAGACCCGCAATCCCCGCACCAAGGACATCGACCTGATGTCCACCGCGGGGATCCTGGGCGCGATCAACGCCGAGGACCGCACGGTCCCCGGTGCCGTGGCCGCGGTGCTGCCCCAGGTGGCGCGCGCGGTGGACCACGCGGTGGACGCCCTGCGGGCCGGGGGCCGGGTGCACTACGTCGGCGCGGGCACGTCCGGGCGGCTGGCCACCCTGGACGCGGCCGAGCTGGTGCCGACGTTCAACGTGCCGGGCGACTGGTTCATCGCGCACCACGCCGGCGGCGAGCGCGCGCTGCGCCAGGCCGTCGAAAACGCGGAGGACGACTCGGCGGCGGGCGCCGCCGAGATGGCCGCGATGGTGCAACCGGGTGACTTCGTGCTGGGGCTGACGGCGTCGGGCAGGACGCCGTACGTGCTGGGTGCGCTGGCCGCGGCTTCGCGCCAGGGCGCCCGGACCGGCCTGGTCTCGGGCAACGCCAAGGCCGCGAAGCCGGCCGGGGTGGACGTGCTCATCGCCGTCGACACCGGTCCGGAGGCGATCGCCGGCTCGACGCGGATGAAGGCGGGCACGGCGCAGAAGATGATCCTGACGTCGTTCTCCACCGCGACGATGATCAAGCTGGGCCGGACCTACTCCAACCTGATGGTCAGCATGCGGGCGACGAACGCGAAGCTGCGCGGCCGGACCATCCGGATCCTGCAGGAAGCCACCGGCATGACGATGGCGGACTGCTCGGACGCGCTCACCGAGGCCGGGGGCGACCTCAAGGTGGCGCTGGTGCACTTGCTGTCCGGCGAGGACGTCAAGAGCGCCGCGAAGGCGTTGCACACGACCGGCGGGCACGTGCGCAAGGCGCTGGACACTCTCAGGGTGCGAGCTAGCTAGATCTTCATCTGTTCACCTGTCTAACCTCTCAGATGAGCGGGAAGGCTGGTGGGCGATGGCGGGCACGGACGAGGACTCGCGACGCGGGCTGTCGCGTCGCGAGTGGGTGTCGATCGGCGGGATGGCGGGGTTCGTCCTGCTGCTGAACGTCGTGGGCTGGGGCGTGCTCACGGCGTTCGTCGCGCCGCACCACTACGCGCTGGGCACCTCGGGCGTGTTCGGGATCGGCCTGGGTGTCACGGCGTTCACGCTGGGCATGCGGCACGCGTTCGACGCCGACCACATCGCCGCGATCGACAACACGACCCGCAAGCTGATGGGCGACGGCCAGCGGCCGCTGTCGGTCGGGTTCTGGTTCTCCCTCGGCCACTCCACGATCGTCTTCGTGCTCTGCCTGCTGCTGTCACTGGGCGTCCGCGCGCTGGCCGGGCAGGTCGAGGACGACTCGTCGGCGCTGCACCAGGCCACCGGCGTGATCGGGACGTCGGTGTCCGGGGTGTTCCTGTACGTGATCGCGATCCTCAACCTGGTGGTGCTGGTCGGGATCCTGCGGGTCTTCCGGCAGATGCGCCGGGGTGAGTTCGACGAGGCCGCGCTGGAGCGGCAGCTGGACAACCGCGGCCTCATGAACCGGCTGCTGCGCGGGGCGACGAAGGCCGTGCGCAAGCCGTGGCACATCTACCCGGTCGGGCTGCTGTTCGGGCTGGGCTTCGACACCGCGACCGAGATCGGGCTGCTCGTGCTGGCCGCGGGCGCGGCGACGTTCGCGCTGCCCTGGTACGCGATCCTCGTGCTGCCGATCCTGTTCGCGGCCGGGATGAGCCTGTTCGACACCGTGGACGGCTGCTTCATGAACTTCGCCTACGGCTGGGCGTTCGCGAAGCCGGTGCGCAAGATCTTCTACAACCTCACGGTGACCGCGCTGTCGGTCGCGGTGGCGCTGCTCATCGGGACGATCGAGCTGGTGTCGATCCTCGCCGAGAAGCTGGACATCACGAGCGGGCCGCTGGCCGCGATCGCCTCGGTGGACCTGGACTACGTCGGCTTCGGGATCGTCGGGCTGTTCGTGCTGACCTGGGTCGTCGCGCTGGCGGTGTGGCGGTTCGGGCGGATCGAAGAGAAGTGGTCGGCGAAGCTGACCGGCTAAGAAGCCGCGTCGGAGATGCTCTTCGCTTCGCGCGCGCCCGCTTCGAACGCTTCGCAGCAGAAGAGCAGCCACGCGCGTACGCCCTCCGGCGTCCCGCTCGCGAATCCCTCCGCCGCCTCGAGGTAACGCGGGACCCGGCGGAAGAAGGCCACTTCGGGCACGCTCAACGACTTCGGATCGAGGCCGGTCGCGACCATCGTCAGGCGGGCGGCCGCGCGGGCGACCACGCCGTCCGCACTGCCGAACGGCTTGAGCGCCAGCAGTTCCCCGTGGACCACCGCGGTCAGGACCGGGCCCGGGACCGAGGTCGCTCCGGTCACCAGCTGGGCCAGCAGCTCCAGCCGGCCGCCGCCGGACTGGGGGCGGCCCAGCGCATCGAGGTCGTCGACGAGGTCCGCCGCGGCCAGGACGTGCAGGCGCGCCAACGCCTGCAGCGGTGCGCGGCGCCACGTCGGCAGCAGCGTCTCGAGGGTCTCCGCGACGCGCAGTGCGCCGGCCAGGACCGGGTCGGCGACCGCGCCGTCGACCGGGAGTTCCGGATTGGCGCCTTCGATCCCCGCGGACGCGCGGGCGGCGCGCACGGACGCTTCGGCCGCCGTCGCCGCGCCGCCGCGGAGGTTCGCCGGGAGGCGGTGGACCGCGAACACCGCGTCCTGTGCGGACTTCGCCGCCGCCGCGACGCCTTCGAGGTCGAGGAGCGGCTTCAAGGGGTCGCTCATGCGTCGAGCACCTGTCCTTCGCGGGTGACCACGGGCGGCAGCACCGACCACGGGAAGTTGATCCAGCGGTCGGTGTGCCGCCAGACGTACTCGCACTTCACCGTCGAGTGCGGCTTCTCGTAGACGACGGCCGAGCGGACCTCGGCGACGTGCTCGAGGCAGAAGTCGCGGACCAGCTTGAGCGTGGCGCCGGTGTCGGCGACGTCGTCGGCGATCAGCACCTTCTTGCTCGTCAGGTCGACGACGTTGGGCACCGGCGGCAGCATCACCGGCAGGTCGAGGCGCTGGTCGACGCCGGTGTAGAACTCGACGTTCATCACGTGCAGGTTCTTCACGTCGAGCGCGTAGCCGAGGGCGCCGGCGACGAACAGGCCGCCGCGGGCGATGGAGAGGATGAGGTCCGGCGCGAAGCCGTCTTCGGCGATGGTGTGAGCCAGTTCACGGCTCGCCGTGCCGAACAGCTCCCAGCTCAGCTCTTCCCGCTCCTCGGCCATCGAGCCCGCCCTTCCCGTCGTGGTCCGCCGAGCATAGGCAACGCGGAAGTGGACTCCTGAAATGATCAGAAATTGGCTCTCCTGAGCAGCCACTGGCCGAACTACCGTGATCGCGTGAGCGATTGGACCACGCAACCGACCCTCTCCGGCGAGCACGTCCGCCTGGAGCCGCTGTCCCCCGAGCACGCCAAGGGCCTCCTGGAGGCCGGCGCCGACCCGGGCATCTGGGCGTGGCTGAGCATCCGGCAGCCGGGGGATCTTCCCGCCGCCGAGCGGATGGTCGAGCAGGCGCTCGCCGACCCCGACCGCCGCCCCTTCGTGCAGCTCGACCCCGCCTCCGGCCGCGTCGCCGGGACGACGTCGTACTACCAGGTCGTCGAGAAGCACCGGATCCTGTCGATCGGGCACACGTGGATCGGCGCGGACTGGCAGCGCACCGGGCTGAACACCGAGTCGAAGCTGCTGCTGCTCACGCACGCGTTCGAAACCCTTGGCGCGCAACGGGTCGCGTGGGAGACCGACATCCGGAACCTCCGCTCGCAACGCGCCATCGAACGGCTTGGCGCGCTTCGCGAAGGCGTCCTGCGCGCGCACCGGATCCGGCCGGACGGGTCGTCGCGCGACACCGTCCTCTACTCGATGCTCGCGCCGGAATGGCCCGCCGCCAAGGCCCGGCTGAACGAACGCTTAGTCAGCGGGGCTCGCCGGGCACGGTGAACCGGCGGGTCACGTGGGTGCAACCTTTTACAAGGCGGACTAACGTCGCTAGCGTGCCGCTAGCCGTCGTTTCGGCGCACTACAGGAGGCCTTGCAACCATGACCGAGCAGTCCCCCGCCCTGGACAACCTGCTCACCGAGAGCCGCACCTTCCCGCCCAGCGACGAATTCGCTGGCCAGGCCAACGCGAAGGCCGATCTCTACGCCGAAGCGGACGCCGACCGCGAAGCGTTCTGGGCCAAGCAGGCCGAGCGGCTCACGTGGGACACGAAGTGGACCACGGTACTGGACTGGACCAATGCGCCCTTCGCGAAGTGGTTCGTCGGCGGCAAGCTGAACGTCGCCTACAACTGCGTCGACCGGCACGTCGAGTCCGGCCACGGCGACCAGGTCGCGATCCACTGGGTCGGCGAGCCGGGTGACACCCGGGACATCACCTACGCCGAGCTGAAGACCGAGGTTTCCAAGGCCGCCAACGCACTCGCGTCGCTGGGCGTCACCGCCGGCGACGTCGTGGCGATCCAGCTGCAGATGGTCCCCGAGGCCATCTTCGCGATGCTCGCGTGCGCGCGGATCGGCGCGCTGCACAACGTCGTCTTCGGCGGCTTCTCCCCGACGGCGCTGCGGGCGCGCGTCGACGACGCCGCCGCGAAGGTCGTGATCACCTCCGACGGCCAGTTCCGCCGCGGCAAGGCCGCGCCGATGAAGGCCAATGTCGACGAAGCGCTCGAAGGCGCCGAGACCGTCGAAAAGGTCGTCGTCGTGAAGCGCACGGGCGACCAGCTCGAGGGTGACGTCCCGTGGACCGACGGCCGCGACCTGTGGTGGCACGAGCTCGTCGACGGACAGTCCGAAGAGCACACTCCCGAGGCGTTCGACAGCGAGCACCCGCTGTTCATCCTCTACACGTCCGGGACGACCGGGAAGCCGAAGGGCATTCTCCACACGTCGGGCGGCTACCTGACGCAGACCGCGTACACGCACCACAACGTCTTCGACCACAAGGCCGGCGAAGACGTCTACTGGTGCACCGCGGACATCGGCTGGATCACCGGCCACAGCTACATCGTCTACGGCCCGCTCGCCAACCGCGTCACGCAGGTCGTCTACGAAGGCACGCCGAACACCCCGCACGAGGGCCGGCACTGGGAGATCATCCAGAAGTACAAGGTCTCCCTCTACTACACCGCGCCGACGCTGATCCGCACGTTCATGAAGTGGGGCGCGGAGATCCCGGAGAAGTACGACCTGTCGTCGCTGCGGGTGCTGGGTTCGGTCGGCGAGCCGATCAACCCCGAGGCGTGGATCTGGTACCGCGAGAACATCGGCGCGGGCCGGACCCCGATCGTCGACACGTGGTGGCAGACCGAGACCGGCGCGATCATGATCTCGCCGCTGCCCGGCGTCACCCCGACCAAGCCGGGCTCGGCGCAGAAGGCGCTGCCGGGCATCTCCGCGAAGGTCGTCGACGACACCGGTGCCGAGGTCGGGCCCGGCGGTGGCGGGTACCTGGTGCTCGACAAGCCGTGGCCGTCGATGCTGCGCGGGGTCTGGGGCGACGAGGAGCGCTTCAAGGACACCTACTGGTCGCGGTTCAAGGACCAGGGCTTCTACTTCGCCGGCGACGGCGCGAAGTACGACAACGACGGTGACGTCTGGCTGCTCGGCCGCGTCGACGACGTGATGAACGTGTCCGGCCACCGCATCTCGACGACCGAGGTCGAGTCGGCGCTGGTCTCGCACCCGACGGTGGCCGAGGCCGCGGTCGTCGGCGCGACCGACCCGACGACCGGCCAGGGCATCGTCGCGTTCGTCATCCTGCGCGGCAACGCCGACAGTGGCGCTGCCGGCGGCGAGGAGGCCATCCAGGCGCTGCGCAACCACGTCGCGAAGGAGATCGGGCCGATCGCGAAGCCGCGGCAGATCATGGTCGTGCCGGAGCTGCCGAAGACGCGTTCGGGCAAGATCATGCGCCGTCTTTTGCGCGACGTCGCGGAGAACCGGCAGGTCGGCGACGTCACCACGCTGGCCGACTCGACGGTGATGGACCTGATCTCGTCGGGCCTGAAGACGGGCAAGTCGGAGGAGTGAGCTAGCGTTCTCCTCGTCAGAGCCCTTCCGGCTTCGCGCCGGGAGGGCTCTGCCATGACACCCCCGAGTGGCACGAGTCGAACGCATGTTCTACGCTGTGCCGCGAACCACACCCACTTCCCGGGCAAGGAGACGACACGACGATGACCGTGGATGTCCTGACGCACGACGAGGAAACGGCTTCGGCTCCGGTTTCCGCTCCGGTTCCGGCTTCGGAGGTTTCCGCCGACGAGGCGGCCGTCACCGAGTCCGCGTCCCCGGCCCCCTCGGAGGACTCGCCCGAGCCCGCCGCCGAGGAGGCCCCGAAGCCGAAGCGCGGCCGCCCGAAGGGCGCGGCGACGGCGTCGACGGCGAAGAAGACCCGCACGGTCGAGCTGACCCTGACGGTGACCGGCACCGCCGACGGCGAGTGGCAGGCCGAGCTGAAGAACGGCTCGAAGTGGGTCGCCAAGGGTCTCGAGATCCCCGCCGCGGCGGTTTCGCGCGCGGCGAAGGAGCTGCACAGCGACCTCTCCGGCCCGATCGACGAGGTGATCAACCAGGCCCGCGAGGCGCAGGCCGCGAAGGTCGCCGCGCTGGAGGCCGAGCTCGAGAAGGCCAAGCAGGCTCTGGCTGAGCTGGACGCCTGAGCTTCACTCCGGGAGACGCCCGGTCCGCTTTCCGCGGGCCGGGCGTTTCCGCTTTCAAGGCTTCAGGCGTGATTCGAAGTCCGCCAGCCAGGCCCGGAAGTCGAGCGGGCCGTACAAGTACTCGCCCGGCGCAACAGGCATGTCCGCGCCCCACAGATTCTGGATCGCGTCGAAGACCAGCTCGTCCTCGACTTTGCAGTCCGATCCGACCCATCGGCCGGCCCAGTCGGAGGCTTCGACGGCGGTGAGTCTTCCGGCGGCGAGGCCGCTCAGCACGTGCCACACCTGTCCACGGGTCGGTTCCGCTGTTTCGCCGAGCTCCAAGTGCATCGCCCTCCCCCGGCCCCGAAGAAAGCTGCCCCCACCCTCTCCGGGGGGACGTCCCAGTTCCAGTCTATCGGCTCCCACCTGCGAAAACCGGCCGTTCGTCGATCTGTGGACAACTCGCGCCAGATGACAGACAAGAGCCGGACCTGTGGATGGACGGTTGCGGCTCGGCCGAAAATCAGCTAGCAAAACCACTCCGACCCGTGGCTCAAGCGATCGACTCGCGTACCCGGGAAGTCGGCTCGGCGCACCCCAAGGGTCGGCCTGCGTACCTGGAGGGTCGGCCTGCGTACCTGGAGGGTCAGGCGATCGGTGGCCGGGCGGGCAGGGGTGACTTGAACTCGACCCACATCGAGTCCGTCAGGGCCTCGACGTGGTGCGTGACCCCGCGTGGGTGCACCACCGAATCACCCGGCTCGAGGACGGCCTCCACGCCGTCCACCGCACCGCGCAGCCGGCCCGACAACACGTAGACGATCGAGTCGTGGTCGTGCGCGTGCGGCGGTGACGCCACTCCCGCCGGGTAGTGGATCAAGTAGGCCAGTCCGCTCGCTGCGTGCTCCAGCAGCCGGAACCGGCCTTCGCCGCCGAGTAGCGGCAAGCCCTCCACCGTCACCAGCGGCTGCCACACCTGCTCTTCCATGCCGTCCATCATGACCCAGCCCGGCTGAGAGTCCACACAGGACCAGTTAGGTAAGGCACTCGTTATTTAGGCCCACCTGACCGAAAACTCTGGTCTCGCCACCATTCCGCTTCCGTGTTTCACTGGTCCGGTGACCGATACGGCCGTTGAGCACGCCCACGAACCGCACCAGGGACTGGGCGGGAAGCTGAACTGGCTGCGGGCCGGGGTGCTCGGGGCGAACGACGGCATCGTGTCCGTCGCCGGCATCGTCGTCGGCGTGGCCGGGGCGACCACGGAAAGCACCACGATCCTCACCGCCGGAATCGCCGGGCTCGTCGCCGGCGCCTTTTCCATGGCCGGCGGGGAATACGTTTCCGTGAGCACCCAGCGCGACACCGAACAGGCCTTGCTCCGGCTCGAAAAGCAGGAACTCAAGACGATGCCGGAGGCCGAGGAGCGCGAGCTCGCCGAGATCTACGAGGGCAAGGGCCTCTCACCGGAACTGGCGAGCCAGGTCGCCCGCGAACTGACCGAAAAGGACGCCCTGCAGGCGCACGCGGAAGCCGAACTCGGCATCGACCCCGGCAACCTCACCAGCCCGTGGCAGGCCGCGTGGGCGTCGCTGCTCGCGTTCTCCGTCGGCGCGCTGCTGCCGATCCTGTCCATCGCCTGGGCCGGCGTCTCCCTGCGGGTGTGGGCGTGCGCCGCCGCGGTCGTCGTCGGCCTCACGCTGACCGGGTGGATCAGCGCGAGGCTCGGCGACGCGAACGTGGTGCGCGCGATCATCCGCAACGTCGGTGTCGGCGCGCTCACCATGGTCGTGACCTACTTCGTCGGCGTCATCTTCGGGGTCACCGTGGGCTAGTGAACGCCCTTCATCAGCTTGCGGATGAAGGGGATGCCCAGGAACAGCAGCACGCCGACGGCGACGGCGATCCCGCCGACCGTGCCGAAGTACGGCGCCTCGTCGTCGACCGAGTAGTACTCGGAGAGCTTGCCCGACATCGCCGTGCCGAACGACACCGACAGGAAGTTCAGCGCCACCATCTGCGTCGGGAACGCCGCCGGGGCGAGCTTGGTCGACAGCGACAGCCCGACGGGCGAGAGGCACAGCTCGGCCATCGTGAAGACGAACAGGATGCCGATCAGCGCGAGCAGCGGGCTGGCGTTCTCGCCGCTGCCCGCCATCGGCAGGAACAGCAGGAACGCCACGCCCATCAGCACGGTGCCGATCACGAACTTCATCGGTGTCGACGGCTGACGCTCGCCGAGCTTCGTCCACAACGCCGCCAGCAGCGGCGCGAACACGATGATGAACACCGGGTTGATCGAGTTGACCCAGGCGACCGGCATCTCCCAGCCGAACAGGTTCCGGTCCAGCCGCTGGTCGGAGTAGACCTCGACGACGGTGAACTGCTGCTGGTACAGCGAGAAGAACACCGCACTGGCGATCCACATCGGGATGAACGAGAAGACCCGGCTGCGCTCGTCCCCGGTGATCTTGCGGCTGGCCAGGATGATCACGAAGTAGCTCACCGAGATGATCCCGACCACCCAGACGACGACGTCGGCGAGGTTGCCCGGGTTGACGACCCCGGTCAGCAGCAGGACGAGGACGACGGCGACCAGCACGAGCGCGACACCGGCGGCGAGCAGCCGCCGGGACGCGGGCAGCGGGTCCGGCACCGCCTTCGCGCGCTCGCCGAGGTTCTTGCGGCCGAGGGTGTACTGGACCAGGCCGAGGGCCATCCCGATCGCGGCCAGGCCGAAGCCGAGGTGGAAGCCGACGTCCTTCTGCGCCCAGCCGGTCAGCAGCGGGCCGACGAACGCACCGAGGTTGACGCCCATGTAGAAGATCGTGAAACCGGCGTCGCGCCGCTCGTCGCCCTCGGCGTAGAGGGTGCCGACGATCGCCGTCGCGTTCGCCTTGAGCCCGCCGCTGCCGACCGCGACGCAGGCGAGGCCGACGCCCACACCGACGAGGCCCGGCAGCACCGCGAGGCTGATGTGGCCGATCATGATCAGGACGGCGCTGGAGAACAACGTGCGTTCGGAACCCAGCAGCCGGTCGGCGACCCAGGCGCCGACGACGGCGAACAGGTACACGAGCCCGCCGTACGCGCCGACGATGCCGAGGGCGTCTTCCTGCGGCAGGCCGAGACCGCCCTCCGCGGCCGTCCGGTAGAGGTAGAGCGCGAGGATGCCGAGCATCCCGTAGAAGGAGAAGCGCTCCCACATCTCGATGCCGAAGAGGTTCGCCAGTCCTCGTGGGTGCCCGAAGAACCTCGTGTCCTGCTGGACCTCGGTTGAGGTGCTCACAACTCGTCTTCCTTTGTCTAGGGACTTCGTTGTCGATTCGCATGCTATGAGCCCACCGGGTTACCCACCACCGATACCCCGTGTGGCGGCGGTCATGACGATGCGTGACAAAGGACTGGTAAAATCGAGTGAAGGTGCGCCGGGAAGTCTGGTCGGCAACAGTGATCAGCAACCCCTGGAGCCGCCCCGATGACCCGCCCGTTCAGCGAATTCGCCCGCTACCTGCGCACCGAGACGACCGGTGGGCTGATCCTGCTCGGCGCGACGGCGGTCGCGCTGCTCTGGGCCAACTCGCCGCTGCGGGACAGCTACCACGCCCTGCGTGACTTCCGGCTCGGGCCGGAGTTCCTGCACCTGAACCTGACGCTGGGCGACTGGGCCAAGGACGGCCTGCTCGCCCTGTTCTTCTTCGTCGCCGGCTTGGAGCTCAAGCGCGAGCTCGTCATCGGTGAGCTCTCCCGGTTCAAGCAGGCGATCCTGCCGGTCGTCGCCGCGATCGGCGGCATGGTCGTCCCCGCGCTCGTCGCACTGGCCGTCGGCTGGGGGACGCCGGGGATCGAGCGGGCCTGGGCGATCCCGGTCGCCACGGACATCGCGTTCGCCCTCGGCGTGCTCGCGCTGACCGCGTCGAACCTGCCCTCGAGCGCGCGGGTGTTCCTGCTTTCCCTGGCCGTGGTGGACGACCTCGGCGCGATCATCGTCATCGCCGTGCTGTTCACGACGGGCTTCGACCTGGTCGCGGTGGCCGTCGCCGTCGCCGCCCTCGCGTTGTATGCGTTCCTGCAGCACCGCCGCGTCCGGACGCCGTGGCTGTACGTCCCCCTGGCGCTGATCACCTGGGTCGCCGTGCACTCGGCGGGCATCCACGCGACGATCGCCGGTGTCGCGCTGGGCCTGCTCACCCGCGTCCGCGCCGACGAGGGTGAGGCGGAGGCACCCGCGCTGCGGCTCGAGCACCGGCTCCAGCCGTGGTCGGCGGCGGTCGCCGTGCCGGTGTTCGCGCTGTTCGCGGCCGGGATCTCGGTCAACGCCGACGCGCTCGGCGCGGTGTTCACGACGGCGTTGCCGCTCGCGGTGCTCGCCGGGCTGCTCGGCGGCAAGGTCGTCGGCATCCTGGGAGCCAGCCTGCTCGCGGTGAAGTTCCGGCTGGCGGAGAAGCCGCGCGGGATGGGCTGGCGGGACCTGGCCGCGTTGTCCGTGCTGGGCGGGGTCGGGTTCACGGTGAGCCTGCTGATCGCGGAGCTGGCGCTGCCGGACGGCCAGAGCGAACTGGCGAAGGCGGCGGTGCTGATCGCGTCGGCGGTGGCGTCCCTGCTGGCGGCGGCGTTGCTACTCCGCCGTAGCAAAGTTCACGCGCAAATGTCCGACACTGTGTCTTCTGGGGCCGAGCCCCAGACCCCAGCCGGGGGCGAGCCCCCTGGACCCCCGAACCCCGACACGCGGTGACTCCGCCGCGCCCGGTTTCGCGACACATGGCACGATGACCCGGTGAGCAGCCCCAAGCACGAGCGCACCGGTCCCGACGGCGTGGGGGCCGTGCCTTACCTCCCGCTGTCCTCCGCCTCCGACGTCCCCGGCGACCAGTCGATCGGCCGCCTGGTCGGCGACGCGACGCAGCACATCTCCACCCTGGTCAGGGCCGAGATGGAGCTGGCGAAGTCCGAGCTGGTCGGCGAGGTGAAGAAGGGGCTCAAGGGGGCCGTCTTCTTCCTGATCGCCCTGACGGTCTTCCTGTACAGCACCTTCTTCCTGTTCTTCTTCGCGGCCGAGGGGCTGGCCGAGTGGGTGCGGTACCGCTGGATCGCGTTCGGCATCGTGTTCGTCCTGATGCTGCTCGTCGCGGGCGCGGCCGGGTTCCTCGGCTACCGCAAGGTGAAGAAGTTCAAGGCCCCGGAGCGGACCATCGCCAGCGTCAAGGAGACCGCCGCCGCGCTCAAGCCGCAGCGGGCGCCCGAAGCCGGCGTGGCCACGCGCGACTGAGTGCGTTGCACGCGTCCCCCGACCCGTCGATCGTCCGGCTCGACGGCCCGTGGGTCCACCGCGACGTCTCCGCGAACGGCATCCGGCTGCACGTCGCCGAGTGCGGCGACGGGCCGGTCGTGGTGCTGCTGCACGGGTTCGCCGAGTTCTGGTGGACCTGGCACCACCAGCTGACGGCACTGGCCGGCGCCGGGTTCCGGGCAGTGGCCGTCGACCTGCGCGGCTACGGCGACTCGGACAAGCCGCCCCGCGGCTACGACGCCTGGACGCTCGCCGGTGACGTCGGCGGGCTGATCAAGTCGCTCGGGGCGCGCCGCGCCCACCTCGTCGGGCACGCCTGGGGCGGCATGCTCGCCTGGACGGTCGCGGCGCTGCACCCGCGGCTGGTGTCCTCGGTGACGGCGATCGGTGCCGCCCACCCGCTCGCCCTGCGTTCGGGCGCGGCCCGCCCGTGGCGCGGCCAGGGCCGAGCGGCCGGGCACCTCTTCCGTTTCCAGGTGCCGATGGCGCCGGAGAAGTGGCTGGTGAAGGACGACGCCCAGGCCGTCGCGGACCTCTTCGGCGGCTGGGCCGGCCGCCGCTGGCGGTCCACCGCGGACTTCGACGGCAGCGTCGAGGCGTTCCGGCAGGCGATGCTCGTGCCCGGGGTGGCGCACAGCGCGCTCGAGTACTACCGGTGGGCGTTCCGCGCCCAGTTCCGCGGCGAAGGCCGCCGGTTCACCGACGCCGTCGGCACCCGGATCGCGGCACCGACGTTGCAGCTGCACGGCGCCGACGACACCTGCATCCTCCCGGAAACGGCGGCGTCGTCGACGCGCTGGGCGGGCCCGCACGCCGAGCCGGAGATCTGGCCGGACGTCGGGCACTTCCCCCACCTCGAGGTGCCGGACCGCACGTCGGCGACCCTGGTGGGCTTCCTCAAGCGAGACTGATGGCGTTCTTCGCCCGCTCCACCGACTCTTCCGAGGCCGGACCTTCGGCGTTTTCGGTGGCCAGCGCCTGGTTCAGCGCGGCGAAAGGCCGCATCCGCCGTTCGTAGGCCGCGAAGGCCTCTTCGCGGGTGCCCCGGCCGAGTTCCTGCGCGAGGACGTACGCGCCGACCAGCGCGAGGCTCGTCCCCTGCCCGGACAGCGCCGAGGCACAGTAGCCGGCGTCGCCGACCAGCACGACCCGGCCCGCCGACCAGCGGTCCAGGTGGATCTGAGCCATGGCGTCGAAGTAGAAGACGTCCGCGTCGGCCATCGCCTCCAGCAGCTTCGGCACCTCCCAGCCGACCCCGGCGAGCCGCTCGGCGATCAGCCGTTTCTGCTCCGGGACGGCCAGCCGCGGCAGCGGTTCCGAGCCGAAGCCCAGGGTCACGCGGAGCTCGGTGTTCTCCCGGACGGGGTAGACCACCCCGCCGGTGTGCTCGTGCCGGAACCAGACCTGCCAGTCCTCGAGCCCCAGGAAGTTGGCCGTCGGGAAGATCGCCAGGTACTGCCCGAGGTGCCGGGTGAAGTCCTCCTCGGGTCCGAAGGCCAGCCGTCGCACGACGGAATGCAGTCCGTCCGCGCCGACGACCAGGTCGAACGTCCGGAAGCCGCCGCGCTCGAACTCCACGCGCACCCCGTGCGCCTCCTCGGTGAGCGCGGTGATCGTGTCGCCGAAGACGTACTCGACGCGGGGCGCCTCCAGCAGCATCGCGACGACGTCGTCGCGCAGGATCTCGAAGTCGGCGCTGTCCAGCCGTCCGCTGCTGTAGGTGAACTCCTCGGACCGGAACAGCTCGTGGCCGTCTCCGTCCACCACGGACATCCCGCGCATCCGCGTCCGCAACGCGCGCATCCGGTCGCCGAGACCCAGCTCGTCGACGACGTCGAGCGCGACGCCGCGCACGTCGATCGCCTGGCCGCCGGTGCGCGGGCCGGGCGCCCGATCCACCACAGTCACCGCCCAGCCCGCACGGGCCAGGAGCCAGGCCAGCGTGCCGCCGGCGACACCGGCGCCGGAGATCAGAACGTTCCGCATGGTTCCTCCAGAGTTGTACGCTTGTCCGCGTCACTGTGGAGAACAGCCAGTTCGCAGGCCATTTCTGTCCTAGTACAGATGACTGTCTGTACTAGGTCAGGAGACCGCCGTGAAGTACGTGGCCATCGCGGACGAACTGCGTGAGCGGATCGCGCGCGGCGAGCTCCCGCCCGGCGCGCGGGTGCCCTCCACGCGGCGGCTCGCGGCCGAGCACGGCGTCGCACTGGCGACCGCGGCGAAGGCCCTGGAACGGCTGAGCCAGGAAGGCCTCGTCCGCGCCGAGCCGCGATCCGGCACGGTCGTCGCCGACCGGGACCGCCGCGGCGGCCAGCGGGGGCTGACCCGCGAGCAGCTCGTGCGGACCGCCATCGCCATCGCCGACACCGAGGGCCTCGGCGCGCTGTCCATGCGCGGGGTCGCGGCCCGCCTCGGGGTGGCGGCGATGGCGCCGTACCGGTACGTGCGGGGCAAGGACGAGCTGGTGCTGCTGATGGCCGACGCCGCGTTCGGCGAGCGCGGCTATCCGGCGAAGCCGTCCGGTGACTGGCGTGAACGGCTGACGCTCGGCGGCCGGACGCTCTGGGCGCTCTTCCGGCGGCACCCGTGGCTGGCCCAGCTGGGGCCGATCACGCGGCCGCTGCCGCTGCGCAACCTCGCCGTGCACGGCGAGTGGGCCCTGTCCGCGCTGGCCGAACTGAACGTCGACGCGGCCACGCTGTGCAACCTGCACGTGCTGTTCTTCGGCCACATCCAGGGAATGGCGGTCCACCTCGAACGCGAGCAGAGCGCGCTGGCGTCGTCCGGGCTGACCGACGACGACTGGATGGACCACCAGGCCCCCGCGGTCGCGGCGATGACGACCGGGCACCCGACGTTCGCCAGGATGCTCGCCGACCTCACCGAGACCGGCTACGACCTGGTGCTGGACGACATCTTCGAGCTGGGCATGCGGGCCCTGCTCGACGGCCTGGCGCTGCGGTTCCGGCGTTAGGCCGCGCAGGAGCCGGTGGACACGTTCGTCGTCTGCGACGGCGCCGCGTCGACCTCGGCGCGCACCTGCTCGGCCGTCAGCGTGAAGCCGGTCTCCGGGTCCTCCACCGCCGCGCCGAAGACGACGCCGATGACCCTGCCGTCCGGGGTCACCATCGGGCCGCCGGAGTTGCCGCTGCGGATCTCGGCGCGGACCGTGAAGACGTCCCGCTGCACGGTGTTCGCCTCGTAGATGTCCGGGCCACGGAGGTTGATCCGGCCGCGCACGCGCGCCGGCGTCGCCCGGTACGGGCCGTCGAGCGGGTAGCCGAGCACGACCGCGCTGTCGCCCGCCGACGCCGTCTCCGGCGCGAACTGGAGCGGCTCGGCCTTCAGGCGCGGGACCGCGAGCACCGCGATGTCGACCTGCGGGTCGAAGTAGACGACGCGGGCCGGGTAGTCGCCCTGGGTCGTCTCGATGCCGACGGTGTCGGTACCGGCCACGACGTGCGCGTTCGTCATCACCCGCTGCGGCGCGATCACGAACCCGCTGCCTTCGAGCGACCGCGAGCACGAACTCGCGCTGCCGCGGATCTTGACCACGCTGCCGTGCAGCTGCTGGACGATCCCGCTGCGCTGGAGCGCGGGGTCCGGCGGCGAGGTGTCCGCCGTCGGCGCCTTCTGGAACGGGTCCACGATGGACGGGAAGCCGGACGCGTCGAGCAGCTTGCGCAGCTGGCTCGGGAAGCCCTGGGCGGCCTCCGGCATGGCCTCGTTGACCTTGCCGAGCACCACCGAGTTGTTGATCGCCTTGGCCAGCCCCGGCGCGCCCGACACGGCGGTCAGCGGCGTCGCGATCAGCCACGCCACCACGAACACGACGAGGGCCTGCACGACCGCGCCGAGCGTCTTGTCGATGCCGGAGAGCCGGACCGGGTTGATCTTCTGCCGCAGCCGCCGTCCGACGTAGACGCCGATCGCCTCGCCGAAGGCGACCAGGAAGACCACGGTCGCCACCGCGAAGGCGACCTTCCAGACGGGGTCGTCGAAGAACGCCACCACGACCGGCGCGAGCTTGATCCCGGCGACCGCCCCGAGCACGACGCCGACGAGCGAGGGCAGCGCGATGATCACGCCCTGGTAGGCGCCGGACACCCCCGCCAGCACGGCCAGCAGCAGCACCACGACATCGACCCAGTTCACCGCGTCACTCCCCGCCCACTACCCGCGCTTTGTACGCGGCCAGTGCTTCGTCGAGGTCCCGGACGTCGCCCGAGTCCCAGTCACGCTCCCAACCTCCCAGGCTCAGGAGCACCGACAGCAACCCCGCGGTGAAGCCCCAGACGAACAGGCCGCCGACCTCGAAGGCCGGCCCCTTCCAGGGCGCGCCCTTCTTCTGCACGGTGAACCGGTTGGCCGGGTCGACCAGGTCGGCGATGGCGACGCGCGCGACCGACGCCGTCTCGCCCGGGTCGACCGCGTGCACCGGCGAGGGTTCCGCCCAGTGCGCCAGCACCGGCGTCACGGCGAAGCCGGACACCGGGACGAACAGTTCCGGCAGCACCGCGACCGGCCGGACACCGGAGGGGACCACGCCGGTCTCTTCTTCGGCCTCGCGCAGCGCGGTGCCGATCGGGCCGCCGTCGCCCTCTTCGGCGCCGCCGCCGGGGAAGGCGACCTGGCCGGCGTGCGAGCCCAGCGTGTCGGCGCGGCGCTGCAGCAGGATGTCCGGCTCGCCGTCGGCTTCGCGTTCACCGAAGAGGATGAGCACCGCGGCCGGGCGGGTGTAGGCGTTTTCGGGTGGGCTGAACCGGGTGAACGTCTTCGAATCGACCTCGGCGCTCACCTTGACCAGCGGCCGGAGCCACTCGGGAACCGACTCGGGTTCGACCAGTGGTCCGATCACGATGCCCCCTCGACTGCCGCGCGCACCTGGTCAGTGTTCACGAACGAGCGAGGATTCGCGATGAACCGCACCTCGCCTCCGGCGGTGACCAGGTAGGACGCCGGGAGCGAGGAAGGCACCTTCAGCGCCGTCCGGACCGGCCCGCTCCGCCCGTCCCCGTCGAACACCGACGGCAGGTGCACCCCCAGCTTCGCCAGCAGGTCCAGGCCGTCCTCCGCCGGGCTCTGCACCTGGACGCCGAGGACGCGCACGGCACCCGGCTGCTTCGCGTACTCCTGGAGCACGGGCAGCTCGGTCCGGCACGGCTCGCACCACGACGCCCACACGTTGACCAGCGCCGGAGCCCCGGCGAGGGCTTGGCCGACGTCGACGCGCACCCCGTCGCCGAGGCAGTCCGCCGTGACGCCTTCGAGCTGCTTCACCGGCCGCGCGGCAGCCGGCGCCGGGCACGGCTGGAGCGCCGCCGCGGACCGGGCGGGCGCGAGGTCCCCCGACGGCTTCGCGGCGGTGTCGTCACCCCCGCGGGGCAGCAGCGCGACGATCAGCGCCACCGCCAGCACGGCGGCGGCCAGCGCGAACTTGGTGACTCTCGTCACCGAGGCGCAGCCAGGGCCAGGATGTGGTCCTTTTCGACGCCTTTGACGAGCTTCGCGGCTTCGTCGAAGCCGGTCGGGCCGGTGCCGTACGACGGGCAGTCCTTGGCCAGCGGGCAGGCGCCGCAGGCCGGCTTCTTGGCGTGGCAGACCCGGCGGCCGTGGAAGATCACCCGGTGCGAGAACATCGTCCACTCCTTGCGGGGGATCAGCTCGCCGACCGCGTGCTCGACCTTGACCGGGTCCTCCTCCGCCGTCCAGCCCCAGCGCCGGACCAGCCGGCCGAAGTGGGTGTCGACGGTGATGCCCGGGACGTCGAAGGCGTTGCCGAGGACGACGTTGGCCGTCTTGCGGCCGACGCCGGGCAGCGTGACCAGGTCCTCGAGCTTGGCCGGGACCTCGCCGCCGAAGCGCTCGACCAGCGCCGCGCCGAGGCCCATGACCGAGTTCGCCTTGGCCCGGTAGAAGCCGGTGCTCCGGAGGTAGTCCTCCAGCTCGGTGCGGTCGGCGCCGGCGTAGTCGGCGGCGGTCCGGTAGCGCTTGAACAGCGCGGGCGTGACGAGGTTCACCCGGACGTCGGTGGTCTGCGCGGACAGCACGACCGCGACCAGCAGTTCCAGCGGGGTGGTGAAGTCGAGCTCGCAGTGGGCGTCGGGATACACGTCGTCGAGGCAACGCTTCATCCGCCTGGCGCGTCTCACGAGAGCTAACCGGCTTTCACCAGCGCCCTCACGGGGGGCGTTCGTGGTGGCAGGTGGCACCCCGATAGCCTACGGGCGCCGTCGGACGAGCCGGTGACTGCACCGGTGGACGACCGACACGCCAGAGCACCACCTCGGCGCGTTTTCCGGCCGCCATGAGCGAGGATCTGGAGTAGATGCTTTCCATCGAGTGTTTCGGGGTCCGGTCATGACTGTCTGGTTCGTCATCCTGGTCCCCCTGGTGATCATGTTCTTCGCGCTCGGGATGGAGCGCGTCGAGAGCAGGCTGAAGCACGTCGCGGTGCAGGAGAACGAGGTCGAAGAGTTCCTCGAGCAGGCGCAGCCCAACGAGGTCAGGGCGCTCTACGGGCACGGCATCGGCCGTGCGCTGGAGCTGTTCCGGCTGCGTAGGCTGGGCGGACGGGCAGCCAGGCTACGCGCGCGTCGCGTGCGGAGTTAGGCTCCACGTTCGAACGAGATCGTTCCCGCCACGTGCGAGTCCGGCGGGCGATCTCGGGAGTACGCCCTAGACTGACGCGCAAGTGATCGGCGTCACGCTCTTCCAGCCAAGGGGGAGCGTGATCGTTTCTCGACGAGGAGGCACCCGAGGTGGACGAAACCCTGGCCCGTGCGGGCATTTTCCAGGGTGTGGAGCCGGCAGCGGCGGAGGCGCTGGCCCAGACCTTGGAATCCGTGGAGTTCCCCCGCGGCCATGTCATCTTCAACGAGGGTGAACCCGGCGACAAGCTCTACATCATCCAGTCCGGCAAGGTGAAGATCGGCCGCAAGTCCCCGGACGGCCGCGAGAACCTGCTGGGCATCTTCGGCCCGTCGGACATGTTCGGCGAGCTGTCCATCTTCGACCCCGGTCCCCGGACGTCGAGCGCGACCACGGTCACCGAGGTCCGCGCGGTCACCATGGACCGCCCGGCCCTGCGCCAGTGGATCTCGACCCGCCCGGAGATCGCCGAGCAGCTGCTGCGCGTGGTCGCGCGCCGCCTGCGCCGGACGAACAACATGGTCGCCGAGCTGATCTTCACCGACGTGCCGGGCCGCGTGGCGCGGGCGCTGCTGCAGCTCGCGCAGCGGTTCGGCAGCCAGGAGGCGGGCCTGCTGCGGGTCACCCACGACCTGACGCAGGAAGAGATCGCCCAGTACGTCGGCGCCTCGCGCGAGACCGTCAACAAGGCGCTCGCCGACTTCGCCCACCGCGGCTGGCTGCGGCTCGAGGGCAAGAGCGTGCTGATCCTGGACCCGGAGCGGCTCGCCCGGCGCGCTCGCTGAGCCTTCTCACGTCGAAGGCCCCTCGGTTCGCCGAGGGGCCTTCTGCGTTGACAGCAACGACTGCGCATACAACAAAGAGCCGGGCGCCACCCCCGACGTGGCGCACCGGCTCTTCGTTGTATGCGCGGACCATCCCCCGACGATCCGCGCTCCCCGCCCTCCGGGCCAGGCCCCGACCCGTGTGCCGGAGGGAGCTGGGTTTTTCTGTGCTGTCGTTCAACCATCACGGCCCATACCCACGAATTCAAGGCCATTCACTCTCAAGGACGCCGTCTGGGCCGTTTCGTTGCAGGAGTCCACGGAGAATATCGCCGACGTTACCGGATTGAGACCCGATGCCCGGGTTCCAAGATCCACTGCGCGTCCGGCGGTGACGAAGGCGACCGGTAAATAACTGGTACTGACGTACCAGTCTGCGGCATACTCGTACGCGTGTCCCAGTCTGTCTCGAACCACGAAAGCCGCACGTCCCTCGCCGACTACCGCACCGCGCTGACGACCAGGGCGGCCCGGCGGCCTGCCGTCGCATCCGTGCTCGCCCGCCTGCCGATCGCCATGATCGGCATCTCGGCGCTGCTCTACGTCCAGCGCGAGACGGGTTCCTTCGCCGTCGCCGGGCTCGTCTCGGCCGGTTCACTCGTCGGGGTGTCGGTGGGTGCGGTGGTGCAGGGCAGGCTGATCGACCGGTTCGGGCCGACGCGGCCGCTGCTCACCGTCTCGCTCCTGCTGGCGCTGTCGATGAGCACGCTGGTCGGGGCCATCGAGACGCACGCCGCGACCGCCGTGCTGGTGGCGCTGGGTGCGCTCACCGGGCTGACCGAGCCGATGGTCGGGTCGGCGTCGCGGGCGCTGTGGGGGCGGCTGCTCCCGCCGGGCGGTCCGCGCAACGCCGCCTTCTCGTACGAGGCGATCAGCATGGAGGTCTTCTTCATCCTCGGCCCCGGCGTGGCCGGGCTGCTGGTCATGGCGCCGTGGGCGGGCACCGGCCTGGTGCTCGGGGTCGCGCTGCAGTTCACCGGCGCGGTGCTGTTCGCACTGAGCCCGGCCGTGCGGGCGTGGGGCCCCTCTGCGGAGTCGCACGGGTCGCTGCTGGGCGCGCTGGCGAGCCCGGGCATGCGCACGCTGGCCGTCGCCGCGCTGGGCTTCGGCGTGGTGATCGGGTTCGTCGAGGTCGCCGTGCCGGCGGCGGCCACCGAGGCGGGCCACGCGTCCGTGGGTGGCCTGCTGCTGTCGGCGTGGTCGCTGAGCTCGGTGGCGTTCGGCGTCGCCTACAGCCTGCGGCCGTGGCCCCGGCAGCTGGGCCTGCGGCTGCCGGTGCTGCTCGGCGGGTTCGGTGCGCTGGTCGCGCTGCTCGCTTGGCCGTCCTCGCTGTGGGGCCTGGCGCTGATGATGCTGCTGGCGGGCGCGTTGATCACGCCGCAGTCGACGGCCCACTCGACGACGATCGAGGTGGTCGCGCCGTCCGGGACCGCGGCGGAGGCGTTCGGGTGGGTGCTCACGGCGGTGACGCTGGGGCTGGCGGCCGGCCAGTCGATCAGCGGGTACGTCGTCGAGCACGCCGGCCCGGGCGTGGCCTTCCTGGCGGCGAGCGTCGCCGGGCTGGTGCTCGCGTTCGTGGTCTGGCTGCTGCGCGGAACGGTCCGTTCGACTGCCTCGGAACCGGTGTCTGCGCTGGTCAACGCGTAGCCCGGCGGTTTTTGTCGGTGCCGGCCGCTAGCTTGCGGGCATGGACGTCACCGCGCCTGCCCACCGCCTCTCGGCGGCCGTCTCCGCCGCAGCACGCTTGCTGCCGGCCCGCGCCGGCCTGCGGCTGGAGGCGGCCGCGGCGGGGCTGACGGTCGCCGGCGCCGCTCCGGACCTGGCCGTCCGGTTCGGCTGCCCGGCGACCACCCACACCGACGGCGCAGCCGTGGTCCCGGCCGCCCCGCTGGTGGAGACGCTGAAGGTGCTCGACGCGGAGCTGGTGCGGCTGGTGGTCGAGGGCACGCGCCTGGCGTTGCGGCTGGACAACGCCCGGTTCGCGCTGCCCCTGCTGCCGGTTTCCGATGATGTTCCGGAGCCGCCCGCGCAGGTGTCCTCAGTGGACGGAGCAGCGTTCGCCGCGGCGCTGCGGATCGTCGCGGGCACGGCGGCGAAGGACGACCCGCTCCCGCTGTTCACCGGCGTCCGGCTGCAGTCCTCGGGCGAGCGGCTGACGTTGACGGCGTCCGACCGCTACCGGATGGCGGTGGCCCGGGTGCCCCTGCTGTCGCCGGGTGCGCTGGACGTCCTGGTCCCGGCGGCCCTCCTGTCGGAGGCGGCCCGGCAGGCCCGGGGCCGGGTGGGCCTGCACGTCGGCCCGGGGAGGTTCGGGGTGAGCTGGCCGGAAGGCCTGGTCGCAACGGCGGTGCTCGACGCGGGCTTCCTGTCGGAGAATTCGATCCCCTCGGGGGCGGTGGACACGACGGTGACGCTGCCGGCGGACGCCCTGGCCGCGGCGGTCCGTCGCGTGGGGGTGTACGCGGAGGACAGGCGGGTGCTGACGCTGGAGGTGGGCGACACCCAGGTCCGGCTGGCGAGCGCGAGGCAGGACACGGGCGAGGCGGAGGAAGTCCTGAAGGCGGAGGTCAGCGGCGGCCGGACGTCACCATCGTTCCAGGCCCGGTACCTGCTCGACGCACTGGCGGCGTTCGGGAGCGAGCGGGTGGTGCTGTCGATCCAGCCGGGGATGCGGGCGTGCATTCTGCGGGCCGCGGAGGCCGGGGAAGTGGAGCTGACGTACTACCTGATGCCGATGCTGCCGAGGTAGTTCAGGCGATTCCGAGCAGTTCGGCCAGGTCGATGAGGGCCACATCCGCGGCCGGGCCCGCGGTGAACTGGCTGACCGTCATCGCGGCGCTCCCGAAGTGCTGTTCGTAGGCCCGCCGGAGATTCGGCGACGAGCGGCCGAGCATCCACTCCACCGGCGAGTTGCTGGTTCGGAGGAACTCGACGGGCAACTGGCCGAGGACGTAGAGCTCGGCCCGGAGCTCACCCCGCCCGAGGACGAGCCCCACCAGGTCGGCCACGAGCATGCGTTTGCGCATCGTGTCGTGCCCCTTCCAGCCTGCGCCTTTGAACTCCGCCACCCGGCGGTCGGTCTGCAGGTCGAACTTCCGGTCCGGGTCGTTCCCGGAAGCCAGCGAGGGGCGGCGGGCGATCCGCTCACCTGGTTCGAGGATCTTCGGCAAAGCGCGGATGATCATCGAGGCGTGGATGAGGTCGTTGATCCGGCCGGCGTGCTGCCGGACCAAGAGCGCCGCCTCGAGCAGTTCGTCAGTCATGCCGCCCTCGCGATCGGCGAGGTCCGCGAGGCCGGCACCCGTCAGCTCCTTTTCCAGCCAGCCGACCCGAGCGGTCAGATCCTCGGTGGTCAGGAACGCGACCATGTCGGTGAAGGCTTGCCCGAGGTCGGTCACGCCCCGCCGGCCAGTGGGTTCGTGGGGCAGCGGGCTGGTCGAGAAGCCGAGCCGCCGGAACTGGCGGATGGCGAAGTGCGAGATGAACTCGGTCCGCGCCACCCCGAGCGCGCGCTCGAGCAACTGCTTCGGCGGCCAGGCCTGGTCCCCCACGGAAACCCAGTGCTCCCGGATCGGCTCCGGCCCACCCCGGGCGGCCGCGCTCAGCACTTGGGCGCGGCTCAATGAGTGCCGCTCACCGTTGAGCACGAAGCCGATCACGTCGTCCATGCGCAGTGAGTCGCGCACTTCCCTGCGAGTGCTACACCGGCTCCACCGTGCCGAACCGCTTCAAGGTCCGGATCATCGGCGCCGTCTCCACCTGCTGCACGCCCGGCAAACCGCCCAGCTCGTCGGCCAAGTACGCATACAGCGCCGCGTCGTCGCGGCAGCCCACGTTCGCCACCAGGTTCGCCGGGCCCGTTGTGGCCGCCGCGAAAGCCACCTGCGGGTGTGACGCCAGCGCGCGGCCTGCCGACTCCAAAGCCGAGGGTGCGACCGTCAGCCACAACGTCGCCGTCAACGGGTAGCCCAGGAGCGCCGCGTCCACCTCCACGTCGAAATACAGCACCCCCGACGAGCGGAGGACCTCCAAGCGACGGCGGACCGTCGACTCCGAACGCCCCGATGCGGCCGCCAGTGTCGACATGTCGGCTCGACCGTCGTGGGCCAGGGCCGCCAGCAAGGCCGGGTCGCCCGGCTCCGGCCGGTACGGCGCCTCCGCAACCACCCGGCGCAGCTGAGCCACCTGAGCAGCCGACAGCACGCCCGCCCGCCCTGGCCATCCCGCCGGGCCGCCGGCGAAACGGCGCAGCAGCCGGTACGCCGTCACCGAGACCACCCGGGGCGTGCGGGGCAGCTGCCCCAGGAGCAGGCCGTCCGGCTGCTCGCGCAGCGGCGCCCGGACGAAGCACACGATCTCCGTGCCCGCGGACATCAGGCTCACCCACTGCGTGTCGTCCCGCCGGGCCAGCGCCGTCGCGATCGCCGCCGCGGCGTCCGGGACGCAGCGCACGCGCGCCAGCCAGTGGACCTGCCCGAGCGCGGCCGCCTCCGGGACGCCGACCACCCGGAGCACCCCGGCCGACCTCAGCTTCCGGTAGCGGCGGGCGACCGTCTGGTCCGAGACGCCCAGCACCGACGCGATGGTGCTGAACGACGCCCGGCCGTCGAGCTGGAGCGCGTGTGCCAAGCGGCGATCGAGGTCGTCGAGCAGGCCGGATTCCACCAGATCAGCGTAAGACATGTCGGATTCCGGGCAGGATTTCCGCGTGGATGGAGCACCCGGGTCAGGCGCACCAAGCTGACGCCATGAACGTCGACCACACGATTTTCTTGACCCGTCGCTACGAAGCGACTTGGCGGCGCTACGAAGAACTCGGCTTCACGCTCAGCCCGCCGTCGCGGCACTTCGCATCCCGCACCGACGGCGGCGAGCTGGTGCCGAGCTGCACCGCGAACCGCTGCGCCTATTTCGGCGGCTCGTTCCTCGAACTGATCGGGATCGTTGACGAAGAAGCCGGCGATCCGTGGCGCGTGCTGCCGATCCTCGACGCCCGTGGCGACGGCCTGCACGGCTGCTCCTTCGGCGTCGACGACTCGGAGGAAGCCGAACGCCGGCTGCGCGCAGCGGGCCTTTCCGACTCCGGCGTGCTCCGGCTGCACCGTGAGGTCGAGCTGCCCGAAGGCACCGCCACCGCCCGCTTCCGCAGTGTCCACATCAGACGCGACCGCACACCCGAGGGCATCCTGCACACCGCTGAGCACCTCACCCCGGACTACGTCCACCAGCCGCGCTACCTCGGCCACGCGAACGGCGCCAGCGCCGTCACCCGGGTGCTGCTGGTCGTGCCCGACGACGAAGTCGCCGCCTACCGGGAGCGCTACGCCGTGATCACCGGCGGCCGGCCACTCGTCGACATCGCCGCGGTGAGCGACCTCGACACGGTCCTGCCAGGGGAACCCCGGAAAGAACCACCGTACTTCGCGGCGCACGGCGTCGCCGTCGGCGATCCGGCGCACGCGCGGAAGCTGATCGAGCAGTACGTTCCCACCACCACCCACCGCGGCGGATTCTTCGTCGGGGCCGAACACGCCTACGGCGCCGCGGTGTCCTTCGAGGAGGCGCGATGATCGTCGAAACCACCACCGGCCGGGTCCGCGGTGCGCACGGGGCGTTCAAAGGGATCCCCTACGCCACCGCGAAACGCTTCGAAACGCCGAAGCCGCCGAAGCCGTGGACCGGCGTCAAAGACGCGCTGGAAGCCGGCTCCGCCGCACCGCAGCCGCCGTCGCGCCTGGAACACGCGCTCGGGCCGATGCCGCTGCCGCAGAGCGAGGACTGCCTCAGCCTCAACGTCTTCACGCCCTCGACCACCGGGCAGCGGCCCGTCCTGGTGTGGATCCACGGTGGCGGGTTCACCAGCGGCTCGGGCGGTCAGGTCTGGTACACCGGCTCGCGCCTGGCCCGTGACGCCGACGCCGTCGTCGTGACGCTCAACTACCGCCTGGGGGTGCTCGGCTTCCTGAGCGCCGAGGGGATCCCGCCGAACCTCGGCATCGCCGACCAGCTCGCCGCGCTCGAATGGGTCCGGGACAACATCGCCGCCTTCGGCGGGAACCCGGCCGAAGTGACCCTCGGCGGGCAGTCGGCGGGGGCGCAGTCGACGCTCGCCCTGTGGTCGGCGCCGCGGGCGCACGGCCTCGTCAAGCGCATCGCGCTGCAGAGTGCGCCACTGGGCATGCGACCGTCCACACCGGACGAAGCCGCCGGGGCCGCCGCGCGGCTCGCCGAAGCGTTGACCGGTGAGGACATCCGCACCGTTCCGGTCGGCAGGCTGATCGCCGCGCAGCTCGCGGTCCCCGGCAGGCCGGGCTCGATCGAGCCGCCGTTCCAGCTGGTGGCCGACGGCGATCTCGTCGCCGCGGACCTCATCGAGGCCGCTCCGGAAGGGCCCGCGCTGATCAGCTGGACCCGCGAAGAACTCCGCGCCTTCGTCCCCGACGCGCCGCAGGAGGTGATCGACGAGGCGAACAGCTTCTTCACCAGCGACCGGCTGGCCGGCAAACTGGGCGCGTTCACCTACCGCTTCGACTGGCAGGCGCCGGGCAACCGGTTCGGCGCCTGCCACTGCATCGACATCCCGTTCCTGTTCGGCACCCACGACGTCTGGGACGCGCCGATGCTCGAAGGTGCCCCGAAGGGCCTCGAGCACGAGACCGGGCTGCGCGAGGTGTGGGCCGCCTTCCTCCACGGAGTGCGGCCCGCCGACCTCAGCCCGCCGAGGCTGCCTTGACCGCCGCTTCGACCTCGGCGAACGACGGGTTCACCATCGCCTTCGAGCCCACGATCACCGTTGGGACCGTCTCGTTGCCGTTCGCGACCTCGCGGACTCGTGCGGCCGCCGCCGGGTCCTCCCAGATGTTGATCGCGCGGACGTTGAAGCCGCTCTTCGACAACGGCCTCTCGAGCGCGGCGCAGAAGCCGCAGCCCGGACGCCAGTAGAACTCGACCTCGACGTTGCTCATCCGTTCTCCTCCGACCGCAAGTAGTCCAGCTGCGCCTGCACGCTCCACTCGGCGGGCGCCCACAGCGCCCGGTCGACGTCGGCGTACACGACCTCGACGACCTGGCGCGGGGTGGCGTCCGCCCCGAGCGTCTTCAGAGCCGAACGCACCTGGTCGAGCCGCTGTTCCCGGTGGGCAAGGTACTCGCGGGCGGTCGCGGGCAGGTCGGGGAGCTCCGGACCGTGCCCGGGCAGCCCGACCGTGCCGGCCGGCAGCTCGATCAGCTTGCGCAGCGACCGCAGGTAGTCGCCGAGGTCGTGCAGCACCGTCGTGCCGCGGCCGAGGATCGTGTCGCCGGTCAGCACCTGGCCGTCGAGCACCAGGGACACCGAGTCGTCGGTGTGGCCCGGCGTGTGCAGCACCCGGAGCGAAAGGCCGCCCGCCGCGATCACCTCGCCGTCCACAAAGGACGAAGCGTCGAGGCACAGCGCGGGGTCGAACGCCCGCACCGGCGCGCCGACGCGCTCGGCGAACCACGGCGCGCCTTCCGCGTGGTCGGGGTGGTGGTGCGTGAGCAGGACCAGCTCGACCGGACCGACCGCGGCCAGCAGCTCGAGGTGCTCGAGGTCACGGTAGCCCGGGTCGACGACCACCGCCGGGCTGGACGGCGTCGCCCGCAGCACCCAGCTGTTGGTGCCTTCGAGGGTCATGGACGACGGGTTGTTCTCCAGCAGCACCGACGCCGTCTCGGAGACCTGGCGCAGCACGCCGTAAGCGGGGGCGCTCATCGCGGCTCCAGGACGACTCGGACGTGGCCGTTCTCCCGCACCAGCGTCGGCGCGATCCGGACGATCTCGCGCGGCGCGGCCAGCACGTCGTCGGCGGTGGCGAACTCCGCCAGCTCGCTCAGCGTCAGCCACGTCGGCGGCATCAGCATCCGGCGGCCCTCGCGCGCGTCGGCGATGGCGTCTTCGGGACGCTGCCAGCCGGAGCTCGACGCCTCCGACGTCGCCCCGTCGGCTTCCTGGCCTTCGGGCAGCTTCGCCACGTAGAAGCGGGTGTCGTAGCGACGCGGCTCCTGCTCCGGCGTGATCCAGTGCGCCCACGGGCGCAGCAGGTCGGCCCGCAGCGTCAGGCCCGCGCCGGCGAGGAACCCGGCCAGCGAGACCTCCCGCGTCTCCAGGGCCTGGCGGGCCGCCGCGTACGGCGTGACGTCGGTGAGCACCTCGTCCGCGCCGCCCGCGAGCAGCACGCCGGACTCCTCGAACGTCTCGCGCACGGCCGCGCAGGTCAGCGCCCGCGCGAGGGCTTCGTCGCAGCCGAACCGCGAAGCCCACCACGACGGGTCCGGACCGGCCCAGGCCACCGACGTGTCGGCGTCACGCCGGTCGACCCCGCCGCCGGGGAAGACGGTCATCCCGCCCGCGAACGGCATGCCCTTGACCCGGTGCTGGAGGAAGACCTCGACGCCGTCGGCGCCGTCCTGGACCAGGATGACGGTGGCCGCGTCCTTCGGCGTCGCCGGCGGACCGTCGGCGTTCGCGCGGGTGGCCACCCCCGCGCCGACCGGGATGTCGAAGACGAACTCCTTTGGCTGCTCCACCCGGGCAACATACCTCCGGTACCCGACGCCCCGTCGCGCAGTTGTGGCATCCCGGACACAGCAAAAGGGGCACTTTCACGTGAAAGTGCCCCTTTTGACCGTGAACCTAGGGGGCGGTCCAGCCGCGCTGGTCGCCACCGGAGCGGGACGCGCCGTTGAGCCGCATCTTCGCCGCCTCGGCCCGCTCGCGCTCGGCCAGCTCGGCGTGCAGCTCGCGCAGCAGCGCCCGGTCGCGCTCGCTCAGGCTCGGGTCGTCCAGGTCCAGCGCGGGCAGCTCGACGACCTCGTGCATCGACGGCTTGCCCGCGGCGATCTCGCGGCCCTTCTCCGGGTCCTCGGCCAGCGCCTGCCGCAGCTGCGCCACCTCGGCCGGGGTCAGGTCGGCGGTGCGCTCCGCCCGCGTCTCCGACCGCGCCTTGCGGGGCGGCTCGGCGGCGGGCGGCGAGACGATCGGCACCACCGGGGCGACCGGCTCGGGCGGCGCCGTCGTGGTGCTGCTCGACCGCATGCTGTGCCGGCTGCCCGACTCCGCGACCGGCTCCGGCGTCACCGGGGCCGGCGGCTTCGCGGGCTCCGACCGGTACGACGACGAGCTCGACGTCGTGCTCCCGGTCACCCAGGCCGGCGACGCCGCGGCCGACGCGGCCTGGTGGTACTCGGAGTGCGCGACACCCGGACCGCTGACCTCGACGACCGAGTGGATCCCGGCCCGGCGCAGCGCCGTGTCGACGCGGAACGCGACGGCCGGCGGGTTGCCCTCCGGCCCCAGCTCGACGAGCACCACGCGCTGCGGCAGCGCGCCCGGCACGCTGCCGGCCGGGGTGTTGCGCCACACCGCGTGCACCGAGCGGACGTCCGGCAGCACCTGCAGGGTCCGGTCGAGCGCCTCGGCGATGCCGAACTCCGGGGCGTTGTCGCCGCTGAACCGGTGCGTGTTGACCGGCTCGGTCTCGTCGACCAGCAGATCGTTCGCCAGCGTCGCGTCCGAGCGGCTCATCTCGAGGACCAGCGCCAGTTCGCGCTGCTCGGCGGAGCTGACCGGGATCCGGCCCGCGATGAGCGTGCCGGTGGTCAGCTCGACCGCCTCGTCGATGTGGGCCCGGGCGATCAGCTCACGCGCTTCGGTGAGCGCGCTGTCGTCGATCCGGCCCGCCAGGGCCAGCAACAGGTTGTGCAGGCGCAGGGGCACCGAGAACCCGTCCATGGGCGGGCCGTCGTGGACCTCCACCATTGCCTTGCTCCCTCCCAGCTCGCTGGCGGGCGAGCGTTATGCGGCTACGAGCCGGGACCCCGCCACGGCGCCCACGCAGACCAGCTCTGAGTCGGCCAGCGCGGCCCGGTGGTACCCCGGCAGGTCGAAGCGCGGCGGGATGACCTCGACGCTGGGCTCTTCGTCGCCCAGGACCCGCAGCACCCGCTGCAGTTCGCCGGTCAACCTCGGCAGCCCCGCCTGCGCGGTGATCAGCAGGACGCGCTTGGCGGTGCCCTGCCCGACCACACCGACGTGTCGCCAGCTCTGCCGCACTTCCCCCACGTCCGGGCGCCCTCGCAACGTTGCGTGGATCAACACGGACACGGAGTCGACCGAGTTAACCCATTCGGGCGCACTCGACGTGAATGTGTACCGGTTCTCGGAGACGTCGTCTACCCCCAGCGTCGAACTGACCTGGTGCCAGTCGGCGCCGTGCGGGATGAGACCGGCCACGAGCAGCCGGTACTCCGTTTGGTCGAGGTCGATCCTGTGCTTAAGCAAAGACCTCGGCAGGGTCCGGGCGAGGGTGCCCATGGCGCCCTCGCCGAGCCAGTCGCGGAACCGCCACAGCAGCTGGTCGGGCAGCCGCCCGGCCAGCCGGATCAGCAGCTCGTGGGTGGACTGCTCGATGTCCGGGTCCATCACTGCACCTCCACGATCAGTTCGACCTCCACCGGCGAGCCGATGGGCAGCTCCGCGACGCCGACGGCCGAGCGGGCGTGGATGCCCGCGTCGCCGAAGACCTCGCCGAGCAGTTCGGACGCGCCGTTGACGACCGCCGGCTGGCCGGTGAAGCCCTCCGCGGAAGCCACGAAGCCGACAACCTTGACGATCCGCGCGACGTTGTCAATGCCGACCAGGGCGTGCACGGCCGCGAGCGCGTTGAGCGCGGAGGTGCGGGCGTGCCCCTTCGCCTCTTCGGGGCTGATCTCCGCGCCGACCTTGCCGGTCGCGGCGAGCACGCCGTCGACGAAGGGCAGCTGGCCGGAGGTGTAGACGTGCTTGCCGCTCTGGACGGCGGGCACGTACGCGGCCAGCGGGGCCGCGACGCCGGGGAGCTCGATGCCGAGCTCCTTCAGCCGTTCGCTCCAGGTCACCGGTCAGCCCTTCGGACGCTTCAGGTAGGCGACGTGCTGCTCGCCGCTCGGGTTCGGCAGCACGGTGACCAGCTCCCAGCCGTCCTCGCCCCACTGGTCGAGGATCTGCTTCGTGGCGTGGATCAGCAGAGGGACGGTGGCGTACTCCCACTTGGTGGCGCTCATGAACCGGGAGCGTAGCCAAGCGGGCAAGAGCGGCGGGGACGGCCGCCGGAAAACGGGCCGCGACGCGCCGAGGTGTGTCCCATCTCACGCCCGGCACGGTCTGGCCGGGCGTCGCTAGCGTGGGCGCGTGGAAACGTGGCGGGTGATCGCGACGGCGCTGCTCGCGGCGGCCGGGCTGCCGCTGGTGCTCGTCGTGATGGCGAAGGTGCGTGACCGGACGCAGAGCTCCGGCAACGTCGCGCTCGGCGGGGTCGTCACCTTCACCTTCCTGGTCGTGGTGGGCGTGCTCACCCTGACCGTGCTGCCCGGGACCGTGAGCTGGGCGTTCGTCGCTGTCGTGGCGGCTGCGGTCAGCGTCATGCTGCTGGCCGGTTGAGCGCTGAATTAGGGTGAAGAAGTGACCGCTTCCCACGCCGGCTGGACCGACGAGCTTGCCCGCGCCCGGCTGCACTTCGTCACCGGCAAGGGCGGGACCGGGAAGACGACGCTCGCCGCCGCGCTCGGCCTGGCGCTCGCCCGCGAAGGCCGCCGGGTGCTGCTCATCGAGGTCGAAGGCCGGCAGGGCATCGCCCAGCTCTTCGACACCGAGCCGCTGCCCTACGCCGAGCAGCGCATCGCCGCCGTCCCGGGCGGCGGGGAGCTGCGCGCGCTGCACATCGACGTCGAAGCCGCGCTGCTCGAATACTTCGAAATGTTCTACAACCTCGGCTTCGCCGGCCGGACGCTGCGGCGGATGGGCGCGATCGAGTTCGCCACCACCCTGGCCCCTGGCCTGCGGGACGTCCTGCTCACCGGGAAGATCAAGGAGTGCGTCGGCCGGACCGAGTCCGACGGGCGGCACACCTACGACGCCGTCGTCGTCGACTCGCCGCCGACCGGCCGGGTCGTCAAGTTCCTCGACGTCACCAAGGCGCTGACCGACCTCGCGAAGACCGGCCCGATCCGCGGCCAGGCCGACGGCGTCGTCCGCCTGCTGCACTCCGGCGAGACCGCCGTGCACCTGGCCACGCTGCTGGAAGAGATGCCGGTGCGCGAGACCGTCGAGGCCGTGGCCGAGCTGGACGGCGCCGACCTGCGCCCGGGCGCGGTGCTGGTCAACCGGGTCCGGCCGGAGCGGCTGCCCGCCCGCTCGATCACCGCGGCCGCGGACGGGCGCGTCGACGCCTCCCGCGTCCGCACCGGGCTCGCTTCGGCCGGGCTGAAACTGCCGGAAGACACGTTGGACGCGCTCGTGGAAGAAACGGTCGAACACGCCGTGCGGGTCGCCGCCGAGCAGCGGGCCCGCGAGCAGCTCGCCGAGGCCGACCTGCCGACCCTCGAACTGCCGGACGTGACCGACGGCATCGACGTCGCCGCCCTCTACGAGCTGGCGGAAGCCCTGACCGACCAGGGGGTGCGGTTGTGACCACGATCGACATCGACGCCCTGCTCGACGCCCCGGAGAGCCGCGTGATCGTCTGCTGCGGCTCCGGCGGCGTCGGGAAGACGACCACGGCCGCGGCGCTGGCCCTGCGCGCGGCCGAGCGCGGCCGCCAGACCGTGGTGCTGACCATCGACCCCGCCCGGCGGCTGGCCCAGGCGCTCGGCCTGCGCGAACTCGGCAACCACCCGAAGCAGGTGCAGGTCGAGGGGTTCGAGCCCAAGGGCGAGCTCTGGGCGATGATGCTCGACATGCGCCGCACCTTCGACGACATGGTGCGCGTGCACGCCGGGCCGGAACGCGCCGAGCAGCTGCTCCAGAACCCCTTCTACCAGACGATTTCCACGTCGTTCTCCGGCACGCAGGAGTACATGGCGATGGAGAAGCTGGGCCAGCTCGCCGCCACCGGCGAGTGGGACCTGATCATCGTCGACACCCCGCCGAGCCGGTCCGCGCTGGACTTCCTCGACGCGCCGACCCGGCTGTCGAGCGCGCTGGACGGCCGGATGATCCGGCTGCTCACCGCGCCGGCGAAGGCCGGCGGCTGGGGCCTGCGCAAGGTGGTCAACGCCGGGTTCTCGATGTTCGCCAAGGCCGTGTCGACGATCATCGGCGGCCAGCTGCTGACCGACGCGTCGGCGTTCATGCAGGCCTTCGACAGCATGTTCGGCGGCTTCCGCGAGCGCGCCCGCAAGACGGCTGAGCTGCTGCGCTCGTCCGGGACGTCGTTCCTGGTCGTCGCCGCGCCGGAGCCGGACGCGCTGCGCGAGGCGTCTTACTTCGTGGAGCGGCTGTCGGCCGAGTCGATGCCGCTGGCCGGGCTGATCGCGAACCGGACGCACCCGGTGCTCGCGAAGCTGTCCGGCTCGGAGGCGCTGGCCGCGGCCGAGTCGCTGGAGGAGGGCGACACGAACGCGCCGCTGGCCGAGGCCGTGCTGCGCCTGCACGCCGACCGCGTCGAACTGGCGGCGCGCGAAGAGCGGCTGCTGGCCCGGTTCACCAGGGCGCACCCGGAAGTGGCACTGGCGAAGGTGCCGGCACTGGCCGGCGACGTCCACGACCTCGACGGCCTGCGCGACATCGGCGTGAAGCTCGCCGGCTGACCCCGCCGCATGCAGTGAATGACTCATTCCTGGCGTCGGATGCCAGGAATGAGTCATTCACTGCGTCTGTGCGGCAGGACGCTCAGCCGACGGAGACGCGTTCCTCCGCGTCCCGCTTGGCGGCTTCGAGCAGCTCCGCCCAGCTCACCACGTCGGGGCGGCGGCGCAGCAGCGCCCGCCGCTCCCGTTCGGTCATGCCTCCCCACACGCCGAAGTTGATCCGGCCGTCGAGTGCTTCGGCGAGGCATTCCGTCCGGACCGGGCAGCCCATGCAGACCGCCTTGGCCCGGTTCTGCTCCGCGCCCCGGACGAACAGGCCGTCCGGATCGGCGTCCCGGCAGGACGCGTTGATTCGCCAGCTCGACTGGTTGGTTTCCATACCCCCAGCTCCCTACCCTGGTGATCGACGCACCAGCGGGGAAAGGCACTGCGCGCCCTGCCCCCGCGAGCGTGTCTCCCTCAGCTCACGTCGGTTACCCGGGCACCTCCCCGGTGCCGGTGCCGCCGAACGGAGCAGGCGAGCTCCCACTCGCGTTGATCCATCCGACGGCTTTTCTTCGTGAGACGTTGACGGACTGTAGGGGCCCTCGGTTCCCCCCGTCGAGACCCAGAATGCCTTCCGTTACCAGATGTCACCGAAGGGGGGCTGTTTTGTCACTGAATCCACACCTGTGGAGACACGGCGTCACCGGCGCCTGAGCCGTTCCGGGTAGCCTGGCCCTCGTGCGAAAAGCGGATGGTTTGTTCAAGCTCATCGGCCTCTGTCTGCTCGCGGGGGTGCTCGTCGCCGGCATGCTCTTCCCCGTCGTGGGGGCCGCCGGCGTCATGTCGAACCAGGCCAGCGAGACGGTGGAGAAGACCTCCTCCGACCTCGCGGACATCCCACCGCCCCTGGTGACGACGGTCACCGACAACACCGGCAAGCCGATCGCGACCCTGTACAACCAGTACCGGCTGCCGATCAACGAGAACCAGGTCAACGAGGCCATGAAATGGGCGCTGGTCTCGGTCGAGGACAAGCGGTTCTACGAGCACCACGGCGTCGACTGGCAGGGCACGCTGCGCGCGGCCGTCAGCAACAGCACCGGTGCCGACACCCAGGGCGCCTCGACGCTGACCCAGCAGTACGTGAAGAACTACCTGATCAACGTGGTCTACCGAACCGACCAGGTCGGCCAGAAGAAGGCCCAGGAGCAGTCGATCGCCCGCAAGCTCAAGGAAGCGCGGATCGCGATCCAGCTCGAGACGAAGCTGACCAAGCAGCAGATCCTGGCCGGTTACCTCAACATCGTCGAGTTCTCCCGGCAGATCTTCGGGATCGGCGCGGCGGCGCACGCGTACTTCGACACGACCCCGGAGAAGCTCACCGTGCCGCAGGCCGCGCTGCTGGCCGGCCTGGTGAACAACCCGATCAACAACGACCCGTGGAACCACCCGGACAAGGCCACCGCGCGCCGCAACCTGGTGCTCGACCGGATGGTCGACAACAAGAAGCTGGCCAAGGCCGACGCGGACCGCTTCAAGGCCGAGCCGCTGGGCGTGGTCCCGGACTCCCCGAAGAAGCCGCCGGCCAACTGCATCGGCGCGGGCCCGGAGGCCGGCTTCTTCTGCCAGTACGTCGAGGACTACCTCCTCAAGGCCGGCGGGATGACCAAGGACCAGCTCTACACCGGCGGCTACACGATCAAGAGCACGCTGGACGAGCGCGCCAACCACGAGGCGAAGGTCTCGGCGGAGGCGCAGGTCAAAAAGACGCAGCAGTACGTGGCGAACACGTTGTCGCTGGTCAAGCCGGGTAAGGACCGGCACGAAGTGGTCGCGTTGGCGGCGAACCGGGACTACGGCCAGAACCAGGACGAGGGCCAGACGACGTACGCGCTGCCTGCGGGTGTCTACAACACCGGTGGTGCGGGGTCGACGTACAAGATCTTCACCAGTGCGGCCGTCCTCGACAAGGGGCTGGCGGGCATCTACTCGCCAGTGGACCTGCCGGAGACCTACACCTCGCACGTGTTCACGACCGGCAAGGGCGGGTGCAGCACCACGCCGACGGGCAAGCCCAACACCTACTGGTACTGCGTCGGCAACGCGGCCGACTACAGCAAGACCGCCGCGAATGCGACGCTCCAGACCGCACTGGCGACCTCTCCGAACACCACGTTCGTGGAACTCGAGGACCGGCTCGGCAGCACCGGTCCGGCCATCGACATGGCCAAGCGGCTCGGCATGCGCGAAACGATGGCCAGCAACATCGGGGGCGGGCCGGTCGACCCGAAGGCGGAGCGGGACGAGAAGCGCCTGAGCCAGGCCGAGTTCTACGGCCCCCGAGGCAACAGTCCCGGCCTCGGCGCCTTCACCCTGGGCTTCAGCCCGCTGAGCGGCCTGGAGCTGGGCAACGTCGCGGCGACCATCCTCTCCGGCGGCGTCTGGTGCCCGCCGACGCCGATCGCCGGGGTGACCGACCGCAACGGGAACCCGGTGCCGGTCAAGGAAGCCCCGTGCGAGCAGGCGGTGCCCGAGGGCCTGGCGAACACCCTCGCCGTCGGGATGAGCAAGGACGACCAGCCGGGCGGCACGTCGTTCGCCGCGGCCAACGGCGTCGGCTGGGACCGCCCGATGATCGGCAAGACGGGCACGACGCAGGGCAACGTCTCGGCCACGTTCGTCGGCGGCACGCCCCAGCTGGCGGGCGCGGCGATGACGTTCAAGTTCGGCGGCGGCCAGGGCGGTATCTGCGACGCGGGTCCCGGCAACGTCCGCGTCTGCCCGGGCGGCGGCAACATCTTCGGTGGCAAGGCCCCGGCCCGGACCTGGTTCGGCGCGATGAAGAACATCATGGACGCCAGCCAGCCGAGGATGGAGCTTCCCGCTCCGGACCCGAAGTACACGGGCGGCGGCCCCCGCTAGGCAGCTGCTCTCCAGCACCGGCGGTCGTGAGTGGTAGGGCGGGTTGGAACCCGCCTTACCACTCACGAGGGGCTACGCGGTCAGCTGCTTCCCATGTCCACCAGGATCAGCGAGTTCCACCACGCGTAGAGCTTGTCGAGATCGTCGTTCGTGGTGACCTTCGTGGACAGCAGAATGCCCGCCACCAGGTTCTTCTTCTCCGTCCACACCAGCTGGGCCGGGTCGCCCAGGAAGCAGGTCAGGTACTCGCCCGGGACCGGGTTGGGCACCTCCGCCCGGTAGTACGTGCCCCAGATCTTGGGGTACTTCTTGGGGCGGCACGCACCTTGGGCGTCGTTGCGGGTGAGGCCCTGCGTCTTCACGATGTCCTGGAAGAACGCGTCCATCGCCGCGGCATCGGCGAAGCGGAGGAACCGCGCGCCGGTCGGTTCCGGGAACCAGACGTTGCCGATCTTGACGTCACCGACGGCCGAGGCGCCGCACTCGACCGCCGCGGCCGTCCCGGCGGGGGCCGCCGCGTCGGTGCACGTCCGGTAGATCGGCGGCAGGGCGGCGTGCAGCTTTTCGTCGCGCAGCGGCTTCGATTCCGAAGTGGACGGTCGCTCGTCCGAAGTGGCCGGTGACGGCGGCGTCGACGGCGTGGGAGATTCGCTGGTGCTCGGCGGGTTCGTCGGGCCCGGCCCCGCGGTCTGGGTCGTTCTGTCCCGCGTCACGACGTAGGTGACCACCAGCGCCACCACGACGATCCCCGCCAGTGCGGCGCACAGCGCGATCCACCGGTTCCGCTGCGACTTCGGCGGTACGGGCGCGGCCGGGCTGACCTTGCCCGACGGCCCGGTGAACCGGATGGGCGGTGGCGGCGCGGGGTGGAAGCCGGTCGGCGGGCCGAGCGGGATCGGCCCGGACCGGGTGGGTGGCGGCGGCACCGGGCCCGGCAGCGTCTTCTGCCACGTCGGCATCGGCGGCGCCGGGGCGGTCACGGCCGCGCGGACGGCGTCGGCGAACGCTCCCGCCGTCGGGTACCGGTCCGCGGGGTCCTTCGCCATTCCGCGCGCCACCACGGCGTCCAGCGCCGGCGGGAGGCCCGGCCGCGCGCGGGAAAGCACCGGCGGTGGCGCGGTCAGGTGCGCGCCCATCTGCGCGGCCGCGCCCTCGGCCGGGAACGGGCGGTGGCCGGTGAGGCACTCGAAGAACACGCACGCCAGCGCGTAGACGTCGACGAGCCCGGTGATCGGGGCGTCGCCGAAGCGTTCCGGCGCCATGTAGTCGAGGGTGCCGATCACGTTGCCGGTGCCGGTGATCGACGTCCCCTCGGCGGTCATCGACCGCGCGATGCCGAAGTCCACCAGGTACACGAAGTCCGCACTCGTGACGAGCACGTTCGACGGCTTGACGTCGCGGTGCACCAGGCCGTCGGCGTGGGCGGCGTCGAGCGCCCCGGCGACCTGGGCCACGATCCCGGCGGCCCGCGCGGGGTCGAGCGGGCCGTCCTCGAGCAGCTCCTTCAGGTCGCGTCCTTCGACGAGCCGCATGTCGAGGTAGAGGCGGCCGTCGATCTCGCCGTAGGCGTGGATCGGGATCACGTGCGGTTCCCGCAGCCGCGCGACGATCTGCGACTCGCGGCGGAACCGCGCGCGGAAGGCCTCGTCGGTGACGAACGGCTCGGACAACAGCTTCAGCGCGACGACGCGGTCGTGCGCGGTGTCGTACGCGCGGTGGACCTCGCCCATGCCGCCGCGGCCCAGCACGCCTTCAAGCCGGTACGGCCCGAACTGCTCCATCGTTCTCCCCAAGCCCCCCGGCTTGAACACCCTTCTCCGGGCCGACGCAAATGCTATGCGGGAGGTTCCCCGTAACGGCGGCGAAGTCATCCAACTGTTGAGCACGTATCCTGGAGCTTGTGAGCACGCTCAGTAACACACGCACGTCGGGGGCGACCGCCGCGCGCCTCGCCGCGGGGACGGTGGCGCTCGGCGCCGCCACCCTCGGTTACGCCGTCGGCATCGAACGGCGCCGCTGGACCCTCCGCACCGCCGAACTGCCCGTTCTGGCCCCCGGGTCGCGGCCGTTCACCATCCTGCACGTCTCCGACCTGCACATGCTGCCCGGCCACCACAGCAAGCAGCGCTGGGTCGCCGCGCTCGACGAGCTGAACCCGGACCTCGTCGTCAACACCGGCGACAACCTCTCGCACCGGACGGCCGTCCCGGCCGTGCTGCGTGCGCTGGGCCCGCTGCTCGACCGGCCCGGCGTGTTCGTCTTCGGCAGCAACGACTACTACGCGCCCAAGCCGAAGAACCCGGCCCGCTACCTGATGCCGCAGGGCAAGAAGAAGCGCATCCACGGCGTCCAGCTGCCGTGGCGCGACCTGCGCGCGGCGTTCGTCGAGCACGGCTGGACCGACCTGACGCACGTGCGCCGCACCATCGACGTCGGCGGGCAGCGGGTGTTCGCGGCCGGCGTCGACGACCCGCACCTGCGCCGCGACCGCTACACCGACATCGCGGGCCCGGCCGACAGCGGCGCGGCCGTCCGCCTCGGCGTGACGCACTCGCCGGAGCCGCGCGTGCTGGACACGTTCGCCACGGACGGTTACGACCTGGTCCTCGCGGGCCACACCCACGGCGGCCAGCTCCGGCTCCCGGGCTACGGCGCCATCGTCACCAACTGTGACCTGGATCGCAGCCGGGCGCGGGGAGCCTCGCGGTGGGGGGCGCACATGTGGCTGCACGTCTCGGCCGGCTTGGGGACGTCGCCGTGGGCGCCCGCCCGGTTCGCGTGCCCGCCCGAGGCGAGCCTGTTGACGCTGGTCCCGCGCGGGTCGGGCACTGATGAGCCGCGAAAGGCAGCCCCCCGTAAAGCCCGCGACAGCGTCCGCTAGACTTCTCCTCGACCCGTTAAGCAGTACCTCGGGGTGTGGCGCAGCTTGGTAGCGTGCCTCGTTCGGGTCGAGGAGGTCGTGGGTTCAAATCCCGCCACCCCGACGAGTAAGAGCCGGTGTCTTCGGACACCGGCTCTTCTGGTTTTCAGGGTCTGGTCGCCGTCACCTCGACCCAGCACTGGCTGAAGTCCCCGTCGCCGCCGCGGGTCCAGACCACGGCCGAGCGGGCCGCGCTCGCCAGCTGGTCGCGGTCGCGAGCGAACGCCGGGTCCGCGATCGCCGCGTCCAGTCTCGACTCCACGTACTTCGCCAGCTCGCGGTAGCTCATGTCCTCGCGGTACTTCGCCCGCGACGCCACCTCCGTGAAGCCCGCCCGGACGCACTCCTCCGCGATGTGCCGCCCCGCGAACGGGTCACCACCCGCACGGCGGCGCAAGAGGTAGTGACCTCTCAGCGCCGCGTCGACGTTCGCCGTCTTCGGGCGCAGGCGAGCCTTGCTCCAGTCCGATGTGGACAGCGCCAGCTTTCCGCCCGGGCGCAGCACCCGGCGCAGTTCCGCCAATGCGTCGGCCGGAGAAGCCAGGTGCTCGAACAACGCGTGCGAGAACGCCACGTCCACGCTGCCGGAGGCGAACGGCAAGTCGTACGCCGACCCGACCACGAAGTCCACTGTGGACCTACCGGCGCGCCGGGCCGCCTGGCGGGCGAGGACCACCTGGCCCGCGTCGCGGTCGACACCCGCCACCCGGGCCTCCGCGGCCAGGCCCAGGGTGATCGAGCCGGGGCCGCAGCCGAGGTCGACCACCCACATGCCCGGCCGGAACAGGGGCTGGGCGAACACCGCGCGCTCCGCCGCCGTGCGCGCGGACATCATCGACACCGCGTCTGCACCGTAGCCCGGCGCGTAACCCTCCAGCACCCCGCACACAGTACGGCCAGAAGGTGGCAGGATCGAGGGGTGAGCACGCAGTCAGCCAACCAATATCCGCCCGCGGTGGTCCCGGACCGGCTGTTCGACGACGCCGAAGCCGAAGCCCGCTGGCGCGCCCGCTTCCACGCCCCGCGCATCTCCGTTCCCGAGTGGGCCCGCGACGCCCCGGAAGCCAACGTCTACGTCTCCAACGCCAGCGGCGTCTGGGAGGTCTACGCCTGGAACCGCGCGACGGACGAGCACCGCCGCGTCACCGACCGGCCCAACGGCACCCTGCACGCGACGCCGTCCCCCGACGGCGAGTGGATCTGGTGGTTCGACGACACCGACGGCGACGAGTTCGGCTCCTGGGTGCGCGAGCCGTTCGCCGCGACCGAGGGGAGCAAGCCGGAGAAGGCCGTCCCGGACGTCCACGACGGCTACCCGGCCGGCCTCGAGATCGGCACGCGGCTGGTCGCGGTCGGCGTCTCGACCGACGACGGCAGCGAGCTGTTCGCCCGGATCGGCGGCGAGACGCGCCGCTTCTACAGCCACCCGGACGACGCCGGCATCGCGTCCCTGTCCCGCGACGAGAGCCTGATCGCGATCTCGCACTCCGAGCACGGCGACTCGCGCCACCCGGCGCTGCGGGTGCTCGCGACCGACGGGTTCGGGACGGTCGCCGAGAAGTGGGACGGCGAGGGCAAGGGCCTGTCCGCCCTCGAATTCTCCCCGCTGCCGGGCGACCAGCGGCTGCTGGTGCTGCACGAGCGCCGGGGCCGCGAGGAGCTGCTCGTCTGGGACGTCCGGGCCGGCACCGAGACCGAACTCGAACTGGACCTGCCCGGCGAGGTCGTCGCCGGCTGGTACCCGGACGCGCGCGCCCTGCTCGTCGTCCACTTCCACGAAGGCCGCAGTTCGTTGTACCGCTACGACCTCGAGACGGCTGACTTGTCCTCTGTGGACACCCCGGCCGGCCGGATCGGCGGGGCGGGCGTCCGCCCGGACGGCACGGTCGAGTACTCGTGGTCCAGCGCCGCCGAGCCGGCCGCGGTGCGGGCGCGGACCACCGACGGCACCGACTCGATCCTCCTGGAGCCGCCGGGCGAGCGGGCGCCGGGGTCGGAGCCGGTGACCGACGCGTTCGTCGAAGGCGTCGGCGGGCGGATCCACGCGCTCGTCTCGCGGCCCTCGGGCGCGCCGGAAGGCCCGCTGCCCACGGTGTTCTCCCTGCACGGCGGCCCGCACGCGGCGGACGAGGACCGCTTCTCCGCTTATCGGGCGACCTGGCTCGACGCCGGGTTCGCCGTGGTCGAGGTCAACTACCGCGGCTCGACCGGCTACGGCTCGGCCTGGCGCGACGCCATCGAAGGCCGCCCCGGCCTGACCGAGCTGGAAGACGTCGCCGCGGTGCACGACTGGGCCGTCCAAACCGGACTGAGCGACCCGGCGAAGTGCGTCGTGAACGGCGCTTCCTGGGGCGGCTACCTGTCCCTGCTCGCACTCGGCACGCAGCCGTCGCGGTGGGCGGCTGGCGTCGCCGGGGTGCCGGTGGCCGACTACGTCGCCGCGTACGAGGACGAGATGGAGCAGCTGCGCTCGTTCGACCGCGCGCTCTTCGGCGGCTCGCCGGAGGACGTGCCGGCGGTGTACCGGGAGTGCTCGCCGATCACCTACGTCGACGCCGTGACGGCGCCGGTGCTCGTGCTGGCCGGCGACAACGACCCGCGCTGCCCGATCCGCCAGATCGAGAACTACCTCGACCGGCTCGGCGGCCGCGACCTGCACCACGAGTTCTACCGCTACGACGCGGGCCACGGCTCCCTGGTGATCGCCGAGACGATCAAGCAGACCGCGATCGAGGTCCACTTCGCGCTGCGGGCCCTCGGCCTGCGCTGACCCCGGACCGGCACTTTCACGTGAAAGGTCCCTCGCGAGGGGGGGGCACTTTCACGTGAAAGTGCCCTCAGCGGTCCGAGTAGAGGACGCCGCCGGACGCCCAGTGGTCGGCGCCGATCTCGACCAGCGTCACCTGGACGCCTTCGGGCTTGCCGCCACAGGTGCGGACGAAGGCGTCGGTCAGCTCGCGGACCAGAGCGCTCTTCTGGGCCGGCGTCCGGCCGGGGAACATGGCAACGCTGATCATCGGCATGGCGGCTCCTGCAGGTAGGTGACGCCCGGAAGCTAGCACCACGCCGGTATGGCGGCCGCGTACTGGGGTACCAGCCGCGCGCCCAGCGAGGCCTTCATCTCGGCCATCTTCTTGCCGAACACCACGGACGTGCGCCCGCACCCGACCGCCCAGCGCACCGCTTCGCCGTAGAAGTGGAAGTACAGGTTCGGCCGGCCGCCGTCCTCGGGCCGGAGCGCACCCCAGTGCCGGGCGATCGGCTGCTCCGGGTGGTCGAACAACGTCGCCAGGGCGATCAGCCGGCCGGTCCGCGTGTCCCGGTACTCGATCACCCCGACGTCGGGCTGGCGCAGCAGCGCCGTCAGGTAGCCGGTGAAGTGCGGGAGCGGCACGATCGGCACGTCGTGGTGCTTGCGCTCGTTCACCCGGAGCACCTCCGCGACGGCGACCGGGTCGGCGTCCTTCCCCGGCACGAACCGCACCTCGACCGACGGGTCGGCGTCGAAGGTGCGGAAGATCTTGCGCAGGTTCTGCTTCCGCTTCCGGGCCAGGGAGTTCATCCAGTCGTCGCGGGAGCCGAACTCCGCGACGTCGAGCACGGCGACGTCCTCGGTCCGCCGCACCAGCCGGAACCGGCCGGAGACGGCGTCCTGCCCCGCCGCCCCGACCTGCCGCAGCAGCAGCCCGCCGAACCCCGGCCCGAGCTCGGCCCGCATCGCCGGGACGTACGTTTCGAGCAGCCGCCGCACGCCGCCGTCGGCGTCGTCGCCGTCGAACCACCAGCCGGGTTGCGAACTCGCGCCCGGCCCGCGGACGTCGAGACCGCCCACGCGGCCCCGGCCGGCCCCCGCGAACCGGTACCGCCGGGTGCGGGCGGTGACCCACGCGGCGCTGACCACCCCGCACGGCCGGTCCCCGTCCCGGAACACCGTGATCGGCTGCGGGGTCCGCGCGGCCCAGGCCTGCGTGGCCAGCACCTCCCAGCTCCAGTCGGCCCGGAGCCCGGCCCGCTCGCGCAACGCCGTCCAGTACCCGGGTTCCGGGTCGTGGCGCGGGTCGAGGACGTCGATCATCGGCCCAGCACCGGCCGGGGCACGGCCACCGAGAACAGGCTCCGCGTGCCGAAGCCCAGCGCGGACTTCTCGGGCAGCATGGCCCGGCCCGCGGTCAGCTCCGGCCTGCGCGCGGCGATCATGTGGGCCACGCACTTCGCGTAACAGTCGACATAGAGACCCTTCCGGCCGCCGGCCGCGCTCGGCAGCGCGGCCCAGTGGTGGACCGCGCAGCCGCTCTCCTGGTCGATCATCGTGTTGAAGCCGAGCAGCCGGCCGTCGCCGTCGCGGTAGGTGCGGGTCAGCACGTCCGGCCGCCGGACGAGCGCGTCGAGGTACCCGGACGCGATCGGGCTGCGGGTGTCCAGGTGCAGCCCGCCGACGCGCGAGCGCTGCCCGCCCGCCCACGCGCGTTCGTCCTGCCGGGCGCGGTGGGCGTTGAGCAGCACCGCCAGCTCGTGCGGGTCGAGGTCGGTCCGCCCGAACGCCGCTTCGGTGGCGACGTCGGCGTGCAGGTACCGCCGGACCTCGGGGCTCAGCGACGCCTCCCACTCGGCCGGTGTGGCGTAGGTGTTGCGCAGCACGGCGGCCGGATCGATCTCGCGGCTGATCCGGCCGCGGCCCGTCAGCGCCGGCACCAGCTCCGGATTCATCGCCCGGTAGACCACCCCGAGCAGGCCGGCACCGACGTACTGCCGCAGCGCCCGTTCGAACTCGCGGATCGCCTCGCGCCGCGAAGGCGCGTCGACGTCGTCGTCGAAGACGCACGCGGGATAGCCGCTCAGCAGCGGGAGGTAGACCTCGGCCCAGCGCAGCGGGAACCGGCCACCGGACACCGGCGCGAACTCCCGCGCACCCCAGCCGCGGCACACCATCACCGACAGCGCGCCGACGACCCGGGCGCCCCGCCGGACCACCGCGAGCACCGGCGGGTTCTTCGCCAGCCACGCCTCGCGGCGCAGCAGCTCGTAGTCCCACACGGGCGGCAGGCAGCGGCTGCGGAAGGCGGCCCAGCCGTCGGGCGGCGGGTCGGTCCGCGGGTCGTGGACCGACACGGCTGTCGTCGTCGAAGCGAGCGCGGTCATCGGCCGAGCACCGGCCTCGGTGCCGCGGCCGCGTAGAGCTTGCGCGGCAGGAACCCCAGCTCCTCCTTGAGCTCGTTCATCCCGCGGCCCGCCGACAGCTCCTTCGCCCCGCGCTGCGTCATGAACCGCACCGCGCGGACGTAGGAATCGAAGTACAGCCCCGATCCCCGGCCGCGCTCGTCCAGCGGCAGCGCCGCCCAGTGCTGCAGGCACGGGCTGTCCGGGTGGTCGAGGAGGGTGTTCACCGCGAGCAGCCGGCCGCTGGGGTCGGCGTAGGTGAGCGTGTGCACGTCCGGCCGCCGGATGAACCGGTGCAGGAAGCCCGCGGACGGGACCGTGCGCGTGTCCAGCGGCAGCTTCCCGTAGCGCTCCCGGTGCGCCTTGACCAGGGCGGCGACCTCGGCGCCGTCGACGTCGTCGCGGCCGGGTCCACCGCGGACGACCAGCTCCGGGTCTTCGGCGATCCGGCGGCGCCGCCGTCGCAGGCTCGAACGCCGGGCGCTGGGCAGCGTCTTGAGCCAGTCCTCTTCGGACTGGAACCGGTTCTCCAGCACGGCCGTCGACTGCGCGGGCCGGACCAGGCGGCCGAGGCCCGCGGTGTGCCCCGCGAACTCCTCGTCGATCGCGCGGTAGAGGACGCCGAGGAGGCCGGGCCCGAGGTGGCGCCGCAGCGCCCGTTCGAACTCGCGGAGCAGCGCGGCCCGGTCGCCGGCCGGGAAACCCGGCGCGAACACGATGCCCGGGTAGCCGCTCAGCCACGGCAGGAACACCTCGGCCCAGATCGGCCGCAGCGATCGCCGTCCCGGCGCGGGCGCGAACCGCGGAGCCAGCCGCGGGTGGCAGACCAGCACGGACAGCCCGGCCACGATCTCGCCGCCGTCCCTCGCGACGGCGATCCGCTGCGGGTTGCGGGCGCCCCACGCTTCGAGGCCCAGCAGCTCGTAGTCCCACACCGGGTGCAGCCGCGCGGTCCGGAAGAACTCCGTCCAGCCCGCAGGTGCCGGGTCCACGCGGGGATCGTGGAACTCGAACCTCATGTCAGGACGACCGGGGTGCCGTGGCGCGGGCAGGGAGCGATCTCGCCACGCACCCCACCGGCCGGGAGGACGTCCACGAACCGCGGGGAATCCTGGCGCAGCAGGGTGAAGGCGAGCCCGCCGGCGGTGGGCCGCGCGTAGACGTGCGGCCAGTCGAGGTGCCACCGGCCGCAGTTCCCGAGTGCGCCGAGGTACCCGAGCACCGGGTCGTGCAGCACGCCGTAGGGACCGCTGTCCAGCGAGTCCAGTTCGCGGTGCGGCACGGCCTCGATCCGGTGGGCCTCGGGGACCGCGGCGGTGACCGCGGTGATGGCCTTGTCTTCGCCGACCACGAGCACGCGGTGCCCCCGGTGCAGCACGGCCGTCAGCTCGCGAAGCACCGAGGCGCCCGGCCCGTTCGGGTCCGCGACGCAGCCGCGTACCCCCTTCGGCAGGTCGGACGGCGGCCGCAGGCCGTCCGGCCCGAGCAGGACGACCAGGCTCTCCGGCCCGGGAGCCCGGGCCGTCCGCAGCACCCGGCCGAGACCGCGCGCGGGGTCGGGCCGTGGCGCGCCGCCGGCGAGCGGCACGAGGTCGACGAGTTTGTGCACAGCTTCCGCGAGGGGTGCCGCGCCGCCGTTCGTCCCGGTGCGACCGGGCACGACAACCGGGTCCTCCCGGCCGTCGAGCGCCCAGCGCTCGCGGTAGAACGGCACCGTGGCGAACGCCGACCGCACCGCCCTGACGTAGGCAGCACGCCAGACGACCCCCGCCCCCAGATTCCACATGGCCGGGAAGTCTGCGTCATCCGCCGGGTCAGCGGAAGCACTTCGCCGGCAGGAAGCCCGAATGCCGGGTGGCTCACGACTTTAGTCTGCGTCTGAACGGACTAATTCATCCGGATTCCCTCCCGAACGACGATCCGCATGCTTATAACTCGGCGATGCCGTAAAACGGCATGCTGTCCAACCGGATCCAACTGGGGGATTCATGTTCAGCATTTGCACTGTCGGTGAGCGCGCGGACACAAATCCGGCAACTCGCCGTTGGCGCCGCAGATGACCACGGCCTTTCCCGACCCGGTCGACTGTGGACTCACCGTGGTCGTACCGTGCTTCAACGAAGTTGAAAATATCGAACCGTCCTATCGGGAAATAACCAACGAACTGGGCCACTATTCACTCGAACTTATTTTCGTCGATGACGGAAGCACCGATGGCACGCTCGCCGGTATCCGCGCGCTCGCGGCCGCGGACCCGCGCGTGCGGTACCTGTCTTTCACCCGCAATTTCGGATTCGAAGCGGCTTTCTCGGCCGGTTACCGGTATGCGTCCCGGCCGTGGGTCCTGCACGTCGACGCCGATCAGCAGTTCCCCGCCGCCGAGGCGGAAAAGCTCATCGAAGCCGCCCGCCAGGGCAACGACGCGGTCTTCGGGGTCCGCACCAACCGCCAGGACCCGCTGCTGCGCCGCTGGGGCACCGCCGCGTTCCACTTCCTCGGCCGCCGCGTGCTGCGCATCGAGATCCCGCCGGGCGCGACCGCGTTCCGGCTGGTCCGCACCGAGCTGGCCCGCCGGATCGTCGACCTGCGGCTCGGCACGCCGTACTTCCTGGCCACGGTTCCCCGGCTGACCAGCCGGTACACCTGCGTCCAGGTGGCGCACCGGGCCCGGGAACGCGGCGAATCGAAGGTCGGCTTCGGCTTCCTGGCTTCGCACGCCATCGAGCTGTTCGTCGGGTTCACCCGGAGGCTGACGACGGCGGCGTCCGCGACCGCCCTGTCCGCGGGCGGGCTCGGGGTACTGGCCGCCGCCGCGGCGGCCTTCGGGCTGCTCGGCGCGAGCGCCACGGCCGCGTTGCTGTTCGCGCTGCTCAGCGTGCTGCTGGTCGTCCTGTCGCTGACCGTGCGCTACCTCGTCGTGGTCGGTGCGGGACAGCCGCGGCCCCGGCAGTTCTACGTCCGGGAAGCGAACTTCGCCGTCGAGGCGGACGACCGGCTCTTCACTTCGGAGGACCCGGCGGGTCCCCGGCTCATCGATGTGCAACTGGGGAAAGGCGTTTCAGCGTGACGAGTTCGAAGAACGGCCCGGCGAGAACCCTGGTGATCCTGGGGGGCGCGGACGGTTCGGTCAGCACCTACGAGCGAGCGCGGGAACTGGGGTTCCGCACGCTCTGCGTCGACGTCCGGCCCGGCGCACCGGCCGTGGCGTACGCCGACGAGTTCCTGCAGGTCAGCGTGCGCGCGCCGGAGCAGATCGCGGCCGCGCTCGACGGCCGTGACGACCTCGCCGGCGTGCTGTGCCCGGCCAGCGACGTCGGCCTGCCCGCACTGGCCTGGCTGACCCGGCACTGGGGCATGCCGGATCCGCTGCCCGTGGCCGCGGTCGAGGCCTCGACCGACAAAGCGGTGTTCCGCGCCCTGTGCGACCACCTCGGCCTGCCGGGCTACCGCAGCGTCAGCGGCCGCCCCGGGCCGGAACTGGTCCACGCGGCCCAGCAGCTGCGGTTCCCCGCCCTGGTCAAGCCGGTCGACTCCTCCGGTAGCCGGGGCGTGGTCTCCTGCCCCGGCCCGGGCCGGCTGACCAGTGCGTTCGCCGAGTCGCTCGCGTTCTCGCCGTCCGGACGGCTGGTCGTCGAGGAACACCTCGACGGCACCCACTTCACGATCGAGGCGCTGGTCGTCGACGGCCGGGTCGTCTTCCACGCCGTCACCGAACGGACCCTCACGCCGCCGCCGTTCTTCGTGACGTCGTCGCACCTGCTGCCCGCCGCGCTGCCGGCGGACGCCGAACTGCGGCTGATCGAGGCCCTCGACCTGATCTGCACCGAGCTCGGCTACCGGAGCGGGCCGCTCACGCTGGACGCCGTGCTCGGCCGCGACGGGCAGCTGTACCTCGTCGAGATGGGGGCCCGCATGGGCGGGAACGGGCTCGCGGAAGCGATCGCGCAGTGCCACGGCGCCGACCTGATCGCCGCCGGGATCGCCACCGCGACCGGCGGTGAGGTGCGGCTGGACCTGCACGAGCCGAAGCCCACCCTGGTGCACGTCCTCGCGTCCGACCGCGGCGGGCACTTGTCCCGAGTGGACGGTGTCGAGGACGTGCGCGCGCTGCCCGGGCTGGTCGGGCTCCACCTGTTCGCCGACGAGGGTTCCTTCGTCCGGCCGTACGACCAGGCGGGCCACAAGCTGGGGTACGCCGTGCTCACCGCCGACTCGGTGCCCGAGCTGCTCGCCGCGGAGAACGCGGTGCGCGGCACGCTGAAGTTCCTGCTCCACGAGCAGGACATGGCGGTACCCCTGCCGTGACGGGCCCCTCCTCGGCCACCACCGCGCCGGCCGTGGCGCCGCCGCGGCCGGCGGTGGTGCTGCGGCTGCTCGCCGGCCGGGGCGCGTTCCGGCTGTCGGTCCAGCTGATGGGCCTGGTCCTGATCACCGCGTGGGGCGCCCGCGACTACGGGCGGTTCGCGAACGCGCTCGGCCTGATGACCTGGCTCAACTTCGTCCCGGGCGCGGCGGAGAAGGCCGCGCTCAAGGCTCTCCCCCGGCTGCGGCTGACCCTGGACGCGGTCGCCGCGCTCGCGGTCCGGGTCGCCGCGGTGCCGGTGCTGGTGGTGCTGGCCGCCATGGCCGTCACGCTCGTGGTGGCCCCGCGCTCGGACGCGGCGCTGTACCTGACCGTGGCGGCCTGGTCGATCTCCGGCGGCCTGCTGATGACCGTGTCCGGCCTGCACCGCCTGCGCGGGAAGTCCACATTGGACGCATTGGCGTTCACCGCCGGCTCGGTCGTCGTCGGCGTGGTGACCTGCCTGACGTGGGTGGTGCGGTGGCCGCCCGGGATGCACCTGGCCCTGCTGCTCGGCGGCCTGCTGGTGATCCTCGGCGCGTCGGTCGCGCTCCTGCCGCGGCCGTGGCTGGGCGGCGGCGGGCTGCCGGGGCACCGGCTCCTGCCGGCCTTCGGGCGCAGCACGGTCCTGCTCGGCCTGACCGAGGTGCTCGACGTGCTCGCGACGTCGACGGTGTTCGGCGTGTTCGCGCTGTCCGGACGGACCACCGAAAGCGGCCCGTTCTACCTGGCGCTGCTCGTGTCGAGCGCGTTCTGCTCGCTGGTGTTCTACCAGCTGAAACTGCACCAGCCGACGGCGTCGTGGCGGATGCGCGGCACCGGCGCGGCGGCCGGCCGGGCCCGGGCCGTCGAACTGCTGAAGCTGGTCGAGCGCGGCGGGATCGCGTTCGCCGTGCTGCTGGCCGCCGGGCTCGCGGTGCCGTCGACGCGGGCGTTGCTCACCGACGAAGACAGCTACGTCGTGCTCGGGGTGCTCGTGCTCGTCGAGACGGCGTTGTACGCGACCGGGATCTACGCGAGCTTCCTCGTCGAAAACACCAACAGCAAGGTGCTGACGCTGACGTCGGGCGCCGCCGTCGTCTCACTGGTCGCGACCGCCGCCGCCGCGGCCCTGCTCGTCCCGCCGCTCGGGCCGGTGGGCGGGTTCGCCGCGCTCGTCTTCGCGCTCGCGGTCAAGGCGGCCGTCCTGCGCCGTCTGGTCCGCCGTCACTGATGTCTGCACACTGGGAGGAAGTCATGTACGTACTGGGCATCAGCAGGGTCCACGACTCGGCCGCGGCCCTCGTGCGCGACGGCGAGATCATCGCCTTCGCCGAAGAGGAACGCTTCACGCGCGTCAAGCACGACGGCGGCTTCCCCGCCGAGGCCATCAAGTTCTGCCTGGAGCAGGGCGGGATCACCCTCGCCGACGTCGACCACGTCGCCTACTACTGGCAGCGCTGGAAGGAGGGGATCCACGCGGCCAAGGTGTTCGCCCGGTACTTCCCGGGCACGCTGGAGGTCTTCCGCAACACCAACGGCGACGAGGGCGGCCGGTCCGCGGGGATGGTGGACACGTTCAAGACCGGCGGTGGCTCGGGCAGCGACGACTACCACGTCGGCGGCGCGGTCCTCGCGCACATCAAGCGCTCCTACACGCTGGAGAAGGACGTCAAGGAAGCCGTCGGCTGGACCGGTCCGACGAAGTTCAAGACACACCTGGTCGACCACCACCGCGCGCACGCGGCCAGCGGCTACTTCATCTCGCCGTGGGACGAGTCGGCCGTGCTCACCTTCGACGGCATCGGCAGCGACGGCACGGCCACCTACCTCGCGCACGGCCGCGGCGACCGGATCGTCGACCTGCGGCGGATCAAGTTCCCGCACTCCCTCGGCGCGATGTACGCCGGCGTCACCGGCTACCTCGGCTTCTACCCGACCCGTGACGAGGGCAAGATCATGGGTCTCGCGCCGCTGGGCGAGGACACCTACGTCGACGCGTTCAAGCAGCTGATCCACCTCAGTGACGACGGCGGCTTCGAGCTGGACCTCAGCTGGTTCGGGCACCACCGGACCGGCAAGCACGTGATGGCGAAGAAGTTCACCGACACCTTCGGCCCGGCCCGGCCGAAGACCCGCGTCACGGCGGAGAACCCGGTGCCGCAGCACTACTGCGACATCGCCTACGCCCTGCAGGTGACGCTGGAGGAAGCCGGCCTGCACCTGGCCCGGTGGCTCCAGCGTGAGACGGGGTCGAAGCGGTTGTGCGTCGCCGGCGGTGTCGCGCTGAACAGCGTCATGAACGGCCGGATCCTGCTGGAGACACCGTTCGAGGACTTCTTCGCCCAGCCCGCGGCCGCCGACGACGGCTGCGCGCTCGGTGCCGCGCTCGAGGTCTCGGTCGGCAAGTACCACCGGCCGCGCCCGCGCGAGGGCTACACCTACACCGGTCCCGAGTACACCGAGGCCGAGATGGAAGTGGCGTTGCAGGACGCCGGGGTCGAGTACGCGCGTGTCGACGACATCGCCGCGCACACGGCCGCGAAGGTGGCCGACGGCCGCATCGTCGGCTGGGTGCAGGGCCGGATGGAGTGCGGCCCGCGGGCCCTCGGCAACCGCTCCCTCGTCGCCGACCCGCGCGACCCCGAATCGAAGACGCGGATGAACGAGAAGGTCAAGCACCGCGAGGCGTTCCGCCCGTTCGCGCCGTCGTGCCTGGCCGAGCGCGCGGGCGAGTACTTCGTCAGCGACTACCCGTCGCCGGTGATGCTGCTGGTGTTCGACGTCCTGCCGGACAAGCGCGCCGAGGTCCCGGCGATCACCCACGTCGACGGGACCGCGCGGGTGCAGACCGTCAGCCGGGAGGACAATCCGCTGTACTACCGGATGATCAGCGAGTTCGAGAAGCTGACCGGGGTGCCGATGGTGGTCAACACCTCGTTCAACGACAACAACGAGCCGATCGTGGCGAGCCCGCAGGACGCCATCGCCTGCTACCTGAAGACCGACGTCGACGCGCTGGCCCTCGGCCCGTTCTGGGTGGAGAAGCCGCGGCTGGAGGAAGAGTGACCGTCCTGGATTCACCCGGTTTGGTCGCCGCGCTGTACCGGCGGCGGCAGTGGCTGTGGCTGGTGGCCGCCGTTCCCGCGGTGGTCACCACGCTGCTGATCATGGTGGTGCTGCCGCCGGACCAGACGCTGGACAACGTCGGCGACTGGGCGTTCAAGCTGTGCCCGTTCGTCTTCGCGGTGCTGACCGTGGCGCTGTTCCCGCGCGGGCGGTTCGGGCCGGCCCTGATCGTGTTCGCGGTGTTCGTCTACATGTCCTATTTGGACACGGAACTGGTCATGCGGGTCCAGCAGTTCGCCAGGGAAGCGCCCACGAACGACGACGCGTTCCAGCCGGTGTACCAGTTCGAGCTGTTCGTGACGACGTTCATCGTGCTGTTCGCGCTGCTGGCCTACCGCCTCGGCGGCGGCCGGACGGCGAACGTGCTCAAGGTCGGCGTCGCGTCGATCCTGGTGGTCATCTCGGGTGTGAACGACCTGACGTTCTGGGCGCTCAACGACGTCTGGTCGGCGGGGACGAAGCCGACCGAGCTGAAGTGGGCGTCGCACATGATCGTGTTCCTCGGCGGGCCGCCGAGCGTGCCGGCCGCGGTCGCGTTCATGGCCGTGCACCTGGTGCTGGCCGCGATCGTGGTCGCGCTGCCGGTGGGGCGGTGGGTGACGGTCAGAGTCCGCGGTTCACAGCCTGCAGCTTCGTGACGGCGGCCGCGTCGCCCTCGAAGCCGAGCTTCACGGCGTCGCGGCCGAACACGAACAACAGCAGGTCGACCGGGTCGCCGACCACGGTGACCGGGTCGGGCCCGGTCTTGACCGCGGCCTCGCGGCCGTCTTTCGTGCGGAGGGTGACGCCGACCGGCGCCTTGCGCAGGTTCAGCTTGGCGGCCTGCTTCGCCGACTTCCAGGCGGCGGCGTCCCGGGTGGGGTCCGCGGGCCGCGGTTCCCAGCCGGGCTGCGCCCGCCGGACGTCCTCGTGGTGCACGAGGAACTCGGCGGTGTTCGTGAGCTCGTCGAGCGGGCCGATCGCGGTGGGCCAGAACTTCGCCGGGCCGGTGCGGACCTGGCCCACGAGCTCGCCCCAGGGCTTGGCGGCGTAGCGGTCCTGCACCTTCCGGGTGTACCCGGCGAGCGCGGGCACGAGGATGCCGGGCGCGGCGTCCGGCCGGTGCTCCCGCACGACGAGGTGCGCGGCGAGGTCCCGCGTGGTCCAGCCCTCGCACAACGTCGGCGCGTCCGGCCCGAGGTCTTCGAAGAGCGCGCTCAGCGCCCGGCGTTCGTCAGCAGCGACACCCATGGCCTCGACGTTACCCGCCGGTAGCCGCCCTGGCGATGTGGCGGTGAGCTAGTGGTGGAACGCCGTCGCCTGGGCCGGGTCCTTCGGGCGGCCGCCGAGCTGCTCCAGCTCCGGCAGCACCCGGGCCAGGTCCGCCAGCAGCAGGTCGGCCAGGTCGTGCGTGAAGCCGTTGCGGACCACGATGCGCAGCACCGCCAGGTCCGTCCGGTTCTCCGGGAACGTGTACGCCGGCACCAGCCAGCCCCGCTCGCGCAGCCGCCGGGACACGTCGAAGACGTCGAAGCCCGCGTCCGGAACGGTCGTGAACGCGAACACCGGCAGCTGGTCACCTCGGGTCAGCAACGAGAACGGCCCGAGCCCGGCGATCCCGGACGACAGGTGCGTGGCGACGTCCCGCGAAGCCTGCTGCACCGCCGCGAACCCGGAGCGGCCGAGCCGCACGAACGTGTAGTACTGGGCCGCGACCTCGGCGCCCGGGCGGGAGAAGTTCAGCGCGAACGTCGGCATGTCGCCGCCCAGGTAGTTGACGTTGAACACCAGCTCGGACGGCAGCGCGGCCTTGTCGCGCCAGAGCACCCAGCCGACCCCCGGGTACACCAGCCCGTACTTGTGGCCCGACGTGTTGATCGACGCCACGCGCGGCAGGCGGAAGTCCCACTCCAGGTCCGGGTCGAGGAAGGGGGCGATCATCGCGCCCGAGGCGCCGTCGACGTGCACCGGGATGTTCCAGCCGGTCCGCTGCTCCAGCGCGTCCAGGGCCGCGGTGATCTCCGCGACCGGCTCGTAGCTGCCGTCGAACGTCGAGCCGAGGATCGCCACCACGCCGATCGTGTTCTCGTCGCAGCGGGCCACCGCCTCGTCGGCGGTGAGGTGGTAGCGGTCGCCCTCCATCGGGACCAGGCGCGGCTCGACCTCCCAGTACTCGCAGAACTTCTCCCAGCACACCTGGACGTTCGCGCCCATCACCAGGTTGGGCTTGCCGCCGCGGCCGTGACGGTTCCAGCGCCGCTTCAGCGCCATCCCGGCGAGCATGCACGCTTCCGACGATCCGGTCGTCGAGCAGCCCATGACGTCCGCGGGGTCGGGTGCGTGCCAGAGGTCGGCGAGGATGTTCACGCAGCGCCGCTCGAGCTCGGCCGTCTGCGGGTACTCGTCCTTGTCGATCATGTTCTTGTCGACGCACTCGGCCATCAGCTCGCGCGCCTGCGGTTCCATCCAGGTCGTGACGAACGTGGCCAGGTTGAGCCGCGCGTTGCCGTCCAGCATCAGCTCGTCGCGCACGAGCTGCAGCGCGGTGTCCGGCGGCAGCGAGTCTTCGCGCAGCCTGTCGTGCGGCATGACGAAGTCCGCGGCGAGGGCCGGGTTCGCCCCGGCGTACAGCGGATTCGTCCCGGCCGCGCGGTTCGGGCGCTCGGCGTTCCCCTGATGCAAGACCATGCCACCGAACGTACTGGCCACACGCGCGCGAAAGGGGCCGCTCCGTCCGGAACGGCCCCTTTGGTGGGAAAATCAGGCCTGCTGGGCCTGCCACATCCAGTGCGCCTCTTCCAGCGCCCGGGTGATCTCGATCAGCAGGTCCTGCGTGACGAGGTCGCTCTTGTCGGTCTCGTCGATGCGCTGGCGCAGCCGCTCGATGAGGGCGGCCAGGATGTCGACGATCGCGGCGACCGTGGACTCCACCGACTGCCAGTTGTCCGGGTACTCGGGCACGCCCGAACTCTCGACGACGGTCTTGGCCTTGCCGTTCGGCGAGATGCCGATGGCGTTGGCGCGCTCGGCGACCTCGTCGACGTACTGGCGGGCGGTGTTCACGAGCTCGTCGAGCTGCAGGTGCGCGCTGCGGAAGTTCGACCCGACGACGTTCCAGTGCGCCTGCTTGGCGATGAGGGACAGGTCGACCAGGTCGACCAGCGTCGCCTGCAGGGCGTTGCCGGTGATCTCCTTGTCGGCCTCGGACAGCGGGCTCTTGATCGGAGACTTGCTCATCTGGTTGTGATCCTTCCTCGTACTGGTTCGGACCGGGGGTGGCGGGTCAGACGGTGGCGGAGAGCGCGACCTCGATGTTGCCGCGGGTCGCGTTGGAGTACGGGCACACCTGGTGCGCCTGCTCGACCAGCTGGTCGGCCTGGGCCTGGTCGAGACCCGGCAGCGAGACGTTCAGCGCGACGCCGAGGCCGAACCCGACCTCCTGCTTGAGCACGCTGACCTCGGCGGTCACCGTCGAGCCGGTCAGCTGCACCTTCGCCTGGCGGGCGACCAGCTGCAGAGCGCTGTGGAAGCAGGCCGAGTAACCGGCGGCGAAGAGCTGCTCGGGGTTGGTCTTGTCCCCGCCGGGCCCGCCCATCTCCTTCGGGACGGCCAGCGACTCGTCGATGACGCCGTCGGAGGACGTCACTTCGCCGTTGCGGCCGTCGCCGCGCGCCGTCGCCACCGCGGTGTAAAGCGCCTGACCCATGCTCAGCCTGCCTTCTGTCGCGGACGCTCCTCAACGAGCGTCTCACTGGGCACAACATCCCGCACCCGCGGAACGGTGCCCCCACATGGCAGGCATCACGTCTGGTTACGTACCCGGCGCCCCCAGGGCGAAACGTCATGCGGTGCGCGTCACCGCGAATTCGGCGACCTGCCGCCCGATCAGGCGAAGGGTGCGGACGCTCTTCTCGTCCGACGCGCCGCCGGCCTCGTCGAACTTGGTCTCGGCGGAGTTGATCGAGCCGCCCAGCGGGGTGGCCCAGCCGCGCAGCGCGTGCGTGATGGTGCGGAGCTGCTCGAGCGTGGTCACCGCGGCCTGCCAGCCGTAGGCGACGGCGGCGAGGCCGACCGCGCGGCCGTCGAGGTACGGGCGGGTGTCCCCGCGCAGGTCCTCGACGTAGTCCAGGGCGTTCTTGACCAGGCCGGACAGCGCGCCGTGGTAGCCCGGCGAGACGACGATGAGCCCGTCCGCCTCCCGGATGGCCTCCACCAGCCGGGTGGCGCGCTCGTCGCGCTCGGGGACACCGGCGTCGTAGAAGGGCAGCACGAGTTCGGGGCCGGTGATCAGCCGGGTCCGGACGCCCACCTCGGCGGCGCCGTCGAGCGCGATCTGCAGCGCGCGTTCGGACTGGGAACCCTCGCGGAGAGAGCCGCCGATCCCGAGCACGTTGATCGTCCTGGCTGAAGTCACGTTTTCAGGCTAACCCCTCTACTTAACTGGAGGACCAGACTCTGGGACCGAGGTGCCGGTCACACCTGGACCAGTTACCTACTGACAAGTAACCTCCCCTGCAGCCCTGACGCTGATGGAGGAACCATGGCGATCCCGCTCCCGGTCCGCGCCCAAGCCGCGGCTTCGCAGCTCGCGTTCTGGCTGCCCACGCCGATGCGACGGGCGGTCGCGGGCCCGACCGTCCGCATCGACGGCCAGGACCTCGCGCTCGACGCCCAGCTCCTCCTCCGGCTCCAGAAGATCGCCCGGGCCGAGCTGGTGCAGGGCTCGGTCGAGCGGTCGCGGGCCCTGCTCGACACCGGCAGGCACCTGGTCAGCGGCAAGCCGATCGAGCCGGTCTCGGTGCGGGAGATCGCCGTCCCGACGCCCGACGGGGACCTGCCGGCGACGCTCTACACGCCGGTCGGGCTGCCCGAGAAGTCGCCGCTGCTGGTGTTCTTCCACGGCGGCGGCTGGGTGATCGGCACCCGGTCGAGCCACGACAACGCCGCCCGCTTCCTGGCCAAGCACGCCGGGGTGCGGGTGCTGTCGATCGAGTACCGGCTGGCCCCGGAGTTCCCCTTCCCGGCGGCGACGGAAGACGCGCTGGCGGCGTTCGAGTACGTGGTGGCGAAGGCGGGCGACCTCGGCGCCGACCCGGACCGCATCGCGGTGGGCGGCGACAGCGCGGGCGGCAACCTCGCGGCGGTGACGGCCCAGCAGGCGGTGCGCCGCGGCGGCCCGGTGCCGGCGTTCCAGCTGCTGATCTACCCGGCGACGGACTTCGCGCGGCGCTACCGCTCGCAGGACCTGTTCGCCGAGAACCTGTTCCTGACCGACGTGCACATGAAGTGGTTCGAAGGCCACTACGTGCCCGAAGGCACCGACCTGACCGACCCGCGGCTCTCGCCGCTGCGCGCGGAGGACCTGAGCGGGCTGCCGCCGGCGCTGGTCGTCACGGCGGGGTTCGACCCGCTGCGCGACGAAGGCGAGGCGTACGCGGAGAAACTGCGTGAGGCGGGGGTCCCGGTGGCGTTGCGGCGGCACGAGGACCTGATCCACGGGTTCATCAACTTCACCGGCGTCGGCACCCGCTTCCGCGAAGCACTGGCGGAGACAGCGGGCGCCCTCCGGCAGGGTCTGTCCAAAGTGAACTGAAGCACGCGCGCGGCCCTCGTGAGTGGTAAGGCGGGTTAGGAACCCGCCTTACCGCTCACGACCCGCGGGTCGATTTTCTAGAGCGCGTGACTCCACTGCTCCAGATGGGGCGTCCCCCACGCTCACGCCGCCACCCACACGGTTTCCCGCGAGGTGGCCGGGGAAATGCGAAATCAATTCCGTAATCCGCCGCTGCTCACAGCGGCATCCCCGCCTCCAGGTGGGCGACGGCGCGGTCGACGATCACCAGCGTGTCGGCCTCCGGGTCCGCCGCCGCGCCGAGGAACGCGGCCAGCACCACGCCGACCACCGCGCCGGCCCAGTTGCGGACCTCGAAGTCGTCCACGGGCCGGCCGGTGCGCCGCGCGGCCAGGCCGGCCAGCACGTCGATGCCCTCGGCGAACTTGTCCATCACCGCGCTGCGCAGCTCCGGCTCGCGGAACACGAGCCGCTGCCGCTGCCGTTCCCGCTCCCACTCCCCGGCGGGCAGCTGCTCGCGGATGAAGTTCATCGTCGCCCGCAGCGCGCCGATCGGGCTCAGCTCGGGCGGCTGCGCGACCGCGGCCTCGACGAGCAGCGGGTCGAACGGGTCGTAGAGCACCGTCGCCTCCTTCGTCGGGAAGTACCGGAAGAAGGTGCTGGGCGAGATCTCCGCCGCGGCCGCGATCTGGTCGACCGTCGTGGCGCTGTACCCCTGCTCGTCGAACAGCCGCAACGCGTGCCGCTGGATCGCGGCCCGCGTCTTGGCCTTCTTGCGCTCGCGCAGTCCTACGGGCTCGGTGGGCTCAGCCGGCGACGACGTCATGCTCCGATTCTCGCGGCTGCACGTCAGCCGCCGTCCGGCCGGGCAGGAACACCAGCGCGAGCAGCGCCCCGGCGACGCCGAGACCGGCGCACACCCACAGCGTCGCGGCCATGCCGTCGGTGAACGCGGCCCGCGCGGACGCGGCCAGCTCGGGCCGGTGCAGCTGCCCGGCCACGGCGACCGCACCGGAGGCGCTGCCGCGGACCACGTCGGCGACCGGCGCCGGCAGGCCACCGACGTCGACGCCGTCGCGGTAGCCGCTGTTGAGCACCGTGCCCAGCACGGCGACCCCGATGGTGCCGCCGACCTGGCGCAGCACCTGGATCAACGCCGAACCGGCGCCGGAACGGCCTTCGGTGAGCGCGCCCATCGCCATCGTCATCAGCGGCGGCAGCGTGGCCCCGGTGGCCAAGCCGATCACGAGCTCCCAGCCCACGGTGGCGCCGTAGCCACCCGACGGCGACGTCGTCGAACCCCACCCCAGCCCGGCCGCGAGCAGGCCGAACCCGCCCGCGACGACCGCGCGCACGCCGACCGCGGCGACCAGCCGTTCGGCGACCTTCGCCGACACCAGCATCCCGCCGATCAGCGGCAGCAGCCGGACGCCGGTCTGCAGCGCGTCGGCCCCCTGCACCGCCTGGAACAGCTGCGGCAGCACGAACAGCAGGCCCATCAGCGCGAAGGACGCGACCGTGGCCAGCACCGCGCCCCAGACGAACCGCGGCTCGCGGAACAGCGCGAGGTCGGTGAGGGGCGCGGCCACCCGCGTCTGCGCCCAGCAGAACACCGCGACCAGCGCGGCGCCCAGCCCGATCAGCCCGTACGTCACCGGATCGGCCCAGCCGTGCTCGCCGGCGTGCACGAAGCCGTAGGTGAGCGAGACCAGCCCCGCGGCCGAGAGCGCGATTCCCGTGAAGTCGATCCGGCCGCGACCGGAGCCGGGGGTGAGCGGCAGGAGGAACAGCACCGCGACGACACCGACGGCCGTCAGCGGGACGTTGATGAGGAACACCGAGCCCCACGCGAAGTGGTCGAGCAGCCAGCCGCCGAGCAGCGGCCCGAGCGGGATGCCGGCGAACATCGCCATCACCCAGGTCGTCAGGGCCTTCGCCCGCTCCTCCGGCGGGAACAGGATGTTCAGCAGCGAGAGCGAGAGCGGGATGAGGAACGCGGCGCCGACGCCGAGCCCGGCGCGGGCGGCGATCAGCTCGCCCGGGGAACCGGCGTAGGCGCACCACAGCGAAGCCAGCGGCCCTGCGGGCGAACGGCGAGCTCGGCGTGACCGGGCTGGTCATCGCGGTGATGTGCGCGGCGTCGATCCTCGGCGGCATCCTGCACGGCGCGGCGAAGCGGACGCTGCCGCAGGGCGTGCTGATGCTGCTGCTCGCGCTGCTGGTGGTGCCGGTCGGCCTGGCCGACCACCCGTGGTGGCTGCTGATGCTGGCGCTGATCCCGACCAACCTGCTGTGCGCTCCGACGCTGGCGGCCACGACCGAGACGGTCAGCAGGCTCGCTCCGGCGCAGGTCCGCGGCGAGGCGATGGGCCTGCAGGACTCGTTCACCCGGCTCGGCCTGGCCGTGGGCGGCCCGGTGGTCGGCTTCGCGATCGACCACTCGAGCCCGGAGTGGGGTTTCGCGGCGGCCGGCCTCGGCGGCCTGGTGATCGCCTCGGCCGGCCTGCTCCGCCGCCGGACCCCGGCGCCCGCCCCGGAACCGGAGCTGGCCGAAACCCTGCCGCGGCCCTCGTGAGTGGTGGCCTCGCTAACCGCAGGCGGCGCGGAGCGCGTCGAGCTTCGTGAGGTTGCGCTGCACCCACTGGGCCACGACGCCGGCGTCCTCGATGTGTTCCTTCTGTACCTGGACGTACGAGTCGGCCATGCCGAGCAGCGCGTTCTTTACGTCCTCGTCCTGGACGTGCCCCGCGAGCTCGCGCAGCCGTCGCTCCTTGTCCTCGGCGCGCGCCTGGAGCCGGGCCGGATCGACCAGCGGGTTCAGGTCGGCGAGCCCGAGTGCCTCGGTGCACGCCGCGACCTTGTCCGCCGTCCAGCCCCCCTGGTCGACCGCGTTGCCGACCTCGCTGCACCCGCTCAGCAGCAGTGCGGCCGAAGCCAGCAGCGCGGCCGTGATCCCACCCCTCGTCATGGCGCCAAGGTACCGTCAGCCCTTGACGCAGACCACCTGCTTGAGGTGCGCGACCACCTCGACGAGGTCCGTCTGCGCGCGGATCACCGTTTCGATGTCCTTGTACGCCGCCGGGATCTCGTCGACCACGCCGGAGTCCTTGCGGCACTCGACGCCGGCCGTCTGCGCCGCCAGGTCGTCGGCGGTGAAGAGCTTCTTCGCCTTGTTGCGCGACATCCGCCGCCCGGCGCCGTGCGAAGCCGACTGGAACGATGATTCGTTGCCCAGCCCGCGGACGATGTACGAACCGGTCCCCATGCTGCCCGGGATGATCCCGAGGTCACCCGATCCGGCGCGGATCGCGCCCTTCCGGGTGACGAGCAGCTCGACGCCGTCGTAGGTCTCCTCGGCGACGTAGTTGTGGTGGCACGAGATCGCGTCGTCGAAGGTGACCTGCGGGAGCTCGTCGCGCACCGCCTGCTTCACCAGCGCGACCATGGTGGCGCGGTTGCGCGCCGCGTAGTCCTGCGCCCAGAACAGGTCACGCCGGTAGGCCTGCATCTCCGGCGTGCCGGCGACGAACACCGCGAGGTCGGGATCGGGCAGGTCGGCGTTGTGCGGCAGCTTGCGCGCGACGGCCATGTGCCGCTCGGCCAGCTCCTTGCCGATGTTGCGCGAACCCGAGTGCAGCATCAGCCAGACCCGGCCCTCATCGGCGCCGCCCTGCTCGAGGCAGACCTCGATGAAGTGGTTCCCGCCGCCGAGGCTCCCGATCTGCCGCGCGGCCCGGTCGTGCAGCTCCTGGACGCCGCTGTGCAGCTGGCCGAACTGCTTCCAGAACGCGTCCCAGCCGCCGACGCCGTGCACCTTCGCCGGGTTCACGGGCGTCTTGTGCAGCCCGAAGCCGACGGGCACGGCGCTCTCGATGCGCCGGCGCAGCTTGCCGAGGTCGTCAGGCAGGTCCTTCGCCGTGAGCGACGTCCGGACAGCGCTCATCCCGCACCCGATGTCGACCCCGACGGCGGCGGGCGAGACGGCGTCACGCATGGCGATGACGCTGCCGACGGTGGCGCCCTTGCCGTAGTGGACGTCGGGCATCACGGCGACACCGTGCACCCACGGCAGGTTCGCGACGTTCTGCAGCTGCCGCATGGCCTGCTCTTCGACCGACGCGGGATCCGCCCACATCCGGATCGGGACGCGGGCGCCTTCGACAGCGGTGTACATGTTTTCCTCCCCTTGACCTGCTTACGGGGCTTAGGATCCCTCTCGAGAGCGAATCGGACAAGGCGATTTTCCGATCGTCCACTGTGGAGGGGGAACACGCATGCGCCTGCTGCCCGGCCCCGGGCCCGCCGCCCGGGGGCTGGTCCCGGACGCCGACCTGACCGCCGATCCGCACCACGCCGATCCCGAGGTGGCCGCCGCCCTCTCCGCCGCGCTGGCCGGGGACTGGCACCCCGCCGCCGAGCTCGTCGCCGCCCGGCACGGGGACTGGGACCGGCGCACCGCCGCCGTCGCCGCGCTGGCGACCGCCGCCACCACCGAGCGCCAGTGGCTGCGTGACTGGCTCGCCGAGCGGGACGGCGATCCCGACGCCACCGTTGTGCAGGCGGAGACCTTCGTCGCCCTGGCCTGGCAGCGGCGGGGCGCCGCGCGCGCCCGGCACACCAGCCGCCAGCAGTTCGGGCCCTACCTCCAGCTGCTGGAATACGCCCGGGACACCGCCTGGAAGGCGGCCGAACTCGCCGGCGCCGATCCGACGCCGTGGGCGACCCTCGTCACCGTCTGCAAGGGGCTCGAAGTCCGGTACCAGCCGTTCGACGGGATCTGGTCGGGTCTGCTCGTCCGCGCGCCCGCGCACCGTCCCGGCCACAACCGCGCCCTGCAGTACTGGTGCCCGAAGTGGCACGGCACCGAAGAACGCCTGCTCGACTTCGCGTCCGGCGCCGCGGCCATCGCGCCGTCGCTGACGCCCCTGCCCCTGCAGGCAGCCTTCGAAATGGCCATGGAGGGCACCCCGATCTGGCGCAGCAGGTACGTCCAGGAGGCCCTCGACACGGCCCTGCCCTGGTTGGACGGCGAAGGCGCCGACCACCCCGCCACCCGGGAAGACCGCGGCTACGCGATCTACGCACTGCACCACAACGGGCGCCACGACGAGGCCGTTGCCCAGTTCCGCAAGCTCGGCGGGCACGCCGACGGCTACGTCTGGAACTTCACGACCGACGTCACGCGGTCCGCGGATCCCGTCAAGCAGTTCGCCGCCCTGCGGTCCCAGACCTGCCGGAAAGCGGGCCGGGACGCGTGAAGGCCCCTCACCGAGGCTCGGTGAGGGGCCTTCAGAACGTCGTCAGAGCTGCTGGGCCACCAGCTCCGCGATCTGCACGGCGTTGAGGGCCGCACCCTTGCGCAGGTTGTCGTTCGAGATGAACAGCGCCAGTCCGCGGCCACCCTCGACACCCTGGTCCACGCGGATCCGGCCGACGTAGCTCGGGTCGTTGCCCGCCGCCTGCAGGGGGGTCGGGATCTCCGACAGCTCGACACCCGCCGCGTGCGTCAGCAGCTCCGTCGCCCGCTCCACCGACAGCGGCCGCTCGAACTCCGCGTTCACCGAGATCGAATGCCCCGAGAACACCGGCACGCGCACGCAGGTGCACGACACGCCGAGCCCCGGGATGCTCAGGATCTTGCGGCTCTCGTTGCGGAACTTCTTCTCCTCGTCCGTCTCCAGCTCACCGTCGTCCACAATGGACCCGGCCATCGGGAGGACGTTGAACGCGATCGGGCGGACGTACTTCTCCGGCTTCGGGAACTCGATCGCCGCGCCGTCGTGGGTCAGCAGGGCCGCGTGCTCCGCGGCGGCGCGCACCTGGCCCGCCAGCTCGTCGACGCCGGCCAGGCCACTGCCGGACACCGCCTGGTACGTCGACGCCACCAGCCGGACCAGGCCGGCCTCGTCGTGCAGCGGCTTCAGCACCGGCATCGCGGCCATCGTCGTGCAGTTGGGGTTCGCGATGATCCCCTTCCGCGCCTCCTTGACGGCCTCCGGGTTCACCTCGCTGACGACCAGCGGCACGTCCGGGTCCATCCGGAACGCCGAAGAGTTGTCGATCACCGTGACCCCGGCCGCCGCGAACCGCGGGGCCTGCGCCTTCGACGTCGACCCGCCCGCGGAGAACAGCGCGATGTCCAAACCGGACACGTCCGCCGTCGAGGCGTCCTCGACCGTGATTTCCGTGTCACGCCAGGGAAGCTTCGATCCCGCCGAGCGCGCCGAAGCGAAGTAGCGCAGCTCGGCGACCGGGAACTCCCGCTCCGCCAGCAGCTTGCGCATCACCGCACCGACCTGGCCGGTCGCGCCGACCACCCCGACCCGCAGCCCGTCCGCCATCAGCGACCACTCCCCGCGTAGACGACGGCTTCTTCGTCGCCGCCGAGTTCGAACGCCTCGTGGATCGCGCGCACGGCGTCGTCGAGCTGCGCGTCCCGGATCAGCACCGAGATGCGGATCTCCGAGGTGTTGATGATTTCGATGTTGACGCCGGCCTCGGCCAGCGCTTCGCAGAACGTCGCCGTGACACCCGGGTGCGAGCGCATCCCGGCGCCGACCAGCGACACCTTGCCGACGTGGTCGTCGTAGAGGACCGACTCGAAGCCGATCTCCGCCTTGACCTTCTCCAGTTCCTTGACGGCCTTGGCGCCGTTGGCCTTCGACAGCGTGAACGTGATGTCCGTGCGGCCGGAGACGGTGCTGGACACGTTCTGCAGCACCATGTCGATGTCGATCTCGGCGTCGGCGATCACGCGGAAGATCCGGGCCGCGGCACCGGTGTGGTCCGGCACCCCGGTCACCGTGATCTTGGCTTCGGAGCGGTCGTGCGCCACACCGGTGATCAGGGCTTGTTCCACGGGGATCTCCTCGATAGAACCGGTCACCGTCGTGCCCGGCTTGTCGCTGTAGGAAGAACGGACTCGGATCGGGACGCCGTAGCGGCGCGCGTACTCGACCGAGCGCAGGTGCAGGATCTTCGACCCGCTCGCGGCGAGCTCGAGCATCTCTTCGTAGGTGACGGTGTCGAGCTTGCGCGCGTCCGGCACCACCCGCGGGTCGGCCGTGTACACACCGTCCACATCGGAGTAGATCTCGCAGACGTCGGCGTTCAGCGCGGCGGCCAGCGCGACGGCGGTGGTGTCCGAGCCGCCGCGGCCCAGCGTGGTGATGTCCTTGGTGTCCTGCGCGACGCCCTGGAAGCCGGCGACCAGCGCGACGTAGCCCTGCTCGAGCGCCTCGGTGACCCGGCTCGGGGTGACGTCGATGATGCGCGCGTTGCCGTGCACCGACGTCGTGACGACGCCGGCCTGCGAACCGGTGAACGACCAGGCCTCGGCGCCCTGGGCCGCGATCGCCATCGCGACCAGCGAGTTCGAGATGCGCTCACCGGCGGTGAGCAGCATGTCCATCTCCCGCTCCGGCGGCGCCGGGTTGACCTGCTGCGCCAGGTCGAGCAGCTCGTCGGTGGTGTCACCCATCGCCGAGCAGACGACGACGACGTCGTTGCCCGCCTTCTTCGTCGCGACGATCCGCTCCGCCACGCGCTTGATCCGGTCGGCACTTTCCAGCGACGATCCGCCGTACTTCTGGACCACGAGGGCCACGCCCGAACCTCCTCGCGGGCCGGGCGGCTCCCTGGTGGGCACCGGAGAGCCCCCGCGTCCCATGATTTGAACTGGAGCCTACCGGGGCCGCGGCGGGCTGCCACCCTCTTGACGTGGGGCGCACCCGTCCGGCGGCGGTCTCGGAAGTAAATCTTCCGCGATGCCAACGGAATGCGCGGAGCCCTTCCGTCCGAGTGATGCAGCGCACGCCTGGGTAGGGTCGGGGTCGTGCGGAAACCAGCTGTGACGAGCGTCCCGATCGCAACCCTGATGGCGGAACGGTGGAGCCCGCGGGCCTACGACTCGTCCGCCGTGGTGACCCCGGACCAGGTGCGGGCGCTGCTGGAGGCGGCCCGCTGGGCGCCGTCGTTCGGCAACACCCAGCCGGCCCGCTACCTGGTGGGCGTCCGCGGCACGCCGTCGTTCGACGCGATCTTGAGCACCTTGAATTCGGGCAACCAGGCCTGGGCGCACCGGGCGAGCCTGCTGCTGATCGGCGTGATGGTGACGACGAACGAGAAGGGCTCGGTGCCGTACGCGGAGTACGGGCTCGGGCTGGCGTCGGAGAACCTCGTGCTGCAGGCGGTCGAGCTGGGCTTGATCGCGCACCAGATGGCGGGCTTCTCCCCGGACGCGGTGCGCGCGGCCTTCTCGCTGCCGGAGGACGCGGTCCCGAAGGTGGCGATCGCGGTGGGGTCGGCGGCGTCGCCGGACGTCCTCGAGGAGGACTGGCGGATCGAGCGCGAGAAGGCGGACCGCGTGCGGCTGCCGCTGGAGGAGTTCGCCTTCACCGGCAAGTGGGGCGAGCCGGCGCTATGACGCCCCGCCCACGCGGCGGATGACCTTGGCCAGGATCCCCGACACGACCATCCAGAAGATGGCCGCGATCCCGTAGTTCACCAGCACGCGCAGCTTCTCGTCACTCGGCGTGAACAGGTCACCGAAGCCGAGGGCGAGGCTGTCCGCCCAGGACTTCACGAACGAGACGATGCCGTTCGCCGGGTTCGCCGAGCCGACCGTGAAGATCACGTGGATCACCAGGAACGCGGCGAAGATCAAGCCCACCCAGCGGACGATCGACGCCACCAGCGAGGCCACCTTGCCCCCGGTCTGGCGCCAGTCGACGGCGGCGCGCCGCGAAACGCGCGTTTCCTCCGACGACGACTCTGCGTGCTCACCCATGCCCGCAGTTTCGCACGGTGTCCCGCCGATTGCTACCCACAAGTAACTGACCGGGTAACAGTTCCACCACGGCCCGGCTTCCCTCCGCGCCCGTTCGCTGGTTATGGTGGGGCCGTGGCGCGTGCTCTCCTGCTTCGCTGCCGCGACGGGGCCTGACCGGACCGGCTCCCCGTCGCGGGGCTTCGTGGTGCCGGTCGCACCCGTCGATCTGGAGACACCCCAAATCCCATGAGCAAGATCCGCAAGCCTTCTCGCCCGGCGCCCGCCGACCAGCCCGCCTGGAACACCCAGCGCGGCACGTCCATGCCGGTCCACCGCTACCGCCCCTGGTACGAGCTGGTCGAGAACATCGACCTGCCCGACCGCACCTGGCCCGAAAAGCGCATCGAACGCGCGCCGCTGTGGTGCGCCGTCGACCTGCGTGACGGCAACCAGGCCCTGATCGATCCGATGTCGCCCGCGCGCAAGCGGAAGTTCTTCGACCTGCTGGTCCGCATGGGCTACAAGGAGATCGAGGTCGGCTTCCCGGCCGCGTCGCAGACGGACTTCGACTTCGTCCGCGAAATCATCGAAGAGCACGCCATCCCGGACGACGTCAGCATCCAGGTGCTGACCCAGTGCCGTCCCGAGCTGATCGAGCGGACGTTCCAGTCCTTGGAAGGCGCCCCGCGGGCGATCGTCCACATCTACAACTCGACCTCGATCCTGCAGCGTCGCGTGGTCTTCCGCGAGGAGCGCGAGGGCATCAAGAAGATCGCGACGCAGGCCGCGGAGATGGTCGTCGAGCTGGCCGCGAAGCAGCCGGACACCGACTTCCGGTTCCAGTACTCGCCGGAGTCCTACACCGGCACCGAGCTGTCCTACGCGCTCGAGGTCTGCAACGCCGTCACCGAGATCTGGCAGCCGACGCCGGAGAAGCCGGTGATCCTGAACCTGCCCGCGACCGTCGAGATGGCCACCCCGAACGTCTACGCCGACTCGATCGAGTGGATGAGCCGGAACCTGGCCCGCCGCGACTCGGTGATCCTGTCGCTGCACCCGCACAACGACCGCGGCACCGGCATCGCCGCCGCCGAGCTGGGCTACCAGGCCGGCGCGGACCGGATCGAAGGCTGCCTGTTCGGCAACGGCGAGCGCACCGGCAACGTCGACCTGGTCGCGCTGGGCATGAACCTCTACAGCCAGGGCATCGACCCGCAGATCGACTTCTCCGACATGGACGAGATCAAGCGGACGGTCGAGTACTGCAACCAGCTGCCGGTGGGCGAGCGCTCGCCGTGGGGCGGCGACCTGGTCTTCACCGCGTTCTCCGGCAGCCACCAGGACGCGATCAACAAGGGTCTCGACGCGATGAAGGACGCCGCGGACAAGGCGGGCGTACCGGTCGACGAGCACCCGTGGGAGGTCCCGTACCTGCCGATCGACCCGAAGGACGTCGGCCGCACGTACGAGGCCGTGATCCGGGTGAACTCGCAGTCCGGCAAGGGCGGCGTCGCCTACATCATGAAGGCCGAGCACCAGCTCGACCTCCCGCGGCGGCTGCAGATCGAGTTCTCGAAGGTCATCCAGCGCTACACCGACACCGAGGGCGGCGAGGTCGACCCGACGACGATGTACAACGCCTTCTCGGCCGAGTACCTGGAGCTGAAGACGCCGCTGGAGCTGGTCCGCCAGCACGTCCGCGACAACGGCGACGGCGAGTACGACATCACCGCGACCGTGCGCGTGGAGGGTGACGAGCACGAGGTCACCGGCCGCGGCAACGGCCCGATCGCGGCGTTCTTCGACGCGCTGTCGACGGTCGGGTACGACCTGCGCCTGCTGGACTACAGCGAGCACACGCTCTCGCCGGGCGACGACGCGCGAGCGGCGTCGTACATCGAGTGCGCGATCTCCGACCGCGTGTTCTGGGGCATCGGCATCGACCCGTCGATCGTCACCGCGTCGCTGCGCGCGGTCGTCTCGGCGGTGAACCGCGCCAACCGGTAGCCGGTGAAGGCCGAGCGGCTGGTCGCGCTGTTGTTCACGCTGCAACGGCGGCGCAGCGCGACCGCCGCCGAGCTCGCCGCCGAGCTCGGCGTTTCCGAACGGACGATGCACCGCGACCTGGCGGCCCTGCGCGACGCGGGCGTTCCCCTGTGGACGGAGCCGGGGCGCCACGGCGGCTTCCGCCTGGTCGACGGCTGGCGCTCCGGGCTCGACGGCTTGACGGCGCGCGAGGCCGTCGCGCTGTTCGCGCTGGGCGTGCCGTCCGCGCTCGCGGGACTCGGCCTGGACACGGCGAGCAGCGCGGCGCGGGCGAAGGTGGCCGCGGGCATGCCCGCCGAGCTGCGCGAACACGCGGCTTTGGTGGCGGGACGGTTCCACCTGGACGCCCCGGGCTGGTTCGGCTCGCCGGACGAGCCGCCCGCGCTGGCGGCGGTGGCGCAGGCGGTCTGGGCCCAGCGGCGGGTGTCGGTGTCCTACCGGCGCCGGGACAAGGTGGCCTCGCGCGAGCTGGAACCGCTGGGGCTCGTGCTGAAGGCGGGCATCTGGTACCTCGTGGCGCGGGTGGTCACGGACGATGCTTTGCGGACGTACCGGGTCTCACGAATCCTCTCGGTGGCCTCTTCGGACGTGCCTTTCGACCGGCCCCCGGACTTCGACCTGGCGAGCTGGTGGCACTCGTCGTCGGCGGAGTTCGAGCAGGTGGCGCGGCCGGTGCGGGTCCGGGCCCGGCTGGACCGGACGGCGGTGCGGGAGCTGCGCCGGGTGTTCGGCGGGGAGCACCTGGCGGACACGGTGGTTTCGCTGGGGCCGCCGGGCGACGACGGCTGGGCCGAGGCCGAGCTCGCCCTGGAAGGGGACGAGATCGGCCTCGGCCAGCTGGTCGCGTTGAGCCCGGGGGTGGAGGTGCTGGAGCCGGCTTCGCTGCGGGCGGCGCTGGCCGGGATCGGCGCGGAGCTCGCCGCCCGCAACGCTCAGCGGTAACCGGTCGACTGGCAGCTTGGGGCCCACCACCCCGAAGCCGAGCCCCGCCCAGCGGCCCGTCAGCGGTAACCGGTCGTGTCGGCCGGCTTCCCCGCGTCCGCGACCTCCCGCATGTACCGCCACGCGTCCGGGCGGCTGCCGTCCACGTCGTCCACTCCGTACTCCCTCGCCAGCTGGCCGCTGCTCACCGTCTGGCCCGACCAGCGCTCTCGCGAGGGGTCCGCGGCCAGCGCCACCACCGTGCGCCCGCAGAACGTCGGCGTCTCCGAGATCGCGAAGTGCGGCACCCGCGCGCACGCGTCTCGCCAGTTCTCCTCCGTCACCCCGTAGTGCTCCAGCATCGCCTCCGACCGCAGGTACCCCGGGGTGAACGCGACCGCGGTCGCCCCGAACGAAGCCAGCTCGGCCGCCTCGCCGATCGCCAGCAGGTGCGCCGACGCCTTCGCCAGGTAAAACGGCAGCGAAGTGCCTTCGCGGTACTTCGCGTTGTACTCGGCCGTCCCGTCGGTCAGCTCGACGACCAGCCCGCCCGGGCGGGCGATCAGCCGCGGGAGCAGGAAGTGACTGGTGATCAGGTGCGCGTCGATGCCGAGGCGGATCATGCGCAGGCCCGCCTCGAGGTCGTGCTCCCACACCGGCTTGCCCCAGCCCAGGTGCTGGTCGCCGCCCCAGAGGCCGTCGATCAGGATGTCCAGGGGGCCGACTCGCTCGGCCAGTGCCGAGACCTCCGAAGGCACCAGGTGGTCGACGCGGATCGCCTCCGCCTCGCCGCCCGCCTTCTCGATCAGCTCGGCCGTTTCTTCGATGGTCTCGGGACGGTCCACTTCGGAGCGTCCCGCCCGGCTGGTCCGGCCGGTCACGTACACGAAGGCGCCCGCTCGGCCCAGTTCCACGGCGATCGCCCGGCTCGCGCCGCGCGTGCCGCCCGCCACCAGGGCGACTTTTCCGGAAAGTGCGTTCATGCACCCCAGCCTCACGGCTAACCATGACAACTCCTGGCATGGTTTCGGCGAGTCTGTGGACGAGCTGTCGGGTTGCTGTGAGTCCCCGCCGATCGGGAGTGCTTCGTCAGGAGCAAGCGGTTAATGGAGGTGTGGACGGATCGACGGCGGGACTGCTGGTGCTGTTCGTCGTCTCGCTCGTGCCGCTGCTGCCGACCGAGGTGACCCTCCTCGGCATGGGTATCTCGGCGGCACAGGGCGGGACGTCGCTGGCGCTGGTGATCGCCGTGGCGAGTGCCGGGTGCCTGGCGTCCGACCAAGCGCTCTACGCCCTCGGCCGGTTCGGTGGCCGGGCGGCGCTGGACCGGCTGAGCCGGCGGCGGAAGATCGCCGCCGGCCTCGGCTGGCTCGACGGGCGGCTGCAGCGCCATCCCCGGCCGGTGCTGGTGGTCGCCCGCTGGCTGCCGTCGGGCGGGACGCTGGGCGCCCTCTTCGCCGGATCGCTCCGGTGGCCGATGACGGAGTTCTTCACCGCCTCGGCCGTCGGCGTCACACTCTGGACGTCGTACGTGGCCTTCCTCGGCTACGCCGGCGGCCGGATCGTCACCGAACCCGGGATCAGCCTGCTGCTCTCCCTGGCTGTGGCCCTGATCCTGGGTTCGGTGATCACCTACGGCGTGAAACGGTCCGCTACAGCGCCTTGAGGATGTCCGCCGGTTCGGTCCGCGTGACGAAGTCCGGGTGGACGTCGATGAAGCGGATCACCCGGTCCTGGCCGGCCACGACGACCGCCGGGTGAACCAGGTCCCAGCTGCCGTTGACCTTCTCGAGGTCGGTGCCCAGCGTCTTCATCGCCTCGCGCACGACATCGGAAACCGGGTAGCTCAACCCGAGGCTCCGCCCCACGGTGCTGCCGACGTCCGAAAGCACGGGGAACGCCAGGTCCGGCGCCGGCCCGTCCGGCTTCTGCGGGCTGATCGCCGCCAGGGTCGCGCCGCGCTTCTCCAGCTCGGGCAGCAGTTCCTGCTGGTAGGTGCGCAGCGTCAGGTTGCAGTACGGGCACCACTGGCCGCGGTAGAACACGAGCACCGCCGGCCCGTCGGCCACGAGCTCGGCCAAGCTGGTCGCCGCACCGTCGGCTCCCGGCAGCGTGAAGTCCTCGATCTTGTCGCCCACCTCGGCGAAGTCCGTCGCGGCACGGCGCCGGTCCGCGTCGAGGATTTCGGCGAGCTCCGGCGGCAGGGCGCCGCGGAGCTGGGTGTTCAGCCCGGTCAGGGCGGTTTCGAGCGTCATGGATCCCCCAAGCTGTTTGTACTGATCGGTACAGTGAGGCGAACTGTACTATTCAGTACATGGAGACGCAAGCGGCTTCGACCCCGCGCGGCAAGCGGACCCGCGACGCGATCGTCGACGCGGCGGCGGGACTGATGTACGTCGACGGCGTCGCGGGCACCAGCGTCGACAAGGTGCTCGCCGCGAGCGGGGCCGGGAAATCGCAGATGTACCACTACTTCAAGAACAAGGAACAGCTGGTCGAGGCCGTGATCGACCGGTATCTCGAGCAGATCCTCGGCAATCAGCCCGCGATCTTCACGCTGTCTTCCTGGGCCGATCTCGAGACGTGGACCGAGCAGCTGCTCGACGTCCACCGCCGTGCGGGAGGGCCGATCGCGTGCCCGCTGGGCAACCTCGCCGGCGAGGTCGGCGACAACCCGAAGCTCGCCCCGCTGGTCGACCAGGCCTACCGGACGTGGGAGTCCCACCTGGAACGCGGACTGAAAGCGTTGCAGGACAACGGCGAGCTCGCTCCGGACGCCGATCCGGCGAGGCTCGCGCAGGCGGCGATGACGTCCGTCCAAGGGGGACTGCTGCTGGCCCACATCCGGCACGACCTCACGGCCCTGGAGGACGCGCTGGGCATCGCGCTGGCCTACCTCCGCACCCACGCCACACGTCGTGAGTGAGAAACAGGGTTAGCACACTGTTTCTCACTCACGAGGCGGTGAGCTGGGCGACCTCCGCGCGCAGTTCCTCGATCACCTTGGCCACCGCCGGCCGCTGCAGCGCGCCGGTGCGGCACACCGCCTCGACCAGGCGGGCCGCGCGGATTCCGGCGAGCGGCCGCCCGACCAGGCCGCTGTCGCGGCCGGTGTTCATCGTGTACCGCGGCAGCAGCGCGATGCCGTGGCCCGCGGCGACCAGCCGCTCGGTGATCCGGAAGTCGTTGATCCGCTGCACCACGACCGGCCGCACGCCGGTGCGGATGGTCAGCGAGCGCAGCACGTCGTCCACCGGGAAGCCGAAGTCGACGCTGATCCAGCGTTCGTCCGCCAGCTCGGCCAGCTCGACGCGGCGCTGGTTCGCCAGCCGGTGCCCGGCCGGGAGCGCGACGTCGAGCGGCTCGCGCAGCAGGGGCACCACCTCGAGGCGGCCGGAGTCGAACTCCGGTGCGTGCTCGTCGCGGTGCGCCACGACGATGTCGTAGTCCGCGACCAGGCCGGGCACCTCCGGCGGCGTCATGTCGACGTCCCGGACGTCGACCTCCAGGCCGTCGTACCCGGCGACGCGGGACAGCAGCCCCGGCAGCAGCATCAGGCCGGCCGACTGGAAGATCGCGATCCGCACCCGCCCGCGCGGCGCGCTGCGGTAGGTGTCCAATTCGGACTCGGCCCGTTCGAGCGCGGCGAGCACCTCGTCGGCGCGGGCGACCAGCGCGCGGCCCGCGTCGGTCAGCCGCAGGCCGCGGCCGGCCGGCTCGGTGAGCGGCAGGCCGACCTCGCCCTGCAACGCGCGCAGCTGCTGCGAGACCGCGGACGGCGTGCAGTGCAGCGCCCGCGCGGCCGCCGTCACGCTCCCGCGGTCGGCGAACTCCCGCAGCGTGCGCAGCCGGCCCAGATCCACGCCGCCACTGTACTTGAAGCGCTGCTACAAGGTTCCTGCAGATATTCTCGCTGGTTCTTCACGGTCGCCGTTGACACAGTGGAGGCATGCCCGCTCGTGACCGTTTGCTCGCCGTGCTCGTCGCCGTCCTCTGGGGCCTCAACTTCCTGGCCATCCACGCCACGCTCGGCCAGTTCCCGCCGGTGTTCGCGGGCGCGCTGCGGTTCGCCGTGATCGCCGTCCCGACGATCCTGTTCGTCCCGTGGCCGAAGGTGAAGGTGCGGCACCTGCTCGGCTACGGCCTGGGCTTCGGCACCGGGCAGTTCGCGTTCCTGTTCATCGCGATGGACACCGGGATGCCGACCGGGCTCGCGTCGCTGGTGCTGCAGGCGTCGGCGCCGTTCACGGTGCTGCTCGGCGCGGTCTTCCTGCGCGAACGCGTCACGCCGCACCAACTGGGCGGCATCGCGCTGGCCGTGGCCGGCATGGTCGCGATCGCGTGGCAGCAGTCCGGGCACGCCGCGCTGCTGCCGATGGTCCTGACCCTGCTGGCCGCGCTGAGCTGGGCGTTCGGCAACCTGAGCACGCGCAAGGCCGAGCCGGACAACCCGCTGCACTTCACGCTGTGGATGTCGGTGGTGCCGCCGCTGCCGATGTTCGCGCTTTCGCTGGTCATGGAGGGCCCGGCCGCGCAGTGGCGCTCGCTGACGACGCTCGGCACGCCGACCGGGCTGACCGCACTCGGCGGGCTGACCTACGTGGTGCTGATCGGCACGGTCGTCGGATCGGGCCTGTGGACGACCCTGATGCGCCGCAACCCGGCCGGCGTCGTGTCGCCGTTCTCGCTGCTGGTGCCGGTGGTCGGGCTGACGGCGTCGTTCCTGTTCCTGGGCGAGCGGCCGACCTGGCTGGAGGTCGGCGCCGCCGTCGTCGTGATCGCCGGGGTGCTGCTCGGCTCGCTCCGGTTCGCGCCGAAGCGGGAGCTCGTCACGGTTTAGGCGGCGGTCTCTTCCTGCTTCGGGGTTTCCGCGTCGGCCTTGTGCTCGCGGCCGAGGCGCTTCTTCATGACGACGAAGACCACGGCGCCGATGATGACGGCGGCCACCAGGCCGTACTTGGAGAAGCCGCCCAGCCACTTCTCGGCGGCCTCGCCGACGTAGTAGATGAGGGCGGTGGTGCCGCCGGCCCAGGCGATGCCGCCGAGCGCGTTGGCGATCAGGAACTTCGGGTAGTGCATGCGCAGCGACCCGGCGAGCGGCCCGGCGAGGATCCGCAGGAACGCGATGAACCGGCCGAAGAACACGGCCCACATGCCGCGTTTGTTGAAGATCCGTTCGGCGTTGGCGATGTGCGTCGGCCCGAAGTGCTTCGGGAATTTCCGGCCGGCCCAGGCGAACAGCCGTTGCCCCCCGGTTTTCCCGATCAGGTAGCCGATGCTGTCGCCGATGATGGCCCCGGCACTCGCCACGACGCCGACCCACAACGGGCTGAGATCGGGGTGGCTCAGCGTGAGCAGGGCGGCGCTGACCAGCACGACTTCGCCGGGCAGCGGAATGCCGAGGCTCTCGATCATGATCACCGCACCGACGATCAGGTACACCGAGAGCGGCGGGATCGCCTCCAGCCATTGGTCGATGTGCACAGCCCGTACCCCCTGGTACCTACGTCGGATCGTGTTCGCTTTCCGAAGGGTACCGGGGTGACCGGCACCGGTCGGCATCCTCAGGTATTGACCGGGGTACGACTTAGGTCGGGGTTCACCCTGGTGCGCCACCCGGGAATGCCCCCGGAAATGACGCTTCCGGGGCAGGCCGGGGCACCGCCCACGCGGCACGGCCTCCACCCCAACGAGTGCACCTCCCTCTCGCTCGACGCCCGCACTCCCTCCCGCTCGCCGCGCACGCCACCGCCAGCGCCCACACCGTCCCGCCGACCCGATACGCAGCCGCCTCAGCGGCCGTCACGCCGGGTCAAGGCACGCTTTCCCGCCTTGACGCGGCGTGACGGCCGCTGAACAATCCGGCGTTCGGGTCGGTGAAAAGAACATGAGGTGTGCCGATCAGGGCATCACACGTGACTCCCGGGGCATCACGCGTGACTGGCCGGGCATCACGCCCCCGAAGCAACCATCCACCGCAGTTGTCCACAACATCCACCCCCATGTGGACAACTCCGCCGGAGAGGAGACCCGATGAAGTACGTGGTCCTGATCTACGGCAACCCCGCGTCGCGCGCCGCCTGGGAAGGCATGACCGACGAACAACGCGCCGCCGGGCTGGCCTACTACCAGCAGCTCAACGACGATCTCGATGCCTCCGGCGAGCGGATCGTCTCCGAACGGCTCGCCTTCCCGGAGCTGGCCAAGCAGGTGGGCGTCACCACCGACGGCCCGTTCGCCGAGGCCAAGGAGTTCCTCGCCGGCTTCTACCTGCTCGACTGCGAGAGCGAAGAACGCGCCCTGGAGATCGCCGCGATGGTCCCGGAGGCGTCCTTCGGCAAAGTCGAGGTGCGGCCGGTGATGGGGTTGCACGGGCCGGAGCTGTGACCGACGTCGAGAGCCTGCTCCGCGAGCTCGCGCCGCAGGTCCTCGCCGCGCTGGTCCGGCGGTACGGCGACTTCGACGCCTGTGAGGACGCCGTCCAGGAAGCCCTGCTGGCCGCCTCGCAGCAATGGCCGGCGGAAGGCGTTCCGGATCACCCGAAGGGGTGGCTGATCACCACGGCGTCCCGGCGGCGGATCGAGCAGTGGCGCAGCGAGACCGCGCGGCGGCGGCGGGAGGAGGCCGTCGCTCAGCACGAGCCACCCGAGCCCGAGCCGGTCAGCGGGGTCGACGACACCCTCACCCTGCTGCTGCTCTGCTGCCACCCTTCGCTGACGCGGCCGTCGCAGGTCGCCCTCACCCTGCGTGCGGTCGGCGGGCTGACAACCGCCGAGATCGCGCGGGCCTTCCTCGTCCCCGAGGCCACCATCGGGCAGCGGATCAGCCGCGCGAAACAGAAGCTGAAAGGCGAACGGCTCACGAACGACGGCCGTCCCGAACGTCTCACCGCCGTCCTGCAGGTGCTGTACCTGATCTTCACCGAAGGGCACACGGCCAGTTCGGGGGACGCGCTGAGCCGGGTCGAGCTGACGACCGAGGCGATCCGGCTGGTCCGGCAGCTGCGCGCGGACCGGCCGGACGACGGCGAAGTCACCGGGCTGCTCGCGCTCATGCTGCTGACCGAGGCCCGGCGCCCGGCCCGCGTCGACGCGACCGGCGCGCTGGTCCCGCTGGCCGAGCAGGACCGGACCCGCTGGAACCGGGCGTTCATCGACGAAGGCGTCGCGCTGATCACGAAGGCACTGGCGACCGCGCCCGTGGGCCCCTACCAGCTGCAGGCGGCGATCGCCGCGGTCCACGACGAAGCCGCGACCGCCGAAGAGACCGACTGGGCGCAGATCCTCACGCTCTACGACCTGCTGCGGGTCGTCGCGCCCGGCCCGATGGTGACGCTGAACCGCGTGGTCGCGTTCGCGCAGGTCCACGGCCCCGAAAGAGGCCTGGCGGAGCTGAGTGAGGCGGCGAAGCACCTCGGGCGGCACCACCGGGTCGACGCCGTCCGCGCGCACCTGCTCGAAACCGCGGGTGACCTGGCCGGCGCCCGGGAGGCCTACCTGGCCGCCGCCCGGCGGACGCTGAGCCTGCCGGAACAGGCGTTCCTCCAGTCCCGCGCCCGCGCCCTGACGGGCACTTTCACGTGAAAGTGACGTGGAGAGGCCATCTCCGGGTCACTTTCACGTGAAAGTGGCGCGTCAGAGGATCTCGGCGGAGGTGCCGATGTCCGGCGGGCCCAGGTCGGGGTTCAGCGCCCCGGTCAGTTCCACCAGCTCCGGCTCCACCTCGTGCGGCTGGATGCGCCCGTCGCGGATCTCCTCCGCGTAGTGGCACGCCACCCGGTGGCCGCCGCCGATCTCGCGCAGTTGCGGGCGGTCGGTGTCGCACCGGCTCGCCTGCCGCCACGGGCAGCGCGTGTGGAACCGGCAGCCCGACGGCGGGTTGGCCGGCGACGGCAGGTCACCGGCGAGCAGGATCTGCTCGCGGGTGTCCTCGACCTGCGGGTCCGGCACCGGGATGGCCGACAGCAGCGCCTTCGTGTACGGGTGCAGCGGATCCCGGTACAGCGAGTCCGCGTCCGTCTCCTCCACCAGCGCGCCCAGGTACATCACGCCGATGCGGTCGGAGATGTGCCGCACCACCGCGAGGTCGTGGGCGATCACGACGTAGGTCAGGCCGAGCTGGGCCTGCAGGTCCTCCAGCAGGTTCACCACCTGGGCCTGCACCGAAACGTCCAATGCGGACACCGGCTCGTCGGCGACGATCAGGTCCGGCTCCACGGCCAGCGCCCGCGCGATGCCGATGCGCTGGCGCTGCCCGCCCGAGAACTCGTGCGGGTACTTCCGCAGCGACGTCTCCGGGAGGCCGACGGCGGCCAGCAGCTGCCGCAGCCGCCGCTGGGTGGCTTCCTTGTCCTTGTCGAGGCCGTGCGCGTGCATGCCCTCGAGCAGGATGGACTCGACCGACTGGCGCGGGTCCAAACTGGACATGGGGTCCTGGAAGACCATCTGCATCCGGCGCCGGGCCTTCCGCAGCTCCTCGCCCTTGAGCTGGGCGACGTCGGTGCCGTCGAACTTCACGGAACCGGCGGTGGGTTCGTTGAGCCGCAGGATCGCCCGGCCCAGAGTGGACTTCCCGCAGCCGGATTCGCCCACCAGGCCGTAGGTTTCGCCGCGGCGGATGGCCAGGTCGACGCCGTCGACCGCGTACACGTGCCCGACCGTCCGGTCGAACACGATGCCGCGCTTGATCGGGAAGTGCACCTTGAGGTCGGTGACCTCGAGCAGCACGTCACCAGCGGGACGGGTCATCGGGCTCCTCCTCCCGCGGCGACCGCGGGCCGCACGGGGTTGTGACAGCGCAGCAGGCCGCCCTGGTCGGGCGCCAGCTGTGGCTGGACCTCGCGGCAGACCGGCAGCGCGTTGGGGCAGCGCGGCGCGAACGCGCACGCGTGGTCCCACGGGATGTTGTCGGCCACCGAGCCCCGGATGGGGATCAGCTTCTCGCCGCGGCCCGCGTCCAGGCGCGGGATCGAGGCGAGCAGGCCGTGCGTGTACGGGTGCCGCGGTTCGGCGAACAGCTGGTGCCGTCGCGCCCGCTCCACGATCTTGCCGCCGTAGAGGACGTTGACCTCGTCGCACAGCCCGGCGACGACGCCGAGGTCGTGCGTGATCATGATTAGCGCGGTTCCGGTGTCCTGCACCAGTTCCCGCAGCAGCGCGAGGATCTGCGCCTGGATCGTGACGTCGAGCGCGGTCGTCGGTTCGTCGGCGATGAGCAGCCGCGGCCGGCAGGCCAGCGCGATCGCGATCAGCGCGCGCTGCCGCATCCCACCGGAAAGCTGGTGCGGGTACTCGGAAAGCCGGCGCGACGGGTCGGGGATGCCGACCTTGTCGAGCAGGTCCACCGCTTCGACGGACGCCGCTTTGCGCGACATCCCGCGGTGGCGCTCCAGCACCTCGGTGATCTGCAACCCGATCGGGATGACCGGGTTCAGCGAGGACAGCGGGTCCTGGAACACCATGCCGAGGTCGCGGCCGCGGCGGTCGCTCATGTCCTTTGTGGACAGCTTGAGCAGGTCGGTGCCTTCGAAGCGCACCGAACCGGTGACCTTGTTGCCGCGCTTGGCCAGCAGCCGCATGATCGCCAGCGACGTGACGGACTTGCCGCAGCCGGACTCGCCGACCAGGCCGACCGTCTGGCCCGGCTCGACGTCGAAGCTGACGTGGTCGACCGCGGTGAACGACTGCTCGCCACGGCGGACGAACTCGACCGTGAGGTCACGGACTTCAAGGAGTGCCATCGGTTCTCACCGCCTGTTCTTCGGGTCGAGGGCTTCACGGAGGGACTCGCCGAGCAGCGTGAACCCGAGCGCGACGATGATGATCGCGATCGCCGGGTAGTACGCGAGCTCGGGCCGGACGTCGAGGAACTGCCGGGCACCCTTGCTCAGCATGATGCCCCACTCCGCCCGGTTCGGGTCCGGGTCGCCCAGACCGAGGAACGACAGCGCCGCGGCCTCCAGGATGGCGGTCGCCAGTGTCAGCGTGGCCTGCACGATGACCGGGCCCAGCGAGTTCGGCAGCATGTGCCGGAACACGATGGTGCCGCGCTTGACGCCCAGCGACGTCGCCGCGAGGACGTGGTCGCTGCCGCGCTGCACCAGCATCGAACCGCGCAGCAGCCGCGCGAAGATCGGAACGCCGATCAGCGAGACGGCGAGGATCACCGTCCACTGGCTGGGCTTGGCGAACAGCGCCGCCACCGAAATCGCCAGCAGCAGCGACGGCACCGACAGCATGACGTCGACCAGTCGCATGAGGACGGTGTCGACCCAGCCGCCGAACGCGCCGGCCAGCCCGCCGATGATGATGCCGAGGAGCACGCCGATCACCGTCGCCAGCACCCCGACGAGGAGGGTGTTCTGCGCACCGACGATCAGCCGCGACAGTTCGTCGCGGCCGAAGTCGTCCACGCCGAGCGGGAAACCGGGCCGGCTGCCCGGGATGATCCCCTGGCCGAGGGCGACCTCGCCCTGCAGGTAGCGCTCGAACGGGTCCTTGGGCGCGATCAGCGGCGCGAACACCGCCAGCAGCACGAACAAGCCGGTGATCACGCCACCGGTGATCGCGACCGGGCTGCGCAGCATCCGCCGCAGGGCTTCGCGGCCGAGGCTGTTCCCGCTCGCCGCGGCGAGCTTGTCGATCGGCTCTTTCTTCTTGTTCAGCAAAGTGTTCATCGCACACGCACCCTCGGGTCGATGATCCCGTACGAGACGTCGACCAGCATGTTCACCAGGACGTACACCAGCGCGCCGAACAGCAGCAGCGCCTGGAGCCGGGGGTAGTCACGCCGTTCGATGCCTTCGGCCAGCAGGAATCCGAGGCCGCGGAAGTTGAACACCCGCTCGGTCAGCACCGCGCCGCCGAGCAGCGCGCCGGTCTGCAGGCCGATGGTGGTGACCACCGGGAGCAGGCCGTTGCGCAGCACGTGCCGCCGCCGGACGACGGGCTGCGTGAGGCCCTTCGAGTTGGCCGTGCGGATGAAGTCCTCGTTGAGCACTTCGAGCACCGACGCGCGGGTGATCCGGGTGATCACCGCGAGCGGGATGGTGGCGAGCGCGAACGCCGGGAGGATCAGGTGCTTGATCGCGTCCCAGACGGCGTCCCACTCGCTGGTCATGATGCCGTCGAGGACGGCGAAGTTCGTGACGGCGGTGGCGTCGAGCCCGGCGGTCTGCCGGCCCTGCGAAGGCAGGCCCAGCGGGCCGGCGAGCAGGTCCTGCATCATGTAGCCGAGGAAGAACACCGGGACCGCGACGCCGATCAGCGTCAGCACGATGATCACGTTGTCAGCGGCACCACCGCGGTAGCGGGCCGAGAGGTAGCCCGCCGGGATGCCGATGAGCACCGCGATGATCATCGCGGAGATGCCCAGCTCGATGGTGGCGGGCAGGAACGTGCCGATCTCCGACATCACCGGCTGGGTGGAGACCAGCGAGGCACCGAAGTCACCGGTGATCGCGCGGCCGAGGAACTTGAAGTACTGGACGATGACCGGCTGGTCGAGACCCAGCACGCGGTTGAGGTTGGCGATCTTCTCCGGCGTTGCCTTGTCGCCGAGGAGGGCGGCCGCGGGCCCTCCGGGCAGCGACCGTAGCCAGGCGAAGACCAGGATGGACAGGATGAGGAGCGTCGGGATCGCTTGTAGCAGCCGACGCACGAGAAAACGGAGCACTTGCAGTCCTTTAGGTGGCAGCCCGCTGAGTACGGAACATGGGGTGGGCGCGGTAGCACCCACCCCATGCCTCGCGGCGTTGAGCCGTCAGTTCACAGTGACGGTGTTGAACCGCTCGTCGGTCAGCGGACTGGCGACCAGGCCCTTGACCTTCGGGCCGACCACGATCGCGGGCGGGCCGTAGGAAATCGGGATGGCGGGCAGGTAGTCCATGATCTGCTTGTTGACTTCCTGGTACGCCTTGGCGTGCGCGTCACCGGCGGGCGAAGCGTCCGCGGCGGCCAGCGCCTGGAACAGCTGCGGGTTGTCGAACCCGAACTCCGGCTTCTTGCGGCCGAAGAAGGTGCCGACGAAGTTCCCGGCGTCGTTGTAGTCACCGGTCCAGCCGAGCAGGTGCAGGTCCTGCTTGCCGAACTTCTGGACGTCGTCCTTGTAGCCACCGTTCCACGGCTTGGCGACCGGCTCGATCTTGATGCCGATGGCCTTCAGGTCCTCCGAGATCGAGGTGAACACGTCCGCCGGGTTCGGCATGTAGGGACGGGTGACCTCGGTCGGGTAGTAGAACTTCAGCGTCAGGTTCGTCGCGCCGGCCTCGGACAGCAGCTGCTTGGCCTTCTCCGGGTTGTACGGGTACTTGGTGACCTCGTCGGTGTAGCCGGAGATCGTCTTGGGCACGAACTCGGTGGCCACCTCGGCACCCTCGGGCAGCTTGCTCTTGACGAACTGCTCGCGGTTGATGCCGTAGGCCAGCGCCTGGCGGACGCGGACGTCCTTCAGCTTCTCGCCGGCCTCGCCGGACTGGTTGATGCCCATGTAGAGCACGTTGAACGGCGGGCGCACCAGCACCTGCTCGCCCTCGTTGCGCAGCAGGCCGTAGTCCGCGGGCGCCGGGTAGTCGTAGCCCTGGATGTCGCCGGCCTTGAGCGCCTGCTTGCGGGCGTTCTCGTCCGGGATGACCTTGAAGATCAGCTTGTCGAGCTTGGCCGTCTGGCTCGGGCTCTGGTCGTTCTTGGACAGGACGATCTCACCCTTGCCCTGGTCCCAGCTGTCGAACTTGAACGGGCCGGTGCCGACCGGGTGCTTGTTCGCGTACTCGCTGTAGGTGAACGAGTCACCGGACTGGGTGACCTCGTCCGACTTGTACTGCTTGAGCGCGGTCGGGCTCTGCATCGCGAACGACGGCAGGGTGAACGCCGCCGGGAACGCGCCCTTGGCCTTGTTGAGGTTCACGACCGCGGTCGCCGGGTCCTTGGCTTCGCAGCTCTTGTAGACCGGGTCGCTGTAGTCGTCGCTCTCGTTCTTGGCGAAGCCGCCGAAGACGTCGGCGTAGTAGATCATCTGGCTCTGGGCGGCGGCGCCCTTCATGTTGTACCAGCGGTCGAAGTTGAAGCAGACCGCGGTCGCGTCGAAGGCGGTGCCGTCGGAGAACTTCACGCCCTGCTTGAGGGAGAAGGTCCAGGTCTTGCCGTCGTTGCTCGGCTCCCACTTCTCGGCCAGCGAGGGCTCGAGGTCGGCGGTGCCCGGCTTGTTCTGGATCAGCGTGTCGAAGATCTGGCGCGTGATCCGGAAGGTCTCGCCCTCGTCGTTGAAGATGGGGTCGAACAACTTCGGGTTACCGGCCGCGCCGAAGATCATGGTGCCCCCGGAACCACCCCCTGCGCCCTCTTCACGCTTGGATTCCGCACAAGCCGACAGCGAAACCGCGAGCGCGCCGGCGAGCCCGATCAGGGCCACGCGGCGTGTTCGGGTCAGCCGCAATTGCTGCATCTGGCACCCCTTGGGAGATGTTCGGGTTCAAAGTCACCGTCCGGTCGGTCAGGAACTCGACGGACGATCGGTGTGCTCGCCGACACTAGCGGGAACTCGGCCCGCACTTAAGCACGTGAGGTTACGATCGCGCTACGTGGACGTCGATTTGACCGCAATGTGTCCGTAAATCGCGACAGAATGTGACCATTTGCCGTCTTCGGCTGCGTCCGGTGTCCGATCCCTGACACAGATGGCGGTACCGACATTGATCCGGACGTGTATCCGACTACCGACCGCTGGATCGATCCGGAGCCCTCCGTACACGCTGCGTGACCGACTCGTCCCTACGAAAGTCGGGTTCCGGCGGCTTCGGGGGTGCGGTCGACGGCGAACCAGCCGCGCTCGAACCGTTGCCACCGCGCCAATTCGGTCCGTGCGGCCGCGCCGTCCCGCGCGACGGTCCTGGCCAGCCGCTCGGCGTCCGAGCCGCCGGAGAGCCAGCAGAGGTGGGAAAGCAGGGATCTTGCCGAAGCCCGCCCACTCGAAACGCCCTCCAGCACCAGGACGTCCGGCACGGTCACCCGGACGAGTTCACCCGGCCGCGGGACCCCGGTGGACCAGTCCATTCGCCGGTACGCCCCGGGAACGCCGTCGGCCAGGGGACGCAGGACGCCGTCGGCGAGCCGGGGCCACCACGAAACCGGGTCTTCCCACGTCGCGAAGGCGTCGGTGCTCACCAGGGCCGTGCGGCACCCGCGCGCGGTCAAGTCGTCGACGACGCGGGCGGCCAGCGTGGACTTGCCGGCGCCGGACGGGCCGTCGATGGCCAGCACGCGCACCCGGCCCAGCCGCGCGGGGGCCGCGAGCAGGGCCTCGACCAGGACGTCACTTGCTGACGCGTTCGACCTCCGGGAGCCCTTTGACGTCGTCGGGCGCCGCCGTCTTCGCTTCCAGCTCGGCGATCCGGCTCGCCAGCTCGCGCCGGGTGTCTTCCAGCTCGCAGCGCAGCAACGCGATCTCCTCGACCGAGGTGCGCACCTCCTCCTCGAGGTGCCCGGTCTCGGTGGACAGGTGCAGCGACACGAGCGCCAGGACCACCCCGGCCAGCAGGAAGACGAAGTTGGACGGGGTCTCCACCCCGGTCAGCCGGGCCAGGAACTGCGCGGCCGACGGGATCACGGCCAGCACCACGACGCCGATGGCGACGACCAGCCACACGCCCGCGTACTTCTCCCGCAGCTTGCGCCGCCGCATCATCTCGATGACGACGAAGAGCACCAAGCAGGCGATGACGATGCTGAGGATGCGCCAACCGGCCATCTTCCCAAGCTCCTTATGCCGAGTCCGACGAGTCGACCGCGGGACGGCGGCGGACCAGCGCGAGCAGCAGCGCGAGCCCGGCGCGGCCCAGGTAGACGGCCGACTTGACGGGCGAGTGGCTGGGCGTGCCGCCCGCGCGCTCGCGCATGATGACCGGGATCTCCTTGATGACCAGCTCGGCCCGGATGGCCATGACCAGCGATTCGACCGTGTCGCCGAGGTACTCGGCCGGGTAGTAGCCGGCGAACAGCCGGATCGCGCGCGGCCCCATCGCCTTGAAGCCCGACGTGACGTCGGTGAGCCTGGTCTTCGCCAGCCGCGAGAACACGATCGACAGCGCGACCATGGCGTACTTGCGCGGCCCGCTGGCCTTGTAGGCGCCCTTGCCGGCGAACCGGGAGCCGATCACGATGTCCGCGTCGTCCAGGCCGCGCAGCAGCGCGTCGAGCTCGTCCGGATCGTGCTGACCATCGGCGTCCACCTGCACGACGACGTCGTAGCCGCGGGTGGCGGCGTAGCGGAAGCCGGTGCGCATGGCGCCGCCGACCCCGAGGTTCACGGCGAGCCGGGCCACCTCGGCGCCCGCGGCGCGGGCCAGCTTGGCGGTGTCGTCCACCGAGCCGTCGTCGACGACCAGCAGGTCGGCCTCCGGACGGGCGCGCTTGACGTGCTCGATGACCGACGCGACGCTCGCCGACTCGTTGAGAGCGGGCATCACGATGAGCACGCGGCGGCTGGTCACCGAGGTCGCCGGGGTCACAGACACGCTGACACTTTAGCTCTTCACCGGCCGTCGTCCGCCGCGGACCCGGGCGCGGCACCGGCCGCGACGACGTCGTGCTGCCCCGCGATCTCGTAGATCGCGGCACCGGCGTTGCGGTAGACCAGCTTGAACCCCGGAGCGGTGTCCAGATTGAGCAGACCGGCGTCGTTGTGCGCGTCGGGAACGGCGTTGCCCTGGCCGACGAAGGCGTACCGGACCTTGAGCTCCCGCAGGATCTTCCGGACCCGGGGGTCGGCTTCCAGCCGGTTCGCGTGCGCGCTGACGTACCCGATGTCGCTGGCCGGCTCGGCGCCGTAGTAGTTCCACTGGGTCGGGTGAATGCCCTGGAGCGCGTACATCCAGACCGACCCGTCGAGGCGGTCGTTGAGGACGCGCTCGCCGGGGACCGTGTGCCCGGCCAGCCAGGCGAACGCCGTCTCCTCGTCCGCGCTCACCGCGGGGAAGCCGCGGTAGCCGATGTTCACGTGGACGGTGTTGATGCCGACGTACGCGCGGCTGAACCCGCCGATCACCGCCGCGAGCAGCACCACGCCGGCCAGGACGGGCGCGGCCGGGTGCAGCTTCGGCAGCCGGGGGCGGACCTTCGCCGCGAACCACGCCGTCGCGGTGTTGACGAACTCGCCGAAGCCGACCGCGCCGATCAGCGGCAGCAGCGCCGCGATCCGGTAGTTGTCGTTGTAGAACGGTCCGGTCAGCAGGTGGACCAGGCCGTTCTCCATGGAGACCGTCGCCGCGTACAAGCCGCCGAGGACGACGTACGCGCCGACCAGCCAGACCACCTTCCGCTGCCGGGCCAGCAGGACGATGCCGGCGATGGCGGGCAGGCCGATCCACCACTGCGGGAAGTCCGCCATCGGCGAGAACGTGACCGTCTGCCCGACCGCGCCGGTCACCGTCGCCGCGTTCGACCAGACCGCGGACGTGACGCCGCCGGCGTTCCAGAGCGAGGGCAGCACCTGGGGCAGGCCGAGCCCGGCGGCGAGCAGCGCGGCCGCCACCAGCGACGGCCAGGCGCGCCGCCAGTCGATCGGCTCGAACCGGAAGAGCACCGCGGCCAGGATCAGGACGCAGTACACGACGAGGACGAACACGACGCTGGTGTGCAGGGCCGCCAGGCCCCCGATGCCGACGCCCACGGCCAGCGGACCGGTGGCCCCGCCCGGCTCGAGCAGCAGGCGGACCACCGCGAGCATGGCCGGGACCAGGGCGACACCGGCGGCGTACGGCCAGACCGGGCCGTGCCAGAACAGGTCGTAGGGGAACGAGGTGAAGCAGGCGGAAGCCGTGGCGGCCGCGGCCGCCGTCACCGGCGGCAACCGCCACGCGCGGCACATCGCGGCCACGCCGAGCGGCACCGCGAAGGTGACGGCGATCGACGCGAAGTTCAGCAGCGGCATCACGCTCAGCCCGCCCTTGCCGAAGAGCACGGCGAGCAGCGCGTGGTAGGTGTCCGGGTAGAAGTAGTGCGTCTCGTCCGGCAGGTTCGCGATGGTGCCGATGGTCGACGGGCGCGCGTCACCGCGTTCGGCGATCCAGCGGACGAGGTTCGCGTGGAACGCCGCGTCCCAGTCCTGGTTCACCGTGCCGGGTGAACCGATGCCGCGCAGCACGGTGACCGCGCCGATCGCCATCCCGGCCGCGACGCCGAGCGCGGTCAAGGCGTGCGCGCGCCAGGACCACCGCGGGCGTTCGGGCGGGACCGCGTCGGCGTCCGGACGGCGCCGCCGGGTGAACCGGGCCACGGCCCAGGTGATCGCGAAGCCGGCGGCCGAAACCACGAGCGTCCACAGTGTCGCGGAGAGCGCGGTCCACCGGACGCCCGCTCCGCCGAGCAGCGGGATGCCGAGGGCCACCACCCCGAACGTGAGGACCGGCGCCGCCGCGCCCAGCGTCCAGCCGCGCAGGCCGATCGCCGCTCCGAAAACGGCGCCCGGCAACCAGAAAGCGGCCAGAACGAGCAGAAACCCCATTGTCCCTTCCCATTTCGCCGGGATCCGTCCCGCGATCGCGGTGCCCGCTTCCGGACGGCGGCGGCCACGCTACCGTGCACGTCAGTTCGCTGGTCACCCGCATCCTCGGCACACCGCGGCCCCCCATAGACTCCGGGCGTTGACGGCTTTGTTGATCGGAGAAGGCATGCTGTCCGAAGCTGTCCGGCTGGCCGTGGGAATCCTGGTGGTATTGCTTCCCGGATTCTTGATTCTGCTGGTCACCGGCGTACGCGAACGGTTGTGGCTCGCGGGTCTCTCGGCGCCGTTGACGACCGGGTTCGTCCTCGTGGTGTCCCTCTTCACGGGGGTGACCGGGCTCCGGTTCGGACTGCTGACGACGATCGTCGCGCTCGCGGTCGTCCTGCTCGTGCTCGGCGGCGTGCGGTGGCTCGTCCGCCGCCGTCGTCCGGCCGCGGCGCCGGCCGAGCCCGCCGAAGACCCGCGGCTGCGCACGCTGACCGGCCGGGCCGGGACGGTGGCCCAGGTGCTGGGCGCGCTCGTCGCCGTCGCCGGGGTCGGCCTCGGCGTCCGCCTGTGGCACAAGGGCCTCGGGTCGTGGCGGACGCCGACCCAGGAGCACGACACCGTCACGCACGCCGTGCTGACCGCCTTCACGCACTTCACCGGCAAGGCCGCGCCGTGGCAGATCCTGCCGATCGACGTCGTGCACGACACGAACGTCCAGTTCTACCCGCCCGGCTTCACCGACCTCTGTGCCCTGCTCACCGACATCTTCGGCGACACGATGCTGTCACTGAACCTGGTGACCGTGGTGTTCTCGGTGGTCGTCCTGCCGCTGTCGGTGGCCGCCCTCACCGCGGCGGTGCTCCGGCACGGCCGGCTGGGCCGCGGCTGGGTCGAGCTCGCCGCCGGCGTGGCCGCGCTGGTCTCCGTGCAGCTGTACCGCCCCGGCATCGCCTTCGCCCACGACGGCGGCGTCCTGCCGAACGCGGCCGCGATGACGCTGATGCCCGGGCTCGTCGCCGTGATGCTGGTGCTCGGCAAGCGCAACTGGGGCCGCGCGGTGCTGGTCGGCGTGGCCGCCGCCGGGGCGTTCAACGTGCACCCGAGCGCGCTGACCTCGGTCGCGCTGACGACGGTCGCGGCCCTGATCGGCCTGCTGTTCACCAAGGCGGGCCGGCTCGCCTTCGTCCGCGCGCTGCTGCCGCTGGTGCTGACGGGGGTGGTCGCCGTCGTCCTGATCGTCCCGGACGTGCTGGCGCTGCTGCGGCTCGGCGGCGGCACGGTGGTCGACGCGCCGGCCAACATCCCCGGCTCCCCGCTGGGCGAGTCGGCCGAGCTGCTCGCCCGGCTGCCCTACGGCGGCTACTTCGACCCGAGCGGCGCGATGGGCCAGCCGGCCCTCGGCCTGCTGGGCCTGGCCGGCGTCGTCGCCACGCTGCTGTCGCGGCGGGCGTGGCCGCTGCTGACGGCCTGGCTATTCTGGGCCGCGGTCGTGGTGAGCTTCCACTTCTCGCCCAACTCCGGCTTCGGCGCGACGATCGGCCGGTTTTACTACCGCGTCGCCAACCGCCTCGACACCCACGTCTACCTGCTGATCCCGCCGCTGGCAGGGGTGCTGTTCGTGGCGCTGGGCCTGGTCGTCGTCGCGGTCCGGAAGGGCAACCCGGTTCCGGCGCGGCTCCGGCCGGCGGTGGCGTTCGGGCTGATCGTGGTGCTCCTCGGCGCGCTGACGGTGACGACGTTCCGCGGCTACATGAACACCGGCGCGCTGTCGCTGAGCCAGCGCTACGCGACCCCGCAGTTCGTCCGCTACAACGCGGCGGACGACGCGGCGGCGAAGTGGCTGGACCAGAACGCGGCCCCGGGCGAAGCGATCCTCAACAACGCGAACGACGGCTCGACGCTGCTGTACGTCGACTACGACCTGCCGATCCTCAACATCGTCCCGGACGGGCACAGCCCGATCGAGGACAACATCACCCTGCTGGCGAAGTTCCGCGACTTCCCGGACGACCCGCAGGTCCAGAACATCCTCCGGGCGAAGAACGTCCGCTGGGTGTACGTGGATTCGTCGGCCCCGACGGTCGGCACGGACGGCCACCACTGGACGGGCCGGCTTACCTACAGCCTGGCGCCGGGGCTGAGCGGGCTGGCGGGGCTCCCGGGCCTGACGAAGGCGTTCAGCTCGGGCACGGTCACCGTCTACCGGCTGGACCTCCCGCAGACCCCGCCGCGAGGCTAGGCTTCCGGGCCGGCCTCGACCGGCTGATGCGCCCGGCGCAGGACGAAGGCGAGCACCACCGCCAAGCCGAGCGCCGGCGCCACCGCCAGCGCGACCACCGCGCGGAACACCGTGTCGCCCGGCAGGAACAGCAGCACCAGCGATGCCGTGCCGGTGACCACGGCCCAGGTCGCCAGCACGTGCTTCGCCTGCGTGCGGGCCACGAGCACCGCCGTGAGCAGCTGCATCGGCACCAGCAGCACCGACGACCAGACGAGTCCGGCGACCGACCAGCCGTCGATGTCGTACTTCGGCCCGCTGACGAACCGGACCGCCCACGGGCCCAGCCACAGCCCGACCAGCGCGCCGAGCGCGGCCAGCGCCAGCGACGCCACCGCGCCGAGGGCGAGCACGCGGCGCAGCCGGTGGCGGCCCTCCTCGGTGACCGAAAGCCGGACGACGAACGGCACCGCCAGCGACTGCACCGGCCCGATCAGCGTCAGCGGCAGCCGCGCGATGACCAGCGCCGCGAACAACGAGCCGACGCGGTCGCCGTCGCCGCCCGGGGCCAGCAGACCGACCAGCGCCGGGTAGCCGGTGATGACCGCCGCCGTCAGGGCCGCACCGGTCAGGAGCATGGCCATCCGGCGGGACGTGACACCCCAGCCGTCGCCCTCGACGTGGAAGTCGAGCAACTGCCGGGCCGGGCGCGCGAACAGCAGCCAGGCGAACGAGCCGGCCGCGACCGCGATCGCCAGCGAGACGACGTTGTAGGCGATCGAGACGAACAGGAGGCCCAGGATCAGCGCCCGTACGGCCGGTTCGGCGATCACCAGCAGCGAGAACGCCTTCACCTTGTGCTGCCCGATGAGCAGCCCGCGGGTGCCGAACTGGCACGCGAACGCGACCCCGCCGGCCAGCACGATCACCGCCAGTGACCACTCGCCGCGGAACAGCTTGTCGTTGATCGGCGGGATCAGCAGCGCGAGCGAGAACGCGGCCGCGACGACCGTCCCGACCGCGACCGCCCGCAGCGCCGGACGGCCCGCCTTGCCGCCGGCCAGCGCGGCGACCGCCGACTGCCGCGAGAGCTCCTGCTCGAGCGGCGAGAGCGTGCTGCCGAGGCCCATCAACAGGCCCCAGAACGTGACGAAGACCGCGTACTCCGGCGGCGGCAGCAGCCGCTGGCAGGCGACCGTGAGCACGTAGCCGAGGCCGATCGACACGATCAGCGAGCCGCCGAGGCTCCCCGCCGTCGTGCGGCCGCCGGCCGCCGCGGTGCCGGGTTCCACTTCGGTGCTCATCGGCGGCGGAGCCGGGCGCGCACGGCCATGGCCAGCCCGCGCAGGACACCGGCGCCGAAGCCGCCGGCGAACACCGGCAGCAGCGTGGTGACCGCGCGGGCCTCGGGGCCGGTCGCACCGCACTTCTTGACGACCTCGCCCGCCGCGACCGCGCCGAGGACACCGGCGGCGAGCGTCGTCTTCGGCTTCTTCGCGGCGAAGAACAGGCCGACGACACCGGCCGCGAGCGCGCCGAACAGCGCGTTGCGGGCCGGGCCGGGCGAAGCGATGTAGGAGTCCACGTAGGTCGTGCCGCGGAAGTACGCCTGCTGCGTGAACTTCTTGAAGGAGTCGCGCCCGTGGTAGGTCGCCGACAGCTCCGGGGCGAGCCAGATCCGCTCGCGCTCGGCGATCCAGCGCAGCATGCGGGTGTCGTCGCTGGCGAAGCGGAGGTCGTCGAACAGCGACGCGAACGCCGTCACCGAGCCCTCGAGGAGGCCGCGGCGGGCGCAGAAGAACGTGGTGCCCTTCGGGTGGACGTCGAACTCCTCGATGCCGTACGACATCAGCCGCGGGTTCGCGCAGTACTGGCGCCAGGGCACCTTCACCAGGCCGGCCATGAATCCCGCGTACGGGTTGTGCTCGGAGGCGACGTTGATGTGCCCGTTCCAGACCGCGCGCTCGGGGTGGTCGACGAGCTGGTCGCGCAGGAACGTCAAGGTGTGCTCGTCGACGACGACGCGGCTGTCGAGCAGGGCGATCCACTCGCCGGACGACTTGGCGATGCCCGCCCGCCGGGCCTCGAACCGGCCGGAGTTGACCTGGCGCAGCACCGTGATGCCGTGGCGTTCGCGCAGGTCGTCGAGCCGGGACGGAGTGGCGTCCGTGCTGCCGTCGTCGACCACGACGACCTCGATCGGCCAGCTCGCGGCCGCCGCGGAGGCGAGCAGCGCGCCGACACTGCGTTCGATCCAGTCCTGCTCGTTGTAGACCGGGATCACGACGCTGAGCGAGGGGAGGAGCGGGTTCGCACTCACCGTGCCGAGGCTACCCGGCGGCTCCTGCGCCGGGTTGGCCAGTATCCTTACGCGACCGCACCCGACCAGAAATGGGCTTCACGGTGATTTCCTTCATTCTCGGCACCACCGCGGAACTGATCAAGATCGCGCCGGTCTACCACGGGATCCGCGAGCGCGGGATGCGGCCGAAGATCTGGTTCACCGCCCAGCACGTCGACGAGGTCGCGGACGTTCTCGCGGACCTGAACATGCCGGAGCCGGACGTCTGGCTGGTGCCGCAGGACAAGGCCCACAACCTCGAGTCGCCCGCGCAGGTGCCGGGCTGGGCCGCGCAGGTGCTGCGCACCGCGTGGAGCCGCCGCCACGAGCTGCGCGCCGCGCTGACCGAGGACGGGCGCCCGCCGCTGGTGCTGGTGCACGGCGACACGTTCACCACGCCGTACGGCTCGCTGATCGGCAAGCGGATCCTCAAGTCCCGCGTCGGGCACGTCGAGGCGGGCGCGCGGTCGGGCAGCATCCTCTCGCCGCTGCCGGAGGAGCTGAACCGCAAGATCGCGGCGAAGATCGTCGACATCCACTTCGCGCCGAGCATCCGCGAGGTCAACAACCTGCGCAACGCCCGCGGCGTGGTGGTCGACACCGAGGCGAACACGGCGATCGACGCGATGCGCCTGGCCATCCACCAGCCGCTGGACGTGCCGAACCTGCCCGAGAAGTTCGGCCTGGCCACGCTGCACCGCTTCGAGCTGGTGTCGCGGCCGGACAAGTACCGCGAGGCGCTGGAAATCCTGCGCGAACAGAGCCGCAAGATGCCGATCCTGTACATGGCCGGCGCACCGGAGCGCGAGAAGATCCGCTCGCTGGGCCTCGGGAACATCTTCGACGACCAGTTCATCGTCCAGCCGAAGATGCGGTACCTGAAGTTCCTGCCGCTGGTGGCGCGCGCCGAGTACGTCGTCACCGATTCGGGTGGTCTTTCGGCGGAGTGCTACTACCTCGGCCTGCCGTGCGCGGTGCACCGCGAGCGCACGGAGACGCCGCAGCACCTCGGCGAGACGGTCGTGCTGACCGAAATGCGCGGCGACAAGCTGCAGAACTTCCTCGACACGTACCAGAACCGGCGCGGGGAGTCCTGGATGGACAAGTACCACCCGTCCGAGATCGTCGTCGACACGCTGGCGCAGCTCGGCTACTGCTGAGGTCTCTTTGGGGTGACCCCCGGTTTCTCCGGGGGTGAGCCGGGCAAAGTGTCGCCATGATCCACATCGGACTGGCGGCCGCGCTCGTGGTGGTGCCGCCCATCGACCAGGGTGCCGTTCGCGACGCCGCGCTGTCGGCGGGCTTCCAGGAGGCGTACGTCGGCGTGGCGGGCCCGATCGCCCAGGCGATCCACGCCGCGTACGACATCCCGGCGTCGGTCACGGTGGCGCAGGCGATCCTGGAGTCGAACTGGGGCCGCAGCAAGCTGTCGACGGCCGAGCTCAACCACTTCGGCTTCAAGTGCGTGACGCCGACGAGCCCGGGACCGATCGCGCTGAAGTGCGCGCGGTACCCGTCGACGGAGTGCGTTCCGGCGCCGTGTCATGCGGTGGACGCGTATTTCCGCTCCTACGCCTCGATCGGCGACTCATTCCGTGATTACGGGCGGTTGCTGACGACGTCGTCGAACTACGCGGCCGCGCTGCCGGTGCGGTCGGACCCGGACGCGTTCATCCGGGCGGTGGCGCGGAAGTACGCCACCGACCCGGAGTACGCGAACAAGGTCATCCGGCTGATGGACCTCTACGACCTACGACGCTTCGACCGGTGAGCTCCTCCAGCTTCGCGAAGAACTCTTCCGCACCCGCCTCGAGAGCGGAAAGCAGCTTTTCCTCCCCGGTGACCGCGGTCTCGCGGTAGGGCTCGGCCAGGACGGTGATGCGGACCAGTCCCGGCGGGACCGGCTCGAGCGTGAGGTACGCGGACTGGTCGGGGAACCGCACCTCGGCGCGCCCGTTTTCGCGGTAGCCGGCCACGAGGTCGGCCACGGCACCCCACAGCCCTGGGATGTCCGACTCCCAGTTCGGGCCCAGGAGGGTGACCGGCCCGATCGTCAGCTCGATCACGCCGGTCAGGTCGGCGCCGCGGCGCAGCTCGGGCAGCTCGGTGCAGTCGCGGATGTCGACGAACCGCCGGTCGAACGCGATCAGCGTCCGGACCGGCTCGACCGGCAGCCCGTCAAAGGGCACGGCGGCCCGACAGCGCCCGGCCCAGGGTCAGCTCGTCCGCGAACTCCAGGTCACCACCCATCGGCAGACCCGACGCCAGCCGCGTCACGCTCAGGCCCGGGAAGTCCCGGAGCATCCGGACCAGGTAGGTCGCCGTCGCCTCGCCCTCCGTGTTGGGGTCGGTGGCGATGATGATCTCCTTGATGTCCGCCTCGCCGATGCGCTTGAGGAGCTCGCGCATCCGCAGCTGCTCCGGGCCGATGCCCGACAGCGGGTCGAGCGCGCCGCCCAGGACGTGGTAGCGGCCCTTGAACTCGCGCGTGCGCTCGACCGCCAGGACGTCCTTCGGCTCCTCGACCACGCAGATGACCGTGAGGTCGCGGCGCTCGTCGCGGCAGATGCGGCACTTCGGGTGCTCGGAGACGTTGCCGCAGACCTCGCAGAACTGCACGCCCTCCTTGACCTTGCCGAGGACGTCCTGCAGCCGCGCGATGTCGGCCGGGTCGGTGGCCAGCAGGTGGAACGCGATCCGCTGGGCGCTCTTCGGCCCGACCCCGGGCAAGCGCCCGAGCTCGTCGATCAGGTCCTGGACGACACCTTCGTACAAGTTCGTCAGCCGCCGAAGCCGAGGCTGCCGAGGTCCGGCATGCCGCCACCGCCGCCGAGCCCGCCGGCCAGCGGGCCGAGCTTCTGCTCGGTGAGCTTCTGGGCGCTCGCCGAGGCGTCGCGGACCGCCGCGATGATCAGGTCGGACAGCGTCTCGACGTCGTCGGGGTCGACCACCTTCGGGTCGATCTGCAGGCTCTTCAGCTGGCTGTCACCGGACACGGTCGCGGTGACCAGTCCGCCGCCGGCGGTGCCGGTGACCTCGGTGTTGGCCAGCTCTTCCTGGGCTTCGACGAGCTTCTGCTGCATCTGCTGCGCCTGCTGCATCAGCTGGGAAAGGTCGAAGCCGCCGCCGGGTTGGGCCATGATCGCACTCGGTCCTCTCTGCACGCCTGTGTCCCCACCAGGGTAGTCGCGCCACGCGAAGGGCCGGGCTGTGGCACCGTGGTCGCCGTGCGACGCGCGACTGCTCCCCTGCTGCTGGCCGGTGCCCTCCTGCTCACCGGCTGCTCCGACGACGCTCCGGCGGCTCTTTCCACCGCGCCTGCGACGGTGGTCACGACTGCTTCGCCCACGTCTTCCGCTTCGCCGTCTCCGTCGTCGGTCACGCCTTCTTCGGTCGCGCCGCCTTCGTCGTCGGCGCCGGCCGGGAAGGTCGTCGTGCTCGACCCGGGGCACAACGGCGGGAACGGCGCTCACCCGGCGGAGATCAACCGCGCGGTGCCGGCCGGGCGCGGGCAGACCAAGCCGTGCAACACGACGGGCACCTCGACCAACGCGGGTTACCCCGAGCACGCGTTCACCTTCGACGTGGCCCAGCGGGTCGGAAAAGCGTTGTCGGACAAGGGAATCCGCGTCGTCTACACGCGACAGAACGACACCGGCGTCGGCCCGTGCGTCGACCGCCGCGCGGCGATCGGCAACGAGGCGAACGCGGACGCGGTCGTCTCCATCCACGCCGACGGTTCGGAAGCGGCGGGGGCGAACGGCTTCCACGTCGCGTATTCGTCGCCGCCGCTGAACGCCGCGCAGGGAGCACCGTCGACGCGGCTGGCGCAGACGCTGCGCGACACGATGCGCACGAGCGGCTTCAGCGCGGCGAACTACATCGGCACGAACGGCCTCTCGGCCCGCGCTGACCTGGCCGGCCTCAACCTCTCGACCCGCCCGGCGGCTCTGGTGGAGTGCGGCAACATGCGCAACGCCACGGAAGCGGCCCGGATGACGAGCGCGGACGGCCGCCAGCAGTTCGCCACCGCCATCGCGTCGGCCATCGAGGCCTACCTGGCCTCCTGACCCAGCACCCGAAGAGTCGACCCGCGCACCCGCAGGGTCAGCTTGCGTACCTGGAGAGTCGGCTTGCGTACCCGAAGAGTCGGCTTGCGTACCCGAAGAGTCGGCTTGCGTACCCGAAGAGTCGGCTTGCGTACCCGAAGAGTCGGCTTGCG
>NZ_BNAW01000019.1 GCF_014654205.1 Amycolatopsis bullii
CGATCTGGCCCCGCCGCGCCGGGACGCCGGTTGCGCGGCCAGTGCCTGCCGCAGCTCGGCCCAGCCGCCCGGCCCGGGCCGGTCCGGCACCACGGCGTAGAGCAGCCCGCCGAGCTCGGTCGCCACCGGGCGGCTGCCGATGCCCTGCGAGATCCGCTCGAGCAGGGCGAGCCGCAGCCCTTCGGCGTCCCGCCCGTCACCGCCGGTGACCTCGATGACGACCACGCGGTGCGGCTCGTCGGACAGGTCCAGCTCCGCCATCGCCTTGCGCGGGTTCGCGTTGCCTTCGAGCACCGCGCGCAGCAGCTCGGCCGACGCCCGGCGCTGCGCGTCGGTGTGCGCGCGGCGCCGCAGCAGGTGCAGCGCGACGACCGGGGCGGCGTCGGCGAAGGCGGCCGCGCGCTCGTCGGAGACCGGCCCGGCGACCACCGCCCACATCGACCCGAGCAGCTCGCCGCCCATCCGGATCGGCACGATCAGCCGCGGCAGCGTGCCGTCGCGCTGGGCCGGGACGAAGATCGTCTGCCGGCCGCGGGACAGCTCGCGGAACACCCCGCGCGACCGGAACCGCGCGAGCACGTCGTCGGGGATGCGCCGGCCCATGATCGTGGCGACGCGCGCGGGGTCGGTCAGGTCCTGGCGCGCGGAGTAGGCGAGCACGCGCGAGTTGGTGTCCTCGATGGTCACCGGCGCGTCGACGACGCTCGCGACGGCGTCGGCCAGCCGGAACAGGTCGCCGGAACCGGGGTCGAGGTCCTCGGACTCGTCGGCGAGGGCGTCGAGGACGGTCCGCAGCAGCCAGACCAGCTGCGCCCACGACGTCGCCGCGTGCACCTGGATCAGCGCGATCCCGCTGGCCTTCGCGGCCCGCTTCACCGCCGGTTTCGCGGCCAGCGGCGGCTTGAGCAGCACGGCGGCGGCGCCCTGCGCGGCGCTCTGCTTCACCAGTTCGGCGGCATCCTCGGGGCCGGTCGTGGCGACCCCGAGCACCAGGTCGCCCGCGGACAGGGTGAGGGCGCCGCCGGGTTCGGCGATGACGACGTCGGCGACCGCGGGCGAGTCTTCGGGCACTTGGAGCGCGTGCAGCAGCGTCGGCCCCACCCGGTCGACCACGCTGCGCACCGAAACCACCCGAGCATTCTCGCCGAGAAACCCGTGGACGGCTCGGTAGGGTCGGTGCGGTGAGTGACGCCCGGCAGGTCGTGGAAAGCGGTTACGACAGGATCGCCCAGCGGTACCTCGAGTGGAGCGCGCGGATCCCGGACGATCCGCGGCGGCGGTTCGCCGCGGAGCTGACCGGCCGTCTCGACGACGGCGCCCCGGTACTCGACCTCGGCTGCGGCGCCGGGGTGCCGAGCACCGCGGCGCTCGCCGAACGGCACGACGTCCTCGGCGTCGACCTCTCCGAGGCACAACTGGCACTGGCGCGGCGGAACGTCCCCGGCGCGCGGTTCCGGCGGGGCGACATGACCGGACTGTCCTTTCCGGACGGCAGTTTCGCGGCCGTGACGGCGTTTTACTCGGTGCTGCACGTGCCGCGCGAAGAGCAGGGCGCGCTCTTCGCGGGGATCGCGGCATGGCTGCGTCCCGGCGGGTGGTTCCTGGCCGCGCTCGGGTGCAGCGAAGCGAACGGTGTCGAGACCTCGTGGCTGGGCGCGCCGATGTTCTTCAGCAGCCATTCCCCGGCGGAGAACCGGCGGCTGCTCGAAGCGGCCGGGTTCACCCTCGACGTGGACGAAACCGTGACGATGCAGGAGCCGGAGGGCCCGGCGACCTTCCACTGGGTGCTCGGCAGGCGCTGAGCGGCGCCTCAGCGGGACAACACCGCCGTCAGCACCCGCCACAGCTCGCCGGCCGGGTCCTCGGCCGGCTCCCGGGACCGCCACGCGACGATCCCGTCGGGACGCACCAGCGAAGCGCCGCCTTCCGAAAGCCCGTAGCGTGCCGCGAAAACGTCGTCCTCGACCACGTGGCAGTCGAGGCGGACGTGCAGCTCCGCCGCGATGTCCGCCGCGGCGGGCTGCCACCGCGTACCGTCGCCCGCGCACAGCAGCACCCACGAATGCCCGAGCAGGTCCACAGTGGACTCCAGTCCCGGCGCCCGGAAGCCGGGCCGTCCGGTCGGCGCCTGGACGTCCTCGACGCGCTCGCCGTCGTCCGGCTCCTCCGCGAGCACCGCCGTCGAGCGGTAGCGGAAGCCGAGCGTGATCGCCAGCTGGTCCTCGGCCTTCGTCAGCCCGGAGACGTCGAGGTCGGGGTGCATGCGCTGCTTCATGTTGTGCAGCGACGTGTCGATGACCATCCGCGCGATCGGCCGCCGCTCGGCTTCGTAGGTGTCGAGCAGCGCCGGGCCCGCTTCGCCGCGCAGCACCGCGGCGAGCTTCCACGCGATGTCCGCGGCGTCGCCGACCGCCGTGTTGCCGCCCATCCCGCCGGTCGGCGGGGTCACCTTCGCCGCGTCGCCGACCAGGAACACGCGCCCGGCGCGGAACCGGTCGGCGAGCCGCGCGGCGACCTCCCACGAGCCGGTCCAGACGATCTCCGGCTCCAAGTCCGGCAGGTCGGTGGCGGCGCGGATCATCGCGACCAGCCGGTCGTGGGTGAAGTCGGCCGGACTTTCGCCACGCTCGGGGAAGTAGTCCGGCGCGAAGACGTACCGGTTCGGCACGTCGGTGTTGACGAACCCGGCGGTGAAGCCCGGGTGCTGCAGGTAGAACAGGTCGGACACTCCTGACTGGACGCGGTCGCCGAGGTCCGCGTCGAACACCACGCCGAGGCAGTGGCTCAGCGCGTCCATCCCGGTGGTCCCGATGCCCAGCCGCTGCCGGATCCCGCTGCGCCCGCCGTCGGCGGCCACGACGTAGTCCGCGCGCACCACGGTTTCCTCGCCGGAATCCCGGTGGCGCAGCGTCGCGGTGACGCCGTCGTCGTCCGGTTCCAGGCCGGTCAGCTCGGTCCGGAACCGCACCCGCGCGCCCGCCTTTTCCGCGTGCGCCAGCAGGATCGGCTCCACGACGTCCTGGCCGGCCATGCCCGCGGGCAGGGTCGTCGACGCCGAGACGTCGAACTCGCTGCCGTCCTGGACGAGCCGGTGCAGCACCCGGCCGGCCAGGCTGGTCGCGACGGTGATCCGCAGCCCCTGCGACGCCCGCGGGCTCGCCGCGAGCACTTCGCGGTCGATTCCCGCCCAATGGAACAACTCCATGGTCCGCCAGCTCTGCCCGGCGGCGCGCGAGTGGACCGACGTCCCCGCGTGCCGCTCGACGGCCAGCACGTCCACCCCGGCCTGCGCCAGGAACAGCGACGCCGACAGTCCGCCCAGCCCGGCCCCCACGACCAGGACCTGCACCCGCTCCGTCACAACTATCTCCCTGTCTGTGAATCTCCCTTGCAGATATCTTAGAGTCAGAGAGACTTGATTGGCAAGGCAAGTTGGCTCCCAGGACGTGGGACGGGTTGGGTAGGCCGTTCGGCCCAAGTAGCTTCGTCCCGGCAGCCCTTCCGCGAACCCCTTGAGCCGCAAGGAGAAAAACCGATGACCGAGACTTCGGCGTGGTCCTTCGAGACCAAGCAGATCCACGCGGGCGCCGCGCCGGACCCGGCCACCGGGGCACGGGCGACGCCGATCTACCAGACGACGTCGTACGTCTTCCGGGACAGCCAGCACGGCGCCGACCTGTTCAGCCTCGCCGAGCCCGGCAACATCTACACGCGGATCATGAACCCCACCCAGGACGTGCTGGAGCAGCGGCTCGCGGCGCTCGAAGGCGGGGTTGCGGCGCTGGCGTTCGCGTCCGGCTCGGCCGCGACCACGGCGGCGATCCTGAACCTCGCGGGCGCGGGCGACCACTTCGTCTCCAGCCCGTCGCTCTACGGCGGCACCTACAACCTCTTCCACTACACGCTGCCGAAGCTCGGCGTCGAGGTCACGTTCATCGAGGACCAGGACGACCTGGAGCAGTGGCGCGCCGCCGTCCGGCCGAACACGAAGCTGTTCTTCGCCGAGACGCTGGCCAACCCGGGCAGCAACGTCCTCGACATCCGCGGCGTCGCCGACGTCGCGCACGAGGCCGGCGTCCCGCTCGTCGTCGACAACACCGTGCCGACGCCGTACCTGCTGCGCCCGATCGAGCACGGCGCCGACGTCGTCGTGCACTCCGCGACGAAGTACCTCGGCGGCCACGGGACCACGGTGGCCGGCGTGCTCGTCGACGGCGGCACGTTCGACTTCGGCCGGAACCCGGACAAGTTCCCGGGCTTCAACGAGCCGGACCCCAGCTACCACGGCCTCAAGTACTGGGAGGCGCTCGGCCCGGGCGCGTACGCGGCGAAGGCGCGCGTCCAGATCCTGCGTGACACCGGCGCGGCGATCTCGCCGCTGAACAGCTTCCTCATCCTGCAGGGCATCGAGACGCTGTCCCTGCGCCTCGAGCGGCACGTCTCGAACGCGCAGGCGCTGGCCGAGTGGCTGGAGCAGCGCGACGAGGTCGAGAAGGTCTACTACGCCGGCCTGCCGTCGAGCCCGCACCACGCCAACGCGCAGAAGTACCTGCCGCGCGGCGCGGGCGCGGTCCTGTCGTTCGACCTGCGTGGCGGCGTGGAGGCGGGCCGGAAGTTCGTCGACGGCACCGAGCTGCACAGCCAGCTGGTGAACATCGGCGACGTCCGCAGCCTGATCGTGCACCCGGCGTCGACCACGCACAGCCAGCTGACCCCGGCGGAGCAGCTCTCCAGCGGCGTCACGCCCGGGCTGGTCCGGCTGGCCGTCGGGCTGGAGGGGATCGAGGACCTCAAGGCCGACCTCGAGGCCGGATTCCGGGCGGCCAAGGCGGAACTGTGACGGTGACCGGCGCCTGGCGGGTCGGTGACCCGCCGGGCCGCCGGAAGTTCGTCACCGGCCCGGGCGCGCTCGCGCTCGAGGCCGGTGGCGTGCTGCCTTCGTTCACGCTCGCCTACGAGACGTGGGGGACGCTGAACTCCGACGCGTCCAACGCGATCCTCGTCGAGCACGCGCTGACGGGGGACAGCCACGCGGCCGGGCCCGCCGGACCGGGGCACCCGAGCGCGGGCTGGTGGGACGGGCTGATCGGGCCGGGCAAGGCGGTGGACACGAACGAGTTCTTCGTCGTGGTCCCGAACGTGCTGGGCGGCTGCCAGGGCTCGACCGGGCCGTCGTCGCTTTCACCCGATGGGCGGCCGTGGGGCAGCCGGTTCCCGGTGGTGACGGTCCGGGACCAGGTGGCGGCCGAGGCGGTGCTGGCGGACGCGCTGGGGGTGGCGCGCTGGGCGGCCGTCATCGGCGGGTCGATGGGCGGGATGCGCGCGCTGGAGTGGGCGGTGACGCTACCCGGACGGGTGGCGTCGGTGCTGGTCCTGGCGTCGACCGCGCGGGCGTCGGCGGAGCAGATCGCCTGGGCCGCACCGCAGCTGCACGCGATCCGCAGCGACCCGTTCTTCCACGGCGGCGACTACTACTCGGCCGTGGACGGGCCGGTTCGCGGGCTCGGCATCGCCCGGCGGATCGCGCACGTCACCTACCGCAGCGAACCGGAGCTGGCCGAGCGGTTCGGCCGTTCGCCGCAGGACGGCGAAGATCCCCTGCGCGGCGGCCGGTTCGCCGTCGAGTCCTATTTGGACCACCACGCGGCCAAGCTGGCCCGCCGCTTCGACGCCAACAGCTACCTGGTGCTGACGGAGTCGATGAACACCCACGACATCGGCCGCGGCCGCGGCGGCGTGGCGGCCGCGCTGGGCCGGGTGACGGCGCGGGCGGTGGTCGCCGGCGTCGACAGCGACCGGCTCTACCCGCTGTACCAGTCGGCGGAGATCGCGGCGGGCATCCCGGGCGCGCCGGAGCCGTCGGTGGTGACGTCGCCGTACGGGCACGACTCGTTCCTCATCGAAACCGGCCAGATCGCGGCCCTGGTGAAGCACCTGCTGGGATAGGGCCCCTAGTCGGAGACGGCCTCGGAGATCCAGGGGGCCACCGGGAGGTCGCGGTCCAGGCACTCCACCGACAGCCGGATGGTCCAGCGCAGCGCCTGCAGGACGAGGCTGTCGACCTCGTCCGGGGCCGCGTTGGCGAGGGCGATCTCGACCTGCTCCTGCGCGGCTTCGGTGTTGCCGTGGACCTCCGCGAGCAGCGTCCGGACCGCGGTCCGCACCGGCGGGTCGGCTTGGTCGATCGAGACCTCTTCGCCGTCCTCGTCGAACACCTGGACCTTCACCGGTGCGCTGCCGCCGTCGCCGAGCGTGGAGACCATCGCGCTGCACTCGCCGAAGAGCAGCAGCATGAGGGCCTTCGTCTCGTCCGCGCGGGCCTGCGGCTCGGCGGCCGACGGGGCGACCTCGCCCAGCGCTTCGGCGTCGTCGCCGAGGCTCAGCGCGGTCAACGCGCGCTGAGCCTTCTCGACGAGCCGCCGCTCCTGCTCGCTCCAATCGGGGTCCACGTGCCCCATCAAACACCACCACGGCGCTCGTGGGGATACCTTGATCCGCCAAGGGTCATCCGGCCGCGCGAAGGGCACCCAGCGCGAGCCGGCAGAGCAGTTCGGCGAGCTCGTCGTCACCGAGATGGCGGTTGTACGGGGTCGAGTTGATCAGTCCGAACACGGCGTGTGCCGCCGACCGGGCCTGCCGTTCTCCCAGGTCCGGCACGGCTTCGCGGATCACCCGCACCCACACCTCGACGTACTGGCGCTGGAGCGCGCGCACCTGCTTGCGGTCGGCGTCGGTGAGGTTGGCGAGGTTGCGCTCTTGAACGGTGATCAACGCCGGGTGCGCGAGCGCGAAATCGACGTGGAAGCGCACCAGGCCGGTCAGCGTGTCGTCGGGCTCGCCCGGCCGGGCGGCCCGCGCCGTGCCGCCGTCGAGCAGGTAGCGGCTGATCGAGTTCAGCATCTCGCCGAGGATCGCGTCCTTGCTGCGGAAGTGCCGGTAGAGCCCCGGCCCGGAGATGCCGACCGCGGCGCCGATGTCGTCGATGCCGACACCGTGGAAGCCGTGGTGGGCGAACAGCTCGGCGGCCGCGGACAGGATCTGTTCGCGCCTGCTCGCCTTCTCGCCGTTCACGAGAGGGGTGGGGTTGGCCGGCATCCGGTCAGTTTAGAGCGGCAGGTTAGCGAGCGCTAACGTCACTGCGCCCCGGCCCTGGCTGCGGTGCGCCGAGGGCACCGCAGCCAGGGACCGGTCACGCGGTGCAGGCCGCCGCGCCCAGCTTGACGGCCGAAGGTGCGCCCGACGGGCCGTTGGCGGTGAAGCCGAGCGACACCGCCGCTCCCGCGCCCAGGGACGGGCTGTAGGTCGGCGCGCTCACGGTCACCGTGGTCCCCGACTGGGTGAAGGTGCCGTTCCAGCCGCTGGCGATGGTGGCCCCGGCGGGCAGGGTGAACACGACCGTCCACGGATTGGCGGCGCTCGCCGCGATGTTGGTGACGGTCAGCGTGCCCTGGAAGCCGCCCTGCCAGGAATTGTCCAGTTTCCACGCCGTCGTGCACCCGCCGGTGCCGCCGCCGCTCGTCGTGGTCGTCGGGGTGGTCGACGTCGGGTCGGGGCCGCCACCGGCGGGCGGGATGAGGTACGGCTGGAGGATGCTCTGCTTCGCCTGGTTGACCGTGGTCCAGTCGTCGTTGAGGATGCCGCCGGTGTCCCCGGAGTTGGGGTTCCACGACCAGTAGGTGAACGAGATGCCGTTGACACCCGTCCCCGTGTAGGCCATCAGCTTTTCCAGCCACACCTTGTCGACCGGGTTCGCCAGCGTGGTGCCGAACTCGCCCATCATCAGCGGCGCGATGTTCTGCTTGTACAGGTAACCCCAGTAGTGGTCCCAGATCGCGGTCAGGTTCGCCGGGTAGTCGGGGGCGCTGAACCAGGGCTGGTTGTAGACCGAGGTGGCGTACTCGTGCGGGGAGTACACCAGCCGGCCGGGCACGGACAGGCGGACCGGGAACTCGCCCGCCTTCGACAGGTTCCCGCCCCACCAGCCGCAGTCCTCGTCGTTGGACGGGTCGCCGTCCCACACGTTCGACAGCCCGCCGCTGGGGCAGCTGACGCCCTCGACGAAGATCAGCCAGTTCGGCTGCACGCCGAGGATCGCGTTCCCGGCGCGTTCGGCGGCGAGCCGCCAGTCGCGGGCGGTGTCGCCGCAGCCCCAGCACGCGCCGGTCGCGGCCGGGTTGGTGCCCTCGGCGTGCGGCTCGTTGTGCAGGTCGGCGCCGATGACCGTGGTGTTGCCCGCGTAGTGCTGGGCGAGCGTCTTCCAATCGTTGATCCAGGTGCTTTCCGGGACGCCGGCGGTGTACCAGAGCGCGGTCTGCCCCGCGCTGGTCGGCCGGTGCCGGTCGAGGATGACGCGCATCCCCTTCTGCCCCGCGTAGCCGATCACCTTGTCGAGGATCTGCAGCGGGGAAAGCCCGACCAGGTCGGGGTTGGTGTAGTCGTTGATCCCGGTGGCCGTGGCGCCGGGTTTCAGCGCGTCGTCGGAGAACGGCACGCGCAAGGTGTTGTAGCCCAGCTGCGCCATCTGGTCGAGCTGCTGGCGCCAGGTGCGGCTGGACCACAGGCCGTGGAAGGTCTTGTTGTCGGTCTCCATCCCGAACCAGTTGATGCCGGTCAGCCGGACCGTCGCCCCCGTGCTGTCCAGGATCTTGTTGCCGCTGGTGTGCAGGTACCCGGTGCCCGTACCGCCGGCCGCCGCCGCGACCTGGCCGGTCGCGCCGAAGGCGACCAGGCTGCTCGCGGTCACCACGGCCGCGGCCAGCAGGCCGAACGCCTTTCTCAGCTGCGTCATCTGCTCTCCTTTGAGCGAAACGTCGTTCTGGGAGCGCTCCCAGACGAGGTTAGCGATCGCGGTCACCGTGTCAAGGGCGGAGGGCGAATCCTGCGCCGCGGGAAACGGCGGCCGACCGGTCGCCGACGTTTCACACTTCCGGTGTGGGCCGAGTGGGTACCTACCGGTAACGAGGGGTTCCTTGCCAGCCTTCCACCTGCTGTCCTATTTGGGTCGGCCCTGTCACAAAGGAGTGACCCATGGCTGTTCCCACCCGTAATTTCCGGCGATCCCTCCTACGGTTGAGCACGGCCCTGGGGGCCGTCGTCCTTGCCACTCTCGGCGTCACGGGCCTCGCCCACGCCGCCGGGACCGTCTACGCCGCGCTCGGCGACTCCTACTCCTCCGGGGTCGGGGCCGGCAGCTACGGCAGTTCCGGGAGCTGTTACCGCAGCTCCAAGGCCTACCCGCAGCTGTGGGCCAACGCCCACAGCGGCACCTCGTTCACGTTCCTCGCCTGCTCGGGGGCGAAGACCGGGGACGTGATCAGCCAGGCGAACTCGATCCCCGCGTCGGCCACGCTCGTCACGGTGACCGTCGGCGGGAACGACGCCGGGTTCAGCGACGTGATCACCACCTGCACCCTGGGCAGTGACTCCGACTGCGTGAACCGGGTCGACACCGCCAAGACGTACGTGAACAACACGCTGCCGGCGCTGCTGACCAACACCTACAACGCGATCAAGGCCAAGGCGCCGGGCGCCCGGCTCGTCGTCCTGTCCTACCCGCGGTTCTACACCGTGCCCGGCTCCTGCTGGGTCGGGTTGAGCGACACCAAGCGCACGGCGATCAACTCGGGCGCCGACGCGCTCGCGTCGGTGATCCAGTCCCGGGCCGGCTCGGCGGGCGCGACCTTCGTCGACGTGCGGCCCTCGTTCGTCGGGCACAACATCTGCTCGTCGGCCGGCGATTACCTGCACAGCCTGACCTGGCCGGTGATCGAGTCCTACCACCCGACCGTCGCCGGGCAGTCGGGCGGCTACTACGCCCCGCTGCAGGCGGCGATCGGCTGAGCCGGATCCGTGCGGGTCACCCCGGTCCGCCGGGGTGACCCTTCCGCACGCCGGCGACTGGACACCCACGTTAGCGGTCGCTAACATCGAGGCAGAGGTTAACGACCGCTAACTTCGAGGGAGCCCATGGACACGCCGGCACTGGGGACTACGGCTGCCCCGGACAGCGAGGCCTACGCCCGCAACGCCACCGCCCACGCGGAGCTGGTGGAAGACCTCCGCAAACGCTTGGCGAGCGCCCGGCTGGGCGGCCCGGAGAAGGCCCGCACCCGGCACGTCGAACGCGGCAAGCTGCTGCCCCGCGACCGCGTCGACACGCTGCTCGACCCGGGTTCGCCGTTCCTCGAGCTGTCCCCGCTGGCGGCGAACGGGCTCTACGACGACGAGGCACCCTCGGCCGGCATCATCACCGGTGTCGGGCGCGTCTCGGGCCGGGAGTGCGTGGTCGTCGCCAACGACGCCACCGTCAAGGGCGGCACCTACTACCCGATGACGGTGAAGAAGCACCTGCGCGCCCAGGAGGTCGCGCTGCACAACAACCTGCCGTGCGTCTACCTGGTGGACTCCGGCGGCGCGTTCCTGCCCCGGCAGGACGAGGTCTTCCCGGATCGTGAACACTTCGGCCGGATCTTCTACAACCAGGCGACGATGTCCGCGCGCGGGATCCCGCAGATCGCCGCCGTGCTCGGCTCCTGCACCGCCGGTGGCGCGTACGTCCCGGCGATGAGCGACGAGGCCGTGATCGTCCGGAACCAGGGCACGATCTTCCTCGGCGGCCCGCCGCTGGTGAAGGCGGCGACCGGCGAGGTCGTGACGGCCGAGGAGCTCGGCGGCGGCGACGTCCACGCCCGCCAGTCCGGCGTCACCGACCACCTGGCCGACGACGACGCCCACGCGCTGCGGATCGTTCGCTCGATCGTGTCGACTTTGGGCCCGCGCGCCCCGCGGCCGTGGGACGTCCTGCCGACCGAGGAGCCCGCGGTGGACCCGGCCGAGCTGTACGGCGTCGTGCCGACCGACCCGCGAGTGCCCTACGACGTACGCGAGGTGATCGCGCGGATCGTCGACGGCAGCCGGTTCGCCGAGTTCAAGAAGGAGTACGGGTCGACGCTGGTCACCGGCTTCGCCCGGATCCACGGCCACCCGGTCGGCATCATCGCGAACAACGGCGTGCTCTTCGCCGAGTCGGCGATGAAGGGCGCGCACTTCATCGAGCTGTGCGACAAGCGCTCGATCCCGCTGCTGTTCCTGCAGAACATCACCGGCTTCATGGTCGGGCGCGCGTACGAGGCCGGCGGCATCGCCAAGCACGGCGCGAAGATGGTCACCGCGGTGGCGTGCGCGCGGGTGCCGAAGCTGACCGTCGTGATCGGCGGCTCGTTCGGGGCGGGCAACTACTCGATGTGCGGCCGGGCGTACTCGCCGCGGTTCCTGTGGATGTGGCCGAACGCGCGGATCTCGGTGATGGGCGGCGAGCAGGCGGCCTCGGTGCTGTCGACGGTCCGCCGCGACTCGATCGAGGCCCGCGGCGGCGAGTGGTCCACTGAGGACGAAGAGGCGTTCAAGGACCCGATCCGCGAGCAGTACGAGGCGCAGGGCAGCCCGTACTACTCCACCGCGCGGCTGTGGGACGACGGCGTCATCGACCCGGCGGACACCCGCACGGTGCTCGGCCTCGCCCTCTCGGCCGCGGCCAACGCGCCGCTGTCCGAGGTCAACTACGGCGTCTTCCGGATGTGAGGGGCATGTTCGACTCAGTTTTGGTCGCGAACCGGGGCGAGATCGCGGTCCGGGTCATCCGCACGCTGCGGGCGCTGGGCATCCGCGCGGTCGCCGTGTACAGCGACGCGGACGCCGACGCGCGGCACGTCCGGGAGGCGCACACGGCGGTGCGCATCGGCCCGGCCGAGGCGGCTCGCAGTTACCTGAACATCCCGGCCATTGTGGACGCTGCCGTGTCTTCCGGCGCGCAGGCGGTGCACCCCGGTTACGGCTTCCTGGCCGAGAACGCCGAGTTCGCGCGGGCGTGCGAGGAAGCCGGGCTGGTGTTCATCGGCCCGCCGGTGGCCGCGATCGACGCCATGGGCGACAAGATCCGCGCCAAGGCGACGGTGTCGAAGGCCGGGGTCCCGGTCGTGCCCGGCGCGTCCGATGTGGACATCCCGGACGGCGACTTCGCTTCGGCGGCTTCGAAAGTCGGCTACCCGCTGCTGCTCAAGCCGTCCGCCGGTGGTGGCGGCAAGGGCATGCGGCTGGTGCACGCGCCCGAGGAGCTGGACGCGGCGATCGAGTCCGCGCGACGCGAGGCCAAGGGCTCCTTCGGCGACGACACGCTGCTGATGGAGCGGTTCGTCACCACCCCGCGGCACATCGAGATCCAGGTGCTGGCCGACACGCACGGCCACGTCATCCACCTCGGCGAGCGCGAGTGCAGCCTGCAGCGGCGGCACCAGAAGATCATCGAAGAAGCGCCGTCGGTGCTGCTGGACGAAGCCACCCGCGAGAAGATGGGCTCGGCGGCGGCCGAAGCCGCGCGCTCGGTCGGGTACGTCGGCGCCGGGACCGTCGAGTTCATCATGTCGGCGAAGAACCCGGACGAGTTCTTCTTCATGGAGATGAACACCCGGCTGCAGGTCGAGCACCCGGTCACCGAGCTGGTCACCGGCCTCGACCTGGTCGAGTGGCAGGTCCGGGTCGCGGCCGGCGAGCACCTCACCGTGGCGCAGGAAGACGTGGTGTTGAACGGCCACGCCGTCGAGGCGCGCGTGTACGCCGAAGACCCGACGCGCGGGTTCATCCCGACCGGTGGCACGGTGCTGGCGGTGCACGAGCCGTCCGGCGACGGCGTCCGCGTCGACTCGTGGATGACGCCGGGTGCGGTGGTCGGCTCGAACTACGACCCGATGCTGGCCAAGGTCATCGCCTGGGGCCCGGACCGCGCGGCCGCGCTGCACCGGCTCGACCTGGCGCTCGCCGACACGGCGTTGCTGGGCATCGGCACCAACACGGCGTTCCTGCGCGGGCTGCTGGCCGACGCCGACGTCCGTGCGGGCAAGCTCGACACCGAACTGGTCGACCGGCGGCTGTCGGAGCTGGTTTCGCCCGACGTGCCCGCGGAGTTCTTCGTCGCGGCCGCGCTGGACCGGTTCCTCGAGCTGCAGCCGTCCGGGCCCGTGGTGGACCCGTGGGACGTGCCGGACGGCTGGCGGATGGGGGGCTCCGGCGGGGTGACGTTCCGGCTGAAGTCCGGCGCCGCCCGCGCGGTGGTCCGCGTGCAAGGCACGCCCGCCGCGGCGACGGTGTTCGTCGACGAGGGTGAGCCGGTCCGGGTGTCGGCCCGGCGCGACGGCGACGTCCTGGAGATCCGGCACGCGTGCGGCTTCCACCGCTACCGCCAGGCCTGCGGTCCGGACAGGACGGTCTGGCTGGCGCGGGACGGGCTCAGCTTCCCCTTCGGAGAGCAGGAGTTCGTGCTCGCGTCGCGCGGCGAGGCCGCCGGGGCGGGCCCAGTCACCAGCCCGATGCCGGGCACGGTGCTCGTGGTGAAGGTCGCGGCCGGTGACGTCGTGAAGGCCGGAACGCCGTTGCTGGTCGTCGAAGCGATGAAGATGGAGCACACGGTCACCGCGCCGATCGACGGCGTGGTCAGCGAACTCCCCGTCCGGGCCGGCCAACAGGTCGCGCTCGACGAAACCCTTGCCGTAGTGAAGCCCCACGAGGAGCAGCAGTGATCGACTTCCGCTTGGACGAGGAGTACGAGTCCCTCCGCAAGACCGTCGAGGACTTCGCGCACGCCGAGGTCGCGCCGGTGATCGGCGAGCTGTACGAGAAGGAAGTGTTCCCGTACGCCATCGTCGCGAAGATGGGGGAGATGGGCCTGTTCGGGCTCCCGTTCCCCGAGGAGTTCGGCGGCATGGGCGGCGACTACTTCGCGCTGTGCCTGGCGCTGGAGGAGCTGGCGCGCGTCGACTCGTCGGTCGCGATCACGCTGGAGGCCGGCGTTTCCCTCGGCGCGATGCCGATCTACCGCTTCGGTTCGCAGGAGCAGAAGGAGAAGTGGCTGCCCGACCTGTGCGCGGGGACGGCGCTGGGCGGCTTCGGCCTGACCGAGCCGGGTGGCGGCTCGGACGCGGGCGCGACCCGCACCCGCGCCTCTTTGGACGGTGACGAGTGGATCGTCAACGGCAGCAAGGCGTTCATCACGAACTCCGGCACGGACATCACCCGGTTCGTCACCGCCACCGCGGTCACCGACGTGATGGAGAACGGCCGCAAGGAGATCTCGGCGATCCTCATCCCGTCCGGCACGCCGGGCTTCGAGGTGGCGCCGAAGTACTCCAAGGTCGGCTGGAACTGCTCGGACACGCACGAGCTGTCCTTTTCGGACGTGCGGTTGCCCGCGGAGAACCTGATCGGCGTCCGCGGCCGCGGGTACGCGCAGTTCCTGTCCATTCTGGACGAGGGCCGGGTCGCGATCGCCGCGCTGTCGGTCGGTCTCGCGCAGGGCTGCGTGGACGAGTGCCTCAAGTACGTCAAGGACCGGGTGGCGTTCGGCAAGCGGATCGGCGAGTACCAGGCGATCCAGTTCAAGATCGCGGACATGGAGGTCCGCACGCACACCGCCCGCCTGGCGTACTACCAGGCGGCGTCGAAGATGCTGCGCGGCGAGCCGTTCAAGAAGGAGGCGTCGATCGCGAAGCTCGTGGCCTCCAACGCGGCCATGGACAACGCCCGCGACGCGACGCAGATCTTCGGCGGCTACGGGTTCATGAACGAGTTCCCGGTCAGCCGTTTCTACCGCGACGCCAAGATCTTGGAGATCGGCGAGGGGACGAGCGAGGTCCAGAAGATGCTGATCTCACGCCACCTCGGCGTCGCCTGATCAGGGCTGCTGCTGCTTCTTGTCCTCCTCGGCCCACGCGGCTTCCGCCTGCATCTGGATGTCGGTGAGCCCGCGGTCGACCTGCACGATGTCCTTGCCCGCCCAGCCGGCGAAGTTCTTGGAGCTCTTGGCGTCGGACAGCGCCTTCAGCATCGGGTAGTACTCCGGGTGGTTCTTCTTGAGCCAGTCGTCGGCGAACTTCATCTTCTGGTAGCTGTCGCCGAACTTGGTCTTCAGCCAGTCCTCGTGCTTCTTGATCATCGGGAAGTCGTGCTCGCTCAGGTGCGACTGCGGTGACGGCGGCTTGGGCGCGGGTGGCGGGTCCGCGGGCTTCGGCAGCGGCCGCGAGAAGTTCGGGACGGTCCCGTCGCCCGCGGGCCGGGTGCTCGGCGTGGCGCCACCGGTCCCGGGCAGGTCGTGGGTGATGGCGGTGCCGGGTGGCGGGGGCAGCGGCCGGGAGAAGTTGGGCACGGTGTTCCCGTTCGGCCGCGGCACCGGCGTCAGCTCGTGGCCGGACGCGCCCGGCTTCGGCTTGACCAGCTTCGACAGCTGCGTGAGCCGGGCCATCGTGCGCCCGGCGTAGGCGACGACCTTGGCGAGCTTGGCCGCCATCGCCGCGACCTGCACCGAGACCTGGACGACGATCTTGCTCACGCCGACGGCGATCGAGGCGCCGAAGGTGAACGCGGCCATCGCCAGGGCGATCAGCATCGTGGAGATGATGTCGCCGAGGATCGTCGTGATGATGTCGCGCAGCAGCGCGCGGACCGCGGCGATCAGCGCCCCGGTGGTCTCGACCATGTAGCCGGCGACGTCGGACGCCTTCGCGTTGGCGTCGATCCAGCCCTTGCGGTCGTTGATCGACTTTTCGAAGCTGTCGTGGCCCTTGCCCTGCCACTGGGTGATCGTCGACTTGAGCGTCTTGTCGAGTTCCTCGCCGGTGTTGCGCAGCGACTCGCCGATCTTGTGCAGTTCGTTGGCGAGCTTGGTGACCTCGGACGGGTTGCCCGCGACCTGGTCGAGCGGCCACTTCAGGAACGAGACGTGCTCGATCAGCCAGCCCAGGCCCGCGGCGATCAGCTTGGCCAGCGGGTCCATGGCGAACGCGACGGTGTCGAGCGCGGCGCTGACGAGGTTGATGCCCAGCTCGACGCTGACGGCGGCGAGGTCGCCGCCGTGCTCGGTCTGGACCTTGCCGATCGAGTCGCCGACCTGCTTCCAGCTGTCGAAGACGCCGGCGCCGGTCGTCGAGTTCGAGGCCGTGATGGGGACGGTCACTTGCCCAGCTCCGTTTCGAAGGTGCTCAAGCCCTGTGCCGTGTTCGCGTCGTGGGTCGCGTACGTCTCGGCTGCCTTCTGCACGTCGGCGGCGGACTTGCCGATGTCCCCGGCGAGCTTGCCGATCTCGCCGGTGATCACCGCCATCGTGATCCGCGAGGGCACGGCGAGGACCTGCGCGAGCAGGATGCCGAACGCGGCGTTGTCGAACCCGTTGGCGGCCTGCATCCGGTTCGCGGCGTCCTGCACCGCCGGTTGCGTGGTGCCCGAAAGGTACTGGCCGAACTTCTGCAGCTCGGCCGGGTCGACCGAGAAACCTGCTCCGGAAACCACGGTTTCCCCTCCTACCAAGGGTTGCTCTCGTCATCTTCGTCCGGCTCGGGCCGGGGACGGCGACGCGGCGGACCTTGCTGTGGTGGCGGCGGGCGGTGCGGGGGCGAAGGCGGTCGATCGGTGGCCTCCTGCTCCGGCATGAACACCTCGCTCTTGCCGGGTGGCGGCCCGTCGTCCGGTTCGGGCGACGGCAGGAACTCGTCCAGCAGCCCGCGGGCGGCCGAGTTCTCGCCCACCATGCCGCTGAACGCGTCGGCGACCTGGGCCGAGACCTTCTGCTGCGCGCGGCCGATCAGCTGCATCACCAGACCCGAAAGGGCTTGCGGGGGGCGCTCGTACGCGCGGGGGCCGAACCGGAGGTCCTGCAGGACCCCGCTCGGGCCGACCGTCACCGAGACCGCTCCGTCCGGCGATTGCACGCTGGCTGTGGCGGTTCGGAGTTTTTCCTGGGCTGCGGCGGCTTTTGCCTGGATCTCCGCGAGTTCCGCGCCGAACGCGGCCAAGGCATCGCCGTCGGGCACTGACTGGGTCAATTTGTCCTTCTCGCAAAGGAGGTCGTGAACACCGGAAGTCAATCAGCGGCCGTTGAACTGCGGATGACGCGGACGGAGCCACCGGCTGAACGCCGCCAGGTCGGCGCGCACTGGACAGCGATAACTATACCGGTATAGTTATCGCCATGGTCGAGATCAAAACCGAGTCCGAGCTGGCGATGATGCGCGAAGCCGGCCGAGTCGTGGCGAACACCCTGCACGCGGTCAAGGAGGCGGCCGCGATCGGCGTCTCGCTGCGTGAGCTGGACGAAGTCGCTGCCCACGTCATCAGCGAGGCCGGCGCGAAACCGTCGTTCCTGCACTACCAGCCGCGGTCCGCGCCGACGCCCTACCCGAACGTCCTCTGCGCCAGCGTCAACGACGTCGTCGTGCACGGGATCCCCACCGCCTACCGCATCCAGGACGGCGACCTGGTCAGCATCGACTGCGGCGCGATCCTCGACGGCTGGAACGGTGACGCCGCGATCAGCTTCGTCGTCGGCAACGCCGATCCCGCCGATCTCGCGCTCATCGAGGCCACCGAGCGCGCGCTGGCCGCGGGCATCGCCGCCGCTCAACCGGGCGCGAAGCTGGGAGACATCTCGTACGCGATCGGCGCCGCCGGCCGGGCGGCGGGCCACGGCATGCTCGACGACCACGGCGGGCACGGCATCGGCCGCGCGATGCACGAGGACCCGCACCTGCCGAACGAAGGCCGCGCGGGCCGCGGCATGCGGCTCAAGCCGGGTCTCGCGCTGGCCATCGAGCCGATGCTCACCCGTGGGGGTGACGCCTACCGGTACGCCGAGGACGGCTGGTCGATCCTCACCGCCGACGGCAGCCGGGCCGCGCACGTCGAGCACACCATCGCGATCACCGAAGACGGCCCGCGCGTGCTCACCGTGCGGTAGACAGGAGGTCATGGACAACATCGTCATCCGATCGGGTGACTCTGGGGATGTGGACACGCTGCTGCGCTTCTTCGACGAAGCCGTCGAATGGCTGGTCGCCCGGGGAAGCGAGAAGCAGTGGGGGGCCGAGCCGTGGAGCCGGGTCCCGAAGCGCGTCGAGCGGGTCAAGGGCATGGCGGCGGACCCGGGCCTGCGCATCGCGGTGGTCGACGGCGAGCCCGCCGGGGCGCTGATCGTCTCCGAGGAACACGACCCGCACGTGCCCGCGGCCGACGAGCGCGAGCTGTACATCCGGCTGCTCATCACGTCACGGCGGTTCACCGGGCGGCGCGTCGGCGGGCGCCTCGTCGAGTACGCGCTCGACGAGGCCCGGCGGCGCGGCATCGACCTCGTGCGCGTCGACTGCTGGGCCGGCGGCGACGGCGAACTGCAGCGGTACTACGAGAGCCAGGGGTTCGAGCCGACCGTTCGGTTCACCGTCGAGGAGTGGGTCGGCCAGGTGCTGGAGCAGCGCGTGGGGTAGCGCTCTCCCGGTTCGGGGGCGACACTGTTGACGCGGTGCCAACAGACGAAGGAGTCGCCATGGATCTCGCGGGCAAGGTCGTCGTCATCACCGGGGGCGGGCAGGGGATCGGCGCGGCGACCGCGTCGGCGCTGGCCCGGCTGCGCGCGAAGGTGGTGATCGGCGACCTCGACCAGGTCCGGGCCGAGAAGACCGCAGGCGAGCTCGGGGCCGACGCGCTGCCGCTGGACGTCACCGACCTCCGCGGGTTCACCGAATTCCTCGACGAGGTCGAACGCCGGCACGGCCGCATCGACGTGCTGATCAACAACGCCGGCATCATGCCCCTCGGCGACCTCGAGACGGAGAGCGACGCGACGACCCGGCGTCAGCTGGAGATCAACCTGCACGCCGTCATCCACGGCACGCGCGAGGCGGTGAAGCGGATGCGGCCGCGACGCAGCGGGCACATCGTCAACGTCGCTTCGTTCGCGGGCAAGGCCGGTTTCCCCGGCGCGGCGACCTACTGCGCCACCAAGCACGCCGTCGTCGGGCTGTCCGAGGCGGTGCACCTGGAGCTGCACGGCAGCGGCGTCCACGTCTCGTGCGTGATGCCGGGCATCGTGCGGACGGAGCTCGCGAGCGGTCTCGCCGAGGCGAAGATGTTCAAGTCGGTGCGGCCGGAAGATGTGGCCGACGCCATCGTATCCGCGCTGCGCAAGCCTCGTTTCGACGTTTTCGTGCCCCGCTCGCTGGGCGCTATGGGCAAGCTCACGCGGCTGCTGCCGCGGCGGGCGGGCGAGGCGTTCGCGCGGGCGTTGAAAGCGGACCGGCTTTTGGCTTCGGCAGCCCATTCCCCGGCCCGCGCGGCGTACGAAGCACGAGCCGCGGAGAGCGGGCCCGGGGTAACTCGGACGGAGCAGTGACTGTCCGAATTGGACGTGTTCGCGGGTGAGGGGCTGTTGAGTCCGTCCGGCCGGCCCGGCAAGATTGCCTCGGACCGGTTTTGGGAGGACTCGATGGTTTCACCACCTGCGCGGCTGGCCGCCGCGGCGTCGAACGTGGTCGGCAAGGTGCTGCACGGCGGCCTCGCCGACCTGCGCCCGATGCCGCGGGTGCTGATCGACCAGGGTCCCAACCGCTCGCTGTACCGGATGACGCACCGCGGCGGGACGGTGTCCGGGCCGCCGATCCTGCTGGTGCCGCCGCTGGCCGCGCCGGCGATCTGCTTCGACCTGCGCCGCGGCTGCAGCCTCATCGAGCACCTGGTCGAGGGCCGCCGCAACACCTACCTCGTCGACTACGGCATGGTGGCGTTCTCCGACCGCCGCCTGGGTATCGAGCACTGGATCGACGAGGTGCTGCCGCGCGCGATCCGGCGCGTGAGTGCGGACGCCGGCGGCCAGGCCGTGCACCTGGTGTCCTGGTCGCTGGGCGGGATCTTCTCGCTGCTGGTGAACGCCGACCAGCCGGACCTCCCTATCGCGTCGATCACCGCGATCGGCTCGCCGGTGGACTTCACGGCCATTCCGATCGTGGCACCGTTCCGCCCGCTGGTCGACCTCACGAACGGTCACCTGCTGACGCCGATCTACCGGGCGTTCGGCGGCGCACCGTCCTATTTGGTCAGCCGGGTGTTCCGCGCGACGGGCGTCAGCAAGGAAATCACCAAGCCGCTGGCCATTTTGAAGAACCTGGACGACCGCGACTACCTGGCCCAGATCGAGGCCGTCGACCACTTCATGAGCAACATGTACGCCTACCCGGGCCGCACGTTCGGCCAGCTGTACCACCGCCTGTTCCGCACGAACGACCTGGCGGAGGGCAAGGTGGACCTGAACGGCCGGATCATTTCGCTGTCCGCGGTCCGCGTGCCGACGCTGGTGGTGGCGGGCGAGAACGACACGATCGCCCCGCGGCCCTCGGTCGAGCGCGTGGTGGAGCTGCTGGACAAGGCCCCGGAGGTCCGCTTCAAGACAGCGCCGGGCGGCCACCTGGGCGTGCTGACGGGCCGGAAAGCCCGCGGCACGACGTGGCGCTACCTGGACGAGTTCCTGGACGACCAGCTCAGCAGTCTGCCGCAGCCGTCGTGAGTGGTAAGGAGGGTTAGAACCCGCTTCACCACTCACGACAAGCCGCGGCAGAGAACTTACTTGAGCTCGGCGCTCGACTTCCCGAGAATCCGGCGGGCCACGATGAGCTGCTGGATCTGCTGCGTGCCCTCGAAGATGTCGAGGATCTTCGCGTCCCGCGCCCACTTCTCGAGCAGCGACTCCTCGTCATAAGCCCCGGTCAGTTCCACGCACTTCAGCGCGATCTCCACCACCGAGCGCCCCGCCTTGGCCTTCGCCATGGACGCCTGCAGCGAGTTCGGCTTGCGGTTGTCCGCCATCCAGGCCGATTCCAGCGTCAGCAGGTACGCCGACTCGTAGTCCGCCTCGAGGCGCAGGAACTCCGCCGCCGCCGCGTGCTGCGAGTTGGCCGGGCGGTCGTAGTCGATCTCGATGCCCGCCTCGGTGAGGATCCGCTTCGTCTCCTCCAGCGCCGCGCGGGCGACGCCGATCGCCATGGCCGCCACCAGGGGGCGGGTGTTGTCGAACGTCTGCATGACGCCCGCGAAACCCTTTTTGGTGTCGATCTCCGGCGAGCCCAGGAGGTTTTCCTTCGGGACGCGGCAGTTTTCGAAGCGCAGCACCGCCGTGTCCGAAGCGCGGATGCCGAGCTTGTGCTCGGTGCGGACGACCTCGAAGCCGGGAGTGCCCTTCTCGACCACGAACGACTTGATCGCCGCGCGGCCCTTGGACTTGTCCAGCGTCGCCCACACGACCACCGCGTCGGCGCGCTCGCCCGAGGTCACGAAGATCTTCTCGCCGTTCAACACGTAGTGGTCGCCGTCGAGACGGGCCGTCGTGCTGACCGCCGCCGAGTCCGAGCCGAACGACGGCTCGGTGATGGCCATCGCGGCCCACATGCCGGAGAAGCGCTCGAGCTGCTCGTCGGTCGCCACCGAGCTGATCGCCGCGTTGCCGAGGCCCTGGCGCGGCATCGACAGCAGCAGGCCGACGTCACCCCAGCACATCTCGATCGTGCCGAGGACGACGTTCAGGTTGGCGCCGTTGCGGTTGCCCTTCTCTTCCTTCTCGGAAGCGGAGCGGCGGACACCGGCCGCGCCCGCGCCACCTTCGCCGGAGGAGTTGAGGCCGTCCAGCAGCGCCGCGAACATGTCCAGCTCGCTCGGGTACGTGTGTTCCGCGCGGTCGTACTTGCGCGAGATCGGCCGGAACACCTCGGCCGCGGCCTGGTACGCCTGGTTGATCAGCGCGCCGGCCTTCTTGGGGACTTCCAGGTTGATCATTGTCCAAAGCCTTTCCGAAGCCTAGAGAAGGACGGCGCCTTCCATGACGCCGATGGCCCGCAGGTCCCGGTACCAGCGCTCGACCGGGTGCTCCTTGACGAAGCCGTGCCCGCCGAGCAGCTGCACGCCCGCGTTGCCGATCTGCATGCCCTTGTCCACGGCCAGCTTCCGCGCCAGCGCGACCTCGCGGGCGTAGGACTTGCCCTGCTCGGCCCGCGCCGCGGCGCGCAGCGTCACCAGCCGCAGGCCCTCCAGCTCGATCGCGATGTCGGCGACGGAGAACGCCACGGCCTGCCGGTGGCTGATCGGCTCGCCGAACGCGACCCGCTCGTTGACGTAGGGAACGACGTAGTCGAGCACGGCCTTCGCGGTGCCGGCGGCCAGTGCCGCCCAGCCCAGCCGCGACAGCCGGACGACCTCGGCGAAGACGTCCGCCTTGCCGCCGCCGAGCAGCGCACCCGCGGGCAGCGCGACCTTCTCGAGGTGCAGCTTGCCGGTCGCGGCGCCGCGCAGGCCCATCGCCGGCTCGGCCTCGATGGACACCCCGGCGTTCGACGACTCGACGAGGAACAGCGCCGGGCCGCGGCCTTCGAGGTCGGCCGACACGATGAACAGCTCCGCCTGCGTCGCCCGCGGGACCAGCGACTTCACGCCGTCGAGCTGGTAGCCCTTCGGTGTGCGGCGCGCCTTCGCGGCGGGCTTGAAGGGGTCGTAGAGCGCTTTCTGCTCCTGCAGCGCCAGCGCCGCGGCCGGGACGTGCTCGCCGGTGAACGCGGGCAGGTAGTCGGCCTGCTGCTGCTCGTCACCCCAGCTGACCAGCGCGGTGCTCACGGCGGAGGGCGCGAGCACGGCGACGGCCAGGCCGAGGTCGCCGTGGGCCAGCGCTTCCGCGACGAGCGCGTTGGTCACCACCGAGCGTTCCGTGCCGACCCCGCCGAGCTCCTCGGGGATGCCGACCAGGCTGATGCCCAGCTCGGCGGCCCGGCTCAGCAGGCCCTCGGGCGCCTCGAGCTTGGCGTCGGCGTCCGCGGCGGCCGGCCGCAGCTGCTCGGCGGCGAACTCGGTCACCGTTTCGACGATGAGCTGCTGGTCCTCGGTCGGCGTGAGGTCGAACAGCCCGGTGTCCGCGGCCGGCGCGAGCCGGGCGGGCTTGCCCAGCTTCTGCACGGACTTGAACGACCGGGTCGCCGCGCCGGCGACGCGGAAGCCGTTCCGGGTCCCCGCGGTGACCAGGCCTTCGAGCGGCTTCCGCAGCCCGGCCCGGTCGACGACCTTGCTCCCGGCCAGCCGGGTCAGCGCGGACAGGCCCCAGCCCATCGCGTCCCGTTTCCTTGGCGCAGCCATGTGGCCCTCCATCCCGTTACCTACTCGCGAGTAGGTTAACCCGGAAGGCGGGTTAGCGCCAGTGTGGGGGTGGCTTACGGGTGCGCGGTGTGCACTTTTCTGCGCCACTCGCCGAACCGGATGCGCTCGAAAGTGATGAGTCCGAGCACCAGGGCGGCCACGACCAGCAGCAACGCCGCGGCGGGCACGTGCTCCAGCGGCGGTGTCGCCGCGACGAGCAGGAGGCCGAGGACGAGCCGCTGGACGTTCCAGCTGCCGAGGTTGCGCTTGCGGAGGGCGCTCAGCGCGACCAGGTAGAGCGCGAGGCCGCCGGTCAGCGTCCAGATCGGCACGCCGTGCAGTGCCTCGCCGGGGGTGTGGTGCTCGGTGTCGGCGATGTAGAGGAAGGCCTTCTTCAGTCCGAGGGCGACCAGCACGATCCCGGCGATGAGCGGCAGGTGGAGGAAGGTGTAGGAGTCGGTGGCGAGCTTCGTGCGCTCGGTCCCGGTGGCCTGGGTGAGCCGGTGCTCGGACACGCGCGCGACGACGTCGAAGTAGGTCCACCACATCCCGGCGGCCAGCGCCAGCCCGCACACGGCGGCCCCGGCGACCAGCCACGACATCGGCAGCGCCCCGATCCCGATCCCGATCGCGACGATCGATTCGCCGAGCGCGATGATCACGATCAGCCCGAACCGCTCGGCGAAGTGCGCGGGAGCGTTGAGCCGCCACCCGTCCGGCCCGGCGAGGTAGACGTTGAGGTAGTCGACGACCAGCGCGACGACCCACAGCCCGAGCTGCCACGGCCCGCTCAGGAAGGCGGCAACGCCGAGCAACACCACGCTCGGCGTCACGCCGAGGAACATCTTGAGCAGCACCTTCCGCAGTCCAGCGTCGTGCTTTGCCGCGCCCAGGTAAGCAACGAGGTGCAGCAGCCGCACGAGCGCGTAGCAGACAACGAATAGAGCGGGCGCGTACAGCCCGCCGGGATGATCGACAAAGGCTTCCGGGATGGTCAGCGACACCAGGAACATGACGGCCATCGCCCCGAACATGGCCAACCGCGCGATCCCGTGGTCGACGTGGATGGTGTTCCCGAGCCAGGCATAGGAGCACCAGCACCACCACAGGACGGCGAGCATGGCGAGGCCCTGCCCGACCCCGACGGGGCTCAGGTGGTCGGCCATCAGCTGCGTGGTCTGGGTGATGGCGTAGACGAAGACCAGGTCGAAGAAGAGCTCGATGGTCGAGACGCGGTGGTCCTCGTCCGCGTTCACCAGGTGCAGTCGTGTCGTGGGCACGCCGAAGTATGGACGAAAACATGTCAGCAGGTTCCGGTTTTGTCGTAACGCCCTGCGCGAACATGGCCCGGCGTGCATAGGTCTGGGACAATGAGCGACGGACGTGGGGAGGTGGGCCGTGTACCCGGCTGCGCACCACAAAACGATCATGGCCGTCGACATCGCCGGCTACAACGACCCGAAGCGCACAGTGGCGCACCGGCTCGTAGTCCACGACGGCTTCTGGAAGCTCATGCGCGCGGCGTTCGCCGACACCGGAATTCCCTGGGACACGCTCTTCCGGGAGAACACCGGCGACGGCGTGATGATCCACCTGCCTTCCGAAGTGGCGAAGGCGGACCTGGTGGCCGAGCTGCCGGACCGGATGCTGGCGGAGTTGCGCCGCTACAACGAGGTGCACGCGGAAGCGGCGAACGTCCGCCTGCGGGTCGCACTCCACGCGGGCGAGGTCTACCAGGGCAGTGACGGAACGATCAGCGACGCGAACAGTTTCGCGTTCCGGCTGCTGGACGCCGCCGAGGTCAAGAAGGCGTTGAAAGACTCGAATGCCTTGGTGGCACTGGTCGTGTCGAACACGTTCTATAAGGACGTGGTGCGCGCGGATCCCGCAGCGGATGCCGCCTCGTACCGACGGATCCCCATCGAGAACAAGGAAACGAAGACCGAAGCCTGGCTACGCCTTCTGGGTGCGGTCACGAACGGGCTCCCGGTGCCTGCCCCCGCTTCGACTGCGACACCGGATTTTCCGGCCCTCGTGGCAGCACTGCTCGCGGTACCTTGCGTGCGCAAGACGGAAAGCCGGCAGCTGCTCCTGGAGGTGTTCCCCCGGCGGGAAATCGCCGAACTGGTGCCGTACCACGCCGAGGACCGCCTGCACGTGATCGCGTTGGCGCGCACGTGCCAGCGATTCGCTGGCGGTCTCGCGGACCTGCTGACCGCGATCAGGACCATCGAGCCGCAATCACCGCAGGTCACGACGCTGGCCGAGATCATCGGCAACTGGTCGCAACGGCCTGCCCGGTAAACCGGATGGTGCCGGTTTTCGCGTGTACGCGCCCTGTCAGGTTTTTGCCCTTTTGTGGTTACGCCAAACAGGTAAACTCACGATCTTCGGTGCGCTACTCGGCGTGGAGGTAGGGGTGAAGCAGGGGCATCCCGGCCCGGGTATCGCGGTCCGCAAGGCAGTGGTGGACGTGCTCGTGCTGGCCGGCTTCGCCGATGACAAATCCATTCGCACCCTGATGGTCAGCGAACTGCGTGAGGCGCTGGATCACCCGTTCACCTTTTCGGACCAGCTGGCGGGCCGCGACCAATTGATCGAGATCGTCTCCGCGTGCTGCCGACTCTCCGAAGGTCCGGACGTACTGGCGGACGTGATCGAATTCCTCCGTCCCGACAGTGAGGAGTCCGCCGAAGTACGCGCCCTCGTGTCGTCGGTTCGAATACACGACGTCGTGCCGGAAGCCGAACAGGAAAAGCTTCGGGAACGGTTGGCGGGCTTCTCGCCGCCGGGGCTCGGCAGGGCTGTGCGCCGCGCCGCGCGTTACGTCTCTCCGCCACCGCGCTACGACGACGCCGCCGCGGCTTTTTCCGGACTTGCCGACTTCAACGCGGGGCCGGGCGAGCTGCCACCGCTGCTGATCTTCGTCGAATCGATTGCCGCCGAATGCGACGACGACTTCGCCGCGGAATTGCGCACTTGGTCCGACGGACAGGCCCGGCGGCTCCGGCTCGGCGACGCCTTGCGGCAGTTGCGCACGGAGCTGGCGGCGGTCCGGCCCAGGCCGGGTGAACTCCACCTCCTGATCGCAGTGCGCCCGGACCCCATCGAGAACGACCTGTACGAGCTTTCGTGCTGGCGGCAAGACGATCCGGACGACTGGCCGCCGGCCAGGGGGGAGATCGCGCTGGTCCGGGAAAGCGAGCTGGAGGACCACGTCGACGCGCTGATCGCCGATGCCGAGCAAGCGTGGTCTGAGGCCGCTGCGGACGTGGTGATCGAGTTCGTCCTGCCACGTGCGTTGTTGAACCTGCCGGTGCACTCGTGGGCGACAGAGCGAGCTTCCGGTGCGCCGAAACCCCTGTACCTGAGCTACCAGACCGTCGTGCGGTCACTGGAACGGATGACTTCTCCGCGCTGGCACCGCGTCTGGCGGCAACGCTGGGAGTCGTGGGTTGGTAATCCTTCGTTCGAACGGGTGTATTTCTGCCGATCCGGTGACGACGGAGATCGACTCCAGCTCGAAGCGATATTGAGTGACGAGCAATGGGCGATGGCGGTGCTGACCGAATCGCCGCCGGTCAGTGCGATTTCCGGGCAGGACGAGCTTTTGCCCGCCTTGCGGACGGGGGTGCCTGTCATCGTCTGGCACCCCACGGCCTCTTCGGAAGTCGTTCGAGAAGTGGTAGCCTGGCTAGCCGAAAGCGGTAGCGGACTGGGGGATTTGCCCGCACTGGTAAGGGAGTCTCGGCTGGACGTGCTTCGGAATCCGCCGTCGTCGGGTGATGGCGGCACACTCACGGACCTGGTGGTGCTATGGGACGACCCGAGTCGATTGCTTCCCATTGGCGAAACCGGAGTTGCAGGGCACCCCGAAGGAGGTGCCGGCCGGCGTGACAGAGCTTCCTGACAGCCGGATCGGTGGAACTCCGCATCCGGACAGCCCACCCGATTGGTGGATTTATCGCGGAACTGGACGGCCGCTGTATGACGTCCGGTTGGCCGACCGGTTGCCGGATCCGCCGCCGTGGCGCACGTTTCGGGGAGCGGTGCTCCCCGAACGCGACGTTTTCCCGCCGGACGACGGCGAGATCGAGCGCAAGCTGGGCACCGAGCTCAGCTACTCCGCCCGCGATGTCGACCCGCACGAGGTGGAGATGGTCAACGCAGCGTTGTACCTGCGACGACCATTGCTGGTGACGGGCCGCCCGGGCAGCGGCAAGTCGTCCCTGGCCTACCGGATCTCGCGGGAGCTCGGCCTGGGACGCGTTCTCCGCTGGGCCATCACCTCGCAGACCACGCTCAAATCAGGGCTGTACGACTACGACGCGATCGGGCGTGTTCAAGCCGCAGCGGCGTGGAAAGAGCTGGCCGGCACGGGAGCACAGGGAGAGGTGCCGATCGGCGAGTTCGTCCGGTTGAGTGAGCTGGGCACGGCTTTTCTGCCGCGACGGCTACCGCGCGTGCTCCTGGTCGATGAATTGGACAAGTCGGAGTCGGACCTGCCGCACGACCTGCTCGGCCTGTTCGAGGACGGCGAATTCGTGATTCCCGAGCTGGCCAGGGATGCACGCCGTTCGACGTCGGCGGAGGTGTTCACAGCGGATCCCGGCTACACCGCCGAGATACGGCACGGCCGCGTCCGGTGTTCGGCGTTCCCGGTCGTGGTCATCACGAGCAATGGCGAGCGCGAGTTCCCGCCTGCCTTCCTCCGCCGGTGCTTGCGCCTGGAAACCCGTGAGCCGGACGCCGCTCAACTTGCGGCCATGGTCGCGGCCCACGCGCTGGATCCCGAGCACCACCGGGCCGGGCTGATCGAGGCTTTCGTCGCCCGGAGCGCGTCCGTCGGCGGCTTGCCGGCGGACAAGTTGCTCGACGCGATCTTCCTGGCCACTTCGGGTGCTTATCGGCCGGATGACGAAGCCTGGCCGAATCTCGTCGATTCGCTTTGGCGGCAGCTCAACCAGCAGGTGCCGTGAGATGCCACAGCGGCCGGACCCCACTGCGGGCGACCACGACCTGACGTGGACCGAACTCGGCGACGGCCTGTGGCTGATGGCGGCCATCGACGCGATCCCCGCCTCGGAGACCGGTGTGGCGGACGTTCCGGAGCGACCGGAGAGCCCCCTGCCGAAGTACCGGGAAAACGGCGGGGAACAGGTTGCCTGCGAAAGTCCGCCCGACCGTGCCGTGGAAGGAAACGAACCCGATCGGGAACGGCCGTCGGCCGACCGTCCGGCGTTCCTCGAGCACCCTGCCGACAACGGTGGTCCGCTCGCGCCGCGGGCGGGAGGGCCGCATCCGGATGCGGACCTCATCGCCGCGACGACGGCGCCGGTCCTGCCCGGCGCGGCCGAGATCGTTCGTGCCCTGCGTCCGTTCAAGCGGAAGGCCTTCTCGAAGAAGGCGGACGATGTCGAACTCGATGAGGACCGCACAGCCGAGGAAGCGGCGCAGACAGGCGTGTGGATGCCGGTCATCCGCCGGCGACGCGGCCGCTGGCTCGACTTGACGCTGGTCGTCGATTCGTCCCCGTCGATGGCGTTGTGGACGCCCACGGTGAATGCGTTCATCCGGTTGGTGGAGCGACTTGGTGCGTTCCGGTCCGTCCGGGTGCGCCTGCTGGAGACGGGCAAGACCGGGGCTGCCGAAGGGGGTGAGGTCCTCGGTCCGACCCTGCGAGGGGGAACGGCCGACGCTCCGGCGCGTGGTGCCGGTGAGGTGATCGGCTCGCCGGACCGGAGCCTGTTGCTGGTCCTGACCGACGGGGTCAGTGACGCGTGGCACCGGGACTCGATTTCGCCGATGCTCGTCCGGTGGGGACGGGCGATGCCGGTGGCGATCGTGCACATGCTGCCGCAACGGCTTTGGGCGCGTGGCGGGATGGGAATCCACCAAGCGGTGCTCACCCCGCCCGGACCACTGCGGCCCAACGGGGCGTACGGCGTGCAGTCGGCCGACGTTCTCCTGGATCCCGTCGAGGCTGCTGAGCTCACCGCCGGTGCGGTCGCGGTACCGGTGCTCGAGCTGCAGGATCGGTGGCTGGGCTGGTGGGCGTCGATGGTCACCGGTGTGGGTGGCGTCGCCCGGAAAGCCGCCGTGGTGCTTGCTCGTGACCAGCCACGTCCGGCCGGCCCGGACGCAGAGGGGGCGGAACGCTCCGCACGGGAAAAGGTGACGCATTTTCACAGTTCCGCTTCGCCGTCGGCATTCCGGCTCGCCACCCTGCTGGCCGCGGTGCCCGTGGACGTCGCCGTCGCCCGCGCGCTCCAGGCGGAGCTCGTACCCGGCTCCGGTCCCGACCATCTCGCCGAAGTGTTCACCAGCGGGCTGCTGGAGCGGGTCCGAGACGAAACGCCGTGGGACCGGGCGAACTGGGAGTTCTCCCACCACGTCCGTCAGCTGCTCTTGCGCGGAGCGCGACGTTCGGACACCGCTCATGCTGTGATCAGCGCGTCGCGGAGGCTCGGCGACCGGAACCCGGTTCTGGCGCGGCTGAAGGCGGCGTTGGCGGCGCCGGACGCGACGCCCGATCCGGCCCTCCCCGGGGCGACTCCAGCGGACATCGCCCTCGAACGTGACTTGATGCGTGCGCTATCCGGGCCCTATTTGTCCCGCGCAGACCGATTGGAGGCTAGAATAGCGGCGGCGGATCGATTGGAGGTCGGGACAGCGAGGGATCGCCACCGCGGCAAATCAGGCGAACCTTCGTCAGTGAGCACTCGCCACAGCGGCGAGTCATCCACTATGATGCCCGCGCCACCGACTACCCTCTCGGCGGTGAGAGATATAATGTCGCAGGGACTCGACCAGGCGAGTTCCTCAAGCGAGCCTGCAACCGCCGTGGTCCAGCCTGACACCGGAAATGTCGATATACCTCCACCGGTGAGCGAAGTGTCGCCGGTCGTGCAGACGAAGGTCGTCCGGGAGATCGTCGATGTGGCCAGCCGAAGCGAGCGCCGTTCCGGCGAAGAAGCACCACCTGTTTGGGGTGCTGTTCCGCCCAAGAACCCGAATTTCACCGGAAGGCGTGAACTGCTCGATCAATTGGGTGATCGACTAGGCGCCGGAACCACCGCCGTCCTGCCTGCGGCGTTGCACGGAATGGGGGGTATCGGCAAGACGCAGATGGCGGTGGAATATATCTACCGGCACCTGGCGGACTACGACATCGTCTGGTGGATTCAGGCCACACAGATGACGCAGATCCGCAAGTCGCTCACCGAGCTCGCGCAGCATCTGCGGTTGCCCGGCGCCGACGAAGCCATCACCGCTGTCCCGGCGGTCCGGGAGGCGCTTCGGCTGGGACGCCCTTACCGGCGCTGGCTGCTGGTCTTCGATTCAGCCGAGGACCCGGCGATGGTGCGGCAGTTCTTCCCGGTGGACGGACCGGGCCAGATCTTGGTGACCTCGCGCAACCCCGGTTGGGCCGCCATCGCGCGGCCGCTGGAAGTCGCCGTCTTCGAGCGTGAGGAGAGCAAGAACCTGCTCGGCCTCCGCCGCGAGGATCTCGCCGACGCCGATGCCGACCTCATCGCCGAGAAGCTCGGCGACCTGCCGCTGGCCATCGAGCAGGCGGCTGCCTGGCTGGCGGAGACCGGGATGCCGGCGCAGGACTACCTCGACCTGTTCGACGTGAAGGTGACCGAAATCCTCGACACGGCCGCGCCGAACGACTACGAGGTATCCGTCGCCGCAGCGTGGAACGTCTCGTTCGACGAACTGAGTTCCCGCAGTCCAGCGGCGCACCAGCTGCTCCAGGTCTGTGCCTTCTTCGCGCCGGAGCCGATTTCGCGCAGCCTGTTCACCGGGGTACGCGAGGTGTCCATTGCTCCGGAGCTGGATGCTGCCCTGCGCGACCCGATGCGGCTGGCGCGTGCGATTCGTGACGTCAACCGGTACAGCCTGGCGAAGATCGACCACCGCAGCAACACCTTGTTGCTGCATCGCCTGGTACAGCTTGTCCTGCGCGAAAGGATGAGTGAGCAGCACCGGCTGGAAATGCGTCACGGTGCGCACCTGTTGCTGGCAAAACTGGACCCGAACGACCCGGCGTCACCTCAGACCTGGACGCGGTACCAGGAGATCGTGCCGCACATCCACGACGCCGAGCTGACCGACTGCATCGATCCCTGGGCGCGCCAGCTGGTCATCAACCTTTTCATGTTCCTCTACTACTGGGGTGACCACGAGGGCGCGCTTTCCCTTGCGGAACGGGCGGTCAAGGCATGGGCGACCGACCGGGAGCAACGGCTGATCCGGGGCGAGGACCTGGTCGAGGACCCACCGCTGCTGGAGCTCGAAGCCACCAAGCGGCTCGCCTTTCTCTACTGGGTGGTGGGGCGGTACGACGAAGCGGACAAGGTCGCCAAGCAAACACTGGATCGCTACACCGAAGAACTCGGTCCATCGCGTGAAGAGACGCTGAATGCGCAGCTCACGTACGCCCTCATCCTCAAGGCCCGAGGAGTCTTCTCGGAGGCTCGGCGGCGCAACGGGGAAATTTATGTCAAGGCTCGCGGCCTCTTCACCGAAGATGACCCGGTCACCCTCAACGCCGCGCACGACTTCGTCGTGGCCCTGCTGCTGACCGGGGAGTACGCAGAAGCTCGCAGGCTGGCGGAAAAAACCTATCGCCGTCGCGTCGAGATCTTCGGCTTCGACAACGTCGACACGATCTCCACGCAGGTTTTGCTCGTCCTCGCGCGCCGCGAGCTCGGGCATTACCCCTGGGCGAAGATCGAGATGGAACGAATCGCGGAGCGGGCTGAGCAACTGTACGGTGGCGACGCCGTCGGCACGCTTCGTCGCCGCTACTTCCAGTCGGTGTCATGTCGCAAGGACGGCGACCACGACACGGCACTCGACTTGTCAAGGGACGCACTGCGCAGGTTCCGCATGCGCTACGGCAACAGCCACCCGAACGCGATGGCCTGCGCGCTCGGGCATTCCATCGACCTTCGGCACGCGCAGAGGTTCGCCGAAGCCCGCGAGCTCGGCGAAGAGGTGTACGACCTCTATCGTGAGAATTTCGGGGAAAACCACCCGCACACGCTGTCGGCGCAACTCGACCTCGGCGTGACGCTGCGGCTCGGCGGTGACCCCGCGAGCGCTCGTGTGGTGGATGAGAAGGCGCTGGCCGGCTTGAGCGCGAAAGTCGGAGAAAACCACCCGCACACGATCGTTTGCGGGATCAATCTGGCCAGTGACCTCTTCGCACTCGATCGAGTGGAAGAGGCAGCAGCGTTCGATGCCGACCTCATCGACCGGGCTCGCGATGTCCTGGGTGAAGACCATCCGACCACGTTGGCAGTACAGCTCAACCGGTCATTGGACCTGCGGGCCATGGGGGAAATGACGGAAGCGGATGCGCTGTACGAGGACGTGATGACGCGGTACCGGCTGGTGCTGGGGGAAACCCACCCGGGCACGGTGGCGGCGTCGCGCGGCGTCCGGGCCGACTGCGACATCGACCCGATGCCGCTGTAGGAACGACCCCGGGGTGGGTGGTTCAGTGGGTGAACCGGCCCAGCCAGCCGGCGATCGCTTCCACGGAAGATGGCGTTTCCGCCTCGTCACGCAGCAGGCGATGCACCGCCCGGACGAGTTCCGGGCGGTGTAGCAGTGTCCGCGATGCCGGTCCGGCGCTGCGTGCAGCGAGGGCAAGGCCCAATCCGACGAGCGCCGCCGGATCATCCGGGTCCGCAGCCAGCAGGTTTCGGTACCCTGCCGCGGCCTCCACCATCCGCCCGGCCGCGAAGCACACGTCTGCTCCCGTCGCGCCGGGCACCGACGATGCATACTCGGCGAACCGGGCGGCACCGTCCGGTCCGAGGCGAAGCCGGATCAAGTCCGTGCGAGAGTCTTGCCAGTCCCCGTCCGGGACCGGGGTCGGCACCCGGGGCTCCGCTGGGCCCGTCACGGCGCATCGGGGCCGGGAAAGCCCTTGCCGCCATGCCGTTGCCAGCTCGGCTACGGTGTCGGGGTCAGGACGCAGATGCCTCGTTCGCCAAGCCGCGTAGTGGTCAGCGGCCGCCAGGCCCGCCCATTTTCGGGCGGCTGCAGTGACCGGTTCGACCTGCCACGGTTGGAGCTTCGCCGCGACGCCATCGAGGAACCGGCGGCCGGCCGGAGTCAGGCTCTCGTCGGTTCGCACCGTGACGAGCGTGCGCCAGACTCCTTCGCGCCACAGGGCGAACTCGAAAGCGGCGAGCTGGTGGCCGGGTTGGGCCTCGGCCAGGGCACGCCAGAACGAGGTCACGCCCAAGAACGCATAGATTCCGTGGAGCACGCCGGCGATCGGACGCGGGTCAGGCCGCCATGGTGCGTACAACCTTTCCCGCGGGTCGTCCTCGCTGATCCGGACCAGGTGGAGCAGCCCGCCCAAGCGGATGTGCTGGAACTCGTGGACGAGCGCGGCGGCGAGCGTCGCGGGATCTTCGCCGTAGGCCACGATCGCGCTGCCGAACGCTTCCCCGGTCGAAGCGCTCGGCAGCCGGAACGGCATGGCGGGTGCGGGAACAAGCGAGTCCAGACCCGCGGACATGGCCTCTGCGATGCCGGGCAGGTGCCGGGTGAGCAATCGCCAGGCACCGTCGAGGACGGTTCGCCACGATTCGACCTCGACCGGACGCAGCCGCTCCGGGGGAATCGGCTCGTACAGGCCCCGGTAAGGATCCAGGTCGTCGAGCCGGACCGCGAGCCGGTGGTCGTCGGACCACACCACCGCTTTCCTGAGCCCGGACCACCCCGGTGCGTCGGAATACGGTTGTACGGGCAGGCGTACCACCGAGTGCCGGTTGCGGATTTCCACCACGCCGTGCGAGCTCCGGATGGTGGCGACGGAATACGGTGCCTCGGCCGGCAGGTGCGCCAGTCCGAGAGTGGGCAGCACGACGTTCCCGCGCCACACCGGCAGTTCAACCTCGAAGGAAATTCCGGCTCGAACGGCGGCTGCCGCGGCCAGGCAGTGCACGTACCCGAGGTGAACCCAGAAGGGGCAGACGCCGGCCACGTCGTGCAGGTAGAGCCGGGTCGTGTAGCCGGCCCAAGTCCCGGTGTACGGGTGGGAAAGAATCGTCTCGAGCTCTTGCGGCGCTGCTCGCTCGACCCTGGCCAACAGATCCCATGCCGTTTCCGGCGAGGGCAGCGGGAGATACAGGTCTTCGGATTTGGTGCCCACTTCGACCAGGCCGCGCAGCAACAGCAGTCGGCGGCTTCGCTCGGCGGCACGCAGTTTGCCCACCAGGCCGGGGCCCCCGTCGCCGCGCGCGATCTCGTCGAAGTCCGTCCACAGCAGCTGGTGCCGACCGAGTTCCGGGGTGGTCTCGGGATATTCCGCCAACTCCACGGTCAATCAACCCGTTTCGCGCCGGCGCCGCTTCCGCTTGCGGTTACCGGGATGTGCGCGACGCGTTCCACCGCATGTCGTAGTGCCTTGCGCATTTCGCCGCCGTCCAGCGTGCGCAGTCTGGCGAGCGAAACACCGCCGAGGTCGACGAGCTCCGATTCGAATCCGTCTTCAGCGCCGGAACGAGCTGCCTGCATCACGCTTTCCCTTCTCGCAGGGAGAACGGACCCCGTCGGCCCGCTTTCCATTATCCAGGATTCCGGTCGGTTACGACAGGGACGGACGCCGTGCGTCGTCCAGGTGACGTGCACCGGGCGGCTGGCCGCGGGACGGCCGGCCCAAGTGGTCACGAATGCCGTGCGCCTGCACGTGAAGATGCACCGGCTTTCACCGAGAAGTGCAGCCGTCGCCGCACAGAGCACCAGGAAAGCCGCTCAGGGCATTCCTCTGCCCATCCATGCCGCCAGTTCCTCGACGGTAGGGGCATCGCCGGTTTCGCGCAGCATCCGGTGCACCGCGCGGACGAGTTCGGGCGCGGCGAGCACGGTCCGCCCGACCGGCTCGTCCGCGAGGGACAGGGCCAGGCCGATCAAGGCCGGCGCATGGTCCGGATCGACCGCGAGCTTCGCGGCGTACGCGGTCCGGGCTTCGCCCACCCTGCCGTCGACCAGCAGGCGGTCGGCCTCCAGCGCACCCGGGACCAGCGACCACAATTGCGACAGCCGGGTTTTGCCGTTCTCGCTCAGCCGAATCCGGACCAGGTCGGCGCGGGCATTCGGCCAATCACCGTCCGAAACGGTGTCGAGCTTGCGTTCCGGTGCCGACGGCGGACAGGGGAGACCCTCCTGCCAGGCTCGCGCGAGTCCGGCGACAATCTGAGGTGCGGGGCGCAAGTGGCGGAGCCGCCAACCGGCTTCGTGGTCTGCCTCCAGCGTTTTCGTCCAGTGCGTTGCTTCGCTCCGCGTCGGTTCTTCCTGCCACGGGCCGAGCACGGCGGCCAGCTCGCCGAGGAAACGCCGTCCCGCATCGGTCAGAGCCGGCTCGTCACGGATCGCTTCGAGCGTGCGCCAGCTCTGACTGCGCCAGTGGGCGAACTCGAACGCCGCCACCAGATCGTCCGGGCGGGCTTTGGAGAAGGCTCGCCAGAAGGCCGAGACACCGAAGAACGCGTAGACGCCGTGCACCAGGCCGCCGAGTGGCCGGGGATCTTCACGCCACGGCGCGTAAAGCCGCTCGGTGTGGTCGTCGTCGTGTAGCCGGACCAGCTGCAGGAGCGCACCCAACCGGACGTGCTGGAACTCGTGCACGAGTGCCGCGGCGAGTGTCGCCGGTTCGCCCGGAGTCGTGATGACCGCGCTTCCGAATGCGTCGTCCGTCGATGCGCTGGGGAGCCGGAACGGGACGGCCGGCTCCGGCACGATCGACATCAGGCCGACAGGCATCACCTCGGCGTACTCGGGCAAATGCGCGACGATCAAGCCCCAGGCCTCGCCGAGCACGTTCCGCCAGTTCGCCGATTCGGACTCCGTCAGCCGGGCGGGCGGGATCGGGTGGTACAGGTCGCGATACGGGTCCAGGTCGTCGACCCGCAGCTCGAGGACGTGACCACCGACGTCGAAGCGGAACGTCCGGACCGGGCTCCAAGCCGGCTGCCCGGGGGTGACACGCGAACGTTCACCGAGGATCGTGAAGGCTCCCGCTTCCCCGCGCACCTCGGCGGTGGTGAAGCCGCGGTCCTCGGCGAGCAGAGCCGCTCCCAGTGTCGGCAGTACGACGGTGCCGTCCCAGACCGGTACCCGGATGGTGAAGTCGAGGCGCGCGTGGATTGCCGCCGTCGCGGCGAGCGTGTGCAAGTAGCCGTAGTGCACCCAGAGCGGGCATTCCCCGGCTAGATCCTGTTCGATCAGCCGGGTGGTGTAGCAGGCCCAGCTTCCGGTGTACGGGTGGGCGAGAACCCGCTCCAACGCACGGGAATCGGCTTCCTGGGCTTTGACCAGCAGATCCCAGGCCGTTTCCGAGCCGGCCAGCGGTCCCGTCAGCCGCACGTCGGTCTTCGCGCGATCCACCAGACCGAGCATCAGGAGCAGGCGACGGCTGCGATCCGCGTTGCGCAGGACGTCCATGCCGGCGATCCCGCCGCTCCCGACGGCCAGCTGGTCGAAGGTCTCTTCGGTGATCGAATGCTTTTCCGGCATGAACGCCCGCTGATCCCTCAAGTGCACGTCGAGCCTTCCGGAGCGCTTCAGCTGACGCGGTCCATTCCACCCTGACTGCCACTGGCGGTCACGGACTGGTACGCGGTCCGGTCCACCGCGTGGCGGATCGAACGACCGAGCCCGACCGGGTCGAGCTGAGGCAGCTGAACCAGTGGGATTTCGCTCAGATCAAGGAGTTCGGATTCGAATCCCGGTCGTACAGTGCCATCCGGCGATCGCATAACGGTTCCTCTCGTCCGCAGTACGATGGAAGCGCCGTAAGCTAGCACGAGCCCCGTGCGGCCGTTCGAGGTCCGTCCACATGAAACTCTGCGTTATGCGCGGCGAACAGAGTTGACGGACAAGGCGCGGGCGGTGGTCGAGCCGCTGCTGCCGCCGGTGCAAGGTGGTGGTCGGCGGCACCCTGGCAAGATCCTCGACCGGGTGATCGCCAAAGACGACGCCGTCGGCGACCTGGAGTGGATCATCTCGGTGAACTCCAGCGTGGAGCGGGCACATCAGCACTCGGCCGGTTCCGCGGTGGGCTGGGCACCAAATCCACCTTTGTCAGCCCGAAGCGCAACGACCAGCTCGCCCGCCGCGTCGCTACGGGCGACCGCCTGTCTTGAACCCGGAGGGTTTCAAGCACCGCAACGTGGTCGAACGGTGCTTCAACTGGCTCAAGCAGTTCCGCGACCTGGCCACCGCTACGTCGGACGCGCCGCCTGCTACCCGGCGAACTCACCATCGCCGCCATCGTGCTCTGGCTCCGATGACCTACCGGACAGCTCCTAGACGGCGATGCCGAGGACCGTGTGCAGCAACGTCGCCAGCTCGGCTTCGAAGTGCGGGCGGGACGCCACCCGGCGCGTGCGGGCCAGGTCGTTCGCGATGGTCAGCGCCGCGTGGACCGTGATCTTCGCTTCCCGCGGCGGTAGCGACGGCCGCACTGCCGACAGCAGTGTCACCCACTGGGCCACGTAGTCCCGCTGGACCCGCAGCAGGTCCACCTTGTCGCGGTCCGGCATCGTCACCCGGTCCGCCGAGAACGACACCAGCAGTTCCGGCGTGTGCAGGATCGTGCTCACGTACGACGCCGCCAGGCGGCGGAGCGCGGTCCGCTCGTCCGGTGCCTGGAGGGCCCGCTCCGCGGCTAAGGCCAGGCGATCGGCCGCCCGGTGGCCGATAGCCACCATCAGGGCCGCCTTGCTGGGGAAGTGGCGGTAGACGCTGGGCCCCGCTATGCCCGCCGCCGCTCCGATGTCCTCCATGCTCACCGCGTGGAAGCCTCGCTGGGCGAACAACGTCGTTGCCGCCGCCAGGACCTGCTCGCGGCGGGACGGCGTTCCCAGGCTCACGGCCGCCGAAGGTGGGGGTGCAGACGGCGAAGGCAGTGTGGCGTTCAGCACATCCAGGGCCAGTTCGACCAGTAACGCAGCGAAGCGGCGCCGGGCCACAGACGTGTGGTGGACCGACACGCTGCCGAACACCGACAGCGCCGCCCAGCAGAGGAGCTCCGCGTCTTCGGCCGGCAGCTCCGGGCGGCGGGCCTGCAGGGCCTTCGACCAGGCCGCCAGTGTCAACAGCGACCTGCGGGCGATTTCGCGCTGGTCCTCCTTCGGGAGGTGCCTCCCTTCCCAGCGCCACAACGCCGCGATCTCGCGGCGCTCGACCGCCTGGGTCGCCAGCAGGCCCAGCAACAGTTCCAGCTGGTCAGCAGGGGGAACCGCGTCCGACAGGGCCTCCGCCGTCGCCGCCTCCATCTCCTCGAAGCCGCTCAGGACCACGTACGCCAGGATTGCCTGCTTGTCCGCGAAGTGCCGGTACAGCGCCGGGCCCGTTACGCCCGCCGCGTCCGCTATGTCCTTGATCGACACCCCTGGGAAGCCCCGGGCGCGGAACAGCTCCGCGGCTACCGCGGCCAGCTGGGCCTTGCGGTCGCGGGGACGGGAGCTGCGTTCGGTCATGGTGAGTGAACGATAGCGGCTGATCGCACAGCTGCAACCCATTGACACCATGGGGTTATCCGGAGATATGTTAATGGCCATTAGCCCTACTGGCCGGTATCATCGGCCACGGCACGACGACGTCCGATCCCGCTCGCGAGGAGTTGTTCAGTGAGTAGCGAGGCCTACATCTACGAGGCGATCCGCACGCCTCGCGGCAAGAACAAGGGCGGTGCCCTGCACGGCACCAAGCCGGTCGACCTGGTGGTCGGCCTGATCAACGAATTGAAGGTCCGCCACCCGAACCTCGACCCCGCCGCGATCGACGACATCGTGCTCGGCGTCGTCTCGCCCGTCGGCGAGCAGGGCGCCGTCATCGCGCGCACCGCCGCCCTCAACGCGGGCCTGCCCGAGACCGTCGCCGGCGTGCAGCTCAACCGCTTCTGCGCCTCCGGCCTCGAGGCCACCAACACCGCCGCGCAGAAGGTGCGCTCCGGCTGGGACAACCTGATCATCGCCGGCGGTGTCGAGTCGATGTCGCGCGTGCCGATGGGCTCCGACGGCGGCGCGCTGTTCATGGACCCGGCCACCGCGTACGACAACTACATCGTTCCGCAGGGCACCGGCGCCGACCTGATCGCGACCATCGAGGGCTTCTCCCGCGAGGACGTCGACCGCTGGGCCGTCCGCTCGCAGGACCGCGCCGAGGCGGCCTGGTCCGGTGGCTACTTCGCCAAGTCCGTCGTCCCCGTCAAGGACATCAACGGCGTCACCGTCCTGGACCACGACGAGCACCGCCGCCCCGGCTCCACCGTCGAGAGCCTCGGCAAGCTCAAGCCCGCCTTCGCCGGCATCGGCGAGCTGGGCGGCTTCGACGCCGTCGCGCTGCAGAAGTACCACTCGGTCGAGAAGATCAACCACGTCCACACCGGCGGCAACTCCTCCGGCATCGTCGACGGCGCCGCGCTGGTGCTCGTCGGCTCCGAGCAGGTCGGCAAGACCTTCGGGCTGACCCCGCGCGCCCGGATCGTGGCGACCGCGTCGATCGGCTCCGAGCCGACGATCATGCTCACCGGCCCCACGCCGGCCACCGAAAAGGTGCTGAAGGCCGCGGGCCTCAAGCCCGAGGACATCGACCTGTGGGAGCTCAACGAGGCGTTTGCCTCCGTCGTGCTCAAGTGGATCAAGGACCTGCACCTCGACGAGGAGAAGGTCAACGTCAACGGCGGCGCGATCGCCATGGGCCACCCGCTCGGCGCCACCGGCGCGATGCTGGTCGGCACCGTGGTCGACGAGCTGGAACGCCGCCAGGCGCGCCGCGCCCTGGTGACCCTGTGCATCGGCGGCGGCATGGGCGTCGCGACCATCATCGAGCGGGTGTGAGGACTCCAAATGCCTGAAAGCAAGACCATCCGCTGGGAACAGGACGAAGACGGCATCGTCACCCTGACCCTCGACGACCCCAACCAGTCGGCGAACACGATGAACGCCGACTTCCGCGAGTCGCTCGGCGTCACGGTCGACCGCCTGGAAGCGGAGAAGGACTCCATCACCGGCGTGGTGATCACGTCCGCCAAGAAGACGTTCTTCGCCGGCGGCGACCTGAACGACCTCATCCAGGCCAAGCCCGAGCACGCGGTCGAGCTGACCGAGGGCAGCACCCTGATGAAGGGGCAGATGCGCCGCATCGAGCAGCTCGGCAAGCCGGTCGTCGCGGCGATCAACGGCGCCGCGCTCGGCGGTGGCCTGGAGATCGCGCTGGCGACGCACCACCGCATCGCCGCCGACGTCAAGGGCAGCCAGATCGGCCTGCCCGAGGTGACGCTCGGCCTGCTGCCCGGCGGCGGTGGCGTCGTGCGCACCGTGCGCCTGCTCGGCATCCAGAGCGCGCTGCTGAACGTCCTGCTCCAGGGGCAGCGGCACCGCCCGGCCAAGGCCCTCGAGCTCGGCCTGGTGCACGAGCTCGTCGGCACGGTCGAGGAGCTCGTCCCCGCCGCGAAGGCGTGGATCAAGGCGAACCCCGAGGGCGGCGTCCAGCCGTGGGACGTCAAGGGCTACAAGATCCCGGGCGGCACCCCGTCGAACCCGAGCTTCGCGGCCAACCTCCCGGCGTTCCCGGCGAACCTGCGCAAGCAGATCAAGGGCGCGAACATGCCGGCGCCGCGGGCGATCCTGGCCGCCGCGATCGAGGGCGCGCAGGTCGACTTCGACACCGCGATCCAGATCGAGACGCGCTACTTCATCCACCTCGCCACCGGCCAGGTCTCGAAGAACATGACGAAGGCGTTCTTCTTCGACCTGCAGACCATCAACTCGGGCGGCTCGCGGCCGGACGGCTTCGAGAAGTACACGGCCAAGAAGGTCGGCGTGCTCGGCGCGGGCATGATGGGCGCCGCGATCGCGTACGTCTCGGCGAAGGCCGGCATCGACGTCGTGCTCAAGGACGTCTCGCTCGAGGCGGCCGAGAAGGGCAAGGGCTACGCGGTCAAGCTGGAGCAGAAGGCCCTTTCGCGCGGCAAGACCACGCAGGAGAAGTCGGACGCGCTGCTGGCGAAGATCAAGCCGACCGGCGACCCGGCCGACTTCGCGGGCGTGGACTTCGTCATCGAGGCCGTGTTCGAGAGCGTCGAGCTGAAGCACAAGGTGTTCGGTGAGATCGAGAGCATCGTCAACGCCGACGCGGTCCTGGGCTCCAACACCTCGACGCTGCCGATCACCACCCTCGCCGAGGGCGTGCAGCGGACCGAGGACTTCATCGGCATCCACTTCTTCTCGCCGGTCGACAAGATGCCGCTAGTCGAGATCATCTGCGGTGAGAAGACGTCGCCGGCGACGCTGGCGAAGGTGTTCGACTACACGCTGCAGATCAAGAAGACCCCGATCGTCGTCAACGACAGCCGCGGCTTCTTCACCTCCCGCGTGATCGGCACGTTCATCAACGAGGCCGTCGCCGCGCTGGGCGAGGGCGTCGAGCCGGCGTCGATCGAGCAGGCGGGTTCGCAGGCCGGCTACCCGGCGCCGCCGCTGCAGCTGATGGACGAGCTGACCCTGACCCTGCCGCGCAAGATCCGCAAGGAGACCCGCGAGGCGGTCGAGGCCGCGGGCGGCACGTGGAAGGCGCACGCGTCGGAGGCCGTGATCGACCGGATGGTCGAGGAGTTCGACCGCAAGGGCCGCTCGACGGGCGCGGGCTTCTACGAGTACGACGCCGAAGGCAAGCGCGTCGGCCTGTGGCCGGGCCTGCGTGACGCGTTCAAATCGGGCTCGGCCGAGGTGCCGTTCGAGGACCTCAAGGAGCGGATGCTGTTCGCCGAGGCGCTCGAAACGGTGAAGTGCTTCGACGAAGGCGTGCTGACGTCGGTGGCCGACGCCAACATCGGCTCGATCTTCGGCATCGGCTTCCCGGCGTGGACCGGTGGCGTCATCCAGTACATCAACCAGTACGAGGGTGGCCTGCAGGGTTTCGTCGACCGGGCCCGTGAGCTGGCCGCCCGGTACGGCGACCACTTCGAGCCGCCTGCTTCGCTCGTGGAGAAGGCCGCCAAGGGCGAGATCTACGAATAAGCGCTGACGAAACGGGCCGTTCCCCGCGCGGGGAACGGCCCGTTTCCGTCACAGGGCGACGGCGACTTCCGCGTGCTGCACGCGGTCGTCCCAGCGGCTCAGCGCCCGCCGCCCGGCTTCTTCGACGCGCGCTTCTTCATAGCTGTCTCCGGCGAAGCCGCGTACGGCGTCGAGGTCGGTGAAGAACGTGATCGAGGTGAACTCGACCTCCTCGCCGTCCGTCCGGCGCAGCAGCCGCGCACCGCGGAAGCCGGGCAGGTCCCGCAGGTGCTCCGCCACTTCGGTCTCGTAGTGCCGTTGGTAGTCGTCGGCCGTCGCGGCGGGCGCCCAGCCCCGCCAGGTGCGTGCGATCATCCGGTTCCCCTGTCCGTGAAGGACTGCCGACGGTACAGCGGCTCAGGGCTCCAGCGCGAAGTGCGGCAGCCGGCGGTCCAGCCACCGCGGCAGCCACCAGGCCCGCGCGCCGAGCAGCCGCATGATCGCCGGGACGACCAGGCAGCGGATCACCAGCGCGTCCAGCAGCACCGCGACCGCCAGGCCCAAGCCGAACTGGGCCAGCATGCGGGACGGGTCCAGCAGGAACGCGCCGAACACCAGGACCATGATCGCGCCCGCCGCGGTGATCACCGCTCCCGTCGAGGCCAGGCCTTCGCGCACCGCCAGCTGCGCGTTGCCCGTGCGGCGCCACTCCTCGTGCATCCGCGACACCAGGAACACCTCGTAGTCCATCGACAGCCCGAAGACGATCGCGAAGATCATCACCGGGACGAACGCCTCGATCGGGCCCGGCTGGGCGCCGAACCAGCCGTCGCCGAAGACCAGCGTCATGACGCCGAGGGAAGCGCCGATGCTCAGCAGGTTCAGCAGCGCCGCCTTGAGCGGGATCAGCACCGACCGGAACACCACCATCAGCAGCAACGCCGACAACCCGACCACGACCAGCACGAACAGCGGCAGCCGATCGGCGACGGCGTCCGCGAAGTCCGTCGCGGCCGCCACCGAGCCGCCGACGAGGTAGTGGCCCGGCAACGTCGGCAGCACCTCGGTGCGCAGGCGCGTCACCAGCTCCGCCGTGGCCTCGTCCTGGGGTGACGTCGCCGGGAACGCGAGCACCGTGCGGCCCATCGGCGGCAGCGCGCGGGCGATCCCCGGTGTCGACGCGAGTTTCTGCTGCAGCGCTACGGGGTTGCCGTCCTCGGCCACCACCGCGAGCGGCCCGGTGAAGCCCGGGCCGAAGCCCTCGGCCAGCAGGTCGTAGGCCTTCCGCGTGGTGGAGCCGGCCGGGTCGGTGCTCGCGTCGGCGAACCCCAGCCGCATCCCCGCGGCCGGAATGGACAGTCCGATGAGGACGATCAGGCCGACAGCCAGCGGAGCCAGCGGACGGCGTTGGACGCCGTCGGCGAGCCGTCGCCACGCCTTGCCGTGTTCGCGCCGGAGCGCGTGACGGCGGATCCCGCGTTCGAGCCGCCTGCCGAACAGCGAGAGCAGCGCAGGCAGGAGCGTGACGGACGCGACCATCGTCATCAGAACCGTGAGCGCGACGGACAACGCGACCCCGCGCAGCCCGCCGAGCCCGAGCGCGAGGAGGCCGAGCAGCGCGATGATCACGGTCGTCCCGGCGAACAGGACCGAGCGTCCTGCCGTGTCGAGCGCCCGGCGAGCCGCCGCATCACGGTCGTGGCCGGCGAGGATTTCGGTGCGGTAGCGGGAAAAGATCAGCAGCGCGTAGTCGACGCCGACGCCGAACCCGACCAGCATCATCAGCGGCGCGGTGTAGCTCGCGATGTCGACGAAGTGCGAGACGACCGTGATCACGCCCAGCGTGCTGCCGACGGCGAACACCGCGGTGATGACCGGCAGCCCGGCCGCGAGCAGCGAGCGGAACAGGAACACGAGGATGACCAGCGCGGCGAGCAGGCCGACGCCTTCCGCCGGACCACCCCCGCCGGAAATCCGCTCGATCGGGTCCCCGGCGAGCCCGACCTCGACCGGCCCGGCCCGCTTCGCGGTGTCGGCGAACTTGACGATGTCGTCGTAGGGCAGATCGGTCGAAGCGGCATCGAAAGTGACGGTGGCGTAGCCGATCCGCCCGTCGGGCGAGAGCGTCGTCTCGGACACCGACCGCACGTGCGGCAGGGACCGGACTTCGCCGAGCATGGCGTCGATCGGCGCGCGGTTCGCGGCGAGCCCGCTGTCGGCCTTCAGCACGATCTGCGCGCTCGCGCCGGATTGCGCGGAGTTCTCGAGCAGGTCGACGACCTGCTGGGATTCGGTGCCCGGCAGCGAGTTGTCGTCGTGGAACGCGCTGCCGGCCAGCTGCGAAGTGAACGTGACGCCGATGAGGACCAGGCCCCAGAGCGCGACGGCGAGCCACCGGTGGCGCTGCGCCCAGGCGGCCAGCCGCGCCAGGCTGCCACCGGTCGTACGAGTGATGGTGTCCATGGTGGACAAGGATTCGGGAGCGGGGCCCTACCGCGCGTCGCGCAACGGAGGACACTTCGCGTGCTCCCGGTGGTGTCCCTTAAGGCCGTTCCCGTACACCCGCGGGAGTACGGGTCAGGGAGCCAGCCACCTCGGCGTCACCGCGCCGGACTCGTAGGCGAGCACGACCAGCTGCGCCCGGTCGTGCGTGCCGGTCTTGGTCATGATGCGGCTGACGTGCGTTTTCGCCGTCGCCGGGCTGAGGGTGAGCTCGCGGGCGATCTCGTCGTTCGACAGCCCGGCCGCGACCAGGGACAGCACTTCACGCTCGCGGTCGGTGAGCCGGTCCAGGGCCGGGGACGGCGCCGGGCGGGTGCCGCGGGCGGCGAACTCCGCGATCAGCCGCCGGGTGATCGACGGCGCCAGCAGCGCGTCGCCGCGGGCGACCACGCGCACGGCGTGGATCAGCTCCTCGGGCTCGGTGTCCTTGACCAGGAACCCGCTCGCGCCCGCCCGCAGCGCGCCGTAGACGTCTTCGTCGAGGTCGAACGTGGTGAGGATGACGACCTTGGTCCGCACGCCGGGGTCTTCGAGGAGGTGCCGGGTGGCGGCGAGGCCGTCGAGCACCGGCATCCGGATGTCCATCAGCACGACGTCGGGGTGGTGGTCGTGCGCGGCCTGCAGCGCCTCCCGCCCGTCGGCGGCCTCGGCCACGACGGTGATGTCTTCCTCGCCGTCCAAAATGGACCGAAAGCCGGCGCGGACGAGCCGCTGGTCGTCGACGAGCAGGACCCGGATCATCGGCCCATCATCGCACCGGCAGCCGCGCCTGCACGCGGTAACCGCCGTCTTCGCGCGGCGCCGCGGTCAGTTCGCCGCCGAGTGCCCGCGCGCGTTCGGCCATCCCGCGGATCCCGTTGCCCGCCGGGGCGGGGCCGCCGCGGCCGTCGTCGTCGACCTGGACGGACAGTTCGTCGGCGCCGTAGCCGAGCCGGACGACGACGGTCTTCGCGCCGGCGTGCTTGGCGACGTTCGTCAGCGCCTCCTGCACCACCCGGAACGCGGCGTGCTCGACGTCCGGCGGCAGGTCACGGGCGACGCCGTCGATCTCGGTGCGCACGGTCAGCCCGGACGCGCCGACCGATTCGGCCAGCTCCGCAACCCTCGACAGTGACGGCAGCCCGATCTCGCGGAGCATGCCGAGCGTCGCGCGCAACTCCTGGAGTGCGGTCTTGCTGGCGTCTTTGATCGCTGCCAGTGCCTCCTCGGCCTGTCCGGGGTCACGCCGGTGCAGCGCGGCGCCGGCCTGGACGTTGATCAGCGCGAGGTGGTGGCCGAGGACGTCGTGCAGCTCGCGGGCGATGCGCAGGCGCTCGTCGGTGGCGCGCGCCCGGGCTTCGGCCTCCTTGGTGCGCTCGGCCTCGGCGCGGTAGTGCGCGACGGCGCCGCCGGCGACCAGGGCGACGAACCAGCCGGTCATCAGGAAGAAGGCGAAGTTGTCGACGTGCCGCCCGGTCCGCGAGCCGATCTCGCCGGCGGTGACCCCGGCCATCGCCGCGACGACGAGCAGCGCGGCCCCGCGGATCCGCCCGGCCGCGGCGGCGTTGTAGAGCGCGTAGGCGAAGGCGAGCAGGACGAGCCCGTCGGGGTCGGTGAGGGGGTAGTAGAGCGCGCAGCAGACGAGCGTGAGCGCGGCGACGCTCAGCGGGTAGCGGCGCCGGAAGAAGACAGCGGCGCAGGCGATGAGGGTGAGCACCCAGCCGATGGCTGCGTGGTGCGCGGGCTTCGCGCCGTCGTTGAGGACGGTGAACAGCGACCCCACGAGCACCGCGACGACGACCGCCAGCTCGGTCGCGTACCGCCGTAACCAGGACATACGGAGAGTTTAGGAGAACGGGCGTAACAGCCGGGCGCGTCCGATCGACTCCTGCGGCATTACTTCGTGCTGCTAAGGGAGGCACTCGTGCGGATGAAGCTCGGTGCGGTGCTGGTCGCGGGTCTGCTGGTCGCGGGGTGCGGGACCGGCGCGGTCCCGCCCAAGGACGCGGGCAACCTCGGCGTTCTCGCGCCCACTTCTTCGGCGTCTTCGCCGCCCACCTCCTCGGTCCCGGCGTCTTCGACGCCGGCCGAGACCTCGACTCCCGTTTCGGCGACCGCCGAGGCGCCGCCGGTGGTCGCCGCGACCACCGCGCCCCCGAAAACGACCGCGCCGAAGACCCAAGCCGCGCCGAAGACCACCGCGCAGGCCGCGCCGAAGCCGGCCGAATGCGGGGCCGACTACTACCGGAACTCGGACGGCAACTGCGTCCACCGGCCCAGCGACAACCCCGCGGGCGCCACGGCCCTCTGCAAGGACGGCACCTACAGCTACAGCCAGCACCGCTCGGGCACCTGCTCGGGCCACGGAGGTGTCCGCACCTGGCTGTGACGAACCCGCCACTCGGACGGAAACCCGTCACCCCGTGGGTACAGTGCACGAAGTTGCATGATGCGTACTAAGTACCCACTGGGGGTGTGGTGTGTCCCGTTCCGCGTCGTCGAGTGGCGCGATCGTCGTGGTGCTCGCCTCGTGCGGGCTCGTCGCGTCGTTCATGCAGACGCTGGTCGTGCCGCTGATCCCGGTCTTCCCGCGGCTGCTGCACGCCTCCGCCGCCGACGCCTCCTGGGTCGTCACCGTGACGCTGCTGGCCGCGTCCGTCATCACGCCGGTCAGCGGACGGCTCGGCGACCTCTACGGCAAGCGGCGGATGATCCTCGTCAGCCTCGCCCTGCTCATCGCCGGTTCGGTCGTGTCCGCGACGACCAGTGCGCTCGCGTTCCAGATCCTCGGCCGCGGGCTGCAGGGCTGCGCGATGGGCGTGATCCCGCTCGGCATCAGCATCATGCGCGACGAGCTCCCGCCCGAACGCGTCGGCGGCGCCATCTCGCTGATGAGCGCAACGCTCGGCGTCGGCGGCGCGATCGGGCTGCCGGTCGCGGCCGTCGTCGCCGAGAACGCCGACTGGCACGTGCTCTTCTGGACCGCCGCCGGGCTCGGGCTGGCCTGCGCGCTGCTCATCCTCACCGTGGTACCCGAGTCGCCGCTGCGGACGCCGGCGCCGTTCGACTACTTCGGGGCGTTCGGGCTGGCGGCCGGGCTGCTCTGCCTGCTGCTGCCGGTGGTCAAGGGCGGCACGTGGGGCTGGACCAGCGCGCCGACGCTCGGGCTGGCCGCGGCCGCCGTCGTCGTCCTGCTCGGCTGGGGTGCCTACCAGCTGCGGCGCCGCGATCCGCTGGTCGACCTGCGGGTGTCCGCGCGCCGCCCGGTGCTGTTCACGAACCTCGCGTCGATCATGGTCGGCTTTGCCCTGTACGCCATGGCGTTGTCGTTCCCGCAGCTGCTGCAGGCGCCGGCGTCGACCGGCTACGGGCTGGGCCAGACCATGGTCGAGTCCGGCCTCACGCTGGCCCCGAACGGCCTGGTGATGATGCTGCTCTCGCCGGTTTCGGCGCGGCTCATCGCCCGGTTCGGCCCGCGCCCGACGCTGATCAGCGGCGCGCTGGTGATCGCCGCCGGGTACGCGTTCGCGATCGTGCTGATGGACAACGCGGCCGAACTGATCACGGCGTCGGTGATCATCGGGGCCGGCGTCGGCATCGCGTACGCGGCCATGCCCGCGCTGATCATGGGGTCGGTGCCGGTCACCGAAACCGCGTCGGCGAACGGCCTGAACTCCCTGATGCGCTCGGTCGGCACGGCGATTTCCAGCGCGGTGATGGCAGCGATGCTGGCCCAGCTCACGATCAGCGTCGGCGGCGTGCCGGTGCCGTCCCTGCCCGGCTTCCGCGCGACGTTCGCGGTGGCCGCGTTCGCCGCGCTGGCGGGCGCGCTGCTGGCGGCGCTGGTGCCGCGGACGCGGACCGCGCCCGAGCTGGTCGCCGCCTAGTTCTTGCGCGCCACCAGGGCCAGGCCGCCGCACTCCGCCGGGTTCGGCGGCATTTCCGCGGGGTCGTCGGGCCGCCACTCGGGGATGAACACGATGCCCGGGTCGACGATCTCGAAGCCGTCGACCAGGGTCCGGAGCTCGTCGGCCGAGCGCGGCGTCACCGGGTTCGCGCTCTTCTGGTACATCGCGACTGCGCGGGCGGTGTCGTCGCTCTGCTGCTCGTAGGTGGCGGACGACAGGGCGAGGTAGCTGCCGGGCGCGAGCGCGTCGCGGTAGGCGGCGATCAGGCCGGCCGGGTTGCGCTCGTCCGGGATGAAGTGCACGAACAGCGCCATCACCACCATCACCGGCTGGTCCAGGTCCAGCATCATCTCGGTGATGTCGTGTTCGAGGACGTCGTCGGGGAACTCGGCGTCGGCGTGCACCATGGCCGCGTTCTCGTTGTCCTCCAGCACGATCTCACTGTGCGCCACGGCCACCGGCTCGTTGTCGACGTAGACGACGCGCGCATTGGCGTCGACGGCCTGGGCGACCTCGTGCACGTGCCCGACGGTCGGCATGCCGGAGCCGATGTCGAGGAACTGCCGGATGCCCTGGTCCATGCCGAACCGGATGGCGCGGCGCAGCCACTGCCGGTTGAGCCGCGCCCGCTCCCGGGCGTTCGGCTGCGCGGCCAGCACCTGCTCGGCGAACATCCGGTCGACGGCGTAGTTGAGCTGACCGCCGAGGATGTAGTCGTACACGCGCGCGGCGTTGGGCTTGTCGAGGTCGATGCCCCGCCGCGCGTACTCGTCTTCGCTCATCCGCCGCTCCCCGGAGTCAGGTGTGCAGCGAGAATAGCCGCTCAGTTCTTGCGGGCCACCAGGGCCAGCTGGCTGGCCAGCTCCGGATGCTCGCCGACTTCGGCCGGATCGTCCGGACGCCACTCCGGCGTGAACACGATCCCCGGCGGCAGGACCTCGAACCCCGCCACCAGTGCGCGCAGCTCCTCCTTCGAGCGCGCGACGACGTCGGTTCCGCTCTGCCGGTACAGCTCCGCCGCGCGCCGGACCTCTTCGCCCTGCCCCTCGAACGTGCCCGACGACAACGCCAGGTAACTCCCCGGGACGAGCGCGTCCCGGTAGGCCGCGATCAACCCCGCCGGGTTCCGGGAGTCCGGGATGAAGTGGATGAACGCCGCCATGATCAGCATCACCGGCTCGGTGAAGTCCAGCAGCCGCTCGGTCGTCGGGTGCTCGAGGACGTCCGCCGGGAATTCCGCGTCCGCCCGCACCATCTCCGCGTTGGCGTTGTCCTGCAGGACGATCTCGCTGTGCGCGACGGCGATCGGCTCGTTGTCGACGTAGACCACCCGCGACGTCGGGTCGATCGACTGGACGATCTCGTGCACGTGCCCGGCCGTCGGCATGCCCGAGCCGATGTCCAGGAACTGGCGGATCCCCTGCGCAGCGCCGAAGCGCACGGCGCGGCGCAGCCACCGGCGGTTGAGCACGGCCAGTTCCCTGGCCTCCGGCCGCACCTGGAGGATCCGCTCGGCGAACTCCCGGTCGATCGCGTAGTTGAGTTTGCCGCCGATCAGGAAGTCGTACACGCGGGCCGCGTTCGGCTTGTCGAAGTCGATCCCGCGGGGCGCGTGCCCGCCGGTCATCAGCGCTCCTTGCGGGCCACCAGCGCGAGGCCGCCCGACTGCTCCGGCTTGTCTTCGAGCGGCTCGTCCGGACGCCATTCCGGGGTGAACACGATCCCCGGCGGCAGGATCTCGAAGCCCTTCACCAGCGCCCGCAGTTCGTCCGGCGACCGCAGTGTCAGGGGCGTGCCGCTCTTCTCGTACAGCGCGACCGAGCGCTGGGACTCCTCGCCCTGGCCCTCCCACGTGCCCGACGACAGCGCGAGGTAGCTGCCCGGCGCGAGGACGTCGCGGTAGGCGCCGATCAGCCCGGCCGGGTCCCGCGAGTCCGGGATGAAGTGCACGAACGCCGCCATGATCACCATCACCGGCTCGGTGAAGTCCAGCAGTGCCTCGGTGACCGGGTGCTCCAGCACTTCGGCCGGGTACTCGGCGTCGGCCTGGACCATGGCCGCGTTCTCGTTGCCCTCCAGCACGATCTCGCTGTGCGCGACGGCGATCGGCTCGTTGTCGACGTAGACCACCCGCGACGCCGGGTCGATCGACTGGACGACCTCGTGCACGTGGCCGACTGTCGGCATCCCCGAACCGATGTCGAGGAACTGCCGGACGCCCTGCTCCGCGGCGAACCGCACGGCGCGGCGCAGCCACGCCCGGTTGGTCAGCGCCATGTGCTGGGCGTTCGGCAGCACACTGAGGATCCGGTCGGCGAAGACGCGGTCGACGGCGTAGTTGAGCTTGCCGCCGATCATGTAATCGTACACGCGCGCGGCGTTCGGTCTTTCGAGGTCGATGCCCCGCTTCGCGTGTTCGCCTTCGCTCATCCGCCGCTCCCGGGCTCGAAAGGTGTGACGGGAGGATAGTGCGTTCTAGAGCAGCGGCGGCACCACGGCGTCGATGAGGTGCGGACCGGGCTCGGCGAAGGCCCGCTGGAGCTGCTCGGCGAGCTCTTCGGCGGTGGTGGCGCGCGACGCGGGCACGCCCATGCCCTCCGCGATCTTCACGAAGTCCATGTCCGGCCGGGAAAGATCGAGCAGGTCGTTCGCCTTCGGGCCGCCCGAGGCCGCGCCGACGCGCTGCAGTTCCAACCGCAGGATCGCGTACGCGCGGTTGTTGAGCAGCACGGTCGTGACGTTCAGGTTTTCCCGAGCCTGTGTCCACAGCGCCGAGATCGTGTACAGCGCACTGCCGTCGGACTGCAGGTTCAGCACCGGCCGGTCCGGCGCCGCGACGGCCGCGCCGGTCGCCACCGGCATGCCGTAGCCGATCGCGCCGCCGGTCAGCGTCAGGACGTCGTGGCGCGGCGCACCGGCCGTCGCCATCGGCAGCATCAGGCCGGACGTGTTGGCCTCGTCGGCGATGATCGCGTTCTCCGGCAGCAGCGCCCCGATCACCTCGACCCAGTTCTGCGGCGTCAGCGGCCCGCTCGGCAAAGCCGGCCGCGATTCCGGCGCCAGCACGGGCTCGGTGTCCGCGGCGACCAGGTCGGCGACTTCGTTCAGCGCGCGCGTGACGTCCTGCGCGACCGACGCGAGCGTGTGCACCTGGGCGCCTTCGGGGACCAGATCGCTCGCCTTGCCCGGGTAGGCGAAGAACGACACCGGTGCCTTCGTGCCCGCGACGACGACGTGCTTGATCCCGTCGAGCTGGTAGGCGACCTGCTCGGCGAGGTAGCCCAGCCGCTCGATCGACGGCAGCCCGGCGCCGCGCTCCAGGCGCGCCGGGAACGTTTCGACGAACACCTTGGCACCGGTCGCGGCGCCGATGCGGCTGGCGGCGCGCAGGCCCTCCTCGCGGCACGCGCTCCCGCCGACGAGCAGCGCCACCGGCTCCCCGGTGCCGAACACCGCGGCGACGTCCTTGACGGTCGTCGCGTCGACGGCCTGCGGCACGCGCGGCGGGATCGGCGCGCAGGTCTCGCCGCCTTCGCCCCACGAAGCGTCCGCGGGCAGGATCAGCGTGGCGACCCGGCCGGGCGCGTCCTGGGCCGCCGCGACCGTGGCGGCGGCGTCCGCCCCGACGTCCTTCGTGTGCTCCGAGCGGCGCACCCAGCCTTCCAGCGAGCCGGCGACGGCCTCGATGTCCGACTCCAGCGGCGCGTCGTACTGCTTGTGGTAGGTCGCGTGGTCGCCGACGACGTTGACGATCGGCGTGTGCGCGCGGCGCGCGTTGTGCAGGTTCGCCAGGCCGTTGCCCAGGCCGGGGCCGAGGTGCAGGAGCGTTGCGGCGGGCTTGCCCGCGATCCGCGCGTACCCGTCGGCCGCGCCGGTGACGACGCCTTCGAACAGCGCCAGCACGCCCCGCATCTCCGGGACGGTGTCGAGGGCGGCGACGAAGTGCATCTCGGACGTGCCCGGGTTGGCGAAGCACACCTCGACACCGGCGTCGACCAGCGTGCGGATCAGGGACTGGGCGCCGTTCAGCTCGCTCATGCTTTTCCTTCGGGGAAGAGAACGCCGGGGTTGAGGATCCCGGCGGGGTCGAAGCTCTGCTTGATCCGGCGCATCAGCTCGATCTTCGCCGGGTCTTCGAGTTCGGCGTGGTAGTGCGCCTTGGTGCGGCCGAGGCCGTGCTCGCCGGAGATCGCGCCGCCGAGTTCCATGGCGTACGCGAAGATGTCGGTGAGCAGCTGCTTCCGCTTGGCGTCGTCCTTGCAGAAGATGCCGAGGTGGACGTTGCCGTCGCCGGCGTGCCCGCAGCCGAGCGCGCCGCCGCCGGCGGCCATCGCGAGTTCCCGCGCCTTCGCGATGAACCGCGGCATCGCGGTCCGCGGCACGACGACGTCGATCACGTCGTCCGCGCCGACCGCCTTCGCGGTCCAGAAAGCCTTTTCGCGGGCCTCGATGAGCTTGCGCGCGGAGTTGCCCTCCAGTACGTACACGTCGACCGCGCCGAGCTCGCCGAGCAGCTCGCCGACCGTTTCGACGTCCTCCTCGAGGCGGCCGCTCTCGCGGTTCTCCAGCGCGACCACGAGGTAGGCCTCGCACGTCTCGCGGATCTTGTCCGGCACGCCGAGTTCGAGCTTCTCGTTGTAGACGATGGCGGCCATCGTCAGGTTGTCGATGTACTCCAGGATGTGCGGCGCGAGCCCGCTGGACACGACCGCGGGCACGGCGGCCATCACCTGTTCGAAATCGCCGAAGGGGGCGAGCACGGTGGCGCCGTGGGCCAGCCGCGGGTGCAGCTTGACGGTGATCTCGGTGGCCAGCGCGAGGGTGCCCTCGGACCCGATGATCAGCTGCGTGAGGTCGTAGCCGGTGGAGATCTTCGACGTCTTGCCGCCGGTCCGGATGATCTCGCCGGTCGGCAGCACCGCCTGCAGGCCGAGCACGTTGTTGCGGGTGACGCCGTACTTGACCGCGCGCATGCCGCCGGCGTTGGTGCCGACGTTCCCGCCGACGCTCGCGCTGAGCTCACCGGGGTACACGGTGTAGCCGAGCCCGGCCTCGGCGGTCCGGGCGTCGAGCTCGGCGAGGGTCACGCCGGGCTGGACGACGGCGACGTGGTTCCCGGTGTCGACTTCGAGGACGGCGTTCATCCGCTCGAAGGAGATCAGCAGGCCGTCCGCCTGCGGCCGGGCCGCCCCGGACAGCCCGCTGCCGGAGCCTCGGGCGGTCACGGGGACGTGGTACTCCGAAGCGGCCTTCAGCAGCTCCGCGACTTCTTCGGCCGTTGCCGGCTTCGCGACGTACGCAGGCTTCTGCGGCTCCGCCGTCAGCGCTTCGTCGTGCGCGTAGTCCTCCGAGATCGCCTCGCCCGTCAGCAGGTTTCTGTCCCCGACGATCTCGGCCAGGCGTGCTGCCACGTCGCCCATCGGCAGTTTCTCCTCCGCGCCGTCGCTGTGGTTACCGCAGCGTAGTACGTACCGGCGGTACGCCGCCATGAAGGGTTTTCACGTTCTTCGGAGGCGCCTCCCTGCCGCGTCGGCGTTTCTTGCTCCATTCAGGTAGAACTGCCGCTATTGCCCGTCAGGCCCGCTCTGCCCGTGCTTCTCCTTGATCGGAGGCACCGTCGCGAGCGGTCGGAGGGGCGGAACATGAATGGTCTCGACCCGCTGTTGCGGGAAGTGCGCGAGCTGATCGACCGCCCGCGCTGGAGGTGGTCCGAGAAACACCGGGACCTGCGCGGGGAGCAGGCTCTGCCGTTGCTGTGCCTGATCGGCGAGCCGGGGGCCACCGAAGCCGTGACCGAGGCGCTGGCCGCCCGGCTCAACCCGGATCCGCGTCAGTTCGACCGGGTGCCGTCGCGGCTGATCCCGTCCGCCTCGGTCGACGCCGCCCTGATCACCGTCGATGGCGGGGACGGCCGTCCCGTGCTGCCGCTGCTCAACCACCTGGTCAAGAACCTGAGCTCGGACCGGTTCGGGGCGGGCAAGGAGATCCCGTTCCACACCTTCCGCCTGGTGGACTGGCTGACCCGGCACCGCCAGTCCACGCTCGAACGCAACCAGCAGGCCCCGCTGCGCTCGAAGCTCCTCGAGTGGTACGCCCCGACCTCGCCCGATGGCGAAGGCACCGAACTGCTCAGCCGCATGGTGGGCGCAGTGGCGCCGGAAAAGGCGCTCGACCTGACCAGGCTGATGCCGCGGCTGCTGTCCCGGTTCGGGCGGTGGCTGTGGTTGCGGGGGCTTCGCGGCGGTGAGCCGCGGTGGCTGATGCGGCAGCGGTTCATGGTGCCCAAGCATTCCGCCGATTTTCTGGGGTTCGCCCGGCGGCTGACCACCGACGCCCGCGAGAACGAGAACCTCGAACAACTGAAGCTGCTCCTGGTCCGCGCTTTTCTGCGGGATCTGCGCCGGTTCTACGGCACTCGCACCTGGTGGCTGCGCCGGTGGCGGCGCACCGCCTACCTCACCGCCGTCCTCCACGGGATCACCGAGGCCAACGGCGGCTGGGAGCTCCTGCACCTGATCAACGACGTGCGCAACCAGACCGGCGAGCACGACCCGTTGCTGGTGATCGCGACCGCGACGGACCTCCCGGACAGCCTCGACGTCAAACCCGGCTCGGTGCGCACGATCAAGGCCGACGTCGCCGACTGGAAGAAATACCTGCCACGGCGACGGCAGCAGTTCCGGCCGGCCGCCCGGTTCCTCGTCATCCGGCTCGACGGCGAAGACCCGGCGTCCTGGCACGACGCGGACAGCGGCCGGCACTGGGAGCCGAGGAAGATCCCCTGGTTCGCCCGCAAACCGGCCGTGGTCGCCGCGGTGCTGTTGCTCCTGGCCGGGACGGGCGCGAGCACGATGGCGATGCTGCCGGAACCCGTCCCCGACCCGTGCGGGGTCGCCGGGTTCCCCGAGGCCGGCGCCGTCCTCATGCCGGAGACCGGGGAATGCGTCGGGGTGAGTGCCGGGGGTTACGTCTTCGGCAGCACGGGCAAGCTGCGCAAGGCCCAGGAGGCGGTGTTCGAGCAGAACGAGATCGCGGAGCGCCTGCACGACACCAACCCCGACCGCTCGATCGTCACGCTGGTCTATTTCGCCGAACTGACCCATCCCGACACCCGGGAAGGCACCGACGACGCCGAGGCGGAAGAGGTGACCGGGCTGCTGATCCAGCAGTCGCAGTACAACACGGTGGGCAACTCCACCGAGGACGCCCTGAACCCGCTGCTGCGGATCGTGGTCGCCAACGGTGGCTACCAGATGCGGCACGCGCGGCGCACGGTCGATCGGTTCATCGCGCCGCTCGCCGAGCGGGACCCGACGGTGATGGGTGTCGTGGGCGGCGGACGGAGTGTCACCCAGACCGAGAGCGCCATCGGCGCGCTCGGGGCGTTCGGCATTCCCATCGTGGCCACGACGCTGACCGGGGACTCGTTGCCCGCATTGTCACCGCTGTACTTCCAGATGGTCGCGGGCAACCGCCCGCAGGCGCGGCTGGTCGCCGAGTACGCCGCGGCCACCCGGCGGACGGTGACCGTCTACCACCCCGACCTCGTGCAGGAGCCCGACCAGTACCTCGGCACGTTGCACGACCGGTTCGCCGAACTCGCGCACGGGCAATCGTCGATCCGCTTGCGCCAGTGGCGCACCCCGTCGACGGTGGAGGTCGACTGCCGCGCGGACGACATCGCCTTCTACGCGGGCCGCGAGACCGGCTTCACCGACTTCCTCAACCACGTCCTCGACGGCTGCCCGGCCACCGGCAAGCCCACCATCATCGGCGACGACGCCGTGACCCGGTTCATCGCCCAGGGTGAGAGCCGCCGGTCCGACCGGTTCTCCAACGTTTCGCTCGGGTACGTGTCGCTGGCCAACAGGGTCGTGCTCGCCGGCAGTTCCTGCGTCTCCGAGGGAAAGCCCGCCGCCGTGGGCAGCGACCCGGACGGTCAGCGGCCGCTGACCATCTTCTGCGCCGGGCTGAGAGGGCTGTACTCGCCGCGGGACGACCGGCCGGCCGGCTGGCGGGCCTTCGGAGCGGAACTCGCCGCGCACGGCGGTAACCGTCGCTGGACCGGAGAGCGCGTCGGGACCGCCTACGATGCGGCCGGGATGTACCTGACCGCCGTGAACCGCAACAAGCTCCGTGCGGTCCCCGAGGCGGGCAAGCTCGCCCCGAACCGGGCGACGGTCGCCCAGGAGTTCCGCGAGTTCGACTGCTCCGACTCGATGAGCGCCGCCTGTTTCAAGGGCGTATCGGGCCGGATCGACTTCCGGGCCGGCCGCGACGGAGCCGGGCGACCGCTGGCCGTCGTCACCATCGACGACATCACCGCCGTCGACGCCAACCCCGTCTGCACCTTCCGCTTCCAAGACAGCGCGCCCTGCCCTTGAGCGCGTCCGCAGCTCAGTTCGCTGTGGTCAGCGCGTCCTGGAGCAGGGCCAGCGCCTGCCTCGCGACGACGTTGAACAGGCCCATGGTCGTGTCCGGCCGGGCGAACACGACCAGCAGGACGGGACCCTGCACGGGGAAGACGCAGATGCGGCCGAGCGAGCCCTGGAACATCGCGCCGCGGGCCTCGCCGAGGCCGGCCTACCCGATGAACCTCGTAGCGAGCCCGATCGCGGCGGCCATGGCCGCCACGCTGTCGTCTTCGATCTCCTGGGTGTCGCTGGCCAGCAGCAGGCCGGTGATGTTGACCCGGTCGACCTCGCCGCGGATCGCTTCCAGGGCCTGGGCCGCCGCCCGGGCGTCGGGGTAGGACCGCGGGACGTCCTGCGGGGGCGGGAAGTGCTGCGCCGCGCCCTGCCTGCGGGTCGGCAGGGGAGTCGGCGCGGAGATCACCCGGAGCTTGGAGCGGACGACTTCGGTGTTGCCGGCGGCTGCCGTGTCGAGGTCCAGCCAGTCGCCGCCGCCCAGCGTCCCGAGCGCCATCCCGCTTTCGTAGTCGACGAGGGCGGCGCCCACAGGCCGGAGATGGAATGGGCTTCCTTCAACGCGGTTTCGATGTTCATGTGGCTCGCCTTCTCCTCGGCCCCCACGGACCCCAGTGGTCAGGGTGATCACTGGTCTGTTCGCGCTATCAGGGCACCCTGAGTAACCGTCTTGGATTTAGCTCAGGCTAAATCTCTGGTGGGTGACGACGGCGGCGGCGAAGCTTCCGGCATGACCTCGACGTACACCTTCGAAGACGGCCTTTCCGTGCACCGCTTGGGTTTCGGAGCCATGCGGCTGACCGAGTGGGACCACGTGAAGGACGGCGCCCAGGCCGTCGCACGCCGCGCCACCGAGCTCGGCGTGACGTCCTTCGACACCGCCGACGCCTACGACCTGGGCCTGAACGAGGAGCTGCTCGCCGACGCACTCCACCCGTACCCCGGCCTGCTCGTCGCGACGAAGTGCGGGCACGCGCGCCCGAGCCGCGGCGAGTGGGTCCCGCTGGGCCGTCCCGAATACCTGCGGCAGCAGGCGGAACTTTCGCTGCGGCGCCTGCGTGTCGACCGCCTCGAGCTGCTGCAGCTGCACCGGATCGACCCGCAGGTGCCGCTCGCCGACCAGATCGGCGCGCTCGCCCGGCTGCGCGACGAGGGCAAGGTCGCGCGGATCGGACTGTCCGAAGTGACCGTTGCGCAGCTGGCCGAGGCGCGGGCCATCGCGCCGATCGCGAGCGTCCAGAACCGCTACCACCTGACCGATCGCGCGTCCGACGACGTGCTCGGCCACTGCGAGCGCGAGGGGATCGCGTTCGTCCCCTGGCTCCCGATCGCCAACGGTCGCCACACGACGGCGGGCGGCGTGCTCGCCGAGGTCGCGGCCGGCGTCGGCGCGACCCCGGCTCAGGTGTCCCTCGCCTGGCTGCTGCGCCGGTCGCCGGTCGTCATCCCGATTCCGGGGACGTCGTCGATCGCGCACCTGGAGGAAAACTGCGCCGCTGCGGAAATTGTGCTCTCCGATGCCGATTTCGAGCGGTTGAACGCGCTCGGGTGAGCCGGCGCTTCAGGCGCGTGCGAACGAAAGCGTCTCGCCCTCGACACCCCGCAGCCACAGGTCCTGCGCGGCCGCCGCCATCTCGGCCAGGCCCTCCTCGATGGTGGCGAACACGTTGCCGGGCACCCAGCCCGCGTCGCCGTTGATCAGCAGGTTGTTGCGGCCGTAGAAGATCGCCAGGTCGGTGGCGCCCTGGTCGCTGTGCGCCTCGCTGCCTTCGTCGTAGCCGTACGCCGGGTTGCCGATTTCCCAGGCCTCGAAGCCGAAGTACACGACGTCGCCGGGGATCGGCGTGATCGTCGGGTTCTCCCGGCCCGGCTTGGGTTCCGCGAACGGTGGCACGAGCGTGTAGACCTCGTTGCGCGCGTACTTCGCGTGGTAGGCGGATCCGCTCTGCGGCAACGCGTCCCAGACCGCCTTGCAGGTCCGCGGCGCCTCGTCGTCGAGCAGCCGGGCGCGGCAGGAGACCCCGCGCTTGTCGAGGGTGATCGTGATGTACCGCGCCATGTTCAGCTCCCCGTGACCGAAGCGACGACGTCGCCCCAGATCCGCAGCGCGTCGTCGACCTGCTCGGCGGTGACGACCAGCGGCGGCACCATCCGGACGACGTTCATGTACGGCCCGCAGGTGAGCAGCAGCAGCCCGTTCTTCGACGCGGCCTGCTGCGCGGCCTGCGCGGTGGCCGTGTCCGGCTCGCCGTCGGCGGTGGTGAACTCCGAGCCGACCAGCAGTCCGAGCCCGCGCACCTCGCCGATCGACGGCGTCTTGTCCGCGATCACCCGGGCGCCTTCGAGCAGCTGGCGGCCGCGCTCGGCGGCGTTCTCGACCAGGTTCTCCTGCTGGATGACCTCCAGTGTCGCGATCGCCGCGGCGCACGAAACGGCGTTCCCGCCGTACGTCCCGCCCTGCGAGCCCGGGAACGCCTTCGCCATCAGCTCCTGCGAAGCGGCGATGCCGGACAGCGGGAAGCCGCTCGCCAGGCCCTTCGCGATGAGGACGATGTCGGGGGAGACGTCGAAGTGGTCGTGGCCCCAGAACTTCCCGGTGCGGCCGAAGCCGGTCTGGATCTCGTCGACGACCAGCAGGATGCCGTGCCGGTCCGCACGCTCGCGCAGCCCGGCCATGAACTCGCTGTTCGCCGGGACGTACCCGCCTTCGCCCAGTACGGGCTCGACGAACATCGCGGCGGTCTCGTTCGGCGCGCTGACCGTCTGGAAGAGGTAGTCGAGCTCGCGCAGCGCGAACTTCGTCGCCGTCCGCTCGTCCCAGCCGTAGTGGTAGGCGTACGGGAACGGGGCCACGTGCACGCCGGCCATCAGCGGGCCGATACCCGCGCTGAACCGCGTCCCGGACGTCGTCATGGACGCGGCGGCGACCGTCCGGCCGTGGAAGCCGCCCTGGAAGACGATGACGTTCGGGCGTTGGGTCGCCTGTCGCGAAAGCCGCAACGCCGCTTCGACCGCTTCGCTGCCCGAGTTCGCGTAGAAGAGCGAGTCGAGCCCGCTCGGCAGCACGCCGCCGAGGCGTTCGGTCAGCTCGAGGAGCGGCTTGTGCATGACCGTCGTGTACTGGCCGTGGACGAGCTTGCCGATCTGCTCCTGCGCGGCCCGCACCACGTGGGGGTGGCAGTGCCCGGTGCTCGTGACGCCGATGCCGGCGGTGAAGTCGAGGTGGCGTTTGCCCTCGACGTCGTAGAGGTAAACCCCTTCACCGTGGTCGACCACGACGGGCGTTGCCTGCTTGAGCAGCGGAGAGAGCTGGGCCACAGCGTGCTCCTCGATCGGTTCGAGCGGGTTGTCGATTGTTGACAATATCCATAGCATGGCCCTCGGGACAACACGTGAGGAGCAAGTCGGGATGAGCGCGAGCACCGAGTCCGGCGTCGTCGAGGCGGTCGGCAAGGAACTGTTCATCGGCGGCAAGTGGGTGGCCGCCCAGGACGGGAAGACGTTCCCGGTGGTCGACCCGGCCACCGGCAAGGAACTCTGCCACGTCGCCGACGCCTCGCCGTCGGACGGCGTGGCGGCGCTGGACGCGGCCGTGGCGGCGCAGGCGGACTTCGCGAAGATGGCGCCCCGCGAGCGCGGCGAGATCCTGCGCCGCGCCTACGAACTGCTGATGCAGCGCCAGGACGAGCTGGCGTTGCTGATGACCCTGGAGATGGGCAAGCCGCTCGCCGAGTCGAAGGGCGAGATCGCCTACGCCGCCGAGTTCTTCCGCTGGTTCGCCGAGGAGGCCGTCCGCATCGACGGCGGCTACGCGACCGCTCCGAACGGCGCGGGCCGGTTCCTCATCACCAAGCAGCCGGTCGGGCCGACGCTGCTGATCACGCCGTGGAACTTCCCGATGGCGATGGGCACGCGCAAGATCGGCCCGGCGATCGCCGCGGGCTGCACGTCGGTGATCAAGCCCGCCGCGCAGACGCCGTTGTCGATGCTCGCGCTGGCCGGCATCCTCGCCGAGGCGGGCCTGCCCGAAGGCGTGCTCAACGTCGTCACGACCAGCGACTCCGGCGGCGTGATGGAGCCGCTGATCCGCGACGGGCGTGCCCGCAAGCTTTCCTTCACCGGCTCCACCGGGGTCGGCCGCAAGCTGCTGGAGCAGTGCGCCGACAAGATCCTGCGGACGTCGATGGAGCTGGGCGGCAACGCGCCGTTCCTGGTCTTCGACGACGCGGACATGGACGCCGCCATCGACGGCGCGATGCAGGCGAAGATGCGCAACATCGGCGAGGCGTGCACCGCGGCGAACCGGTTCTACGTGCAGCGCGGCGTCGTCGACGAATTCGCGCGGCGGCTGACCGAGCGCATGCAGGCGCTGCCGATGGGCCGCGGTACCGAGAAGGACGTCGTGGTCGGCCCGCTGATCGACGACAAGGCCGTCGAGAAGGTGACGGAGCTGGTCAAGGACGCCACCGACCGCGGTGCCCGCGTCCTCACCGGCGGTTCGGGCGTCGACGGGCCGGGTCACTTCTACCAGGCCACGGTGCTCACCGACGTGCCGCAGGAAGCGCGCCTGACGCACGAGGAGATCTTCGGGCCGGTCGCCCCGATCACGCCGTTCGACACCGAGGAAGAGGCGGTGGCGAAGGCGAACGACACCGAGTTCGGGCTCGTTTCCTACGTCTTCACCAGCGATCTCAAGCGTGCGCTGCGGGTCTCGGAAGCCCTGGAAGCCGGCATGATCGGGCTCAACCAGGGCATCGTCTCGAACCCGGCGGCGCCGTTCGGCGGGATCAAGCAGTCCGGGCTCGGCCGCGAGGGCGGCTCGGTCGGCATCGACGAGTTCCTGGAGACCAAGTACATCGCGGTGGCCCTGTGACGGCCTACCGCCTGGCGAGCATCCCCGGCGACGGGATCGGGGTGGACGTCACGGTCGAGGCCCGCAAGGTCCTCGACCGTTCCGCCGAGCTGTTCGGGTTTTCGCTGGCGTGGACGGAGTTCGATTGGAGCTGCGAGCGGTACGCGCGGCTCGGGTCGATGATGCCGGACGACGGGGTTTCGCAGCTGTCGGCGTTCGACGGGATCCTGCTCGGTGCGGTCGGCTTCCCCGGCGTCCCGGACCACGTCTCGCTGTGGGGCCTGCTGATCCCGCTGCGGCGGGCGTTCCAGCAGTACGTCAACCTGCGGCCGGTGCGGCTGCTGCCGGGGACGACGTCCGTGCTGGCCGGGCGGAAGGCCGAGGAGCTGGAGCTGGTCATCGTCCGGGAGAACTCCGAAGGGGAGTATTCGGCGATCGGCGGGCGGCACAACGCCGGCCGGCCCGACGAATTCGTGCTGCAGGAGTCGGTTTTCACGCGGGTCGGCGTCACGCGGATCATCCGGTACGCGTTCGAACTGGCCCGGACGCGGTCTTCCCGCGTCTGCTCGGCGACGAAGTCCAACGGGCTGATCCACTCGATGCCGTTCTGGGACGAGATCTTCGCCGAGGTGGCGGCGGAGTTCCCGGATGTCCGCAGTGAACAGATGCACGTGGACGCGCTGGCCGCGCGGATGGTGCAGGCGCCGGACCGGCTCGACATCGTGGTGGCGTCGAACCTCTTCGGCGACATCCTGAGCGATCTCGCGGCCGCGATCACCGGCGGGCTCGGGATGGCGCCGTCCGGCAACATCAACCCATCGGGTGAATTCCCGTCGATGTTCGAGGCGGTCCACGGGAGCGCACCGGACATCGCGGGGCAGGGCATCGCCAACCCCGTGGCGCAGATCCTGGCGGCGGCGATGCTGGTCGAACACCTGGGCGAAACCGTTGCCGCACAAGCGATCCGCGCCGCGGTGGACCGGGTGCTCGACGAGGGCCGCGTGCGCACGCCGGACCTCGGCGGCACGGATACCACAGAACGGCTCGGCACGGCGGTGGCCGAAGCGCTGGGCTGAGTTTTTGTCGGTGCCCTCCGGCACGGTGGACCACGAGCCCACCGAGGGGGAGGAGACACCGATGTGCTTCGAGTGCGAGAACCAGGACAGATCCGGTTACCTGGACCGGCTTCGCGACGGCGTGGCCGAGCGGGGCTGGCTGGTGCAGGGAGTCGAGGGAGCGGGGCCGTACCCGCCGTGGGCCTACACGATCGGCCTGAGCGGGTACGGCTTGCCCGAGCTGGTCGTGACGGGCCTGCCGATGCTCGCGGCCGGAAACCTGTTGAACTCCCTGGCTTCCCGGGTCCGGCACGGCCCGCCCCTCGCGGCGGGCGACCACACCCGGTTGCGCGACGGCCCGCTGCTCGAGGTCGTCGAGCTCACCGAGCCGTCGGTCCACCTGGTGTTCGCGGTCGCGCTGTACGGGCCGGAAATCCGGGCGCTGCAACTGGTCCACGCGGACACCCGCGGCCGCTTCCCCTGGTCCCCCGACTACCGCGACGGCCGAGCCGGCCAGCCCGTCCTAGGACCCCGCCATGCCCACTGACCCCGCGATGCCCCGCCAGTCACGCGAGATGCCCGCCCAGTCACGCGAGATGCCCGCCCAGTCACGCGAGATGCCCGCCCAGTCACGCGAGTTCGGGCTCCGATCACGCGAGTTCGGGCTGCGGTCCGGCGTGTCCTCCGTCGGGGTGCGCGAACCGACCCCCCAGGTACGCAAGTCGACCATCCAGGTACGCGAACCGACCCTCCAGGTACGCAAGTCGACCCTCCAGGTACGCAAGTCGACCCTCCAGGTACGCCGACCGACTCGCCGGGTACGCGAGTCGGCCCTCCGGTCACGCGTTTCCCGGTACTGGCGGTGCTTCCCCGTCCTTAAGGCTCGTGCCCGGCGCCAGCCGCTGCACCGCGTCCTCCATGTGGGCCTCGAGCAGCGTCAGCGCCGTCTCCTCGTCGCCGTCGCGCAGGGCCTGGATGAGCTTCGTGTGCTCCTCCACGCGCTCTTCGACCCGCTGGTACGTGCTCTGCAACGCCGTCAGGCACATCCGCGTCTCGATCAGCAGCGTCCGGGCCATCCGCACCAGCCGCTTGCTGCCGGAGGCGTTGATGAGGGCCTCGTGGAACTTGAGGTCCGCCGTGGAGAGCGCGGTGGGGTCGTCCTCGCTCGCCGCGGTCGCCATCTCGGTGACGGTCTGTTCGAGGACGTCCGCGATCCGGTCGCGGTCGCCGCCGCGCAGGGCGCGCAGCATGGCCGCCCGCTCGATCGCGGATCTGGCCGCGTAGATGTCGTAGACGTCGCCCGGCTCGAGGTCGATCACGAACAGCCCGCGGTGCCTCTCGCTCCGCAGCAGCCCTTCGGACACCAGGTGCTGCATGGCTTCCCGGAGCGGCCCCCGTGACACCTGGAACCGCGCGGCCAGCTCGGTCTCGCCGAGCTGGGTCCCGGGCGGGAGGGCGCCCGTCATGATCGCGTCGCGCAGCTGGCGCGCGATGACGGCGGCCGTCGACTCGCGGCTCACCGGTTCGATCTCGGGCAGCATGCCCGGCGGCAGGGCCATCTCAGGCGCTCCCGTCCGGCAGGTGCCGGAAGAGCGCGCCGAGCGAGCGGACGAGCCGGTGCTGCCCGGTCAGGCGCAGGCCCTCCCAGACCGTGACCTGGTTGGCGGTCAGCACGGGCTTGCCGAGCGCGGCCTCCACGGCGTTGATCTCGCCGAGGGTGCGCATGGCGGTGTCCGGCACGAGCACCGCCTGGGCGTCCGGGTGGTCGTGGCTCACGGCGAGCTCGACGACGGCCTCCGGGCTCATCGCGCCCACCTCGGCGGCCGTGACGATGTCCGCGCTGGCCATCGAGACGACCTCGATGCCGCCGGCCCGGAGGAAGTCCACGAACAGCCGGGCGATGTCGTCCGGGTAGCTGGCGGCGACGGCGACCCGCTTGACGCCCAGCGCACGCGCGGCGTGCACGAACGCGAAGGAGGTGCTGGAGGCCGGGACACCGGCGACGGCGGCGAGGCGGTCGGCCTGGTCGCGGGCGCCCTCCCAGCCGTAGACGAAGCTGCCGCTGGTGCAGGCCCAGATCACCGCGGCGGGCTCGTGCTTGGCGAGGAGGGCGGCGCCGTCGGCGAGGCGGGCCTCGCTGCCGAGGTCGAGCAGCTCGGCCACCGCGTGCTTGTCGGTGCCGTAGATGTGCTCGACCGCCAGCCGGATGTCGCCCTCGTCGACGGCCATGCCGCCGAGGAGCTGTTCGGCCAGCGGGTAGTCGTCTTCGGCCGCGTGGTCGGGGTAGATGAAACCGATGGTGGTCACGGAACCTCCGGAGGGGACGCAAATTGTCGACAATCCTAGAGGGGAGGTCAAGGAAAACCTTCACGACACGTCACGGAGCCACCGTCCGGGTCCGACGATGGGCAGGTCCATCCGGCGCAGGCACGCCCACATGGTCAGCTGGTTGGCGGTGAGCACCGGCTTGCCGAGCGCGGTTTCCAGGGGTTCGATCAGGTCGTAGGTGGGGAGGTTGGTGCAGCTGACGAAGATCGCTTCGGCGTCGCCGTGGTCGGCGGCGAGGATGCGCTCGGCGATGGTCCGGTAGCTGACCTTCCAGATGCCGCCGCCCAGGCCGAGGTGGTCGCTGGCGACGGTGGTGACGTCCAGCTCGGCGAGGAAGTCGTGCAGGGCGCGGGTCAGGTCGGCGTCGTACGGCGTGAGCACCGAGACGCGGTGGAGGTCGAGCTGGTGCAGCACTTCGGCCAGCGCGCCCGAGGTGGTGACGGCGTCCGGTGCGCCGGCGTCGCAGATCGCCTTGGTCAGCGAGCGCTCGTAGTCGACGCCGTTGACGAAGCTGCCCGACGTGCAGAGGTAGGCGACGACCTCGGGCTCGACGTGCAGCACGTCGCGGGTGGCACTGGCCAGGTGGTGGCTGTCGCTGACCAGGCGGGCCATCTCCATGCTGACCGGCACGGGCTCGTACGGCGTGCGGGCGAGGTGGAGGGACACCTCCATCGGCACCCAGCGCCAGAGCTCGCGCTCCAGCGCGAGGTCGAAGGGAGCGATGACGCCGATGCCGCGTTGCGCCAGCGGGCCGTCGAACGCCAGGAAGTCGAAATCCAAGGCTCAGCCTCCGGAATACGTCCGTACTTGACACGTCCGGTGCTCCGGGGGTCGTTCCTCGGATTGTTGACAATCATACGAGTGACTTTTACCGTGTCAACGTGATCGCCTCGGAACACCGGGAACTCCCCGTCCTGGCCGTGCTCTGCGGCGAGTCCCGCCCACCGGACATGCGTGCTGTCGAATCCGGGGCGGTCGTGCGTTACACGGACGCGGCGGGCCTGGCCGAAGCGTTGTCCGGAGCGGACGCCCTCTTCGTCTACGACTTCCTCTCCACGGCGGTGCCGGGCGCGTGGCACGCGGCCGACCGGCTGCGCTGGCTGCACATCGCCAGCGCGGGGGTCGACCCCGTGCTGTTCCCCGGGCTGCGCGAGAGCGACGTGGTCCTGACGAACTCGCGCGGCGTCTTCGACGACGCCATCGCGGAGTACGTGCTGGGCGTCGTGCTGGCCTTCGCCAAGGACTTCGCGCGCTCGCACGACCTGCAGCGCGAAGCCCGGTGGCGGCACCGCGAAACCGAACGGATCGCCGGGCGCGAGGTGCTGGTCGTCGGCACCGGGCCGATCGGGCGGGCCATCGCGCGGCTGCTGCGCGCGGCCGGGATGCGGGTGAGCGGCGCCGGCCGCCGCGAGCGCATCGGCGACCCGGACTTCGGCGTCGTGCACGAGTCCGCGCGGCTGACGGAGGTCCTGCCGCACGCCGATTACGTCGTCGCGGTCGCGCCGCTGACCGAGCACACGAAGGGCATGTTCGACGCGCGCGCGTTCGCCGCGATGAAGCCGTCGGCGCGGTTCGTCAACGTGGGGCGGGGCGAGCTCGTCGTGACGTCGGATCTGGTCGAAGCGCTGACCACGAAGTCCATCGCCGGCGCCGCGCTCGACGTCTTCGACACCGAGCCGCTGCCGGCCGAACACCCGCTGTGGACCCTGCCGGACGTGCTGATCTCGCCGCACATGTCCGGGGACTTCGTCGGCTGGCGGAACGCGCTGGTCGAGGTGTTCGCCGAGAACTTCCGCCGCTGGCGCGCCGGGGAGCCGCTGCGCAATGTCGTCGACAAGACACTCGGCTACGTGCCGTCGGGGAACCAGGGAGCCGGATGAACGACAGGATGCTGACCGCCAGCGAGCTCGTCGCCGCCTACGCGACCGGCGAGCTTTCGCCGGTCGAGGCGACGCAGAACGCGCTGCAGGCCATCGAAGCACGGGACGGCGAGTGCAACGCCTTCTGCCTCGTCGACGCCGACCGCGCGCTGGAGCAGGCCAAAGCGTCCGAGGTCCGCTGGCGGGACGGCAACCCGATCGGGTGGCTCGACGGCGTGCCGTCCTCGATCAAGGACATGTTCCTCACCCAGGGCTGGCCGACCGTCCGGGGTTCGAAGAGCATCGACCCGGACCAGCCGTGGGACGTCGACAGCCCGGTCGCCGCGCGGATGCGCGAGGCCGGCCTGGTGCTGCTGGGCAAGACGACCACGCCCGAGATCGGCTGGAAGGGCGTCACCGACAGCCCGCTGTGCGGCATCACGCGCAACCCGGCCGACCCGGCGAAGACGTCGGGCGGGTCGAGCGGCGGCAGCGCCGCGGCCGTCGCGGCCGGGATGGGGGAGCTGTCGGTCGGCACGGACGGCGGCGGCTCGGTGCGGATCCCGGCGTCGTTCTGCGGCATCGTCGGGCTGAAGCCCACCCACGGCCGGATCCCGCTCTACCCCGCGAGCCCCTTCGGGCCGCTCTCGCACGCGGGCCCGATGGCGCGCTCGGTGGACGACACCGCGCTGCTGCTGGACGTCCTTTCGCTGCCCGACCACCGAGACCCGGCCGCGCTGGCGCCGCCGGCGGCGTCGTTCCGGGAGGCCGTCCGGCGGGACGTGCGCGGGTTGATCGCCGCGTCCTCGCCCACGCTCGGGTACGTCGACGTCGACCCGGAGGTGGCCGCGATCGTCGCGGACGCGGTCCGCGCGCTGGGGGAGGCCGGCCTGCACGTCGAGGAGACCGATCCCGGGTTCGCCGACCCGAAGCCGGCGTTCGACGTCCTCTGGTCTTCGGGGGCGGCGAAGCTGCTGGACTCGTTCCCGCCCGGCTCGGCGGACCGGACCGACCCCGGCCTGCGCCGGGTCTGGGAACTCGGCGCGAAGTGGACGGCGAGCGACTACCTCGACGCGACCGCCGAGCGCGCCGCGCTGGGCATCCGGATGGGCGAGTTCCACACGCGCTACGACGTGCTGATCACGCCGACCCTCCCGATCGCGGCGTTCGAGGCCGGGCACGACGTGCCGCCGGGCAGCGGGCTGAGCGAGTGGCCGGAGTGGACGCCGTTCACCTACCCGTTCAACATGACCCAGCAGCCCGCGATCAGCGTGCCGGCCGGGCGCACGTCGGCGGGGCTGCCGGTCGGCCTGCAGATCGTCGGGCCGCGGCACTCGGACGATCTCGTGCTGGCGGTGGCGAAGCTGCTCGAGGAAGTGCGGCCCTGGGCGTGACCACACTTGAGGGTGAAACCCGGACCGGAGCGGGGAAAGCTGTGCCACTGTCGGCCGGGTGAACGCTCAAGGCTGGCGGTACGAACGAGCCATCCCGACCGTCGACGTCGCCGGCGAGCCGACGCGGCTGGTGGTCGGCCTGGTCGAGCAGGGCGACCGGCTGGCCGCCGCGTTGCGGGTGGACGACGGCAAGGCGGCGCTGGTCCCGCTGGAGACCGGCGGGGAGCTGCTGAAGGCGCTGCGCGAGACGCTGGAGAGCTGGTGGCGTCTCGACGGCCACCGCGACCTGACGTCCGGACCCCGCGTGGGCCGGTAGGTCAGCCCGGGCCGACCGGCGCCCGGCGGACGAGCCCGCGCACCTGCGAACTGCACAGCACGAGCGCCGTCGCGGCGACGATCAGGGCCGCGCCGCCCAGCAGCGTCGCCGATCGGCCGGCGTGTTCGGCCAGCGGGCCTGCGCTGATCTGGCCGACCGGCATCGCGATGAACGAGCCGAGCATGTCGTAGGAGTAGACGCGGGCGAGCTTGTCCGGCGGGATGTTCTCCTGCAGCGACACGTCCCAGGCGACGGCGAACTGCTCGATCGCGACGCCCGAGAGGAACATCGCGGCCAGCAGCGGAAGCAGATACGGCGTCTGGCCGAGAGCCAGCATCGGCAGCGCGTCGATCATGATCAGCGCGACGCCGGCGAGCAGCATCCGCCGCGGTTGCCAGTGGGCGGCGAGGATGCCGCCGAGCAGCGACCCGGCGGTCTGCACGGCCAGCGCGAGGCCCCAGCCGGTGCGGCCGAAGGTGTCGTCGGCGACGAGCGGGCCGACCACCAGCAGCGCGCCGGCGTTCACGGCGTTGACGATCATGAACTGCAGCACCACGAGCCACACCCACGACCGGGAACGGAACTCCCGCCACCCTTCGGCGAGCTCGGCCAGCGGACGGCGGCCGGGACCGCGGTCGCCGCGCGGCAGCCGGATCCGCCGGTACGCCACCGCGGCCGCGAGGAAGAGCAGGCAGTTCCCGGCGAGCGCCCACCCGGAGCCGGCGAAGGCGACGAGCACGCCGGCCAGCCCGGCCCCGGCGATGCGGCCGGCGTTGGAGAGCAGCCGGACCAGGGCGTTCGCCGGGGCGAGCAGGTGGGCGGGCACGGTCAACGGCGTGAGCGAGGCGGCCGCGGGCAGCGAAATGGCCGAGACGGCCCCGTTGACCAGCCCGAGCCCGGCCAGCAGCGGGACGGAGGCGAATCCACAGAGGACACTCGCGGCGATGGCGCCCTGCGTGAGCGCGGCGGCGGTTTCGGTGCCCTGCAGGATGACCGACCGGGGCAGCCGGTCGGCCAGCATCCCGCCGAAGAGGAGCAGGAGAACGTTGGCGATCGACCGGGCGCCGACGACGATCCCGAGATCGACAGCGGACCCGGTGAGGTCGACGACGGCGAAGGCGAGCGCGAAGGGGGCAACGGCATTCCCGAAGTCGGCCAGGCTCCGGCCGGTGACGAGCGCACGGAACCGGGCTTCCCGCAGCGGGGCGAGCAGTGGAGTGGTCACGACAGCCGCTCCGAGGGCGCGGCGACGCGGGTTGGGCATGGGGTGCGCGCGCTCACGAGACCGCGTCCGAATCCGGGCTCTCCAGCTCGAACAGCGCCACGCTCGCGCTGACCCGCACCGTTCCCGGCGTCCTCGGCGGCTGAGCCGCCGCGTGCAGCTCCTCGCTCAGCGCCGTGGCCTTCTCCAGCAACCGCGCCCACAGCTCCGGGTCCACCCACAGCTCCGCGTCCGTCAACGATGCCCGGCGGTCCGCCGCCCGCGCGGAAGCTCGTCTCAGCAGTTCGTTCGCGATCGCCTTCGTCAGGAGCTTCTCCTCGCCCGGCGATCGGCTGGTCAGACGCCTCCCCGAGTCCGGCTGGTGGCGGTAGCGCTTGGCCCGCCCGCCGCGGATGTGGACTTCCTCCGCCACCTCCAGCAGGCCCGCGTCGTGCAGCCTGCGGACGTGGTAGCTCACGTTCGCCTGCGTCTCGCCGAGCTCGCGGGCCGCCTCCGCCGCGCTCAGCGCTGTGCCCGTCAACAGCGACAGGATGCGCAAGCGGAGCGGGTGGGCCAGCACCCGGAGGTGGTCGTGGGGCATGGCACCAGTGAACCACGACTGTCAAACAGTCATTTGGGGGTCAGAGGGTGAACCGAGAGCCGTCCGGTGGGAGCGTTGCACCCGCGGCCAGGACCGCCGCGTGCTCGGGGGACGCCGGGTCGAGGACCGGGTTCGTGTTGTTGACGTGCGTGAACGCCCACCGCCGCCCGGCCACCCGGGGCAGGCCGGCCGTGATCGGCAGGTGGCCCATCGCGAGCTGGTCCGGGCCGCCCACCCCGGCCATCTCGTCCGGCGCGTAGAACGTCCCGTCCAGCAGCACCAGCGAAGCGTCGGCGACGAACTCGTCGAACCCCGCGGGCCAGCTGCGCAGGCACGGCGCGTACACCAGCACGCCACCGGTCGCCGGGTCCGAGATGCGGTACGCGACCACCCAGGGGCCATCGGAAGCCGAGGCGTACTTCGGCCGCTTGTCGCTCACCGGCAGCACCTCGACCCGCAGGCCCGGAAGGTCCACAACGGACGACCACGTCCAGCCGCCGTAGCTGTCCACGACAGAAGAAAACGGCGACAACGCGGTCAGCACCGCCGGTGGCGCCCACACCGGCAGGCCGCCCGACTCGCGCAACATCAGCAGGCCCAGCGTGTGGTCGAGTTCGGCGTCCGTGAGCAGCACCCCGCGCAGCGGGATCTCGCGCGGCCCGGGCCCGGCCCGCAGCTCCGGCGTCCCGAGGATCTGCGCCCGGATGTCCGGGGAGCAGTTCAGCAGGTACCAGCCGTCGCCCGCGCTGATCGCGGCGCAGTCCTGCGTGCGCGGCGGCAGCCCCGCTGTGCACAGAACGCACGCACAGTTCCACTGTGGACACCCGCCGCCCGCCGCGGTGCCGAGCAGGATCACCTTCACCGGCGCATGACCAGGTCGGAGACACCGGGGCGGGACAAGACCAGATCGACCAGCGCGCGCTGCGGCGACCGCGAGCACACCGGGTCGGTGGCCGCGGCGTCGCCGGTGAGCAGGAACGCCTGGCAGCGGCAGCCGCCGAAGTCGAGCCCGCGGCGGTCGCACGTGCGGCACGGCTCGGCCATCCACTCCTCGCCGCGGTAGGCGTTGAACGACGGCGACTCGTACCAGATCTCCGACAACGGAGTATCCCGTACCGAGGACAGCGCAAGCGTCGAGATCGCCGACGCCGCCGGGCACGGCAGCACGGTCCCGTCCGGCGCCACCGTCAGCTGCCGCGCACCCCAGCCGTACATGCACGGCTTCGGGTACGGCTCGTGGTAGTCGGCGACGACGTAGACGATCTCCATCGTCCCCCGCAACCGGGAAACCGCCGCGCGGACCACCGGCTCGGCCGCGGCCAGCTGGGCAGCGGTCGGCATCAGCGCGTCCCGGTTGCGCAGCGCCCAGCCGTAGTACTGCGTGTTCGCCAGTTCCAGCCGGTCCGCGCCCATCCGCTCGGCCAGCTCGATGATCCCGGGCAGCTGGTCGTGGTTCTGCCGGTGCAGCACGACGTTCAGCGACAGCGGCAGCCCGGCTTCCTTCACCAGCGCGGCCGCCACCAGCTTGCGGTCGTGCGCCTTGGCCCCGGCCAGCAGGTCGGCTCGCTCCCGCGTCGCACCCTGCGCCGACAGCTGGACGTGCGCCAGCCCGCGCGAAACGAGGTCGTCGAGCCGCGCGGCCGTCAGGCCGAGTCCCGAGGTGACCAGGTTGACGTAACAGCCGAGCTCGTGCGCGTGGGAGACCAGCGCGGGCAGGTCCGGCCGGAGCAACGGCTCACCGCCGGACATGTGCACTTGGAGCACACCCAGTTCCCGCGCCTGGGACAGCACCGACAGCCATTCCTCAGTGGACAGCTCGACGTCCCGGGTGGTCAGTTCGACCGGGTTGGAGCAATAAGGACAGTGCAGCGGACAGCGGTGGGTCAGCTCGGCCAGCAGGCCCAGCGGCGGGCTCACGTCCATGCGACGACCCGCCGTTCACCCAGCCGGGACAGCACCGCGAGGACGTCCTGCGCGACGACACCGGTGTAGCGCAGGGAAAGCGCCGTCGTGATCTCGGTGACGGATCGGGCGCCGTCGCACAGTTCGAGCACCGCGGCCGCCGTGGCGTTCGGGACCAGGACACCCTCGGGGAACAGCAGCACGTGCGTCTCCCGGACGTGGTCGAAGGACAGCCGCACGCCGCGGCGCAACCGGGGAACGGACTCGGCGGTGATCACGCGGCCGCCCGTTCGATCGCGTCGAGCATCGACCACAGGACGTCGCACTTGAACGACAGCGCGGCGATCGCGCGGTCCTGCTGTTCGCGCGTGACGCAGTGGCGGACCACGATGTCGAGCGTGTCCTTGCCTTCGCCGGAAACCTTGTCGATGCGGTTGGTGAAGTAGGCGAGGTCCTCGGGGGAGATCCACGCGTAGTGCGCGAGCATGTCCGCGACCCGCTGCTGCATCAGGTGCCCGGCGAACATCTCGGTCAGTCCCGAGGCGACGGCCTCCCACCACGGTTTCGTCCGGGCGAAAGTCACGTACGCGTCCACGGCGAACCGGACCCCGGGAGCGACGTGCCGCTCATCGAGAACCTCGTCGCGGGACAACCCGACGGCCGTGCACAGCCGCAGCCAGCGCTCGATCCCGCCGGTGCCGGCGCTCACGCCGTCGTGGTAGACGATCCGGTCGAGCCACTGCCGGCGGATCTCCGGCAGTGGGCAGTTGCTGATGATCGCCGCGTCCTTCTGCGGCAGCACGCACTGGTAGTACCAGCGGTTCGCCGCCCAGACCCGCAGCGCGCGCTCGTCGAGCTCGCCCGCGTGCAGCCGGCGGTGGAACGGGTGCGTTCCCCAGTACCGGCCGGAAAGACCGCGCAGGGCGTCGATGAATGCGCTTTCCGGAAGTGGCTCGACCGGCATCGGTCAGTCCGCCATGCGGGCCGCGTAGGCGGTGACCTCCATCGGGGTTTCGTACTCGACGAAGTCCGGGGTGGTCCACTCCTCGGTCATGGCCTGCTCCTCTTCTCCGGGGGCTGATCGTCGCCACCCTAGGAGCGGGAAGAGCCGCCTGACCAGCATTTTCGCCCCGCTTTCGGAAAGTTTCCTTCCGATGGGGGAGCAAACGTGCCGATGAGCGGGCTACCTTACTGCAGCTTCGAGTTCCACCAAGGCTGTGTCGAGGTGTGTCAGGATTCGCTGCAGGTGCGGAACGCTGCGGCGGCAGCCGGTGATGCCGAAGTCGAGGTGGTCGCCGTTGCTGGTCAGCGTGATGTTCACGGCCTGGCCGTCGAGCAGCACCGAGGCCGGGTAGATGCCGTCGAGCTGGGCGCCGTTCCAGTACATCTGCTTGCGCGGGCCGGGCACGTTCGAGATCACCAGGTTGAACGGCGGCCGCGTGTTCTTCACGATGCCGGGGATCGGCGAGATGCCGAGCTGCGCGACGTTCACCGCGGACAGCAGCAGCGTCTGCACCGGCGTCAGCTCCGAGAACAGCCGCTTGCCGTTGCGCATCGACTGGTGGATGGTGACGAGCCGCTTGCCCGCGTCCGGCAGGTCGGTGGCCAGGTTGCACAGCAGCGCGCCGATGTTGTTGCCGGCCGCCTCGCCCGGGTCGTTCTGGCGGCGCAGCGACACCGGCACCATCGCGATGAGCGGCGCGTCCGGCAGGGCGCGCTGTTCGATCAGGTAGTCCCGCAGCGCACCCGAGCACATCGCGAGCACGACGTCGTTGCGCGACACCCCGGCCGCGGTGGCCACCTGCCGGACGCGGTCCAGCGGCCACTTCTGCGCCGCGAACCGCCGCGCGCCGCCGATCGGCACGTTCAGCATCGTCTTCGGCGCCTGCCCCGGCAGGGTCAGGGTGTGTTCACCGAACGCCTCCCGCGCCACCTTCATCGCGGCCGGCGCCAGGCTCGCGAGCTGGTTGGCGGTCTTGCGCGCGGTCCCGAGCAGCGACCGCGGGCGCTTTTCGCGCTCGCCGCCGGGCTCGCGCCGGGTGCCCCACCACGGCGGGCAGTCCCTGTCCGCCGGGTCGTCCGAGAGGGTGCCCTGCAGCTGGCGCAACGCCGAAACGCCGTCCATCAGCGCGTGGTGGACCTTGGTGTAGACGGCGAACCGGCCGTCGTCGAGGCCCTCGATGAGGTGGGTCTCCCAGAGCGGCCGGTGCCGGTCGAGCAGGGTGCTGTGCCAGCGGCCGGTCAGCTCGAGCAGCTCGCGGACGCGGCCCGGCCGCGGCAGCGCCGAATGCCGGAAGTGGTAGTCGAGTTCGAGGTTGTCGTCGGTCGCCCAGGCCACGTGGCCCATCGTGTTCACCGGCCGGGCCGGGCGGCGCCGGAACACCGAGCGCATGTTGTCCGATTCGAGGAGGCTGTTCCGGACATCGCGCAGGTACTCGTCGCCCGCGCCCTCGGGTTTCTTGAACAGCTGGAGACCGCCCACGTGCATCGGATGCTCGCGCGTTTCGACGAGGAGGAACATCGAATCGGTCACGGGCATCATCGCCATGGGACATCACCTCTCGAGCTCGGCACGCCGACTCTACGCGCTCGGCGGCCGCCGGTGGATCACGTTCTACTCCGCCTCGGATGACCGCCCGCGGCGCAGGGGAAACGTCCGTGCCACCGATGGCCGAACGCGGGTGATCGGCGGCGGGGCTGGCGTGAGCCAACCCTCGTCGAGGGGCCGATTGCCAGATCGTTGAACGATCTGGCAGTATCCGCGCCGTGGCTGTGAGTGGTGCTCGGGAGCTGGTGGACGCGCTGGAAGCGCTCGGAACGGAGATCGTCTTCGGCCTTCCGGGGGTGCACAACCTGCCACTGTGGGAAGCGCTCGGTGAAACCCGCATCAAGCTGGTCGGCGTTCGCCACGAACAGACCGCCGGGTACGCCGCCGACGGCTACGCCCGCGCCACCGGCAAGCTCGGCGTCGCGCTGGTCACCACCGGCCCCGGCGCGGCCAACACCCTCGGCGCGGTCGGCGAAGCCATGGCGTCGGCGGCTCCGGTACTGGTCATCGCGACCGACATCCCGTCGACGCTGCGGCGGCCCGGCGTCGTCCGCGGTGTGCTGCACGAGACGTCCGACCAGCAGGCGATGTTCGCGCCGGTGACCAAGGGCGGCTTCACCGTGCGGGCCCCGGACCAGATCGGCACCACCGTCCACCGCGCCGCCCGGCTCGCCCAGCTGCCGCAGAGCGGCCCGGTCTACCTCGGCGTGCCGACCGACTACCTGCGCGAACAGGTGCCGCACCGGCGTCCGCCCGCCCCGCACCGCAAGCCCGACGTCGACGTCCCCGACCTCGCGCGGGCCGAGGCGATGCTGTCCGACGCGGACCAACCGCTGATCTGGGCCGGCGGCGGCGCGCTGCGCTCGGGCGCGGGCGAGGCGATTGGGGCCCTCGCCGAGAAGCTCGCCGCGCCGGTGATCACCACGTTCGCCGCCCGCGGGCTGCTGCCGCTCGACCACCCGTGCCTGGCGCCGAACCCGGTGCACACGCCGGAGGTCGGCGAGCTGTGGGACGAAGCCGACGTCGTGCTGGCCATCGGCACCGACTTCGACGGCCTGATGACGCAGAACTGGCGGATGCCGCAGCCGCCCCGGCTGATCGCGGTCAACGTCGACGCCGACGACGCCGCGAAGAACTACCGGCCCGACCTCACGCTGGTCGGCGACGCGCGCTCGATCGTCGAGCGGCTGCTGCCGAAGCAGCGGGACGGCCTCGACGACGTCACGCTGCGGCTGGCCGGGATCGGCCGGCGCGTGCGCCAGCGGATTCGCGACGAGGAACCGCAGGCCTACGACTTCCTGTCCACTTTGGACGAGGTGCTGCCGACGGACGCCGTGCTCGTCTCGGACATGTGCGTCGCCGGGTACTGGGTCGGCGGCTTCCACCGGGTGCGGGCGCCGCGCAAGCTCGCCTACCCGATGGGCTGGGGCACCCTCGGCTACGGCTTCCCGGCGTCGCTCGGCGCGGCCGCGGCCGGCACCGGGCGGGCCATCTGCATCACCGGCGACGGCGGTTTCCTCTACGGCTGCGGCGATCTGGCCACACTGGCGCAGGAGCAGCTGCCGGTCACTGTCGTCCTCGTCGACGACGGCGGGTACGGGATGCTGCGCTACGACCAGGACCGCGAGGGCCTGCCGCACCGCGGGGTCGACTGGGACAGCCCGGACTTCGTCGGCCTGGCCCGGTCGTTCGGGGTGCACGCCGACCGCGTCTCCGGCTTCGGGCGGGCGTTCCGGCGGCTGCTCGGCGAGTTCGTCGAGTCGGACGAGCCGAACGTGCTGGTCGTCAAGGCCAAGCTCAAGCCGCCGCTGAACACCTCGCCGCGGTGGTACCGGACATGAGGGTCGGCGTCGACATCGGCGGCACGTTCACCGACCTCTGCGCGGTGGACGAGACCGGGATCGTCGCCGTCGGCAAGGTCCTGACCACGCACGACGAGCCGGCCCGGGCGGTCGAGGAGGGCTTGGCGGCCCTGCTCCCGGACCTCTCGGCCGTGGAGCAGGTGGTGCACGGGACGACGCTGGTCACGAACGCCCTGATCGAGCGCACGGGCTCGCGGACCGCCCTGCTGGCCACCGCGGGCTTCCGGGACGTCCTGGAGATGCGCCGCGAGCACCGGTACGAGCTCTACGACCTGCACCTGGAACTGCCCGCGCCGCTCGTGCCGCGGCACCTGCGGTTCGACGTCCCGGAGCGGATCCTCGCCGACGGGTCCGTCCACACCGGACTGGACGAGTCCGTTGTGGCGCGGCTCGGCCGCGAGCTGGCCGAGAGGGGGATCGAGGCCGTCGCGGTCTGCTTCCTGCACGCGTTCACCAACCCCGCGCACGAACGCCGGGCGGGCGAGATCCTCGCCGAGGTCGCACCCGGCCTGCGGGTGGCGCTGTCCTCCGACGTCGTCCCCGAGATCCGCGAGTTCGAGCGGACGTCGACCACGGTCGCCAACGTCTATGTCCAGCACCTCACCGAGCGCTACCTGCGCGACCTCGAACGGCGGCTGCACCGGCTGGGGATCCGCCGCGCGCCGCACATCATGCTGTCCAACGGCGGACTGGCCACTGTGGACACCGCGGCCCGGTACCCGATCCGCATCCTGGAGTCCGGCCCGGCCGGTGGCGCGCTGGCGGCCGCGGAGCTGGGGCCGCCGGACCTGCTGGCCTTCGACATGGGCGGCACGACGGCGAAGCTGTGCCTGATCGCGGGCGGCGCGCCGCTGGTGACCCACGAGTTCGAAGTGGACCGCAAGTACCGGCTGCGGCCCGGCTCCGGGCTGCCGGTGCGGGTGCCGGTCACCGACATGATCGAAATCGGCGTCGGCGGCGGCTCGATCGCCCGCATCGACGCGCTGGGGCTGCTGACCGTCGGCCCCGATTCGGCCGGGTCCGAGCCCGGCCCGGTCTGCTACGGTCGCGGCGGCACCGAGCCCACGGTCACCGACGCCGACCTCGTGCTCGGCTACCTCGACCCCGGTTACTTCCTGGGCGGCGAGATGCGCCTGGACGCCGAAGCGGCGAGAGCAGTGCTCCGCGAGAAGATCGCCGATCCGCTCGGGGTGAGTGTCGAAGAGGCCGCCTGGGGCATCCACACGAGCGTCAACGAGGACATGGCCAACGCCGCCCGCGTGCACGCCGTCGAGCGCGGGCAAGACCCGGCGAAACTGCCGATGTACACCTTCGGCGGGGCGGGTCCGGTGCACGGCGCCGGGGTCGCGCGGGCGCTCGGGGCGCCGTCGGTCGTCGCGCCGCCCGCCGCCGGGGTGCTGAGCGCGGCCGGGTTCCTCACCGCGCCGCTGGCGTTCGACTTCGTGCGGTCGGCGCGCGCGGCCGTCCACGGCCTGGCGTGGGCGCAGGTCGACGCGCTGTTCGCCGAGATGGAAGCCGAAGGTGCGGCGCTGCTCGCGAAGTCCGGAGTGGACGACGTGACGCACCACCGCGTCGCCGAGATGCGCTATGCCGGGCAGGGCTACGAAATCCGCGTCCCGGTCCACGACGGTCCCTGGCCCGGAACGTTGATCGACGAGTTCACGCGCACCTACCGCGCGCTCTACCGGCGCACCGGACCCGAGGTCGGTGTCGAGGTGCTGAACTGGCGGGTCGTGTCGAGCGGGCCGAAACCGGCCGTGGTGCTGCGGCTTCCCGGGCAGCTCACCGGGAACGCGCGCAAGGGCACCCGGCGGGCCTGCTTCCCGTCGACTGGTGGATTTGTCGACACGGCTGTGTTCGACCGGTACCGGCTCGAACCCGGCGCGCGGGTCGACGGACCGGCCATCGTGGAGGAACGCGAGTCCACTCTGGTCGTCCCGCCCGGCGCGCACTGCGTCGTCCGGGAGGACGGCGCGCTGGAGGTGACGGTGTGAGCGTCGACCCCATCGTCGTCGGGCTGTTCGGCAACCGCCTGCACTCGATCCTCGCCGAACAGCAGAACGCCCTCGTCAACACGGCCTTCTCCGCGGTCGTGCGCGAGTCGCTCGACCTGGCCTGCGCGGTGTTCGACGCGCGCGGCGAGATGATCGGCCAGTCCGTCGGCGGCACGCCGGGGCACATCAACGCGATGGCGACCGGCATGCACCACTTCGTCGCCGAACACCCGCCGGAGACCCTCGAACCCGGGGACGTGCTGCTCACCAACGACCCGTGGCAGACCGCGGGGCAGATCAACGACATCACGGTGGCCACCCCGGTGTTCCTGGACGGCCGGCTGGTCGCCTGGTTCGCGTCCTGCTGCCACGCCCCGGACATCGGCGGGCGGCTGGTGTCCGCCGAAGCCCACGAGGTCTTCGAGGAAGGCCTGCGCCTGCCGATCCTCAAGTTCCTGCGCGCGGGCGAGGTCGACGCCGGCCTGGAACGGCTGATCCGGGCGAACGTCCGGACCCCGGAGGAGACCATCGGCGACCTGTACGCGCAGGTCACCGGCAACGAGGTCGGCGCGGCGAGCCTGCTGCGGCTGCTGGACGAGCTCGGCCTGGACAGCCTCGACGAAGTCGCCGCCGAGATCATGGACCGCTCGGAGCGGGCGCTGCGCGACGCGCTGCGGGAACTGCCCGACGGCACGTACACCAACGAAGTCGTCACCGACGGCTTCGACGACGAAGAGATCGTCCTGCGGATCACGGCCACTGTGGACGGTGACGAGATCCACCTCGACTTCGCGGGCTCCTCGCCGCAGAGCCGTCGCGGGATCAACGTGGTGCTCAACTACACGCGCGCGTATGCGTCGTTCGCGGTCAAGGCGGCGATCTCGCCGGAGGTGCCGCACAACGCCGGCTCGTTCCGGCCGGTGCACGTCACCGCCCCCGAAGGCTCGGTGCTGAACTGCCTGCCGCCGGCACCGGTCGCCTCCCGGCACCTGATCGGCCACTTCCTGCCGTCGCTGCTGATCGGCGCGCTGCCCGCCGCGGCGATCGCGCCGGGCGCGGACGCGCTGTGGATGACCATCTGGCGCGGGCCCGGGTTCATGCTGAACGTCTTCCAGACCGGCGGGATGGGCGCGCGGGCGGACAAGGACGGCCTGTCCACCACCGGGTTCCCGAGCGGTTTGCGGTCGACGCCGACCGAGGTGATCGAAACCATGGCGCCGCTGGTCCAGCACACGCGGGAACTGCGCGTGGACTCCGGCGGCGCGGGCCGGTTCCGCGGCGGACTCGGACAGGTGACCACGATGGGTGCACTCGGCGTGCCGTCCTGGAGCGTCAACGGGAACGTGGACCGGGTCCGCGCCGCCGCGTCCGGTGTGGACGGCGGACAGCCCGGTGCGCCGGGTCGCTTCGGCCTGCGCGGCGGGGCGGACCTGCCCGCGAAGAGCCGGGTGCCGCTGGCGGCCGGGTCCGTTGTGGACGTCACGCTGCCCGGCGGCGGGGGGTACGGGCCACCGGCCGGACGACCGGTGGCGGCGGTGCTCGCCGACGTCGTCGAGGGGTACGTCTCGGTGGCCGCGGCGCGCGAGGTGTACGGCGTCGAGGTGCGGTACCTCGGGGCTCCGGACGCGCTCGTCCGGCTGCCCGAGGACTACGCGGTGGACGAAGAGCAGACAGCACGACTGAGAGCGGGGCAGTGAACATGGGTCGGTTGGCCGGCAAGGTCGCGGTGGTCTTCGGCGGCGCGCGGGGCATCGGCCTCGCCACCGTGAAGGAGTTCCTCGCCGAGGGGGCGACGGTCTTCGCGTCCGACATCCGCGAGCCCGCGGAAGCACTCGACGGCTACCGCCATTCCATAGTGGACGCCACCGACGAGAACGCCGTGGCGGCGTTCGTCGACGGCGTGCTGGCCGAGGCCGGCCGCATCGACGTGCTGTTCAACAACGTCGGCATCCACCTCGGCAAGTCCCTGGTGGACACCACGCTCGCCGAGTTCGACCACATCTTCGCGCTCAACGTCCGGGCCGCCTTCCTCGGCACCCGCGCCGTGCTGCCGCACATGATCGCGCAGAAGGCGGGCAGCATCATCACGACGTCGTCGAACGGCGGCGTGATGGGCCGTCCCGGCGACCCGGTGTACAACGCCACCAAGCACGCGCTGGTCGGGCTGACGAAGTCCATCGCCGTCGCGCACGCGCACCAGGGCATCCGGGCCAACACGGTGAACCCGGGCGCGATCGACACCGACATGCTGCGCAGCACGCTGAACTCCCCGGAGGAGTTCGAGACCAAGCAGCACCAGCTGGTCGCCAGCACGCCCGCGGCGCGCGTCGGCGAGGCCTGGGAGGTCGCGAAGGCCGTGGTGTTCCTGGCGAGCGACGAGTCCCGGTTCGTCAACGGCGTCGTGCTGCCGATCGACGGCGCGAAGGCCGCGGGGGCGATGCCGGGGAACCGGTACAGCCTCGATTTCGAACTCGGCGTCAGGTAGTGCCGTGACCGTCGATGCCTCGGGACTGGAGAGCGCGCGGCCCCTGCTGGAGCGCAGCGGTACGGCCGAGCGGGTCGCGGCGATCCTGCGCCAGTACATCACCGACGGCGTCTTCGCCCCCGGTGAACGGCTGTCCGAGCCGGTGATCAGCTCGGCGCTCGGCGTCTCGCGCAACACGCTGCGCGAGTCGTTCCAGCTGCTCGCCCACGAGCGGCTGGCCGTGCACGAGCTGAACCGCGGGGTGTTCGTGCGTGAACTGACCACAGAGGACATCGAGGACCTCTACGTCGTCCGCCGGGCCACCGAATGCGGGGCCCTGCGCCGCGCGGCGGAGTTGTCCGCAGTGGACCTTTCGCAGGTGGAAGCGGCACTGCGCGACGGCCGGGTGGCCGCGGCGGCCGAGGACTGGCCGTCGGTCGGCACCGCCAGCATCCACTTCCACCAGGCCCTCGCCGACCTGGCCGGCAGCGAACGCCTGTCCGCGACGATGCGCCAGGTGCTCGCCGAGACGCGGCTGTTCTTCGTGCTCAACGAGAACACGCGCGAGTTCTACGAGCCGTTCCTCGACTGCCACGAGCAGATCCTGCGCGACCTGCGCCGCGGGCGGTTCGACGCCGCGGAGGCCGCGCTGGACCGCTACCTGCGTGACGCCGAAGCCCGGCTGCTCGAACTCAGTACGCCGGCGGCCGGAAGCGGATCACCGGGAACGCCACGCTGATCGCGTACGGCTTGCGGACCGTGACCGGGTGGTACCGCCCATCGGGGCCGGCCACCCAGCTGCGCAAGGCGATCGTGCGGACGACGGAACACGTGCCGTAGCCGGCGGTGGCCGGGGCGGCCGTGGCGGCCGGTGCCGAGGTGAGCAGCACGGCGGCCACGGCGGCGGCGGTTCGCGCACGTCGGAAGCACACCACCCCACTCAACCCCGGGACAACCGCCGACCGGAAAGGATTCGAGCCGGTTCAAATCCGCCGTCTCCGCTGCTACCGTCGGTCGGGTGTTCAAGCTGCGGGTCGACGCGGAGACGGTGGCCAGGACACGGTTTTCCCCGTCCCTCGCGGCGGAGTCCCTCGCCTGGCTGAAGCTCGCCGCCGACGCGGGACGGCACCCGGTGTTCGGCGACCCCGGCCCGCTCGCCCGCGGCGCGCTCGCCCACCCCGACGTCGCCCTGCTCCTCGACCTGCTGCCGCGCCCCGGCGAGGTCTACACGCCGGACCTGCTCACCCCGCAGCCCGGCACGGCCACCCGGCCGCGTGACCTGCTCGACGAGCAGATCGCGCGGATCGAGGCGACTCCGCAGGACGAGGTCGAGACACAGGTGCTGGCCCACACGCAGGTCCACTGGACCAGACCGCTGCCGGTGACCGCCCGGCGCAGCGTCGAGTCCGGGTCGATGCCCCGGCGCCTGGCCAACGGCCTCGCCCGGTTCTGGCGGGACGCGCTGGCCGAGGACTGGGCCGGCCTGCAGGCGGTCCTCGACCGGGACATCACCCACCGCGCGCAGGCGATCGCCCGTCACGGCGTCGGCGGGGTGCTCGGCAGCCTGCATCACACGATCGGCTGGGCCGGCGACGCGATCACGGTGGTGAAGCCGTTCGACGGCGAGGCCGACGTCTCCGGCCGGGAGCTGGTCCTCGCGCCGGGGGTGCTCAGCTGGCCGGTCATCAGCATCCAGATCGACGTGCCCGGCCAGGTCGTCCTCTGCTACCCCGCGCACGGCGTCGGCACCGGCGCCGGCCACCGGCCGGGCCGGATCGCGCCGGTCGTCGGGGCGGCCCGGGCGGCGCTGCTGACCGAGCTCGACCTCGCGCGGTCGACCGCGGAGCTCGCCGCCCGGACGGGGTACAGCCCGGGGACCGTGTCGTATCACTTGAGCGCGTTGCACCGGGCGGGTCTGGTGAGCAAGGTGCGGGATGGGCGGTACGTGCTCTATCGGCGGACCGCCCAGGCCGTCGCCCTCCTCGAAGGAGGCGTCAACAGCTGACGTTCGGGGCGATCCAGTCGGCGTACTCGTCCGCCGACCCGTCGCCGCCGTCGTCGACCGCGATGGCCAGCTGCTGGACCCCGGTGACCGGGATGGTCAGCTTCTGCGGCTGCGTGCCGCGCCGGACGATCCCCGTCGCGAACAGCTCCCGGCCGTCGCCCAGCACGCGGAACGCCACCGTCGCCCGCGGGCCCGATGCGTCGTCGACGCCGTACTGGGTGGTGAACGACTTGCACGCCCCGCCCAGGTACAGGCGGATCACCGACGGCGCGTGCACGCCGATCCCGCTGTTCGGCTGGTAGCCCACGCCGCCGATGGCCATCGCCCGCCCGTTGGCCACGCTGCCGCGTTCCACCGGGCCGAGGCCGTTCTCCGAGTACAGCCACGGCCGGGTGCTCAGGTACGTCGTCCCGGTGCCCGGGGCGGTCACCAGCGGTGTCTCGGCGGAGCCCGCCGCGGTGCGCGGGCCGAACTCGCTCGTGTACCCGCCGCTCGCCCCGACCAGCACCTTCGCCGCCGGGGCCGCCGTCGGCCGCAGCGTGATTTCGCGCGTCACCGTGCTGCCCGGCGAAACCCGGGGGACGTCGACCTGCGCGGGGCCGTCCAGCGTCCACCCGGACGGCACGGTGATCGTGTAGCGCGCGTCGGTGATCGGGGTGTCGCCGTCGTTGGTCAGCGTCACCGTGCCGGGCACCGCCTGGCCGGCCAGGAAGCCCTCCGGCAGCTCCACGCCCAGGGTCACCAGCGGCTCGGCGGGGGCGGGCTGACCGGGCCACACGCGCAGGAACGTCCCGGAATTCGCGCCCGCGGACGTGCGGAGCGTGCCGGTGCTGGTCAGCTCGGCGCCGGTCCACAGGTCGCGGACCCGGTAGACCGGCGCCGCCGCGACCCCGGATTCCGCGAGGTCGACCGCGATCGTCCGGGCGGTCCAGCCGCGGTTCAGCAGGAGCACGGCGACCGAGCCGTCGGACATCGGCTTCGCCCAGATCTCGGCGTCGCCGAGGTCGCGGATCTTGCGGCCGGGCGTCCCGGACCAGTCCTGGTCGACCGCGATCACGTCCCGGTTGCCGAGCGTGTCCAGGGGGAACGCTTCGTTCGGCATGAGCGGCGCGTTCATCAGCGCCCACAACGAGAACTGCGCGCGCCGCACCCACGGGTCGAGGATGCTGAAGTTGAGGTAGCCGGGGTCGCTCCAGCCGCCGGGGCCGGTGTGCCCGGCGAGCGGGATCTGCTGGTCCACGGCCAGCATCGCGGACGGGAAGTTGTCCGGGAGGTCGCTGGTGAGCTGCCACGTGTGCGCGCCGGCGCCGGGGGCCCACTCCCACTGGCGGTAGTTCGCCGAGAAGGTGTCGATCATGGCGAACAGGATCGGCCGCCCGGTCGCCTTGAGCGCGTCACCCATCTTCTCGGCGGCCGCCGCGACACCGTTCTCGCCGCCGCACGTGTCGTATTCGAGGTAGTCGACGCCCCAGGCCGCGAACGTCCGCGCGTCCAGTTCCTCGTGGTCGCGGGAGCCGGGCATCGCGCTGCCGCAGACGAGCGTGCCGGTGCCGCTGTGCAGCCCGAACTTCAGGCCGTTGGCGTGCACGTACGCGATGAGTCCCGGCAGGTCCGGGTACTTGGCCGGGTCCGGCTGCAGCTTCCCGTCCGCCGCGCGCGTCTTGGCCGCCCAGCACCCCGCGATGTTGACGTAGGTGTAGCCGGCCTCCTTCAGGCCGCTGGTGACCAGCATGTCGACCGCCGCGCGGACCTTCGTGTCGTCGATCCGCGGGCACTGGTTCCAGCCGCGGGACCACGAGATGCCCATGGGTGGCTTCGCGGCGACGACCGGCTCGTCGGCGGCCGCCGGTGCGGCGAGCGCCGTGCCGAAGGTGAGGAGCGCGAGCAGCAGGACCCCGAACCGGCGCATGGTTCCCTCCCCGGGACCGCGGACAAGATCTCCAGGGTGACGTGGGGGCGAACCGGGCATGAGGGGAGAAATGCCGCCTCCGGGTGGGTGGCCGGGGCGGGCGCGTGGTGCGTGAATTCCCGAGCCCGGCGGGTAGAAAGGGGGCTGATGCCGAGCCTGACGAGGAGCCGTCGATGCCCCCTGCTGTCCGCCCGCTGGACGGGATCGAGGTCGTCGACCTCTCCCGCATCCTCGCCGGGCCCTACTGCACCCAATACCTCGGCGAAATGGGCGCGGACGTCGTCAAGGTCGAGCCGCCGGGCCACGGCGACGACACCCGCGGCTGGGGGCCGCCGTTCGTCGGCGACGAGGCCGTCTACTACCTGGCGGCGAACCGGAACAAGCGCGGGATCGTGCTCGACCTCAAGAGCGACCGCGGGCGGGAGGCGCTGCGGCGGCTGGTCGCGGACGCCGACGTCCTGGTCGAGAACTTCCGGCCGGGCACGCTCGAGAAGTGGGGCATCGGGTACGCCGAGCTGTCCGCGCTGAACCCGCGGCTGATCCACGTGTCGATCACCGGGTTCGGGCAGACCGGGCCGTACCGCGACCGCGCGGGCTACGACCTGGTGGCGCAGGCCCTCGGCGGCGTCATGTCGCTGACCGGCGAGCCGGACGGCGCGCCGGCGAAGGTCGGGCTGCCGGTGGCCGACCTGAACGCGGGGACGTGGGCGATCATCGGCGTGCTGATGGCGTTGCAGGCCCGGCACACGACCGGCCGCGGCCAGTACCTCGACGTGTCCCTTCTGGACAGTCAGCTGGCCTGGCACGTGTACGCGGCGGGCGCGGTGTTCTACGACGCGCCGCGCCCGCGCCGGATGGGCTCGGCGCACCCGAGCATCGTGCCGTACCAGGGCTACCACGTCGCCGACGGCTGGCTGATCATCGCGGTCGGCAGCGAGAAGCTGTGGCACGCGTTCTGCGGCGTGCTCGGCCTGGACATCGCTGCCGACCCACGGTTCTCCTCGAACGCTCTTCGCGCCGCCCACCGTGACGAGCTGAACGCGCTGCTGGAGCCGGTGCTCCTGACGCGCCCGGCGGCGGAGTGGATGAAGGCGTTCGACGCGGCGGGCATCCCGGCGGCCCCGATCAACGAGATCGACGACGTCTACGCGGACCCGTGGGCGGCCGCGCGCGAGCAGGTGGTCCGGTTGCCGCACCCGACGGTGGGGACGTACGTGGGCACAGGCTTCCCGGTGAAGGCGTCGGACACCCCGGCGCGGCCGACGTCCGCCCCGCCGACCCTGGGGCAGCACACCGCGGAGGTGCTGGCCGAGCTGGGGTATTCGGCCGAGGAGATCGCGGAGTTCCTGGACTGATGGTAGGGATGGGACAGGAACAAGGAGGACCGATGTCAGCACAGCACGCCCTGTGGCACCCGTTCGCCGACATGGGCGCGGTCGACGGCGACCGGATGGTCATCACCCGCGGTGAGGGGTCGTACGTCTGGGACGACGCCGGCCGCCGGTACTTCGACGCGACGGCGTCGCTCTGGTACGCGAACTTCGGCCACGGCCGTCCCGAGATCACCGAAGCGGTCTCCCGCCAGCTGGGGGAGCTGGACTCGTGGAACCTGTTCGGCTACAACGCGAACCGGCCGGCGATCGAGCTGGCGGACCGCGTCGCGGCCCTGGCCCCGGAGCCGGGGTCGAAGGTGTTCTTCGGCTCGGGCGGCGGCGACGTCATCGACACGGCGGTGAAGCTCGCGCGGGCGTACTTCGCGCAGACGGGCCGGCCGGAGAAGGTCCACGTGATCGGCCGGGCGCAGGGCTACCACGGAACGCACGGGTTCGGCACGGCGGTCGGCGGGATCCCGGCGAACGCGGCGGGCGTCGGCCCGCAGCCGCCTTCGTTTTCCCACGTTGCGTACGACGACGCGGCAGTGCTGGAGGCGGAGATCCAGCGGGTCGGTGCGTCCCGCGTGGCGGCGTTCTTCTGCGAGCCGGTGATCGGCGCGGGCGGCGTGCTGCTGCCGCCGGAGGGCTACCTCGAGGAGGTGGCGGCGATCTGCCGCCGTCACGAGGTGCTGTTCGTGGCGGACTGCGTGATCGCGGCCTGGGGCAGGCTGGGCACGTGGTTCGGGATCGACCGCTGGCCGGTGCGGCCGGACCTGATCACGACGGCGAAGGGCATCACGGGCGGCACGATCCCGCTGGGTGCGCTGGTGGTGGCTCCGCGGGTGGCCGAGCCGTTCTTCACCGGGAAGCCGGGCGCCCCGATCTTCCGCCACGGCCCGACGTACGCGGGTCATCCGGTGGCGTGCGCGGCGGGGCTGGCGACGTTGGACATCTACGAGCGCGACGGGCTGATCCCGCGCGGTCGCGAGCTGGAGAAGCCGTTGGCGGACGCGGTGTCCTCGGTCAGCGGACACCCGCTGGTGAAGGAGATCCGCGCGGGCCTGGGCTTCCTGGCGGCGGTGGAGCTGACGGCGGAGGTCGTGGACGCGGACCCGGGCGCGCCGGTGAAGCTGCAGCGGGCGTGCCGCGACGAGGGTGTGATCGTGCGGAACCTGGGCCGCGGGGTGGCCGTGTCGCCGCCGCTGGTGGCGGCGGAACCGGAGCTGGACCTGCTGGCGGCGGCCCTGCCGAAGGCGCTGGACCGCTTGGCGGCGCAGGTGTGAGGGGAGGGCGCTTTCCTGTCCTCCGACGGCAGGAAAGCGCCCTCACCAAGCCGGCGGCGCCCCCAGCTCGCCGCCGACCCGGCCCGGGCACCTCACGAAATGCAGAACTCGTTGCCTTCCGGGTCGGCCATGGTCACCCAGCTGTGCGGGCCCTGCCGCCCTCGCCACAGGAACTCCGCGCCGCGCGACTTGAGTTTCTCCAGGGTTGCCTCGACGTTGTCCGCGCCCACCCACACATCCAGGTGGACCCGGTTCTTCACCGTCTTGGCCTCCGGTACTTCCTGGAACAGGATCCGCTTCGGCGGCCCCTCCGGTGGCGAGTCCGGGTGCCGGATCCCCGCTCCCGCTTTCCACACCAGCGAACCCCGGTGGGTCCGGGTCTCCGCCTCCGCCGCGTACCCCTTCGCGATCATCTCGCGGATGAAGTCCTCGTCCGTCGGTTCCACGGTCCAGCCGAGCGTCTCGGCCCACCAGTCGGCGAGGACGTGCGGGTCGGCCGAATCCACCACTACCTGGAAGTCATGCGCCATACCGGCACATTAACCACCGAGTCCGACATTTTCCGGAGCATCGGGTCCTCGGGGACGACCGTGAAGCGCCACTTGTCCACGCCGCCACCCATGATTTCGGCGTACCGGCGTGCACCGTCGGCGTTGGCGAAGCGCACCTGCTGGCCGTTCGTCAGGTGGGTGATCTTGACCGCCACGACTACCTCCCGAGTATGTGGGCCGGCCCGCGGAGCTTCCCCCTCCGGGACCGGCAGGGCACAGTAGAACACATGTTCGACCGACGGCGCCACTCTCTCCCCCAAGTAGGGGACAATCAATCAAAACCGCAGGTCAGAGCGGTCGGATCATGGCGACACGCGGCCAGGCGTCGAGGCCGCGGGCCGCTTCGGCACGGCGGATCGAGCGCAGGCCGTCGCCGATTTCCGCGGCCGGGACGACCCGGAACGCCAGCCGCTCGTAGTACGGCGCGTTCCACGGCACGTTTTCGAACGTCGTCAGCGTCAGCGCCGTCAGCCCGCGCGCCGCCGCCCACTCCGCGAGCGTCTCGATCAGCGCGCTGCCGATTCCCCGCCGCGCGTGCGGCGGCCGGACCGAGACCTGCTCGATGTGGGCGTGCCCGTCGACGACCTCCGCGAGCAGGTAGGCCACCGGCCGGTCGGCTGCGTCGACGCTGACCCACGCGCGGCCCGCCGCCTGGAACACCGTCAGCTCCGCCACCGAACCCGGGTCGTCGTCGGCGATCGCGGCCATGCCGACGTCGCGGAACAGCGCACCCGCCTCGCGCTCGACGTTGATGAGCGCGGGCAGGTCGTCGGGGCGCGCGAGCCGGATCACCCGGGCAGTTCTACGCGCCCGGGCGGAATTCTCACAGCGAATAAGACGTGATCGCCCGCTGGATGCGGATCGCGTACTCCTGCAGCGCGGCGATCGCCGTCTGCCGGGCCTCTTCGGTGATGCGGGCGGCCGGGCCGGCCATGCTCAGCACGGTGGGCCGCCTGCCGATCGTCTGCACCGGCACCGAACACGCCCAGACGCCCTCGTCGAGCTCGCCGGAGCTGACCGCGTACCGGTTCTCCAGCGCCTGCTTCAGCTCGTCGCGCACCGCCGTCCCGCGCTGCTCGACGATCGACGCCCACCGCCGGTCGCGTTCGATCTCCGGCAGCAGCGCGAGCAGCATCTTGCCGGACGCGCCGACGCCGAGCGGCAGCGAATGCCCCGGCTCGAACGTGAACCGCATGGCGCGGTCGCACTCGACGCGGTCCGCGCACACGGCGGCGTCGCCGAACCGCTGGAACAGCATCACCGTCTCGCCGAGCTCCCGCGCGGCCTCCTCCATCGCGGGCCGCGCCAGCCGAACCATGTCGTTGGCCAGCTGCGCGGCCCGCGCCAGCGGCATCACCTGGCTGGTCAGGTGGTAGTGCCCGGCCCGGCCCTCCTCGAGCAGCTGCAGCTCCTTGAGGAGGGCCACGTACCGGTAGGTCGTCGCCACCGGGGTCCCGATCGTCGCGGCCAGCTCGGCGACGCTCGCCTCCCACCGGCGCTCCGAAAAGGCCAGCAGCAGCTGGAGGACCTTGCGGGAACTGCTGGCCCCCGGGGTGCGGCGCGGGGAAGTGGTGGCGGAACCGTCGACGGTACTGACGGCAGGCGTCATCGTGACCCTCTCGGTGAGACAAAAACTACCTTCGCTATCACACGGGGTGAATAAATTAGCACGTAGTGTGAAAGGAAGGCCAGCAATGGGCCAGGAAAAGGGCGTTTGCCGTCGCGCCGAGGTCACATGGTGAGAAATTCGCCCGGTTTCGTCACCACGGGTGACTCGACGTAGAGCCCGCGGTACTCGTCCTGGATCCCCGAGTTGTGCACCTGCAGCGCGAGCGGGCCGACGCGCCCGGCCGTCTTGTCGGCGAACCGCAGCACTTCCACGCCCTTGCAGGTGATCGTCGTGCTGGTGAGCGGGCAGCACGCCATCCGCGCGACACCCGTGGCGGCGTCGCCGATCAGCTCGCACTGCGCCCACTTCTTGATGTCGATGGTCGGGTGCGACAGCTGCCGGAACAGTTTCCCGCCCCCGTCGTTGTGCCCCGGCCGGTAGTCCCAGTGTCCCCCGTTCGGCGGCTGGAACTGGATGGCGCTCAGCGCATCGCGGATCGGGTCGGTGGTGCCCCAGATCAGCACGGTCGGTTTGTGGTTGCCCTTGACCTGCCGGACATTGAATATCCACCGAAACGTGCCGACCTGCTGTTTGTTGTAGTACAACCAGCCGCGCGCGGTGCCGTTGCCGTGGACGACCCCGTTTTCCGCCGACCAGAGCCCGGTTTTCGACGACGTCCACGCGCTCAGGTCGGTGCCGTCGAACATCGAAACCAGATTCGGGTCACCGTAAGGGTTTTCGGCCGCCGCGGCCGGTGCCGGGACCGAGGCCGCGACGATCCCCGCGGCCAGCACACCGAAGAGTTTCCGAAACATCTTGCCGTCCTCTCGTCGAACGCGGATCGAGGGTTCGGACGGCGGATTTCACGTTAGGAGCGGCGCGGGCCGGGCGTCAACCACGGTCCCGGTGACCGGTGAGGAACGGCGTGAGCAGGCCGGGCAGCGCCCGGTCGGCGAGCGCCAGCCCGTCGGCCTCGCCGACGTCGAGCACCTGGTACTTGCCCTTGCCCGCGGCGACCGGCGCGATCAGCGTGACCAGCCCGGCCCGGCGCTGGAAGTACGAGCGCTCGACGACGATCCCGGTCAGCCCGTCGCAGCGGACCGCTGCCGTGCCGCGGTCCAGCGAGCCCGACCGCGTCACCAGGTACCGGCCGGTGAGCGCGTGCCCGAGGCCGCGGTAGCGGTCCCAGCCGACCAGGGCCGCGAACGGCACCAGCACCAGCGCGACCTGCCACGGCCAGTCCGGCAGCGCGCCGAGCCGGGCCAGGCCGTAGAGCGCCGCGGCGAGCAGCAGCACGCCGAGGACGGCCCGGGACAGCCGCCGGTACAGCGCCCGGCGCGGGTGGCGCACCAGCGGGGTCGCGGCCGGGTCCTCGCCCAGCACCTCGGCGACGACTTCGTGCGCGCGGGCCAGCGGCGCCGGGGGCAGCAACAGGCTGCCGCCCTTGTCCGCGCTCTTGCCTTCCCGCAGGCCGGCGGCGATGGCGACGCAGCGGGCGCCGCCGGCCAGCCGCAGCGGCAGCGGTTCGCGGATTTCGGCGCCGCGCAGGCGGTCCTCTTCGATCGACACCGACCGCGTGGTGACCAGCCCCCGGCGGACGTGCAGGGTGCCGCCGGGTTCGCGGGTGAGCCGGAAGTTCCAGAACGACAGCACGTACCCGCCGATCGACAGCAGCGAGACGAGCACCAGCAGCCCGGCCGCGGCGAGCACCAGGCTCAGCCACACGGGAGTGTCGGCGAAGTGCCCGACGACGGCCTGGACCAGCGAGAACTGGATCGGGTCGAAGTGCAGCTCGTGTGCGAAGTGGTAGACGGTGCCGACGGCCGCACCCACCACCGCCAGCCCCGACAGCGTGAAGGGCGCGTACCGCAGCCACCGCTTGTCGACCGCGGCGATGAGCTGCTCCGGCGGCGCCGTGGCGGCTACGGCGTCCGGGTCGGAGACGGCCTCGGCCTTGCGGTGCAGCAGGAGCGTCCGCAGCCGCTGGGCCTCGGCGATGGTGACGGCATCGAGGACGAGCTCGTCCTTGCCCGGCCCCTTCCCGTGCGAGTGCCGTCCGGTGCCGATCCGCGCGGCGGCCAGCGAGAACAGCCGGTGCTTCGGCTCGGAGGTGACGTCGACCGTGCGGATCCGGTCGCGCGGGACGGCCCGGTGCTTGCGCTGCAGCAGCCCGGTACGCCACTCGACCTGCGACTCGGTGATCCGGTAGCGCGAAGTCAGCACGTGGGAAACCCCGGTGAACACGGCGATCGCGGTGAACACGAGGCCGACCCACTGCCACGGTTCGCCGTGGCCGAACAACAGCGCGCCCAGCAGCACCGGCAGCGACTTCACCAGATCGAGCACCGGCCGGATGAGCAGCATGCGCCGGTCGAGGTGGTGCCACGGCGCCTCCTGCGTGCCCTCGGCGGGTGGGGTGATCGCTTCGGTGCTTTCGGCCGCCTCCGCGGGAAAGAGTGCGTCGCCGGGGCTCACGTGGCGTCCCCGCGCACCGCCTGGGTCGTCTTCGTGAGCTCGTCGGCCAAGGCCAGCGCGCGGTCGTGCGCCAGCCCCGAGATCCGCAGCGGGCCCGCCGCGGACGCCGTGGTCACGGTGATCTTCGCCAGCCCGAACAGCTGCTCGAAGGGGTCGCGCTCGATGTCGACGGTCTGGATCCGCGAGACCGGCGCGATCCGCCACTCCTGCTTCAGCCAGCCGGACTGCGTGTAGACGGCCTCGCCGGTGACCTCCCAGCGGTGCACGCGGTAGCGCCACTGGGGCATCACGAGCAGGTGAAGCGGGCCGAGCACGCAGGAGAGCACCAGCGTCACGGTCAGGAACGACGGCGCGTCGTCGCTGGTCACCACGATGAGGGTCTGGATGCCGAGCAGGACGATCCAGAGGATCGAGGCGGTGACCGTCCAGTAGCCGATGGCCCGGCGGCTGACCCGGTGCGCCGGCGGCCGCAGCCGGGGCGCCGTGCTCGTGGTGTGTTCGCTCACCGCTCAAGCGTGCCCGATCGGGGCCTTGCGTGCCCACGACGGTTGTCACGATGGCGATCCGGTCGGGCCTCGATCGCGTGGCGTTACGATCGGCGACACCGCCGGAGGAATGGAATCGCTCTCCGGGTGTGTTGTGCTTGACGGATTGGTATAGCGGAGAGCAGGAGGACCCGGTGGGACTCGATCCCGACGACCTGTACGAGGTGGACTCGGACGTCCCCGACCTGACCGGCGCGGTGCTGCTGCACCACTTCGAGGGGTTCATGGACGCCGGCTCGGCGGGCCGTCTGCTGGCCGAGCACCTGCTGGGCGGCGAGCACCGGGTGATCGCCCGCTTCGACGTCGACCGGCTCATCGACTACCGCTCGCGGCGGCCGACGATGACCTACGCGGTCGACCACTGGGAGGACTACGACGCGCCCGAGCTGGTGGTGCACCTGCTGCACGACACCGACGGCACGCCGTTCCTGCTGCTGACCGGCCCGGAGCCGGACCACGACTGGGAGCGGTTCAGCGCGGCGGTCCGGAACCTGGTCGAGCGCTGGGGCGTCCGGCTGACCGCCGGGTTCCACGGCATCCCGATGGGCGCGCCGCACACCCGCCCGCTCGGCGTCACCGCGCACGCCACCCGCAAGGACCTGGTCGGCGACAACCAGCCGCTGCCGAACCGGCTGCAGGTGCCGGGCAGCCTCGCCGCGCTGCTGGAGTACCGGCTCGGCGAGTGGGGTCACGACGCCATGGGCTTCGCCGCGCACGTGCCGCACTACCTCGCCCAGTCGACGTACCCGGCGGCCTCGCTGATCGTGCTCGACGCGCTGAGCCGGGCGACCGGGCTGAGCCTGCCCGAGGGCGAGCTGCGGGCGGCCGCGGACCTGGCCGACGCCGAGATCAACCGCCAGGTCGCGGAGTCCGACGAGATCGCCGACGTCGTCCGCGCCCTGGAGCGGCAGTACGACACGTTCGTCGAGGCGTCCGACCGCGGCAGCCTGCTCGCGGAGTCGGTCGAGCACATGCCGACGGCGGAGGAGCTCGGCTCCCAGTTCGAGCGGTTCCTGGCCGAGCAGAACGGTGGCGACGGGACCGAGCGGTGACGGCCCGCTACGACGAGATCGGCGTCGGCTACGCGCTGGGACGGCGGACCGACCCGCGCTGGCTCGAGCCGGTGGTGTCCGCGCTGGGCTCCGCGGCTTCGGTGCTGGACGTCGGCTCCGGAACGGGGTCCTACGAGCCGCCCGCGCGGGACGTCGTCGCGGTCGAGCCGTCGGCGGAGATGATCCGGCAGCGGTCCCCGGAGGCCGCGCCGGTCGTGCGGGCGGTCGCGGAAGCGCTTCCGTTCGCCTCGGGCTCGTTCGACGCCGCGCTGGCGGTGCTGACGGTGCACCACTGGCCCGACTGGCGCGCCGGGCTCACCGAGCTGCGGCGGGTCGCGTCCCGGCAGGTCGTCCTCGCGTACGACACGGCCCGGCACAACGACTTCTGGTTCGTGCGGGAGTACGTGCCGGAGGTGGCCGCGCTCGAGGACTCACGTCCTTCGGCGCCGGAGATCGCCGACTTCCTCGGCGCGTCTTCGGTGCGGCCGTTGCCGGTGCCGTGGGACTTCACGGACGGCGTCTTCCCGGCGTACTGGCGACGGCCGGAGGCCTACCTGGACCCGGCGGTGCGCCGGTCCTGCTCGGCGCTGGCCCAGACCGCGCCGGAGGCGGTGTCCCGGGGAATCGACCGGCTGCGGGCGGACCTGGAGTCCGGGCGGTGGCAGCGGGAGCACGCGGAGCTGCTGGAGCTGCCGGAGTGGGACGCGGGGTTCCGGCTGATCGTGGCCTAGCGCTCACCACTCCTCGCGGGCCAGCTTGCCGACGGCTTCGGCGGTCTGCCGGAAGCCGGCCTCGCCCAGAACCGCGCGCAGCTGCGCGTTGAACTCCTCGATCTCCGGCGCGACGCGGGTCAGTGCTTCCTCGCCCGCCGCCGTCAGCTGCAGGACGACCGCCCGGTGCTCGCGGGGGTGCGGCTGCTTGGCGACCAGGCGTGCCTCGACGAGCCGGGTGACCATCGCCGTCACCGCGGATTCGCGCTGGCCGAGCCGCGCGGCGAGGTCCCGCTGGGTCAGGCCGCCTTCGCGCACGGCGAAGAGGGCGCCCAGCTGGGCCGTGGTGATGCCGGCCGCGGCGAGGCAGCGGCGGTCGGCCGCCACGCGCAGCCGGTGGGCGGCTTGCTGGAGCAGGAAGAACAGGCGCTGATCGGATTCGGGCACACCCGATCTTGACAGCCCCGGCCGGACCGCGCCATGCTGACTTCACTAGTGAAGTGAGGGGTCATGCTCGATTTCGCAGCAGCGCGCGCCGGTCTGGCGAGCCAGCCGTTCAGCCGGCTCCTCGGCGCCCGGCTGACCGAGTTCGGCGACGGCGCGGCCACGCTCGAACTGGACATCCGCGAGGAACTCCAGCAGCAGAACGGCTACCTCCACGGCGGCGTGCTCGCCTACGCGGCCGACAACGCACTCACCTTCGCGGCGGGAACGGTGCTCGGCCCGGCGCTGCTCACGGCCGGCTTCGCGATCGACTACCTCCGCCCGGCGGTCGGGGTCAGCTTGCGGGCCCGCGCCGTCGTCGTGCAGGCCGGGCGGTCGCGGGCCACCTGCCGGTGCGATGTGTACACAGTGGACACCGACGGCGAGCCGGTGCTGTGCGCCGCCGCGCAGGGGAGCGCGCGCTCGAAACCCTAGCCGTGGCACCCTTCTTCGTTCAGCGGGCCGAACGACGGCAGGACCAGCCCGCACAGGTAGCCGTCGACCCAGCGGCCGCTCCCCGCGATGTTGGTCCCCAGCCGGACGAACGGCGCGAAGCCCCGGATGCCCTCGGCCAGCGCGTCCTGGTTGCGCTGCAGCATCGACGTCAGCTGGTCCAGGTCGGCCAGCAGCGGGCCGACGCGTGACTCCGCGATCAGCCCGGATAGCTCCGACGACAACCGCCGGGAGCCGTCGAGCAGGGTGGTGATCGCCGTCTCGCGGTTGATCACCTCCGCCAGGAGCTCGTTGCCGTCGTCGAGGAGGCGGCGGACGGCCGCGTCGCGGTCGACGAGCGTCTGCGACACCACCCGCGTGTTGCCCAGCAGTGACCCGAGCTGCCGGTCCCGGGACGCCAGTGAATCCGACAGCCGCGAGAGCCCGGTCAGCGCCGCGCGGACGCTCTGCGGCGTGTTCGCCAGTGTCGCCGAAAGTGTGTCGAAGCTCCGGGCCAGCCGGGTGGTGTCGATGCGGTCCACTGTGGACGAGAGGTCGCCGAACGCCGTGAGGATGTCGTAGGGCACCGTCGTGCGCGACCGCGGAATGGGCGCGCCTGGGTCGAGCGTGGCCTCGCCCTGTGGGTCGAGGGCGAGGTACTTCTGGCCCAGCACCGTCTTCAGCCGGATCGCCGCGGTCGTCGCGTCGCCCAGCCAGGCTCCCTTCGCCCGGAAGGAAACCAGCACGTGGTCGCCGCGCAGCCGGACGTCCGACACCCGGCCGACCTCGACGCCGGCGATGCGGACGTCGTTGCCCACCCCCAGCCCGGCCGCTTCGGCGAACTCCGCCGCGTACGTCGTCCCGTCGCCGATGACCGGCAGGGAACGGACGTTCAGCGCCGTGACCACACCCAGGGCCAGCACGGCCAGGCCGGCGAGGGCGGTCCTGACCGGGGCTGACATGGCGTCAAGAGTGACCCGGCTCACGCCCGGCCGCCAGCCGGATCGCCCGATGAGAGGAATCGAGCTGCGGGTAGGCCCGGTATTCGAGCGCGTTGGCCGCCCGGTCGGTCATCCAGGTGAAGATGCTGCCGAACAGCCGCGTGCTGAGCATCCGGTAGCCGCGGTTGCGGCTGCGGATCTTCGCGGCCGTGCGCGGCGCGAGGAAGTTGCCGGAGCCCTTGCCGTTCTTCTGCCCGATCGTGGCCGGCTTCCGCAGCCGCTGCTCGTACTTCGCGAACGCCGTCACGTGGTCGCCGCCGGCCGCCGCGAGCTCGCCGGCCAGCACCTGGGCGCCCATCATCGCCAGTCCCGTCCCCGAGCCGCCCGGCCCGGCGCACCAGGCGGCGTCGCCGAGCAGCACCACCCGGCCCGCCGACCAGCGGTCGAGGTGGATCTGGCTGATCGAATCGACGTACAGGTCGTCGGCCGCGGGGAGCGCTTCGAGCAGCTTCGGCGTCTCCCAGCCGGTGTCGGCGAACAGCTGCGCGAGCAGGGCCGCCTGCTCGCCGGGCGTACGGCGGTGGAACTCGATGCCGTCGGCCGCGAAGACCAGGCCGACGTGCAGCCGGTCCGGCAGCCGGTGGCTGCCCACCACCAGGCCGCGGCCGGGCTCGTTGTACATGATGCTGGTGTGGTCGAGCCCGAGGTGGTTGGGCGCGGTGAACCCGGCGATGCCGAAACCGAGGTCGCGCCGGAAGTCCTCCTCCGGCCCGAAGGCGGCGGCCCGGACGCCGGAGTGCACGCCGTCGGCCCCGACGACCAGGTCGAACTTCCTCGGCGCGCCGCGGCGGAAGGTGACTTCGACGCCGTCGGCGGTCTCGGTGAGGCTCGTGACGCGGTCGCCGAAGACGTATTCGGTGTGGTCCGCGGTGTGCCGGTACAGGATCCGCGCGAGGTCGCCGCGCAGGATCTCGACCTCGCCGCTCCAGGCGGCGCCGGGCACGGTCAGTGCCGGACGGCCGTCGGGACCGAGCACGGTCTGGTCGCCCATCGCCGTCTCGTACCGGCGGATTTCGTCGAGCACGCCCATCGCGGCCAGCAGTTTCACCTGCTCGCCGCGGAAGTCGACGGCCTGGCCACCGGGCCGCGGGGCCGGTGCGGACTCGACGACGGTCACGCGGTGGCCGGCGCGGTGCAGCCAGTGGGCCGCGGACGGGCCGGCGATGCCGGCCCCGGAGACGAGCACGGTCTTGGCGGTCATCGGAGGTTCCTCTCGGGTCGGTGGATGCCGGGACCGAGAGTGCGGGCGGCCGCTGACGGTCCGCGCACGGTCCGCTGACGGCTCACCCGGTGGCGCGCGGTTGCAGTCGCTAACATGGCCCGGGTGGACCGCGCCGCCGAAGGCCGGATCCAGGAGGACGGCGACGGCGTCGTCGAGGCACGCATCCTGGATGCCGCTGCTCACCTGATCGCCGAAGAGGGCTTCGGCAGGCTGAAGATCGGCGGTGTCTGCGCCCGCTCCGGCTACGCGCGGTCGGTGATCTTCCAGCACTTCGGCGACAAGGACGGGCTCGGGCGACGGCTCGTCGAGCACGCCGTCGAGGAGTTCACCGAGGTATACAGCGAGGCCGTCGCGGCCCGGACCGGGGCGGCGACCGCGACCCCGATGGACATGCTGCGCGCGCTGCTGGACATCATCTTCGAGCTGATCCGCACGATGCCGACGCTCAACCAGGCGTTCCTGGCCCTGTGGGGCGACGCGGCGGCGGAGTACTCGGCCCTGCGCGGCGCGCTGACCGAAGCCGACCGCCGGTTCCGGTTCGCCATCGCGCAGACCGTGGCCAGCGGGGTCGCGGACGGGTCGATCTCCGGTGTCCGCGACCCCGATTCGTACGCTTCGGCGCTGCTGGCCCAGCTGCGCGGGATCTCGATGCAGGCCCTGATCGACCCCGACGGCGTCGACCTGCGGGGGCTGCGCGCCGAGCTCGAGCGCAGCGTCGACCGGCTGTCCGCGGGGTTCCGCGGCGCGCTTTAAAGCGCGTACACGATTCCCCGCAGCACGATCACGCCGACGAAGACCAGCGTGAAGGCCAGATCGAGCGAGAGCCCGCCGATCCGCACCGGCCGCACGACCCGCCGCACCGGCCCGATCACCGGCTCGGTCGCGGCGTAGGCCAGTCCGCGGGCGCGCCGCGCCCACGGCGGGGTGTTCGCCACCACCGCGACCCAGTCCAGCACCATCCGCGCGACCAGCACCAGCAGGTACAGGCTCAGCAAGAAGCCGAGCAGTGTTCCCAGCGCACCCATGGTCCCTCCGTTCCTTCACCTGGAAGAACGCGTGGGCCGCGCCGGGAGTGCCGGGTCTGTCCGGTTCACAGCTTTTCGACAGGATCGGGTGACGCCGGTCACCGTGCGTGGTGGGCCGGCGGTCCGGCCGGCCCACCACGCGGCCGGGTCAGCCGAAGGTGACCACCAGCCGGCCGTCGGAGGCGAAGGACCACTTCATCGTGCCGGCGTAGGACGAGCACCGTGACCCGTTCTTGCCGGTCCAGAACTGGTCCGAGCTGTCGACGTTGCCGACCGTCTTGTCGTTCGAGCCGCCACTGGCGAAGCGGCACGAAGTGTCGTTGCGGAACACCGAAGTGCCGGTGTCGAAGGAGAAGTTGCGTTCGGCGTTGTCGATGCCGACGTTGTCCGAAACGGTCATCGACCCGGGATTGCTGTTGTAGGTGAACCCGTGGTGACCGTTGCGGTAGGCGATGTCGCGCCGGACGATGTGGTTGACCGCGATCTTGTCGCCGCCGAGCTTGTAGCCGTTGCGGTCGCCGTTCTTGTTCACCGTGCCGTTGCTGAGGGTGCCGTTGGCGTAGGCGAGGGAGTCCTCGATGGTCACCGGGCCGATCGGGCCGGTGTCGGTCTTGGTGTAGAGGTCCCAGCCGTCGTCGATGTTGTGGTGGGAGACGTCGTACCGGAAGACGTTGCCGGGGCCCGCGGTGAGCTTCGCGGCGAACCCGTCGGCGTCCTCGCCGTCGGAGTCGGCGTTGTCGTGCGATTCGGAGCTGACGACGAGGTTGTTCGACGGCCACTGGTCCTTCGGCGTGCTCGAGGCGATCCGGGAGATCTGCAGCCCGGAATCGCGGTTGAACCGGGTGACGACGCGTTCGATGACGTTGTTGCTCCCGCCGACGAAGATCCCGTTGTCCCCGGCCCGTTCGACGACGATGCCGGCGATGCGCCAGTACGAGCCGTTGACGGCGAGACCGCGGTTGGCCGGGTCTTCCTTCATGGCCGAGAAGTTCAGCACCGGCTGCTCGCCGGGGTAGGCGGACAGCGTCTTGCGCGCGCTGGAGGTGCCGTTGTTGCCCGGCGCGATGGTGACGGTCTGGCTGTAGGAATAGGTGCCGCCCCGGAGCGAGATGGTGCCACCGGAATCGATCCGGGTGAGCGCCGCGGGCAGGGTGGTCGGGTCCGCCTGGGTGCCGGCGGCGGAGTCCTTGCCGTTGGGCGCCACGTAGAGGGTGGTGGCCGCGGCGGCGGCGGACGGCGGGGCCAGCGCGGCGATCGTGACCAGCGCGGCGCTCACAGCAAGCGCTTTCTTGTGGGCAATGCTTCCGTACGAACCCATTGCACGCCTCCTTGCGGGCGGGAAAGTGCCGGACACCGAAGGCCTGAGAGCGCTCCCAGTCGGAGCGGGCCTTCGGTGAGGCGACGGTAGCACCGGGTGGCGGCGGCCCGAGTGGGCCAAGCGGGTCGTCTGTACTGAAAACGCTTTCAGAGCGCGCGAGGGCTGGGGGCGCGTGGGGGCCGGGCGCGCTGACGCGACAATACAGCTGGGGGTCTCCTGTTTTGCCGCGCCAGCGCTGGTATCCCTAAGGGATGGCACAGCGCTCCGAATTCCGGGCCGTACTCCCGTGCTCGGTGCGTCCCGTTCATTGAAGCCCCGGTACCCGGTCCGTGCCTAGGGGCAACGGTCTCGAACGAGGCCGCCGATGGTTCCGCGTTCTCGCCGTCAATGCGACTTGTGGCTATTTCCCGGTGTTCGAAAGGTGGCGTGCGGTCAGCGCCTGCGTGATCACGTCCAGGACGCGCGGGGCCTGCTCGTCGAGGTAGAAGTGGCCGCCGGGGTAGGTGTGCAGGGTGAATTCCGCCGTCGTGTGGCCGGCCCACGCCTGGGCCTCCGCCACGGTCGCCTTCCGGTCCGATTCGCCGACCAGCGCGTGGATCGGGCAGTGCAGCGGGGGACCCGGCTCGTAGCGGTAGGTTTCGGCGGCCCGGTAGTCGCTGCGCAGCGCGGGCAGCGCCGTCGCCAGCAGTTCCTCGTCGTCGAGCAGGTGCGTGTTCGCGCCGCTGAGCGACTTGATCTCGGCGACGAACTCGCGGTCGCCGAGCAGGTGGTACCGCTCGTCCCGGTGGCAGGACGGCGCCCGGCGTCCCGAGGCGAACAGGGCCAGCGGGGTGACGCCCGCGCTCTCCAGCCGGAGCGCGACCTCGAACCCCAGCGTCGCGCCCATGCTGTGGCCGAAGATCGCCAGCGGGGTTCCGGTGTGGGGCCGCAGGGCTTCGGTCACCGCGTCGGCGAGCGCACCGATGCTCGGCACGCCGGGCTCGTGCCTGCGGTCCTGGCGCCCGGGGTACTGCACGGCGAGCACGCCGACCCGCGGCGCGAGCGCACGGGAAACCGGGAAGAAGTAGCTCGCCGAGCCGCCGGCGTGGGGCAGGCAGACCAGGTTGACCGGCACGTCGGGGATCGGGTGGTAGCGCCGGATCCACGGCTGCGCCTCCGCGTTGTCCGCCACGGAAGTCACTCTCCTGCGTTGGGGTACGGGGGAATGTCCCGACCTTCCTGCGCGGCCGGGCGCACCGGCAACCCCGGGCCCGGACCGCGGGCGAAAACCCTAGTCTTTTGCGCTCGGCGGGAGATCTGCTCAGCGGGCGACTCCGGCGCGTGTTCCGGCGGTTACAGCGAGATCGTCCGGTTTGCTATCGTCGTGCCCAGTGATCACTGGGGGGTGGGCGGCATGCCGGAAGGGCAGGGACAAACCGGGACCCGGGCCGGGGAAACCGCGGTGGAGCCGGCCGGAAACTCCGGTCCGGCCGATGCCGGGCCGGGCGACGGCTGGCGGCGGCTGAACCTCCGGATGCTCGGCGTGCACCTGAAATGGCTCGTGCCGCCCGCCGCCTCGCTGGGGGCGTACGCGTTGTGGACCGGCGGTGACCTCCAGGTCGCGTCGCTGTACAAGCTCGCGATGGTCAGCGTCGCCTTCGTCGCGGTCACCGGGTACGAGATGGTCCAGCTGCTCACCACCCGCTTCCGGCTGACCGGCGAGGTGTTCGAGCTGCGCAAGGGGCTGGTGCTGCGCAGGCACCGGTCGATCCGGCGCGAACGCGTGCGCCGGGTCGACCTGACCGCCGGGCCGGCGCAGCAGCTGTTCGCGCTCGTCGTCGTGCGCGTCGGTACGGGCAGCGGGTCGCACGGCAAAGACCACGAAGTGAAGCTCTCCGCGCTGGCGAAGCGAGACGCGCTCGCCCTGCAGGCGGAGCTGCTCGCGGGCGCCGACGCGTCGGCGGAGAACTCCGCGCGCGGCACGGCCGAGGACGGCACGATCGCCGCACTGCGGTGGTCGTGGATCCGCTACGCGCCGCTCACCATGTGGGGCGGGCTGGCGATCGTCGGGATCGTCGCGCTCGCGACCCGGGTGGCGGACTGGTTCGGCCTGACCCTCGACGGTGTTTTCGATTGGCTGGCCCGGTTCTTCCGGGAGGCTTCACCCGCGCAGGTGATCCTTTCGTTCGGCGGCGTCTTCGCCGTCCTCAGCGCGCTGAGCAGCCTGCTGCTGTTCTGCGAGCAGTGGTGGCGCTACCGGTTCGAGGTCGAGGGGCGCTACACCTACCGGGTCCGCCGCGGTCTGGTCACGACCCGCCGGATCGCGATCGACCGGCGGCGCATCCGCGGGGTCGAGGTGACGCAACCGTTGCCGCTGCGGCTGTTCGGGGCCGGCCGGGTGGAGGTGATCGCGACCGGCCTCGGCAGCTCGGACGACGACTACACGGGCATGCAGGTGGTCACCCCGGCCGTGCCGCGCGGGGAAGCCGACCGGATCGCGGGGGCGATCGCCGAACAGTCGCCGTCGCCGACGGCGACCACGCCGCTGCGTTCGCACCCGCGTGCCGCGCTGCGATGTCGGCTGCTCCGCTCGGTGGCGGCCGCGCTCGTGCCCGCGGTCGCGCTGGCGGTGCTCGGCTGGACCGTCGCACCCGACGTGCTGCCCGCCGCCGGGATCGTCGCGGTGGCCGGCGTGCTGATCGCGGTGCTGCTCGGCGTCGACGCCTACCGGGCCCTCGGCCACGAAGTCTCCGGCGACTACCTGGTCACCCGGTACGGGACGCTGCGGCGGCACACCGTGGCACTGCGCCGGGACGGCGTGATCGGGTGGCGGATCTCCCGCTCGCCGGGCCAGCGCCTGGCCGGGCTGGTCACCGTCAGCGCCGTGACCGCGGCGGGCAAGGGCGGCGCGTACCACGTGCGTGACGTCGGGTTCCCGGACGGCCTGGCGTTCGCCGGCGAGGCCGTCCCCGGGCTGCTGGCGCCCTTTGTGGTCGGTGAGCAGGCCCCCGAACCCGAGCCGGAGGCCCGATGAGCGCGGACCGGCCCGCCACGCGCGGACCCGAGTACCCGGCGATGCTGCCGGCGACCCTCGAGGCCACCGCCCATCCCGGCGGCGGCCGTGCGCGCCGCTCGCTGCGCGACTGGCTGACCGACGGCCTGTGCGTGCTGTTCGCCTTCGTGATGGGCGTGGTGTCGCTGTGGGTGCGGGACCCGGACGCGGCCCCCTCGATCTCGGTGACGCTCAGCCTGACGGTCTCGGCCGCCGCCTGCCTCTCGCTGTGGTTCCGGCGGCGGTGGCCGGTGCAGCTGGCGTTCGTGCTCATGGTGCTGTCGGTCTGGTTCCCGCACGCGTCGGGGGCGAGCGCGATCGCGCTGTTCACCGTCGCCGTACACCGCAAGACGGCCACCGTGGTCCCGTTGCTCGTGCTGGGCGTGCTCTCGCCGCTCGTGCAGTTCCGGATCTACCGCCTGGAGCCGGACACGCCGCTGGTGTACTGGATGGCGGTCGGCATCGCCGCGGCGCTCAGCGTGCTCGCCGTGGTGTGGGGGATGGGCGTGCGGGCGCGGCGGCAGCTCGTGGTGTCGCTGGCGGAACGGGCCGAGCGGGCCGAGGCCGAGCAGGAACTGCGCGTCAGCCAGGGCAGGCTGCGCGAGCGGGAGCGCATCGCCCGGGAGATGCACGACGTGCTGGCGCACCGGCTCTCGCTGCTGAGCATGCACGCGGGCGCGCTGGAGTTCCGGCCGGACGCCCCGCCGGAGGAGATCAGCCAGGCGGCCGGGGTCATCCGGGCCAGCGCGTACCAGGCGCTGGTCGACCTCCAGGGCGTCATCCACGTGCTGCGGGAGACGGAACCGGAAGAGGAGGGCCCGCAGCCGACCATGGCCGACGTGCCGTCGCTGGTCGAGGAGGCGCGCGCGGTCGGCACCGAGATCGAGTTCGACGACGCGATCACCGGCCTCGAGGGCGTTCCGGCGCTGCTGGGCCGGACCACCTACCGGATCGTGCAGGAGGGCCTGACGAACGCGCGCAAGCACGCGCCGGAGGCCGTCGTGCACCTGGCGATCCACGGGTCGCCGGAGGACGGGGTGGAGATCTCCATGCGCAACGCGCTGGCCGGGTCCGGCGCCCGTCCGAAGGGCGCGGCGCCGCTGCCGGGCTCCGGGGTGGGGCTGACCGGGCTGCGCGAACGGACCAGCCTCGCCGGCGGGCGCTTCGAGCACGGCCGCACCATGGCCGGGGAGTTCCGCATCCGGGCTTGGCTACCCTGGCCGTCATGAGCCAGCCGCAGAGCCCACCGGTCCGGGTGCTGATCGTCGACGACGACCCGTTGGTCCGCAGCGGGTTGCGGACGATGCTCGGCGGCGTCGCCGACCTGGAGATCGTCGGCGAGGCCGCCGACGGCGGCGAAGTGCCCACCGCCGTCGAGAAAACCGCGCCCCACGTGGTCCTGATGGACATCCGCATGCCCGGGACGAACGGTCTCGTCGCCACCGAGCGCCTCCGCAAGGAGGATCCCGGGATCGAGGTCATCGTGCTGACCACCCTCGACAGCGACGACCACGTGCTGCGCGCGTTGCGGGCGGGGGCCGGCGGCTTCCTGCTCAAGCGCACCCCGCCGGCGGAGATCGTGGACGCCATCCGGCGGGTCGCGGCCGGCGACCCGATCCTCTCGCCGAGCGTCATCCGGCAGCTCATCAACCACGTCACCGACGACACCGAGTCGGCGGAATCCGCCCGGCAGCGGGCCGCGGCGACGGCACTGGCCGGACTGTCCCACCGCGAACGGCAGGTCGCGAACGCCATCGGCGAAGGGAAAACCAACGCGGAGATCGCCAAGGAGCTCTACATGAGCCTGCCGACGGTGAAGGCGCACGTCACGCGGCTGCTCGGCAAACTCGGGCTGAACAACCGGGTGCAGATCGCGTTGCTCGCGCACGACGCCGGGCAACACCGACCAAAGTCGTAACCGGCCCGCGCACCCCTAGACCTTCGGCAGGTGGTGCTAGCCGATCGTGGCCTGTACGAGCGGACGTAGCCGATCAAGACTGGGGCCATGACCGAAGGCAACCCGAACAGCCTGCTCGCGAAGGATGAGTACTACGGCGCGACCGCGGCCGACCTGCAAGCCATGGGCTTGGCGGACAAGGCCAAGGCCGCGATCAACCAGCGTGCGATCTTCCCCCACCGGGGTACGGCGATGCTCTACTCCGACCGGCTCGTCCTCGGCAGCTGGGACGACAACGGCGACGTCACGCTGTATCCACGCGAGGTCAGTGCGATCACGAACGAGTTCACCGAACTGTACGGCCGGTTCCTCGGCGGTGGCCTGAAGAAGGCCGGCGCTCCGGTGATCATCCGCCGCACCAGCGGCGAGGAGGCGTACCTGCTGCTCAACCACCGCTGGTTCAGCGAGCGCACCGACAACCAGCGGTGGTTCCGGTTGCTGACCGACTGGCTCAGCGCCGCGAACTCGCCCCAAACCGGCCGGTAACCGCCAAGGACGTGCCGGGCACCTTCCGCCATGCCGCCGGCGGGCCACTTCGCCGGTGGTTGCCCGGCGTGGAACACGAGGAGGGACCGCCGATCCGGTGGTCCCTCCTCGTGCTGCGCCGCCTCGCCGGTCGCCCGCCCGTTTCCGGGCGGCCGCGCGGATTCCGATCGTCTAGTCATTCTCGTAGGTCTCTTTGACACGCAGCGCGAAGCCCCGTGAGACTCGGTCGGGTCACCGATCGAACGATGCGGCCGTGGCGTGGCGCGGGCATCGCGGATGCCGGTCCGGCACGGGCTCGTCGCCGCCGGTCGTGACGCCTGCCGCCGATGTCGGGACCACGTTGCCGCGAAGCGGTTTCGTGCCGCTTCCGCGAGAACCCGGGTGTCGGCGGAGTCACCCGCCCGCCCCGCCACCGCGTCGGGGCCACCGACGAAACGGAATGGCCTGTGGAGATCATCGGAGACGGCTTCCTCTCGCGGCACCTCGCCCGCTCGTTCGCCGACCGCCATGCGGACGTCACGGCCATCGCGGCGGGCGTCACCAAGACCACGTCCGCGACGCTGGCGGACTTCGACCGGGAAGCGGCGCTGGTCTACGACGTCGTGCGCCGCGCACGGCGGGCCGGCCGCACGGTCGTGTTCTTTTCCACCGCATCGGACTCGATGTACGGCACGCACGACTGCCCGGGGCTGGTGGAAGGTCCGGTCTACCCGGTTTCCGCCTACGGCAGGCACAAACTCGGGCTGGAGGAGATCCTCGCCCGGTCCGGCGTGGACTACCTCGCGTTCCGGCTCAGCCACATCGTCGGCGAGGGACAGCGGCCCCACCAGCTGATCCCGTCGCTCGGGCGGCAGATCCTCGGCGGTTCGGTGACCGTGCACCGCAACGCCCACCGCGACCTGCTCGACGTGGAACACCTGCTGCTGGCGCTGGACCGGGTGCTCGCGAGCGGCGTCCGGCAAGAGGTGATCAACGTGGCCTCCGGGGTGCTGGAGCCGATCGAGCGGATCGTCGACAGCATCGAGGACCGGCTCGGCGTGGTGGCGGAACGGACCACTGTGGACGTGCCGGTGGTGAGCATGCCCACGAACACCGACCGGCTGCGCCGGCTGGTCCCGGAGTGGGCCGGGCTGGGCTTCGGCGAGGACTACCTGCCGCGGCTGCTGGACAAGTACCTCGACGTGCTCTGCGCGCGGGTGGCCGGGCCGGCGCGCACGCCGCAAGCGCTGTAGGAGTTCACTTAGTCCTCGTTCCCGAGGGCCCGGGCGGCCGGTGCGGCTGCCGGATACTCGCCGCCATGGGTACCACCGTGTCTGACGGCTTTCCCGGTGACGGCCGGGACGAGGATTTCCTCGCCGTGGTCGGCTTGTCCTGCCGCCTCCCCGGTGCGGACGGCCCCGCGGCGTTCTGGCGGCTGCTCACCGGCGGGGTCGATGCGGTGGGCACGGTGCCGCCGTGGCGGTGGGGCCCCGATGCGCCGCCGGACGACGTTGCCGGCGCCCCGCTGCGGGCCGGTGGGTTCATCGAGGACGCCGACCGGTTCGACGCCGGGTTCTTCGGCATCTCCGCGCGCGAGGCCGTCGCGATGGACCCGCGGCAGCGGCTCACGCTCGAACTGGGCTGGGAAGCGCTGGAGGACGCGCACATCGTGCCCGCCGCCGTGCGCGGCACCGCCGCGGGCGTGTTCGTCGGTGCCATCGCCGACGACTACGCGGCCGTGACCCGGCAGCACGGCCCGGACGCGCTCACCCACCACAGCCTGGCCGGGCTGCACCGCGGGCTGATCGCCAACCGGCTCTCCCACGCGCTCGGCGCGACCGGGCCCAGCTTGACCGTCGACACGGCACAGTCGTCGTCGCTGGTGGCGGTGCACCTCGCCGCGGAGAGCCTGCGCCGCGGCGAGTCGGAAGTGGCTCTTGCCGGGGGCGTGCACCTGAACCTGACCTGGGAGAGCGCGCTGACGCTCGAACGGTTCGGCGGGCTGTCGCCGGACGGCCGGTGCCACACGTTCGACGCGCGCGCGAACGGTTTCGTCCGCGGCGAAGGCGGCGGCTTTGTCGTGCTGAAGACGCTGCGCCGGGCGCGCCGGGACGGCGACCGGATCTACTGCGTGCTGCGCGGCAGCGCGATGAACCACGACGGCGACGACGCGGACCTCGTGGTCCCGAGCGCGGCGGCGCAGGAACGGGTGATCCGGGCCGCCGTCCGCCGCGCGGCCGTCGAACCCGCTGCCCTGCAGTACGTCGAGCTGCACGGGACCGGCACGCGGACCGGCGACCCGATCGAAGCGGCCGCGCTGGGCGCCGCGCTCGGCGAGCACGGGGACGCCCCGGTACGGGTCGGTTCGGTGAAGACGAACATCGGGCACCTGGAGGGGGCGGCCGGGATCGCCGGGCTGCTCAAGACCGTGCTGTGCGTGCACCACCGGAAGCTGGTGCCGAGCCTGCACTTCGAGACGCCCAACCCGGAAATCCCGTGGGACACCGCGAACATCGAGGTGCAGCGCGGTACCGAGCCGTGGCCGCGCGAGCGGCGCCCGCTCGTCGCCGGCGTCAGTTCGTTCGGCGTCGGCGGGGCGAACTGCCACGTCGTGCTGGCCGAATCCGGCGAGCCGGCCCCCGCCACCGCCACCGGGGACGACTCCTCCGCGGTCGTGCCGTGGGTGGTGTCGGGCCGCTCCGCGGCCGCGCTGCGGGAGCAGGCGGCCCGGCTGGGCGAATACGCGGAATCCACTGAGGTCAGTGCGGCCGACATCGGCTTCTCGCTCGCGGTCACCCGCTCGGCGTTCGAGCACCGCGCCGCCGTCGTGGGAGCCGGCCGCGCCGAGCTGGCCGCCGCCGTGCGCGCCGTCGGGCAGGGCGGTGCGGCCGGGATCCGCGGCGTCGCGGACGTGTCGGGCCCGACGGTGTTCGTGTTCCCCGGCCAGGGCGCGCAGTGGGCCGGGATGGCCGTCGGCCTGCTCGGCTCCGCGCCGGTGTTCGCGGCCCGGATGGCGGAGTGCGCGGACGCGTTCGCCGAGCTCGTCGACTGGTCGCTGACGGACGCGCTCGCCGATCCCGCGTTGCTGGAGCGGGTCGACGTGGTGCAGCCGGTGTCGTTCGCGGTGATGGTGTCGCTGGCCGCGCTGTGGGAGTCGTACGGGATCCACCCGGCCGCGGTGGTCGGGCACTCGCAGGGCGAGATCGCCGCGGCCTGCGTGGCGGGCGCGTTGTCGCTGCGGGACGCGGCGAGGGTCGTGGTGCTGCGCAGCCGGGTGATCCGCGAACAGCTGGCCGGCAGCGGCGGCATGGCTTCGATCGGCCTGTCCGAACGCGAGGTGACGGCGCGGATCGCCGGGTCGCCGGTCACGGTGGCGGCGGTCAACGGCCCGTCGTCGGTCGTCGTCGCGGGCGAACCGGCGGCGCTGGACGAACTGGTCGCGAGCTTCGAGGCCGACGGCGTGCGCGCGAAGCGGGTTCCGGTGGACTACGCCTCGCATTCGGTGCACGTGGCGAAGATCGAGGAAAGCCTCACGAGCGAGCTGGGCGCGCTCGAACCGCGGGTCCCGCGGGTGCCGTGGCTGTCGACGGTGACCGGCGAGTGGATCGAAACGGCCACTGTGGACGCTCGGTACTGGTACACGAACCTGCGGCAGCCGGTGCGGTTCGAGGCGGCCATCCGCACGCTCGCCGCCGCCGGGCACGCGGCGTTCGTCGAGGTGAGCTCGCACCCGGTGCTGCTGGCGGGCATGCAGGAGACGCTCGACGACGTCGGCGCGGGCCCGTCGGTGGTCGCCGGCACGCTGCGACGCGACGAGGGCGGTATCGCGCGCTTCCTCACTTCGCTGGCGGAGCTGCACGTGCGCGGGGTCGAACCCGACTGGGCCGCGGTCTTCTCCGGAAGCGCACCCCGGCGGGTCGACCTGCCGACGTATGCCTTCCAGCGCAAGCGGTACTGGCCCGGCGACGCCGTCGAGGACGACGTCCCGGTCACGCCGTCGCTCGACCCGCTCGACGTCGTCCGCGCGCACGCCGCCGCGGTGCTGGGACACGGCGATCCGGACGCGATCGGCCGGACGATGACGTTCAAGGAAGCCGGGTTCGACTCCGTGATGTCGGTGGAGCTGCGCAACCGCCTCAGCGCGGCCACCGGGCTCGCGCTGCCCGCGGGTCTGCTCTTCGACCGGCCGACGCCGCACGCCGTGGCCGAGCACCTGGCCGAGCGGCTCGCGGGCGAGCCGGCCGGGGCACGCGGGGCCGGGAACGGCACGCGGACGAAGCCGGCGCCGGACGAGCCGATCGCCATCGTCGGCATGGCCTGCCGGTTCCCCGGCGACGTGCGCTCGCCCGAGCAGCTGTGGCGCCTGGTGGCGGACGAGGTGGACGCGATCGGCGCGTTCCCCGAGGACCGCGGCTGGGACCTGCGCACGCTGCGCGCCGCGGACGGCCGCCGGGGCAGCTCGGCCACCGACCAGGGTGGTTTCCTCTACGACGCGGCCGAGTTCGACGCGGACTTCTTCGGCATCTCGCCGCGCGAGGCCACGGCCATGGACCCGCAGCAGCGCCTGCTGCTGGAAACCTCGTGGGAGGCGGTCGAGCGCGCGGGCATCGATCCGTCGGCGCTGCGCGGCAGTGACACCGGGGTGTTCGTCGGGATCATGTCCCAGGAATACGGCCCGCGGCTGGCCGAAGGCGCCGAGGGGTACGAGGGCCACCTGCTCACCGGCAACACCGCGAGCGTCGCGTCCGGCAGACTGGCCTACACCCTCGGGCTGCACGGTCCGGCCCTCACCGTGGACACCGCGTGCTCGTCGTCGCTGGTGGCGCTGCACTCGGCCGTGCGTTCCCTGCGCGCGGGCGAGTGCGGGCTCGCGCTCGCCGGCGGGGCCACCGTGCTTTCTTCGCCCGGCATCTTCGTCGAGTTCAGCAGGCAGCAGGGCCTGGCGGCGGACGGCCGGTGCCGGGCCTTCGCCGAAGGCGCCGGCGGCACCGGCTGGGCCGAGGGGGCCGGCGTGCTGCTGCTGGAACGGCTCGCCGACGCGCGGCGGGCCGGGCACCCGGTGCTCGCCGTCGTGCGGGGCTCCGCGGTCAACTCCGACGGCGCCTCCAACGGGCTCACCGCGCCGAGCGGCCCGGCGCAGCAGAGCGTCATCCGCGCCGCGCTCGCGGACGCGGGCCTCGAACCCGAGGACGTCGACACCGTGGAGGCACACGGCACCGGGACGACGCTCGGCGACCCGATCGAGGCGGAGGCCCTCCTGGCCACGTACGGCAGGCACCGGCCCGCCGACCGGCCGCTGTGGCTCGGGTCGCTGAAGTCGAACATCGGGCACGCGCAGGCCGCGGCCGGTGTCGGCGGCGTGATCAAGATGGTGCAGGCCATGCGCAACGCGACGCTTCCGCGCACCCTGCACGCCGACGAGCCGTCGAGCCGGATCGACTGGAGCGCGGGAACGGTCCGGCTGCTCAGCGAAGCGCGCGCGTGGCCGGCCGCCGACCGGCCCCGGCGCGCGGCGGTGTCCTCGTTCGGGATCAGCGGGACCAACGCGCACGTCGTGCTCGAACACGCCGAGGAGCCGGCCGAGGAGCCGCCTCGGGACACCGGGAGCGAACCGGTGCTGCCGTGGGTCCTTTCCGGACGCGGCGCGGACGCGCTGCGCGCCCAGGCCGGACGCCTGGTCTCGCGGGTGGCCTCGATGCGCGAGCCGCGGGCGGCCGATCTGGCCCACTCGCTGGCGACCACGCGATTCGCGGCCGAACACCGGGCCGTCGCGATCGGCGCCGGGTGTGCGGAACCCCTGGCCGCGCTGCGGGAGTTCGCCGAGGGCGTGGTGCCGGCCGGGCTCGTCGAAGGAACCGCGAACGTGACCGGCCGCACGGTCTTCGTGTTCCCCGGCCAGGGCGCGCAGTGGGCCGGGATGGCGCTCGAACTGCTGGACACCGCTCCGGTCTTCGCCGCGCGGATGGCCGAATGCGCGGCCGCGCTGAGCGAGTTCACCGACTGGGCGCTGCCCGACGCGCTCCGCGACGAGACGATGCTGGCGCGGGTCGACGTCGTCCAGCCGGTCTCGTTCGCGGTGATGGTCTCGCTGGCGGCGCTGTGGCAGGCCACCGGGATCGAGCCGGACGCGGTGGTCGGCCACTCGCAGGGTGAGATCGCGGCCGCGTGCGTATCGGGAGCGCTGTCGCTGCGTGACGCCGCGGCGGTGGTCGTCCTGCGGAGCAAGGCGATCCACGACGAGCTGGCCGGACACGGTGGCATGGTGTCGGTTTCGCTGTCCGCGTCCGACACCGAGCGGCTGATCGAAGTCTGGGCGGGCCGGATCGGCATCGCGGTGTTCAACGGTCCGACGGCCACGGTCGTGGCCGGGGAGCCCGCCGCGCTGGACGAGCTGCTGGCCCGCTGCGCGGCCGACGGGATCAGGGCCCGCCGGGTTCCGGTGGACTACGCCTCGCACAGCGGGTACGTCGAAAGTCTCCGGCAGCGGCTGCTCGACGAGCTCGCGTTCATCGAGCCGGTCGCGGCGCGGGTGCCGTTCCTGTCGACGGTGACCGGGGAGTGGACGGACACGGCCACGCTGGACGCGGGGTACTGGTACGAAAACCTGCGGCGTCCGGTGCGGTTCGAGGCCGCGACCAAAGCTCTCGCGGCGCAGGGTTTCCGCGTCTTCGTCGAGAGCAGCCCGCACCCGGTGCTCGGCATGGCGGTGCAGGAGACGGTCGACGAGCTCGGCGCGGGTCCCACGGTCGTCGTGGGAACGTTGCGGCGCAACGAGGGCGGGCTCCGCCGGTTCTACACGTCGCTGGCCGAGCTGTACGTGCGCGGTGTGACGCCGGACTGGTCCGCGGTGTTCGGCGGGCACCGGCCGCGCCGGGTGGACCTGCCGACGTACGCGTTCCAGCGCCGGCGTTTCTGGCTTTCGCCGGAGCAGCCTTCGACGGCCGGCGCCGACCCGGTGGAGCGGCGGTTCTGGACCGCCGTCGAACGCTCCGACGTCGGGGAGCTGGCGAAGACCCTGGCGGTGGGCGAGGACGAAGTGCGTCCGCTGGTGCCCGCGCTGTCGGCGTGGCGCAGCCGCCGCAACGCCGAGACCGTCGCCGATGCGCTGCGCTACCGGATCGAATGGGAACCGGTCCGGCCCGGCGGCGCCGGGCTGTCCGGCGACTGGGTCGTCCTCGCTCCCGCCGAGGGTGCCGACGTGCTCGACGACGTCGTGGCCGCGCTCGAAGCAGGGGGCGCGCGGGCGCCCGTCGTGCGCGTGCCGGACACGGCCGACCGCTCGTGGTTCGCGGAATCCCTGTGTGACAGCGCTTCCGCGGCGGGCTTGGTTTCGTTGCTCGCGATGGACGAGCGGCCGCACGCCCGGTTCGGCGTGCTCACGGCCGGCCTGGCGGCGACGGTGGAGCTGACCGCCGCGTTGCGCGACCTCCCGGCGGCCGGGCCGCTGTGGGTGCTGACCCGCGCGGCCGTGACCACCGGCCGGAACGACCGGCTCGGCAGCCCGGACCAGGCGGCGGTGTGGGGGTTCGGCCGGACCGCGGCGTTGGAGTTCCCGCGCCGGTGGGGTGGCCTGCTGGACCTGCCGCCGGTGCTGGACGGCCGGGCCGCGGCCCGGCTGCGCGCCGCGCTGGCCGGCTTCGACGGCGAGGACCAGCTGGCCCTGCGTTCCTCCGGGTTGTTCGCCCGGCGGCTGGTGCCCGCCCCGGTCGGCGACACCGCGCCGGCCACGCCGTGGCGTCCCGGCGGGACGGTGCTGGTGACGGGCGGCACGGGCGGGCTCGGCGGGCACCTCGCCCGCTGGTTCGCCGCCGCGGGCGCGGACCACGTCGTGCTCACCGGCCGTCGCGGCCTCGACACCCCCGGCGCGGCCGAACTGCGCGACGAGCTCACCGCCCAGGGCGCGCGGATCACCATCGCGGCCTGCGACGTGACCGACGCCGGAGCGCTCGAGGCGTTGCTGGACGGCCTTGCCGCCGACGGCGAACCCGTGCGCACGGTCGTGCATGCCGCGGGAATCGCGCCGCTGACGCCGATCGGCGAGCTCACCGTCGCCGAGGTCGCCGAAGTCGCCGAAGCCAAGGTCGCGGGCGTGCGGAATCTCGACGCGCTGCTCGGCGACCGCGAGCTCGACACCCTCGTGCTGTTCTCGTCGATCTCCGCGACGTGGGGCGTCGGTGAGCACGCCGCGTACGCCGCGGCCAACGCTTTCCTCGACGCGTTCGCCGAGCAGCGCCGTGCCGAAGGCCTGCCGGTGCTTTCCGTCGCGTGGGGACCGTGGGCGGGCGGCGGCATGATCGCCGAGCACCAGCAGGACGTGCTGCGGCGCCGCGGGGTGCCGGTCCTCGACCCGGAGCCCGCGCTGGCCGGCCTGCGGCAGGCGCTGGACCGGCGGGACACCGTGGTCGCGATCGCGGAGCTCGACCGCGCGCGGTTCGTGTCGACGTTCGCCTCGGTGCGCCCGAGCCCGTTGCTGGCCCGGCTGGGCGGTGCGGACGACGAGGCGGCGCAGGCCGAGCCGTCCGGTGCCGAGGAGCCCTCGCTGGTGCGCCGGCTGGCGCACCTGCGCCCGGAGGAAGCGGAGCGGGTGGTCACCGAGCTGGTGCGGGCCCACACCGCACGGGCACTCGGCCACGACGACCCGTCCGCGTTGGAACTCGGCAAGGCGTTCAAGGACCTCGGCTTCGACTCGCTGACGTCGGTCGAGCTGCGCAACCGGCTCGGTGCGGCGACCGGCCTCCCGCTGCCCGCCACGCTGGTCTTCGACCACCCCACGCCGTCCTCGCTGGCGGACCACCTGCTCGCGCTGGCGCGCGGCGCCGAGCCCGGCGCCGGGCCGCGCGCGGGCACCACGGCCGCCCCGGTGGCCGGGGACGAGATCGCGATCGTCGCGGCGAGCTGCCGGCTGCCCGGCGGGATCGGCTCGCCCGAACAGCTCTGGGAACTGCTCGCCCGCGGCGGGGACGTGATGTCCGGCCTGCCCGCCGACCGCGGCTGGAACGCGGGCGTCTACGACCCGGACCCGGACCGGCCCGGCACCAGCTACACCCGGACCGGCGGGTTCCTGCACGACAGCGGCGACTTCGACGCGGAGTTCTTCGGCATGTCCCCGCGGGAAGCGCTGGCGACCGACCCCCAGCAACGGCTGCTGCTCGAACTCACCTGGGAGGCCATGGAACGCGCCGGCCTGCCGCCCGAGTCGTTGCGCGGCAGCCGGACCGGCGTCTACGTCGGCGTGACCGACCAGTACTACGGCGATCCGAACCGGAACGACCCCGAGCGGGACGAGGGCTACCTGGTCACCGGGGACGTGGCGAGCGTCGCCTCGGGCCGGATCGCGTACGTCTTCGGCCTCGAAGGTCCCGCGGTCACCCTCGACACGGCGTGCTCGTCTTCGCTGGCGGCCCTGCACCTGGCGGCGAACGCGCTGCGCTCCGGCGAATGCTCGCTCGCGGTCGCGGCCGGCGCGATGGTGATGGCCACCCCGTCGCAGTTCATCGCGTTCAGCAGGCAGCGCGGGCTGGCCGAGGACGGTCACTGCAAGCCGTTCTCCGCGCGGGCGGACGGGTTCGCCCTCGCCGAGGGGGCGGCCGTCGTGCTGGTGGAGCGGCTGTCCGACGCCCGGCGCCTCGGCCACCCGGTGCTCGCGGTCGTGCGCGGCTCGGCCATGAACTCCGACGGGGCCAGCAACGGGCTCACCGCGCCGAACGGGCGGGCGCAGGAGCGGGTGATCCGGGACGCGCTGGCCGCGGCCGGGCTCGAACCGTCCGAAGTGGACGCCGTCGAGGCGCACGGGACCGGCACCACGCTCGGCGACCCGATCGAGGCGAACGCGCTGCTGGCGACCTACGGCGAGGGGGAGCGGGCCGAGCCACTGTGGCTCGGGTCGGTCAAGGCCAACGTCGGGCACACCCAGACCGTGTCCGGTCTCGTCGGCGTGCTCAAGATGATCGAGGCGATGCGCCACGGCGTGCTGCCGCGCAGCCCGTACGCCGAGGACCCGACACCGCACGTGGACTGGTCCGGCGGCACGGTCGCGCTGCTCGCCGAGGAACGCCCGTGGCCCGAACGCGGACGGGCCCGCCGGTCCGGCGTTTCGGCGTTCGGCATCAGCGGCACCAACGTGCACGTGATCCTCGAGCAGCCGCCCGCCGGTCCGGAACCGGACGCCGCGCGCGAGGCGGTGCCGGGGACCGTGCCACTGGTGTTGTCGGGCCGCACCGATTCCGCGTTGCGGGCCCAGGCGGCGAGCCTGCTGGCCGTTGTCGAGGAAGCTGCGCACCCGCTCGACGACCTCGCGTTCTCCCTCGCCACTTCGCGCTCGGCGTTCGAACACCGTGCCGTGGTGCTGGCCGAAGACCACGGCTCGGCGGTGCGGGGCCTCGCGGCACTGGCCGGGGGAACGACCGCGCCGGGCGTGTTCACCGGCTTCGCCGCCACCGGACCGGTCGCGTGGCTGTTCTCCGGGCAGGGCGCGCAGCACGCCGGGATGGGCGAGCGGCTCTACGAGGCCTACGAGGTGTTCGCCGACGCGGTGGACGCGGCCTGCGCGCGGTTCGACGCCCTGCTCGGCGCGGACGGCGGGTTCGCGGACCGCCCGCTGCGGGAGGTCATGTTCGCCGGCGAGGGGACCGCCGACGCCGCGTTGCTCGACCACACCGCGTACACGCAGCCCGCGCTGTTCACGTTCGAGGTCGCGCTGTACCGGCTGCTCGAATCGTGGGGCCTGGCCCCCGGTTTCCTCGTCGGCCACTCGATCGGCGAACTGGCCGCCGCGCACGTGGCCGGGGTGTTCTCCCTCGACGACGCGTGCACGCTGGTCGCTGCCCGCGGCCGGCTGATGCAGTCGCTGCCCGAAGGCGGAGCCATGGTGGCGATCGAGGCCGCGGCGGCCGAGGTCGAGCCGCTGCTGCCCGGATCGGTGTCCCTCGCCGCGGTGAACGGGCCGGCCTCGGTCGTGGTGTCCGGAGACGAGGACGCCGTGACGGCACTGGCCGGCCGGTTCGCCGCCGACGGCAGGCGGACCAAGCGGCTGCGCACGAGCCACGCCTTCCACTCGCCGCGCATGGACGCCATGCTGGCGGAGTTCGGCCGGGTGGCCGCGGGGCTCTCCTACGGTGAGCCGCGGCTGCCGGTGGTCTCCACGGTCACCGGCGAGCTCGCCGACCCGGCGCTGCTGCGCACGCCCGGGTACTGGGTCGGGCAGGTCCGGGCGACGGTCCGGTTCGCCGACGCCGTCGGGCACCTGGCCGGCCTCGGCGTGACGCGGTTCCTCGAAGTCGGCCCGGCCGGGGTGCTGACCGCGCTCGCCGCCGAGACCGTCGATCGGGAGTCCGCCGTGCTCGTGGCCGCCTCGCGCGCGGACCGGGACGAGGTGGCCGCGGTGCTCGGCGCGGTGGCCACGCTGCACGTCGCGGGCTCCTCGCCCGACTGGCGGCGCTGGTTCGCCGAGCGTCCGGTGCACCGGGTTCCGCTGCCGACCTACGCCTTCCAGCGCCGGCGGTACTGGCTGCGGCCCTCTCGCCGCCGCCAGGAGGCGATGGCCGAATCCTGGCAGTACGGCATCGAGTGGCGGCCCGTCCCCGACGCCGGTTCCGCCGTCCTCGACGGCACCTGGCTGGTCCCGATGCCGTCGGGCGGGAACGCGCTGGCCCATCGCCTGCTGGCCGGCCTCCGCGCCGCGGGGGCCGCCGTGGTCCCGCTGCGGGCGGACCAGCTCGGTGAGGTCGCCGCCGTCGTGGCGCAGCAGCGCTTCGCGGGCGTGCTCTCGTTGCTGGCGCTGGACGGGCGCGACGATCCCCGCTGCGCCCCGCTGAGCCGCGGCCTCGCCGACACGGTGACGTTGCTGGGCGCGCTCGGCGAGTCCGCGCCGCCGGTGTGGTGCGTGACCGCTTCCGCGGTCGCGACGGCCGAGGGGGAGCCGGTCGGCGACGCCGCGCAGGGTGCGGTCTGGGGCCTGGGCGCGGTGCTGGGGCTGGAGCGGCCGGGGCAGTGGGGCGGCCTGATCGACGTCCCGTCCGATGTGGACGATGCCGGGATCGGGCGGCTGGTGGCCGTCCTGGCCGGCGGCCACGGCGAGGACCAGGTCGCCGTCCGCGCGTCGGGGACCAGTGCGCGCCGGCTGGTCCGTGCGCCGCTCGGTCCCGAGACCACGGGTGGCTGGCGGCCGCGCGGAGCGGTACTGGTCACCGGCGGGCTGGGCGCGTTGGGCGCCCGGGTCGCGCGCTGGCTCGCCGAGGAGGGCGCGGAGCACCTCGTGCTCGTCAGCCGCCGCGGCGAGGAGGCCCCGGGAGCGGCCGAACTGGCGGCGGAGCTCACCGGGCACGGCGCCGGGGTCACGATCCTCGGCTGCGACGTCGGCGATCAGGAGGCGTTCTCGGCGTTGCTGACGTCGCTCCCGGAGCGGTTGCCCGACGGCGTCGGCGTGACCGCGGTCGTGCACACGGCGGGCGTCGCGCAGGAACCGCGGCCGCTGGAGCAGCTGTCGCTCACCGAGTTCGCCGAGATCGCGCGCGCGAAGCTCGGCGGTGCACGGGTTCTCGACGCGTTCTTCGCCGACGAGCCGCTGGACGCCTTCGTGCTGTTCTCCTCGGTCTCGGCGGTGTGGGGCAACCACGGTTCCGCCGCGTACGCCGGCGCGAACGGGTTCCTCGACGCCCTCGCGCAGCAGCGCCGGGCGCGCGGCCTGGCCGCGACCTCGATCGCCTGGGGTGCCTGGGGCGGTGGCGGCATGGTCGACGGGGAAACCGCGGAACTGCACCGGCGCCGCGGGGTTCCGGTGATGGCGCCGGAGACGGCGGTCGGCGTGCTCGGCAGCGCCGTCCGCGGCGACCGCGCGCAGGTGGTCTGCGCCGACGTGGACTGGGCCACCTTCGTGCCCGCCTACACGATGGCGCGGCCGCGGCCGCTGCTGAACGAGCTCCCCGAGGCCTCGGCGGCACCCGCGCAACCGGCCGCCGCCCCGGCGGAAGCGGGCGGCCCGCCCGCGTTCGTGGCGAAACTCCTCGACGCGCTCGCGGAGGACCGGCTGCCCGCCGCGCTCGACCTGGTGCGGACCGCGACCGCGCGGGTGCTCGGGCACGACGACATCCGGGCGGCCAAGCCGTTCAAGGAACTCGGCGTCGACTCGCTCACCGGGGTCGAGCTGCGCGACGAGCTGAGCTCCGCGACCGGGCTGAGCCTGCCCGCGACGATCGTGTTCGACCAGCCGACACCGCGTGCGCTGGCCGAGCACCTCTGCGAGCGCGTGCTCACCGAGTACGCGTCGCCGGCTCCGCTGGACGAACAGCTGGAACAGCTGGAGCGGGCGCTGGACCGGACTCCGCCGCCGGAGGAGGTCCGGGCGCGCCTGCGCGAGCTGGCCCAGCGGTGGGGCGTGGATTCGCGCTCCGGCGTGCCCGCCGATATCGACGGAGCCACCGACGACGAGATCTTCGACCTCATCGAACAGGAATTGGGGGCCGACTAGGGGAACGGGGTGGCGAAACGCGGATGCGCGGTCGAGTTCCGGGTTCGGGACGGGACCGCGCAATTCGCGCGCGCCATAAAACCCGAAGCCCGGAAGAATGCGTTACGACATGACTGAGGGCCGCGGACGAAACGTCACGCGGCCCTCAGGAAAGTTCTGCCGTGGTTAACCCGGGTGTGGGTGTTCAGACCCCTTTCTTTTGCTTGCGCTCGGCGCCGATGATCACCACGATGGCGATGATCAGCAGCAGGCCGCCGATGGCGAAGAGGGTGAACTGGGTGGTCTCCCCGTCCTTGAACAGCACCTTGGCCTCGAGGAACGCGGCGAGGCCGAGCACCAGCAGCGCGTAGCCGCGGGCGAGGCCCTTGTTCGCGGCCGAGGACTTGCGCGACTTCTTCGTGACCGAAACCGCGCCGACGGAGCCCGCGAGCGCCCACAGGAAAATCAGGGCCAGCACGATGCCGCCGCCGACTCCCGCAATCAGTTGCCAACTCTCCAGGTTTGCCATGGAACCTTCCCCGAATTTCCCGACCGGTGTTACCTAGGGAAGTGACAGTACCAGAGTGAGCGCGGGTGTGGTTAATGAGTCACGGAGATGTTCCTGCGGGCGGAAGAAAGTCGTCTCCATCTTCACTCCGGCACCCCCGCGCCGGCCTCGCCGCCAAGGACACCTAGGGGCATCCTTAGAAGACGTTGAACGCCGGAACAGCGGGCTTTACGTTGATGACATGCCTGAATGTCGTACCTGCGGCGGCGCCCTCACCGAAGTCTACGACTTCGGTCGCCAGCCTCTGTCTGATGCCTTCCTCGAGCCCGACAAGCTCGAAGGAGAGTTCTTCTACCGGCTCACCGTCGGCATGTGCGGTGCCTGCACGATGGTCCAGCTGATGGAGGAAGTCCCCCGGGACAAGATGTTCCACGAGGACTACCCGTATTACTCCTCCGGTTCGGAGGTGATGCGCAAGCACTTCGAGCACACCGCGCGGGCCTTCCTCGACACCGAACTGACCGGGCCGGACCCGTTCATCGTCGAGATCGGCAGCAACGACGGCGTGATGCTCAAGGCGATCGCCGACGCCGGCGTCAAGCACCTCGGCGTCGACCCCTCCGGCGCGGTCACCGAACGCGCGCGCAGCAAGGGGATCCGCACGCGCACCGCCTTCTTCGAGGAGTCGGAGGCGCTCGCCGTCGTCGCGGCCGAGGGCAACGCCGACGTCATCTTCGCGGCGAACACGATCTGCCACATCCCGTACCTCGACTCCATCTTCCGCGGCGTGGCCGCCCTGCTGAAGCCGAACGGCATCTTCGTTTTCGAGGACCCCTACCTCGGCGACATCGTGGAGCGCGCGTCGTTCGACCAGATCTACGACGAGCACTTCTACCTGTTCACCGCGCGGGCGGTGCGCAACATGGCGCGCCGGTTCGGCCTGGAGCTCGTCGACGTCGAACACTTCGGCGTGCACGGCGGCGAAGTCCGGTACACGATCGCCCGGCAGGGCGCCCGCGAGCCGAAGCCCGCCGTCGAGGAGCTGCTGGCCGAGGAGGACGCGCGCGGACTCGCGCAGCTGTCCACCCTCGAAGAGTTCGGCATGCGCGTCACGGCCATCAAGGACGACCTCGTCACCCTGCTGACCAAGCTGCGCTACGAGGGCAAGCGGGTGGTCGCCTACGGCGCCACCGCCAAGAGCGCGACCGTGGCGAACCTGTGCGGGCTCGGCCCGGACCTCGTCGAGTTCGTCTGCGACATCACGCCGCAGAAGCAGAACCGGGTCACCCCGGGCAGCCACATCCCGGTCCGCGGCCCGGAGGCCTTCCGCGACCCCTACCCCGACTACGCGCTGCTGTTCGCGTGGAACCACGCCGACGAGATCCTCGCCAAGGAGCAGGAGTTCCGGCGCAACGGCGGCAAGTGGATCCTCTACGTGCCGGACGTCCACACCGTCTGAAGCACGGTTCTTCCCCGCTGCGGCGGCCCGGCCCGGGACCACCAGGGCCCGGCCGCCGCAAACCCGTCCCCAGCGCGGACCGAACGCGCACGCGCCGGTGGGGTGATCGCAGCAGCGATCACCCCACCGGCGTTTCCCGTTCAGCGGACGGCTTCGATGACCTTGCCGAAGTTCTCCATGGAGTTCTCCATGACGGTGGTGTAGGAGATCCCGTAGCGATCGCGGATCTCGTGCAGCTTCGCCGCGACGTCCGCGGGCGTGCCCACCAGCACCGTCGGTGCGCCGAGGAGCTCGTCCTCGGGGAGTTCGGGCCCGAACCGCCGGAGCCGCTCGATCGCCGAGCCGCGGTCGGTGGTCAGCAGGGTCGCCTTGGACAGCAGGTTGAGCTCGACTTCGCCGGCCCGGTCGCCGGCGCACGCGCGCACGTAGGCGACGCGCTCGTCCATCTGCGCGGCCGTGGCGATGGTCATCCGCCCGTGGGCGGGGTCGAACTTCGCGCCTGTCAGGCCGACCACCTCCGCGTGGCGCGCGGCCAGGCGCAGCACCCGGTCGCCGTGGCCGGCGAGGAGCAGGGGCGGCCGGGGCCGCTGCACCGTCTTGGGACTGCCGGGATCGTCGAAGGCCCGCTCGATCTCCGTCACGGCCGACACGAGCCGGTCGACGCGGGTGCCCGGCGCGCCGAACGGCACGCCGGCGGCGGTGAACTCCCACTCGACGTAGCCGGCGCCGAGACCGATCTCGAGGCGTCCGTCGGTGAACTGGTCGAGCGTCGCGAGGTCCCTCGCCAGCAGCGTGTGGTTGTGGAAGGCGGCGTTGAGCACGTACGTGCCGACCCGCGGCCAGGTCGTGTTCTCCGCGGTCAGCACCACCGACGGGAACGGCGAGGTGAGGTTGAGGTGGTCGGGGGCGGCGACGACGTCGTAGCCCAGCTCCTCCGCGCGGCGGCTCTTCGCGACCCATTCCGCGCGCGAGCAGCCCTCGGAGATCAGGACGACACCGAAGCGGAACGGCCGGGTCACGCCGCCCGCCGCCGGAAACCACGCAGGGCCATGACGATCGCGAGCACGACGCCGGCGATCGAGACGAGCAGGGCCCACAGCGGGCCGCTCTCCAGCGGCAGCCCGAGGGCCAGTGAGCGCGAGGTGTCGACGGCGAAGGTGAGCGGGTTGACCCGCGCCACCGCGCCCATCCACTCGGTCATGCTGTCGATGGGGACGTAGGCCGACGAGGCGAACATCAGCGGCAGCATGATGGTCGCCCCGGCGACCTGGGTCAGCTCGGCGTCCCGGATCCAGGTCGCCAGCGCCATGAACACCCAGCTCAGCGACCAGCCGATCAGGACGGCCACGAGCCAGCACCCGAGCGTGCCGAGCACGCCCCCGGCCGGCCGGAAGCCGAACACGAGCACCGCGACGACGAGCATCACGCCCAGCTGGACGGCGTTGCGCACCGCGTCGGCGAGACTGCGGGCGATCACCACCGACGCCGAGGTGATGGGCAGCGACCGGAGCCGGGCCATCACGCCGTTCTTGACCTCCTCGACCATGCCCGCGCCGGAGTTCACCGCGGTGGTGAACGCCCCGATGACCACGATCGCCGGCATCAGGAAGTCCAGGTAGCTGATCCCGCCGGTCAGCTGGCCGGTGCCGGCGACGACCTTCGCGAACACCTGGGTGAACAGGAAGAGGATCACCATCGGCTGCAGCAGGCCGAGCAACGCCGACAGCGGGTGCTGCGCCTGCTGCCGCAGCAGCCGTCCGGTCAGCAGCGCCACCTGCGTGGGGAAGCCGGCACCGTGCCAGGTGCTGACATCGACTCCCGGCGGCGCGAGTTCGCCGGTCGTCCGCTGCCCCGTCGTCACCGTCGTCACGTTCTTGCTCCCGGGATCAGGCCGCGTTCGGCGCGGTGTGGGTGAAGGCCAGGTACACGTCGTCCAGGCGCGGTTCGACCAGCGCGAGCCGGCGTGGGGTCACGTCCGCGTCGTCGAGCGCCCGCACCACGCGGGCCAGATCGGCCGGGCTTTCCGCGGGCACCGAAAGCTCGGTCTCGGCGTCCTCGTCGGTGTCGCCGCCGGCGATCTGCGGGGGCAGTCCGACGTCCAGCAGGGCCGTGGTCGCCGCCGGGATGTCCGCCTCCGAGGCCAGCGTGATCGTCACCGTCCGCGTGCCGACCCTGGCCTTCAGTTCGGCGGGGGTACCGGAGACGACGACTTTCCCCTGTGACAGCAGGGTGATCGAGTCGGCCAGCTGTTCGGCCTCGTCGAGCAGCTGGGTGGTCAGCAGCACCGTGGTGCCCTCGCGCACGAGGCGCTTGACGAGCTGCCACATCGTGATGCGGGCCGACGGGTCGAGCCCGGTCGTCGGTTCGTCGAGGAAGATCAGCTCCGGCCGGCCGACGAGGCTGGCCGCGAGGTCGAGCCGGCGCCGCATGCCGCCCGAGTACGTCTTCGCGTACCGCTTCCCGGCTTCGACCAGGCCCATCACCTCGAGCAGTTCGTCGGCCCGCGCCCGCGCGTCCCGCTTCGAGGCGCCGAGCAGGCGGGCGATGAGCACCAGGTTGTGGAAGCCGGTCAGGTTCTCGTCGACGGAGGCGAACTGGCCGGTCAGGCCGATGCGCCTGCGGACCTGCGCGCCCTCGCGGACGATGTCGAAGCCGGCGACGGTAGCCGCGCCGCCGGTCGGCAGCAGGAGCGTGCTCAGCATGTTGACCAGCGTCGTCTTGCCCGCGCCGTTGTGGCCGAGCAGGCCGCAGACGCTGCCCTTCGGCACGGTCAGGCTCACTTCGTCGAGGGCGTGCACGGTGCCGAAGCTCTTGCTGAGCCTGTCGACCTCGATCGCGAACTCGGTCATGGGGTCCGGCCTCCTCCCGGGTGCCGCACCCGGTTCTCGTCGTCGTGGGTCACGCGGTCGCCCCGGCCAGGCAGCCTTCCAGCACTTCGGCGGCCTTGCCGGCCCCGCCCGCGTTGCGCAGGTGCGTGCGCATGGCGCGCAGCGCGGCGCGGCACCGATCGTCGACGGCCACGGCGTCGACGGCCTCCACCAGTTCCTCGGCGTCCAAGGGCCCGGGGACGGTCCGGCCGAGGCCGAGCGCGGCGACCTGGCCCGCGATCACGTGCTGGTCGACCTGCTGCGGCACGCACACCATCGGAACGCCGGCGTCGAGCGCCTCCATGACACTGCCCATGCCCGCGTGCGTGACGAAGACGCCGGCGTGCCGGAGGACGGCGGGGTGCGGAACCCATTGGCGGGGCTCGACGTTCGCCGGCAGCGGCCCGAGGTCGGCCGGGGCGATCGCGGAGCCGAGCGTCATCACGACGTGCCACCGGGTGCCGGCGAACGCCTGCGCGCACCGCTTGAAGAACTCGACGCGGCCGGGGCTGTAGGAGGTGCCGAGCGAAACCAGCACCACCGGGCGGCCGTCCGGCGGCGTCCAGCCGCCGGTGTCCGGCTCGTCCTTCCCGAAGCACGGCCCGACGAACGCGAACCGCGGGTCGAACTCGGCGCCGAAGGGCTGGAACTCCCGCGGCGCGAACACGATGTTGGGGCCGTGCTCGGCCCCGAAGCCTTCGATGTCGACGTCGCCGAGCCCGAACTTCTCGAGCAGTTCCTGCTGCCGCAGGAAGAACTCGACGAGCGCCGGGTCGTCCGGCTGCAGGGTGGGCCGGCCCGCCGCGTGCTTGTCCTGCTCCCGGCTCATCGAGAACCGTTCGCTGGAGGCGATCGTCGGCACGGTCTGCACGACCGGGCGGTCCCAGGCCTTGGCGAGGATGCGCGCGGTCTCGGACGCCGCGTGGTCGTGCACGAACAGGTCGGGGACGTCGCCGGTGAACCGGTCGAGCGCGGCCGGCAGCGACGAGAGCGCCTCGGACACGAAGCTGGTCACCATTTCGGTCATCGCGGCCCGGGTCCCGGCGCCGGAAAGCCCCTTCTCCCAGGGGAACGTGGAGTCGTAGGGCAGGACGGCCGCCCCGGTGGCGGCCACCTGGCCGGCGAACCGGTCCGCGACCGCGTAGGTGACCCGGTGCCCGCGCTCGACCAGTTCCGCCACGACCGGCAAAGTCGGCGCGATGTGGGCGTACGCCGGGAAGCTGAAGAACGCGATGTGACCGGTCATCGGTGGTCGGACCCTCGTTTCGGGAGAACGGGCGTGACTGATCGCCTGGACCTGCGATCACCTGCCATGGTCGGGCATGCGCCCCCGCCCGGTGGCCGGCGGCGGGCCAGTCCTAGTCGATTCCCCATTGTTCGCCGGCGATGGCCGCCGCGCCCCGGATGCCGACCTAGGGTCGGGCGTCGTGAAAGCACGCCAGCTGTCCATTTCCGGCGCCGTCGAGTTCACGCCCGTCGTGTACACCGACGACCGCGGAACGTTCGTGTCGCCGTTCGAGGAGCCGGACTTCAGTGCGGTGACCGGACGGCCCTTCGAGCTGTCGCGGACGATCCACAGCACTTCCCGGCGCGGTGTCGTGCGCGGGATCCACTTCACCGCGATGCCCCCGGCCGGCTACAAGCACGTGTTCTGCGCGCGCGGCCGCGCCCTCGACATCGCGGTCGACCTGCGGGTCGGCTCGCCCACGTTCGGGACGTGGGACGCCGTGGAGCTGGACGGGGAGTCGTTCCGCTCGCTGTACCTCGCGGAGGGGCTCGGCCACGCGTTCGTCGCGCTGGAAGACGACACCGTGATGTCGTACCTGTGCTCGACGCGGTACGTGCCGAGCGAGGAGCTCTCGATCAGCCCGCTCGACCCGCGGATCGGGCTGCCCATCCCGGCCGGCACCGAGCCGCTCATGTCCGAACGCGACACGGCCGCGGTGACCCTCGACGAGGCCGCAGCCCGCGGGATGCTGCCGGACTACGAGCGGTGCCGCGCGCTGTTTCCGCTGCCCTGAAAACGTTGACCGCATCGAAGCCGGTGCGACGAGGAGCTCAGATGACCGACGCCACCACGATGCTCGCACCTCCGCCTGTCGACGACGAGCCGGCGATCGCCGAACGGATCGCGAAGTCCGTGTCGTGCGCCGACGGGAAGGTGCTGGGCCTCGACGAGTTCCACCGGTGGTTCGCCGCCTGCGCGGAACGCAACTACACCGCCGTCGAACGGGTTCCGCTGGACGAGCTGACCGGGTGGGCCACCCATCCGGTGACCGGCAACATCGTGCACGACAGCGGGAAGTTCTTCACCGTCGAGGGCCTCGACGTCCGCCTGCCCGACGCCGCGGTGCCGTCCTGGACCCAGCCCATCATCAACCAGCCCGAGATCGGCATCCTCGGCATCCTGGTCAAGGAGTTCGACGGCGTCCTGCACTGCCTCATGCAGGCCAAGGTGGAGCCGGGCAACCGCAACGGCGTGCAGCTGTCGCCGACGGTCCAGGCCACCCGCAGCAACTACACCCGGGTCCACCAGGGCAAACCGGTGCCCTACCTCGAATACTTCCGCGACCGCTCGGACGACCGCCGCGTGGTGGCCGACGTCCGGCAGTCCGAGCAGGGCTCGTGGTTCCACCACAAGCGCAACCGCAACATGATCATCGAGGTGTCGTCCGAGGTCGAGGTGCTCGACGGGTTCTGCTGGCTGAGCCTCGGCCAGGTGCACGCGCTGCTGCACGAGGAAGACGTCGTGAACATGGACGCCAGGACCGTGCTGTCCTGCCTGCCCTTCGCCGGCGCGCCGGACAGCTCCCGGATGCGCGACCTGCTCGCCTGGATCACCGAGGCCCGGACCCGCAACGACGTCTACGCCGACCGCATCCCGCTCAACGAGGTCACCGGCTGGCAGCGCGACGGAACGTCGATCCGGCACGAGTCGGGGAAGTTCTTCAACGTGATCGGCGTCGACGTCCGCGCGGGCGGGCGCGAGGTGCGCCGCTGGTGCCAGCCGATGATCGAGCCGATCGGGATCGGCGTGGTCGGCATGCTCGTGAAGCGGATCGACGGGGTGCTCCACTGCCTCATGCACGCCCGGGTCGAGCCGGGGTACGTCGACGTGGTCGAGCTCGCCCCGACGGTGCAGTGCACCCCGGAGAACTACACGGTGCTGCCCGCCGCGGCCCACCCGCCGTTCCTCGGCGAGATCCTCGGCGCGGGGCCCGCGCGGATCAAGTACGACAACCTGCTTTCCGAGGAGGGCGGCCGGTTCCACCACGCGCTGAACCGGTACGTCGCGGTCGAGACCGGGATCGACGTCCCGCCGGAGCAGTTCCAGGAGTACCGCTGGGTGTCGCTGCCGCAGCTGACGGACCTCCTGCGGCACAGCCACTACGTCAACATCCAGGCCCGCAGCATCGTCGCGTGCCTGCACAGCCTGCAGGGGACGGCGAACCGCTGACCAGCCGCGGCAGACCACGCGGAAGAGGGCCGGACGGGAACGTCCGGCCCTCTTCTCGTCGCCGGGTCAGACGAGGCTGCGGTTCGAGCGGTGGGTGATGGTCAGGCGCTCCAGCTGCGGCACGATCTCCGCCGCCGACGGGGTGGTCATCATCTCGGCGCGCAGGGCGCCGGCGTCGGCGGCGAAGGACGGCTCCGACAGCAGCCGGAGCACGCCCTGCCGGACCTGCTCCGCGTCGGCCGTCGCCCCGTCCGCGAACAACGCGGCCCCGGCCGCACTGAGGTTGTGCGCCACCGGCATCAGGTCGCCGTACCGGATGGGGAGCAGGAACTGGGGTACGCCGTAGTAGGCCGCCGTGATCCACGAGCCGTAGCCGCCGTGGTTGACCGTGACCGAGCAGCTGGGCAGGAGGGTGTGCAGCGGGACGAACCCGGTGAGCCTGGTGTTCGGCGGCACCGCCGCCGCGGGCAGCTCGCCGGGGTCGAACGTCGCCAGCACCTCGACGTCGAGGTCGGCCAGGGAGTCGAGCACCGTCCCGATCGGCAGGTAGCTCGAGTCCACGCCGAAGGAAGCCCCGGGAGTCAGGCACACCCGGGGCTTCTCCGGCGGCCGCAGCACCCAGTCCGGTGCGATCGACGGCCCGTTGTAGGGCGTGTAGCGCACCGGCACGCGGGGCACCGGGAGCGGCAGCTGGATGCGGGCGGGGAGCAGGTCGATGCTCCACTGTCCATTGAGGATCTCGTCGTCGAACTCGTGGCCGTAGCGGTCGAGGTACCCGCCGAGCCAGTCGCCGAGCGGGTCGATGCCGGCCCGCGCCGGGTCCTGCGCCCGCAGGTCGAGGAACGCCGCCCGGGTCGTCGAGTACACGTCGGCGGCCCACAGCAGCCGCGCGTGCGCGGCCCCGCTGACCCGCGCCGCGACGGCGCCGGCGAAGGTGAGCGGGTCCCAGACGACCAGATCCGGCCGCCAGGACAGGCAGAACTCCACGAGCTCGTGCACCATCGAGTTGCTGTAGACGTCGAGGCCCATCCGCTCCTCGGTGGACTTGAGCAGCACCTCGTCCCAGCCCAGCACGTCGCTGGAGATTTCGGTCCAGGCCGCGTAGTCCTTCTCCAGCATCCCGTTCCGCTGCGCCTCCATCACGATGTCGTGCATCGGGTGGTCGACGCCGACGGGCACCGCGGTCAGCCCGGTGCCCGCGATGACCGGCGCCATCCCGGGATTGCTCGCCATCCTGACCTCGTGCCCGGCCGCGGCCATGGCCCAGCCGAGCGGGGCCATGGCGTAGACGTGCGACTTCTCGGACAGGGTCGCAAAGAGCACCCGCATCGGGGGTCCTTCCGTCAGAGGGTGGCGAGCACCTCGCGCAGCGCGCTGATGACCTTGTCCTGGAGGTCTTCGCTGAGGCTGGCGTACATCGGCAGCGAGAAGATCTGGTCGGCGAGCTCCTCGGTCACCGGCAGCGAGCCCTTCTCGTAACCGAGGTGGGCGAAGCCGGTCATCGTGTGCGCGGGCCAGCGGTAGCTCACGCTGATGTTGATGTCGTAGGTGCTCATGCGCTCGATGATCTTCTCGCGCTGCGGGTGCCGGGCGACGTAGAGGTAGTAGACGTGGTCGTTGCCCGGCGTGATCTGCGGCAGCACGAGATCGGTGTCGCCGAGCCCTTCGGCGTAGCGCTGCGCGACCCGGCGCCGGGCGGCGAGGTAGCCGTCGAACCGCTTCAGCTTGCGGCGCAGGATCTCCGCGTGCACCTCGTCGAGCCGGCTGTTGTGGCCGGGCGTCTGGACGACGTAGTACTGCTTCTCCATGCCGTAGTACCGCAGCCGGCGCAGGTTCGCGGCGGTCTCGGCGTTCGCCGTGACGACCGCCCCGCCGTCGCCGTAGGCGCCGAGCACCTTGGTGGGGTAGAAGGAGAACGCCGCGGCGTCGCCGGTCGTGCCCGCGAGCACGCCGTTCTGCCTGGCGCCGTGGGACTGGGCGCAGTCCTCGAGGAGCACGAGGTTGTGCTTCGCCGCCAGCGCCTTCAGCGGCGCGAGGTCGACGCACTGGCCGTAGAGGTGCACGGGCAGCAGGCACTTGGTGCGTTCGGTGATCGCGGCCTCGACGAGGTCGGTGTTCATCAGGTAGTCGCCGGGGTTGATGTCCACGAACACCGGGGTCGCGCCGACCTGGTCGATGGCGATGATGGTGGGGGCGGCGGTGTTCGAGACGGTGATGACCTCGTCGCCGCGGCCGACGCCGAGCGCCCGGAGCGCGAGCACGATGGCGTTCGTGCCGTTGTCACAGCTGACACAGTGGTCGATGCCGTGGTAGGCGGCGTACTCGGCTTCGAAGTTCTTGACGCTCTGGCCCATGACGAGCTGGCCGGACCGGAAGACCGTGTCGACGGCGTCGAGGATGTCGTCCCGCTCGTTCTCGTACTCCTGCTTGTAGTCCCAGGTGAGAATGGGCATCCGGGGGTACCTCCTGCGAAAGTGGGGGGACGACGCTGCGCGACGTCGCGCGAGCGGGGGCAGCGGGCCAAGGCAATCGGCTGCGCGTGCGGGCGGCAAGCCCGCACTGCCGAGTACTAAGGGAATTCCTGGTCCGGGCCGGGCGGCGCCGGAGGGGACGGCGCTGAGAAAACTGCTAGGAATCCGCGGCACCGCTAGGGCGGGGTGCCTGCTCGGTATACCCATGGAGCCTGCTGATCCCAGAGTTCATGAGGTGGTCCGACCATGGTGCAATCCACGACCGACCGACGGCGGTTCCGGGGCCTGTTCCTCGTGCTGGCCCTGGTCGCCGGGCTGGTGGTGCCGGCGGCGCAGCCGGCCGTGGCGGCCGACGGGATCCCGTCGCTGGCCCGGGTCGTCCCGGCGCCGGTGAGCGTGCAGCCGGCGAACGGGGTGACCTTCGAGCTGCGGCCGTGGTCGGTGCTCTCCTACGACCCGCGGCTGCCGCGGGCGCGGCAGGTCGCCGACGGCTTCGCGGCCCAGCTGCGGCCGGCCACCGGCTTCCCGCTGCCGGTGGTCCCGGCGGTGCCGGGGCTGACGCCGCCGGGGATCTCCCTGCAGCTCGGCGGGGGTGAGCAACTCGGCGGGGAGGGCTACCGCCTCGACATCGGCGCGGACTCGGTCCGGATCAAGGCGAATCGGGCCGAGGGGCTGTACCACGGCGTGCAGACCGTGCGCCAGCTGCTGCCGGCGAAGGCCGAGCGGACCTCGGTGCAGCCGGGGCCGTGGCCGCTGCCCGGCGGGTCGGTCACGGACTACCCGCGGTACGCCTACCGCAGCGCGATGCTGGACGTCGCCCGGCACTTCTGGACGGTGCCCGAGGTGAAGAAGTACATCGACGACATCGCCCGCTACAAGCTCAACTACCTGCACCTGCACCTGACCGACGACCAGGGCTGGCGGCTCGCCATCAACGGCTGGCCGCGGCTGACCTCGGTGGGCGGGGCGACCGGCGTCGGCGGCGAGCGGGGCGGCTACTTCACCCAGGACGACTACCGGGCGATCGTCGCGTACGCCGACGCGCACTTCATGACCGTGATCCCGGAGATCGAAGGGCCCTCGCACGCGAACGCCGCGCGCTCGTCGTACGCGGAGCTGAACTGCGACGGTGTCGCGCCGCCGGTCTTCACCGACATCTACGGCAGCCCGTACAGCACCCTGTGCCTGGGCAAGGAGATCACCTACCGGTTCCTCGACGACGTGATCCGCCAGGTCGCCGCGCTGACCCCGGGCCCGTACCTGAACATCGGCGGCGACGAGGCGAAGGACGTCCCGAAGGACCAGTACCGCGCCTACGTGCAGCGGGTGCAGGCGATCGTGGCGAAGTACGGCAAGAAGCTCATCGGCTGGCAGGAGCTGACCGGCTCGGCCGATCCGGCGCGGACCACGGCGCAGATCTGGTTCCCCGAGGAAGCCGACTCGCCGGCCATCGCCGACGCGAGCAGGCACGGGGCGAAGCTGATCATGTCCCCGGCGGAGCACGCCTACCTCGACATGAAGTACGACGAGGACAACCCCGGGTACCCGGTCGGGCAGTTCTGGGCCGGTTTCATCGAGGTGCGGGACGCCTACGAATGGGACCCGGAGACGGTGATCCCCGGGATCGACGTGAGGTCCGTCATCGGCGTCTCGGCCCCGCTGTTCACCGAGCTGGTCTTCGAACGGCCGGACGTCGACGTCCTCGCCTTCCCCCGGCTGCCCGCGATCGCCGAGCTCGGCTGGTCTCCGGCGGCGGCCCACGACTGGAACTCGTTCCGCGACCGGCTGGCCGCGCAGGGGCCGCACTGGGACCTCACCGGTGTCGGCTACTACCGCTCGCCGCAGATCGACTGGCCCCCGCGGGAAACCCGGTAGCGAACGGAGCTCTCATGCCCGAGAACAAGCACCCCGAGAACAAACACATCGCCTTCTTCAACTACCCGGCGCACGGGCACCTCAACCCGGCGCTGCCGGTGGTCGCCGAGCTCGTCCGCCGTGGCCACCGCGTCACCTACGCCGCTCCCCGGCAGTACGCCGGCGCGGTGGCCGACGCCGGCGCGGCCGTGCTCACGTACGCGTCGACGACCCCCGAAAACTGGGAAGACGTCGCGATTCCCGAGAAGCCGACCGGCGACGACGCGGCCAACGCCATGCTCGCGCAGGTGCTGGAGGGCTTCGCGCCGCTGTCGGCGGCCGAAGAGCGGCTCACCGGCGACGTGCCGGACCTGATCGTGTTCGACCAGTACGCCCACCACACGGGCCGGCTCCTGGCGCGGAAGTGGTCGCTGCCGAGCGTGCAGACCTGCACCACGTTCGCCGCCAACGCCGAGTACTCGCCGTACGCGCGGCTGGCGGAGCTGAGCGACGTCCAGCTCGATTTCACGCACCCGTCGTTCGCCGAGCTCGGCAAGGTCTTCCGCGCCACTTTGGACGAACACGGGTTCGCGGACCTCTCGGTCGAGGAGTTCAGCGCGGGCGGTGAGGACCTCTCCGTAGTGTTCCTGCCGAAGTCGTTCCAGCTCGGCGCCGAAACCTTCGGCGACGGCTTCGTGTTCACCGGCCCGTCGCTCGGCAACGGACGGCGTGCCGGTGACGGCGACTGGCCCCCGCCCGCCGGTGACCGGCCGCTGCTGCTGATCACGATGGGCAGTCACGGCTACGAGAACCGGGCGGAGTTCTACCGCCAGTGCGTCCGCGCGTTCGGCGACGTGGACTGGACCGTCGTGATGGCGGTCGGGACCCAGGTCAAGCCGGCCGAGCTGGGGCCGTTGCCGTCGAACTTCGACGTCGTGCCCTGGGTGCCGCAGCTGGAAGTGCTGCGGCGGGCCGACGCGCTGCTCGCGCACGCCGGGATGGGCAGCACCATGGAGGCGCTGTACTTCGGGGTGCCGCCGGTGGTCGTGCCCCGGCTCGGGGAGCAGCAGCTGATCGGCGAGCGGCTGGTCGAGCTCGGGCTCGGGCGCATGGTGATGCCCGCGGACGCCGACGCGGAGACCCTGCGCGCGGCGGTGCTCGGGCTCGCCGGCGACAGCGCGGCGAAGGAGCGGGTCGCGAAAGTGCGTGACGAGATCCGCGCCGCGGGCGGGACGTCGGCCGCGGCCGACGCCATCGAAGCGGTGGCGAAGTCGCGATGAGCCGCCGTCACTTCGCGTTCCTGCCCTACCCGGCGTTCGGGCACACGACCCCGGTGCTGCCCGTGCTCGCCGAGCTGACCGCGCGGGGGCACCGCGTCACCTGTTTCACCACGCCGACGTTCGCCGAACGCGTGGCGGCCACGGGGGCCCGCGCCGTCGCCTACTCCGCCGAACTGGGGACGGGACCGCCCTCGGAGTACCACACCGCGGACGAAGCCGCCTGGCTGCCGGCGAACCTGCTGTCGATGACCATGGCCGTCGCGCCGGGCATCGACGCCGCCTTCGCCGCCGATCCGCCCGACCTGCTTGCCTACGACACGACGTTGTGGGCTCCCGGGCGGTTCACCGCGTGGCGGACCGGCCTGCCGTCCGTGCAGCTGATCCCGACCTTCGCCTCGAACGAAAGCTTCTCGCTCAACGACGACGGCGCGCGCATCCTCGGCGAGGGCGGGAGCGACATCGGCCCGCTCGACCCCGCGCACCCCGGGCTGGTCGAGTTCGACCGGCTGATCGCCGGGTACGCGGCGGACTACGGCGTCGACGACGCGTCGCTGGTCCGGTTGTACCAGGGCGACCGTGAGTTCAACCTGGTCTTCGTCCCGAAGCAGTTCCAGCCGGCCGCCGAAACCTTCGACGACAGCTACGCCTTCGTCGGTCCGCCCACCGGCCCCGCCGTGGACCACGACTGGCGCCCGCCGGAGGGCAAGCGGGTCGTGCTCGTGACGCTGGGGACGACGGTGAACGACCGGCCCGGGTTCTTCCGCGACTGCCTGCGCGCCTTCGCCGGCCTGCCCTGGCACGTCGTGATGACCCTCGGCGGCAGGCTCCGGATCGAGGACGTCGGCACGCCGCCGCCGAACGTCGAGGTGCACCAGTGGATCCCGCACGCGGCGGTGCTGCCGCACGCGGACCTCGTGGTGTGCCAGGCGGGCATGGGCAGCGTGCTGGAGTCCCTGTACTTCGGGGTGCCGCTGGTCGTCGTCCCGCACCACACCGAGCAGCACCTCAACACGCGCCGGCTGCTCGAACTCGGGCTCGCCACGCGGCTGGACCACGGGTCGGTGACGCCGGATCGGCTGCGCGCGGCCGTGCTCGACGCCGCGGCGGACGACGGGATGCGCGCGCGGGTCGCCGTCATGCGCGAACACGTGCGCGGCGCGGGCGGCGCGCGGAAGGCGGCCGACGTGCTGGAGCAGCGCCTGACCTCGCCGCAACCGGCGGCCGAGCTCCACCCGGCCGCACCGTGACGGCCGGGACGACGACAGGAGAGACGGAGATGTCCGACAGCGCGGCCGGGAACCCGCGACTGCCCGTCGAACGGCGCTGCCCGTTCGACCCGGCCGAGGGCTACGCGGCGCTGACGAAGGCCGGGCCGATCACGAAGATCGCCATGCCGGTGAGCGTGGACGGCCGCGACGGCTGGGTGGCGACCGGGCTCGACGAAGTGCGGCGCATCCTCGCCGACGACCGGTTCAGCCACCGCAAGGACCTCATCTCGCTGTCCATCCCCTCGCCGATCCCGACCGGCGACGACAGCAAGCAGGTCGTCTACCGCGCGCCGGCCCCGGAACCGGGCGCGTTCATCTCGATGGACCCGCCGGAGCACCTGCGGTACCGCCGGCTGCTCGCCGGGTACTTCACGGTGCGGCGGGTCCGTGAGCTGACGCCGATGGTCGAGCAGGTCGCGCAGGAGTGCCTCGACGCGCTCGCCGACGCGGGCCCGGGGGCGGACCTGGTGGCGTCGTTCGCCGAACCGTTCCCGATCCGGGTGATGTGCGAGCTGATGGGCATCCCGCCGCGGCACCGGGCGCCGCTGGCCGAGCACCTCGCCGTCGTCTCCCGGATGTCCTACACGATCGAAGAACTGACCGAGGCGGTCGTCGAGCTCGGCAGGCTGCTCACGGAGGTCGTGCAGGAGAAGCGGGAGAAGGCGACGCCGGACCTGCTCGGCGAGCTGGCCGCGGCCGGGGAGCTCACCGACGGCGAGCTGATCAACATCGCCTGGGCGCTGCTCGGCGGGGGCTTCGACACCAGCGGGAACATGCTGGCGCTCGGGGTTTTCGCCCTGCTGGAGCACCCGGACCAGCTCGCCCGCCTGCGTGCGGAACCGGAGCTGCTGGACAACGCGGTCGAGGAGCTGCTGCGCTACCTGACGGTCTCGCACCTCGGGGCGAGCCGGGCGGCGCTGTCGGACGTGACGATCGGCGGCGAGACGATCGAGCAGGGCCAGACCGTGGTCGTGGCGCTGCCGGTGGCGAACCGGGATCCGGCGCGGTTCCCCGATCCGGACGTCCTCGACCTCGGCCGCAACACCCAGGGGCACGTGGCGTTCGGGCACGGGGTGCACCAGTGCCTCGGGCAGCACCTGGCCCGGCTGACCCTGCGCGTCGGCTACCGCGCGCTGTTCGAGCGGTTCGGCTCGCTGCGGCTGGCCGTTCCCGCCGACGAGGTGCCGACGAAGGAGGACATGCTGCACTACGGCGTCCACCGGCTCCCCGTGACCTGGGACGAGACCCCCGGTTGACCCCCTCGCGCACCCACCGGGCCCGTCAGTCCACTGTGGATTGACGGGCCCGGCTGCGGACGGGCGGGAGTTAGTGGTCCACCTAGATCTTCCCCGCCGACCTCGTCCGCCCGGCGGCGACCCGGCACTGTGAAGACATCGGTCGGCTCGCCGGCACCGCCCGGCCGACTTCTCGAGGAGCTGACATCGCCATGGACACCGAGCAGAAACTTCGCGACTACCTCAAGCGCGTCACGGCCGACCTGCGCGAGACCCGGCAGCGGCTGCGCGCGGCCGAGGCCCGGGACAGCGAGCCGATCGCGATCGTCTCGATGAGCTGCCGGCTCCCCGGCGGGGTGCGTACCCCGGAGGGCGCGTGGCGCCTGCTCGTCGACGAGCGTGACGTGATCGGCGAGTTCCCCACCGACCGCGGCTGGGACGCCGACGCGCTCTACGACCCGGACCCGGACCGCGCCGGGCACACCTACACCCGCTCGGGCGGCTTCCTCGAGGACGCGGGCACGTTCGACGCCGGGTTCTTCGGCATCTCGCCGCGCGAGGCGACGGCCATGGACCCGCAGCAGCGGCTGCTGCTCGAGCTCGCCTGGGAGGCGTTCGAGCGCGGCGGGATCGACCCGTCCTCGTTGCGCGGCAGCCGGTCCGGCGTCTTCGTCGGCGCCAGCAACCAGGGCTACGGTTCCGGTCCGATCGCCGCCGCCGAGGGCATCGAGGGGCACCTGCTCACCGGCAGCTGCACCGCGGTGCTGTCCGGGCGGCTCGCCTACAGCTTCGGGCTCGAGGGCCCCGCGGTCACCGTCGACACGATGTGTTCCTCGGCGCTCGTCGCCCTGCACCTCGCGGTGCGTGCGCTGCGCGCGGGCGAGTGCTCGATGGCGGTCTCCGCCGGGGCGACGGTGATGGCCACGCCACAGTCCTTTGTGGAGTTCAGCAGGCAGCGCGGGCTCTCCGCCGACGGCCGGTGCCGGGCCTTCGCGGCCGGTGCCGACGGCACCGGCTGGAGCGAGGCCGTCGGCGTGCTCCTCCTCGAGCGGTTGTCCGACGCGCGGAAGAACGGCCACCCGGTGCTCGCCGTCGTGCGCGGCAGCGCGGTGAACTCCGACGGGGCGTCGAACGGGCTCACCGCACCGAACGGACCGTCGCAGCAGCGGGTCATCCAGGACGCGCTCGCCGACGCGCGGCTGGTTCCCGCGGACGTCGACGCGGTCGAGGCGCACGGCACCGGGACCACCCTGGGCGACCCGATCGAAGCGCAGGCGCTGCTGGCCACCTACGGCGCCGGGCGCACGGCCGGGCAGCCGCTGTGGCTGGGCACGATCAAGTCCAACATCGGCCACACCCAGGCCGCCGCCGGCGTGGTCGGGGTGATCAAGATGGTGCTGGCGATGCGGCACGGCAGCCTGCCGCGCACGCTGCACGTCGACGCGCCGAGCCCGCACGTCGACTGGTCGCCGGGCACGGTCCGGCTGCTGACCGAGCGGACGCCGTGGCCGGAGGGTGACGGCCCGCGGCGTTCGGCGGTGTCCGCCTTCGGCGCGAGCGGCACCAACGCGCACGTGATCCTCGAACAGGCGCCGGAACCGGAAGAGGCCGAGGACGCCGCACCGGCCGCGCGTCCGGGACCGGTGACCTGGCTGCTGTCGGGCCACGACGACGACGCGCTCCGGGCCCAGGCCGCGCGGCTGCTGTCCGCGGTCGAAACCGACGACGCGCCGAGCCCGCTCGACATCGGGTTCTCGCTGGCGAGCACGCGGGCCGCGTTGCCGAGGCGGGGCGCCGTCGTCGGCTCGGACGCCGGGGAGCTGATCGCGGGGCTGCGGGCGCTCGCCGACGGCGAGTCCGCCGCCCACCTGCGCGTCGGCACCGCGCGGGCCGAGGGCCGCGCGGTCCTGGTCTTCCCGGGCCAGGGCGCGCAGTGGGCCGGGATGGCGGTGGAACTGCTCGACACCGAGCCCCGGTTCGCCGAGCGGATCGCCGACTGCGAGCGGGCTTTGGCGCCGTTCGTCGACTGGTCGCTGACCGCCGTGCTGCGCGGCGAAGACGGCGCGCCGGGCCTCGACCGGGTCGACGTCGTGCAGCCGGCGCTGTTCGCGATGATGGTGTCGCTCGCGGAACTGTGGCGGGCCAACGGGATTCGCCCGTCCGCCGTCGTCGGGCACTCGCAGGGCGAGATCGCCGCGGCCTGCGTGGCCGGCGCGCTGTCGCTGGAGGACGCCGCCCGCGTGGTGGCGCTGCGCAGCATCGCCATCGCCGCGGAACTGGCGGGCCGGGGCGGGATGGCCTCGGTGGCGGCTCCCGTCGAGCGGGTCCGCGAGCTGCTCGCGCCGTTCGCCGACCGGCTTTCCGTGGCGGCCGTCAACGGGCCGAGCGCGGTCGCGGTGGCCGGCGAACCCGGCGCGCTCGACGAGCTGATCGCCGCCTGCCGGGCCGAGGGCGTGCGCGCCAAGCGCATTCCCGTCGACTACGCGTCGCACTCGGCGCACGTCGAGTCGCTGCGCGAGCGCCTGCTCGCCGAGCTGGCGCCGATCGAGCCGCGGGCCGGCCGGATCCCGTTCTACTCGACCGTGACCGCCGGCTGGCTGGACACGCGCGAGCTGGACGCCGAGTACTGGTACACCAACCTGCGCGGCACCGTGCGGTTCGACGAGGCGGTGCGCGCTCTGCTCGACGAGGGCCGCGACGCGTTCGTCGAGGTGAGCCCGCACCCGGTGCTCACGACGGGCATCCAGGAAACCATCGAGGAGCGCGGCGCCGACGCGATCGCCGTCGGGTCGCTGCGCCGCGACGACGGCGGCCTCGGCCGGTTCCTGCTCTCGGTCGCCGAAACCCAGGTCGGCATCCTCGAACCGGACCGGCTCGCGCCGTTCGCGGATTCGGGTGCCCGCACGGTGGAGCTGCCGACGTACGCCTTCGGCGGCGAGCGCTACTGGCTGGAGACCGCCGCGGCGACCGGCGACGTGTCCGGAGCCGGCCTCCGCTCGCCGGAGCACCCGCTGCTGGGCGCGGTGATGACGCTCGCCGAGTCCGACCAGGTCGTGCTGACCGGACGGCTGTCCCCGCGCACGCACCCGTGGCTGCTCGACCACCGGGTCGGCGACACGGTGCTGCTGCCCGGCACGGCGTTCCTCGAACTGGCGGTCCGCGCCGGTGACCAGGTCGCCTGCGGCGTGGTCCGGGAGCTCACCCTGGAAGCGGCCCTGCCGGTGCCGGACAACGGCGCGGTGGTGCTCCAGCTCGCCCTCGGCCCGGCCGACGGCGAAGGTGCGCGCTCACTCGTCATCCACTCGCGGCCCGAGGACGCCGACGACGGCCTGCCGTGGACGCGGCACGCCACCGGCGTGCTCGAACCGGACACCGGGGTGCCGGGTCCCGCGGCCGGGTCGTGGCCGCCCGAGGGCGCCGTCGCGCTCGACCTCGGGGAGCCGTACGAGACGCTCGGCGAGCGTGGCTACGGCTACGGCCCGGTGTTCCGCGGCCTGCGCACGGCGTGGCGGCTCGGCGACGAGGTGCTCGCCGAGGTCGAACTGCCCGAGCAGGCCCGTCCGGACGCGGCCGCGTTCGGCCTGCACCCGGCGCTGCTCGACGCGGCGCTGCACGCCATCGGCTTCACGGGCGCCTTCGACGGCTCCGGCTCGCCGCTGCTGCCGTTCTCCTGGAACGGCGTCCGGCTGCACGCGAGCGGGGCCACCGCGCTGCGGGTCCGGCTGACGCCGTCCGGCGCCGGATCGGTGTCCATCGCGCTGGCCGACCCGCTCGGCGAACCGGTGGCGAGCGTCGAATCGCTCGCGCTGCGGCCGTTCGCCGCACCGGAGGCCGCCACGGACCGCGGCCACGACTCGCTGTACTTCGTCGACTGGGTCCCGGCCGGCGAGCCGGCGCACGAGACGCCACGCTGCGCGGTGCTCGGCGACGACCCGGCGGGCATCGTTCCGGCGAGCCTGCCCGCCGAGGTGTACGCCGACCTGGACGCCTTCGACGGCGAGGTTCCCGAGCTGGTGTTCCTGCCGCACTCCGGAGCCACTGACGGCCCGGGAGACCTGGCCGAGGCCACGCGGGTGGCGACGCGGCGGGTGCTCGTGGTCGTCCAGCGCTGGCTGGCGGACGAGCGGTTCGCGGGCGCGCGGCTCGTGGTCGTCACCCGCGGCGCGGTCGGCACGCCCGACGGACCGGTGACCGACCTCGCCGCCGCGGCGGCCTGGGGCCTGCTCCGATCGGCCGCTTCCGAACACCCCGGCCGGGTCGTGCTGCTCGACCTCGGCGCCGAAGCGACGTCCGGCGAGCTGCCCGGCGGCCTGTTCGGCGCGCTGCGTTCGGGCGAGCCGCAGCTGGCCGTCACCGGTGGCAAGGTGTGCGCGGCGCGGCTGGCGAAGCTGCCGGCGCAGCACCCGGCGCTGGTGCCGCCGGAGCACGGCGCGTGGCTGCTCGGCACCGCGAAGAAGGGTGCGCTCGACGGCCTCGCCCTGCTGTCCGCGACGGACGCACCGCTCGGCCACGACGAGGTCCGCGTCGAGGTCCGGGCCGCGGGCCTGAACTTCCGGGACGTCCTCATCGCCCTCGGGATGTACCCCGGCGACGACGCCGTGATGGGCAGCGAGGCGGCCGGCGTGGTGACCGAGGTCGGCGCCGGCGTCACCGGGCTCGCGCCCGGCGACCGGGTGACCGGCATCTTCCGCGGGAACTCCATCGCGACCGTCGCGGTCACCGACCACCGGCTGCTCGTGCCGGTGCCGGACGGCTGGACGTTCGAGCGGGCGGCCGGCGTGCCCGTGGTGTTCCTGACCGCCTACTACGGCCTCGTCGACCTCGGCCGGATCGCGGCGGGGCACCGCGTCCTCGTGCACGCCGCGGCCGGCGGTGTCGGCATGGCCGCCGTCCAGCTCGCCCGCCACTTCGGCGCGGACGTCTTCGGCACGGCGAGCGAGGCCAAGTGGCCCGCGCTGCGCGAGCTGGGCCTCGACGACACGCGCCTCGCGTCGTCGCGGGACCTGCGCTTCGCCGAGCGGTTCGCCGGCGAGGGCGGCTTCGACCTCGTGCTGAACTCCCTGGCCGGCGAGTTCGTCGACGCCTCGCTGGGCCTCCTGCGCGACGGCGGCCGGTTCGTGGAGATGGGCAAGACCGACATCCGCGACGCCGAGGAGATCGCCGCCGCCACCGAGGTCTGGTACCGGGCGTTCGACGCGGTGGAGGCCGCGCCGGAGCGCGTCCGGGAGATCCTGACCGAGGTGCTGCGGCTGTTCGCCGAGGGCGCGCTGCAGCCGCTGCCGTCGCGTCCGTGGGACGTGCGGCGCGCGCCCGAGGCCTACCGGTTCGTCAGCCAGGCCCGCCACGTCGGGAAGGTCGTGCTGACCGTTCCGCGGTCCCGCCCGGCGGACGGCACCGTGCTGCTCACCGGCGGCACGGGCACCCTCGGTGCGGAGGTCGCCCGCCACCTGGCCGCCACCGGCACGCGGCGGCTGCTGCTGCTCGGGCGGCGCGGCGCGGACGCACCGGGTGCGGCCGAGCTGCGCGCCGAGCTCACCGGCCTCGGTGCCGAGGTCGACATCGTCGCCTGCGACGCGGCGAACCGCGAGGAGCTGGCGAGCGTGCTCGCGCGGATCCCGGCGGCGCACCCGCTGACCGCCGTGGTGCACCTCGCCGGTGTCCTCGACGACGGCGTCGTCGAGTCGCTGACCCCGGAACGGCTCGACGCGGTGCTGCGGCCCAAGGTGGACGCCGCGTGGCACCTGCACGAGCTGACCCGGGACCTCGACCTCGCGGAGTTCGTGCTCTTCTCCGCGGGCGCCGGCATCTTCGGCGACGCGGGCCAGGGCAATTACGCGGCCGCCAACAGCTTCCTCGACGCGCTCGCGCAGCACCGCCGGGCGAGCGGCCTGCCCGCCGTCGCGCTGGCGTGGGGTTTCTGGGAGCAGCGCAGCGGGATGACCGCGCACCTCACCGACGCCGACGTGGCGCGGCTGCGCCGCATCGGCGTGGCGCCACTGTCCACAACGGAGGGTCTGGCGCTGTTCGACCGCGCACGGCTGCTCGACGAGGCGGTCCAGGTGCCGATCCGCCTGGACCGGGCGGCGCTGCGGGAGCAGGCGCGGGCCGGCTCGCTGCCGTGGCTGCTGCGCGGTCTGGTCCGGACGACGGCCCGGCGGGCCGCGGCCGGGAGCTCTTCCGGCGAGCCGGCGTTGCGCCGCAGCCTCGCCCGGCTCGGCGAGGCGGACCGGACCCGGACGCTGGTGGAGCTCGTCCAGGCCGAGGCGTCCGCCGTGCTCGGGCACCGGGCGGGCACGCTGATCGAGGCGGAGCGCCCGTTCCGCGACCTCGGCTTCGACTCGCTGACCGCGGTCGAGCTGCGCAACCGGCTGACCGCGGCGACCGGCCTCAAGCTGACCGCCACGCTCGTCTTCGACTACCCCACCCCGGCGGTGCTCGCCGGCCACCTGCTCGCGGAGCTGCTCGGCGAGGAGCCCGCGCCCGCCGAAGCCGCGGCCCCCGCCCGGGTCGCCGACGAACCCATCGCGATCGTCGGGATGGCCTGCCACCTGCCCGGCGGCATCCGCAGCCCGGAGGACTTCTGGCAGCTGCTGCTCGACGGCGGCGACGTGATCTCCGGCTTCCCGCCCGACCGCGGCTGGGACCTCGACCGGCTCTTCGCCGCCGACGACACCGCGGCGGGCACGACCTACGCGCGGGACGGCGGGTTCCTGCGTGACGCGGCCGAATTCGATCCGGCCTTCTTCGGCATCTCGCCGCGCGAAGCCGCGGTGATGGATCCGCAGCAGCGGCTGCTGCTCGAGGGCGCGTGGGAGACGCTGGAGCGGTCGCGGATCGACCCGGCCTCCCTGCGCGGCTCGGCCACCGGCGTCTTCATCGGCGCGTCCCACCAGGGTTTCGGCGCCACTTCCGACGGCGTGGCCGCCGAGGCGCAGGGCCACCTCGTCACCGGTTCGTCGACGAGCGTGGTGTCCGGCCGGATCGCCTACGCACTGGGCCTGGAAGGTCCCGCGCTCACCGTCGACACGGCGTGCTCGTCGTCGCTCGTGGCGCTGCACCTCGCGATCCGCGCGTTGCGCGGCGGCGAGTGCGAGCTCGCGCTCGCCGGGGGCGCGGCGGTGATGGCCGACCCGATCGGCTTCGTCGGCTTCAGCCGCCAGCGGGGGCTCGCCGCCGACGGCCGGTGCAAGGCGTTCTCCGCGCAGGCCGACGGCATGGGGCTGGCCGAGGGCGCCGGGATGGTGCTCGTCGAGCGGCTGTCGGACGCCCGCCGCAACGGGCACCCGGTCCTGGCCGTGATCCGGGGCTCGGCGGTGAACTCCGACGGCGCCTCGAACGGCCTCACGGCGCCCAACGGTCCTTCGCAGCAGCGGGTGATCCGGGCGGCGCTGGCCGACGCGGGTCTCGGACCGTCCGATGTGGACGCCGTCGAGGCGCACGGGACCGGGACGCCGCTGGGCGACCCGATCGAAGCGCAGGCGTTGCTCGCGACCTACGGGCAGGACCGGGACCGGCCGGTGTGGCTCGGGTCGGGCAAGTCCAACGTCGGGCACGGCCAGGCCGCCGCCGGGATCACCGGCGTCATCAAGATGGTGCTTTCGCTCCGCCACGAGCTGTTGCCGCGCACGCTGCACGCCGACGAGCCCTCGCCGCACGTGGACTGGTCCGCCGGCGAGGTGCGGCTGCTGACCGAACCGCGGTCGTGGCCGTCCGCGGAGCGGCCCCGGCGGGCCGCGGTGTCGTCGTTCGGGATGAGCGGCACGAACGCGCACGTGGTGCTCGAACAGGCCCCGGAGGCCGTCGAGCGCCCGGCACGCGAGTTGCCCGGTTCCCCGGTGGTGCCGTGGGTGCTGTCGGCGCGGTCCGCGGCGGCGCTGCGAGAGCAGGCGGCCCGGCTGGCCGCGCACGTGAGCTCGGTGCCGGAGCGTCCGGCCGACGTCGGCTACTCGCTCGTCTCGTCGCGGTCGTCGTTCGAACACCGTGCGGTGGTGGTGGGTTCGGCGACCGCGGACCTGGCGGCGGGGCTGACCGGCGCCGGCGCGGTCCGCGGGGTCGCGGACGTCAAGGGTCGGGTGGCTTTCGTGTTCCCCGGCCAGGGCGCCCAGTGGGCGGGCATGGGGGCGGAGCTGCTCGGCTCGTCGCCGGTGTTCGCGGCGCGGATGGCGGAGTGCGCCGCCGCGTTCGGCGAGCTGGTCGACTGGTCGCTGCCGGACGCGCTGACCGACGCCGCGCTGCTGGAGCGGGTCGACGTCGTCCAGCCGGTGTCGTTCGCGGTGATGGTGTCGCTGGCCGCGCTCTGGGAATCGCGCGGCATCCACCCGGACGCCGTGGTCGGGCACTCGCAGGGCGAGATCGCCGCCGCCTGCGTGTCCGGTGCGTTGTCGCTGGCGGACGCCGCGCGCGTCGTCGTGCTGCGGAGCAAGGCCATCGCGGAGTGCCTCTCGGGGCACGGTGGCATGGCCTCCGTCGCGCTGCCGGCCGAGGAGGCCGGGAAGCGGATCGCCGCACTCGGCGGGCGGGTCGCCGTCGCCGCGGTCAACGGCGTCTCGTCGGTGGTGCTCTCCGGCGACCCCGGCGCGCTGGCCACCGTGGTCGCGGACTGCGTGGCGGACGGCGTCCGCGCCAAGGTCATCGCGGTCGACTACGCGTCGCACTCGCCGCACGTCGAAGCCATCGAGGACCGGCTGACGGCGGACCTTGCCCCGATCGAGCCGCGCGAGCCGCGCGTGCCGTTCCTCTCGACCGTGACCGGCGAGTGGGCCGGCGGGACCACGGTGGACGGCCGCTACTGGTACACCAACCTGCGCGAGCCCGTCCGGTTCGAAGCCGCGATCCGCGTGCTCGCCGGCGAGGGTTTCACCGCGTTCGTCGAGGTGAGCTCGCACCCGGTGCTGGCGATGGGCGTCCAGGAGACGCTCGACGAGATCGCGGGCGAGCCGACGGTGGTCGTCGGCACGCTGCGGCGCGGCGAGGGCGGCGAGGCGCGGTTCCTCACCTCGCTGGCCGAGCTGCACGTGCGAGGTGTGTCGCCGGACTGGGACGCCGTCTTCGCCGCCTGCGAACCGCGGCTCGTCGACCTGCCGACGTACGCGTTCCAGCGGCAGCGGTACTGGCTCACGCCCGAGCGCGGTTCCGCCCCGGCGAAGGACGCGGTGGACGCGGCGTTCTGGGACGCGGTCGACCGCGAGGACCTCGAAGGACTGGCCGGTCAGCTGGCGCTGCCGGAGGACGAACTCGGCCCGGTACTGCCGGCGTTGTCGTCGTGGCGGCGCCGCAGCCGGGACAAGTCCACTGTGGAGGAATGGCGCTACCGCATCGCGTGGCAGCCCGTTCCGGCGAAGGAATCCGCGCTCTCCGGCGAGTGGCTGCTGGTCGTCGGCGAGGAGGTGGCCGAGGAGACGGTCACGAGCATCGTGGCGGCCCTCGCCGCCGCGGGCGCCGAACCGGAGCTCCTCCGGCCTGACGCGGCCGACCGGGAAGGCCTGGCCCGCGAGCTTTCCGGCAAGAACCCGGGGGCCGTCCTCGGGTTCCTCGACGCGCAGGCCACGCTCGCGCTGGTCCAAGCATTGTCCGATGTGGACATCGCTGCGCCGCTGTGGCTGGTGACGAGCGGCGCGGTGTCGACCGGGCCGTCGGACCCGCCGCGTGCGCCCGCGCAGGCGCAGGTCTGGGGCCTCGGCCGGGTGTTCGGTCTCGAAGAGCCGAGCCGGTGGGGCGGGCTCGTCGACCTGCCCGAGACGTTCGACGAGCGAGCGGCCCGGCGGCTGGTCGCCGTGCTGGCCGGCACCGGCGGCGAGGACCAGGTCGCGGTGCGGGACCACGGTGTCCTGGCCCGCCGGCTCGTCCGGGCGCCGTTGCCGGCCACCGCCCCCGTGCGGGACTGGACGCCGCGGGGCACGGTGCTCGTCACGGGCGGGACCGGGGCGATCGGCGGGCACGTCGCCCGCTGGCTGGCCGGGCGGGGCGCCGGGCACCTCGTGCTGACCTCGCGCGCGG